>JAHENC010000001.1 GCA_024643365.1 Crocinitomicaceae bacterium | reverse complement strand
CGATATCTGCTGATTTTACTCTATTTACTGTTTGAGCTGCCATTTCTTATTAAAATTTAAGTCCTCCTTCTCTTGCTGAATCAGCTAGAGATTTAATTCTACCATGGTACAAGTAACCGTTTCGGTCAAAAACCACTTTCTCAATTCCTGCTTGCGCAGCTACTTCAGCAATTTTCTTACCTACAATAGAAGCTTGGTTTACCTTGTTTGTTTTTTGAGCATCTTCCATTTTCAAAGAACCGGCTGATGCCAAAGTTTTTCCAGAGATGTCATCTACCAACTGAGCGTAAATTTGCTTGTTGCTTCTAAAAACTGTTAATCTTGGAATCGCTGTTGTTCCGAAAACTTTCTTACGAATTCTTCGCTTAATTTTAGCTCTTCTTAATACTTTATTTAGTGCCATAATCTACCTATTATTTTTTACCTGCTGACTTACCAGCTTTTCTACGAATTTCTTCACCAACGAAACGAATACCTTTTCCTTTGTAAGGTTCTGGTTTTCTGAACGAACGAATTTTAGCTGCTACTTGACCTAACAATTGTTTGTCAAATGATTCAAGTGAAACAACTGGAGCCTTTCCTTTTTCAGTAGTTGTAGTAACTTTCACTTCATTTGGAATTTCCAAAATGA
Source organism: Crocinitomicaceae bacterium (assembly GCA_024643365.1). Classification (GTDB taxonomy): domain Bacteria; phylum Bacteroidota; class Bacteroidia; order Flavobacteriales_D; family Crocinitomicaceae; genus UBA952. The sequence goes on along the minus strand of JAHENC010000001.1, from coordinate 238,843 downwards.
TAGCGTGAGAGAACCCTAAAGCCAATTCTAATTGTTGACCTGTTGCGTTTGCGCGGTATCCAACTCCGATGACTTCCATTTCTTTTTTCCATCCTTCAGATACTCCAGCGATCATATTGAATACTAACGCACGGTATAAACCATGTTTAGAGCGATCGTTTGGCGCATCAGACTGACGTGAGAAAGTAATCACATTGTCTTCAATGGTTACACCTACACAAGTATCAATCGCTTGTGACAATTCACCTTTTTTCCCCTTAACCGTAATAACTGCATCCTTGAAAGTGACTTCAACGCCACTTGGGATAGTTACCGGTGCTTTTCCAATTCTTGACATTTCTTAAATTTTTAATAAACGTAACAAAGGACTTCTCCACCTACATTCAATTTACGTGCTTCTTTGTCTGTAATTACTCCTTTCGAAGTTGAGACAATCGCAATACCTAAACCATTCAATACGCGTGGCATATCAACTGATCCGCTGTACTTACGTAATCCTGGACGAGAAGCTCGTTGTAATTTAGTGATGGCAGGAACACGAGTTGATTGATTGTATTTCAATGCAATTTTAATCGTTCCTTGCTTGTTATCATCTTCAAATTTGTAGTTGAGGATATAACCTTGGTCAAACAAAATTTGCGCCATTGCACGTTTAATGTTTGAACCAGGAATTTCCACCATTTTCAAACCTGCAGCACTCGCATTACGGATGCGTGTGAGAAAATCTGCTATCGGATCTGTATTCATTTCTTCTGTGTTTTTTCTTTAATTACCAACTTCCCTTTTTAACTCCTGGGATTTTTCCGGCCAAAGCCATTTCTCTAAAAGTTACCCTTGAGATACCGAATTGACGCATGTACCCTCTTGGACGACCAGTTAATCCACAACGATTGTGCATTCTGATTTTGGAAGAGTTTGCAGGTAATTTTTGCAATTGCATCATTGCATCCCACTTAGCTGATTGAATTTCCTCAGACGAATCTGTAGATTTCAATACTTTCGTTAATTCAGCACGTTTCTTTTCGTATCGAGCAACTAACCTTTCTCTTTTGCGCTCACGCGCTTTCATTGATTCCTTTGCCATTTCTTCTTATTTTTTAATAAATGGAAATCCAAATGCATCTAATAATGCTTTCGCTTCTTCATCACTAGCAGCTGATGTTACAAAAGTAATATCCATACCTAAAATACGGTTTACTTTGTCGATATCAATCTCAGGAAAGATGATGTGTTCTTTCACTCCTAAGTTGAAATTACCACGTCCATCAAATCCTTTTGGATTAATACCACGGAAGTCACGAGTTCTTGGCAAAGCTACAGAAAGTAAACGATCTAAAAAGTCGTACATTCTATCACCGCGCAAGGTAACTTTCGTACCAATTGGCATTCCTTTACGTAATTTGAAGTTGGAAATATCTTTTTTAGACAAAGTAGTAATGGCTTTTTGACCAGCGATTCGAGATAAATCGGCAGCAGCGCTATCGATTAATTTCTTGTCAGCTACCGCATCACCCATACCTTGGCTTAAAACGATTTTCTCTAATTTAGGAACACTCATAACGGATTTGTATCCGAAACGTTCCTGAAGCGTTTGCATAATCTCGCCTCTATACTTTTCTTTTAATCTTGGTGTGTAACTCATTATTTAATCACCTCCCCTGATTTCTTTGAATAACGAACTAATTTTCCTTTCTCGTCTTTACGACCGATGCGTGTTGCAACACCACCTACAACTACCATAAGGTTTGAGATGTGAAGTGTTCCTTCTTTCTCTTCAATACCACCTTGTGGGTTAGATGCACTTGGTTTGTTGTGCTTTTTAATCATGTTTACACCTGATACAGTAGCACGCATTTTCTCACGGTCGATGGAAGAGATTTTCCCTTCTTGACCTTTGGACTCACCTGAAATCACTTTCACGGTGTCTCCAACTTTAATGTGTAGTTTCTTCTGCATTTTTCAATAATTATAACACCTCAGGTGCTAGTGAAACAATTTTCATGTAGTTATTCTCTCTCAATTCACGAGCAACTGGTCCGAAAATACGTGTACCTCTCATTTCACCACCTTGGTTTAAGATCACACAAGCGTTATCGTCGAAACGGATGTAAGATCCGTCAGGACGACGAATTTCTTTCTTGGTGCGAACAACTACTGCTTTCGCAACGGACCCTTTTTTAACTGCTCCGTTTGGCATAGCGCTTTTCACAGCTACTACGATTTTGTCACCTACGGAAGCATAACGTCTTCTCGTTCCGCCTAAAACTCGGATGCACAATACTTCTTTGGCTCCTGAATTGTCTGCAACTGATAGTCTGGATTCTGTTTGTATCATCTCTCCGGTTATTTAGCTCTTTCAACAATTTCTACTAATCTCCAGTTCTTTGATTTACTCAAAGGACGTGTTTCCATGATTTTAACAACATCACCAATGTGGCAATCGTTTGTTTCATCATGTGCAACGAATTTAGTGGTCATTTTTACGAATTTCCCGTACTTCGGGTGCTTCACTTTACGCTCCACAGCAACTACGATAGATTTCTCCATTTTGTTACTCGTAACGACACCAATTCTTTCTTTTCTTAAATTTCGATTTTCTTCCATGTTCATTTTTTTAGTTCAAGCCTAAGCTTGATTTGAACGTTTTGTTAATTCTGTACTCAATCTTGCAACCGTTTTGCGCATTGCTGTAATGCGTAATGGATTTTCAATTGGCGCCATGCGGTGAGTTAATTTCAAATTAGACAATTGTCCTTTGACGTCAACTAGACGATTTTTTAAATCCTCAATCGATAGTTTATTGATTTCTGCTTGTTTCATGTTTCAATCTTAAATTGGTAAAACATAATCGTTTCGAACAATGAATTTACACTTCACAGGTAACTTCTGTGCAGCTAAACGCATAGCTTCTTTTGCGATTTCGTAAGGTACTCCGTCTGCTTCAAACATGATGCAACCCGGTTTGATCACTGCAACCCAGTGACTAGGAGCTCCCTTACCTTTACCCATACGTACTTCAGCTGGCTTAGAGGTCACCGGCTTGTCTGGGAATATTCGGATCCAAACTTTTCCTTCACGCTTCATGTATCGAGTAACGGCGATACGAGAAGCTTCAATTTGACGTGAAGTAATCCATCCTGGTTCCAAAGCCTTTAATCCGAAAGAACCAAACGCAATTGTCGAACCTCTGTGCGCCAATCCACGATTTCTTCCTTTCTGTACTCTTCTAAATTTTGTTCTCTTAGGCTGTAACATTTCCTGTTAATTTAACTGTCTCTAATTACTTTTTCTTTCTCTTGAACGATGCAGGTTTGCGATCGCCACCATTGTTGTTGTTTCCGTTACCAGTTGCTACACCGATATTTGGAGATAAGTCGCGCTTACCATAAACTTCACCACGGCAAATCCAAACTTTGATACCCAAACGACCATAAGTCGTGTGTGCTTCAGATAATGCATAGTCGATGTCTGCTCTAAATGTATGAAGCGGTGTTCTACCATCCTTATACATTTCAGAACGTGCCATCTCTGCACCATTCAAACGTCCAGAAATCTTGATTTTAATTCCTTCTGCACCCATTCTCATTGTTCCTGCGATCGCCATTTTAATAGCGCGACGGAAAGAGATACGTGCTTCAAGTTGACGAGCAACTCCATCAGCTACCAATCGAGCATCCAATTCTGGACGTTTCACCTCAAAGATATTGATTTGAATTTCTTTTTTCGTCAATTTTTTTAACTCTTCTTTTAGTTTGTCAACCTCTTGACCACCTTTTCCAATGATTACTCCTGGACGAGCGGTGTTGATGGTAACAGTTACTAACTTCAAGGTACGTTCGATGATGATTTTAGCAATGCTTGCTTTCGCCAATCGTGCGCTCAAATATTTACGGATTTGGTCGTCTTCTACAATTTTATCTTTGTAGTCCTTACCTCCATACCAATTTGACTCCCATCCGGTGATGTAACCTAGTCTATTTCCAATTGGATTTGTCTTTTGTCCCATTTCTTAAACTTATTTAGTACCGTCAACTACGATCGTAACGTGGTTCGATCTTTTTCTAATTCTGTGTGCTCTACCTTGTGGAGCTGGTTGAATTCTCTTCAACATTGTACCTCCACCAACTTCAACGCGGCTAACAACTAACTTTTCTTGACTAATGTCAGAACCTTCGTTTTTTGTTTCCCAGTTAGCAATTGCAGAACGCAATAACTTTCCTAGACTTGTCGAAGCAACTTTTCCATTGAATTGTAATATGTTCAATGCTTTGTTTACTTCAACTCCGCGAATTAAATCAGCAACTAATCTCATCTTACGAGGAGAGATTCCCGAATTATTCAAATGCGCAATCGCAATTGACTTTTTGTTTTCTTTAAGCTGTTCAGCTCTTAAGCGTTTTCTGGCTCCCATGACTGCTTTAAATCTTAACGTTTCTTATCTTTTTTATTACCTCCATGCCCACGGAAATTGCGGGTAGGGGAGAACTCTCCTAGTTTGTGACCAACCATGTTCTCAGTTGCAAATACCGGAATAAATTTGTTTCCGTTATGAACTGCGAAAGTTAATCCAACAAATTCAGGTGTAATTGTAGACGCTCGAGACCAAGTTTTAATTACAGCCTTGCTGCTAGCAGCTTGAGCATCGTCAACTCTTTTCATTAATTTATAATGAACGAATGGCGGTTTCTTTAATGAACGACTCATATCCTATTTTTTTCTTCTTTCTACAATAAACTTATCAGAATACTTGCTTTTGGATCTTGTTTTGAATCCTTTAGCAGGCATACCATTTCTCGATCTTGGGTGTCCTCCAGAATTTCTTCCTTCACCACCACCCATCGGGTGATCAACAGGGTTCATAACCACACCACGAACACGTGGACGACGGCCTAACCATCTTGAGCGACCAGCTTTTCCAGATACGACTAAGTTGTGTTCAGAGTTTGATACTGAACCTATTGTAGCTAGACAAGTAGTTAAGATCATTCGAGTTTCACCTGAAGGCATTTTGATGATTGCATATTTGCCATCACGTGCATTCAATTGAGCATACGTTCCAGCTCCTCTTGCAATTACTCCACCAGCTCCTGGTTTCAACTCGATGTTGTGAATCACTGTCCCTAATGGAACATCTGATAAGAACATCGCGTGACCAACATTTGGTGTTGCGCTTTTACCGGATAAAATCTGATCTCCAACTTTCATTCCAGTTGGAGCGATAATGTATCGTTTCTCTCCATCTGCATAAAACAAAAGTGCAATATTTGCCGTTCTGTTTGGATCGTATTCAATTGTTTTAACCGTTGCAGGGATATCAAATTTGTTACGTTTGAAATCGATGATACGATATTTTTGTTTATGACCACCACCTAAGTAGCGCATTGTCATACGACCGTCGTTATTACGACCACCGCTTTTCTTCATACTTGAAACCAAGCTTTTTTCAGGTGAAGATGCTGTAATTTCAGCGAACTCCATAGCCACTTTGTGACGTTGACCTGGTGTTGTTGGTTTGAATTTTTTAAGACTCATGGTTGAACATTAATAATTGTTAAATAAATCAATGGTTTCACCATCTGCTACGGTTACGACAGCCTTTTTCCATTGTTTACTTTTTTGTTCAACAATGCCTTTATTGGTGTACTTCACAGAGGATTTACCACCACCATAATTTAATGTATGAACATCTGTGACATGTACTCCATACACCTTCTCGATGGCGTTTTTAATCTCAATTTTATTAGCCGTACGAGTCACTTCGAAAGTGAAGCGATTCATTCGCTCACTTTGTAAAGTTGCTTTCTCGGTAATGATCGGCTTTCTAATAATTGTATGCATAACGTTTAGTTAAGAATAGTTTGAATTTTATCTATTGAGCTTTCCGCCAAGACAACTTTTCCAGCATTCAATACATCAAATGTATTAAATGAATCTGTTGTTACGACTTTCACTCTTCCAAGGTTACGTGCCGCTAAGTATACGTTGTCTGTTTTCTCTCCAAGAATCAACAATACTTTTTGGTTTTCCAAGTTTAATGAAGCTAATAACGCTTTGAAGTCTTTTGTTTTTGCATTCAAATTCAAATCTTCAATAATCATTAATCCATCATTCTTCGCTTTGAACGAGAAAGCTGATTTACGTGCAAGACGTTTCAATTTCACGTTTAATTTGAAGTGGTAGTTTCTAGGGCGTGGTCCGAAAATACGTCCACCTCCTACACGAGTACCTGATTTAGCGCTACCTGCACGTGCACCACCCGTACCTTTTTGTTTTTTCAACTTTTTAGTTGATCCAGCAATTTCGGCACGTTCTTTTGATTTGTGCGTTCCTTGACGACGGTTCGCCAAGTGTTGTTTTACATCCAAGTAAATGGCGTGGTTGTTTGGTTCGATTCCAAAAACCTCCTCTGAAAGTGTTACTGACTTCGCAGTAGCTACTCCTTTTGAATCGTATATTTTCAGTTTCATTACTTGTTAATTGTTACAGTTGAACCATTTGCACCTGGAATCGATCCTTTAATGATCACTAGATTCTTTTCTGCAATTACCTTTAACACTTGTAGGTTTGAAGCCAATCTTCTTTTGTTACCCATTTGACCAGCCATTCGCATACCTTTAAATACACGAGCTGGATAAGAACAAGCTCCGATTGAACCTGGTGCACGCAGCCTGTTGTGCTGACCGTGTGTTGCTTGACCAACCCCACCAAATCCGTGTCTTCTTACTACCCCTTGGAAACCTTTACCTTTCGTGGTTCCAATGACGTCAACAAACTCTCCTTCTTCGAAGATGTCAACTAAAACAGTATCTCCTAAGTTAGCTTGATCGAATCCTTTGAATTCAACCAACTTCGCTTTTGGAGAAGTGTTCGCTTTTTTGAAATGGCCCTTCAACGCATTCGGAGTATTCTTTTCTTTCTTCTCTCCGAACCCTAACTGAACTGCTTCGTAACCATCTCTGTCTTGTGTTTTTATTTGGGTCACAACACAAGGACCAGCTTCAATAACCGTGCATGGTAAAGATTTACCCTCGGCACTATAGATGCTAGTCATCCCGATTTTACGTCCAATAATTCCTGGCATATACTAGTTGTTAAAAATTACACTTTAATTTCTACGTCAACTCCACTTGGAAGTTCCAATTTCATCAACGCATCTACTGTTTTTGATGAACTACTATAAATGTCCATCAATCTTTTGTACGCACACAACTCAAATTGCTCACGCGCTTTTTTGTTAACGTGTGGTGAACGCAATACAGTATAGATTCTTTTGTGAGTTGGAAGTGGAATTGGTCCACTTACTACAGCACCAGTTGATTTTACTGTTTTTACGATTTTCTCCGCTGATTTATCAAGGAGGTTGTGATCGTACGATTTTAATTTAATTCTAATTTTTTGGCTCATCTGATTTTTCTTTTAAGCTGTGACTTTACCATTTGCTTTTGCTACTACATCCTCAGCAACATTTTTAGGAGCTTCTGAGTAATGCGAGAATTCCATAGAAGAACTAGCACGTCCTGATGTAATTGTACGTAATTGAGTTACGTAACCAAACATTTCTGAAAGTGGAACGTCTGCTTTCAATACTTTAGAACCGTTACGGTCATCCATACCACGCATCATACCACGTCTTCTGTTCAAGTCACCTACAACATCTCCCATGTTTTCTTCCGGTGTAACCACCTCTAATTTCATGATTGGCTCCAACAAAATTGGATTACAACCTTTCAATGCTGCTTTGTACGCCATACGTGCACAAAGTTCAAAGGATAAAGAATCTGAATCGACTGCATGGAATGATCCATCAAGTAATTCAACTTTCATCGCTTCAATTGGGTAACCAGCAAGAACTCCATTTTTCATGGAATCTTTAAATCCTTTCTCAACGGATGGAACAAATTCACGAGGAATGTTACCACCTTTGATACTATTGATGAATTCAAGACCTGTTTTCTCTTCGTTATCTTGAGCAGAAATTTTAACCAAAATGTCGGCAAATTTACCACGTCCACCAGATTGTTTTTTGTAAACTTCTCTATGGCTTGTTTGACCTGTAATAGCCTCACGGTATGTAACTTGTGGAGCACCTTGATTAACTTCTACTTTAAACTCTCTTTTCAAACGATCTACGATAATCTCTAAGTGAAGCTCACCCATTCCAGAGATAATTGTTTGTCCTGATTCCTCATCTGTGTTCACACGGAATGTCGGATCTTCTTCAGAAAGTTTAGATAAACCGATAGATAAACGGTCAGTATCTGCTTGTGTTTTAGGCTCGATAGCTAAACCGATAACTGGATCTGGGAAAACCATAGACTCAAGAACGATTGGCGCATTTTCAGCACACAATGTGTCTCCAGTTTTGATATCTTTAAATCCAACAACCGCACCGATATCTCCAGCACCTAACTCACTAATTTGATTTTGCTTATTAGCGTGCATTTGGAAGATACGAGAAATACGTTCTTTGTTGTCTGAACGAGTGTTCAAGACATAAGAACCTGCTTCAAGTTTCCCAGAGTACGCACGAACGAAACATAAACGTCCAACAAAAGGGTCAGTCGCAATTTTAAACGCTAATCCTGCAAAAGGCTCGTCATAAGAAGGTTTACGTAACTCTTCTTTGTCTGTTTTTGGGTTTGTACCAACAACACCTTCGATGTCCATTGGAGATGGAAGAATTTCCATTACCATGTCCAACATCGCTTGAACTCCTTTGTTTTTGAAAGATGAACCACACATCATTGGAACAACTTTTCCAGAGATAGTTGCTTCACGCAATGCGTTCAAAATTTCACGTTCTGTCAATGAATTTTCATCTTCGAAGAATTTCTCCATCAATGACTCATCAAATTCAGCAACTGCTTCTAATAATTCACTTCTTAATTGACGTGCTTCATCGATAATATCAGCTGGAATTTCGATTTCTTGGAAAGTCATTCCAAAATCTTCTTCATTCCATGTAATACCTTTAAAGTTGATTAAGTCAACAACTCCTTTGAAGTTGTCTTCGTCACCAATATTAATTTGTAATGGTAATGCATGACTACCTAACATTGTTTTTACTTGACGACAAACGTTCAAGAAATCTGCACCTTGACGGTCCATTTTGTTAACGAATCCAATACGAGGAACGTTGTAGTTGTTTGCCAAACGCCAGTTTGTCTCAGATTGAGGCTCAACACCATCAACAGCTGAGAACAAGAATACCAATCCATCTAATACACGTAAAGAACGGTTTACTTCAACTGTAAAGTCAACGTGTCCTGGGGTATCAATAATGTTTACATGGTAGTTTTGACCTCTGTATTTCCAATCTAAAGTAGTTGCAGCAGAAGTAATCGTGATACCACGTTCTTGCTCTTGCTCCATCCAGTCCATTGTAGCAGCTCCATCATGAACTTCTCCAATTTTGTGACTCACACCACCGTAAAATAAGATACGCTCAGTCGTTGTTGTTTTTCCTGCATCAATGTGAGCAGCAATTCCGATGTTTCTTGTAAATCTTAAATCTCTAGCCATGTCTTAGAATCTGAAATGTGAAAATGCTTTGTTTGCTTCCGCCATACGCATTGTATCTTCTTTCTTCTTAAATGCAGCACCTTCTTCTTTTGAAGCAGCGATGATTTCAGAAGCAAGTCTTTGAGACATTGTCTTTTCGTTACGTTTACGTGCATATCCGATTAACCATTTCATAGCTAGGGATGCTTTACGTTCTTCACGAACGGGAGTAGGGATTTGGAAAGTAGCTCCACCTACACGGCGACTTCTAACCTCGACTGCTGGAGTTACATTTTCCAATGCTTTTCTCCAAACGTCTAATCCTTCTGTTTCTTCTATTTTTTTATCTACGATTTCAATTGCATCGTAAAATAAACGGAATGCTAAACTTTTTTTACCATCTAGCATTAAATTGTTTACAAATTTTGTTACTACTTGATCGTTAAATTTCGGATCTGGTAGAATCGCAATTTTCTTGGCTTTTCTTCTTCTCATTTTGTAAAGCTTTTAATTATTTCTGCTTAGGACGTTTAGTACCATATTTGGATCTTCTCTGGCTACGACCTTGAACTCCGGCCGTATCCTCTGCACCACGAACAATGTGGTAACGTACCCCTGGAAGGTCTTTAACCCTTCCTCCTCGCACAAGTACTAATGAGTGTTCTTGAAGATTGTGGCCTTCACCACCGATGTAAGCGTTGACTTCTTTTCCGTTCGTTAAGCGAACACGCGCCACTTTACGCATAGCCGAGTTTGGCTTCTTAGGCGTAGTCGTGTAAACACGAACACACACACCTTTACGTTGTGGACATGAATCAAGCGCAGCGGACTTACTCTTCTTCACCACCGCAGTTCTTCCTTTGCGAACTAACTGTTGAATAGTTGGCATAAAATACTCTTGTTTTAAAATAAATAATAACCCCCAAACGTACTTTGAGGGGTGCAAAGATAACTATTTATTTTTATAAACCAAGAGTGTTTGAAAAAATATCGTCTTTTTATTGCTTGATTATCAAAAATAAACGCGTGCGATAGTTTTCTTTTTTTTATTTTTTGATTGATCCTAATGAATAAGATAATAGGAGCGTTCCGTCATTGGTTCTCCATATTCTAAATTTAATTGAGGATAATAGTTTTTGTCAGCTGTTCGGATCTTGTTAAGTCGTTTTTGAAAATGCAGGTCCTGACTAAGTGTTATTAATTTGGTGTTTTGCACTCCAGTAAGTTTTTCTTTTTGAATTGTGTTGATGCAACGGAGGATTTGTTTTAATTGGTGTTCATATAAATCGACTACATCATATTCTAATAAGATGTTAATGCAATCTTGTACTTGCGCATCAAATTCGCTTTTCGAAATAGAAATAGATTCGTTCGTTGAGATAACCTGCGTCAAGTATTCGTAGCCACGCGCACTTTTTTTGAAAATGTAATTATCCCAGAAAGCTTCATCATTGATTGTTTCTTGATCTTCAGTAAAATTTGAAATGTGTTTTAGATGTGTTTCTGCACAACGGAGTAGGGAGTAATTAGACCAATATGAAAGTGGTTTAAAGTAATACCAATCGTACAACGTAAAGTTTCCATCCGGATTTTTTAATAAAACATAGAATTTAAAATCTTCATTGGAGGTATAATACACATCCTCATTTTGAACATCTTTTATATTTAGGATAACCGGAAAGATAAATGCTGTCTTTTCTGGATTGGAAATCAAAACGTCTTTAAGGATTAATTTCTCTGTATACTGTTCGTCCCAATACGATGTTGTTTGTTGCGAAATGCGTTGATAGAAATTATCGTAGGTACTATTTTTCTCACTGAACAACTTCGCTAGTTTCGGTTGGATTTGGGTTTGAACCAACGTTTCTGTTTCAATTGATGTTTTTTCATGCACAAATTCTATATGATTAAAAATATCTGAAAGATTTTCAGATTCATTTTCGTTCATCCAGTTTTCCTCTAGAAGACGTTTATCAGAGTCTATTCCGGTGTTGTAAAATGACCTAATTGTTGCAAGAGAATCGGTTTCATGACCATTGGGGTAATACATATGCCAGTTACCATCTTTTTTTTCGAAATTCCATTTTTTTGATTCAAAAACAAGGTAGCTAAATCCTTCTTCATGTTCTTCGTCATACTGGATTTCAGGTTTAGATGTGCCACTCAATAAACTTAACTTTTGTTCATCTTTGCTTATGAAGACTCCTATGATCTGATTAAATGGAATTTGGTATGGGATGTCCTTTAATATGTTTCTCGCTTGCTCGGTTCCTTTCGAAAGGTATTCTTTACTTGTTAATCCTAGGTTTTTTAACGTTTCATCTATTTGTCTGTTTCGTTCATCTACACTAACCAAGGTGGGATCGACTTGCATGATGATTTTTTCCAACTGTTCCATAGCTTTTACTTCTTGGAAAAATGCTCCCCAAAAGTTCATCCAAGCCAATCTCCTAAATCCACCATTGTCTAATAATAGGCGACCTGTTGGACAACTAAAATGTATGGTTTGCGCAGGAGTGTTTGGGTTCTTTAGGCTCTTTAACACAACATCCATGGCGCTTTCGGAAGAACTTACTTGAATATCATTAATGGAAATTTCAAGTGTTACTTCTCCAAGCGATTTCAGGGATACCTTTTGCAGGCTGAGATAAATTGGCTCCTCAACTGTTTGTCGATAGGTTCTTATCAATGCATCCGCAATTGAATATGGTGCAAAGATAATTTCTGGATTATCCCCTAGGGTTTTAATTGCTTCAAAATAGGATTGCTGCTCCAGTGGCATATTTTTAAAGAGAATATCGCCTTTCTTTTGTTTTTGATTTAGTCTCTTGATTTCTTCTTGGATTTCCGTTTTCGAGTCTTCGGCCATTTTTTTACAAATAGGATCTGTGATTCGAACGGATGAATTAGATGTGATTAAAAAGTGCTCTGGCACTTGTGCAAAAATAGTCTCTAACCATGTGAGACTTAAAAGGAGGAAAATCGTTTTCATTTAACTAAGGTAAATAAAAGTTATCTATTACATTAAAGATATTTAGCAAAGCGAAATTTATGGACAAAAAAAAGGAATCCATTTGGATTCCTTTTCAATGATTTATAAATGTATATTATCGGTACATTGTTGCTTTAACCGCTTTAATCAAACGGTCTACATTTGGTAGTGCTTCGTCAATTAAGGTTGGAGAGAAAGCGAATGGTGTATCTGTTTGTGTAACGCGTTGAACAGGTGCGTCTAAATAATCAAAAGCGTAACGTTGTAAGTGATATGCAATTTCTGATGAAATCGAAGCTAATGGCCAAGATTCCTCTAAAACAACACAACGATTCGTTTTCTTAATTGATTCAACGATTGTTCCGTAATCTAATGGACGAATGGTTCTTAAGTCGATGATTTCAACGTTGATGTTATCTTTAGCTAAGATTTCTGCAGCCTCTTCAGCGACTTTTATGATTTTACCAAAGGTAACGATGGTTACGTCAGTTCCTTTGCGAACAACGTTTGCCACTCCAATTGGAATGATGTATTCTCCTTCAGGAACTTCTCCTTTATCTCCGTACATTTTCTCTGACTCCAAGAAAACAACAGGGTCATTATCTCTAATGGCTGCTTTTAACAATCCTTTTGCATCTGCAGGATTAGAAGGGGTAAGAACTTTAAGTCCAGGTACGTGTGCATAAAATGCTTCGAAACTTTGTGAGTGTGTTGCAGCTAATTGTCCTGCTGTTCCATTTCCACCACGGAAAACGATTGGACAAGAATATTGTCCACCGGACATTTGTAACATCTTTGCTGCTGAGTTAATGATTTGATCCGCTGCAAGTATCGCAAAGTTCCAAGTCATGAATTCTACAATCGGACGAAGTCCATTCATGGACGCTCCAACAGCGATTCCAGCGAAACCTAATTCCGCAATGGGTGTGTCGATCACTCTTTTTGGACCAAATTCATCAAGCATTCCTTGAGAAACTTTGTAAGCACCGTTGTATTCCGCTACTTCTTCTCCAAGTAAAAATACACGCTCATCGCGACGCATTTCTTCGGACATTGCTTCTCTTAAGGCTTCTCTAAATTGTAATGTTTTCATAGTTCAAAAATTTCGAATTGCAAAAGTATAAAAACCAGCTAATTCGCGCGTTATTTTAGGCTACTTTTAATGTAGCGATTTTAGATTTAGAGAATTTCTCTTCTGCATATTCAATGTTTACTTCTAATGTTTTCACATTGGAAGATGGAATGTCAAACATGGCGTCGGTAAGAATGGCTTCACAAATAGATCTTAGACCTCTAGCTCCAAGTTGAAATTCGTTGGCTTTTTTTACCATGAAGTCAAGTACCTCATTATCGATGCTCAATTTAACACCATCCAATTCGAATAAACGTTTGTATTGTTTAATCAATGCGTTTTTCGGCTCTGTAAGTATTCTTTTCAGATCTGCGTCTGACAACGGCTCTAAATAAGTAAGTACCGGAAATCGTCCAATGAGTTCAGGAATTAATCCAAATGAACGAACATCACTTGGAGAGATATATTTCAAAAGTGAATCCTTTTCAATTGTTTCTTCCGTATCTGATGAGAATCCAATGGTTTGACGATTCACGCGATTCGCAATTAACTTTTCAATTCCGTCAAATGCACCACCACAAATAAATAAAATGTTTTTCGTGTCGATTTGAATCATTTTTTGCTCGGGATGTTTTCTTCCTCCTTGTGGTGGAACATTTACCACCGCACCTTCTAATAATTTAAGTAAGGCTTGTTGAACTCCTTCTCCCGAAACATCTCTTGTGATTGATGGGTTATCGTTTTTACGTGCAACTTTATCAATTTCGTCAATAAATACGATTCCCATTTGTGCACTCTCTACCTTATAATCCGCTGCTTGAAGTAAGCGAGAAAGGATGCTTTCAACATCTTCACCTACATATCCAGCTTCTGTTAGAACAGTAGCGTCAGCAATACAGAAAGGGACGTTTAATAATTTTGCAATTGATTTTGCCAGTAAGGTTTTTCCTGTTCCGGTTCTGCCGACTAGAATAACGTTCGATTTTTCAATGTCAACGTCGTCATTCGTTACTTTGTAGCCAAGACGTTTAAAGTGATTGTATACAGCAACAGAAAGGAATTTCTTCGCTTCATTTTGACCAATCACATACTGATCCAAATGAGCTTTGATTTCATGTGGTTTCAATAAATTGACTTTTACAAGCTCTAACTGATCTTCTTTTACTTTTTCGGACAGTTCTTCTTGAACAATTTTATTTGCCTGGGATGCACAATTATCACAGATGTGACCAGATATACCTGCAATAAGGATACCTACTGCAGCCCTTTCGGAACCACAAAACGAGCAAACAGCTTCTTTTTTAGCCATGTTTATTTCGGATTACGAAGCAAAACTTCATCCACCATACCGTAAGCCTTAGCCTCGTCTGAAGTCATCCAATAATCACGGTCTGAATCAGCCCAAACTTTCTCATAGTCTTGTTTAGAATGGCGAGCAATGATATCGTACAATTCTTTCTTCAACTTTTGAATTTCTCGTGCAGTAATTTCAATGTCAGATGCTTGACCTTGTGCCCCACCTAATGGTTGGTGAATCATGACACGTGAATGTTTCAATGCACTTCTTTTTCCTTCTGCTCCAGCGCAAAGTAATACAGCTCCCATAGAAGCGGCCATACCAGTACAGATTGTTGCAACATCTGGACGAATATATTGCATGGTGTCGTAAATACCGAGTCCGGCATAAACTGATCCACCAGGAGAATTTAAATAAATCTGAATATCTTTTTTTGCATCAACCGACTCTAAGAATAGTAATTGTGCATTGATAATATTTGCTACTTGGTCATTGATTCCTGTTCCTAGGAAAATGATTCTATCCATCATCAAGCGAGAGAACACATCCATTTGGGTCATGTTCATCGGGCGTTCTTCGATGATGTAAGGTGTTAAAGATGACTCGATGTAATGGTCTACAACCATACTGTTAAGTCCGATATGTTTTGTCGCGTATTTGCGAAATTCGTTACTATCCATTTTTTAATTTTTAGAATACAAAGTTACGGAAATTCATGAAGTAAGAATGAAATACCTAGGCAAAAAAAATCCCGATTTCTCGGGATTTTAAAAAGTATCTTCTTTAGATTATTTCACGATGTTTGTGAATGTTGCTTCTGTCGAAATTTTCAAGAATTCAAGATCTTTAGCTGCTTTGTCTTTCAAGGAAGCATTTTTGGAAATCGCCACCTTTAGGTGAGAAACAACTACATCAACTCCTTCGTTTGATCGAGCTGCAATAATTGCCTTCAGGTATGCCGTTTCAGCCGTCTCCGTTAATCCTGCTAGAGTTTTCTTTGCTGAATCTGCTTTTCCAGACAATACTTGTGCCAACGCCTTATTGTAGCTGTTCTCTGTGAAGTTTCCGTCTGCAGCTGCATATTTACCGTCCATGATATTCAAAATACCTAAGTTGTAATTTGCTGCGGTTTTTTGACTTGCATCACCTTTTGCATCAAAAGCTGTTTTCGCTTGCGTAATCAACTTCTTTGTATTTGTACGGTTACCATCCAAAATCGTGGTTGCTGCTAAGTTGTTTTTAGCAATCCCATTGTCTTTCAAAGATGCTGCTTTTTCGAATGAACTTTTCGCTTCAGCCGTTTTGTTTAATTGGAAAGATGCGGCACCTAGATTAGTATGCGTGCGGTAATCAGAAGCGAAATTTGTTGCAGCTACTTTGTAGATTCTTGCTTTTTCATTTAAATCAGTCGTTAACTTATTTGCAGTAAATAATAGTTCTTCCACTGAAAGTGAATTTGGATTATTACTAGCTGCGGCTTTTAATTCGTCATCTGTCAAGCCAAACTCAGTGTACCTAACAACCACCATTGCACGACGAATTTTAGGAAATACATCCTTCTCTAATTCACTGTACGATTTACCGAGATTAATCATTTCTTTTTCACGTTGCTCTAAGTCTTTTGTCATTTCTAAGATGCGAATGAATAAGTTTTTATCCGCTTCAGTAATGGTTGTAGAGGCAGCCAATTGTGCTTTGAACCCGTCAAAATCCTCACCATATTTGTTGAGCTTGTACATGTTCGTATCTGTGTAAGCAGTCAATTTTGCTTTTTTCATGAGCGCAATGATTGCCGTTCTAGTTGTAGCAGTACGATCGTAAGAAAGGTTATCGTTTTTAGAAACTTCTCCGTCTGGTGAAGCATAACCATTGATTTCTATCGAGTTAATTTTAATCTTTGGATTTGATTGTGCAGCTTGTACCCAAGAAACCAATGCTGTGATATCTGCATCCTTCAACTCGGTAGCGCGAACGTCTGACTTCCCTTTTTCAAAGTTAAATGTTGCCTCTGAAGATTTTTCAAACTGACGAACTAACGCATCTTCTTCGTACAAAACTTTGAATGTTTTATTTACTAAGTAGGGTGTGATAATCGTTGCGTCAGCAATTTTCATTTCTGGTAAAGCGTCTTTCTCTTTCGTTTGCTTGTAAATTTTACCAGTAATTACCAAATCGGCAGCTTCCATTTCTGGTAAATAAGGAATGGTTTGTTCAAAGGTTGCTGTTCCACCATTTTTAAAATTTATGGTCGTTCCGTTCTCTGTTACTTTCTCGCCATTTACATACCATGTACCAATTGCGTAAGTGCCTAATTTTGGGGTGATTTCAGCTTTTGCTTTTTTCTTGATTCCTTTTGCAGGAACATTTACTGTAATCGCGATTTTCACACTGTCAGCATGCATTTCAAGTGGATTAGTACTTACGGAATAAGTCACGTCTTTTACTAAATCACATGATGCCAAAAACATCATACCTGAACCTAAGAAGAACAAATTGCTCGAACGAAATAATTTCATATCTGGTTTTTTATTTTTTACAAATGTATAAAAGATTTCACTACAAAGGAAATAAACGATTTAGCTCTTAATGAAAGAGTAAAATCCATCTTCTTTTTTTATGATTTCTTGTAATGGAATCATCACGAATTCCCTATTTTGAAAGTGTGGATGAGGAATAGTCAGTTCATCCGTTTCGATATGCTCATCATTATAAAATACAATATCAAGGTCAATGCAACGGTCTTCATATCCGCTTACTGTTTTAATTCGACCCATGCTATTTTCAATTTGTTTCAATTGATTTAATAGCTCAAAAGGTGAAAGATGGGTAAAACAGGTTATACAGGCATTCAAAAATTGATTTTCAGAATCGTAGCCCCAAGGTTCGGACTCGTAAAATGAAGAAGTGAATTCAATATTTCCAATCAAATTTTGAATGGTGAGAATCGCTTGCTGCAAGTTAGCTGCTTTGTTCCCAAGATTGGAACCCAACGAAATAAGTGTACGGTTGAGCACTACTTTTTCCATTCGAAATGACGAACTAATTCTAATAAGTCTTGTTTCAAATATTCTAGGGTAGGTCGAAGTGAGTCGTAGTTCGGTCTACAATTCAATAATACTTCGCCACGAACAAAATTTGTGCTTGAATCAGTGAGGTAAAATTGAAAATTGGTTGCGACGTTTCCTTTTAGCTCGAAAAATGTTCCGAAAACTTTTTTCTTGGGTTGAAGGATTTGTTCAAAGTTGATTTTATCCGCCTTGATTTTGTGTTCATCCACTTTGTCATTGGCGAAATTGATGATTTCAGCAAGCGAGTCCTTACTTGGCAAGCGTAAATAATACAAGAATAATTTTCCGTTCAAAGGACCTAAATCTATTTCTTGCACGCAATAATTGGACTGGGGTTGTTCTGCTGCAGAAGCGAAATAAAGATTTGACAACTTCATTGAATACGGACAATCACTTTTGAATGTGCGATAGCTGTGATCAGGTAAATTCATCCGAAGATACGTAGATGGTTTGGGAACAGGATTTTCATCTGAGCAGGCAGCAAGAGTGAAAATCAAGGTAAGTACCTGAAAAATCAATCGTGGAGTCATGGAAGTTTGATTTTGATGGTTTTCATTCTTTTTTTATCGGAAGATTCTACAATAAACTTGACCTTGTCAATAAGGATAAACTCATTGTTTTTCAGGATTCTACCGGCTTGTTCCAACACAAGTCCACCAATTGTTTCTGCTTCTCCTTTTACCTCTTCAAACGCATCTTGGTATTCTTCACCAATAACTTTGTAAAAGTCGTTTAGAGATGTTCTTCCTTCAAAGATAAACGTGTGCTCATCTAATTTGGTATAAGCAATTTCATTGTCATCAAATTCATCCGTGATATCACCAACGATTTCCTCGAGAATATCCTCTAAGGTCACAATTCCACTTGCTCCACCGTATTCATCAACTACGATAGCCATGTGCATGCGCATGCTTCTGAATTCTTGGAGCAAATCGTTGATTTTTTTATTCTCAGGGATGAAGAACGGTTTGCGAAGAACGGTTTTCCAATCGAAATCCACACCAGCATTTAAATGCGGGAGTAAGTCTTTTATGTACAGAATTCCAACGATATTGTCAGGTGATTCTTCGAAAATAGGCATGCGTGAATAGCCAGCTTCAAGTACGGTTTGCATAACCTCCTCAAAACTCGATTCAGCGTCAATGGCTTCTACTTCAATTCGGGGTGACATGATTTGGCTCGCGTCTGTTTTTCCAAATTTCACAATTCCTTCGAGAATCTTATGATCTTCTTCAGAGCTGGAATCTTCACGAGTTAAAGCAAGTGCTTGCTCCAGTTCATCTTGATTTACCTTGACAGATGTTTTTGTGCGTTTTTGAATGAAACTTGTTCCATAAACTAAAGCGGATTTCAACCAAGAAACTGGTGGAATAGAGCCAAGAAAATAGAGTGGGTAAGACATCCATCGAACAACGCTCATGGTATTGCGGGCAGCAAATATTTTTGGTACTACTTCGCCCAATAGTAGGATTAAAAAGGTGATTCCAACTACTTCTAGCAGGAATCGTTTCAATTCTCCTCCTGGTGTTGGTGGATACACATCGTTCAGAATAAATGTAGACAGAATAACGATTCCAACGTTCACAAAATTATTCGTGATTAAAATAGTCGCTAGAAGTTCTTTGGGTTTTCCGAGTAACGTCAAAATAAGTTTAGAACGCGAACTATTTTCTTTTTTAAGGTCTTCATTGTCCGCCGGACGCATAGAGAAAAAAGCACTTTCTGATCCTGACATTAATGCAGATATGAAAAGTAAAAGTGCAATACAAACGATGTAAATTACGGTCGTAGAATCAAATCCACTAGGTAATGATTTCGCTAAACTGATAATACTGGGAGGCTCGATTAGGCTCATGATTAAAATGGTAAAGAATCTTCAATGTTATTTTCTAAACCGCTCATTGGTGAAGGATTAGCGGGCTTTCCTTCTTGGGAATAAGGAGCGTTATTGCGCTCGGCTTGATCGCTGCGTGTTAGAATGGTTAAATCATCCCCAACAACTTCCGTAGCATAACGTGTATTTCCTTCTTTGTCTTGCCAAGAGCGTTTTTTTAATTTCCCTTCGATGTAAACTTTAGAACCTTTTCGGATATACTTTTCAGCAATTTCCGCTAGTCCACGCCACAAAACGATATCATGCCAATCGGTGATTTCCTTGCGTTCTCCCGTTTGTTTGTCGTTGTAAATCTCTGATGTAGCTAGAGGAAAACTGGCCACAATAGAACCATTTTCAAGACGACGAACTTCGGGGTCCTTGCCTAGGTTTCCGATTAAAATTACTTTATTGACACTTCCATTCATTAGGACAAAACTAAAGGTTTACGGTATCAATAATACTTATTTTTTTTTAAATGCACGTTTTTTCGCTGGTTTTGCTGCATCCGTTTTAGAAATGGCGATGCATTCTTCCAAACTTAATTTTTCAGCCTCAGTTCCTTTCGGCAATTTAAAATTGTCTTTTCCGATTTTCAAATAGGGACCATAACGTCCGTTTAGCAATTGAACATCAGGATTTTCATCGAAACTTTTAATCAAGCGGTTCGCTTCTACTTGCAATTTCTCAAGGTAGATTTCTAGTGATCGTTCGTAGGTAATAGACATCGGATCTTCTCCTTTTGGAATCGAAGCGAAAATCTTTCCAACCTGAACATATGGGCCAAATCTACCGTTATTTACTTTCATGTCTTGATCCTCATATTGTCCTACTACTCTTGGCAATTGAAACAATTTTAAGGCGTCCTCCAAGGAGATATTTCCAATAGATTGGTTTGGTTGTAGAGAGGCAAATAGTGCTTTTTCACCGTCCACTTTTTCATCGCCTATTTGAACCATTGGTCCAAATTTTCCAATTCTTACAATGATTTTTCTTCCGCTTTCAGGATGAACACCTAATTCGCGTTCTCCTGTTGCTCTTTCACTGTGTTCTAGCGTATTTTCAACAACGGTATGGAAAGGTTTGTAAAAGGTTTCCATCATGTTGGTCCATTCTAACCTTCCTTGAGCAATCTCATCGAATTCTGCTTCAACTTTCGCTGTGAATTGGTAATCCATGATTTGCTCAAAATGTTCTTTGAGGTAATCAGTTACTACAATCCCGATGTCAGTAGGGAATAGTTTATTGCGGTCCTTTCCAGTCGTTTCGGATTTCTCTTCTTTGGAGATTTCTCCTTTGGTTAAGGTTAATAAACAGTAATTTCTTAGTTCTCCTTCACGCTCTTGTTTCTCAACATATGTACGTTTTTGGATTGTCGAAATAGTTGGTGCATAAGTAGACGGGCGTCCAATTCCAAGTTCTTCTAATTTTTTCACCAATGAAGCCTCTACATAGCGAGAAGGTGGACGAGTAAATCGTTCAACTGCCGTACAAATAGATAAATCTACGGATTCGTTCACCGATACTTTTGGTAAAAGTCCATCTGTTTCTTCGTCTGATTCTTCGTCCAAACTTGATTCCATATAAACTTTTAAGAATCCGTCGAATACAATTACTTCACCTTTCGCTGTAAAATAATCTGTTGTGGGTAATCCACCAATTTTAACTGTGGTACGCTCTAATTTTGCATGAGCCATTTGACTTGCGATGGATCTTTTCCAAATCAATTCGTAAAGTCTTGTTTCGTCACGCTCGGCATCAATGCTTGTTTTCCCAAAATCTGTAGGACGAATTGCCTCATGCGCTTCTTGTGCGCCGGAACTTTTCGTGGTGTATTTTGTTGGCTTGGAGTAATCGTTCCCGTAAAATTCTTCAATGGCTGCTTTCGCTCCGTTCACTGCTGTTTCGGAAAGATTCACTGAATCCGTTCTCATGTATGTAATGTGTCCGGACTCATACAAACGTTGAGCAACACTCATGGTTTTAGTTACAGAAAATCCAAGTTTTAAACTGGCTTCCTGCTGTAATGTTGAAGTTGTGAATGGAGCTGCAGGGGACTTTGTGCTTGGTTTTTGCTGTACATCATCGATAACAAAAGACGTGTTTTTACACAATTCTAAGAATTCCTGTGCTTCCTTTTCACCATTTAAATGACGGTTTAACTCAGCTTTTAATGCTCCGTTGTTTGCTCCAAATGTTCCGTTAACACGGAAGAATGGGTTGACGTTGAATGCTTGTATTTCACGTTCGCGATCAACAATTAGTCGAACAGCTACGGATTGAACGCGACCAGCGGATAAACTTGGTCGCACCTTTTTCCAAAGTACTGGTGAAAGTTCAAATCCAACTATACGGTCCAAAACACGACGCGCTTGTTGAGCATCAACTAATTCTTTATTAATCTTACGTGGATTTTCAATTGCTTTTAAAACCGCTGACTTCGTGATTTCGTTAAAAGTAATACGGTGTGTGTCTTTCTTCGCTAAATCGAGGGTCTCAAATAAATGCCAGGAAATCGCTTCTCCCTCGCGGTCCTCATCGGTAGCGAGCCATACAACCTCTGCTGCTTTAGCTAATTTTTTCAATTCAGCAACGACTTGTTTCTTGTCTGCGCTGACTTCATACAAGGGATTGAAATGATTGTCAATTTCGATGGCTAGTCCTTTCTTGGTCAAATCTCGAACATGTCCGAAACTAGACTTTACGATAAAGTCTTTTCCAAGATATGATTCGATTGTTTTTGCCTTTGCAGGGGACTCAACGATGACGAGATTTTTTGACATAAGAAGAATTTTGGGACAAATGTATATGGAAAACACGGCAAATAGCAAGTTGTTCACTGCAAAATTTTTCGACCCTTTTCCTTTAACCTATGGTTAAGAAAAAAAACGATAGAAAAAAAACTTATTCGATGAATTTGGTCTGTCAATTTGTCATGCGTTTTAATTTGTCGTAAATTTGTGTCCCTAGAAATAAACGAAAGCAATGGAATTTGAAAATAAAGTGATTGATGAATCAATGCAGGGAACTGCCATCGAATTACAAAATCAAGGAGGAGAAGGAAAGAAAAAACTATACCTGGAAAGTTATGGTTGTCAGATGAATTTTTCTGACAGTGAGGTTGTTGCTTCCATTTTAGCACAGGATGGTTTCGAAACAACACGCAACATGGATGAGGCAGATGTCATTCTATTGAATACCTGTTCCATTCGTGAAAATGCCGAGCAGCGTGTGCGAAATCGCCTGACGGAATTTAAAATCAAAAAAGAAAATAATCCAGATTTGGTAGTGGGAGTGCTAGGCTGTATGGCTGAAAGACTAAAAAAGAACCTACTGGAAGAAGAAAAATTAGTGGACTTAGTCGCTGGTCCGGATGCTTACCGAGACTTACCAAATTTAATTGAAGAAGTAGGGACAGGACAAAAAGCAGTCAATGTCTTGCTTTCTCGTGACGAAACCTATGCTGATATTTCTCCCGTTCGTTTAGATCAAGGTGGAATAGCTGCATTTGTAACGATCATGCGTGGATGTGATAACATGTGTTCGTTCTGCGTTGTTCCATTTACACGTGGAAGAGAACGCTCTCGTGATCCACAAACGATTGTCGAAGAATGCAAGGATCTCTTTTCTCGTGGCTACCGAGAAGTAACCTTACTAGGACAAAACGTAGATTCCTACCGTTGGAATTTAAGTTCTAAAGGAGAAGTGAAAAATCTAGATGAGCCCACAACCAACTTCGCCCAATTGATGGAGATGGTTGCCTTAGTGTCTCCTCTTTTACGCGTTCGTTTCAGTACTTCTCATCCAAAAGACATGACGGATGATGTACTTGAAATCATGGCGAAATACGAAAACATTTGTCCGTACATACATTTACCTGTACAATCTGGAAACACAGATGTACTCTATCGCATGAACCGTGGATACTCCCGTGAATGGTACATGGAACGCATTAATGCCATTCATCGCATTGTTCCGGATTGTGCGATTTCAACGGATGTCATCACAGGATTCTGCGGTGAAACTGAGGAAGAGCATCAAGAAACACTTTCATTAATGGATTTCGTTGAATACGATTTTGCTTATATGTTCAAGTATTCAGAGCGTCCAAAAACACTTGCAGAAAGAAGGTTTGAAGATGACATTCCCGAAGAAGTCAAGGGTCGACGTTTGAATGAAATCATCGAAAAACAATTGGCACATTCCTTAAAATCCAATCAAAAACAAATCGGAACGATACAAAAAGTTCTCATTGAAGGACCTTCAAAACGTTCGGAAGAACATTTGTGTGGAAGAACAGGGAGAAATTCGATGGTTGTTTTTCCAAAGGAATCCTACGAGAAAGCACAGTACGTCATGGTACGAATCGACAGTTGTACTTCCGCAACACTTATGGGAGAAGTAGTTTCAGCTTGTTAATCCTAGGTTAAATGAATATTCAACAAGTAAAACAGCGCTTTGGCATCATTGGGAATTCTCCCATGTTGAACCGTGCTTTGGAAGTTTCGATGCAAGTTGCTCCTACGGATATTTCCGTGCTTGTAACGGGTGAAAGTGGAACAGGAAAAGAAATTATTCCACAGGTTATACATCAATTAAGTTCACGCAAACATGGCGAATACATTGCGGTGAACTGTGGAGCTATTCCGGAGGGAACAATCGATTCTGAATTGTTTGGACACGAAAAAGGTTCATTTACAGGAGCGAGTGGAAGTCGTCAAGGATACTTCGAAGTGGCAAATGGTGGAACGATTTTTTTGGATGAGGTTGCTGAATTACCCATGCAAACACAAGTGCGATTACTACGTGTTTTAGAAACAGGTGAGTTTATTCGTGTTGGTTCCTCCAAAGTGATTAAAACCAATGTGCGCGTGGTTGCGGCTACAAATGAAAACATGCAACAAGCCATTCATTCAGGTAAATTCCGAGAGGATTTATTTTACCGCTTAAGCACCGTTCCCATTCAGCTTCCAGCATTAAAAAACAGACAGGAAGATGTTCACCTTTTATTCAGGAAATTTGCGAATGACTTTGCTGAAAAGTACCGAATGCCTGCGATAAAATTGTCGGATGAAGCAGTAATTCTACTGCAGAATTATCCATGGCCAGGGAATATTCGCCAATTGAAAAATTTAGTGGAGCAATTGTCAGTAATAGAAACGGCTAGGGATATCGACGCTATCATGCTCGCATCTTATCTGCAACCAATTGCGGAAAAATCGAGTTTCCTGGTGAAAAATGACCAAACGCAAGAATCGATTTCAGAACGAGAATTGATGTACAAGTTTCTTTTCGATATGAAAAAAGACTTGACAGAATTAAAGAAATTGGTTTTGGAGGTCATCAATAATGGTCAATCAGTAAACCTTAATCAAGATCAAACCGCGTTAGTCAATCGAATCTACCAAGACGTTTATGAAGATGCGCCTGTTTCTGCACGAATGCTTCCACCTGGAACGGCGACTGAAGCACACACAACATATCCGACAACTTCGGAAGCATTTGAAATACACGAAGAAATAGAAGAATCCTTATCTTTGGAAGATCGCGAAAAGGAATTGATTCAGAAAGCCTTAGAAAAACACCGAGGGAAACGCAAGTATGCGGCACTTGAACTTGGGATTTCTGAACGAACGCTTTACCGTAAAATTAAGGAATACCAACTCGGGGAATAAATGAAGTATATCTTATTCATTTTCGTGGCAATTGGATTAAGTGCTTGTTGGCCAAGTAGCTTTTCGTTCAGAGATACTGGAGGAATGCCCGAGGAATGGAAAACATTTACACTGAAAACGTTATCCTTAGAAGCAGCTACATGTCCCTTGAATTTTGCTGCCATTTTATCTGAAAACATGAAAGATGGGGTTCAAAACAACACCCCACTTTTGTTGAATACAACGTACGGCAAAGGAGAAGTGAATATGGAGGGGAAAATTACCCAATATTCCGTTCAACCTCTGGCTGTTCAAGGAAACAACAATGCTTCACAAAATCGATTAACGATGACCGTCGTTATGACCATAAACATTACGAAGCCGAAGGAAGAACAGTGGACCATGACGAGTACGCGATTCGCAGACTTCAGTTCAGGAACGAATCTTTCGCAAGTTGAAACGAAGTTGTTCGAAGATATTTCTGCTCAGATGGTGCAGGATTTGATTAATAAATTATTAAGCAATTGGTGATGTTAAGCAGCGAATCCATTCACCAACAAATGAGGAACACTTCTAGCTGTTCGACTCGTCACTTGAATGAGTTGAAAGAACTCATGGACTTGTATCCGTTTGCTTCTAGTATCGTCACATTATATTTGAAGTCATTGGCTAATGATCAAGATTTGCGCTTAAGTTCACAATTGGAGAAATACGCTTATCAAATTCCTAACCGTACTTTATTGTACGATTTATTGGTGACACAAACGAATGTTAGTAAAGAAGAGGTGGCTGCGCAACCAGAAATCATTCAAGAAGTTCTTGCCGAAATTCCATTGGAGGAAAAAACGATTGAAGTAGAACAGATTGCATCAATTACGTCCATTTCGGCAGTAGCGATTCCGGTTGAAAAAATAGAAGAGCCTAAATTCTCCGAGGAAGAAACGGAAGAGTTAGAGACATTGATCGAACCCGTTTCTAAAACCGAGGTTCTTTCAGCTCAAGAATTAAAAATTGAGGAGGTAGTTCTGTACGAAGGAGAGGAAGAAAGTTCTTTGAACATTCCTCATCAAATCGAAGAGGCAAGGGAGTTGGATGAGGTGGATACGATGATTCAATCCGCGGTAATTTCATCATCTTACCTGCAATTAGCTTACCCAGGAGCAGCAGAAGAAATGGAAACGGAGGAAAATACTCCTGTTGAAGAATCACCAGATGAAGAAGTTGTTTTGGAAACAATTCAAGTACTTGAACCATCGGCTACAATCGAACCTAAGTCCTTTACGGATTGGTTGAAAATGGGAGAGATTTTAGATGGAAATAACGAAGAACCAGCGCCAGAAGAGAAGAAGCCAAGTTTCTATCACTTCGAAAAACCGAAGAAAGAATTCTTTTCCCCAGTGAAAAAAGCGAAGGAAAGTCTGGACGAAAATAAGATGCCAGTGAGTGAAACCTTGGCTCAGGTATTTGCCTTGCAAGGAAATATTAACAAAGCAATTCTCGTTTATGAGCAATTAATTTTGATTTTTCCAGAAAAAAAGAGTTTCTTTGCAAGCCAAATTAGAAATTTAAAGAGAAAACTTAATTCTTAATCATGGATTTATTATTATCGATTATCATCATTGCAGCAAGTATTTTGCTGATTTTAGTTGTTTACGTTCAAAACCCGAAAGGTGGAGGCTTAAGCTCAGATTTTGGATCTCCTTCTCAATTGGGTGGTGTTCAAAAAACAAACGAGTTGATTGATAAAATGACTTGGGGATTAGCTGCAACAATTGTTGTAGTGAGTTTAGTTATGACGATTCGTCAACCAAAAGCAGCTAAACCAGTTGCTCCTCAACAAACACAACAAGGACAAGGTCAAGCGCCTGCTCAAGGAAATAATTAAAATTCGGTTTCGACCGTAGAAATGTCAGTATGTCACGCATGCTGACATTTTTTTTGTCCAAAAGCGAAAAAATGTCCACTTTCAATGAGTGGCATAATATTGGTAAAATCACTTTCAAAATAAATAAAAAATGTCAGTAAATTTTAAACCTTTGGCAGACAGAGTTCTGGTAGAACCTGCGCCAGCAGAGCAAAAAACAGCAAGTGGAATCATTATTCCAGACACAGCAAAAGAAAAACCATTGCGCGGAATTGTTGTAGCAGCTGGTACCGGTAAAAAAGATGAGCCAATGTCAGTAAACGTTGGAGATTCTGTTTTATACGGACAATACGCTGGTACGGAAATTAAAATCGATGGTACGAACTATCTGATTATGAGAGAATCTGATATTTATGGAATTTTTTAATTAAACATTCAAACGTAAAACAATGGCAAAAGATATTTATTTCGACGTAGAAGCACGTGAGAAATTAAAAAGAGGTGTAGATGCTTTGGCAGATGCAGTGAAAGTGACTTTAGGTCCAAAAGGACGCAATGTTGTGATTGGTAAAAAATTCGGTGCACCGCACATCACCAAAGATGGTGTAACTGTAGCGAAAGAAATCGAATTGAAAGACCCAATCGAAAACATGGGTGCTCAAATGGTGAAAGAAGTAGCTTCCAAAACAGCGGATATCGCTGGGGACGGAACAACGACAGCAACTGTTTTGGCACAAGCGATTGTTAGCGCTGGATTGAAAAACGTTGCTGCTGGAGCAAATCCAATGGACTTGAAACGAGGAATCGATAAAGCAGTTGCTGAAGTCGTGAAAAATTTGAAGAAAATCTCTAAAGAAGTTGGTTCAGACAATAGTAAAATCCAACAAATTGCGACGATTTCTGCAAATAACGATGAAACCATCGGTAAATTAATCGCTGAAGCCATGAAAGTGGTTGGAAACGACGGTGTCATCACAGTTGAAGAAGCGAAAGGAACAGAAACAGAAGTGAAAACGGTGGAAGGAATGCAATTCGATCGTGGATACTTATCTCCATACTTCGTAACTAACGCGGAGAAAATGGTGACGGAAATGGAAAATCCATTGATCCTCATCAGTGAGAAGAAAATTTCTAGCATGAAAGAGTTACTTCCAATTTTGGAACCAGTTGTTCAAGCAGGAAAAGGATTATTGATCATCGCGGAAGATGTTGACGGTGAAGCATTGGGAACACTTGTTGTCAATCGCTTACGTGGTTCATTGAAAGTGGCAGCTGTTAAAGCACCTGGATTCGGTGACCGTCGCAAAGCAATGTTGGAAGATATCGCAATCCTGACAGGTGGACAAGTGATTTCTGAGGAACGAGGAATGACTTTAGAAAATGTGACGATGGATATGTTGGGTTCTGCAGCGAAAATTGAAATCGACAAAGACAATACAACAATCATTAACGGAAAAGGAACAAAAGCGGACATTAAAGCACGCGTTGGTCAAATCCGTTCACAAATAGAATCGACAACTTCTGACTACGATCGCGAGAAATTACAAGAGCGTCTAGCGAAGTTGGCTGGAGGTGTTGCTGTGCTTTATGTGGGCGCACCAACAGAAGTAGAGATGAAAGAGAAAAAAGACCGTGTGGATGATGCATTAGCAGCAACCCGCGCAGCTGTGGAAGAAGGAATTGTTCCTGGTGGAGGTGTAGCGTTAATCCGTGCGATTGAAACCTTAGATAAATTAAAAGGTGCAAACGAGGACGAAACTACCGGTATTGCGATTGTTAAACGTGCGGCCGAAGAGCCATTGCGTCAAATCATCGCTAATGCAGGTGGAGAAGGAGCAATCATCGTTCAAAAAGTACGCGAAGGAAAAGATGACTTTGGATACAATGCTCGTACCGAGAAATTCGAACCATTGTACAAAGCAGGTGTCATCGATCCAACGAAAGTTACACGTATCGCCGTTGAAAATGCAGCGTCTATTGCGGCAATGTTGTTGACAACAGAATGCGTGATCGCAGATCAACCGGAAGAACCAAACTCAGCTGCTGCCATGGCAGGAATGGGTGGTGGAATGCCCGGAATGATGTAGGATTTATAAGAGCCTTCGGGCTCTTTCCCGTTTCCTGCTTCCCGATTTATTCGGATAGTTGGAGACGACTCTATATGGCCACTCGCAAGAGTGGCTTTTTTTTGCTCCTACTTTTCGACTTGTTTCTTAACTTTATCCTTCAATCTTGCTTATGTGCTACGCGAATTCTTCTACATCTGTGAACATTGACTTAGCGAAACGCTATCAAAAGGTTGTGCCAGAGTTGATTCCGGATAAACCAACGTTTTACGCTTCGGGATTTGATCATCCCAACTGGCGAATTATCACAACTGATCCGGAGATTAAACGAATGAACTGGGGACTCGTTCCCTTTTGGTTTAAAGGTCAAAATCGTTTAGATGTAAGCAATAAAACCCTCAATGCTCGAATCGAAACATTGGAAGAGCGAAGTTCCTTTAAGCATCTTTGGAATCGACAACATTGCCTGGTTCCCTCCACAGGTTTTTTTGACTGGCAGCATCATGGAAAAAACAGAATTCCACACTTTATTCGTTGCAAAGAGCACGAACTCTTTTCGCTTGCAGGAATGTACGATACGTGGATGAATCCGCAAACTCAAACGATGGAACAGACATTTACCATCGTGACCTGTGAAGCCAATGAATTGATGGCTGAAATTCATAACGTTAAAAAGCGAATGCCTTTGATTTTAACACCTGAGTTGGAAAGTGATTGGTTGAGTGGAAACTTTCAATGGGACCTTTCCAAACGTATTTCTTCCGATAAACTCATAGCACATACGATCAATAAACGTTTAATCCTTTCTTCTCAGGCGAATAGCCCGGAAATACATAAAGAATTTATGGACGATAGTCAACGCCAAACAAATCTATTTGACTAATTTTGGCATTACATTTGATTTCAAACGCACGTGAAAAAAATTACCATCCTTTTAGCATTATTATTTTCCATGGTTTCGTGTATTGAAATCTGGGACGATTTGACGATGCACAACGATGGGTCGGGAACACTTCATTACAAAGTCAACCTGTCCGAAAGTAGGGTGAAAGTCAATTCAATCTTAGCCTTGGACAGTCTTGACGGAAAAAAAGTACCTAGTATTCAAGATATCAGTGCAAAAGTTGGAGAGTTTGCCAAAATCCTTGATGCCCAGCCGGGAATTTCCAATGTTTTAATTGAAGAAAATTACACAGACTTTATCTTGAAATTCTCTTGTGATTTTACGAGTATCATGTCTCTTCAAGCAGGACTAGCTAATGCGATTGAAGCTGTGTCAAAAGACAAACTAGGTCCAGAAGCGGATGAAATTTGGATTACTTGGGACGGAAATAAATTAAAACGTTCCATTCCTGCCTTTGCCCGCGCAAAATTGAAAGCCTTCAAATCCAATGATCTTGAACTTTTAAAAGATGGAACATATACTTCCATTACTCGTTTTGATCGTCCGATTGAGAAATTCGAAAATTCATTAGGAACACTCAATAAAAGTAAGACGGCAGTGATGGTGAAAGCAAGTGCCTACAGCGTCAAAGAAAACCAAGATTTACTCGAAAATATAATCTATTTAATCTCGACGAAAAACTAACGAGATTATGATTAAATTCGCTTCATATTTCATTTGAAAATTGCCTGTGAAAAACGCACTTATTTATTCCCTTACCTTGTTCTCCAGTACCCTGCTGTTTGGACAAAAATCTGAATTATTCATTCCAAAAGATGCTGTAACTGTGTTCAGTATAAACAACATTAATTTGTTGCAGAAAATCTCCATGGATGACTTAGTGAAGTATGAATTTATGGAAGAAGTGCATCAAGAATTATTTGATGGCTCAACTTCAGGTAAAACGTTGAAGGATGCAGGAATTGACTTTGATCAGCGTTTAAACCTGTTCTATGGAAAAACCTATCAAAATGAAATTTCCGGTTTTACTTTTGGAGTAAAAAATAAGGCACAATTATTCGAAGTCTTCGACGATTTTCAAAAATTGGACATGAAATTCCCGGGAGTGGAAATGTATGGCACCTTCTTCAATAACTTAATAATCAAAGGGAATACAGCTATTCTCATTCGCATCGAACCAACCATGGATTACATTGATCAAATGACGGATTCTTTGTGGTATGCACGTGGTAACGAAATGCCTTATGAATTGTTTGATGATGAGGAAAGCGGCATTGAGGAAGAGGAAATATTGAATGAACAAGAGTTTACGAATGATCAACCGTTGGAACAAGCCTCTTATCCTGATGCTACGGAAAATCCAAATATTAAAAATTACTACGAATTACGCGATAGTGTTCAGTTAGTGCTTCAGGAACGTGAATTGGAACGTCTGATGAACGAATTGTTTGTGAATGAAGTGAATTTGTTTTCTCAGGATATACGTTTTGCTGGACAAATGTCCCATGAAGCAATCGGGACATTTTACTTAGATAATTCAAGAAATTTCGAGAAATCACAAGGACTTTGGTACTTTCAAACGGTACTTCCTTCTCTTTACAAGGATATTCAAGAATTGTATACAGGAAATGTGATTTTAGGAGATTTAATTCTGAAAGAAAACAAGGTGGAATTCCACGTTGAGGCGAATTACGGAAAAGAACTAGGGTCCATTTACAAAGAAATGAACGATTCTAAATTCGATAAACATGTCTTAAAATACATTCCGCAATCTAGCACTGGTTATTTCACGTACAATGTGAACTTACGTCAAGCATATGAACAGGCGTACAAAGTCATTATGCCCGTGTTGAGTGACGAGAAAAATGCGCAGATATCCATGAATGTCTTAACCATTGAATTGTTAAACGAGTTTGTGAACAAAGATGCGCTATTCGGAACTTACAAGGGAAGTATGTTCGGTACATTCAACGGAATTAAAAAAATTAAAACGAAGAAAATTGAGTTTTTCTACGACGAAGAAACTTTCGAATACGGGGAGCGTGAAGCAGAAGCTGAGGAGGACATGCCAATCTTTACTGTTGGATTTTCCATTGACCGTTCGGATATTCCAGAGAAAGTAATGAAGCACATGAGTCGTTTGACGTCGAAATTTAAAGATTGTGGTGATTATTGGAAATTTGATAATGCCATTTTAGATGCAGCACCTATGTATTTCATCAACAGAAATGGACTATTCATTTTAACGAACGATGAAGACTTAGCGGTGAATCATGCTGATGGTTACGGTAAGGAAGCAATTTCCAGCAAGGAATGTAAAGCAGCACAGAAAAGTGGCTTCATGTATGGACATATCGACATTGAAGAAACCTTAAACCGTTTTCCTGCTGGTGTTCTGAATCCGAGACAAGAGGAAATTCTAAATTCATTGAAGGGGAAATCAGGACAGTTCGAATTAAACTCAAGTAAAACGACGAGCGAACAAACAAAATTCAATTTACAGTATTCATTTGAAGGGGAAGAGACAACAGGGAAACACTTGTTGGATTTAATCAATTCAATTTATGTTGTGACCACCTTTAATCCATAATTGTGTTTCGTAAAATAAGCACCCTACTTTTACTTGCCGGAGCACTCGGATTAGTGCTTTTTCTGAAAAACATCCTTTTTCAGAAACCGATTCCACCAAGATTAATAGATCGTCTGCCAACGGCTGATTTTATTGCAACTGCAAATATTCTAGAATTAGCGAAGGAAACGAACGGGATGTTACAGTACAACAAGATTTCGGCACGCGATTTTACAACCTATGAGTTTTTACTTGGACAGGGTAAAATGTACGGAATTGATCTCCAACAAAACGTTTATCTTTTCGGAAATGAGGATGGAAACTTAGGCGCCATGGCACACTTAAGTGACAGCTCCAAAATCATGGGGGGTATCGAGCGTCTGAAGAAGTTCGTTGATATTTCTGACTCCGTTTTTAATGATCACAAATACTATTACAATTTAGAAGATAAGTCCTATCTACATTATGGTGATGGGTATTTATTCTTCTACAAAGGAAATGATTTTAAAACGGTGCTGGAGCAAGTGATAAGTGCTCGTCACCTTGGTGTTCACAAGGATTGGAAACGGTTTTTAGCACAAAAGCAATTCAAAAATGAGCATTTTGTCATTTATTCCAATTGGTCCAAGTTGAAATCCTTGGGTATTGAAACAGCGATGTTTGCTCATGATAGCGATTCTTCTAGTTTTAAATTAAAGAGCTATTTAAAAAAAACGAAACCTCTTTATTTCAAGCGTAAGGAAAATGCCTTGAGTTATGCTTCGTCCTTGGGGACACAGCGGATGATAGATGTGCATTTGGATATTGAAAAATTTAAGAAGAATAAGGAAGATTCCATGTTTGTTCAATTCTCTAAAATTGGCAAACGATTTGGATTCCCCTTTACTGAATTCATCCAAGCTTGGACCGGAGATTTGTGTTTCATCGAAGGTGGAATGCAAAAAGTAAAAGAACGTTACATAGAAACTGTCTTAGACGAGGACTTTAATGAGGAAGAGGTAACACGAGAAAAAGAAATATTGATTCCAACGTATTCCGCTATGATTTCCATGAACGAATACGGACAACTTTTCTTGAATAAACTCATGCGAAAAGGAATCCTTCGAAAGGAAGGAGAGGATTTTCGTTTCTTATTTTCTCCCTTGTTGAAATTAAAGAAAATGGGAGACATTTATCAGTTTTATTCTGGTTCGGCTGCTCCAAAATTAGTGCCCAGCACAAATAATCATGTAACTTGGACCAACAAGGGGACAAAGTATTTCTTTAGCATTGATTCGCTAACTCGAAACGAAGTTTTTGGAAGTCTCCAAATTCCTGTCAGACGTATCTTCCGACGCAATAAATTGATTTAGATTTCTGAAGCTTGTGCGAAGTGAAATTCGTCTGCATGTTCTTTAATGTAATTCAACATGCCGTAAATTTCATCTAAATCATAACTAGAAACTAGCTTCGTTCTGTATTCTTTGAAATGTGAAATTCCCTTAAAATAATTCGTGTAGTGTCTTTTCATTTCATTGATTCCAAGCTGCATTCCTTTCCATTTGATGCTCATTTCCAGGTGGTCCCTACAAGCTTGTACACGATCTTCTATACTAGGCCCAGCTAAGTGTGTTCCTGTCGCCATAAAATGTTTAATTTCATTAAACACCCATGGATATCCAATGCTTGCACGGCCAATCATTATCCCATCAACACCATAGCGGTTTTTGTATTCTACAGCTTTTTCCGGTGAGTCAATGTCGCCATTACCAAAAACAGGAATGCGCATGCGTGAATTATTTTTCACTTCCCCAATTAAGGTCCAATCTGCTTCACCTTTGTACATCTGCTTACGCGTACGTCCATGAATAGAAATAGCTTCAATACCGATATCTTGTAATCGCTCAGCTGTCTCAACCACATATTTTGTGTCGTCATCCCATCCCAAACGCGTTTTAACGGTAACCGGAAGCGATGTTGCTTTCACGATTGCTTCCGTCATACGCACCATCTTTGGAATGTCTTGTAATAGTCCTGCGCCTGCGCCTTTACACGCTACTTTCTTTACTGGACAACCATAATTGATGTCTAATAAATCTGGTTTTACTTGGTCAATGATTTCAGCGCATTGAATCATGCTTTCAATGTCTGAACCGAAAATCTGAATCCCAATCGGACGCTCATATTCAAAAATATCTAATTTCTGAACACTTTTAGCTGCGTCGCGAATCAGTCCCTCAGAAGAAATGAATTCGGTGTACATTAAGTCAGCACCATGTTGCTTGCAAAGTGCACGAAATGGCGGGTCACTTACATCCTCCATTGGAGCCAGTAAAAGCGGAAACTCACCTAATTCTATGTTGCGAATTTTTACCATTATTTTTGAAAGTATTCGGGACGATTTGTTTCTAAAACTTTCAAGTAATTTTTGAGTTGTTGCTCATTGGAAGACTTAAGAATCATCAACATATGCTCCGATTCAACAACGATGTAATCGTTTAATCCATCTAACAATACCAATTTATCCTTAGGCACATTAACCAAACAATTGCTAGAATCAAAGGCAAACACATTGTCCCCGATAATCGAATTTGATTCATTATCCTTTGGTAGGTGCTCAGTTAAACTTCCCCAGGTGCCAAGGTCACTCCAGTCGAAATCAGAAAGGACAACAGAAACATTTTTTGCATGTTCCATAACCGCGAAATCAATGGAGATATCTTCGCATTGATCAAAGGCTTGATATAAGAAGTCTGTTTCTTTCGTAGTTCCATACGCACTCGTGTCCGTCATAAAAATCTCGTGCAGCATAGGTTGGAATTTGTGTAAAGCATCTAGAATCACATCTGCACGCCAAACAAAAATACCTGCGTTCCAATAAAAGTTTTTAGCATCTAAAAATTGCTGTGCAGTTTCCACATTTGGTTTTTCGCGAAACTGAATAACCTCTGTTGCTTGTCCTTTTTGAACTCCGCTACTTAAATCAAACTCTATGTATCCATAACCGGTGTCGGGTCTACTAGGTTCGATTCCAAGGGTAACCAAGTGTTTTTTATCATTAGCCACGGTAATTGCCGTGGAAATAATTTCTTGAAATCTCGTTTCGTTCACGATGAGGTGATCGGAAGGAGAAATGATCAATGTTGCATTTGGATTACTTGCATGAATTTTAGCAGCTGCGTAAGCAATACAAGGCGCGGTGTTCTTACGCATAGGTTCGCACAAGATTTGCTCAAAACTTAATTCAGGAAGTTGTTCCTTCACCAATTCACGATACGAAGTATTGGTTAAAATATAGATATGTTCACATGGAACAGATTTCAACATTCGCTCGAAAGTCAAACGCAATAAAGATTTACCTATTCCTAATACATCAAGGAATTGTTTTGGTTTTTGAGGTGTGGACATTGGCCAAAAACGACTCCCAACGCCACCCGCCATAATTAGTCCGTAATTATTTGTACTCATATTTTTCGATTAATTCAACGGTTGCAAGTGCATGAACTAAATAAGGTTTTCCGGTTTTTAATTCGGTACAAAGATAACGACTTCTGCGCAGTAAGCCTTTCTCGAATGATTTTCCATTCAAATGAAACATGCTTTTGTGCGGAATTTCTTCCAAAGTAGTCGCGGGGGACTTGTCGTATAGTTTCAACGTTCGACTCAATTGGAGGTCGGTACAAGAAGATGCTTTCGTGTTGGTGAAATTTTTCCAAAGTGCTTTTTCTACATCTGCCGGTAATTCTTTACTCACCAAAATGGGCTCCATCAATCGACGATAGGCTTGCTTCCATTCTATTCCATGTGCTTGAATGCGCTGTCCGTGATCGCGAAAAGCCTCTAAATGAGCTAATTCATGAATGGATGTTACGAGAAATGAGAATTTATTCAAGTCACCATTGACCGTAATTGTCGGTTTTTCTTCTCCCGCTTTGACGCGAAAGTCACCAAGTTTCGTGCTTCTCCCAGGAACAATTTTAAATTTGACTTTGGCGGAAAGAATTAAATCCGTCAGGTATTCCGTAAATGCTTCTGGAGCAAAACGATTCAGCGTTTCAATAAATTGTTCTCTTTTTGAATTCGACACGAACAAAGTTAAAAACAAAATGAAAGCAAAATCACCTTACATCACCTTGGAAAATATCCTTAACTTAGCTTCGTGAAATTATTACAAAATATTGGGAAGTACACGTTGATGTTGACCATGGTTTTTACAAGACCAAAGAAATGGAAAATATTCTTTTCGCGTTTAATCAATGAGCTTGAAAACATTGGTATCAGTTCTTTGCCGATCGTTGCATTGATGTCCACCTTTATTGGAGGTGTTATTGCCTTGCAAACGGCTTCGAGTATGTCTAATCCACTTTTACCAAAATATACGGTAGGTTACATTACTCAATCAAGTACCATTTTAGAATTTTCACCAACGATTATTTCCTTGATTCTTGCAGGGAAAGTTGGCTCAAATGTGGCTTCCGAAATTGGCACCATGCGTGTTACCGAACAAATTGACGCCTTGGAAATCATGGGAGTAAATTCCTTGAATCATTTGGTTTTGCCTAAAATCATTGCCGCAATCTTGTTTTTTCCAGTTCTGATTATTTTCTCCATGACCTTAAGTATGTTGGGTGGATGGATGGCCTTGATAATTACCGATTTAACGACAACAGAAACTTATGTGTTAGGATTACGTGCGTTTTTTAATCCATTTCACATTACCTACGCCTTAACAAAAACAGTCGTGTTTGGATTTTTAATTGTTTCGGTTTCTTCATTCTACGGTTATTATGTAAAAGGAGGATCGATCAATGTCGGACAAGCATCCACTCAAGCTGTTGTCAGTAGTAGTATTGCTATTTTAGTAGCCAACCTAATTCTAACACAATTATTGTTGTTGTCATGATTGAGGTTAAACATGTCATGAAATCATTTAATGGACAACAAGTGTTGTCTGATATAAACTATCAATTTGAAACAGGCAAAGTCAATTTGATTATCGGTCAATCTGGACAAGGAAAATCTGTTTTAGCGAAATGCATTGTTGGTTTGTACGAAGTGGACGAAGGACAGATTCTGTTTGATGGGAGAAATTTCACGTCTATGGAGCGCTTTGAACGTAGTCAAATCCGTGAGGAAATTGGCATGTTGTTTCAAGGAGTAGCCTTATTTGATTCCTTAACGGTTGAGCAAAATATCATGTTTCCATTGACGATGTTTACCAATATGACGAAAGCTGAAATGCAAAAACGTGTTGATTTTTGTCTAGATCGTGTCAACTTAACCGGACGTAATAAATTGTTCCCAGCCGAATGTAGTGGTGGGATGCAAAAGCGAATTGGAATTGCGCGAGCGATTTCGATGAATCCAAAATACTTGTTTTGCGATGAGCCTAACTCTGGTTTAGATCCGAAAACCTCTATCGTTATTGATGGACTTATCAAAGATATTACCGCTGAATTCAACATGACAACTGTTGTCATTACCCATGACATGAACAGCGTAATAGAAATTGGACAAAACATTCTTTTTATTCACCAAGGAAAGAAATGGTGGAGTGGAGATAAAGATTCTATCCTGACTACAGATAATCCTGAAATCCTCAGTTTTGTGTATGCATCTGAATTTATGAAAGAAATTCGATCGATCATGCAGGAAAAAAGAACATAATTTTCCTTGGATACTTTCATTTTAGAAAATTAACTTTATCTTTGCAACCCAACAAGAAAGAAATTTCGAAAGGTCTCGGGTAAACGATCCCGATGTTTTATTAGAATTGCGGATGTGGTGAAATTGGTAGACACGCCAGACTTAGGATCTGGTGCCGAGAGGTATGCGGGTTCGAGTCCCTCCATCCGCACAAAAGGTCTCGTTGGTAACGAGGCCTTTTTTTTTAACATAAATTGATAAAAAACACAACAAAATGAACATTACTCGTCAAGAAGTAGATGCACAGAATGCTGTACTTAAAGTGAACATTGCTCCGGCTGATTACCAAGGAAAAGTGAAAGCTTCTTTGGAGAAATATAGAAAAACAGCGAAAATCCCAGGATTTCGCCCTGGAAATATACCAATGGCACTTATCCAAAAGCAAGTTGGAAAGTCCGTTTTAGCAGAAGAGTTAAATAAATTGACGAACGATGCTTTGTACCGATACATCTCTGAGGAGAAATTGGAAATTCTTGGAAATCCAATTCCGAAGGAAGATCAAGGAATGACGGGAAGCTTCGACCAACCAGAAAACTTTGAATTTTCATTTGAAATTGGGTATAGTCCAGCGTTTGAATTGCCGATTAATGCGAAATCAAAATTCGATTATGCAACGGTTAAAATTGACAAGGACCTCATCAATAAACAAGTTGAAGATTTACGTCGACGTTATGGAAAATTGGTTTCTTCTGATGCTGTTGGTGACAAGGATATGGTCATGGGTAAATTCGAAGAAAAAGATGCGGACGGTACTGTAAAAGTAGATGGAATCAGTCACTCCTCTACAATTTCTATGGAATTCCTTGAGAATAAAGCAGGAATTAAAGCATTGAAAGGAAAGAAAGTAAATGAAACCATTGACTTAGATCCTAAAAATGTTTCCAAAGACGATAAAGATTGTGCAGCATTGTTGGGAATTAACGAAGAACAAGTTGCAGGTTTAACAGCAAACTTTCAATTTACGATTGCGGATGTAAAGCGCATGGAAATGGCGGATTTAAATGAAGAACTATACACGAAGTTATTCGCTGAAGAAGTGAAAACAGAGGAAGAACTTCATGCGCGTATTTCTACAGATTTAGCACGCATGTTCGCTGAGGATACTGATCGTATCTTTACGCGTAACGTATACAATCACTTAGTGAACGAAACAAAAATGACTTTACCTGAAGCATTTTTGAAAAGATGGATTCGTGTTTCTTCAGAGAAACCAGTGACCGAAGAAGATATCGATGCAGAATTTGATGCGTATTTGAAATCATTGAAATGGCAATTAATTCAAACCCGTATTTTCAAGGATAACAATATTCAGTTGACAAACCAAGAAGTGATGGATTTCACTAAAAGTTTATTAGTTGGAAATTATGCTCAATACGGACTTCCTGCTCCAGATGATCAAGAATTAACAGAAACAGCAGCGCGTTTGTTGCAAAATAAAGATCAGGTAAATGGAATTTATGACCGATTAGCTGAACAAAAATTGACAGATTTCTTCAAGACAGCAGTGAACTTGGTGAAAAAAGAAGTGAAATACGATGACTTCATTAAATTGGCTTCTGCACAATAATTGTCATTATCTCATTCGATTAAAAAGGGTTGAACAAATGTTCAGCCCTTTTTTATTTCCAGTCTAAGACTTGTAGTTGCTTCAGTTTCGTCGATGGAGCGTAAGTGAATTGTATACTTCGAGCAAGAGCTTCAATACCTTGCATTTTCCCCGTTCTATTAGAGCTTAAGGCAATGATTTCGCGTGCTGGTAAAGCATGTAAATTTCGGATGGTCTTGATGCCGCGCTTTTGGATTTCTGTCAAGGGAAAATTACTTGGAATCAAGGTGTAGCCTCCATGCCGGTCAACCATTTCCATGATGAGAGGAAGATTACCGCCTTCATAATTCCACTCATTTTCGTCCACCGTTTTTTTTAGTTGACAAAAATGAACCATTTGCGTA
Organism: Crocinitomicaceae bacterium; assembly: GCA_024643365.1. Lineage (GTDB taxonomy): Bacteria > Bacteroidota > Bacteroidia > Flavobacteriales_D > Crocinitomicaceae > UBA952. The sequence continues at coordinate 198,348 of JAHENC010000001.1, read as the reverse complement.
CGAAGGCAATTTCCTTGATTTAATAGCCATGGATGCATTTCTTGTAAATCAGACATGTTTATGGATTCTTCCTTCACATTTGGTGCGTAAATGTAAATCTCCTCTTGGTAAAGAGGTATGGTGCGCAGTCGAGTGTCCATATGGGGACCAGCAATAATACCTAAGTCAAGTTCCTTACGTTCCATCGCCTCTAGTACATCCACAGTCTTCATTTCGTGTATGCTAAGTTTTAAATCGCTAAAGGACGATTGCCACTCACCAAAAAGTTGAGGAATTAGGTAGCTAGCAACAGTCGGAATGATACCTAGACGAATTTCTTCTTTTACTTTTCCTTTCAGTTGATCAGATAAATACTTTATTTTTTCTGTTTCACTCAAAATTTCACGTAGGATTGGTAATAAACTTTTTCCCGCTGGAGTCAATTGAAGTGGATTGGAGTCCCTGTCAAAAACCAAGTATCCCAATTGTTCTTCTGCCTTTTTGATTTGCATGGAAAGTGTTGGCTGTGTGACAAAACAGCGTTCACTCGCTCGTTGGAATTGTTGTTCCTCGCTGAGAACTACAATATACTGCATTTGTTGAATGGATATCATATAAATAAAATCTATGCAAATATAAAAAGTATTGAATATATAAATGATTTTTCTGTCCGTAACTTTGTTCTACAATAAAAGCAAAAGAAAATGTGATTGGAATCATTTTTTAGCGCATTGATGTAACCACGATCAAACCTTTTAGCTTTAACTTTGTACTATCATTAGTAACTAATTAAATAAATAATATGTCAACATTTGTAGGGAAACAATTTCCAGACGTAACTGTCAAAGCAATCGATGAAATGGGTGATGCATTTCAAATCAATGTCCTTCAACAAGCAATCGACAACAAGAAAAAAGTTGTTTTATTCTGGTATCCAAAAGATTTCACGTTTGTTTGTCCAACGGAAATTCACGCGTTTCAAGAAGCAGCTGCGGAGTTCGCGAAAAGAAATACAATCGTGATTGGTGCATCTTGTGATACTGCTGAAGTTCATTTCGCTTGGTTAAACACAGCAAAAGATAATGGTGGAATCGAAGGTGTGAAGTTTCCAATCATCGCTGATTCTACACGTAACTTAGCTATGGAATTAGGTATTTTGGATTATGACATGTTCGACGAAGATTCAGTAGGTGATAACGTACCTTACCGTGCAACATATTTGTTAGACGAAACAGGAATGGTATTCCACGAATCAATTAATCATTTCCCTGTTGGACGCAACGTACAAGAGTACATCCGTTTAATCGATGCATTCACACATGTTCAACAACATGGTGAGGTTTGTCCAGCAAATTGGGAAGAAGGAAAAGATGCAATGAATGCAACACGCAATGGCGTTGCTGATTACCTAAGCAAACACTAAGAAATCGTGTTTACGGAATTAACAGAAGATCATTTGGATCAACTTTTAGCGAGCAACGCAAAAGTAATGGTTCAATATGGCGCGACCTGGTGTGGGAATTGCAAAATCACCAAGCCGAAATTCAAACGCATGGCGGAGGAAAATGAGGACATTGAGTTTTACTACATCGATGCAGAAAAACTTCCAAATTCTCGCCAATTTGCGAATGTAAGCAACTTGCCAACTTTTGCTGGGTTCGTGAACGGAGCTCTTGTGAAAGAAGCGCAAGGAAATAAAATAGAAACCATTCAAGAAGTATTAAATGCGGTTACCAGTCATTAAGCACATCGTCGAATTCATTGAGAATAATGATGAAGACTACGTTATTGAAACAATGGAAACACTCGAGAACTTAATCGAGGCTCCAGGAATCAAGGACGAAGAATTAGATGTAATCGGCGAGTTATTGTCGAATTATTCTGGCGCATTAGAAGTGCATAAGGATATTCAAACCGGAACAGCCAAAAGAGATGCTTTAAATGCATTTATGAAGCGAGTTACTGGTTCGATAGACTAAACTTGAATCACCATGTATGTAAAAGCCAACGGATTTCGTTGGCTTTTTTTTGTTTCATAAGCAAGGATTGACCCCAATGCTTTGCTTTCGCGGATGTTCTTCTTATCTTTGCTTCATGTCAGATTTACTATCGAAATTAGAAGCGATTCACTACCGTTTTGTAGAAGTTGGAACCATGATCACCGATCCGGATATCATTTCGGATATGGAACGTTACGTGAAACTCAATAAAGAATACCGTGATTTAGAATCATTAGACGAAATGTACAAAGCGTACAAAAATGTCTTGGAAAATTTAAGTAGCTCAAAAGCCATGTTGGAGGTCGAAACAGATCCTGAAATGCGCGAAATGGCGAAGATGGAAATTGATGAATTGGAAACGTCACGTCCAATTATGGAAGAGGAGATCAAAATGATGTTGATTCCAAAAGATCCAGAGGATGATAAAAATGCCATTATCGAGCTTCGTGCTGGAACAGGTGGTGATGAGGCGTGTATTTTTGTCGAAGATATTTTCAGAATGTACACCATGTACTTTAAAGAAATGGGTTGGCAATACGAAGTGATCAACTCATCTGAAGGAACGGTTAAAGGATACAAAGAGATTTCTATTGATGTCGCTGGTGCTGGAATTTACGGAATGTTGAAGTTTGAGTCAGGCGTTCATCGCGTTCAACGTGTTCCTGAAACAGAATCACAAGGACGCGTGCATACCTCTGCGATTACCGTTGCGGTATTACCCGAAGCCGAAGAGGTAGATTTCAATCTAGATATGAATGATGTCCGTAAAGATACTTTCCGAGCATCTGGAGCAGGTGGACAGCACATTAACAAAACAGAGTCCGCGATTCGTTTGACACACATTCCAACCGGAGTAGTGGTTGAATGTCAAGATGGACGTTCGCAACATAAAAACTTAGAAAAAGCGATATCGGTACTCCGTTCACGTTTGTATCAAGCGGAATTAGATCGTGTTCACAATGAGCGTGCTGCTCAACGTAAAACACTTGTTTCTACAGGAGATCGATCAGCTAAAATTCGCACATACAACTATCCACAAGGAAGAATTACCGATCACCGTATCAATAAAACGATGTACAACCTTAGTTCATTTATGAACGGTGATGTTCAAGAAATGATTGACGCCTTAAAAATGGCTGAAAATGCAGAAAAACTGAAAGGACAAGCGCTATGACAAAACAAGAATTAATTCAACAAATTCGCTTAAAGGAATCCTTTCTTTGCGTAGGATTAGATCCTGATTTGAGTAAAATCCCCGCTCATTTATTGGAAATGGATGATCCCATTTTTGAATTTAATAAATCCATCATCGATGCTACGCATCCCTATGCAGTAGCATTTAAACCGAATACTGCATTTTTTGAATGTCATGGTTCGAAAGGATGGGATTCATTGGAGAAAACGATCAATTACATCCCTAAAGAATGCATGATCATTGCCGATGCAAAGCGAGGTGATATTGGAAACACATCAACGTATTACGCGAAGACTTTTTTTGAGACGCTTCAAGCTGATGCTGTGACCGTAGCGCCATATATGGGTTCGGATAGTGTCTTGCCATTCACTAAATTTGATGGTAAGTGGGTTGTTTTGCTTGCCTTAACTTCTAATGAAGGAGCAAAAGACTTTCAATTAAAATCAGGACAAGACGGACCATTATTCGAAAACGTATTGAGAACATCCATGGAATGGGCAAGTTCTGAAAAAATGATGTTTGTAGTGGGTGCTACGAGAGCTGAGGATATTGCCGAAGTCAGAAAATTGGCTCCTGATTATTTTTTCCTCGTTCCAGGAGTAGGTGCACAAGGCGGAAGTTTAGAAGATGTGGTGAAGTATGGTGCGAATGAGGAATGTGGCTTGTTAGTCAATTCGTCGCGTGGAATTATTTATGCCTCTTCAGGGCTGGATTTTGCTATAGCTGCAAAAAAAGAAGCGCTGAAAATACAAAACCAAATGGCCGTGCATGTTCAGCGCTGGAACTTTTAAGATTTGCGAATTATTTAGACGCTAAATCTGAATTTTCTGTTTGTTGGATACTTCCGTATGCGTCGCAGCTTGCTGTTCGTCCAGCTCCACAAGAAGCTAAAATTACTGATACTACCGCTGCACAGATTAATAGAGTGAATTTCGTTTTCATTGTTGTTTGTTTTGTTGTTTGTGGCTTCTCTAACGGAGCACATTTTATAAAGTTACAATTTTTTCAAAAAAGAGGAGTTATATCCTCATAAGTTTCGATTTTTACCTTGTGAAAAAACAACTCTTTTCTTTGATTGCTCTTGTCTTTTCGTCCTTTTGTAGCATTGGACAAAAAAACATTGTTTTTTTTCAAGAAAATGGACGCGATTTTCCTTCGGTAGTTTCAAAAATCTTGGAACCTCAATCAACAAATCAAGTCGTTAAATCTGTTCAAGTTATCCGTAATCAATGTATTGAGAAAGGCTATTTGATGTGCGACATTCAATTAAAGAAAACTTCTGACTTTCTTGATTCGTTTCAAGTGACTCTTGGAGATCAATACACCGGACTCCATTTACAGTTGAATGACAGCACTGAAAAAATTCTTCAACGTGTATATCCTTCCAAAAGAAGCATTCTTAAGGAAACCCAAGGTATGAGTCCAGCGAAGTATCTTCAGTTTATGAACCAAGTATTGGATTACCACTTGGAACATGGATTTCCATTTTGTCGGATCTACTTAAAACAAATAGAGACAAGTAAAATGGACATAGACGCTGAACTTGTGGTGGAAAGAGGTCCGTATTATGTTTGGACAGAAATACATTTGAAGAATGATTTACCTGTTTCAACGAATACCTTACAGAGCATCATTGGTATTAGGGTAAATGACGAATACAACGAAGCACTATTTAATGGCATTGAACTGCGTGTCCTTCAAACAGGAATTTTCACATTAAAGAAAAAGTGCGAAGTTCTTTTCACCTCAAAAGGGGCTGAACTTTTTGTCTACTTTGAGCGCGTGAAAGCAAGTTCTGCACAAGGAATTATTGGGTTTCAACCGAATCCGGTAACCAATGTGTTGACCTTTACCGGGGATATGCAGTTGAAATTAATTAATGCTGTGAAGCACAATGAATCGTTTCAATTTGCTTGGAAAAGTATTCAGCCAAGAACACAAGCGATACAAACCAGTTTGATCATTCCCTACTTATTTAAGTCTCCCTTCGGTGTGATTGGTGACTTTCAATTGTACAAGCGGGATTCTAGTTTTTTGGATGTTAAATCCTCTTTGGGAGTTCAATTTCAATTTCAAAATGGTTGGCAATTGCGAGCGAATTATTATTTCGTAAACTCTTCTGTTATTTCAGAAAGCAATGCGAATCCAATGTTTAGCAAATTGGCGAATTTAAAAACGAATAGTTATGGATTGGTCCTCTTTCAGCGAAAACTAGATTACATCCCAAATCCTCGGAAAGGGTTTTCGGTTTTCATCGAGGGACAACTTGGTGAACGTAAAATGGCACAAAATTCAGTTAATATATGTAAGGCACAGGCTAAGATTTCTTATTTCCAACCTTTGGCTGGTAGAATGACATTCCTTACTCAATTAGAGATGGACACATATCATGCACCGAGCATTTATCAAAATGAACTCTATCGATTTGGTGGAACCAATTCCTTGCGCGGATTTAATGAGGAAAGTATCTTCGCTACCACAAAAGCCTTATTGACGTTCGAATATCGATTTTTATTGGACCAAAATTCTGCTGTTTTCGCCTTTTTTAATCAAGGTTTTTATGAAAACACGTCCTTGAATTATGTGAAAGATATGCCTTACGGATTTGGCTTTGGAATTTCAGCAGGAACGAATTTGGGTATTTTTCGATTGGCCTATGCACTAGGCAAGGAATTCACAAATCCCATTCAATTGAATTCGGGTAAAATACACATTGGATACATTTCTTATTTTTGATACATGAAACTTATTTTTGCAAGTCACAATGCTCATAAAGCGAGCGAAATTCAAAGCATTCTTCCTTCAGGCATTGAAATCAAGACACTTTTAGACCTGAATTATTTGGAAGAAATCCCAGAAAATGAAGCAACAATTGAAGGGAATTCTCAGTTTAAAGCTCGTTTTGTCCATGAGAAATTTGAACAAAATTGTTTTGCGGATGATACTGGATTGGAGATTTTTGCTTTAAATGGACGCCCAGGTGTGCATTCTGCGCGTTATGCAGGGGAACAGCGAGATTCGAATGACAACATGAATAAAGTACTGATGGAATTAGAAGGAAGTTCTGATCGTTCGGCACAATTCAAAACGGTCATCACCTTATTTTGGGAAGGCGTAGAACATCAATTCGAAGGAATCGTGAAGGGTAAAATTGCTTTGTTAAAAACAGGATCAGAGGGATTCGGATATGATCCAATTTTCATTCCAGAGGAAGAATCACGAAGTTTTGCAGAAATGTCCTTGAGCGAGAAAAATCAATTTAGTCATCGTGCGCGCGCGATCGAAAAACTCATTTCGTTTTTCAATACACTTCCAAGTCACTAATGATAATGGCTACATTTTTAACATCGCCATTGATAGGCGGAGTTAATTTGGTGATTTTCACACGTAATTGGTGAATTCCATTTAGTTCTTTTCGAATGCGTAAATTGATGCGTTCACCCACGTGTTCAATTAATTTTGAGCGAATGGCCATTTCCTCTTTTACAATTTGATTGATGGCAACGTAGTCAACCGTTTGATTCAGTTCGTCTGTTTCAGCAGCTGTCTGAAAATCGGTCAATAAAGCAATGTCAACAATATAATGTCCACCAATTAGGGCTTCTTCGGGAAGACAACCGTGGTGTGCATACAATTGAATTCCATTAACCTCAATGACTTGCTTCATCACGTAACTTTTGTATGTCTGTTAATCCTGAGGTTAGTCTAGCTAAGACTTCATCTTTACCTAAGAACGCCGAAATATCAAACATTCCAGGTCCGGCTCCGACACCTGTGACGCATAAACGATATGGCAATAGTACAGCACCAATTCCAACTTGTTTTGCTTCTAAAAAGGATTTAAATGCTTTTTCGATTTCTTCTGCAGTGAAGGTTGAAATATCTGCAACGATAGCACTCCATTCTTGGATATAACTTGTTGTTTCATCCTTCCATTTTTTCAAAATCGTTTCCTTATCGAATGCCGTTGGACGATTAAACAAGTAAGCTCCTTCAGTCAAGATATCTTGAGCAAACGTTGCACGTTCTTTCATCAGTCCACAAATTTGGGCTAAACGATCTATAGGCGTGTCAACACCTTCTGAAATAAGTTGAGTGGCAATGGCTTCATTGCTCAATGATCTTAAATATTGCTGTTGGAACCATTTCGTTTTTTCCGGATCGAATTTAGCTCCCGCTTTTGAAACGCGTTCCAAAGAAAACGCTTCACATAATTCTTCAAGAGTAAAGATTTCTTGCGTTGTACCAGGATTCCAACCAAGCAATGCGAGCATGTTAACGAAGGCTTCTGGTAAGTATCCTTTTTCGCGGTATCCTGAATACAATTCACCTTCTGCGGTTGTCCAGTTTGTTGGGAACACAGGGAATCCTAATCGATCTCCATCGCGTTTCGATAATTTTCCGTTTCCATCGGGACGCAATAACAAAGGCAAATGTGCAAACTCTGGACAATCCCATCCGAATGCTTCATATAACATGACGTGAAGTGGGGCAGAAGGCAACCATTCTTCACCGCGTATCACGTGACTGATGTTCATGGTATGATCATCTACGATGTTAGCCAAATGATAGGTTGGCATTCCGTCACTTTTAAAAAGAACTTTATCGTCTAAGTTATTCGTGTTAACGACAACCCATCCACGAATTAAATCATGAAAACGGATGTCTCTATTTCTGGGCATCTTCATACGAATTACGTACGGATGACCTTCTTCAAGTAATTTCGCTACTTCCGTTTGAGGTAAATTCAAGGAATTTCGCATGGAAGTACGTGTTACACAATTGTATTGCCAGTTCGGCATTCCCATAGCTTTCGCTTGGTCACGCATTGTGTCTAATTCTTCGGCAGAATCAAATGCGTAATAGGCTTTGTCCTCCGCAACTAATGTCTCAGCGTATGGACGATACATTTCTTTTCGCTCAGATTGAACGTAAGGCCCAAAATCACCACCTAGTCCAGGTCCTTCCGTTGGCATAATTCCACACCAATTCAAAGCATCCATGATATAATCTTGAGCGCCAGGCACAAAACGTGTTTGATCGGTATCTTCGATACGAATCAAGAAGGTTCCATTGTGTTTTTTAGCGAAAAGGTAATTGTATAATGCTGTACGCACACCACCCATGTGTAAGGGTCCAGTTGGTGAAGGTGCAAAACGAACGCGAACGGCTTTTTCTGACATAGCTTGATTTTTGTGCAAAGATACATCAAATTCAATGTTTTTCTTGACATTTTTACTGCTAGAAATCATAAGACTTCTTGATTATTGTCATGTTTTGATGCGTAGAATCGATCGAACTTTGTCTAAAACAAAACACATGGCAACGAAAGCAAATATTATCGACCAACATTTGGAGAACCAAGATTGGTTAAAAAGACTTGATTTTTACAAAGAAGAAATCGCTATTCTTAAGGAGCGTTTGGATGAGGTTACGGGTAAAAACAATGCCTCAGACTTCTTAAAGGATGTGGAACATTTTCAAAATCAATTTATTGTTCAAAGAAACAATATCGATGAACTTGGACATTCCATCAAAATGAATGAGAAAGGATTAGTAAAAGAAGTGAACGCCAACCCTGTTGCGGTAGATCACCGAAAAGTGGAAAGTCATGACAATGAGTCGGACTTTATCGCTTACTTTGAAAAGAATTTTGCAGAATTAAGGACTGATTACAATAAGTTCTTATCCAAGTGGATGTAGAAGAACGTATCCATAGAACGAGGAGTATTTCTCCTCTTTCTATGGTTGTATAAGTCGCATTTTTGATCCGTTTTCTCCTACAAGGAAGAGAATTCCTGGACTAATTTCTGTTTTGAAGATATTTTCACCTTCTGTGAGGGAAAAACTTGAAATCTTTCTTCCCAATCCATCATAAAGGTAAACGACTTGATTCATTTCAGAAATGAGTTTTAATTCATTCGTTGAGATGTAAAATGCTTTGAATTCAGTCGTTGAGGTTGATTCGATATTTGCTGATCCACCCAAGTCGATTTTAACAACATATTCCAATACGTTTTGACATGAATCGTCATAAATTGCATAGTTGACAAGTCCACGTGTGATGTCGTCATAACCATCATAAATCAATCCTTCTATGTAGGTTGAATCGGAAGAACAAAAGCAATTCGCATTCACATCGAAATTTTTGTCAGTACCATTTTCTAAATTATACAAGTTGTTATTGCAAATGATATTGTCTGTGATATTCATTGTATTTGGCGACCATCCGGTGATCACAATTCCTCGGTCGTTATTCAAAATTTGATTATTGGTAATGACGCTATTATCTCCCATGCGCATCGCCGTTCCATTTCCTTGAAAGAAACAATTGTTAATGTTCATGGAACCTGATGCATCAATTCCAATTTCGTTGTTTTCGAAGCTACAATTTACGATGGTATTGCTATTTGCTTCCGTAATAGCATTAGTATTGTTATTGAAAATACAATCCGTAATTGTTCCTGGAGAACCAATAATGTTATTTTCATTTCCATCAAAAGTACAGTTCGAAACATTGATATTATTGGACCAAGTGAATGAGCAGAAATTATTAATAAATTGACAATTGGAAGCTGTTAATGATCCATAAGAAATTTGTGCTGCGTTTCCTACTCCATTTCCTTCAAATAAACAATTCGAATAAACCATATCAGCATTCAATTGAATCGCGTATTGGTTATTTTTAAATTCACATCCATTGAAATTATAGTTAATACCTGGTTCTGCAATGTCATTATGTAGACCATAGAAGGAATTCGTCAACTTGAAATGGTCCATTTCCACGAGTCCACCTTGACTCCCTTTGATGCGAATGCCCAACCAATTTGACTCATTATTAGGAATCGTTGATGTAAAGGTGATCGGACTACTTGTTGTTCCTATGGCATTCAGAGTTCCGCGCACTTCTAAATAAATAAAATTTCCTGTATTGAAACTTTGGTCAGCAGTTACTCGAACGATTGTTCCCGGTTCAATCGTGAGTGTTTTTCCCGGGAAAATCACCAATGACTGGGTTAATAAATAAGGACTATTGGCAGCGGTCCAGGTGGTATTTGCGTAGATACCTCCACCAACAACTGTTTGGGAATGACTTGTGCCAATTATAAAAAGAACGATGGTAAGGATGAATGCTTTCATGATTAAAATATTTAGTATGATGTAAGGAACAACTTTATCATATGATTGTTCGGGAAATTTGATTTTTTTATTCCACGCAATATAGCGTATCATAACATGGAGAGAATCCTGCCCAGACACCGAGTAATCCTGGTATGTTTGAAGGCACGTTAATTGGCGTTGAAAATGGACTTGATGCGGAATTCAGTTGCGCATATTTTTTATCGTAAAACGAAAATACCTGTTGATCCATTTTTGAAAATTTCACGACCACGGTATCTCCAATACGGTACATTCTTTTGAATTCCTTTAAATGAGTTGTGTCCTTTCGTTTCAAGGGATTCTCGTAATAAAACTCAATGGTTTGACCATCAAAAAACTGATCAGAAAAGAATCCACCATATCCACGCTTGTAGATGTTATCCAATTCATCGCCATTCGCTGTGAGGTTTATGCGCTTTACTTCCCATTTATAGCCATCAAATTGATTGGCCGGATCGCTTAAACGCGCCCAAGAGTAACCATATTGTACATTTCCCGATTCAGGTTTCCAGTAAATCGAATCTAGTGGAGTGGGATTGGGTAAATGAGTAGTACCTTTGAATGATTTCCCTAGATGTTTGATTTCCAAGGTGTAGGAAATGTTAGCCTGAGCAATCAAGTCGTTGGAACTATAGACTTTTATCGGAAGAAGTAAGGCTTCATTCCAATCTAAACGAAGCATTTCAGCTACCTTTTTTTGGCTGTCAATCGGAAGTTCGGATATAGTAAACAGGGATAATGGAAAAGTGTCGTTTCCCGATATTACGTTTAGCTGTGCGTCATAAACAAAACGAGAAAGATACGCGGCAAGATCACTGGTTTCATAAATGTTAGCACTTTGGGAAAGTAGTACAATTGGATTCCCTCCAGTTTCAATGATTCCATCAACCACTAATTGGTTTTGATAATTGGGGATGTCAATGTTTACTTCCTTGGTACAGGAAAAGAAAGCTATTAACAAGAAGGCCGTCCAAACTTTCATAGGTTAAAGATAGGTGATTATTCGATGCTCTGTTTGCGGCAAGAAACATGAGTCGAGCTGATGTCAATGCGTCCTAAATAGATTCCGCCAAATCCAACCTGATGGACAACCGTTTTCTTTCCGCCTTTATTTTCAAAAGTCGCCGGTGCATCCATAAACGTGTGGGTATGTCCCCCAAGAATTAAATCGATGTGCTCGTTTTCCGCTGCTAATTTGACATCACTAGGTTTAGTTGACTCTAAATAGCTATAACCTAAGTGTGATAAACAAATGATGAAATCACAGCCTTTTCCATACAGTTCTTTTGCTGTCTGATTAGCAACAGCAATTGGATCAAGGTATTTTGTTTTTCCAAATTTATCGTATGGAACCAATCCTTCCAATTTGATTCCAATGCCAAAAACACCAATTTTCAATCCCGCTTTACGAAAAATATGATAGGCCTTGGTTTGATTTTTTAAAGATGTTTCAGAAAAATCGTAATTCGCACACAAAAATGGAAAATTGGCAAATTGTTTTGCTTTCAAAAAACCATCTAAACCGATGTCGAAATCATGATTCCCCATCGTTGCTGCGTCATACTTCATGGCGCTCATGAGTTTCATTTCCAATTCACCATGGAAGATGTTGAAGTAGGGTGTGCCTTGGAAAATATCTCCGGAATCTAGCAGAAGAACATGTTCCTCTTGTTGGCGTATTTCCTCGATTAATTGTGCACGTTTAGCCACGCCACCTTTGTTGGCATATTTGGGATGATTTGCAGGGAATGGTTCAATTTGCGAATGCGTATCGTTCGTGTGCAAAATGACCAACTTCTTTTCTTTCAATGCATGAAAAGATCGATTCAAACGAAAAGAAGAAAGCAGTACAAACGCACTAGAACCGAGAATACTTGTTTTTAAGAAACTGCGTCTTTTCATTTTAGTTGGATCCGTTTTTCAGGAGAAGCAATGAGTTCTCCCTGAAGTTGACATTCTGACATAAAAATATCTCGTAATAATTGAGGTTTTTGTTGTCGGTCTATAGCGTCGAGAAAAAAGTCCATGCGGTCTCCACCGTTTGCTAAGTAATCACTCGTTATCACCCAAAAATGTGTGGTGTTTTCTTGAATTCCGTTAAGTACGAGTTTTCCTTGAATGAGCTGTGCATTTGAAATTGGCTCACCACCAGATTGATTCAGATAATTTTCAATTTTTGTTAAACTTGCAATAGGCATACGTATCCACACGACTTGGTTGTCAAAGGGCATTAGTCGAAAGATATCCCCCCGCGTCACGTTCCCTTTTCCGATGGAAGACCTTAGTCCACCGATACTTAGTAAGCAGAAAACAGGCTCACTCATGCGTACTGTCCGAGTTTGATTTGCAAATAATGCGTCAGCGGTCCAATTTCCAAGTAGGCTATTTGGCCTTCCGCTTTCAAAATCTATTGGGGCTATTGCCACTACAGTACTCATGACTTTTTCAACGGAGTCTTTATAGGGTTGAATAGCTTCTTTGATGACCGTTTGCTCTCGATTCTTTTCAAGAATGGCCGTTTTTCCACTTGAAGGTAATACGACCAAATGAGAAGAGCAAGCCACAAGGCTTGCTCCAATCAAAAAAAGTATGCTGTTTCTTCGGATCACTCGACGATAAATTCACGTTGAACTTGACCGAATGTTGTCCCAACTTGTAGTAGGTACATTCCAGATTTGAATTCAGTTGTCCCCAATTCTAAAACGGGAACTTGAATATTAGAAGACGATTTAATTACTCTGCCTTGCATATCCGTGATGGTGTATTCAACAATGTCTAATCCATTCACCTGAGCAAATAATTTATTGGAGGTTGGAACTGGGAAAACGGTGAAATTAGCAGCTAATTTCTCATCGATTCCAGCGTCACAAACTAAATAAGACATGTTTGCAAAGTTAACGTGACAAGCGAAATTTACAGAGTCAACATATGGATTTCTATTTGCTTGTTTGCTGAAGATAAATTCATTTCTAGCGATTTCGTAATTATCAGGGAGGTCATTAAAGTGCCATGTTTTCAAAGACTCTTGACTCTGGTTTGTTGGTATTTGCCAGTTGTTTCCACCTTGACCGTTGTAAGCTGTTGCCATGTAAAAGATAGAACGCGCCGCATTTCCTTTTTGTGCTGCACGAGGCTCGTAAACCAACTGATTTCCGCTATATCCGACTCTTCCTTCTAAGTAAGTAAATACCACATTTCCATCGATGTCCATTAATGGAAGATTACTTCTTGGCGTATTTGCTTGTTGCAAGTTTGTAGGCCATAAGTTGTGTTGGTCACTGTATTCTGGTTGCTCAGGATTATCACAAGGGAATGTAGGCATCCAAGAGTGACAATATGAGTGCTCACGAGAATATCCTTGAGCTGACCAGTCAAATGGTTCATCAAATACTTTGCGTTCACCTGAATAGACACAGGTCACGAAAGATTGTCCGTTCGTTGTATCGCGAATCTCGAATTGATTCATCACTGTTGTTTTGTAATTGAAATAAGAAACAACTGTGTGAGGATTAATCAATGCACTTAAGTCACTTAAAAACGTAGTTGAACCAGAAGTGATTCCAGCATAATAGTTTCCGATTTGTTCTCCTTGACTTGTAACGTTTCCGATGGCAGGAGAAGTTGTTTTGTAATTTTCAAATCCAGCAGGACCATTGAATGCGTAAACAACAAAATGGTAGTTTTGATTGGCAATGATTCCACGTGGTGTGAATCCCGTTCCACTTCCGATATATGCCACACGTGCATCTCCAATAACGTCTCCTCTTTTGTAGCTAGTTCCATCTGTTGGTATTCCTGTAACTACAGATCCATTTTTCCAAAGAACAAGGTAATTTTCAGCATTGGTTCCTGCTGTGTATTGTCCCGCGATTGTATACGCTTTTATTAAAGGGAAGGTTAAATTCGATGGATTAGAAGTTGGTTCTGTTGCAAGGTTATTTGTACCAATTGCGTACAAGTTGATGATGTATGGATTCTCATCACTGTCATTGTTGGCAATGGAAATGGTCGCTGTGCGTGTACCTGTACCTGTTGGAGTGAATGTCAATGAGTAACTATTACTTCCCAATCCCGCAACTGTTCCAGTTGTTAAGTTAATTCCGAATTCAGAGGCGTTTGCACCTGTAAATGTTACACCTGAAAGTGTCAAGGCTGAAACCCCTGTATTTTCAATTATCACATTCGTAGCAGCAGTGGTTCCTACGATATACGTATCGTTATTAAGCACAGTTGAACCGTTTACTTTCACGTTAATCTCTCTTGCCGGCGCAACGTATGGGAAAATGTCCAATAAATTTCTTGGTATAATTTGGTAATTCGCGTTGAATTGTCCGAGCAGACCAACAATGGAAATGGGTCCCGTTGGAATGGCTGTCCCGTCAATGTTTGTTGAACCGTTTACACGAACATCGAACGTGCTTGTTCCATTTGAAACTTGAACCGTACTATTTCCAGTGGCAAAGTTTCCAGTTTGAACAAAAGTTACGTTGTCAAAACGCACCAATTGCGCTTCCAAAGATTCCGTTCCACTTGTGAAGGGAATTGTTTGGGCTAAAGGTAGTACTGCTGGACCATGATTGATAAAGCTATTCGTAGGAGAAAGTTCGAGTAAACCACTGAAGTCAAATAATACCCCAGTAGCGGTAATTGAATCTCCACGTTGAACCGAAGATAAAGAACTTCCGTAACAAGCGATTCCAGCCGTTCCATCTTGCAAGTAGCGGATACTACCAAGTTCACTACCATTCGTTACTACACCAGTAACGGTAACTGTTTGACCGATTCCTAAGTTTCGAACTTGAGAAATGGTTTGAGCTTTTAAACTGAGAACAGTGAATAAAGCGAAAAAACTAAGTATTCCTTTTGTCATAATTAAAATTGAATTGCGAGTGAAACATTAAAGCGAAATCCACCTCCAAACATGACGCTGGCTGACTGAGCATCGAAGGTGTTGTAGATATCATTTGCGTTATTCGTTGCATCTGAAATATACTTGGTATTTAAGGCGTTTGTGATTGTTGCTGTTGTTAGTAAGGAGAATGTTTTAAATGGAATTTTATATCCAGCAAATACATTCAATAGAGCATATGATGGCATTTTCCAAGAATCTCGACCACCATTGACTCCTTGAAGCGTGAATGGATCAAAGTTTGAATAATAGCGATCAAAATATTGCAGTTGCAGCTTGATGTAACCATTTTTAATTGGTTCGTACCTTAAAGCGGCAGCCATTGCAGTTTGTGCGGCATCACCTACGTGAACACCTTTTGCATCGAAACTAAATTCGAGTGAATCATATTGTGGAACAAATACTGTCTTAGAAGAATTCCAATACCATTGTCCAATGGATACCATAACGTCACCAGAAAGTTTTTTAGAAAACTTGAAAGCTGCATCAAATTCTCCTCCAAGGTGAACAGCATCCATTCCATTAATGTTAATGCGAATAAATTCTGTTGGATCATTTGGATCAGGAACTGCTACTCCGTAAGGAAAAGGTTTATTTTTCCAATTCGTCGCATACGCATTGACATTGAATCCGAACTTCTCTTTTGCATAATTATAACCACCCTCTGCAGAGAGAATCTTTTCATTGACGATTTCTCCAAAGAAACTATTGGTGTTGTTATCAATGACATTTGAGAATTGTGGAGTTCGATTTAGGTATCCAACATTGATGTAAGCAGTCGCATTTTTTTGCACCTGATATCTCAAACCAGATTTAAAGGTAAAACCAGGGAGGAATTTCCAATCTGTAGCGTAATACTTAAGATTTTTATTACTCGCATCATACGTCTCTCCATTATAAGTAATGGTGTCTAACGCACCAATTCTCAAAACCGTATCTCCCAAGTCCAATACTCTTTTTTGAAAACGATCTACTCCTTTATACCCATTCAAAATTCCTGATACATTTACAAAGTAGGATAATTTCTTTCCGGTATATTCCATTTGTCCAAATGCTCCGGTCCATTGTACAATTCCATCACGATCTGCATTAAATGCATTTTTTGCAATTTTATCTCCTACACGTTGCATTGGATCCGCATCGTTTTTATCCGCCGTACTTACAAAATAGTCGCCCCCTAATAAATTAGTGATCACTTGATAATGTGATCCTTGATAATAACGAAAATCAATCCCACCAGAAAACTCTAATTTTTTAGAGTAGGTGTAATTAAATTGACTCAAGTATCCTGCCCAAAAATGATTGTTGATACTTGCATACAAAATTTGACTTGATTTAATCTCCGTTGGATGATAAATAGGGTCAGTATTTGGAGTGCCAAAAAGCGAATTAACTTGATTTTCTTTGATGACTAAATCCCAATTAATCAATCCAGTCGAATCTCTAAGTAAAGCACTTGAATTGAATATGCTTGTCCCACCACCGCGACCAACAGAAACATAGGCAATGTTTGATATGGACAATTTATCATTGACCGTCCAAAAATCCTTTAAGGTAAACTGAGGTTTAGAGTAGAAATTAAGTCGTTCGTTAAGGATTTGTTTTTCTCCGTTACTATCTGTTTGATATCCCCAATGTTGATTGAAGCGAATACCCATATTTGAGAAAATCATATTCGTGTCGATCGGCGCCCCAAGATCTCGAGCTGTTGCCTCATCAAAATATTGTATGGCTTGTGTGTATGATCGTTGACCATGTTCTTGTGGTGCAGCAAAAGCAGATAAAGTCATTAGATGTTTGTCCAATTTCTTTGACACCTTGAGGTACCCAAATTTACCTTGACTTGGAGTTCCATATACCCAACCATCCGCTTGTTTATAGGATGCGGAAAAAGTTAATCCCCAACCAGATTTCGTCATTCCAGTATTATAGGATAGGGTAGAGCGTAATAAATTTCCAGTACCATATTCCTGACGGAAAGACCCACCTGGTTTATTGGAAACACCCTGGGTAATGATATTAATTGTTCCACCAATTGATGGCATGGCAATTTTAGTTGCTCCGAGTCCACGTTGCACTTGCATTTGAGCTGTAATAGCATCTAATCCAAACCAATTGGACCAATAAACAGCGCCATTTTCCATGTCGTTTACAGGAACACCATCGATCATCACACCAACATTGCGTTGATCAAATCCACGCACATTGATTCGTGCATCTCCGTCTCCACCTCCTTGTTGTGTGGCATAGACTCCTGGGGTTCCATTTAGCAACATGGGCAAATCACGTGAGCCAAGTTCTTCAGTAATTTTTTGTAAAGGTATTTTAGTAACCGCGACGGGAACATTTTGTGAACCTGCTAAATTACCGATGACTTTTATTTCGCGGTATTCTTGACTTGCTCCGATGAAAAAATTGACAGTCAAAATGGGTTTAGAAACTTGAATTTCCTGAACCATTGAGTCAAATCCCATCATTTTGAACGTAATGGAATAATCGCCGTAGGTCACGTCGGTCATTTCGTAAATCCCTTGCGAGTTCGACATGGCCCTTTTCATCACTATACCTTTATTGTTGTAAAGGGTGATTTTTGCGCCACTTAAAAGTTGATTCGTAGCATTTTCACTGACTTCACCAGTGATTTTAGCAGTAGCCTGACTGAAACTCCATTCAGTAAAGCATGCGAACAGAATAAGAATAAAATATTTCATCGTTTTTCGAGTAGGACAATAAATTGTCGTACTTATCTTAAGATGATTTTACGGATCAATTGTTGTCCGTTAAGATCTGTGATTCGAATGATGTAAACACCACTGAATTCGCTTAAATCAAGAGAGATAACTGGTTTTGAACCGATATTCGCTTGAGTGTAGATGGTTTGTCCAAGTGAGTTTAAAACTTGTATTTTACGAATACTTCCGTTGCTTTTGATATTTACAATTCCGTTGCTTGGGTTAGGATATACGCTTAATGAACTCACTTCATTTTCATTTACTGCTGCAGGGTTACATGAACAGTTGTGTGTTCCAAGTGAGCTCCAGTTTCCATCTAGGATTGGATTTCCGCTTGTTCCATAAAGGGTATCTCCGTTAGCATCTAAACGAACAATTACTGGTGGAATCGAATCGTAATCTAAAAGTGGGTCAAAAAACGAAGGATTTGTTGTAGATCCTTTAACAATTGTTGATTTGCGAATCATTGAATGATCTTTCGTAATCAATACACCTAATCCTGTGCTGTAAGGAAACTGTGTTGACCATGCTCCGTCGTTTCCAGATGACGTTCCCGTTTCATTCGCGGGATTCTCTCCAATTTTTCCTAAAAGGTCAACAATGGCGAATCCTGGTACATTCGTAGCATTGATTAACGTTGTTGCTGATGAAGGCAAAGTTCCTTTTGCCAACATAATGGCATCGTTACCATTCCAATAAAATGAGTTTGACGTGTTGTAGATTGGACAATAAAATCCATCTGCACGTGCTTGCAAAGAATCCCAAATAGGAGCTTCTTGTCCTGTTCCGTTTGGATCTTGTTTGTCTAGAACGGCAACATATACGTCATGCGCAGCGATCGTTCCTGATAATTGAACGGAATTAGCAACAGTTGCTGTCGTTGCACCGTTAGAATAGCGTGAAACAAAGTAACCACTCAGATTGATCGGATTGGCAGTTGGATTGTAAATTTCTAAGGCTTTGTTGTTTGACCATCCTTCTACGTACTCAGAAATGAATAATTCAGAACAATTTTGAGCAGTTGCATTCAGTGTTAATACACTTGTGATAAACAGTAAAATTTTTTTCATAATCCAATAAAAACAAGCAACATGATCTTTTTTTGTCGTTACAAAGTCATGAAGTTATTATTCTTTTTAAGTGGTTTCAGCATAGATGCATCAAGGAGGACACGTAAAAAGTTGAAACAAATTTAGGTGTTTTTTTGAAAATTAAATAAACTTTCAGGTTAAACTTTCATGAATTGAATGTTAGCGAATGGAACAAGTTGTTTAATCCAAGTACAATACTTAAATTCGGGCTTCAAATAATTACACATGAAAAATACTATCCTGTTTCTTTTTACCTTTATTTACTCTATAGTTTTCACACAAGACCTTACAGTTGAACGCATTTGGAAAAATTATGAATTTAGTCCTAAGCGTATTAGCGGTTTTAAATCCATGAATGATGGAGAACATTACACCAATGTAAAAGAAGGTAGTTCTATTTATAAATTCAGTTTGAACGACATGAATGACAAAGGAACTGTTGTTCTGGATGGCTCGAAACTTCTAGTTGATGGTAAAAAACTGACGTTCGATGACTATGAGTTTAATTCGGACGAAACTAAAATTCTTTTATTAACGAATGTGGAGTCTATTTACCGTCGTAGTTATCAGGCAGTCTATTATTTATTTGACCTTTCCACGCAAAAATTGACGCCTCTAGATCCCACTCATACGCCACAAACCTTGGCGGAATATTCACCGGATGGTAAGAAAGTATCCTTTATTCACGGCAATGACATTTATGTAAAAACCATTTCCTCTGGAAAAGTCGAGAAATTAACCTTGGATGGGAAACGAAACAAAATAATTAACGGGACAACGGATTGGGTATATGAAGAAGAATTCTCCATTACCAAAGCATATGGCTGGTCCCCTGATAGTAAGTTCATAGCTTATTTGCGTTTTGATGAAAAAGAAGTGCCTGAATTCAGCATGGATATGTTCGAAGGACTTTATCCTGAACAATATGAGTTTAAATATCCGAAAGCAGGTGAAGTGAATAGTATTGTTACAGCTCATTGTGTTTCATTAGAAAGTAAAAAAGTACAGCACATTCAATTAGGCAGCTACGAATACATTCCTCGTTTGAATTGGTCATCCAAATCAAATCAATTGATTGTTCAAACCATGAATCGTCACCAAAGTGAATTAAACTATTGGTTAGTGGATATGGTGAAAGGAAAAGCGGTGAGTAAAAACTTCTTTACAGAGAAATCGCAAACGTATGTGGATATCGATGACAATTTACTCATCTTGAAGGATGGACAATCCATTTTGCGCACGAGTGAAGAAAATGGATACCGCCATATTTTCCAATTAAATTTTGATGGTTCGGTAAAACAAATCACAAGTGGTCCTTGGGATGTGATTGATTTTCTTGGATTCGATGAAAGCACCCAACAAATTTATTTTAGTTCATCTGAAAAAGGTGCGATTCATAAATCGATTTACGCGGTACAATTGGATGGGTCCAAAAAACGCGATTTAACAACTACTGTTGGTTCGAATGAGGCCGAGTTCCTAAATGGAATGAAGTATTTTGTACATACCTATTCAAATGCGAATCAAGCTCCCGTTTATTCCCTTTGCAAAAGCGATGGTTCTGTGGTTCGAGTATTAGAATCCAATCAAGCTTTTATGGATAAACTGAAAAAGGAACGCTTGTCCACAAAACAATTTATTGAAATTTCAGCAAATGGTGTGAAATTGAATGCTTCGGTCATCTTACCGGTTGGATTCGATCCTTCAAAAAAATATCCCATGTATGTCAATGTTTATGGAGGTCCTGGACATAATGAAGTATTAGACGCTTGGGATGGAAATGATTATTTCTTTCATCAACTTTTAGCGCAAAAGGGATACATTGTTTTTCAAGTGGATCCGAGAGGTACGATGTACCAAGGTGCGGCATTTAAAAAGTCGACGTATTTACAATTAGGTAAATTGGAGATCGAAGATGTCATCAATGCTGTAAAGGAATATTCAAAAAATTCGTTTGTCGATGCTAGTCGTGTTGGAATCATGGGTTGGAGTTATGGTGGATTCATGGCATCTTTAGGAATAACAAAAGGAGCCGATGTCTTTAAAATGGCGATCGCGGTTGCACCGGTAACCAACTGGCGTTATTATGACAATATTTACACGGAACGATTTATGCGAACTCCACAAGAAAACGCAGATGGTTACGATCGAAATTCACCCATAAATTATGTAGATAATATCAAGGGGAAATACCTTTTAATCCACGGTTCTGCAGATGATAATGTTCATTATCAGAATAGTATGGAAATGATCACTGCGCTTGTGAAAGCGAATAAACAATTTGACTTATTTATCTATCCGAACAAAAACCACGGGATATATGGTGGCAATACTCGGAATCATTTATTTCAGTTGATGTTGAATTTTATCGACGAAAACCTTTAGACCACTAAAAAAATGTCATTAAATTATTAATATTTTACGCGAGACAAACAGAGTTCGATGTTTCTTTTGTAATTTAGGGCAAACTTTTATACCAAACACATATTTCGACAGAAAAAATGAGTGAACTAGCCAAAATTGAACTTGACGGAAAAGTATACGAACTTCCGGTTATAACAGGTACAGAAAACGAAAAAGCGATCGATATCTCCAAGTTGAGAGATATGACGGGTTACATTACCTTAGATACAGGTTACAAGAATACAGGAGCAACGAAAAGTGCGATTACTTTCTTGGACGGAGAAGAGGGGATTCTACATTACAGAGGATATTCAATTGAGCAATTAGCGGCGAAGGCTTCGTTCATTGAAGTTGCATATCTTCTCATTTATGGGAATCTTCCAACACAAACTGAATTGGATGCATTCGAAGATAGTATCAAGAAACATACTTTGGTTCATGAGGACATGAAACAATTCTTTGAAGCATATCCATCGAAAGCACATCCAATGGGTGTACTTTCTTCGATGATTGCATCCTTAGCAACGTTCTATCCAGAATCTTTGGATCCAAACCGAAGCAAGGAAGCGAAGAATTTAACGATTCACCGTTTGATCGCGAAATTACCTACGTTAGCAGCTTGGGCATACAAGAATTCGATTCGTCACCCATTCATGTATCCAAAAAATGAATTTGATTATTGCAAGAATTTCTTGTACATGATGTTTGCGATGCCAACGGAAGATTACAAAGTTGATCCAGTTGTGGTGAGTGCATTGAATACCTTATTGATTCTTCACGCTGATCACGAACAAAACTGTTCTACATCAACGGTTCGTATCGTAGGTTCTTCTCAAGCGAATTTATACTCTACAGTTTCTGCAGGTATTTCTGCACTTTGGGGCCCTCTACATGGTGGAGCAAACCAAGAAGTAATCGAAATGTTAGAGCAAATCCACAACGATGGTGGAAATGTAGATAAATGGGTTTTGAAAGCGAAGGATAAAGAAGATCCATTCCGTTTGATGGGCTTCGGACACAGAGTTTACAAAAACTTCGATCCACGTGCGAACATTATCAAAAAAGCATGTGATGAAGTATTGGAGAAATTAGGTGTGAATGATCCATTGTTGGACATCGCGAAAAAATTAGAGAAAGTTGCCTTGGAGGACGAATACTTCAAAGCGAGAAACTTATATCCAAATGTAGATTTCTATTCTGGAATCATTTACAAAGCATTGGGAATTCCTTCAGAAATGTTCACCGTGATGTTCGCTTTAGGACGTCTACCAGGATGGATTGCTCAATGGAAAGAAATGACAGAGAACAAAGAACCAATCGGTCGTCCACGTCAGATTTACATCGGCGAAACGGACCGAGAGTACGTTGAGATCTCGAAACGATAAAACATAAAAAAAGCCCTGACAAAATCGTCAGGGCTTTTTTTATGAGTTAATTTTCTGTTACCTCTTGAGAATCTCCTTGCTCATCAAAGGGGAAATGTGTTCGTTTGGATCCAACATACGTTTCAAACATGCGGAAACTACATTCCAAGTCACCGTTGAATACTTTGTGTTTCACACTTGGACGCAGACCAATGGATTTAAGACCTTCTTCACTTGACGTAATCACCCAAGCTTGAGAATTCGTCATCGTGTGTTTTAGCCAATTCCCTATGTTCTCATATAGTTCGTGCGTATTTGCAGCTAAACGTTCTCCGTAAGGTGGATTGGTTAATATGAAAACAGCTTCGTCTTTTTCTTTTGTGATTTCATCAAATGAACACACTTTTGTTTCAATGAAACGTCCAAAACTCATTTGTCGCAAATTACGGCGCGTTTTCAAAATCATCTCGTCTGATAAATCCGATCCCATGATTCTACATGGAAGTGAGCGAACATTTCTCGGTGCATTGTCATAAATGTCATTCCAAACGGTTTCGTCGAAATTCTTTAAATTCTTGAACGCATAATGTTGTCGTTCGATATTCGATGGGATTCCAGAAGCCAACAATGCGGCCTCCATTAATAATGTTCCTGAACCACAAAATGGGTCAAGGAAGGTTGTTTTACGGTCCCATTTAGATAAACGAATCAAACTTGCCGCAACTACTTCATTGATGGGAGCCTCTCCAACAGCCTCTCGATATCCGCGTTGGAAAAGAGGAATTCCACTTGTATTCAATGAGATGGTAACTTCGTTTTCTTTGATGTATAGATCAAATAGAACTTGTGGACGTTTTAACTCAACATCCGGACGATCATCGAATTCATTGCGAAATGAGTCAACAATAGCATCTTTTACGACTAAATATGGATACTGTGTATTGTTAAATAAAGTCGAGAAAACAGCCCCTTTTACCGCGAAGGTTTTGGACACGTCGAAAATTTCGGTCCATTTAATCTTCATTGCTTTGCGATACAAATCTTCTTCTGATTTAATATAGAACTTGTCGAGCTCTACTAGAATCGAAATTGCACAACGTGCATATAAATTAAGATAATATACATCTTTCCATGTTCCCTTAATCCGCACTGCGCGGTTCAATTGTTCTGCTTTTGGGTATCCAAGTTCCTCCAATTCTTCCACCAATGTTTGTTCAAATCCAAACAAACATTTTAGCGTGATTGTTAACTCTTCATTATTTCCCGTACTCTTCTTTTCCATTTTCTCTTGATAAGGTCTAACTTTGTACAAAAGAACGAATTTGCGAAGTTTATTGACCCTTATTTTATCACTTTTTTTCATTCTTTACTCAGAATGTCATGCTCAACAGAAAATCGGACTGGTTTTAAGTGGAGGTGGAGCAGCGGGTGTTGCACATGTTGGCGTGTTGAAAGCACTCGAGGAAAGAAACATACCTATTGATTTTATTGTAGGAACATCTGCGGGTGCACTCGTTGCAAGTATGTATTCAAGTGGATATTCACCAAAGGAGATTGAAGCATATGTCCTGAGCGAGCCATTTCAGTTAATGGTAAAAGGTGAATTAGAGTCAGACAAGAAATTCTTCTTTTTTGATGATTCGAATACAAGCAGCATGTTTAACATTCCGTTTTCGAAGGATAGTATACTTCAAAAGTCGATTCCCATGTCGTTTGTTAATCCAAGCTATTTCGATTTTGAGATGTTGCGCATTTTAGGTCGAACCAGTGCTGCTGTACATAATGATTTCAATCGATTATTTATTCCCTTTCGCTGCGTGGCATCTGACGTAGTTCGCAAAGAAAGTGTGGTTTTTGCCAACGGAAATTTGAATGAAGCGGTTCGAGCATCGATGACATTTCCCTTGTATTTGAATCCGATTCGTATCAATGGAGTCCTTTATTTTGATGGGGGCCTATATGATAATTTCCCATTGAATGCCATGTACGAGCAATTTGATGCAGACTTTATCATTGGTAGTAACGTGACAAAGAATGATATAAAAGCGAATGAAAACGATTTCTTTGGCATGATTTCAAGCATGATGACCACGCCAACAAATTACACGCTTCCATGTCAAGAAGGAATGATCATAGAGCCCAAAACAGAAGTTGGTACTTTTGACTTTAAAGATGTTCAGCAAGCAATAAATGATGGATATAAAGCCACTTTATTGAAATTGGATTCATTGGAACAATTTATTGCTGTTCGTGAAAATCCGGATTCGCTCGCCCGCAGAAGAGCGGAGTTCCGAGGGAATGTGCCTTTGATTCAGGTTTCCTCCGTTAAAACAGCACCCATCAAAAAGAATGAATTCAAGTATGCAAATAAATTCATTTTACCTAAACGAAGTCACCGTATTTTAGATGAAGAAGAATTAAAGGAACGTTATTTCCGTTTGGCGTCTACTCCTCAAATCGACTTCCTTTATCCAAATTTTGAATCGAAACCAGATGGGACACTCCAACTGAATTTGCATGTAAAGAAAGCGAGGGAATTTCGAGCTGACTTTGGTGGTCTCATTTCATCTAGAGCGGTAAATACAGGATACTTTAACTTAAGTTATCGAAGTATTGGCCGTGTGGCACATAAACTGAATGCTGAATCGTATTTCGGTAAGTTCTATGGTTCGCTTCGAACGAACTATGAAATGGTTTTCCCGTCCGTTTTTCCGATTTCCGTAAATGGATACTTCACACTAAACCGTTGGGATTATTTTCGAAGTTTCGCCACGTTTTTTGAGGATGTCAAGCCTTCATTTCTCGTGCAAAATGAAGCGTATGGTGGATTAAAGGTAAAATTGCCTCTCGGGAATAATGCACGTTGGACTTTTGACGCACGCTATTTTAGTTTAGAGGATGATTATTATCAGTCTGATCAGTTTACGAATAAAGATACATCTGATTATACACGTTTCTTTGGTTCTTCCCTTTCATTAGAATATACCAAGAACAATTTGAATAAAAAACAATTTGCTACGGAGGGACATTTTTTTCAAGTGAAAGCGCGGTATGTCAATGGATTTGAACGAACAGCTCCGGGAACAACATCGATATTAAAAGATACAGTGGAAAAGGATCATCAATGGTTGAGTGTTCAAGCTGAATTTCAATCCTTTTTTCTGAAAAACGGTCCTTTTCATCTTGGTTTCCATGGGAAAACAGTCCTAAATAGTCAATCCCTGTTTGCGAATTACACGGCGAGTTTATTGTCCATGCCAGCATTCAATTTAATTCCGGATATGGAGACCTTCTTCTTACCGGAATACCGTGCAACCCAATTCCTTTCTCTTGGAACAAATTTGATAGTAGAGTTGACGAATAAATTGGACCTGCGTTTAGATGTTTATTATTTTCAGCCCATTGTTCAGTTGCAGCAAAATCAAGATGGAACTATTCAGTATGGCAAGCCCTTACAAGTTCATTCGCTAGTAGCTAGTAGTTCTGTGTTGTACGACACGCCAATTGGACCAGTAAGGGCAAGTTTGAATTATTTTCCAGCTCAAGAAAGTCCATTGTTTTTTCAACTCAGTTTTGGCTACATCTTGTTTAACGAACGTGCTGTTCGTTAGAAAGTTCGTTGCGTTTATATAAGTCCTCTTGATCGAAGGAATTCATCTAAACTTTCGATATCTCCATATAGCACCTCGCGAGCCTTACTTCCTTGGAAAGAACCGATGATACCCATCCCTTCAAGTTGATCCACAATACGACCGGCGCGGTTGTAACCTAGTTTTAATTTGCGCTGAAGTAAGCTTGCTGATCCTTGTTGATTGATGACCACAATGCGTGCGGAGTCAACGAACATTGGGTCTATTTCATTCATGTCCATTTCACCTCCAGAATCACTTCCTTCTGGTGTGTATTCTGGAAGTATGAGCGCTTCTGGATATGCACGTTGGTCTCCAATGAAACTACAAATTTCTTCGACTTCAGGGGTGTCAACAAATCCACATTGTAAACGTTTGATGTCTGATCCTGTTGAAATCAACATATCTCCACGTCCAATTAATTGATCTGCTCCGGATGCATCTAAGATTGTTCTCGAGTCAATTTTCGAGAGAACTCGGAAGGCAATGCGGGCAGGGAAATTGGCTTTAATCATACCCGTAATGACATTCACGGATGGACGCTGTGTGGCAACAATGAGGTGAATTCCAATCGCACGTGCAAGCTGAGCGATTCGCGCAATCGGATGTTCTACTTCTTTCCCAGCAGTCATGATGAGGTCGGCGAACTCATCAATTAACACCACGATATATGGTAAATATCGGTGTCCTTTCTCTGGGTTTAAACGACGAGCAATGAATTTTGCATTGTATTCTTTAATCGTACGTACACCAGCATCTTTGAGCAATTCATAGCGCTCATCCATTTCTATACACAAGGAATTCAACGTGTTTACCACCTTGGATGTATCCGTGATAATTGCGTCTTCTTCTCCAGGTAATTTCGCTAAAAAGTGACGTTCTATTTTATTGTATAAGGTTAACTCTACTTTTTTCGGATCCACTAACACAAATTTCACTTGTGCTGGATGTTTCTTGTAAAGAATGGAAATCAGGATGGCATTTAATCCTACGGATTTCCCTTGTCCAGTTGCCCCTGCAACCAAAAGGTGAGGCATTTTTGTTAAGTCGAAAACGAATGTTTCGTTGGTAATGGTTTTACCCATTACGATAGGTAATTCTCCGTCGAAATGTTGAAATTTATCAGAAGCGATCAATGAACGCATGCTCACCATTTCCGGATTTGAATTTGGAACCTCAATACCGATTGTTCCTTTCCCAGGAATTGGTGCAATGATACGAATTCCTAATGCGGATAAACTCAAGGCAATATCATCCTCTAAGTTTTTGATTTTGGAAATTCGCACCCCAGGTGCTGGTACTATTTCATACAATGTAACGGTTGGTCCTACTGTCGCCTTAATTTTCGCAATTTCAATTTTGTAATGCTGAAGGGTTTGAACAATCTTGTCCTTATTGGTTTCTAATTCTTCTTTACTCACTGAAACGCCGCTTGTACCATAGTCCGTCATGAGGTCCAATGGAGGTAGAACATATCCCTCTAAATCTTTAGTTGGATCATATTCTCCGTACTCGCTAACAAGTCTTTTGGCTAAATCATCATCGTCAGATTTCTGTGTCGCATTTGCACCCATTATCGGTGTTGGACTCGCTGGAATAACCACACTTGGTTCAGGTTCTGTGGCAATTTCAATTTCGAATCCATCATCAGTATCTTCTTTTTCATTGGGAATTTTTGAAGATACGATTAATTCACTTTCATCAAAAAACACATCTTCATCCTCATCCTCTTCAGAAGAAAAATCAACAGTTTCAGAGATGACATCTGATTTTATTTGTTCGTCCTTTATGGTGTTAACAACGAAAATATCTTCGTAGGTGTGACGATCTTCATCCACCTTTTCTGGACTCATTTCAGCTGTGGAATCTTCTTTCTCCCGACTAAAGATGAAATCAAGCCATTTAGCGTAGTTTGGATTAAAGATTAAGGTCGTAATAATGTAAAGAAAAACCAAGCTTAAGGCAAACGAACCAAAACTACCCAGTGTAAGAGTTAGCCACTCGTTCACGTAAAAGCCAAATGTTCCGCCAAGATAATTCAAGTTTTCACTAAAGAAACCTAAAAATACCGACCCCCAAAGCATGTAGGCAATGGTGATGGTGAAGGATCTTCCTAAAGCAACAATGGTATAGTCAAACAATATGCGAATTCCGGAAATGAACAACAAAAAGCAAATTCCGAATGAAGTGATTCCAAAAAGACGATAAATCAACAGGTGGGAGGTCCAGGCTCCAAATTTCCCAAGCCAGTTTTGAACAGGTGCTTCGGTTGAATCAAAAATGTAATCAAGAAAGGAACGTTGTAAAATTCTGTCTTGATCTTCTGTCCAAGTAAACAAATAGGACAAACAAGCTAGAAACAAATAGATGGAAAGTAAGGTCAATGTTGAACCTAAAATTACTTTAAATCTTTTCGAATCAAAATTAGCAGCAAAGTTCCACCTTGCAGGTGTTTTCTCCTTACTAGGTTTTGGGGCTTTCTCCTCTTTTCTTTTCGTTGTTGAACCACTAGGATTTTCAGTTCCAGCCTCTCTCTTTGGTGTAAATTCGTTGTCTTCCATTCGCTTTATATGCAATATCCAACGAAGATAGACGATAAGGTCACATTTCTAACGGAAAAAGCGGAATTGTATAAACAAGATTTTGTTAGTTATTTGGGATGCTCGAATTTCCTGAATCTGCAGACTTTTCCATAAAGGCTTTAAGGCTAATTTTTTGGTAATCAGCCGGAATTATAAATAGAGATATTGGGGGAACTTTTTTATCAATTGATTCAAGTGTGTACTTATATAATCCATGATCATTGACCACAAAATATTGGAGCAGAAGTCCAGGCGCATCTGTAAAAGATCCAAGATATTGAGCGGAAATTTTTGGTGTATAAACAACGGTCAATTCATTTTGTACAAGTGAAAATTTCGCAGCTAATTTTTTACCTTTTATTCCTGCAATTTTCGAATGTCCCTTTACTGGTTGAAATGTATACGTTTTTTTGCTTGTGTCCTCTGGGCTATCCTTAATCTGTACCGCAAATTTTTCCTGATCAAGTTCAATGAGAACATATTTTTTTTGGTAAATCAAATGTTTGATGGTTTCTTGTTTTCCAAAGTCGGAACTGAAATTCACAATTTTAATTAGTGAGTCTCGGGCGAATATGATCATTTTTGCCTCAACGGAATCTTTCACATCAACACGTTCAATTCGATAGGTTAAGGTCCCGTTGAAATGATTTGCATCTTGTGTCCAACATGCCTCAAGGACACAAGTTAAAAACACAGTTAAAAGAAGTGATTTGATCATGTTTGGGATTCGAAATTGTTCGGTAAATGTGAACAAATATACCGAATATTGAAGAAGTTCGGGAGGTCCAAATCAATACTTCCTATAGAAAGTTGTAAATTTGTCGAGCCCGATGAAAGGGAGTATTATGAATCGTCAATTACAATTTATTTTTAATCCTTCGGAATTAGGTGCAGGAACGCGCGGGGCTTCCTTAGGTCCTGAGGCAATTCGCGCCGCTGCAAGAGCTCAGAATTCCACCTTGTTTTCAGAATATCCGGTTTACACCCTAGCTAATCGAAATGATTTATTGGATCGACCTACGAACTTTCCATTTGCAAAACGCATCGATGGTGTTCTTCAAATTTTTGAAGGAATTAAAACACAGGTAAAGGAAGCGATTGATTCCGGAATGTTTCCGTTAATCATCGCTGGTGATCATTCCTCGGCAGGTGGGACTATGGCTGGATTGAAGTTAGCTTACCCTGGGAAACGCTTAGGTGTTTTGTGGATAGATGCCCACGCAGATATTCATTCTCCATATACGACTCCTTCCGGAAATATTCACGGAATGCCCATTGCAACAGCTTTAGGTGTAGACCAGTCAGACCTACAGAAAAACA
This sequence comes from Crocinitomicaceae bacterium, assembly GCA_024643365.1. GTDB lineage: Bacteria > Bacteroidota > Bacteroidia > Flavobacteriales_D > Crocinitomicaceae > UBA952. The sequence continues at coordinate 167,983 of JAHENC010000001.1, read as the reverse complement.
ACTTGGATTTGACAACCATGCAATATTGGAATCAGTTAAAAAGTCATTCATTAAAGCCCGCTGATCTTATTTACATAGGAGTACGAGACGTAGAAGTGGAGGAGATTCATGCGATGAAACAATTGAACCTACGCAACTATACTGTGAAAGAATTAAGAGACCGAGGATTACAAACGTGTATCGACGAAATTTCGGAGAAATTACAAGCGTGCGACATCGTTTACGTTTCCTTCGATGTTGATTCTATGGATCCAAGTGAAACGTCATACGGAACGGGTACGCCAGTTCCAGAAGGAATTAGTTTCGATGAAGCGAAGTCCATTCTTACAAGTATGGCCAAGCTAAACAATTTGGCCTGTATGGAACTCGTAGAAGTGAATCCATGTTTGGATAATGAAAAAAATAAAATGGCTGAACGATCATTTGAATTGATCAATTCGCTCGTAAAAAGTTTAAAATAACGATGGAAAATCACATTAAAGCACTGATTCTAGGGCACGCAACGACTTTGTTTGGACAAGAGATTGATGAACAATTGATTCAATTTCAAGTCACAAGAAAAGATGTGGAAGGTGATTTGACCTTAGTTGTTTTTCCTTTTGTGAAATTGCTTCGTTGTACTCCTTTAGAGGCCGGACAAAAAATCGGAGATTTCATCGAACAACAAGTTCCGGACGTGGAGAAATGCATTGTTGTGAATGGATTCTTGAACATCGTTTTCTCCAAAAACTATTGGTTGTCTCAACTCAATGAGGTGTATCAATCTACTTCTTATGGGTTTGCTCCAAAAGGTTCGAAACCGACGATTATGGTGGAATATTCTTCCCCGAACACCAATAAACCTTTGCATTTAGGACATCTTCGAAATAATTTCTTGGGCTATTCCGTGGCAGAAATTTTGAAAGCGGACGGACATGAAGTCATCAAAACACAGGTGATAAATGACCGTGGAATTCATATTTGTAAAAGCATGTTGGCTTGGGAGAAATTTTCACCTTTAAATGAAAAAGGTGAACGAGAAACACCGCAAAACACCGGGTTAAAAGGTGACAAGCTCGTTGGAAAGTATTATGTGGAATTTGACAAGCATTTACAAATTGAGGCCAAAGAATTAATTTCCGCTTGGGAAAATGGGGATTTTTCTTCATGCTCAGATGAGGTAAAAACTGCTTTTGTCAACTTTCAAACTGCGAAAGTCGACAAAGACGAAAAAGCCATTCAAGGAATTGATGATAAAATCAAAGAATTGGCAAAAAATAATACGAGTATCCTTCTAGAAGCCAAAGAAATGTTGGTGAAATGGGAAGCGCGTGATCCACAAGTTTATTTATTGTGGACAACCATGAATTCATGGGTGTATGATGGATTTGAAAGCACCTACACGAAAATGGGTGTGGATTTCGATAAGTTGTATTTTGAATCCGAAACCTATTTGTTGGGTAAAGACCAAGTGATTAAAGGAATTGCGGATGGTGTGTTTTTTCAAAAACCTGATGGTTCCGTATGGATCGATTTAACCGCTGATGGTCTTGACGAGAAATTAGTTCTTCGTTCAGATGGAACAGCTGTTTACATGACACAGGATATCGGAACGGCAATTGACCGTTTTCACGATTTTCCTAGCTTGAATGGAATGGTGTATACCGTTGGAAATGAGCAGGATTATCACTTCAAAGTCTTGTTTTTAATTTTGAAGAAACTAGGTTATTCATGGGCTGAAAATTGTTACCATTTGTCTTATGGAATGGTGGATTTACCAACAGGAAAAATGAAGTCCCGCGAAGGTACAGTCGTTGATGCAGATGATTTGATGGATGAAGTCATTGAAAAAGCAGCTGAAATGACCAAAGAACGCGGACACATTGAATCGTTGAGTGATGAGGAGCGAAGCACTCTTTTTGAACAAATTGGCTTAGGTGGATTGAAATATTATTTATTGAAAGTCGATCCGAAAAAACGCATGATGTTTAATCCTGAAGAGTCGATTGACTTAACCGGAAATACAGGTCCTTTCATTCAATATGCACATGCCCGAATTTCCACTTTATTACAACGTGCTGGAGCGATAGATGTAAGTGAAATTCAATCAGCTAATTTGATTCATGAAGAAAAGGAAATCATCAAATTATTGACGCAATTCCCGCATATCATTCACGAAGCAGCTAGTGGATTTTCACCAGCAATCGTTGCGAATTACATTTATGATTTAGTGAAGACATACAATCATTTTTATCAAGCGGTGAAAATTCTTTCCGAAGAAAACGCAGCGAATAAAAATCTCAGATTAGCGATGAGTGAATGTGTGAGACGCACGATTCAACAAAGTTTAATGGTGTTAGGTGTGCAAGCACCAATGAAGATGTAAGTATTTACCTTCCAAATATCACCTCGTCTGTCAGTTCGCGTACCATGACAAACAATTCTTCTTTGAAGGTTTGTGCCTCATAGGTGCCTTTTTCAATCTGACGTAATTTGTGTTCCCATTGACCAGTTAATTCGGGGCTTTTCAGCAATTCATTTTTGATGGTATCAATGAGGTTCATCCCTGTATCTGTTGCTACGAGGTTTTTCTTTTTCTTTTCAATGTATTTGCGTTTAAACAAGGTTTCGATAATATTCGCACGTGTTGATGGACGCCCAATACCATTCTCTTTCATGATTTCACGCATTTCTTCGTTCTCCACTAATTTCCCTGCGGATTCCATGGCACGTAAAAGTGTGGCTTCTGTATAATATTTTGGTGCACTCGTTTTCCCCTTGTGAATTAAAGGTTGATGAGGGCCGCTTTCACCTTTTTCAAAAATCGGTAGGATTTTATCCTCGCTTTCACCTTCTTTCTTTTTACTTCCGGATTCTTTGTTTTCTGCCTTCAGATCATCGTAGATCACACGCCAACCTTTATCCAAGATTTGCTTTCCGGTGGCTTTGAATTCTAGCGCATCGACTTTTCCTAATACCGTTGTGTTCGATATTTTACATTCTGGATAAAAAACAGCAATGAATCGTCTGCAAATCAAATCGTATACGCGTTGTTCGTCCGGCGTAATACCTGACGGCGCAACTCCTGTTGGTATAATCGCATGGTGATCGGTAATTTTTTTATCGTCAAATATCTGTTTGGACTTTGGAATGGGTTTTCCTTGCAGCGCATCTGTGAATCGTTTGTAATCGCGCAATCCATTCAGGATGTTCGGGATTTTTGGGTGTAAATCCTCCGATAAATACGTTGTATCTACACGTGGGTAGGTCACTAACTTCTTTTCGTACAAACTTTGAATCTTCGTCAATGTTTCTTCGGCGCTATAGGCATAGTAGCGATTTCCGTCCACTTGAAGGGATGTTAAATCATACAAGCGTGGATTTCCTTCTTTTCCATCTTTTTGTTCGAAAGAGGTCACTTCGAAAGGTTTGTCTACTAAATATGCTAGACCTTTGTCAGCTTTATCTTTGGAACGTAAACGATCAATTTGACATTGAAATTCAGTCTCGCGATAGATTGTTTTTAGTTCCCAGTATTCTTCTGCTTTAAACGCATTGATTTCCTTTTGACGCTGAACAATCATGGCTAATGTCGGCGTTTGAACACGTCCAACAGATAAGGTCATTTTATCTCGACCAAATTTGCGTGTATATAAACGTGTACCGTTGATGCCGAGAACCCAATCGCCCACAGCACGTGAATTTCCAGCCGCAAAAAGATTGTCGAATTCTTTGGAGTCTCGCAATTTATTGAATCCTTCTTTAATGGCTTCTTCTGTTAGGGAAGAAATCCATAAGCGTTTTACTGGAACTTTGCATTTCGCTTTGATGAGCACCCAACGTTGAATCAATTCTCCTTCTTGTCCAGCATCCCCACAATTAATGACTTCCTCTGCTTGGGTCATCAACGTTTCGATGACTTTGAATTGACGTTTTGCACCTTCGTCCTCGCGTAATTTGATGCCGAATTGCCCCGGAATAATCGGTAAATCTTCCAGTTTCCAATATTTCCAATTTGGATTGTAATCCTCTGGATCCTTCAAGGAACACAAATGTCCAAAAACCCAAGTTACGCAATAGCCGTTTCCCTCTAGGTAGCCATCTCGACGATTTTTAGCTCCTAGAATCTCCGCTAAATCGCGGGCAACACTTGGTTTTTCGGCAATACAAAGTTTCATTGAAAGGTGAACAATTGAACCTCAAAAATAGGAAAGAATGTGCCTTTATTTACAAGGCGACATCGAGAGTTATGAACGATTTTTCACAAGAAAAATAATTTTTTATCAATGAATTGTAACCATTGGAAAAAGTTGCATTTTTGTACTTGATTATCAGCTTTTCATGAAAAAAATCCTACTCATTCTTTGTTTTCTTTGCATCGTGATCATTGGATTTTTTTTGAATCCTTTTAAACATGAAAACAAAGCACCGATAAAAGCTTTTTATTATTGGAAAAATTACGATGATTTTTGGTTCGAATCAGATATCCTCGACACCTTGCAGGTACGAAAACTGTATGTGAAGTATTTTGAGGTGGATTACGATCCGGATTTGGGTCCAATTCCTGTTTCAAAAACAGATCTTTCACTGAGTCGAACAGAATGGGATTATGAAAATGATCGAGAAATTCTGTCGAAAAATGCAAAATTAAACATCGTTCCAACTGTATTTATTCTCAATTCAGTTTTCAAGGAGCCAGGATTGAATACACGTGAAATGGCGAAAAATATTCTCCATTTGGTGATGAAAAAATATGCAGAAAATATGGAGGGATTTTCTTGTCCGAAGGAAATTCAAATCGACTGTGACTGGACGGAATCTACCAAGGAAGTATATCATCGTTTCTTGCGACAGCTGAAGGAGGAAATGCAGAAAAATAAGACACTGAAAGACGCGAAACTTTCAGCTACCTTACGTCTGTATGCTTATAAATTCCCGGACCGAATGGGAGTCTTACCGGTTGATCGTGCCATGTTGATGTGTTATAATTTGCTCACCCCAAGAGAATCTGGGAATCGCAATTCCATTTTGGACATCCAAGAATTGAAAAAATATTTGGAAGGAGCGGATGATTATCCAGTTGCCCTTGATGTTGCCTTACCGACTTATTCGAATGTTCAGGTATTTCAGAACAAACAATTTAAAAGTTTATTTTACGAGGAGGATAGCATCTTTCTATCCTACCTAAAACCCTTAAAACCACCATTCTATTTAATTAGAAAGGACACGCTAGTGGATGAGGTTTATCTGCGAAAAGGCGATCATTTAAAAGTAGAACGAGTTTCCGCAAAACAGATCCGTGAAGCGTTGGATATCATCAATCGGGAAGTTTACTTTGAAGACCGTCCGACAATGGCCCTGTTTCACCTAGATTCAGACGAATTAAGAAAATATACACATGAAGAATTGGTTGGTTTTTATAAGCGTCTTCGTTAGTTTAAAGGCGTTTTCTTGTGGACCATGGTATCCAGATGGAGAATCAGTACGTTATTCCATATTCGCTGGAATGCCATCTTTTTATCCTAGTTTTCGATTGTTTGAGTATGAAAATAGCTCCAGTTATTACGATAATCGAGATCTGAATTGTCAGTCCGTTGAAGATGAGAATTTACGCTTGTGGCATGACTATTTTCACGGGAAAGCGGATGTTTCCAGCTTGAATGAAGCCATCTATTACTTGAGCTACAGTCAAATTAAAGAGGGGAAACATCCAAATAAGCTTGTTCAATTGTTACGTAAACCAGGATATCAAGATGCAAAGAACTATTTGCTTTTTGCTAAAAATATGTCGAAATATTCTACCGGAACTTCCTTGGATCCTTGGGAAAAAGAGGAGGTAAAATTAAAACGGAGCATCAATGCGTCTATTTCGCTTGCTTGTGCAAAAGCTCGAAAAGCCAAACGATTGGAACTGAAAAAACGGTATGCGCACTTGGCCATTCGCCTTGCCTACTATTCCAATCAACTTCCGAAAGTGAAAGCCATTTACAAGGCCTTTTTTGAGGGACAAAAAACGAAGTCGGCCATCGACTATTGGGCGATGCATTTTCGCTACAATTTGGATAAAATCAACGATGAAACCATTATTCATCGTGCGGAGGTATTTCGTCATTCCAACGATAAAAAATTGGCGACGTATTTGAATTTTAAAGTCATTCCGGTGAAGGACGTGCAGCATGCGCTTTCAACTACTAAAAACGCCAAAGAAAAGGCGAATATTCTCGCGTTGACTATGGTGCAAAAATTGGATCCGGCTTTGGATAACTTAAAATCCCTTCACCAATTAGACCCACAAAACCCAGCTTTTGAATTTTTAGTACAGCGTGAAATCACGAAAATAGAAGATTGGATTTTGACACCCTACTACACAGAATTTTCACCAGCCATTGTGGCATACAGCTGGGAAAATTATTGGGGTCAATGGGATAATTCTGGCAACTATGAACAAGCACTCATGCGCGGTAGAAGAAACTTTGATCAGTCCTATGCCCGTCGTTTCGCTCAGTTCATCGATCACATAAAGTTAGGGAATACAAGCGAATTGAAACTGTATGCATTGTATGCACATTGGTTGGCAGGAGAAAAAATCAATGTACATGAGTTAAGTTCCATTTCTGTTTCTAATGAAATCATGAAGCAGTTAAAGGAACGCATGTATGCATTAGCGATGGCACGTGATTTTGGAAACGCAACATTGGATGATCCATTGCTTCAATCCATTTTGAAACGTGAAGTGGAAAATCACAATGATCGTTTTGTGTTCTCTGTTGCCCGTGAATTGGAATTTAGAGGAAATAAAATAGATGCAGCGTACTTATTTGCTTCATTAAACAAATCACTAAATTACATGGATGACAGCGACGCATTACCGGGTGCATTTTGGCAAATAAAGAAAGGGAAGAACGCATCGAATTATGGTTATTATGAAGATTATTTCTTTTACATGGATGATGCCTACACCTTGTCTGAAATTCGCCAAGTCTACCAGGATTTACTTCGTCCAACCAAGGAAAAATCGTCCTTTGACACATGGAAGAAAAGTTTCTTGCTCCAACAAAAAAACCGTGTGGCTGACTTAATAGGGACAAAGTTCATTCGTTTAAATCAATTCGATAAAGCCTTGGTCTATTTCGAACAAGTCAATGACACACTCTGGAAAAGTGATGAATATCCGTACAAGACCTTTTTAAACGCCAATCCTTTTTACACGACCTTCTATCAAGAGCACCAGCAGTCAAAAGCGGATTCCATACATTTTACGAAAACGACGATGGTCCGAGAGTTTTTGAGGTTGCGCGCTTGTTACGATCGTTCCAAAGGTGACTTGAAAGCAAAGTATGCCTTTTATTTGGGGAATTTTTGTTTCAATCTGACGCAATACGGCAATTCGTGGATGATGCGACGCTATGCTTGGTCCAATTCTTACATTGCGACCAATTTTCCGGATCAACGTGAATATTATCAGTGTGATTTAGCCAAATCGTATTACCTGAAAGGTTATCGAAGTACAAGAAACAAGGAGATGAAAGCCTTGTGTTTACGCATGGCCGGACGCTGTGAAAAATATCGAATAAGTGCGAGAAGTGAATTCAATCCGGCATATGAATTCGGACAAAGCGATCGTGTTTACAACGATAATTACGGTGATTGGATTTTCGCTCAGAACGCCTATTATCAAAAATTAAAAAAGGAGTTTCCGGAACAGTACGATGACCTCATCAGTAATTGTTATAGCTTTAAACGCTATTATGAGGATTTGAAAAAAGTAATGAAATAAAAAAAAAAGCGGTGATCAACACCGCTTTTTTCTATTTTTTGAAGGCGCTCATGCCTTTCATCAAGAACGCTTTGTAGGTTTTAACGTCGGGAGTATATCCAATTGCTTCGGTCAGGTCATTTCCTTCACTGTCAACTACCACGTAAAGCGGTTGTTGGAAACTTCCATATTTCTCCATTTCTAAGTCCGCCCATTTGTTTCCAACGGTTTTGATGTTACCGCTGAGCTTAGAAACACGTACCTCGTTTGCTGGTAATGGGGTGCGGTCGTCTACGTATAAGGAAACAATCACGAATTGTTTTTGCAACAGCGGACGAATTTCGTCGTTGGTCCAAACAGTTGATTCGGTTTTACGACAGTTTTGACATGCATAACCAGTAAAATCCAATAGGATCGGTAAGTTCTTTTTCTTCGCGTACTCTTGTCCAATGGTTAAGTCATGGAATACCAAAATCGAACCATCTCCAACTGGATGCATGTCCGCTGCGTATTGAACAGAAATGGAATCCGTTCCAAGTCCTGTTTCTAATCCACCGTTCACCCAACGGAAGTTGTCTTCTGAATGTGTTCTCGGCGGTGCAATTCCGTCAATTAACGTTAATGGTGCACCAAACATCCCTGTAAATAAATACACGGAGAATGTCAAGGCAACTAAGGCAAACATAAATCTTGGAACTCCTAATTTTTCAACTGGAGAATCATGGGAGAAACGCAGTTTTCCAAGTAGGTAAATTCCCATGATGAGGAATAAGACAAACCAAATCGCGATGAACCACTCACGTGTCAAAAGGTCCCAATGGTATGCTAAATCTACTGAGGATAAGAATTTCAATGCTAACGCTAACTCAGCTAATCCAAGTACCACTTTCACGGAATTCAACCAGCCGCCTGATTGCGGTAAGGAATTCAACCATCCTGGGAAAATCGCAAAGATGGTAAACGGAATTGCTAGGGCTAAAGAGAAACCTGTCATTCCAATTGCTGGTGTCAAGTAGGATCCAGATGTTGATGCCTCAACTAATAAAGTTCCTATGATTGGTCCAGTACAAGAGAAGGAAACCAATCCCAAGGTAAAGGCCATGAAGAAAATCCCAATGTAGCCTCCACGATCTGCTTGTTTATCCATTTTATTCACCCACGAATTAGGTAATTGAATTTCAAATGCACCGAGGAAAGAGAAGGCGAATAAAACGAAAATACCGAAGAAGATGAGGTTCATCCATAGATTCGTCGATAAATCATTTAAACCCAACGGACCCATTGCTGCTGTGAAGATTAATCCAAACGTTACGTAGATTAAAACAATAGACGTACCGTAAACCAAGGCTTTGAAGATTCCTTCTTTACGTGTTTTAGATTGTTTTGTAAAGAACGTTACGGTCATTGGAATCATTGGGAACATACAAGGTGTCACTAATGCAACTAATCCAGCAAGGAAACCAGCGATGAAGATCACCAAATTGGAGTCCTTTTCTTTTTTCTTCTTATTGTCCGGTTTACTCGGCTCCATGTTTGTTTTGGCTCCGCTCGTGGTATCTTCGGCAGTAGCTACTACATCACTTGTGTCGGTAGCCGTTACCGTCGCATTTTCATCTGGTGTAAAGCCACTTAATTTTACTTTTCCTTCTGTATCGAATGGACCAACACAACCATCTGCATTACATAATTGGAAGAAATTAATACCAAAATCCAAGGTGAATTCATCCTTCGTCAACACTTCAATTTGTTGTTTGAAAGTTGCTTTCTTCTCGAAATAATACGACGTACCTAAGTCATCCACGTGTTTAATGGGTTTCCCTAAATCGAAGGGTTTTCCAACAAGTTTGTACTTCGGTGATTTTTTCAAATTGAATTCAGGAACTAAACCCGTCCCATCTGCATCAGCCGGATTGTGTTTCAAGGAGAAAATATGGAATCCTTCAATGATGGTTCCTTTGAATACTATGTTTGCATGGGACTCATCAATCTTTTCTACGGAATAATTCCATTTAATGTAATCGTTCATCATTCCTTGTCCATAGACAAATGATAAACTGAAAAGGAAGCTGAAAAAGAAAAATAGGTTTTTCATGTTAATTGATTTCTAAGGTAAATGGTACGGAAATAGGAGGGAGGCATTTGGTGTCGTCGCAAATCATGTATTGCATTTCACCTTTTAATATCCCTGTTTTTTTAACTTTTAATTGCTGTTCGGCTGCATAGTGCGATTCAAATAAATACACTGTGGACTCAAAATTTTTATCGAAAATTTCGTGGGGAACAGTTGTTTCAACTGCCGATCCAATGATTTTGTAGTTTTTGGATGCTTCAATTACCATTTTTGTTGGTATAGGACCCGCATTCTCATCTGTTTTTTGCGAATATAAATGCCATCCAGGTTCAATCTCTCCGGTAGCAATGACTGTACTTGATTTAGCGTTGTACTTGAAAGTCCATTTGACATGATTTTGAGCATACATCATGGATGTAAAGGACAATAATAGCACTAATAGAAGGCTTTTCATTTTCATTGGATGATTTCTGAGTTTTCGAAATTACGAAACTTTCGGGACATACGCGAGTAACAATTGTTACTGAATCACCAAGCTAAGCGTGCTTGGGCGCTGATAGACTGATCCGCACGAATCCCACTTTCAAATAGAAATTTACCTGCCATGGCAATCATTGCAGCGTTGTCTGTACAATAGGAGAATTTAGGAATTGAAACCTTCCAGCCTTGTTCCATTTTCGCACTCAAACGTTTGCGAAGTTCACTGTTTGCGGAAACACCACCGGCTATTACCACGCAGTTTATGTCCGTTTCTTTGACTGCTTTCTCTATTTTATCCATCAAAATACTGACAATGCTATTTTGAATCGATGCACAAAGGTCATTCAAATGTATTTCTTTAAATTGTTCGTTCAGTTTCACTTGATCACGAATAGTATATAAAATGGACGTTTTTAAGCCGCTGAAACTAAAGTTTAATCCTTCAATGCGTGGTTTGGAAAATTGAAATGCTTGAGCGTTACCCAATTGTGCATATTTGTCGATTAAAGGTCCGCCTGGATAAGGAAGATCGAGCATCTTTGCTGCTTTATCAAACGCTTCTCCGGCAGCATCATCTATCGTATTGCCGAGTACCTCCATTTGTAAAGGATTGTCCACACGAACAATTTGCGTGTGTCCACCAGAAACGGTCAAACAGAGAAAGGGAAAGCTTGGTTTCATCTCACTAGCATCATCGATGAAATGAGCCAAAATATGGGCTTTCATGTGATGAACAGGAACCAACGGTTTATTTGTAGCAAGCGCTAATGCTTTGGCAAAGGAAGTTCCAATTGTCAAGGAGCCTAAGAGTCCTGGACCTTGAGTAAAAGCAATCGCATCGACGTCTTCAAGTCCAATTCCAGCTTCTTTTAACGCAGCAGAAACAACTGGCACAATATTTTCTTGATGGGCCCTAGATGCAAGTTCTGGAACAACTCCACCGAATTGCTCGTGCACTGCCTGACCAGCGATAATATTGGACAAAATCTCGCTTCCTCGAAGAACCGCTGCGGAGGTATCGTCACAAGAAGATTCAATGCCAAGTATAATCGTGTCTTTCACTGCTAAAAGATTATTAAATTTGTAATGCTAATGGCAAAGGTACTTAAATTCTTGGGTCGAATATTCGGTATTGCAGTGGAATGGCTTTTGCTGTCCGTGTTGCTTCTTGCCTTTATAGTTCGTTTCCCAAGTGTTCAATCTTTTTTTGCTCGACAAGCAACGAGTTTTCTTTCTTCTGAACTTCATACAACAATAAAAGTAGATCAACTTGAGATTGTTTTTCTAAATAAAATAGCATTAAAAGGTTTGATGATCAAGGATTTGGAAAAAGACACCTTGATTGCAGTCGATGAGTTCTTGGTAACACTGGATGAATTGAAAATCTTCAAAAATGAATTTGTGCTTGATCAAATTTCATTAAAGAAAGGAAAGATTAATATCCAACGAGATAAAGTTTCTGGTGCATACAATTATGCTTTCCTTCAAGATTATTTCGGGAGTTCAGAAAAATCGACATCCAAATCGAAACCAATAAAACTTGACCTGAATCGTGTTTCTTTGAGCGATTTTCACATTAAATACGATGACAATCGAAAATATACGATGCCATATGGAGTTGATTACGACCATTTGGAGTTAAAAAATGTTCAGTTGTTGGCAAGTCATTTTAACATTCGTGAAATTGATGTTAGATTTAAGTTAGACCGACTGAAATTTAGGGAGCGAGCAGGAATTCAGATCAATCAACTTTCGGCGCATGTGTCCATTCTTGAAAAAGGCTTGCACTTGCGAAATTTCAAGATAAAAACAGCACGAACAAATATTCACTTTCCAAAGTTTAATTTTGATTTCAAGGATTGGGGTGCTTTCGATTCGTTTGATGATGAGGTGATTTTCGATGCGTTTCTTGCACCAAGCACCGTGCATTTAGCGGATATCAGTTATTTCGCACCAGATTTAAAAGGAATGTCCGATCGAGTTGCACTCTCAGGGACTGTTTCTGAAAGACTACGAAACCTCACATTGACTGATTTACATCTGAGGTTCGGACGAAATTCTTACCTGAAAGGAAATCTTGTGCTTCCTGATTTTCGTTTAGGTGATAAAGGTAAACTCAATGAATTTGTAAGTTCCGCCTATATTTCTGTTCAGGATTTAGCGCGATTAAAGATGCCGGAAGGAGTTTCTTCGATTGATTTGGGTTCGACAGTGGACTTATTAGATTTTGCAAAAATCAAAAACCTTCAAATCAATGGAAACCTTTCGCGAATTCAGGTACAGCTGAAAGAAGCGCAAACAGCTATTGGAAAAGTGGGGTTAAAAAGTCCAATGCGTTTGGAATTTAAGTCGGATGGCGTAGCCTTAAGTCCTGTTCAGGCTGATTCAACGTTCATTCAAGTTCAATCCTTAGATCTTGCCAAATTAACTGATGTAGGTGATTTAGGGCTAGCAAATGGCTTTGTTCGATTTGATGGATTCTTTTCGAACGACGGAGACTATGAATTGAAGAAAATGTCTGCAGAGTTGAGCCGTTTGGACTATCTCGGTTATGCGTATACGAATCTCCAGTTGACAGAAGGAGAAATTGTCGATGAGCAATTTAAATCTACGCTCCAAATTAAGGATCCAAACTTAGACTTGGATTATTCCGGAACAATTTCACTCAACGATATCCCTCATTACAAAGTAGAATTAGCTATTCATTCAAGTGACCTGAAAAACCTAAACCTGACGGATGCGGAAGAATCTCATTTGATTACCACAATCAATGCCACAATCAATGGGTCGAGTTTTGACGAGTTAACAGGATTGTTAAATGCGAGTAAACTTTCCTATGAAGAGGCGGGAAATAAAATGGAGTTAAATCATTCTAACCTCATTTTTGATCGACAAAACAATTCGGATTTCATTAACTTACAAAGTGGAATTTTGGGTGCGCGTATTCAAGGAAAAATTGATTACAAAACTGTTGTGGATGATTTCCTACAAAGTCTTTCGATGGTATTTCCATCCCTTGCTGTAACGAAACACCTGAAGGAAAACAATCGTGCGCACAGCGACTTTACGTATCAGTTTCAAGTGAATGATATCAATGATTTCTTGAAGATATTTGTGCCTGGACTAAACATTTCGAGTGGAACAGTCTTGAGTGGTTCTTTTAAATCCATGGAGGATTTGCTCGTTGCAAAACTGAAAAGTAAGGAAATTCGCTTTGATGATTTGCGATTGAATGCGATTGACATGAATCAATCCATCACTTCTTCGGGCATCAATGGCAATTTGGCTATTGCTGAATTGAATTATGATGATTCGATGTCTTTTAAAGGTGTAGAGTTTTTAAACGAAGGGAAAAATGGAATTCTAGAATCATCCTTGATTTGGGATAAACAGTCCAACGATTATTCTGCGATTAAATGGACCACTTCCATCATGGAGGATGATCAAATTAATTTTGTTTTAAAACCTTCTTTTTTCTCCATCAATGGATTCCAGTGGGAAATTGAAAACGAATCAGATATCACCCTGGCGAATAACGATTTAAGTATTCAAGATTTTCGTTTGTCACGAGGCGGACAATTAATTAAAATTGCCGGCTGCCTTACTAAAAACGACCAAGACAAACTCCATTATCAAGTTACCCAACTTAATTTGGAAGAATTAAGTCACATGTTTGGAACGGATCAAGTATTTGGAGGATCCTTCTCTGGTTGGGGCGATGTCTCCAATCCTTATACCAACTTTAACTTCAGTTGTGATGCACGTTTAGAGAATTTTTCCATCGATGGGGAAGAGGTCGGAACTGTTTCCGTACTTACAGATTGGAACGAAAAACGCGAAAGTATCTTCATGCAAGGAGAATTGAAATACCGTGGTCTGCGCACCTTTGATTTCAATGGATTGTATGCGGTGAAGAAAAATGAATTGGATCTTAAGTTGAAATTCGACCAAACCGATATCAAATTCGCAAATGCCTTCCTCGATCCAGAAGTAGTGAAAGACATTCAAGGAAAAATCAATGGGAACATTCAAGTAAAAGGTAGTCCTGATAAGCCAGAATTAAGCGGGAAATTACGACTGTTAAATGGTGGTGCACAAGTGGAACTACTTGGCGTCAAATATCGAACGGAAGGAATTATTGACGTAAAAGAAGAATCATTTGAAATCACAAACATTCCATTATACGATGAGGCCGGAAATGTTTCTTATATCATCGGAACCATCAACCACAGTAATTTCAGCGATTGGAACTTTGATTTGCAATTCAACATGGAGGATGATATTCGTAAAATCAATCCACTGACCAAACGAAATGCAGCGATTGATCAATTTATGGTCCTCAACACGAAATATAAGGATGGCGATATTTATTACGGAAAAGCTTTTGCTCGTGGAATAGTGAATATTTCTGGTACAGAAAGTGACTTGGAGGTATTTGTTGATCTGGAAACGAAGAAAAACACCGAAATTATCTTCCCGATGTATGGGGTCTCAGAGATTGAAAAAGAAGATGATTTTATTCAATTCATCAATAAATCAACGGTTCAAGAACAATTGGAACGAAAATTAGATTTTACTGGGATTGATTTGGACTTGAACTTTACGATTAACCAAGATGCTCAAATGAAATTAATTTTCAACGATCAAATTGGAGATGAAATCATCGCTCGTGGCGATGGTAAAATGAACATCAAACTAGACCAATTGGATCAATTAACGATGATTGGAAAGTACAGTATTGCCTCCGGAAGTAAGTATAACTTCGCAATGGGATCCATTAAGCAGTTGTTTATGATTGAAAGTGGATCGGTTATTGAATGGACAGGTGATCCGTATGACGCCTTGATTGATGTTAATACGGTGGCAACGAAAAAAGCATCTATCTTGGAACTAAGTCCAGAACTCGCGGATAGGTCGTTGGTGAATCAAGACATATACTGTTACTTGCGATTGTCAGACAAGTTGTTGTCTCCACAAATTTCTTTTGACATTAAAGCGCCACGCGCACCAGAAACGGGAAGAGCCTTGATTGACCGTGTATTAGCGGATTCAGATGAAAAAAATCGCCAGTTTTTCTCGCTGTTGTTGGTTAGTAAGTTTCAACCATTAAAGGGAAATATTTCCGCAGGGGGATCAGCTGCGTTGGATTTAATTGAATCACAAATCAATGCTGCGCTGAGTAATTTATCCGAAAATTATAAATTGAATTTAGATGTAGGTTCAGATGCCACACAGGGTGAAACAAGTGTTGCCATTGGAATGAATAAAGGAATTTTAAATGATAGGCTGGTTATCTCGGGAAGTTTTGGTGTGGAAAACCGTTCCTCTACGAGTGAATTGAATGGTGTTAAAAACGTACAAAACTCGGTGATTGGTGACGTTAGTGTAGAGTATAAAATCAAAGAAAACTTTAGAATCCGTGCTTTCAACCAATCAAATAATAGCTCTGTAAACGAAAATGCTGGACCATTCACGCAGGGAATAGGGGTTTCTTATCGCGAAGAATTTAATCATTGGAATGAATTGCAATTCATTCAAAAGGCACTTTACCTTATAAAAGGTAAAAAGGACGGTAAAAAACCCGTGGATAAAAGAAAAAGACAAGCCGTTACGGTTCCGAATAATCAAATTAGCACTCCGGAATCCGTTGAGAAAACAAAAAAGAAAATATGAAAAAAGTACTCGTAGCAAATCGTGGTGAAATCGCCAGAAGGGTTCTTAGAACCTTGAAAAAAATGAATATTCAAAGTGTGGCTATTTATTCGGATGCGGATGCCAATGCGCCTCATGTTCTAGAAGCTGATGAAGCTGTATATGTCGGAAAAAGTCCATCGGCTGAAAGTTATTTGCAACAAGATTTAATCTTGAAGATTTGTAAGGACCTCGGAGTTGACGGGATTCATCCAGGTTACGGATTTCTTTCTGAAAATTCCGGTTTTGCACGTAAAGTGAAGGATGCGGGAATGAAATTAATTGGTCCTTCTCCGGAGTCAATGGAACTCATGGGAGATAAACTAAGCGCAAAACAAGCGGTAAAAGAGTATAACGTTCCTTTAGTTCCTGGAGTAGATGAAGCCATTTCTGATATTCCAGCTGCCAAACGAATCGCTGCTGAAGTAGGTTATCCAATTTTAATCAAAGCTTCCGCTGGCGGAGGTGGAAAAGGAATGAGACTTGTATACGAAGACAGTGAATTCGAAGAACAAATGATCTTAGCACAAAATGAAGCGCGTTCTTCTTTTGGCGATGATGCGGTGTTCATTGAAAAATTTGTCAATCAACCACGTCACATTGAAATCCAAGTTTTTGCCGACCAACATGGTAATGCGGTGCATCTTTTTGAGCGTGAATGTTCTGTTCAACGTCGCCATCAAAAAGTGATAGAAGAGGCTCCAAGTGCGGTTCTGACGCCTGAAATCCGTGAGAAAATGGGTGCGGCAGCAGTTCAAGTATGTAAAGCATGCAATTATGAGGGAGCAGGAACAGTGGAGTTCTTAATCGATGCAAACTTAGATTTCTATTTCCTCGAAATGAATACGAGATTGCAAGTGGAGCATCCAGTAACCGAAGAAATCACGGGACTTGACCTTGTGGAATGGCAAATACGCGTTGCACGTGGCGAACGATTGCCAAAACTTCAAGATGAGTTAGCCATTCATGGTCATGCTGTGGAGATTCGTGTATATGCAGAAGATAGTTTAAATGGATTCACACCGGACATCGGAACATTGAACCGCTACCGCATTCCAACAGGAAAAAGCGTGCGTGTAGATGATGCATTTGAGGAAGGAATGGAAATTCCTATTTACTATGATCCGATGATCGCGAAATTGGTCGTTTGGGGAAAAACACGAACAGAAGCGATTGATCGTGCCATTAAAGCCATCGATGATTATCAAATTTCTGGCGTTAAAACAACGCTTGATTTCGGGAAATTCGTATTGAAACATGAAGCATTTAGAAGTGGTAAATTTGACACGAACTTTGTGAAGGAACACTTCTCAAGTCCAGAATTAATCAAGAACGCCATGGAAGAAGAAAGTGTTGCTTTGCAACATGCCATCGACTCCATTTGGGGTCATGTGAGTGAATTTAAAAACAATGCGTTTGCTTCTAGAGAAATTTCTTCGTCATGGAAAAATCGCATGGAGTAAAATAATTTAATTTTTCAAATCCAATTCCGAGAAAAAACGTACTTTTACCTCGCAAAATTTCAACAATGAATTTACACGAATATCAAGGAAAATCTATCTTAAAAAGTTTCGGCGTAGCCGTTCAAGAGGGGATAGTAGTCGATAAAGTAGAAGATGCTGTGGCAGCTGCTAAAAAATTATCGGAGGAAACAGGAACAAGTTGGTTTGTCGTGAAAGCGCAAATACATGCTGGTGGACGCGGGAAAGGAACAGTGGAAGAAACTGGTTCACATGGTGTTGTCATCGCAAAAGGACTTGATCAAGTAGAAGAAAAAGTGGCTGGTATCCTTGGTGGACACCTCACAACACTTCAAACAAATGGAATAGGTAAAAAAGTAAATAAAGTGTTAATCGCACAAGATGTTTACTATCCAGGAGCTTCTGAGCCTGAGGAATTCTATATGTCTGTTTTACTTGACCGTGAAAAAGGAAGAAACGTGATCATCTATTCTACAGAAGGTGGAATGGATATTGAACACGTTGCTGAACATACTCCAGAAAAATTACACAAAGAATTCGTTGATCCACGTGTTGGACTTCAAGGATTCCAAGTGCGTAAAATTGCTTTTAACCTTGGATTATCCGGTGAAGCGTTCAAACAAATGTGCAAATTCGTTCCTTGTTTATACAATGCATACGTAGGAATCGATGCTTCGATGTTTGAAATCAATCCATTGTTCAAAACATCGGATGATAAAATCATCGCAGTAGATGCGAAAGTTACCATGGATGGAAACGGATTGTTCCGTCATCCAGAGTACGCAGCGATGCGCGATAAAACGGAAGAAGATCCAACAGAAGTAGAAGCTGATGAGGCTGGATTGAACTTCGTGAAATTAGACGGTAACGTTGGATGTATGGTAAATGGTGCAGGACTTGCTATGGCAACGATGGATATCATCAAACTTTCAGGTGGTAACCCAGCGAACTTCTTGGACGTAGGAGGAACAGCAAACGCAGAACGCGTTGAGAAAGCATTCCACATCATCTTGAAAGATCCAAATGTGAAAGCAATCCTAATCAACATCTTTGGTGGAATCGTTCGTTGTGACCGTGTTGCTCAAGGAATCGTTGATGCGTACAAAAACATCGGTGAAATTCCAGTTCCAATCATTGTTCGTTTACAAGGAACAAACGCTGTTGAAGCGAAACGATTAATCGACGAATCAGGACTGAATGTCCATTCAGCAGTGCAACTACAAGAAGCCGCTGACTTGGTCAAAGAAGTTTTAGCATAATTTTAAAAGCCATCTGCGGATGGCTTTTTTATTGAACAAACTTTTTCAAAATGGCTTTACCGAATATTTATTCCCCAGAAACGACTGTTGAATTAACAACACGAATTTCATCACTAACAAATGAAACTCCTGCACTATGGGGTAAAATGAATGCAGGTCAGATGTTGTCGCATTGTTGTGTCGCTTATCAGCAAGCGCTCGGAGAGAATACCGATAAACCGGGTATGATCATGAAATGGATGCTGAAAACTTTCTTTAAGCAATCCATGGTAAATGAAGTACCATACCGTCAAAACTTACCGACAGGACCAACATTTATTCGTTTGAACCAAAACTTCGACATCGAAGCAGAGAAAGGCAAGTTGATTGGTTACATCCAGAAAATTCAAGAGTTGGGTCCAGAACAATTGTCGGCTAGACCATCCTTGTCCTTGGGGAAATTAACAGCGATGGAATGGAACAATCTTTTGTATAAGCACATCGACCACCATTTGCGTCAATTTGGGGTGTGACGAATGTGGAGGATGAAAAGCCCGTACCGCTGTATTTGAAATCATGCGGAATACAAAAAGTCATAAAATAGTTCCTTCATTTTAGCTTTCCCCAAAATTTTAATCGCTTATAGTACCGCAGGATTGCATATCCAGCGGTGCAAAGTGGATGAATTCCCCGCAATCTTTAGCCCCACTTTATTTTTTCAAGAACAAATTACGCTTAAATTTGTCTTGTAGTTAAACAATTGTTTTTCAGATGTTAAAGTATGTGCTGTTCTTGTTGATTTTGTTGCCATTCTTTGGCAAAGGGCAAGGCACATCTGTTCCCTTATCTTTATTCCAGCAATTTAACGGCCCTTATGATTACACAATAATTGGCAAGTCGCATAATCCTTACGATAACATTTCACTTGTACCGCAATCATGTGTCATGCAAACTAATTCGTCAGCTTCTTTAAATTTAGCAGCAACCCAAACAATTGTTGGTGCTTATTTAGTATGGTCGGGAATTGGTAATGGTGCCGGAACCACACTAAATCTTAATGGCAATACAATTATTCCTGACCTTATTCATGTTGCAAATATTCATCCCCCAACTTGGACTCCAATACTATTTTTTTCGGCTGTAAAAGACATAACATCGTATGTTCAAAGTTTTGGAAGTGGTCTTTACCAGGTTAGCAACTTTGACTTGAATCCACTCATTTCATTATATTGCAGCAACATGAATTATTATTCTGGATGGAATTTGATCGTAGTTTATTCAAATCCGACCCTTCCGAATAAGCAATTGAATATTTACGACGGTTTTGTACAAATGGTAGGAACCGTAGTTAACAACACCACTTTTTACATACCAATTAACAATTTAAATGTCACAAGTACGGCCGGTGCTAAAATAACATACATTGCATACAATGGCAGTTCAAATCTTTATTCAGGCGAATCTATAAAATTCAATAACAATATATTGAATAATGCTCAAAACCCCGCGAATAATCCTTTTAACGGAACAAACAGTTTTACAGGAAGCAACACAAGTTGGAATATGGATATTGATACATACGCTGTCAATAATTACCTAAATGTTGGTGATACAAGTGCATTAATCACTTTAAATTCGAATCCTCCAAGATTCATTTCTACGGTTATCACCTCCATCCAATCCGAACTTCCCGATGCGACCATTTCACTCGACAGCATTACCGGTCAAGACATTTGTCAAAATCATGACTTAACCTTGGATTATACGGTGTACAATGTCAACTCGAATGATACCTTGCTAGCGGGAACACCTATCTCGGTCTATGTTAATAATAATGTGTTGTTATCAACGGTGACCTTGCCTTCAAACATTCTCATTGGTGATAGTTTGAGCTTGAGTACATTGGTAACCATTCCCGCAAGTATTTCTAGTCCGTTTAGTTTAAGCATGGTGGTGAACCAGAATAGCACGCAATTAGGCGTTTATCCAGAAAGTAATTTTGGGAACAATACGTCGAATGATTCTACCATCAGTCTCACGGAGATTGTCTATCCAAATTTTGGAAACGTTGGTCCTTTTTGTCAAGGAACGAGTTACACCTTGCCATCTGTTTCTTTGAACAATGTCGATGGCGTTTGGTCTCCAGCTTTCAATAATCAAAGTTCAGGAACGTATTTCTTCTTACCCAATGATACAACGTGTAATCAGCCACTGCAACTAACCGTGCAGATTGTTCCGCTAATCACACCAATCTTCAATTTCGCCACAACCTTGTGTCAGAATGACAACCTGCTGTTTCCGGTTTCGACGCAAACAGGCGCCTTCGGAACGTGGTCTCCAGCCTTCGATAACCAAAATACCACAACGTATACCTTTACTCCAACGATTTCCACGTCAGCGGTGGGATGTCCAACCCCAGCACAACACACGGTGAGTATTATTCCATCAACGGTTCCTACGTTTAGCTTGATTGATTCAGTTTGCTTTAACGGACAATTGACGTTCCCAACGGTTTCTGATAATTCCATCACCGGAACATGGTCTCCCGCTTTTGACAACCAAAATAGTTTAACGTATACCTTTACGCCAAGCATTTCCACGATAGCTTTAGGGTGTCCTTCTACGACTCAACACACACTGAACATTGTTTCTCCTACCGTTCCAACGTTTAGCTTCCTAGACACTATCTGTTTGAACGGTCAATTAACCTTTCCAACTGTTTCTGACAATTCCATCACAGGAACATGGTCTCCCGCATTCAACAATCAAAACAGTGCAACATATACGTTTACGCCTGACCTAAATAATACCGCAACTTGCGTTGCTTCAACGCAGCAGGATGTGGTCATAGTTCCACCAACAGCACCCAGCTTTTCCCTTGTGAATAATTTGTGCGAGGGATCATCGTTTGTTTTTCCAACAACCAGTATCAATGGCATTTCTGGGACCTGGACTCCAGCATTCAACAACCAAATGAGTGCGAACTACACGTTTAGTCCAGATATCAGCACCGTTCTTGGTGCGTGCGCATCGTCCGTAAATGAAACCATGACCATCATTCCAACCCTTTCTCCAAGCTTTAACTTCGCTGATTCCTTGTGTGAAGATGCCGTTTTCAATTTTCCAGATGTCTCCATCGAGGGTATTACTGGAATCTGGACTCCCACTTTCAACAACCAAGCCACACAAAACTATACCTTCACTCCGAGTTCAGTTGGAATCACAAATACCAGTCTTGGTTTACGTTGTCCACAGGTCGTGAATCAAATCATGACGATTGTAGCCAATCCCGTAGCTGATTTCACGCCACAATATTCTGTACTTCCATTGTACATGCCAACAACCATCTTGGAAAACAACTCTTCGAATGCCTACTTTTTTAACTGGAATTTTGGCGATGGAGCATGCAACGACAGTATTTTCTCGCCCGAACATACCTTCCCTGAAGAAGCAGGTTCCTACTTGGTTAGCTTGCAAGTCAGTAACCAAATCGGTTGCATGGATACCACTTCGCAAGTCATTGTCGTTGAACACGATCCTGTGGTCTTCATTCCGAATGCCTTCACACCCGACGGCGACGGATTGAACAATGAGTTCACAGCTGTTTTCCCCGAAAACATGAAATTGGCAAGCTATGAACTATCCATCTACGACCGCTGGGGAGAACTCGTGTTTTACAGCCAAGATCCAAAACAAGGTTGGGATGCTTCCCTCGCAGGCTTCGATGCGCCAGATGGCGTGTATTCGTATTTAGTCAAGTACAAAGAGCTTGGCTACGTGAATAAATTCCAGGTAACGGGAAGTGTGGTTTTGATTAGGTGATTTATTGTCGCAGCAGTACAACTTGCAGCGTAACAGTATCAAATGATCACAATTGTCATTTCACTATCGATTCATCGCCTCAATCAATCCATTTCCACATTGAAAATGTCCTTTTGGACAGGATTTGTGTCCGTGTAGTCCGCAAGGTTTACAGTCCAGGTTTTTAACCTCAATGACATTCGAATCATCTGACAATGGACCAAAGCCGAATTCAGGAGTGGTGGAGCAAAAGAAGGCACTGACTGGAGCATTTCCTGCGGATGCAATGTGTAATGGACCTGAATCATTGACGAAATTTCGTTTGGCATCCTTCATTAACGCGGCAGATTGCATCAGACTTAGTTTTCCGGCTAAATTATGCACGTTGTTTCGCTGACTGATGACTTTGATTCCTTCGCAAAGTTCATGGTCTGCAGGACCTCCTAATAAATAAAATTGAACACCTTCTTCATCAAATTTTTCCATCACATATTGCCAAACAGCTGGTGGAGCTTGTTTCGTAAACCAAACAGATGCGGGTGCAAGACAAAAATAGGATTCGTTTTTCCATTTCGAAACAAAGTCTAGGTCTGCTTTACTAGGGAATAATTGTGGTCTGCGCTGTGGATTTTCAACGAGGTCGGAAATAAGTGACAAATTTCGATCGACTTCATGTTTCCCATTCCTGATGGAATGCTGAAATCGTTTGGAGTAGAAGAATGAAAATGGATTCTTTGAAAATCCCCTTGTTTCTTTCGCTCCAGAAAAAATGGTTATCAATCCAGACGAAGCAAAGCGATGAAGGTTTAATACCAAATCGTATTTTTCTTTTCTAATTTCTTGGATTAAATCAAGTAGTGATTTTCTTTTTTGGGACTTATCAAAGATGAGTACACGACGTAATTTGGGATGTTCGATCAGCAATGCTTCATTTCCTTTTTTCAAAAGAAAATCAATTTGTGCAGATGGAAAAGAAGCTGATAGGGATTCAATCAGAGGAGTTGCCAAAATGACGTCGCCAAGAAACGCTGTTTGAATGATGAGTATTTTCTTTGTTTCCATTACCTGATTAACGTCACATATCCTCTTTTCACAATCAACTCATCTGTTTGTGTCGTAATTTCAATGCGGTACAAAAAGACATCGTTCGTGGCATCTAGTCCAGAACTGGAAATCTTGCCGTTCCAACCCATAGTTGGATCCGAAGTTTCAAAAACGATTTGTCCCCAACGATCAATAATACTAAACGTATAGTTTTTTGGATCAGCGTTGGAAACAACCGGGTAGAAAATTGGATTTAACCCATCTGGAGTGAAAGCGTTTGGCACAAACACCAATGGATCATATGGAATGCACACATCGATGGAACGACTCGTTTCACTAAAGTTATAGGAGTTCAGTCCTTCAACCGCTTCAATTCGGTAACATACCTCGCCATTCGTTCGTAAGGCAGAAACATCATCTGTTAAACTCGTAACGTTATTCGGGACAATCGCCATTGGTGTATTTTCGAAAGTGCCATACGCATTTCGGTACACATGGTATTCCATCACATCGCCATCAAATAATTCGTAAGGATTCCATGAAATGGTATTGATCATGTTGTATTGATCCGCTGTTCCCGTGACAAAAATCGTTTTATTGGTGTTCGCATACGCACCTGGATTCCCGCAGCTGTCCACGTACATGCTTCGGTATTCCCATGCTTGTAGGCTTAGTTCTACATCTTCGTCAGTAAACTTAGCAACGTTTCCAACAACTGGTGCTCGACCAATTTCTACAAAATTCCCAAGTGTATCCTTGCGTTCAAAGATGATTTCTGTAATTCCAACGGTGGCATCGACGTAATCGTATAGTTCAATGAACTCTCCATTGACTGTCGCCAATTTAAAATAATGATACGCCGGAGCGGTTGGACTTGGCATCAAGAAACAACATGGATTCGAAAAGGCTACTTTCCCATTACTCAAATTTGCTTTGATGAAAATACAATAAGACTGTCCTCGTGTTAATTGCGCAAGAAAACTCATGTCACTGGTATTGCCTAACAGTGTCCATTGGTTGTTGTTCTTAGACCAAATTTCATAGTTTGTCACCGGTGCTCCACCATATAAACTCCAAGAAAGATTCGCTTCTTCAGCGCACATGTTGATGCTGTAACTCGCGAGAATAGACGTGTGTACTAGCGCTTTTGCAGATGTTTGAAAAGTTGGTGGATTCGCTGAGGTGAAGCAAGAATCGAATGCGGCAACAGAGTATGAGAATGGGCCAGGGGAATTCACGAGGTATGAATAGTTCGTTGTTCCAATTCCGTAAACCGTATCTAATTCAAATAGAAACCCATTCGCGTCGAAGGTGTAAATAACATAACCGTATGTGTCATCTTGTGCATTTTGATTCCACTGGATGTTCATCAGGTAGGTCGTCGTGTCGAATCCAACTGAATAGATTACCGGCATATCAGGTGTAAACATATCGCTTAAATTGTCACCCGGACGGTTAGAATTAAAATTACATGAGGTCGTAGTTAAATTCACACGGTATCGAATGAATTCATCACACAAATCAATCGTGTCGATGTAACTTGTTTGATTGTAGGGAACGCTATCCAAAAAGTTAAAGAAGTTTGTTGGATATTCTCGGTAAATGTAAAAGTACTCGTTGTAGGTTGGAAGCGGTGTTGCACGCGGTTTATTCCAGTTAAGAACCGCCGTTCCGTTGTTTGGATTGACGAGTGACAGAAAAATGTTAGAGATTGTATCACTGTAACGAAGTGTTCCGCCATTACATCCAGACTGCACAGCAAGATAAAATTCGTGGTGTGTGTAGATTGCTGGAACAATAAAACTATTCGCATTGATGTCTGTAACTGTTCCAATTAATCCATTTTGAATCGAATAGATTTGATAAGACACAAATGCATTGTTGTTATTGGTTACAGGATCCCAGAAAATGGTCAAATCGTTTGAATTTGCCGTTTGAATGCAATTAATTTCAGGTGCATTAATGATTCCTGGATTCAAAACGTGAATGGTTACTGTTGCATAGCTTACTTGAGGAACTTGGCAATAGTCGTCTTGCACACGAAATACAAAGTTGTAGGTCATTTGACTCATGGCATTTCCTTGCGCATCAGAGATGTGGTCACAGGTGGTTTGCCAATTGAAATTGGTACTGATAGCGCCTGTTCCACTGAATGGAAATCCAGAAGTTAAACTCGCACATGGCGCAATGCTGCAACCTGAACTTGAGGTGAAGTTCGTGCCGTACATTGGACCAGATCCAGTCATCGTTAATGTTTGCAGACTGCCATCTTGAAGTAGATCCGCATCGCTTGCATTTAAGTTGAAGGAAACCAAATCTCCTGCATTCACGGTTAGATCGAAGGAATTCCCTGGAAATGGTGGCGTAATCACAGGCGGATTATTTGCGCCTGAACACGGCATGACCATCAATTGCATTTCGCGTTCAACTTCTGAAATTAAAATTCCTTGGCGATAGGATTTCACCAGAACCTTCACGACATAATTCCCAATATTCACACAGGTAAAGGTTAATTCACCAGAGACTGGATTTAAACTTGCTGGAATATTTCCTGGATTTAAACTTTGATTTGGTGTAGGATTATTGGCACTAAATCCAAGTTCAAATGGAACCGGAATAGGATCAACCGGAGGATTGTAACTTGCTCCTTGAATGTTGTTATAAGGAATTCCGAAGGAAAAAACCAAGGAGTCCAAGTTTGGATCGATGGCATTTCCGTTAAACGTATATGGAGTTCCAGCACAACTGACAAAGTGTGGATCTTGAAAAAACACAGGTGAATCGTCTGGATTATCTAAGTGATAAATTTTCGCTGCCAAGGTGATTCCATAGTTCGCCGGATTCATTAAATTGGAAACGGTGTTGCTTCGGGAAAAGTTTTCGTAAGTGAAAATCCAGCCATTTGCCGGAGGGACACCTGTTAAAGAAACAGCCGCACTTCGGTACAGTACTTTTTCAACAGCTCCTTGCCCGTTCCCGCCGTTGCTTCCTGTTCCGCAAAGTAGAGGTCCAGGTGAGCCCGCAACAGGCAAACAAGTTGGGGAAATATCTTGACGAGAAACGAAATTGACCGTGATGGACGATAAACTTGGATTGTTCCAAACTTTGAGTTGCTCAGATACTGGATTGACATCTGCGCCGTTGCAATCGCGGTAAAAAATCAATTCAAATTGATAATTCGTTCCTCCCAAATGTTTATAGCTGATTTCACCACCCATGACATGGGAAGCAAATGCGTTTTGACAAAGCAAAACAATTGAAAGCAGAAAAATAACTCTAAACATCAGTAAAACAACGGAAAAAGCCCGTATTTATTATAACGAAAGTTAACTGAATAAGTTGCTAGCCAACGCTAATTATCGACAAACTTTTCCAATCCAAGTGTTTACAAGCCATTTCGCGTATTTCTTCCGCTGTTATTTCTTGTACTTTTTGGATGTATTTGTTGTAAAATGAGATGTCCATGCCGTGTAATTCTACTCCGGAGAATAAATCCAACATTGCATAGGGTCCATCGGCTGCTTTGAGCAATTGTCCGAGTAAGTAACTTTTCACTAACTCTAACTCTTCTGTTGGAACCAATTCGGTTTGCAGTCGCTCGAGTTCATTTTTCACTTCTTGAATGGTTGCTTCGCGCACTTCTTTGGCAACTTCCGTCGCAATCATGAAATATCCGAAATTCGTATTTTCCATCATGTAGGATCCAATTCCGTAAGTATAACCTTTGTCCTCACGAATGTTACTCATTAAACGACTACCGAAGTAATCTCCGAGAATGGTATTCATTACCGAAAAAGCTATAAAATCTGGATGGGTTTTATTGAACATGATTTTCCCAATGCGAATGGCTGTTTGCAGGGCATCCGATTTTTCTTGGTGAACAATGTGCGCTTTCCCACTAAACTTGCAGTTCAAGGGATTGAATACTTTCCCGGCGAAATCAGCACAGGCTGTTTTTATATCCAGCATCTCTTCCTTCGAAAGGTCACCCACTAAAAAGACTTTCGACAATCCATTCAAATAGTATTTTTGATGAAATGTGATGAGGTCTGTACGTTTCACCGTTGCGTAATCTCCTTGCGAAATTACTTGTGAATAGGGCGTTTCTTCGAAAAGGACTTGTTGTATTTTTCGCTGTGCTAATACATTGACTTTTTGTAGTTGGACCTTTAATTTTTCTTGACGCTCATTGCAGATTTCCTGTACTTCTTTTTCAGGGAAAATGGCAGCAGTCAACGCTTCGTGAAAAATATCAAATGCTTGTTTCAAGTAGCTGTTTAACGCGTACAATGTAACAACTGCTTGTTCTTGTGATACGCTTACGTCATAATACGCACCAACCGCATCAAGGGCATGATGTATTTGAATCGCTGATTTAGTTTTCGTACCGGAAATTAATAGTCCGGCAGTTAAAGAGGCCAAAATAGGCGTTTCGATCGTGGTTCCAGCATTAAAATGCAATTCGATTTTTGACGTTTCGTTTGCAATGTTGTTTTTCCAATATAAGGGAATTCCAGCATGGATTTCATAGGTCTCTGGCACCGAGAAATCAATCGATTTTATGGGTGTGAGCTTCGGGGCAACTTGACGATTAAGCATTTTTTTTCTTTTTAACTTTCAATAAAACACCATTTTTCTTGGCAAACAATTGATTGGCAAAGGTACGGAGGTCATCCGCATGAATTGATTGATAGATCTCTTGTTCTTCGTTGATGCCATTTGCATCGCCCAATAGTTCAAAAAAGGATAAATTCATCGCTCGGTTCAATAATCCTTGGTCTTGGAAAGCGCGTGCCGTTCGAAGTTTGATTTTAATCTGCTCCAATTCTTTTTTGGAAATCAAGGTCGTTTTGTAGTGTGCAAGAATTTTCCAAATTTCCTTATCTAGTTCAGCAAACGATTTTCCCTCGTTCAATTTTCCAGTGATGATGAATAATCCTTCATCCATGGACCCTGTAATGTAGGCATTGATTTCTGAAACCAATTTTTGTTTTTTGATAAGGTCTACATACATTTTGGAGACTTTCTCGCGTCCCATGATGTCGCTTAATAAATCGGCGAAGTAATATCCAGGATGTTTTCGTTCCGGCATTTTGAAGGCATAGTAAAATGCATCCGCAGGAACGTTTCGAACCAGTGTTTTGGATTTAAAACGGTCTTGGGCAGGTTCCAACGGAAGAATACGAGCAGATTTTTTCGCTTTCGGAATGGAACCAAAAAAATGATTGACACGTTCTTTTACGTAATCCAACTCGAAGTTTCCAATGACACACAAAATGCAGTTGGATGGATGATAGTGCTTTTTGAAAAACGCTTTCACGTCACTCATTTTCGCATCCTCAATGTGTTTGATTTCTTTTCCAATCGTCGCCCATTTGTACGGATGTTTGGTATACGCCAATGGACGTAATTCCAACCAAACATCGCCATACGGTTGATTCAAGTAACGTTGTTTAAATTCTTCAATCACGACATTGCGTTGAACTTCTAAGCTTTTATCCGTGAAGGCCAAAGAGAGCATGCGGTCACTTTCCAACCAAAGTGCGGTGTCTAGGTTGTGTGCTGGAAGGACATCGTAATAATTCGTAATGTCGTTGCTTGTAAAGGCATTGCTTTCACCACCAGCGGCTTGAAGTGGTCCATCGAAATCAGGAATATTCACCGATCCACCAAACATCAAATGTTCAAATAAATGGGCAAATCCAGTTTTTTCTTCACTTTCATCACGTGCACCAACGTCGTACAATAAATTGACCACGGCCATTGGGGTGGATGCTTCTTTGTGGAAAAGTACCGTTAGGCCATTTTCCAATTTAAATCGTTCAAAATGAATCATAAATAGTTCTTTTGTTCGTTCAATACATGATGAAATTCAGTCATCATTTCTTGTACAATTTCTCCCGCAGGCATAATTTTTTCAATGAGTCCGGCAATTTGACCAATTTCCAATTCACCGTTCACCAAATCTCCTTCGAACATGCCTTTTTTCGCACGTCCACGTCCGAGAATTTCGCTTAGTTTTTCTTTATCCGCTCCGTCTTGATAGGCTGTTTCTAGTTTTGTGTAAAATTCATTTTTCAATAAACGAACTGGTGTCAATTCCTTCAATGTTAACATCGTGTCACCTTCTTCACTTGCAATGATATATTGTTTAAAGTTTTCATGTGCGCTACTTTCTGTGGAAGTTACAAATCGACTACCCACTTGCACAGCGTCTGCGCCAAGGTTCATTGCAGCCAACATTCCTCTTCCAGTGCCAATTCCACCAGCGGCGATTAATGGTATTTGAATCGCAGCTTTGACCATGGGAATCAAACAAAACGTGGTCGTTTCATCGCGTCCGTTGTGTCCACCTGCTTCAAATCCTTCTGCCACAATCGCATCAACTCCAGCATCTTGTGCTTTCAATGCAAATTTTACACTGGAAACCACATGTACTACTTTGATTCCATTTTCTTGAAGCAGTTTTGTCCATGTTTTTGGATTTCCTGCTGATGTGAAAACAATTGGAACTTGGTGTTTGATGATGGTTTGAATGTGCTTATCAATATCCGGATAAAGCATTGGTAAATTCACTGCAAACGGTTTGTTTGTCGCTTCTTTACATTTAATGACCTGTTCTTCCAAAATCTCTGGATACATCGATCCGGAACCAATGATTCCGAGTCCACCAGCATTTGAAACGGCGGCTGCTAATTCCCATCCGGAACACCAAATCATTCCAGCTTGTATCAATGGGTATTGAATATCAAATAGTTGACAAATACGGTTGCGCGATTCTGACATATTTCGTGTTTGAACGACGAATTTAAGGATTTCTCAAGGGATTCACGCACCCTAATTTCAATCTGACATGAAATGATTAAATTAGCGTGAAATTAACCGTTTTGAAATTACGATACTTCTTTGTGTTATTCTTGTTTGCGTCACTTGCTCAGGTGTCCGCGCAAGATTCCCATGAAGAAATTCCTCACAATGAAATTCAATTCATTGAAAACAAAGGGCAATGGCCTTCTGTTGTACAGTTTCAATCCTCTGTTTCTGGTGGAAAATTGTGGATAGGAGATAGTTCCATCTTATTTCAGTTGCAAGATCTATCGGATCTGCACAAAGCACACTATGATTTAAAAAATGTAGAAAATCCAAGTGTGAAATCCGCGCTCATTCAGCAAAAGTTTCTTGGCTCGGGAACGGACAAATTACTTATGAAAGAAGGACGTTCTATACATTATTACAATTACTTTCTTGGCAACGATTCCACGAAATGGACTCATGACGTTCACGCATATTCCGAAGTGGAATACGAGCATTTTTACCCGGACATTCATTTGCTTTGGGAAAGCGAGAAAAATGCCTTGAAGTATTCATTCTTTGTCGAGCCGGGAGCAAATCCAAACGAAATTCGTTGGAGTTATGCCGGTGAATTCAATTCTGTCCGCATTCGAGATGGACGATTGATATTAAAAACAGCGATTGGGGAAATTATTGAACAGCGTCCTTTTGCGTACCAACTCATTGATGGGAAAAAGTCCCCCGTTTTATGTTCATATAAAGAACAAGAGGGAATTTACAGCTATGAATTAGGAAAGTACGATGATGAATTTCCGTTAGTCATTGATCCGGTGCTTGTTTTTGCGACGTATAATGGTTCAGTCTCTGATAACTTTGGAATGACAGCAACTTACGGAAATGATGGTTCCGCGTATTCAGCTGGAATGGTTTACGGGAATAATTTCCCCATTCCCAATGCAAATTCATTTGACATTTCTCCGAATTTCACCTCCATTGCAGGATCGTACGGCATTACCGATGTATTTGTCACAAAGTATAATCCTACAGGGACAAATATGCTTTGGTCGGCATTTTTAGGTGGGGGAGACATGACACAAGGAACAGAAACAGCACATAGTTTAATCTGTGATTCCTTGAATAATATTTATGTTTTCGGTGCAACATCTAGCACGAATTTCCCTACAACTGCTGGAGCGTTTCAAACCACGCATGGAGGAGGAACGACCGGTGCAAATTTCTTGTTCAACGGCGTATACTTTTCAGGGCAAGGAACAGATATGTACATTTCTAAAATAGCCTCGAATGGACAGAATTTATTGGCGTCAACCTATGTTGGCGGTTCAGATAATGATGGAGTCAATTACCGTTCAACAGCTTTGCCATACAATTCCGTTGCGGCTTATGATTCCTTAACGACCAACTACGGTGATCAATTCCGTGGGGAAATTATGTTGGATTCATTAAACAACGTGTACATAGCCAGTTGCACACGTTCCACAAATTTCCCAACCTTAAATGCTTTTCAAGCGGTAAAATCAGCCGGACAAGATGGGGTCATTTTTAAATTGAATGCAGCGTTTTCAAGTTTGCTGTTCTCATCCTATTATGGTGGAAACAATTCCGATGCCTGTTATTCGGTGAAGTTAGATACACTCGGAGCGATTGTATTTGCTGGTGGAACCTGCTCGACAAATCTACTCGGAACAAGTGGTGCCTATCAACCTTCCTTTCAAGGTGGAAAAACGGATGGATTTGTGGTGAAATTAGTTCCATCTGGAACTTCCATTCAAAAAGCGAGTTATGTGGGCGCATCTAACTATGACCAAGTATTTTTTGTAGAAATTGATCGCTTGAATCAAATTTTCTTATTGGGTCAATCGGTTGGAGGAACGTTCCCAGTCAACAATGCGCCTTATTCCAATCCCGGAAGTAGCCAGTTCATCTTGAAACTGAATCCAAATTTAACGACCAATCTAGCGTCTACCGTTTTAGGAAATGGAAGTCCGTCCATCAATATTTCACCAGCCGCTTTTCTAGTAGACATCTGTGGAAATATGTACGTTTCCGGATGGGGAGCCAATATTTTGCAGTCGGTTCCAATCAGTGGAATGCCGATATCGCCAAATGCTTTTCAATCGACAACCACAGGTTTTGATTTCTATTTAATGGTAGTCCAAAATGACTTTTCAGGATTACTTTATGGTTCTTATATCGGAGGTTCATTAGCGCAAGAGCACGTAGATGGAGGAACGTCACGTTTCGATAAAAACGGTGTTGTTTATCAGTCCGTTTGCGGTGGTTGTGGAGCTCACAGTGATTTCCCCACTTCTCCGGGAGCTTGGTCCTCCTCAAACAATTCTTCCAATTGTAATAATTTGGTTTTTAAATTCGATTTTCAATTAATTCCGAGTGCATCGTTTACCACAAATAACGTTGCAGGTTGTACCGATTTAACCGTTGATTTTCAAAATACGTCGACTCAATTAGACTCATATTTATGGGATTTTGGCAACGGCGATACAACCAGTGTGATTTTTAACCCTTCCATTACCTACACACAGGCAGGGACATACAACGTGAACCTTTATGTGACAGATAGTGTTTGCTTATTAACGGACACTGCAAATATTCAAGTGCTTGTATTGGATTCCATTCAATTGAATGTGTTAGATACGATAAGTCTGTGTAGTTCCAATCCGTTTGAACTCGTAGCTTTTCACAATGGAACTGGAACACAATTCATTTGGTCACAATCGGTTAATTTAACCAATCCTTTAAATAATCCGAACGATTCTACGGCAACAGTTGCTACGCCTGGTTGGTACTTTATCGAGGTAAGCAATCCATATTGTTCTAAGATGGACAGTGTCTTTCTTGCTTTTGATGTACCTCTGCAAGCGTTCTTTTCCATCGATGATACCTTGGGTTGCGCGCCATTCACCGTGAATCTAAACAATAGTTCAACCTTCACGACGGATTTTTTATGGGATTTAGGAAATGGTACATTGGATTCAATCAATTTTAATCCTACCGTTACCTTTTCAAATCCCGGTACATATTCAATTCAATTGACAATATCAGATAGCATCTGTTTGGGACAAGATAGTTATTCGATGGCTGTTCAAGTTTCCGCTCCTTTACTCGCGAATCTACAGGATACGATTTTTTTATGTCAATCGGTTGAAACTACATTGACCCCCATCTTAACAGGTCTTGGTACATCATATGTTTGGTCCAATTTCGCAGATTTCGGTGACACACTGAATATGGACCTTCAGAATCCAATTTTATCACTTGTCGATCCTCAGAATCAAACGTATTATTTTCAAGCGGACAATGGCTATTGTAGCGTTATCGATAGTGTTCATGTTTCTATTTTTGGTGAATCAATCTTTATTCAGAGCCAAGATTCTATTTGTATTACGAGTGTCCTTCAATTGCAAGCGTTAAACAATGGTTCAGGTTCCTTCACGTATCTTTGGTCTAGTCCAAATGTGGTGATCAGTCCGAATAATCAAGCGAACGCTCAATGCACATTGCCGGGGTCGCAATATGTATACTTGCAGGCTACATCACCGCAAGGATGTGTGGTATTGGATTCCCAATTTGTGTATGTTTCCACGTTTAATTCCGGTAATGTTTTAGCAACCGCAAATCCAAATATCATCATGCCTGGTGGAACAACGCAATTAACGGGGATTGTTCCAACAAATGCAAGTTTTACTTGGAGTCCAACGTTTGGCATGGTGAATCCGTCCTCTTTGCAATCCATGGTCTCACCGTTGGAAACAATGATTTATACGTTAACAGCAACCGACGGACTATGTACCAAATCGGACACGGCCATAGTAAAGGTCTATGAAATTGTGTGTGATGAACCGTATGTCTTTGTGCCAAATGCCTTCACACCAAATGGAGATCAAGAAAACGATGTGCTTTATGTTCGTGGACTTTGGATAGAGAAATGTATTTTACGCATTTTTGATCGTTGGGGGGAGTTGGTTTTTGAAACAACAGATCAAAATTATGGTTGGGATGGAACATACAAAGGAAAAAAACTCGATCCCGATGTTTTTGATTATTATTTAGAAGTGGATTGTATCGGTGGTTCACGAAACATTGTCAAAGGAAATATTACATTAATGAAATAAAAAATGGGAAAAATCATTCAAGCAAAATCAGAGAAGTTTTTAGAAAATTATTTAAACAATGCGAGCCCAACGGGATTTGAATCCGCTGGTCAAAAAATGTGGTTGGATTACATCAAGCCATATGTTGATGAGTACATTACAGACAATTATGGCTCAGTGGCAGGAATCATTAATCCAGGTCAGCCCTATAAAGTGGTGATTGAAGCACATGCGGATGAAATTTCATGGTTTGTGCACTATATCACGAAAGATGGATTTATTTATTTGAGAAGAAACGGTGGTTCTGACCATATGATTGCACCTTCTAAACGTGTGAACATTCATACCGATAAAGGTACAGTGAAAGCAGTATTTGGATGGCCAGCGATTCACATGCGTCAGCAAAAAGAAGAGACGCCAAGCATGAAAAATATTTTCTTGGACTGCGGATGTAATTCCAAAGAAGAAGTCGAAGCTCTTGGTGTTCATGTTGGCTGCGTAGCTACGTTTGAAGATGAATTCATGATCTTGAACAAGAATAAATATGTTGGACGCGCCCTTGACAATCGCATGGGAGGGTTTATGATTGCTGAAGTTGCCCGCATGTTAAAAGATGCCAAAAAGAAATTGCCGTTTACTTTGTACATTGTTAATTCCGTTCAAGAAGAAATTGGATTGCGTGGAGCAGAAATGATGGCTCACCGCATTAAACCAGATTTAGCTTTAATCACCGATGTTTGTCATGATACGGGTACTCCCATGGTTGATAAAATCGAAAATGGCGATCAGAAATCTGGAGATGGTCCAGTATTAACGTATGGTCCAGCCGTTCAAAACAATTTCTTGAAACAAATCATCAAAGCGGCTGAGAAAAACAAAATTCCTTTCCAACGTGCTGCCGTATCTCGTTCAACTGGTACAGATACAGATGCGTTTGCATATTCGAATGAAGGGGTAACGAGTGCCTTAATTTCTCTGCCATTGCGTTACATGCATACAACGGTAGAAATGGTTCAAAAAGAAGACGTAGAAAATTGTATTCGTTTGATTTACGAAACACTTTTAACCGTTAAAGCAGGTCAAGATTTTAGGTATTTGAAATAAAATGGGAAGTAGGAAATAAAAAGATGAGGTAAGGCCGTTTGGTCTTGCCTCTCTTAAATTAGTTCCACTTTAAGATCTTCGATTAAGAGGATATCTCCTTTGATGAGTTTTGCTCTTCTTCTCGTTTCAATTTGTCCGTTTCGGTATACGATGCCAGAGTCTACTATGTGTTTCGCATGTCCACCTGTTTCTGCAATTCCTAGCGCTTTCAACAAGCCCATTAATTCAATATATTCTCCGTTTACGGCAAATTGTTCCATTATTTTCCTTTTAATTCCATTGCTTTTAAGGTATTCATCATCAGCGATGCGATGGTCATTGGTCCAACACCACCTGGTACAGGACTAATAAAACTACATTTCGGTGCAACTTCATCAAAGTGAACATCACCAACAAGTCTCCATCCTCGTTCACGAGTAGGATCTTCTACACGTGTTGTTCCAACGTCAATGATTACTGCTCCGTTTTTCACCATATCTGCTGTAACGAAGTTGGGTTGACCAATAGCAGCGATGAGAATATCTGCTTGTAAACAGATTTCCTTCAAATTCTCCGTGCGAGAATGCGCAAGAGTAACGGTACAGTTTCCTGGATTTGCATTCCTTCCCAACATAATGGAAAGTGGCGTGCCAACAATGTTACTTCGTCCGATAATGACGCAATTTTTACCTTCCGTCTCGATGTTGTTTCGTTCGATTAACGCCATGATTCCAGCCGGAGTTGCTGGTAAGAATCCTGGTAGATTTAATATCATGTTCCCAAGATTTCGTGGGTGGAATCCATCAACGTCTTTCTTTGGGTCAATTGCTTGTGTGATTTTTAGTTCGTCGATGTGCGCTGGTAAGGGAAGTTGGACGATAAAACCATCAATGCTTTTATCCTCGTTTAATTGACGAACTTTATCTAGTAAAATGTCTTCTGGCACAGATGAATCATAGCGAATGAGTGTACTTTCAAATCCAATTTGATCGCACGCACTTACTTTCGAATTGACGTAAGAAACAGATCCACCGTCGTTACCGACCAGGACAGCTGCGAGGTGAGGAATTTTTTTTCCTTCTAATTTTCGTTGTTGAACTGCTTGAGTTAATTCGGCGCGAATTTGTGCTGCTGTTGCTTTACCGTCTAAAAGTGTCATGAGAAAGTTTTTGCAAAGATAAGAAGAACATACATCTTGACCTAAATCAAGTTATCTTTGTGGAAAAGAAAAACATGAAGCATTTCATATTCGGCTTATTTCTCAGTTTGTTACAGTTTACTTCTAGCGCACAAATTCAAAGTTCTGAACTTGGAATCGAAGCTTTTGGTGGTGGATCTCAACTCGGTGGAACCTTTGGTGGTGAACTGAAATACGCGGTGAAGCTCCCTAATAATTTGATCATCGGTCCATCACTACGACTGCACCGATCTTGGTCCAATTACCTCAATGTAAATTCGCAGTTCAACATGTATGGCGGTGGTGCTTTTGCACACTTGCGTTACCAAGACAAGATATTTGCTGGTGTTGAATTTCAAATGCTGCACAGTCCATTTAATTTTATTACGTTCCAATCGGGACAGAAAAAATGGGCGCCTACCTTATTTGTTGGTGGTGGATTTTACTTGAAGTTAGCGCCAAAAATCAATTTGAATTTAGCTTTATTCTTCGATGTCATCAATGCAGATAATAGTCCGTTTAGAAGTTCCTATAATTTCAAAATCAAAGATGAATTTGGACAAGTAGTTAGGATTCTACCGATCATCTATCGCATTACATTATTTATTCCATTATCAAAATAAACATGAAAGTAGGCATTGTACTTTATCCAACCTATGGAGGAAGTGGGGTTGTAGCGACGGAGTTAGGTAAAGCACTAGCGGCAAAGGGACATGAAATTCACTTCATCACGTATTCGCAACCAGTTCGACTTGGTTCCTTCCGTGAGAATATTTTTTACCACGAAGTTTCCTTGACAGATTATCCACTTTTTGATTTTCAACCGTATGAAACACAACTAGCCAGTAAAATGGTGGACGTGGTGAAACACGAAAAGTTGGACATCTTACATGTTCATTATGCGATCCCTCATGCCTCTGCAGCCTTTATGGCCCAGCAAATATTGAAAGCACAGGGAATTAATATTCCATTTGTGACAACGCTTCATGGAACAGATATTACGCTTGTAGGAAAAGACCCATCTTTTGAGCCAGTAATTACATTTTGCATCAATCATTCAGATGCGGTTACCACAGTTTCGGAAAGTTTGAAAGAAGATACCTACGCACATTTTCAGGTGACACGTGATATTCACGTGATCCCAAATTTTGTCGTGGAAGATGCTGAAGACGAGCATTACACCGTGTATATGCGACAAAAATATGCCAGTGATGGAGAACGAATTCTTTGTCACATCTCTAATTTCCGTCCGGTTAAACGCGTTGATGATGTTTTGCGTGTATTCGCAAAAGTAAATGCCGTTTTGCCGTCAAAGTTAATATTGGTAGGAGATGGTCCTGATCGTTACAATTGCGAGCGTTTGTGTAGGGAACTAAATCTGTGTGACCAAGTAATCTTCTTAGGAAAAGTGCGCGATACATCTCATGTGTTGGAAATGGTGGATGTATTTTTGCTTCCTTCGGAAACAGAGAGTTTTGGACTTGCAGCCTTGGAAGCGATGGCAGTGGGAGTTCCAGTAATTTCATCAAATACAGGTGGGATTCCGGAGGTCAACATTCATGGTTACTCAGGTTATTTGTCAGACGTTGGTGACATTGATGACATGGCGAAAAATACCCTTGAATTATTGAAGCCAGAAAATCATCCTACCTTTAAAAAACAAGCGAAATTGCGTTCTGAAGAATTTAGTTTGGCACGAATTCTTCCGATGTATGAGGAATTATATCGTAATTTAGTCAAATAACACTTGCTAATATGTTGAAAATAGGCGTATTATTATCTGGATGTGGCGTTTATGACGGCGCAGAAATACAAGAAGCGGTTTTGAGTTTATTGGCCATTGATCAAATGGGCGCTGAAGCAGTTTGCATTGGAATTGATGCGACGCAACATCATGTGGTCAATCACTTGAACGGCCAAGAAATGCCTGAGTCAAGAAACATGTTAATAGAAGCAGCCCGCATCGCGAGAGGAAACATTAAAACGATATCAGAAATAGTTCCAGCGGACATTGATGCCTTGGTAATTCCTGGTGGATTCGGGAGTGCGAAAAACTTTACAACATGGGCCTTTGATGGACCAATTGGAAGCATTCGTTCAGATGTCAAATTATTACTTGTGAACCTTGTCAACATTGGAAAACCTATCGTAGCTTTATGTGTGAGTCCGATTGTCTTAGCGAAAGCTTTTGAGGGATCATCCATTCAAGCTTCCATGACTATTGGTTCAAAACATGCAGCTTCTCCCTACGAAATCTCGGGCTTTGAATCTGGACTTCTACAAACAGGGGTGCAAACAACAGATTGCGCGTTAGGAGCTGTTCATGTGGACGCAGAAAATAAAATCATTACAGCGCCATGTTACATGATGGATGCGCGTATTTCTGAAATTCATGCAAATATTCAAGCTGCTTTCACCGCTTTAAAAAAGATGTTAGATGCCGAATGATGAACGTCTGAACGATTGGTTCAAGGAACGGAAAGCCCGTTTCAATGAACGTCGTGCGGATGATTTATTTCAACGCATCTGTCAGCAGGACCGTGGCGCATTGAGTGCAGGAATCACTTTGATTGAAAGTAGTCGTCCAGCGGACCGCATCGAAGCAAATAAACTCTTACAACTTTGCCTTTCCCAAAAAAAGCAAGCTTGGCGCATTGGAATCACCGGTGTTCCAGGAGTAGGCAAGAGCACACTTATTGAATCCTTCGGGAATTTCGTTTTACAGCACAAACAAAATTTGGCGGTATTAGCCATTGATCCCTCCTCCAACGTTACTGGTGGAAGTATACTTGGGGACAAAACGCGCATGGAAACATTGTCTACGAATGAGCGTGTGTTTATCCGTCCAACAGCTGCTGGTACAACCTTAGGCGGAGTGGCACGTCATACGAGAGAAGCCATTATCCTGTGTGAAGCTGCCGGATTTGAAGTGATTTTCATTGAAACAGTCGGTGTAGGACAATCCGAGACGATTGTTCACTCCATGGTCGACTTCTTCTTGTTACTCATGCTTGCAGGAGCAGGTGACGAGTTACAGGGAATGAAGCGAGGTATCATGGAAATGGCCGATGGAATGATCATCACAAAAGCGGATGGCGAGAACATTCAAAAGTCGCAATGGGCGAGAAGAGAATATGCGAATGCCTTGCATTTATTTCCCGCAAAGGAAAACGATTGGGTCACGCAAGTCCATACAGCGAGTAGCATGACGAAGGAAGGCTTCGAGGAAATTTGGAAAAACATCGAATCCTTTTTCGTTAAAATGAATCACAACGGATGGCTCACAGAAAACAGAAAACGTCAAGAAGTTGAAGTGTTAGAGGAAATGATGCGCTCACTGCTTCAAAGCGATTTTTTTACAAATGAGCATTGGCTTGCCAAATACCACGAAATGGAGTCTAAGGTGAAGACCGGCGAAATGTTGGCGTACCAAGCTGCGGAGGAGTTGTTTAGGGAGTTTAGGTCTAGTACTTCAATACCTTAAACGTCGACAATACTTCTTCCTTCTTGTTCACTCGCAAGATATAAACCGCTGAGCGCATTTCGGGA
Organism: Crocinitomicaceae bacterium; assembly: GCA_024643365.1. Taxonomy (GTDB): domain Bacteria; phylum Bacteroidota; class Bacteroidia; order Flavobacteriales_D; family Crocinitomicaceae; genus UBA952. The sequence goes on along the minus strand of JAHENC010000001.1, from coordinate 127,711 downwards.
ATCGATACCGGTGTTTCTAATGCGGTATTGTTGACTGTTCCACGCGTAATTATTCGTCCGCTCAAATCAAAGATTTCATAGGTGCAACCCGTCGCTTTCGTTTTGTTGTCATGCGTTAAAACAAACGTTCCATTCGATGGATTCGGTGCAACCGTAAAATGAATGTCTGGTCCATCTGGTGGCGGTGGGATTAGTTTAAATATGGCAGTAAAGAATCCGTTTGTAGCCGTAATGTTCGTGGACAAGGAATCCTGCAACGTGTCGTTTACAAATGCCGAAGGAAGCCAATGGGAGAATGAGTATCCTGGTTTCGGGATTGCTGTCATGTTCACAGGAACCCCATCAAAGTAGGTTCCATTCCATGGATAAGTTGCCGGTTGAATGGTATTCAAGGCGATTTCTCCTCCATTTTCCGGGTAGACTTCAAGGTTCACTTCGATTGTTTTTACCAAGCCAAATCCAGTTTTGATGTTATCAAAAACAACTTCATTTCGACAAGCCAATTGATCTTGGAAAACTTCATGGTTGTTCACAAACGTTTGCATTTGACCGGCAATGTTATTAGGATCTCCCCAACGTGCATATTCGTTTGGCATTTCAGTTACCATGGATTCAAAGAACATGTTTTCTCTCGCTAATAACACATCCGTTTGATAACTGGTATTCATTAAATCAGCAAAGCGATTGATAAAATAGTTTTTGTATTTCGTGTTTTGTATGCTTTTTAACCAAATATTAATAAAAGGTAGGTCCGTACTTTGTCCCAACATATAATTGATGTGGTTATCTGTACAGCTTGTCCACCCATTCGGTTGCATCGATAGTTCAAGATCGATCAAGGCAAAACGCCAGCGCCAATTGGTTTTGTCCGAACGGTAAATTTTAATGTTGTTTCCAGGCCAATCTACATTTCCCATCCATGATTCTGCGATGATGTAATCCGAGTAATGTTTTAAATCGAAGTATTGATCAGCGTCGCTCATATAACTTGGAGCCAAAGGATTCAATACTTGAAAATCAGCATATGAGTCCCAAAAATTATCGACATCTCCTTCTACAGCTCGTAAAACTAGGTTGTACCAATAACTTAAGGACAATAATTCCAACGAATCCTTATTTGCTCCGTCTTGAAGTTCAAAGTACTCGGAGTTGAATTTTTCCCTTAGTTCATAGAGTCCAAAATAGGAACCGTTAATGTACACACTCACCGGACGATAAGCGGAATAGTAATTTTTGGTTCCTTCGCTCATCATGCGAACTTGACTCGCGTCCTTGTAAGGTAGGTTCAAGTATTGGTTACTGCCATTGCGAAGGTAAATATCACTGTATTTTGTTCTATCCGGACGATCTGGAATCAGTGGATAATGAACAGGTGCTTGTCCAAGCGCACCATGATCAAATGAAAGTCTAAACGAATGCTGTGGATTTGACCTGCTCCCTCCGGCTCCTCCATCCATGCGGATGGCTGTTTTACGTTCAAACAGGAATGGGTGTCCAAGGCCTTCATTCAAATAAACCGCATGTGCTGGTTTTATCCAATCACTCGACCAATTATCAAAAATACCCGTGGAACCATAAAGATTGCTTTGATCAGTAGTTACCATCAAAATTGGTGTGTCATGGCTGATATTAAACAAAAAGGTAACTACTGTTTGTTGACTAGGAAGGTAAGTACTATTGACATTCAAGGGAAATACTTTGGCGCGAATCACTGTTTTTTGAAATACAAAAATAGAGTCCGTGTAGGTTGTGGAAGTAAAGGTCGGTTCCGAACCATTGGTTGTGTAAACAAGTTTAGATGGAACTGTGTTATTATGGGATAACTTCAAGTAGAAACTGGAATTTACCACTCCAGAAATACGAGAGCTAATTGGGCGAGATAGGCTATCCGAATAAACTGAACTACTGTTATTGGTACTCGCAGGACTCGGGTTCATCCATTTGATCGTTGATGAAGCATCCGGGGTTCGTCCAATAGAAATATCCGCTGCTGGTGATTCAACGGTTAGACTAGAAACCAATTGTTGCGAAGGGTCAAATAAATAAACCGTTTCTCCGCTACCGTCTAGTTTGAAATTGGTGTGAATCAGGTTTCCTTGTACGGGAATGAATTCATTGGTGAGTTCCGTTAAACTTGTGGTATTTAGGTGAAAATCGACATAGGTGTAATTCTCACCGTTAGTCCAGGCAACTTCGAATCCGATGGAATTAATCATTCCTGCTGACAATCCAGACGAAATTAATTCACTTGCTCTAATGAGCATTTGATGACGCGCACCCCAGTACCAATTCCCAAAAGGAGCTGGATATTCAGTGTTCCCATTTTGAATTGTTCCGTTACCGATGACCGCATTATTCAATTTGATGTTTGGACGTTGGTAATAAGTGGAAGCATTGCTGGCAGAGCATGCTGCCGGACTCCCATCGATAAAACTACCAATCGTTGAAATGTAGGGAGTAGCCGTTTGTTTAAAGATCGAGTTCTCCGTGTATTGTGAATTGTTATAAGAACAAACGTTGATAACCACGTTTGAAACGCCATCCCAATAAAATGGAGTTGCAAGCTGATGTTGACTCCATCCGACTTGTGGAGTGAAATTTTGTTCTGAAATACCAAATTGAAAAGGGGTAGAGCCAAAACGATTTTTCTGGCTACAAAATATTTGTTGGAATCCACCTGCAGGAATATTGATATTCGGCAAAATCCACATATTTGGAACGGTCAATTTGTCTGATAAAGCATATCCAACTAGATTGACAGAGGTTGTTCCAGCGTTATGTAATTCAATCCAATCACTGGCATCGCCATTTTCGTCGGTAGAGGATAGGTAATTTTTATTACAGCCCTCGTTGATTGTTATTTGTGCAGTTACTACATGACAAATGGAGAGAATCAGAAAAGCAAGAATTTTTCTCATATTGGCTCAAATTGGGTAAAAAAAAAGGCTGGATTATTCCAGCCTTTTCTGAATGAATGATTATTTATTTTACATAAACACGTTGTGTCGTTGTTTCTGTTCCATTGGAAACAAGAACTTGGTAAATTCCAGTACTAAGTTCATCAAAGGATAACGTATTGTTTACATCTGTTAACTTTTCTGTTTTCAACGTTTGTCCGGATATGGAAACAAAGGAAACAGTTGCACCGATTACATCTGGTGTCACATTAATATTCACGTGTTCTGGTGTACCAACAATCGTAACTTTATCCGATAATGAAATTAATTCCAATCCTGAATTAGCTCCTTCACCTGCTAAAATTTGTGTATTTGCAGTTGCTTGATAACCATAACCATGAATGGTGATTTGTGAGGCGTTTGAATTAACAGAAAGCTCTACCCATCCGTAATACGTATTGGCTCCAGCGCTTAGTTTTGCGCCTAAAAATTTGTTTGATTGATTTAGGAAATTCCCTTGCTGAATTGGAATTTGTCCGAGTATCCCAGCGTCAACAAGAATGTCTACACCTAATGCGTTGTAAGAGGAAGTTCCGAAGTTCGCAGCCGATGAAATGGCATCACCATTGTTCAGTGCGGTTAATTGAAAAGAGGAAGATGAGCTTCCCGTTCCGGCAGCCCCAACTAATGAAACTCCATTCATTGTCAAAGCAGCAGCTAAAGCACCTTCATAGGTAAATTGAACACCCTGTGTTGAAGAAGCACCACTTATGTGCTGAACGAAAAAGTTCAATTCTGGATTCGAGTCGTTATTGAAATCCAACATAAATGGAGCAGATAATGAATCAACTACAACATCAGGATTTAAATCAGTAGCAACTACTTGTGCTTGTAAATTACCTTGAGCAACTAAAGCTCCAGCAACTGCCGTATATTGTTTTAATCTTGTTTTATTCGAAGAAGATAATGTTTTCATTTTCTAAATTTTGGATTAAAAATAATCATTTTCAATGGAAAGCTAAAATTTTCGTTACTTCTTCAAAAAATTATCAAGTATAAATCCTTGTTCTTCTCTGTTTTCTTCCATTTCAGGATAGCTTAAGTAAAGTACCGAAAGGTTTGCCTGACTTTCCATCCAGGCCTCAATTTTTGCTTGTTCCTGTTCGAAATGCGCTAATTTCTTGGTAGATAAAATAGTTGACAAGGTTTCCCCTTTTTTGTTTTTTGGACTAAAATCAACTTGACTTTGAACATATAATAATTTGTAGTTAAAATGATCAGGCAGGAAGGATAAAGAGTGACTTGGTATATAGATTATTTGATCTACAACATCTTCCAACCAAGATGCGTCTTGGAAAAGATTCGCAGCTTTCTCCAATACCTTCTTATCTTGACAAATGGAATGCCCTAATGATTCGATAAAGGCTAAAACCTTCTCTTGATCTTGCGCTACTGCTTCAGTACAGATTATACGTTCTCCTTTTATGGATTTTTCAAGTTGCTGTGCATGATATTCCGCTTTGGAGCTGTCTTTTAGGTGATCTCTGTAAATTTCATATAACCATTTATGTGACTTTACATTGTTTGAAGCAATCCTCAGATTAACTTCAAATGCTTGAATGGCATCCTCAAATAATCCCTGTCGAATCAACGCTTCCCCTAGGTGATAATGTGCACGGTGGAAGAAAAAATCGTAGTCTACGGCAATGAGAAATTCTTCAATAGCGGCATTCAAATTCCCCCTACGTAAAAAGGCAAGTCCAAGTCCATGGTGGGCTCTCGCATGTGAATCGTCGATGTTCAAGGCGCGAATAAACTGAATTTCAGCTAAGTCATATTTTTTTCGTTGAAGGAAAATCTGTGCAATGTTCAATGCTAATTGATAATTGTATGGATTCTTTTCTTGAATCTTTAAAAGTTTCGGTAGAGACAAATGCGGTTTGTTCATGGCCAAAAGAATGAGTCCCTCCAAATATTCCAAATACAGGGGTTGTTCCATGCCTAATTTATCATAGGCATCTTCCGCTGTTTGACTTTGTTTGTTTTGTTCGCTGAGTTCCTCCAGAATCATCATTGACTTTCGGTACTGTCGTTTCGTTAAATAAGCGAAAGCTAATCGTTGTCCGTATCGTTGAATCTTACTTTCGGTATAAATTCGATCTAAAATTTCAATGGCCGGGGCAAATTTCCCGGCATTCAGTAAATTTCGAGCGATGTAATATTCGTTTTCGCGTTTCGATTTTTCAACTTGCAACAATTTATCGTCATCCAATGCATCGATGTAACCAAGTTCAACAAGTTGTTGCAATGCTTCTTGTGCTGCCCATGGATCTTCGCGAAGCAGCGAATCGTGCATACCAGACTCTCCCGGTACGGATTCCCATGAATCAATAAAATGTGTTTCTCGAGCTTCTTCAAAACACGCATATGCGACTTTTCCTTCCATGTCGCTACCAACGGGTAAATCCATGTGGTGAAGTAGAGTAGGAGTGATGTCTAAAACGCTTAATCCTGAAATTTGACGTCCATCTTTTTTGATTCCAGGTCCAGCCATGACAAAAACGCCAAACGGACTATGTTCAACTGCGGGTCCGGACGGTTCTTTTGGTATATACAACGGACGCTGATGGTCACAATGAAATCCATGATCGGAGATTAATAAAACCGTTGTATTTTCTTCATCAATAAGGCTCATCATCCTTGCCAACATGCGGTCATGAAACAAGTATGCTGCTTCGACTACATCCTTGTAATCCTCAAAGTCTTTTTCAGGAATTTCGGGTCTTCTCGGTGGGAAATAACGCATAGCGATGTGCGAGAAGTGATCGATAGCATCGTGGTAAACTGCGGTAAAGTCCCATTCCGTGTTTTCGAGTAAATGACAAGTAGCACTGTGAATAGTGCCTGCATTGGCCATGGTTCGCAAAACACTAGCTGTTCGTGGATCGGAACGCAAAGCTTCATCTGTTTTGATATTCGGAAGGAAGGCTTGAGCCTGCTCCATGTTGATTTGATGCGGGTGGATGCGAAACTCCTTCATTTTTTCGGTCAGCGCTTCTGGATGTATAGTTCCTTTCGGCATTTCCCATTCTTCGTTCAATGGTTTCGTCGCAATTTGATATAAGTTGGATACCATGACTCCATTGATGGGTTCCGCTGGATTACTTGGCCACCATGCCACGACATTACTTTTGTATCCTTCTTGATTCAAGATGTTCCAGATCGCTTTGACTTTTCGTGAAGTTGAAGTAACTGGACGAAGGTTTTCTCCGTCTGGTGTCGGTTCAATGAATCCACCAATTCCATGGGTGTCTGCCCGGAATCCAGTTGCAATGCTTGTCCATAACATAGGAGAAAGCGGCGGGTCTAAGGTTTGAAGTTTGCCGTGAACTCCACGAGACATTAATCGAGAAAGTGCGGGCATTTTACCTTGTTGAATCAGGGGCATGATGACTTTCCATTCGGCCGCATCCCAACCGATGACGAGTACTTTCTTTTTTGAACTCATGCGTTTTTTCTATTGCGGTAAAGTGATTGGTCAATCACGGATTTCAATTCATCTATTGATGTTTCCCATTGACAGAAATCAATCAAGTGTTGCAAGGTAGTTTCTGATTCTTGAAGTAATTCTCGGTGTTGAATTTCTATGAAAGGGATGTGATTACTAAGTAAAAATTGACGGCTTTTTTCAATGTGCAAAGTGTACATTGTTTTAAACTTTTCCTTCTGATCTTGTTGGTCTTTTCCGACCATTTTTTCTTGAGATTGAACCACTTCGTCTAAATCGCGCAGCATGAAAACAACTCTGTAATCAAGAGAAAGGTCAATAAACGAAACCAATGGTGCCACAATTTTGATGGTTTTCCCATCAAGTTCCTTCAAGAATTGATTGTTCTTCACAATTCCCTTCACCGCTTCTAGTTCATAATATCCCTTCGGATTATTTTCGTCCTCCGTTCGAATAGCATCCGTTGCGATTTCAGCGTTTGCTGCTTTGAAAAGTTGCATCATCAAGGAAGTTCCTGAACGGGGAATGCCAGTTATAAGTGTAATCACAGTCTTTTTTGATAAGGTTAATCAAAAATAACAATAATCAACAGGACGAGAGGAAAGGCTGAAAACTAAATTGTTTTCAAGATGATTTTATTACGGTGCAAGGTGATTTCCCCTTTGATTTCTAATTGCTTTAACAATCTTGAAATCACCACTCTAGAGGAGTGTAAATCGTCTGCGACTTGCTGATGCGTGTGCAAAATCTCAAGCGAACCAAGTAATTTAGCTTGATCGCGAAGGTATTTGAGTAAACGTTGATCTAAATTCATGAAGGCGATCGCATCAATGGACTCCATTAATTCCATCATGCGTGTGTGGTAATTGCTGATGATATAGGTTCGCCAACTTTTATATTGGTCCATCCAAATCTCCATATATTCGGCTGGAATCATAAGTAGGAGCGATGGCTCCATTGCTGTTGCTTTGATTTGACTATCGATTTTTTTTGTGCAACATTGCAAGGACATTGCGCACGTATCCCCTCCTTCAATATAATAAAGCAGTAGTTCTTCGCCGTTTTCATTTTCGCGAGAAACTTTAATGGATCCTTCGATTACGATAGGAATTAACTGTAAACGATCACCCACATGGACAATGATTTCATCCGTTGTGGTTTCGCGAACTTTGGCAAGTTTCGCCATTTCTGTAATTAACTCGGGCTCTAGTACGTAACCTAATTGAGCTTGGAGCATGAGCTCCTTATTTTGCTGGCTTAGCATCTGCTTTGTACGAAATGAAGAAATTAGCCCAAATGATTTTTGATAAAGCAAATAAATAGGGGGCTAAAACAATAGTAAAAAAGGTCACTAATCCAATTTGTGTCCAGGCACCAAAACTCGGAAACCATAATTTACAAGACGTCCAAATAGTCACAAATAGAGCTACCCCTAAAGCATAAGACACATACATTGCGCCATAGTAAAATCCAGGTTCACGTTCGTATTTTAGGTGGCAAACGTCACACTCATGTCTGACATCTCCAAGTTTTTTTAGGTCATATACAGTAGAAACAAGGAATTGACCTTCGTGACATTGCGGACAAGTCATGTGTGCAATACTGTATAATTTGGATCCTTTTTTTATCATAGCTTCAAAATATTCTATGACAAAAGTACATGATTTAGGCGCGTAAGTGTGTAACAGATGTTACTAAAATCGAGAACTTGACGAAAATCATGTTTTGTCCGAAATTAAGGATTCATCTGACATGATTTGTGACAAAACGACACTGTTTTGTGTGTGGAATCTTTCATTTTGTCATTGGATAGTGCAGAATAACTGATGGCATACAAATTGAGAATTGCAAAAACATCAAAATGAAAATATATTTAGAATGGGAAAAATAATTGGAATTGACTTAGGAACAACAAACTCGTGTGTTTCTGTCATGGAAGGAAATGAGCCAGTAGTTATTGCGAACTCAGAAGGAAAAAGAACAACACCATCTGTTGTTGCATTTGTGGAAGGTGGAGAGCGTAAAGTAGGAGATCCTGCAAAGCGTCAAGCAATCACGAATCCAACAAAAACAATTTCTTCGATTAAACGATTCATGGGGTCTAGCTTCGATGAATGTAGCAAAGAAGTAGCTCGTGTACCTTATCAAGTAGTAAAAGGTGACAACAATACACCTCGCGTGAACATTGACGACCGTTTGTATTCTCCACAAGAAATTTCTGCTATTATCCTTCAGAAAATGAAGAAAACAGCAGAGGATTACCTTGGACAAGAAGTAACAGAAGCAGTTGTTACTGTTCCGGCATACTTTAACGATGCGCAACGTCAAGCAACAAAAGAAGCAGGAGAGATCGCTGGTTTAACAATCAAAAGAATCATCAACGAGCCGACAGCAGCAGCTTTGGCTTATGGATTAGATAAAAAAGGAATTGACCAAAAAATCGTAGTATTCGATTTCGGTGGTGGAACGCATGACGTTTCGGTACTTGAATTAGGAGATGGCGTATTTGAAGTATTGGCAACAGACGGTGATACACACTTAGGTGGTGACGACGTGGATGAGGCAATCATTGTTTGGTTATCTGAAGAGTTCAAAAAAGACGAAGGATTAGATTTGCGTAAAGATCCAATGGCACTTCAACGTTTGAAAGAAGCGGCGGAGAAAGCGAAAATCGAATTATCTTCAACAAATTCATCGGAAATCAATCTTCCGTACATCATGCCAGTTGATGGCGTTCCAAAACACTTAGTAAGAACATTGCAACGTGCAAAATTCGAGCAATTGATTTCTGAAATCGTTGAGCGTACGATTGCTCCTTGTCGTTCTGCCTTGAAAAATGCAGGATTGTCACCAAGTGATATCAACGAAGTAATCCTAGTAGGTGGATCTACACGTATTCCAATCATCCAAGATGCGGTTGAACGTTTCTTCGGAAAAGCGCCATCAAAAGGAGTGAATCCAGATGAGGTAGTAGCAGTAGGTGCAGCAATCCAAGGTGGAGTATTGACAGGTGAAGTGAAAGACGTTCTTTTATTAGACGTAATTCCTTTATCTTTAGGTATCGAAACAATGGGTGGTGTTTTGACAAAATTAATCGAAGCAAACACAACGATTCCAACGAAAAAATCAGAAGTATTCTCTACGGCATCTGACAATCAACCATCTGTAGACATTCACGTACTTCAAGGTGAGCGTCCAATGGCAACGGATAACAAAACATTGGGTCGTTTCCAATTGACAGACATTCCACCAGCACAAAGAGGAGTTCCTCAAATTGAGGTGACATTCGACATCGATGCGAACGGAATTATGAATATTTCTGCGAAAGACAAAGGAACAGGAAAACAACAATCGATTAAAATCGAAGCGTCTTCAGGTTTGTCTGACGAGGAAATCCAACGAATGAAAGCTGAAGCAGAAGCAAATGCTGAGTCAGATAACAAAAAACGTGAAGAAGTTGAAACAATCAACAAAGCTGATTCCTTAATTTTCCAAACGGAGCGTCAAATGAAAGAATATGGCGATAAAATCCCAGCGGATAAAAAACAAGGTATCGAAGAAGCGTTAACTGAGTTGAAAGCGGAATTCGAAGCACGCAACATTCAAAACCTTGAGCCAGCAATGGAGAAATTAAATAATGTTTTCCAAGCAGCTTCTCAAGATATGTACAATGCAGCAAATGCTGATGGTGGAAACGCTGGTGATGCAGGAGCAGATCAATCAACAGGTAACCCTAATGATGAGGTGACTGATGTTGATTTCGAAGAAGTGAAAGACAAATAATTTCAAATTATTTGAAACAATTTCAAAACACTCGCTGATTATTCGGCGAGTGTTTTTATTTTTGACCTATGCTATATTCCAAAAAACTTGAAAATGCCAATAGTAAAGAGTGGGTGGTCTTCATCCATGGTGCCGGAGGTAGTTCGAGTATTTGGCATAAGCAAATCAAAACTTTTTCAGAAAAATACAACCTGCTCCTCATTGATCTTCGTGGACACGGTAAAAGTCAGATTGAAACAAAAAAGAAACGTTACTCCTTTAGACTGATTGCGCAAGATGTGATCGAAGTGATGCACGCACAAGGGATTGAACGTGCACATTTTGTTGGCGTTTCTTTGGGGTCCATTGTCATTAAACAAATCCAGTTATTGGAACCAACTTTAGTGAAGTCCATGATTTTCGCCGGAGCAATTACACGCTTGAATTTTAAGTCACGTTTACTCTTAAAAGGTGGACGCATCTTGAATCGAATGATTCCTCAAATGGGATTATATCAGTTGTTCGCGCGCATTATGATGCCTAAGAAAAACCATGCTTCCTCTCGTGAATTATTTATTACAGAAGCACGTAAAATCGTTCATAAAGAATTTAATCGTTGGTTCAAATTAACTTCTCGTTTGGCGCTCTATTTAATTGAATTAGAAAAACAAACAGACAAAACGCCAACCTTGTTTATTATGGGGGAGGAGGACCATTTGTTTTTGACACCTGTAAAGGAATTAGTGGCTCAAAATCCACGTTTAAATTTGAGCATTGTACCGAATTGCGGTCATGTAGTCAACTACGAACAAGCAGAAACCTTCAACGACTTAAGTTTGAAATTTATTGATCAAGTTTCCGCTTGAAAAGCACCTATTAACAATTTGAATTCATTTTGTTAAAAAACACTTCGCCAAAAAGAACGCACCTTCATAGATTTGAACTAAATTTGTGCTCAATTTGCAGCGAACATCCGCTTCGAAGAAAAGTAAATTGAAATCCCTATGCCAAAAGACTTATCCATCAAATCGGTTCTGATTATCGGAAGCGGACCAATTGTTATCGGACAAGCCTGTGAGTTTGACTACGCAGGATCACAAGCCGCTCGTTCATTGAGAGAAGAAGGAATTGAAGTAACACTGATTAACTCGAATCCAGCAACAATTATGACGGATAAAGTGGTGGCAGATAATGTCTATTTGCAACCCTTGGAACCAGAAAGTATCCTTGAGATTTTGAAAAATCACAAAATCGATGCGGTTCTTCCAACTATGGGTGGACAAACAGCGTTAAACTTATGTATCCAATGTGATGAATTAGGTATCTGGGAAAAACATGGCGTTCGTTTGATTGGGGTGGATATCGAAGCAATTGAAATTACGGAGAATCGTGAGGCTTTCCGTGAATTGATGTTGAAAATTGATGTGCCAATGGCGCCGCAAAAAACGGCAAAATCATTTTTAGAAGGAAAAGAAATCGCACAGGAATTTGGATTCCCATTGTGTATTCGTCCTTCGTATACTTTAGGTGGATCAGGTGCTTCCATCTTACATGACCCAAAAGAATTTGACAACCTGTTAGAGCGTGGACTACAACTATCTCCGATTCATGAAGTCATGATCGACAAGGCGCTTTTAGGTTGGAAAGAATATGAATTGGAATTACTTCGTGATGCCAATGATAACGTCGTGATTATCTGTTCGATTGAAAATTTTGATCCGATGGGAATTCACACAGGAGATTCAATTACTGTTGCACCAGCAATGACCTTGTCGGATACGACTTTCCAAAAAATGCGCGATATGTCCATCAAAATGATGCGCTCGATCGGAAATTTTGCAGGTGGATGTAACGTTCAGTTTGCTGTTTCTCCGGATGATGCAGAGGACATTATTGCGATTGAAATCAATCCACGTGTTTCGCGTTCGTCAGCATTAGCATCTAAAGCAACGGGTTATCCGATTGCAAAGATTGCTTCGAAATTGGCGATTGGTTACCATTTGGATGAATTGCAAAATCAAATTACAAAAACAACATCGGCTTTATTTGAACCAACGTTGGACTACGTTATCGTAAAAATACCACGTTGGAACTTTAATAAATTCCCAGGTACAAATCGTCAACTAGGACTACAAATGAAGTCGGTAGGAGAGGTGATGGGAATCGGGCGCTCTTTCCAAGAAGCATTGCAAAAAGCATGTCAATCCTTGGAGATTAATCGCAACGGATTAGGTGCGGATGGAAAAGAATTGACCAATCAGGATGAAATTCTTCATTCCCTAGAATTTGCGAGCTGGAATCGTTTGTTCCATATTTACGATGCGATTAAATTGGGGATTCCGTTTAAAAAAATCGTTGAAAAAACAAAAATCGATATTTGGTTCTTGAAACAAATCGAAGACCTGATCAAATTAGAACGTAGAATTGAAAAGTTCCATTTGGGCAGTATTCCAAAGGAATTATTGTTCGAAGCGAAACAAAAAGGATATGCCGATCGTCAAGTTGCGCATTTATTGCGTTGTTTGGAATCTGAAGTATATACGAAGCGTACCGATATGGGCATCAAACGTGTGTACAAATTGGTAGATACTTGTGCAGCGGAATTTGAAGCAAAAACACCTTATTACTATTCAACCTTTGAATATGAAAACGAAAGTGTTGTTTCAGATCGTAAAAAAGTGATCGTTTTAGGTTCTGGTCCTAATCGAATTGGACAAGGAATCGAATTTGATTATTCATGTGTGCATGGTGTATTGGCAGCAAAAGAATGTGGTTACGAAACCATCATGATCAACTGTAACCCGGAGACGGTTTCTACGGATTTTGACACGGCGGATAAATTATACTTTGAACCCGTTTTCTGGGAACATATTTACGACATCATTATGCACGAGAATCCAGTAGGGGTAATCGTTCAACTTGGTGGACAAACGGCATTGAAATTAGCAGAGAAACTTCAGCGATATGGAATCCGTATTCTAGGAACGAGTTATGAAGCACTTGATTTAGCAGAAGATCGTGGACGTTTCTCTAAATTACTAGAAGCGAACAATGTACCTTTCCCTGAATATGGGGTTGTGGAAAGCGCGGAACAAGCACTGGAATTATCCGATAAATTAGGGTTTCCGTTGTTGGTGCGTCCTTCTTATGTGTTAGGTGGACAAAAAATGAAAATTGTCATCAATAAAGAAGAATTAGAGCATCATGTCGTTGATATTATCAATGAAATGGGGAATAATCAAATTCTATTGGATCACTTTTTAGGTGGAGCAATTGAAGCGGAAGCAGATGCTATTTGCGATGGAGAGAATGTTTACATCATCGGCATCATGCAGCACATCGAGCCAGCTGGAATTCACTCAGGAGATTCATATGCGGTATTGCCTCCATACAACTTAGGTGATTTCGTCATGACACAAATCGAAGACATCACAAAGAAAATTGCCATCGAATTGAAAACGGTGGGATTATTAAATATCCAATTTGCAATCAAAGACGATAAAGTATATGTGATTGAAGCGAATCCTCGTGCTTCTCGTACGGTTCCATTTATTGCGAAAGCCTATGATGAGCCTTACGTGAATTATGCAACCAAAGTGATGTTAGGTGAGAAAAAAGTAACAGATTTTAATTTCCAACCTAGAAAAGAAGGATATGCCATTAAAATCCCTGTATTCTCTTACGAGAAATTCCCGGACGTAAAAAAAGAACTTGGACCTGAAATGAAATCAACAGGTGAGGCAATCCGCTTTATCAAGGACTTGAAAGATCCGTTCTTTACAAAAATCTATTCGGAAAGAAATATGCACCTTTCTCGTTAATTTCCTTAACGAAGAAGTCAAATACCATTTGGGATTCTGTATATTTGTCATATGCAGAAGGTTGAGGACATCATGGCGCCAATTCAGTCAGAATTGACAACATTTGAAGCTTATTTTAAAGAGTCAATGAGGTCTGACGTGGCCTTGCTGGATAAAGTCACTCAGTATGTGGTGAAGCGAAAAGGAAAGCAAATGCGTCCGATGTTCGTTTTTCTTACAGCGAAAATGTTGGGCGAAATCAATCAGGTTACCTACGATGCAACTACATTAGTAGAACTATTACACACAGCAACTCTCGTACATGATGATGTTGTGGATGATGCCAACGAACGAAGAGGCTTCTTCTCGGTGAATGCACTCTGGAAAAATAAAATTGCGGTCCTTGTTGGTGATTACATGCTGTCACGCATTCTTTTACTTTCCATTGAGAAAGAAAACATAGCCTTATTGGAAGTCGTTGCTCGTGCCGTTCGTGAAATGAGCGAGGGAGAACTTCTTCAAATTGAAAAAGCACGTGATCTCAATATTGACGAAGAAACGTATTTCGAAGTCATTCGCAAAAAGACGGCATCGCTCATTGCAACTTGTTGCGAGGCTGGGGCAATAAGTGTCCATGCGAACGCAGATCAACAAGAGAAAATGAGAAAATTCGGTGAGCTAATCGGACTTGCCTTTCAAATCAAAGACGATATTTTTGACTATGGAACAGGTGAGCACATCGGAAAGCCAACCGGAATTGATATCCGTGAACAAAAAATGACTTTACCGCTGATCTACGTGATGAATCATTCTCCAAGTGAAATCCGCAAGGAATTAATGTACATCATGAAGAATGAATTCGACGTATCAGCACGAATTAAACGCGCCATTCAATTGGTCATTCAATATGGTGGAATTCAATTCGCCACGCAAAAAATGGAAACAATTGCCAAGGAAGCACTCGAATTATTGGAGTCTTTCCCCGACAACGACGCAAAAAAATCGTTAATAGGATTGGTACATTACACAATGAATAGAGAGAAATGATAAAAAATACATTACTTATCGCCTTAGTGGCATTATTTACATTCAACGCATGTTCGGATTCCTCTTCTAAAAAGGAAGGGCAACTAGCGAAAAAAGAAGTCCTTTTTCAAATAAAAGATGGTCACTTTACCGAATGGTATGCTGGAAAAAAACAAGTGAAATTTGAAGGAGACTTAGACGTGAAAGGTAATAGAGATGGTAAATGGACCTTTTATTCAGAAAAAGGAAATATGCTGTCATTTACGTTCTATAATCACGGTAAAAGAGATGGTTATTCTGTAGTTAAACATCCAAACGGACGAATTCACTACCATGGTGAGTACCGAAATGATGAAATGGTTGGAGTTTGGACTACCTACGACCAAAAAGGTAAAAACAAGCAAGTAAAAGATTACGGTCAACCGGAAAGTGAGTAAAATCCCACCACATATCATTGATGAAATCATGCAAGTTTCTCGAATTGAGGAAGTGATTGGTGATTATGTGCAATTAAAACGTGCTGGATCAAATTTGAAAGGACTCAGTCCATTCACGGATGAAAAAACTCCTTCATTCGTTGTATCACCGGCGAAACAGATTTTTAAATGCTTTTCAACTGGAAAAGGTGGAACAGTTGTCTCCTTCCTAATGGAAAAAGAACATTTCTCCTATCCTGAAGCACTTCGTTGGTTGGCAGATCGTTACGGTGTTCAAATTCCTGAGTCGGCACAACCTACCGCGGAGGAATTAGCTGAATTAAATGAACGCGAGAGCTTTTACATCATCAATGAATTTGCGAAAAATACCTTTTCGGAGAATATGCACGGAACTGATGAAGGGAAGGCGATTGGACTTTCTTATTTCGAAGAGCGTGGATTCCGTAAAGATATCATCGAACGTTTTCAACTTGGATATTGCCTCAATAAAGGTGATGATTTCACGAAAAAAGCACTCGAAAAGGGCTATAAGTTAGATTACCTGGAAAAAGTTGGACTTGTTAAAACCAAAGATGATCGTTCCTTCGATTTCTTTCGAGGACGAGTTATCTTTCCAATTCATAGTATTTCTGGCCGCGTTTTAGGATTCGGTGGACGTACATTACTAGCTGATAAAAAAATTGCGAAGTATTTCAATTCGCCGGAAAGCATCATCTACAATAAAAGTGAAATCCTTTATGGATTGTACTTTGCTAAAGGTGATATCGTTAAATATGACGAGTGTTTGTTGTGTGAGGGATATACAGATGTCATAAGTATGCATCAAGCGGGAATGCAACACGTAGTTTCTTCTTCTGGTACGTCGTTGACCAAGGAACAAGTGAAGTTGGTGAAACGCTACACCAAAAACTTGACCATTTTATATGATGGTGATGCAGCTGGAATCAAAGCGAGTTTCCGCGGTATTGACTTGATTCTTGAAGAAGGTTTGAATGTAAAAGTCGTTCTTTTTCCAGATGGAGAGGATCCAGATTCGTTTTCGAAAACACGCAGTTCTAGTGAATTAGAAGAATACATCAAAACGCATAAACAAGATTTCATCACCTTTAAAGCATCGATCTTATTAGCGGATGGATTAAATGACCCGATTCGTAAGTCCGAATTAATCAAGGAAATTGTTCATTCCGTTTCATTGATTCCAGACCAAATAACACGAAGCGTTTATATTCAAGAAATCGCTCGTCAGTTTGAAATTTCCGAGTCCATTGTCAATAATGAACTCATGCGACTGCGAAAGTCTACTATGGCTAAGCAATTGCAAGAGCCAATGATGAACGAGATACAACTTCCTAAGGAAAGTACGCATCTCCTTCAAGATGAACTGACTATCCAAGGAAAAGAGGCAGGGGAAACACCTCTTGAGGTAAAGCACGAAGATGAAATCATTCGATTGATGATTAAATATGGTACACGTGAGGTACTTATCAAAGAGATTGGAAGTGAAGATAAATCAACGAGTGTTATCGAGCTGATTATTCAAGAAATTGAAAGTGATGATTTGCGTATCGAACAACCATTGTACCGAGAAATCTATGGTCTGTTTATGGATGGCGTAAAGGACAATACACTTTTATCTGCTTCGTACCTAAAACGACTAGAAAATCAAGACATTGTCGCGTTTGTGAGTGATCTTGAAAGCGATGATCAAGATTTAAGTCATAATTGGGTGGGGAAATACAATATCCACACGAAATCTGAAGCAGATAATTTATATGAATCAGTGATGAATGCCATTTATCACTTCAAACTTATCAAAGTAGAGCAGCATATTCAAGGATTGCAACGTGAATTGAAGGAGAAAAATCCTCAAGGAGAAGATTTAATCTTGTTGTTGTCGGAACAAATGGTGTATGCCAAGGTTAGAAAAGAGTTTTCAGAAAAATTAGGGAGAATTATCACAAGGTAGTATGCTGAGCACAACACTTTTTCATATTGGTCCGTACAAAATTTGCTTTTGGAATTTGGTGTTTTTGACACTGATATTCCTGGTGGCTGCAATTTTACGTCGCCTTGTTCATCGCATGTTGAAACGTTATGTGAAGACTGCTCAAATCAACCTCGAGGGAAGACAACTTGCATGGTTGAAGTTGTTGAGTCAAAGTGTATATTTATTAGCGATTTACGTTGCGGTTTTAAGCTTTAAGTTTAATAATCAGAATGTGACATTCAAGAAATTCCTAACCTATAAATTTATTGATCTAGGTGCGATAAAAATTGACTTCGCTGATTTATTAATTATTGTTTCAGTATTCTTTGGAGCGCGTATACTTGTCAATTTGAGTAAACTCTACATCGGTCGGAAATTCAAACGAAATACGAATTATGATCCGGCATCGGAATATGTTTACATTCAAATTGCAAAATACGTTATTTATGTATTTTCCATCTTATTTTGCTTTCAATTACTCCGTATTGACCTTGTCATCATCCTTACGAGTTCAGTTGGACTCTTAGTTGGAATTGGATTGGGGTTACAGGATGTGTTTAAGGATATGATCGGTGGAGTGGTTTTATTAGTGGAAGGTAATTTGAGAGTAGGGGACATCGTAGAGATTCAAGGATCATCGAAAAGCTCTCAGAAATCTTCAGACGCCATCGTGGCAAAAATCCTGAAAATTAGTGTTCGTACAACTCAAATTCAAACCCGAGAAGGAAATGTACTCATCATTCCAAACACTAGGTTAACTCAAGAGCAAATCGAAAACTGGAGCCATGGTTCCGAATTAACTCGATTTAAAATTAACGTGACAGTCGATTTTGGTTCGGACACAGAAATAATTAAGCGTTTGTTAATACAAGCAGCAATGGCTCATCCGAAAGTGAAGAAAAACCATCCTGTATTCGTCAGTTTAGCTGATTTTGGCGAAAATGGCTTAGGATTGGAATTGATTTTCTGGGCAGACCATAGTTGGGATATTGATATCTATAAATCGGAAATTCGTTTTGAAATTGACAGACTTTTCAGGGAATACAATATAAATATTCCGTATCCGCACCGCACAATCAAACAGATTTAACTAGTCGCGCAACAAGTGTAAATAACGTTGGATTGTATTCTCAATTCCAAGGTATAACGCATCTGAAATGAGTGCATGTCCGATGGAAACTTCATCCAATTGACAAACAGACTGTTTGAAATACCTAAGGTTTTCTTGGCTTAAATCGTGTCCGGCATTAATCTCTAGTCCAATCGAAACTGCAAACTCAATGGCGTCGATATATTCTTTGATTGCAGTTGCTGGATTCTTTCCAAATGACTCAGCATATGGACCTGTATACAATTCAATGCGATCAGCTCCTGCTTTTTTTGCGAGCTCTATCCAATGTTTGTTAGGCTCGATAAAAAGAGAAGTGCGGACTCCATGTGCTGAAATTT
The DNA here is from genome assembly GCA_024643365.1 of Crocinitomicaceae bacterium. GTDB lineage: Bacteria > Bacteroidota > Bacteroidia > Flavobacteriales_D > Crocinitomicaceae > UBA952. Next base: position 108,845 of record JAHENC010000001.1, on the reverse strand, counting down.
CTTGGAGTGTTTCATTTAAAAAGGATTGATGCCTATCTGTGTCCCATCCTGCATTTGACGTAAGAACATCCGGTCCGTCAGGTACCAAAGTGGCTTGAGCTGGACGTATATCAGAAATGAGCGTCAAATAACGGTTATCCGGGTATCCTTCGATGTTGTATTCACTTTTTACCACTTGTGCCAAATCATAAGTGTCCTGTGTGGTAATGTGACGTTCGTCCGGACGAGGGTGAACCGTAATTCCTTGTGCTCCAAATCGCTCACAATCGATAGCGAATTGAACGACATTAGGCATTTGTCCGCCTCGAGCGTTTCGAAGCGTAGCAATTTTATTGATGTTCACACTTAGTCTTGTCATGGCACAAATTTTGACACACAAAAGTAAGAACTCTGAAAGGATTTTACTACTTTGGCGACGCGTATGAGAGCAATTGATTTAATAACAGACGAAATACCACCTCTAATCCATACGGATTCAGGGGAAAAGGCCTTGAGTTGGATGGAGGAATTTAAGGTTTCCCACCTTCCAGTGCTTAAAAACGGCAACTTCGTTGGAGTTGTTTCGGAATCAGATATTCTCGATCACCTCAATTTAGATGAAAATTTAGATCACCTATTTCAGCATTTGCCACGCCCGTTCATCTTTGGTCAAGCGCATATGTACGATGTCATAGCCAAAATGGCAGAGTTTAAATTAAGTGTCATTCCCATTTTAGATCAACAAGAAAATTACCTCGGATGCTGCAGTGTTTACCATGTGATGACGCTTTTAGCGAATACAGGAAGTATCAAAGAAAATGGAGGGATACTCGTTTTGGAAATGAATGCCAGTGATTACACATTGTCTCAAATTGCCCAAATCGTAGAAAGCAACAATGCTCGGATTTTAAGCGTTTTCATGACCTCACATTTAGATTCAACAAAAATAGATGTGACGCTAAAAGTAAATAGCTACGATTTAAGCAGCATCATCCGAACCTTTGAACGCTACGATTACCTAGTGAAAGCATCGTTCCGTGATGGACATGGTGATGAAGACATGCAATGGAGATATGATACATTAATGCAATACCTAAAATTGTAAGCATGAGAGTTGCCATCTATGGTAGAAAAATAAATAAGCAATCAAGTGCCTTCTTCCTCGAAGTATTGAAGCACATTGATGATTTTGGTTGGAAAGCAGTTTTGGAAGAGGAGTTGAAGGAACAATTGGTCGCTAAAGCAGGTGTTTCCACAACGTATGAAACCTTCAATAATCACAAAGATTTCCATGCTGGACTCGATTTATTGATCAGTCTAGGAGGAGATGGTACCTTTTTAAGGGCGGTTTCATTTATTCGTGATTCCGGTGTTCCAATTATGGGAATTAATACGGGAAGACTCGGATTCTTATCCAATATCTCAAAGGACCATATTTACGACAAATTAGCCCAGGTTAGGGACAAGCAATTCGAATTTCAAAAACGTTCACTTTTACGCGTTTCGACGGTGGATGACGTTTTTGGAGAAGATAATTTTGCTTTGAATGAGCTTACCCTACAGAAAAAAGACACGTCTTCGATGGTCACAGTTCATGCCTATTTGGATAAGAAATTCTTGAATTCTTATTGGGCTGATGGACTCATTGTTGCAACACCAACAGGTTCCACTGCTTATAGTCTTAGTTGCGGTGGGCCAATCATAACCCCTGGTTGCCAAGTACATATATTGACACCAATCGCGCCTCATAATCTAAATGTTCGTCCGGTTGTTGTTCCTGATCACATGCCAATTACCTTGAGTGTAGAAGGAAGAGATCGTAGTTATTTACTGAGTTTAGATGGTGTTTCGAAACACATCAAACAAGGTGAAGATGTCATCGTCACGAAGGCGGAATTTATGATTAATGTTATTAAATTTGAGGATAATAATTTCCTTGATACGATTAGAAATAAAATGCTTTGGGGAATCGATACCCGTAATTAATAAAAACAAAAAAATGATGAAAAAAACCTTGGCGATCGCCGCATTGATGTTTAGCATTACTGCTAATGCGCAATTAACAAAAGTGGACTCCGTAAGCTACTTGGTAGGGATGAATATTGGAGCTAGTATTATGAAGGATTTTAGTGAGGCAAATGTATCCTTGTTGATAAAAGGATTGCAGGATGCCATGACGAAACAAACGCCGATGTGTTCAGATCCTGGAAATGCCATGTTGAATAATTTCTTTCAACAAAAGCAGCAAGCGATGCAGGCGCAAGAAGAAATGAACAATATGGCATATAAGTCAATTGGGGAAGAGTTTTTAGCGAAAAACGCAAAAAGAAAAGGAGTAGTCGTTACTGCTTCTGGTTTACAATATGAAGTATTAAAAGAAGGAAAAGGAGAGCATCCTGTTGCTACATCAAAAGTAAAAGTGCATTACCATGGAACAACTCCAGAAGGTGTTGTGTTTGATAGCTCCGTTGAAAGAGGAGAACCAATTTCCTTTGGATTAGATCAAGTAATCAAAGGTTGGACAGAAGGTGTTCAATTAATGAAAGTTGGTGCTAAATACCGCTTTTACATCCCTCAGGAATTAGCTTATGGACCAAGTTCGCCTTCACCAACAATCAAGGCCTACATGCCATTAGTATTTGAAGTAGAATTAATTGAAATAGAAAAGTAAGATGAGAAAAGTAATTTTAAGTTTGGGATTAGTAGCCTCTGTGATTTTCACTTCATTCGGTCAAGTTGCGACTGAGGTTGCAGATGGAATGTATGCAGTTTTTAATACGACCAAAGGGGTGATTGTTTGTCAATTGGAATATAAATTAACTCCCATGACTGTAGCGAATTTCGTTGGATTAGCGGAAGGTAAAGATTTCAAAGTAAACAATGTAGTTATTAGCAAACCGTATTTTAATGGTTTAACTTTTCATCGTGTCATTAAGGATTTTATGATTCAAGGTGGCTGTCCACTTGGTACAGGAACAGGAGATCCTGGGTATAAATTCGACGATGAAATCAATGCGAATTTGAAGCATACGGGTCCTGGAATTTTGTCCATGGCCAATTCTGGACCTGGAACAAATGGGAGTCAATTTTTCATTACGCATAAAGAAACACCATGGTTAGATGGTAAACACACTGTTTTTGGTCATGTGACAAGTGGTCAAAATGTGGTAGATTCCATTAAGCAGGGTGATATCATGACTTCTGTTGAGATTAGACGTATTGGTAAAGATGCGATGAAATGGAATGCGCAAGAAGCATTTGATCAAGTTTACTTAGCAAAACAAGTAGAGTTGAACAAGCAAAAAGAAGCCTTTGCAAAAATTGAAGCGATGTCCGAAGATCAATACAAGCAATTCATGTTTGACGAAATCAAAAAAGTGAACAAGAAAGCTAAAATGACGGAAAGTGGATTGGTTTACATTATTTCGGAAAATGGTTCGAAAGATCGTGTAGTGAAGGGTTCAAAGGTATCTTTGCATTATACGGGTACGTTTCGTGCTGATGGAAAGAAATTTGATTCATCAAAGGATCGCAATCAAACATTAGATTTCAATTACATTGACCAGAAAATGATTCCTGGATTCGAGGAAGGAATCGCTATGATTGGTAAAGGTGGTAAAATCACCATTTACATTCCGTACTTCAAGGCTTACGGTAAAAATGGACGTCCAGGTGCAATTCCTCCATACTCCGATTTAGTGTTTGAAATTGAGATGGTGAATATCGAAGCGCCAGCGGCTGAGAATCACGATGGTCATGATCATGATGGTCACGATCACGACGGTCATCAACATTAATCGATGATTAAACGCTTTACTTGGCTCAAACGATCGTCAGAAGTTTGCAGTTGAAGAAAATAAATTCCTTTTGAAAGTCCTGAGTAATTCAGGACTTTTTTATTTCCCAATAATTCTACTTGTACAGTATTTCCATTTAAATCGCGTAGAATCGCTTTTTCCACTTCGGATGGGCTACTAACCTCAATCAAACCATTAGATGGATTAGGCGCTATGGAAAAGTCGAAAAGCACTCGTTCCTCTAAGCCTGTCCCTAAGTCGGCATAGGAAAAAGCAATATCCGAAATCATCCAGCCTTCTTTTTGGTTATTGATCGTATCGCTGATAAATCGAAAACGGTAATACATGGTATCAGTAGGAAATTCCTTTATGGGGAACATCCAAACCCATTCTATTTCCGTGTAGCGGTCAACAAACGTACCTGAAAATCCTTTTTCACCCGTAAATAAAGTGTCTGAACTAGTGTATAGTTCGTTGCTAAGGAAGAGCATGTTTGATTGATCTTCAATCACATTTGTCCATGTTGCGCCATAGTCTCTCGACACCTCGATTATACCCCCATCCAATAAACTATCGGAATCCATGGAGTGGTGAAAGCTCATTATCAAACTTAGTGGATACTGATTCCAGGCTGGCCAGTGAACTTCAAATGACGCGTTCGTTTCGTTTGGGTAGTTATTTACGCTGTCGGTAATCATCACACCTCCGGTACTCGTTAAAATGGATTTTTGCGAATCGCCACGCACCCACATATTAGAGGATGAATTAGGGATCTCAACGTATTCGCAGGTGTCAGAAAAATCGCATTCATCCAAAGGGAAAATACCCGAAAAAGTTGATAGCTGGGCGTACATATTGAATGCCGCAAATAGTGTTGCAAGAGTTAGTGTGATTTTCATCTGCTTTAATTTAAAAAGACATAGGTGATAATATTAGCGCCCATTTGTAAAGCTTGCTTCCTTTTTTCCGGGCTATCGTTGTGAACCTGAGGGTCTTCCCACCCATCACTTAAATCTGTTTCATAAGTGTAAAGACAAACAAGCCTGCCATCGATGAAAATGCCAAATGCTTGAGGGCGTTTCCCGTCGTGTTCATGGATTTTTGGCAAGCCGTTTAGTTTGTATTTTTGTGAGTAAATAGGATGATTACTAGGTATTTCAGTTAACTCACTTGAAGGAAAGATTTTCTTTAATTCTACCCTGATAAATTCGTCCATTCCGTAATTATCATCGATGTGTAAGAATCCACCCGCGAGCAAATAAGTACGCAAGTTCTCCACTTCGGATTTCGAAAAAACAACGTTGCCATGTCCGGTCATGTGAATGAAGGGATAGCGAAAAAGATCCTTGCTCCCTACGTCCACATAAGGTACATCTTTGGAAATGCTCGTTCCCAAATTTTGGTTGCAAAATTGTATCAAGTTTGGCAAGGCTGTGGGATTGGCATAGTAGTCACCTCCTCCATTGTACTTTAAAACTGCCAGTTGAAAATTCGATTGTGTCCAACTTAGTACATTGAAAAAAAACGTAAAAATAAAAAAGGGTAGCGCTTTCGTAATCATGCTGCAAGATATAAAAACAAGATGGAAATGATCGCGGAAATGAATCCGATTATTTTGGTTTTTGTCCATTTTTCTTGAAAGAAGAAAAGACCAATAATTGAAGCAATCACGACAATGCTCACATTGATGACGGCAAGAATACTACTTCCGCTCCAGGGAAGGACGTGGTATGCCTTCATTAAGAAGTAAATGGAAAAGAAATTGGGAACTCCTAATAAAATTCCCGCGAGAAGGTTTCTTAGGGATGGTTTTAGTTTTCCTTGTATCCATAAAAACAAGGCGATGCAGACGCCAATTACTCCAGCCATTCCGAATGCAAAGGCAGTAAAAAAGGCCGTTTCATTTTCAATTAGAACATGGTGTTGAATATAATTCAATAGAAAATCAAGTAAGCCACTTCCAGCGAATAAAACAATGAGCATCCATGCAGAAGAAACTTCATTCTTTTGAGAAGTTGGTTGAATGGTCATGCCAATGACACCTGCTATTGCCAATACAATTCCTGCAATTTTCACCCATTGAATTTCTTCTGAATAACTAATCATCATTCCAAGTACGGATAAAGCCATGCTCATCTTCACTGCCACTGAAGTGCTAGAAAGTCCATTTCGCTGTGAACTAATACCCATAATTAAAAACAAGCCAATGAACAGTATACTGGCACTAACCGTGTTCATAAACCAAAATAGGTCGACAGAAACTAATTTGCTTAAATGAAATGGAAAAAAGAGGTAGCCACATAAGAACGCTACGAAATAATTCACGACAATCGCTTGAAAGGTGTCGATTTGAAAGCGTGGGAATAATTTGAAAAGAACAAAGATGAAACTAGAGAATAAGATGGCAAATAGTAGTTCCATTATCGACGTTTATAGTAATAAATGGTATCAGTTCCGAATGAATGCGACCTTGTTGGAACTCGGTTTAAAATAGGAGCTTTGACACCCTCGATAAAATGGACATCGCCTACTATGACATATGCTTCGTCCCAAACGTTATCGATGATAAAGTATTGCAATGTTCGACTTCCGCCTTCGACCATGATCGAGGTGATTTGTCGTTTGTATAATTCTTCCAAGATTACTTTGGTGGATGTCTCTTTGATTTTTACCCATTCGATGTTATCCTTTTTCTCGTCCTTCAGTCTATTGAAAATAATCGTAGGGGCATCATCGGAGTAAAGATTGATGTTTTCCTTTACTTGCAATTGACTATCGATGAGGATGCGGATAGGATTTCTACCAGTAAATTCACGAACAGTTAGTGTTGGATTATCATTCATGGCAGTATGTTTGCCAACGAGAATTCCATGTTCTTGACTTCGCCATTTGTGAACGAGTGCTTTTGTTTCCTCACAGGATATCCAATTGATTCCTTTTTCCTCATTGGATCGAATTCGATCTAAGTATCCATCTTTTGTTTGTGCCCATTTCAAAATGACGTATGGTCGTCCTTTTTCATGAAAATTGAAGAATCGTTTGTTTAATAAGCGGCATACATCTTCCAAAATTCCTTCTTGAACTTGGATTCCTGCACGCATTAACTTTTCAATCCCTTTACCAGAAACGAGTTTATTGCTGTCCCGACATCCGATAATGACTTCCGCGACTTTCGACGAAACAAGTAAATCGGAGCACGGAGGAGTTTTGCCATGATGTGAACACGGTTCCAAGTTGACATAAACGGTTGCACCTTCGAGTTGACTTTGATCTTTGACGGATGCAATAGCATTTACTTCAGCATGAGCTTCACCATAACGTTGATGAAAACCTTCTCCGATGATTTTCCCATCTTTGACAATTACGCAGCCAACCATAGGATTTGGAGCTACCCAACTGGATCCCAGTTGTGCAAGGTCTAGGCAACGTTGCATGTAATCTTCGTGCTTCATACAGCGAAGTTAAGCATTCCTTCTCGTGATTGAATCCATTTTAACGCGGATTTTATTGCTCGTTTTGATGTGTGTTCTTTCGAAAGTGATGATATTAAAGCCGAATCAGGTCTAATGTGCGAAGTATTTTTATTTTTGTTGAAATTTCAAACTTGTTTCTATGTTGGATGTGATTGAAAACCTTTTTGGGGTGGATCCTAATTATTTAAATGCTGTGATATTTTCGTTACTAACGAACATCGTTTTTGCGCTTGTTATTGCGGTAGTTGGCTTCTGGCTCACGGGAATTTTAACACGCTTCATTACCCGCGTGCTCAAGAAAAGTGAAACGGATCCGGGATTGGTATCTTTTTTAGGTAGTTTCTTGTCCATGGCTTTGAAAATTATGGTGGTTATTAGTGCGATCACTCAATTAGGTATCCCAATGACCTCGTTCCTTACTTTAATCGGAGCTGCTGGAATCGCCGTTGGTATGGCAATTTCTGGTACTTTATCCAATTTTGCAGGTGGAATAATGATTCTTGTTTTGAAGCCGTTTAAACTCGGTGATGAAATTAAGGCGTTGGGCGAGCAGGGTAGAGTGAGTGAGATTCAAATCTTCAATACTTTTTTGACAACTCCGGATAATAAAGTGGTTATTTTTCCGAATGGTCCGCTGGCAAATGGCAACATTGTTAACTTCACTAAGGAGAAGACGCGTCGAGTGGAATGGACCTTCGTGCTTTCGCATGATGCCTCCTTCCCAGAAGTTAAAGAAACGATCTTAGGCTTCTTGTCTGGGGATAACCGCATTCAAACGAAGACTCCTGTAGTCGTTGGTTTGGATCAAATCACTGAACAAGGAATGCATATCAAGGTGAGAGCGTGGGTAAAGACGGCAGATTTCTCACAAGTTTACTTTGATGTCAATGCGCAAGCTGCTGTTTCTTTTGCGCAAGCGAATATTCAGTTTGCTAAGTCCTAGGATATGGATATCATTCAAGCATATATTGATAAAAATCGTTTTGGTGAATGGTTAGGAATGTCCTTTGAGATTCTTGAGCCTGGAATTGTTGCCTATCGACTAGATATTCAAGAAAAACATTTGGCAACTCCGATGCATGTCCATGGTGGATGTATTGCGAGTTTACTAGATGCAACTCTTGGGGTTGGTGCTTTGTCATTGGTTGCAGATGAACAAAAAGTGGTCTCAACCGTAGATTTGTCCATTCAATTTTTAGCAGGAGTGAAATGTACTGATCAATTAATTTCTTATTCAAAGTGCTTGAAAAAAGGAAAAAAACTTATTTTTATGCAAGCGGATGTACTCAACCAAGACAAACAGCTCGTCGCTCATGCGAACGGTACTTTTGTTTCTGTTGCGGCAAACGTTGCCGGATATTAACCTAAACAATAAATTATTGCCCCATGCTTATTACTATTCTACTTTTGATTTTCACCGTAATTATCGTTCCTTACGTATGTATTTCTTATGGATTAAACCCTAACGATGTGCAAGATGCCATCTTGTATCAAATGACTTTTTCAGTTGGAATTGTGATTGCTTATTGTTTTTTTGTTGGTGAAATAGCTAAAAATAATTCCCAGGTAGATAAAATTTGGAGCATTATACCAATTTATTACGTTTGGCACATGACTATTATGGGTGGATGGGATCCTCGTATGATTCTCATGTCTATTCTTGTAACGATTTGGGGTATTCGTTTGACCTACAATTTCGCACGAAGAGGAGCTTATCAGTGGAAATTCTGGGCTGGAGAGGAAGATTACCGTTGGGAAGTTTTACGCAGTAGACCTGGATTTAACAATAAGTTTGTTTGGATGATCTTCAATTTATTTTTCATCAGTGGTTATCAAAGTGTGTTGATTTTCTTGTTCACACTTCCTATTTTGACATCTCTGGGTGACGGTGTGAATCATTCCTTAAATTGGATCGATTATCTTTTAGCACTTGTGTACCTTTCTTGTGTGGTGATTGAATACATTGCAGATCAACAGCAGTATGATTTTCAAACGGAAAAACACCGTCGCTTAAAAGCAGGTGAGGAGCTAGGAGACTACAGTAAAGGATTTGTGTCAACAGGACTTTGGTCAATTGTTCGTCATCCGAATTATGCGATGGAACAAACGATTTGGGTTGTATTCTATTTGTTCAGTGTGAATGCTACAGGACAATGGATCAATTGGTCCATCGGAGGTTGTGCCTTGTTGATTATCCTTTTCAAAGGAAGTTCCGATTTTTCAGAGGAATTGTCTGCGGGAAAATATCCAGCTTATAAAGAATACCAAGCGAGTGTACCTCGTTTTATCCCCTTTACGAAGAGAAAGTCAAACTAAGTATTTGAGGATAAGAAAGGCAAGTGCAAAAAACGCCATAACACTGAGGTACCATTGAGAGATGCCTTTATGTCCATTCTGACGATTGTACAGGTATGTGATGGTGCCAATTGATACGCCAATCAGCAAGGAGTAAAGCAATACTTTAGTCAATTAAACCGAATTGTTTAAAGTGATGAGCGAAGTGTTTCGCATGTAATTGATTCCATTTTTCAAAGTCTAAATTCCCATAATACGGATGTAGGGCTGTGAAAGATGGATTCTCTTCATATTTCTCCATGAAGTCTACAAATGCTGTAGCGAACTCATCCAAAGCAAATTCCATGTCGTCATTTCTAAGAGGTGTATCTGCTTTAGCAAAGGAAACACGGATGTTTTGTGCCATTGGTTTATCCGATGCAAGAAAAAGCTGCATTTTCTCTAGGCGGTCTTCTGGGACTTCCAGTTCAAATGCACCTATACCGCAGGACATATACAAAGCATCGCAAAGGTGTTCAACCATTCGTTGTGCGGACATTTCTCCCCATGAAGGAGTTGTTGTTGTTTCTAGTGACTCCAATTTTGTTAGGAGGTATTCTAATTCAAATTCGAAAGTTTGCATCTTATTTTTTTCCTACAAGAATGTGCAGGCTTTTTGGAACGACTTGCACATTTAATTCTTTACGCACAGCAACGGGCTCTCCGTCATAATGTGCGATTCCTTTAGATAAAGAAATTTTGGCTTTTTCAAAGGAAATCACTTCCGTGTAGATCGACTGATCTGAGCGTTTTGTGAAAAACTGGTAAATGATTCTTGGAATTCCCCAAGCTGAAAAAGGTTTCAATATAAATAATTCTATTTTCCCATCGGTTGCGTCAGATTTCGGAGAAACCACAAATCCATTACCGAATTCAGAGGTATTTGCAATGGTGCAAAGTACGACAGGCATTTTTTTCACTTGTCCGTTCATATCAATGGAGATATTCATCGGATTGTATTTGAAAAATTCTTTAAAGACATGTTTAACGTACGTAAGAAATCCACGTTTTTTATCCTCGTCAAATTTCTTTGCGATGACTGCATCGAGTCCATACCCTCCAACACCTAAAAAAGGTTTGTCATTAACAAGAACGGTATCCATTTGAATATCATTCATCTCATTAATACATTGAATGGCCTTACGCACATCTCTAGGGATGAGCATATGTCGAGCAAGTCCGTTTCCAGAGCCAATAGGTAATACCGCTAATCGCGTTTGAGAACCAATGAGTGCTGTTCCAACTTCGTGAACGGATCCATCTCCACCAACAGCGCAAACCACATCTATTTGTTGTTTTACGGCTTCCAAGGCAATGTCAATCGCATGCCCCTTATGACTTGTGTTTCGAATCTCGTAGTCAAATAATTCATGATCCAAATGGGCATGAATCAACCCGGGAATATCGTCTTTTCGACGTACTCCAGAAATTGGATTCACAATAAACCAGATGGTTTTTTTCATGTTTTGTTGTCATTGATTAAGTGTATACAGGATACGCTTATGTTCAAATATCGTCATTTTTTTGGAAACTACCCAAAATTTCTTGAACGCAAGCTTCAAAAATAATGCCATTAAGCGTAAATTTGAGAAAAATACCAAGAAAATGGCAAAAGATCCAATTGAAAAAAATCGTGCTCAATTAGTAGACTTACTCATGCACAAATCGGCATTGAAACAAGATATCGCAGACGATAGTGAAAAGGTGTTTGAGCGACTCAAAACGATTATTATTTCGGAAATTAACGAGTTAAAAAAATCGATTACGGATCCAAGAATTCGCTTAAGTTATCAGGACAAAGGCAAATTTGAGATTCATGCCTATGTTGGTAGTGATGTACTTGTTTTTAATCTGCATCAAAATGTTTTTCGTCTTCCTGATCATAATCCACTTTGGGGAACGGCATATTTCAAACAAAATCAAAACAATGGCTATTTTTCTACAATCCACATTTTCAATTTCTTAGCGGAGTCTTTGTTGCAAAATCGCATGGATGATGCTGGGTATTTAATCGGACGACTGTTCTTAAATCATGAAAATCATTTCTTGATTGAAGGCAAAGGAACTCTTGGATTCATGTTTAGAGATCCTCAAAATATGGTGTTGAGCGACGAAGCGCTGCAATTAATTGTTCAGCTTTCCTTCGCACATGCTTTAGAGTTTGATTTATACATTCCACCCTTTGAATATTTAAGTGAAATCTCTGTAGCTCAGATACAAATGATGGGAGAAAGTTTGAAATTACAAACGGCGAAAAGGCTTGGATTTAAAATGAAACACGAGGAGGAATCAGAAAATTATTAAAAAAAATAAAGGAGCCCTTGCGCTTCAAGAATTTCTGACTATATTTGCAATCCCAAAAATTAGGAAAACCTAGTTTATGGCCCATTCGTCTAGTGGTTAGGACGCCAGGTTTTCATCCTGGAAACAGGAGTTCGATTCTCCTATGGGCTACCAAATTTTTGGACCAATTTTTGGCCCATTCGTCTAGTGGTTAGGACGCCAGGTTTTCATCCTGGAAACAGGAGTTCGATTCTCCTATGGGCTACGAAGGATTTTAAAAGAATTTAGAACGTTTTTAATTAACAATTAAGTTATGGCAAACCATAAATCAGCAATCAAACGTATTCGTTCAAACGATGCAAAACGCGTATTGAACAAATACCAACACAAAACAACTCGTAACGCATTACGCAAATTACGTGAATCGAAAGACCGTAACGAAGCAATGGCGATGTTGCCAAAAGTTGTAACGATGTTAGATAAATTAGCGAAAAGAAACATTATTCACAAGAACAAAGCTGCAAACTTGAAATCAGGATTGCAAGTTCGTGTGAACGCAATGTAATTGCAGAAATATCCAATTGTTAAGGGGCCTCGAGCCCCTTTTTTTGTTATGTTTGCTTTTATGAAAAAAGGTTTTCTGTGCGGTTTGTTCCTATTGGTTTCCATGCTTGCTTATGGACAAACGGCGTTCAATCAAGATGTTGATACGGTAAAAAGTTTTCATCGATCGGGTGGACTACTCGATACTATTTCGAATTCAACTCAAGCATTTCAATCAGCCTTTTTCATTTCCCCTTCTTCCACGATTCTTTCTCCTTTTCAACTTTATACAGCGAATGGAAGTACGCTTAATGCGTTAAAAGTTAAGGAAATTCCATTACTATTCTCAGCACTTCCTCATCTTGGCTTCAGCTATGCCTTTGGTGCACAAGGTGCGCAGCGATTGAAAGTTGATTTTCAAGAAGCTTTTAAACACGGAATTTTAGTTAATCTAAACTTTGATAAATCAAAAGGAAGCGGGTTTTTACGAAACGATGATTTTTCCTTTCAGCAATTTAATGCACGCATGCTACGGACAGGCGAACGTTATTCGGCCGATCTTCAAACAGGTAAAGAAGTAGTTTCTCGTTCATGGTCGAATGGATTAATAAGTCCAGTCCCAATACTCGGTATTGACTTGAACTTGCAGTCTGTTCAAAAACAAAATGCACATTCGGACCAATTGCTCTCTTCTGTTCGTTTACAGCATCGTTTAGATTTTAATCAGGATTCCATCAATGGATTTGGATTACTTGCACGACACGAGTTCTATGAGTCCAAAAGGGACTATCAGGAATTCGACAGTTTAGCACTCTTGTATCAAAATGTCTTTTGGGATGTTGATTCTACACAGGATCGATTTCGAGAGCGTAGTTTAACGAATGAAGCGGGGATCTTCCTAGATAAAAATCGGATGAATTTGCAGAGTGTAGTGAGTTACCGCATTCGAAATTGGCACGACAACCTTTTATACCATGACACGACAGAGTTATGGTGGCGAAACGACTTTTCATTTCATGCATCCAAATTTCAGTTAGTACACCGCGATGCCATTAATGTCCTTGGGGCGTCAAAAGGATTTACTTCTTTCAGTAAATTTATATTGCCTTTTTCCTTTTTAGACCTCCATGTAGAACATCAAATAAATTCTACTTTACCGGAATTAATGCAGCGAAATTACCTGAGTAATAATGTGCAATATCAATTGAATACAGTTGAAAACCAATGGAATCATTCGATTCTCGTATCGGCCGTAAAGAAGATTGGATCAATTCAACTTGAAGCAGCATATCAAGCATTACAATTTCGGAAAGTGTATGTTTTTGACGCCGTTGCTGGTAACTGGAGAAATGACCAGATTGCGAGTGAAGGAAATGGGCAAAGCCTTCAGTTTTCAGCATCTTGGACTTACAAAGGACTTCAAATTAAACCAGCCTATCGTTGGGTACATTTTTCTACTGGTTTGAATTTTCAGCCACAGCATCAAAGTTCGCTTCATGTTCATTGGAAGGGCGGAGTGTTCAAAGCCAAAAAGTTGCGTATGTTATTTGCAACGGATGTGCAGTACCTAAGTTCTTTTCAACAAATGCTTTTCATTCCTCAAATGGGAGTATTTGATCTACTTCAAAGCAATTCAACAATCGTTAATGGCTTCTTGAATCTTTCCTTTACAACAGCGTTAGAAGTGGAAACGTTTCGTTTCTTTGTAAGGGTAGATAACATTGGTAGTTTCTGGATTCCGCCAACAACAGCGTTTGTTTCGAACTATGCTTTCCCTAGCATGCAAATCAAAATTGGATTAACTTGGGATTTTTGGAATTAATTCAGTTCATAAAATTTAAGGCATAAAAAAAGCGCCCTAAGGCGCTTTACATATTTAGTGGCTTAGCAATTATTTGTTTGCCATTACTTCTGCCATTTTCGCTCCAATTTGAGCTGGTGAGTCTACCACGTGAATTCCACATTCGCGCATGATTTGTTTCTTCGCTTCTGCTGTATCATCGCTTCCACCAACAATTGCACCTGCGTGACCCATAGTTCTTCCTTTTGGAGCAGTTTCACCCGCGATGAATCCAACTACTGGTTTCGTACCATGTTCTTTGATCCATTTCGCAGCGATTGCTTCAAGGTTTCCACCAATCTCACCAATCATAACGATTCCTTCTGTTTCTGGGTCATTCATCAAAAGCTCAACAGCTTCGCGTGTAGTTGTTCCAATGATTGGATCTCCACCGATTCCGATTGCTGTAGTGATTCCCATTCCAGCTTTAGCAACTTGATCCGCTGCTTCGTATGTTAATGTACCAGACTTAGAGACGATACCAATTTTACCTTGTTTGAAAACGAATCCAGGCATGATACCTACTTTCGCCTCACCAGCAGTAATTACCCCTGGGCAATTTGGACCAATTAAACGTGTGTCGAATCCTTGAATGTATTCTTTCGCTTTAATCATGTCATTTACAGGAATTCCTTCTGTAATACAAACGATCACTTTGATTCCAGCTTCTGCAGCTTCCATAATTGCGTCAGCTGCAAATGCAGGTGGAACGAAGATAATGGAAGTGTCTGCTTGCGTGCTTGAAACAGCATCAGCAACTGTGTTAAATACTGGACGATCCAAATGGGTGTTTCCACCTTTTCCTGGTGTTACACCACCAACAACATTTGTTCCGTACTCGATCATTTGGCTTGCGTGGAATGTACCTTCACTACCGGTAAATCCTTGAACAATGACTCTGGAATTTTTATTTACTAAAACACTCATAAGGCTACTTCTATTTTTGCGTGGTCAAAATTAATCAATGTGGCGATAATGACAAGTAAAACGGCATTTATTTCACGTCATTAACGCGCAATTCGAAATACAAGGGCGCATTTGCTGGAACTTTATCCATGCCACCTGCGCCGTATCCCAATTGTGGCGGAACAATTATTCTTAATTTAACTCCTTGTTTTTGTCCAATTAGGGCTTCTTTCCATCCGTCAATTACCCCTCGTAATGGTAAGTAGATGGTTTTTTTTTGTTCATCAAACTTTTTACCGGAAAGTAATGTTCCTATATAACTTACGCCAATACTATCTGTTAAATGGATTTCACGTCCTGTACCTTCCTCTAAGATTTCTGTGTATAGTCCACTTTC
The DNA here is from genome assembly GCA_024643365.1 of Crocinitomicaceae bacterium. Lineage (GTDB taxonomy): Bacteria > Bacteroidota > Bacteroidia > Flavobacteriales_D > Crocinitomicaceae > UBA952. Next base: position 93,293 of record JAHENC010000001.1, on the reverse strand, counting down.
TGATTTTACTAAATGGAAAGATTTCCCTTCGGTAAATTTTTCGATTCGTTGATCAAATTCAGTTAGTTGTTCTTCTGAATAACTGCATGCGCCAAGCACACAGAATAGGGAGAGGGATAATATGTAAATCGCTTTCATTTCGTATTAAAATGCAGCTTAGATTTTTGTTAATTGAGCAAGGAAATGCGCGTCTAGATCAAAAACCCGCTGACATTTGAATCCTGCTTCACTTGCAATTTCATGCAAGGTATCGTAATCAACATATAACCAAGGAAATTCTGGACCACTAATTTTTTTATAATGCATTTGGAATTTGAAATTACCGTAGTATTCAGAATTTAAGTCCATCCAATACGATCCATCTTCATCCTCATATAAATATTTGACATCCGAAGAATCACAGATGATTTGTCCTCCTTTGGTTAATTTTTCACCAGCATTTTTTAAGAAACTCAATAGGTTTGATTTCTTTTTAGCGATTCCAATACCGTTCATCAATAATAAAATGGTATCGAATTTTGCGGGTGGATTGTACGATTCAAAGTCGATTTGTTTTGCTGAAATCCCTTGGCTTTTCATGTATTCAACAGCTCCTTCTGACGAATCGATGGCAAATACGGTATGTCCACGTTTGATGAGCTCATTGGCATGAACTCCTGCTCCAGCACCAGCATCTAGTACCTGTCCTTTGCAAAGTTTGATCGCCAATTTCTCTAATTCAGGCATGTCGTTGTAGGAGCGAAATAGCACCTCAATTGGAATAATATCATCGTCACATAAATCCGAGGAAACGACGATGTCAAATGGTTTTTTTGTTTTGTGGTAGTCCAAAATGGCTTGACCAATTGGATCTTGTTCTGCTGCTTTCATACTAATATTCGTACTCGTTGTAGTCGCTTAAATCGTCATCAGAATAGTCATCATCAAATTCATCAAAGCCAAAATCGTCCTCTTCATCATCAGTGGATAGAGATTCACTTTCGTGTAATAAATCTTCGTCAAGCGCTTCTCTTGATTCTTCTTTTGGTGAATGACCAATTGCGAGGAGCATTTCTGGACTTTCTGGTTCGTTCCGATCGTATCCAATCAATTCGACGAGAAAAATCCACATTTTCATGAAGTCATATACCAAGATAAAACGTTGATCTGGTTCGTCAAGGAAATCTTTGATGACGGCATTCTTCATGACAGTTGCTGGAGAGTCAATGGAATCATCGTCGTAAGACATGTCCAATAAACTGATTTCATGACCTTTGTCCCAATCCTCATTGGAAACGTAAAAACTAGCCATTTGATCTCCTTTGAAATCAAAAGATTTCATAATTGCATGATAAAACGTTTCAAAGTCGCTGGCGTCGCTAATCAAGACGTCTCTAAAAACCTCTTCATTTTTATCTGAATCCAATAAAACTCTGAATTTTAAGCCTGGCATTTTAACTGATTTTACACGTTAGGTAAAGTTAGTATTATTTATCCAAATGGGGAGTTCTTGCCACCGTTAATCCTAATTCTTTTCCAAGTCTCAGCATTTCTGATACGGCTTCTTTGTATGAATTCTCAATTGCTCCTTCCAAAATTGCTTCTTTAATATGTGCTTTGATGATACCGATTTCGGCGCAAGGACCTAACTCAAATGTTTGCATAATCAACTCACCACTTACAGGCGGCTGAAAATTTCGAATGCGGTCTTTTTCTTCTACTAATTTTAATTTCTCTGAAACAAGCTCGAAGTTTTTCTTGTAGCGTTTTACTTTGAATTCATTTTTCGAGGTGATATCTGCATTACATAGCAACATCAAGTCTTCCACATCGTCACCTGCTTCGTTGAGTAAGCGTCGAACAGCTGAATCAGTTACGGAACCTTTTACGAGGGAAATTGGACGTAAATGTAATCGCACCAATTTTTGAACGTACTTCATTTTATGGTCCAATGGCAAGCGCAAACGTGTAAAAATTCTGGGAACCATCTTGGCACCTAATTCTTCATGTCCGTGAAAGGTCCAGCCTGCAACAGTGTCGAATCGTTTAGTAGGTGGTTTTGCAATATCGTGAAGTATTGCAGCCCATCGGAGCCATAATGAGTCGCTATTTTGAGCAAGATTATCGAGTACTTCCAAGGTGTGATAGAAGTTGTCTTTGTGAGCTTTTCCGTTACGTGTTTCAATGCCGTGTAAGGCAATCATCTCCGGAAAAAACTGGTGTAATAAATCTGTCGAATTCAATAATTTGAATCCGCGAGATGGGGTTTCTGTAAGGATGATTTTATTGAGTTCTTCTGTGATTCGTTCTTGAGAAATGATTTCCAGTCGATCGGCTTGTTTTTTCATCGCCTCCAAACATGTTCGTTCGATTTGAAAATCAAAACGTGTAGCAAATCGAATGGCTCTCAACATACGTAATGGATCGTCACTGAAGGTGATTTCCGGCTCTAAAGGTGTACGAATGATTCCTTTCTCGATATCCTCGACGCCACCAAATGGATCAACAAGTTCTCCAAAAGATGCGGTGTTGAGTTTGATTGCAAGTGTGTTGATGGTAAAGTCTCTTCGATTTTGATCGTCCTGAAGAGTGCCCTTTTCCGTTATCGGTTTTCGGGAGTCACGTGAGTAAGATTCTTTTCGTGCACCAACAAATTCAACATCTAAATCTTTGTAGCGGAAATGAGCGGTCCCAAAGTTCTTAAATACGCTTACTTTTTTAACCCGAAGTATTTTGGCGATGGCTTCCGCGAATTCAGGACCATCTCCAAGGACGAGGATGTCAATATCTTTGGAAGGACGTTCCATGACAAGGTCACGAACGAATCCTCCGATAACATATGCGTCAATGCCATGTTCCGTCGCATACTGCGATACAACTTTAAAAACGGGGTGTTTTAATTTTTCTGCGTAATTCGATGACATGGGGCGCAAAGGTACAACGAAAGAACCGAATAGCGTTATTTGCTATGCTAAATCCTCGTCGTCTTCCTCGTCGAAATCATCTTCGTCATCATTTTTATGGAACGAAAACAGGTCTCCTTCGAAATCATCATCGTCATCATCGTCAAAAAATCTGTTAGCCTTACCACTTTTTTTGTAGGCATCCATTTTTGGTTTTTTAGAGCGATTGTCAGAATCTGAATCTCCTGGTTTTTTATCCTTATTGACTTTTTTTCTCGGCTCCATTTTGAGTGATTCAATAGGAGGAGTAATGATCGGAGCGTCTGATCCTAGCGGAGAACTTGGTCTACGGTCATCGCTTCTTGGAGAAGACGTTCGTTGGAAATCATTTCCTGAGCGAGGATTGTTGTTTGGACGAGTATCTCCACGTTGCTCTGCTTCTTTTACGGCGATATCACGACCGTTGATCATATGTCCATTTAAGGAATTGATTGCGTTCATGGCTTCCTCTCGATTGGCCATCTCAACGAAGGCAAAGCCCCTAGATTTACCTGTTTCTCTGTCAGTAGCGACATTCACTTTGATTACGCTACCATGTTGTTCGAACAATTGTCTTAATTGCTCATTGGTCACTCCAAAATCTAATTTGGCAACAAAAATACTGGTCATAAATGTTTAAAAAGCAAGGGTTTTACTTGTGTTTACTAGGTTTTAACTCTTCGAAATTAGGATAAATATTTAAAAGCACATCATTCTTTAGTGAAAAAGATGTTTTTCTTTTTGTAAACAGACGAATTAAGGACAATTAATCACTACAAAACCGAGTAAAATCAGTGTTTGTTGCAGGGTATTTTGGATAATAATGGTTTGTATTTAATAATTTATTTGAACTTAACTATCACGTAAACAGATAAATAGTGTTGAGTTATGTGCTTCATTCGAAAAATATATTCATTTCACGCATTAAAAATTTTAAGAATTATCTTCGTTTCCCTAATTTTGACCCTCTTTACCAAGATATGGACCATTTAGTTATTGCTCAAACAGAACAAACACCGCTTGTCTCTTTTCTTTCAAATGGATTGATGGAAATTAGTGGAAAATCGATCGATGAAGATTCTCAAGAATTTTGGAGTCCAGTTGTTTCTTGGGTGAAAACATACAGTCTGAAACCATCCACTAAAACCTGTTTGAATTTATTCATCGAATCTTTGGATACAAGTTCATCTACTGCCTTGGTAGAAGTTCTTTACTTATTGAAAGAAATGATGAAAGAAGGGAACGAAGTACGAGTTCATTGGAATTATGAGGAAAATGACTTAGATATGCTGGAACTCGGTAAAGATATGGAGCAACTCACTCAGATTGGTTTTGAATTCGATGTCCTGAAACCTTTTCCACTCGGATAATTCGGACGTCAGTGCGAAAATTGCTATTTTTGTACATGCGTTTAATTAAACAAATTCCTCACGAACGATTTCTGATTCAGTTACATTCATACAATGGAAAATTCATTTTAACGATTTCATTGGATCAATACGAACAATCATTTAAAGTTTCGGAAACAGATTTTCCTCAAGTTGAACAACTGGAGTCACTCATTCAAGGTACCTTTTTAACAAAATGCATTCAACGCTTTATCGAGATGAGAGCCGATTGGATGGAAATACTACACTTAAAATCATAATATGAAATCACTGATCGTTTCAGCTTCCATTATTGGAATTTCACTATTCACATCTTGTGGTGATAAACCCGCTCCCAAAAAGGACACGACACCAAAAGTAGCCGTTCGTTCTTTAGGTGGACTAAAAATTGCTTACTATTCAAATGATAGCATTAAAGCAAATTTTGCCTACTTCGTGAAAGAGGAGGGAATCATCAAGAAAAAACAAAAGGCCTTTGAATCCGAAGTGGAACGAAGAACAAAAGCCTACGAAGCATTTATCACTAAAAAGGATGCGGAAGCTCGTGGCGGACTTTTGTCGCAGAACGAGATTGCACAAGTTCAACAACGCGCACAAGAAATGCAAAACCAAATCATGCAGTACCAACAAACGGAAGGTGCTAAAATTGAAGAGCTTGCAATGAAATCCCTAGAGACGGTGAATAAAAAAATTGAAGCTTTGGGTAAAAAGTACTGTGATAAACACCAGATTGATATTTTGTTAATGCATGGTGCAGGTGGTCAAATTAATTACATCAATGATCGAATGGATGTAACGACTGAATTCGTGAACTTCTTAAATGAAAATCAGGCACAAATCGAAAAGGAACTAAACTAACATGCGTCCAACAGAATCAAAAAAAGTAGAGAACGTAGCTGAATACATTTTGTATTTATTTCAAATTGAAGATTTAGTTCGATCCCTGAATTTGGATATAGAATTGATAAAATCTAAGGTGTTGGAGCCTGCAATTCGCGACGAATTCCAATTGAATGAGCAAATTACATGGTATCAAAACTTGGTGCGTGAAATGAACATGAAGGGACTCGAAAAGGAGGGACATATTGATGAAGTTCAAGAGATCTTGGTTGAGTTGACCTATTTACACAATAGTTTATTGACCATCATGAACGATGCAAAGTATAAAACTTTATGTGAAAATGCTCACGAAGCGTTAGAAGAATTTAAGCAAAAGTCTAATATGGCTCAACGTCAAGATGTAGAAATTTTGATGCATGCCATGTTTATGAAACTGCAATTAAAAATGCGTCAAAAGGAAATCAGTGCGGAAACGGAAGCGGCGTTCGATCTAATGCGTATTCAACTAGCTTATCTTGCACGAGAATACCAACGCATGAAATCAGGTGATTGGGATTATTTAAATAATTGAGGAACTGTCAATCGGTAGTTTTTCTAAGACAGTCAAACGTTTATTTTCTACATCAACTTCATAGAAAGCATGGGTTAATCCGTTACTCAGTGCGATAAACTTTCCTTGCATTTCTTTCTGATACGTTAACGCTTGGTACAAAGTGTCCATTGAAATTGGAACATGAGGGGCCTTGCATTCTACTAATACAAACGGAAGAAAATCTGGGTCATATACAACGATGTCCCAACGTTTGGTTAATCCTGCATATTGAATCGATTTTTCTACAGCTATTCGTGAAAGAGGGAAGTGGTGTTCCTGATGGAGGTAGGCAATAAAGTGTTGACGGACCCATTCTTCTGGTGTCAATTTTATTTTTTTTCTTCGAATAAGACATTGCACGTAAATCTCCTCATCTTTCCGACTCAATTGAAGGGAAGTTTTTGGAAGATTTAAAGGAATAATAGAACTCATTACATGCCCGGAAGTAGGAGGTGAATGTCCTTGTATTTTAAATCAAATACCTTTCCAAGTACTTCATTTGTTAAAATACCTTTATACATATACACACCGTTACGGAATCCACTATGTGTTCTGATCAAATCAACAACACCACCTTTTTCACCCATTTCGAGTATCATCGGGGAGAAGGTATTCGACAATGCGAAGGAAGCTGTTCGAGAAACACGTGAGGCAATGTTTGGCACACAATAATGAACGACACCATGTTTTATGAAGGTTGGGTCATTGTGATTCGTTACGCGTGAAGTTTCAAAACAACCACCTTGATCAATACTGACATCGACTAACACAGAGCCAGATTTCATTTCTTGAATCATTTCTTCACTCACCACACACGGAGTTCTACCAATAGGTGAACGCAATGCTCCAATTACAACATCCGCACGACGAATGGCTTTTGCTAAAACTTTAGGCTGAATGATGGATGTATAAACGCGTAAGCTTAAGTCGTTTTGTAAGCGTCGTAAGCGTGTCAATGAATTGTCGAATACTTTCACGGAAGCACCAAGTCCTAGTGCCGCTCTCGTTGCAAATTCACCAACGGTTCCAGCGCCAATTACCACCACTTCGGCAGGTTGTACACCGGCTATTCCTCCCAGCATCAATCCTTTTCCTTTTGAGAAAGATGACAGCAATTCACCTGCGACTAAAATGGACGTTGTTCCAGCAATTTCACCCATAGTACGAACAATGGAGAATACACCTTCTTCATCTTGAATATAGTCCCAAGCGATAGCAGTGATTTTTTTTGCCGTTAATTTTTGGAGTATTTCTTTCGGTTGTGTTGAAATTTGAAGTGCAGAAATAAATGTTTGATTACCAATCATCATCTCTACTTCTTCTTCAGAAGGAGGAGCGACTTTCAAGATAATGTCACAACTATAAATGGATTTTCGGTCGTAAACAATTTGTGCTCCTGCTTCGCTGTATTCGTTATCCGTGAAATTTGATCCTTCTCCCGCATTTGTTTCCATTAAAACTTGGTGTCCATTTGAAACAAGTAAGGTTACCGCTTCAGGAACCAAGGCTACGCGTCTCTCTTGAAAGGAAGTTTCCTTTGGAATACCGATAAACAAGTTTCCTTTTTTCTTGCGCACTTCTAGCATTTCCTCTTTCGGAAGAAGACTACCTTTTTGAATAAGTGTTTTTAATAATTCAGGATCAGTTATCATAATTCAGGACGATTTCTCTTAGTTCACCTTCTGGTTCACAACGAATATACAGCCAATTCGCGTGTTCTGGAAGAATATTTTCAATTTTATCTGGCCACTCCACAAAGAAATAAGCATTTTCTTCAAACAATTCATCTAATCCAAGTTGGGCAAGATCACGTTCATTTTCAATGCGATAGCAGTCTAGGTGATAGGCTTTTGTTTCTGATTTTGTCACATATTCGTGAATAATTGCATACGTCGGGGATCCATCAAGATGTTCGATTCCTAATTCCCGAAGTAAAGTCTGAACAAATGTTGTTTTTCCAGCACCCATTTCGCCTTGAATGGCGATAAAGCTTGGATTGGAAATGAGTGTTATAAGTTCAGTTGCGACCATGGAGAGAGATTCCAACGGAACATGTTCCCAATGTTTAGTTTGGTCTTTTTGCATCGTAGGATTCTATTATTCCATTTTTCCATGAACACATTTCCACTTGTTTTCCATCGAATCGAGCAAATGTTTGAGCGTACAACCATTCACCGGTATTGAGGTAAACAGACTGGTCTATATTCAATTCTAATGGTAAATGTCGGTGACCAAAAATATAGAAGTCTTGCGGATTTGTTTTTTGATGTTCAACAGCGAAGTGATATAGCCATTCCTTTTCTTTTCCCGAATAAATCATATCCTTCGCCATTCCACTTTTGCGGCTGCTACGGGAGAAATAATTCGCTAATGAAATTCCGAAATTCGGATGAATACGGGCAAAAGCCCATTGACACAATGGATTTCTAAAAACACGTTTGATGAACTTGTATTTATAATCGCCTGGACCTAATCCATCACCGTGAGCGACAAAAAAACGTTTTCCATTTTTCTCAAAGCAATATTCATCAGCATGTAATTGAACTCCTAATTCTTCTTGGAAGTAGTGAAACATCCACATGTCGTGGTTTCCTTTGAAGAAATGCACAGGAATACCTTTGTCAACTAGTTCTGCGATTTTTGCCTGCAAACGGACAAATCCTTTTGGTATAACGGTTTTGTATTCAAACCAAAAATCAAAGATATCACCAATTAAAAAAATTTCTTCGGCATCTTTTTCAATGCAATCTAGCCAAGCAACTATTACTGACTCACGTTGGCGGCTACTGGCTAAATCAGGAGTGCCCAGATGAAAATCAGATGCAAAATAGGTGTATTTAGCCGAAACGTCCATTAATGTCCAAAAATGCGTTTTAACTCTTCTTCCAAAGCTGGACCTCTTAAATTCGTTTTGATCACATGTCCCTCGCGGTCGATGAGTACCGTAAAAGGTACACTTGAAACTTTGTATTGCTGCGCAACCTTACTGTTCCATCCTCCTAAATCACTTACGTGATTTGGCCATGATAATTGATCTTGTTCAATGGCGTTTTTCCATTTTTGAGCGTCCGTATCTAGAGAAACACTAACGATGGTAAATCCATCTTTTTTATATTTTTCATATGTCTGTACCACATTTGGGTTTTCTCTACGACATGGTCCACACCAAGAAGCCCAAAAATCAATGAGTACTATTTGACCATGCAATGAAGAAAGAGTAAAGGTCTTTTTTCCATCCGTTTTTAGCTCGGTAAAATCTGGAGCGATTTTTCCAGGTGCTAAAAAGTTAGCATCATCGATGCGTTTTTTAATTTGGGAGAAATGATTGTAGAATGATTGCACTGTCGGACTTTCATTAAAAACAGAATGTAATTGATTCAGAACGTTTTCGTAAGATGCCATGTCCTGTTCAGCATTCATATTCGCCAATGCAAGGATTAACGCGGGTGAATTTGCGTTAGCACCGATAAAACCTTGAAGTTCACTATTGAATTTATAAAACTCTTGGGTCATATAGTCATTAACAGCCTGCTCGCGTGAAGGGTCAGCTTTGATCGCTGTTAATGCAGAATCACTTTTTGCAGTCCATTTTTCTGCAACATGGGAAAAGTCATTCATTGCTTTCGATTCATCTGAGCCAACGAAATTACAAAAGTCCTTCAGCTTTTTTCCGTCACCGTATACTTTGATATCACTGTTGCTTTTTAAAATAAGGTGAATGTTATCATTTCCAACACGTAGGTAATAGTAATCTGGATTCGGTAATTCGAGGGAAAGTTTGAAATTCCCTTTTTTATCCATAACGGCTGATCCATAGTCTTTGTAGACATTCCCGAAGTTTTGAGAAATTCGAACAGAATCTACGTTAGCGTTAAAGATCATGCCTGAAACAGTCACTTTAATGGTATTTTGACCAAATATTCCAAACGGAAAAAAGGCTAAAAGTATAATTCCTAAGTTTTTCATTTTAAAAGTTCGTTTAAGGTTTCTTCTAATTTTTCACCACGAAGGTTTTTACCAATGATCTTTCCTTCTTTGTTCAAGAGAACGGTATATGGAATCCCTTCTATGCCAAAGTTTGCTACAACGGAGGATTTCCATCCTTTCAAATCACTCACATGGTTTGCCCAAGTAAGTTTATCCTTTACAATTGCTTCTTTCCATTTCGCAGCATCTTCATCCAAGGAAACAGAGTAAATCGTGAATCCTTTATCCTTAAATTTTTCATACATTTTCACAACGTTTGGGTTCTCTGCTCGACATGGACCACACCACGAAGCCCAGAAATCCACAAGAACAACCTTTCCTTTGAGGTCTGATAGTTTCAAGATTTTTCCGGATGTATTCGGTAAGGAAATTTCGGGAGCTGGAACGGTACCATTTACTGATGACGCGAATTCAAAATAGGCATTTTCAATTTGTGCATATTGATTTCTGAACGTTTCTGCCGCTGGTTGTCCTGCATATTTATCTTCAAACGCTTCAGTTACCTTTTTCAGTGCTTCCAAATTTGTTGCGTCCCAATCATCAAAACTAACGCTTGGTAACAAGTCCATGGAGAGAATGATGTTGTATGCATTGCTTGGGTCTTTTAGCATTTGTGTTCTGGAAAAAGATTCCATTTTACTTTTGGCTTGAAGAAAAAGTTTGGAAACTTCTTCCTTACTTCGGTTTTCTGCATTTAACTGCAAGCGAGCTTGTGTTTGTTGAAACGCATCGAATTCACCTAAATAGCGATTCATGGTTTTGCTCCAACTTGTCCCACCTGCATTCGGTTTGGATACGAAGGAATTTACGGAAGTATTGATCGTTAAATGATCTCCTGGAATTAAAGTGATTGGAATTAAACTATTTTTTTCATCGCTCAGTCTCAAGAAATAATAGCCCAATCCTGGAATATTTCCGCTAATGCTAAAACTTCCATCCTCATTGATTTGTCCCTCCGCAACCGGAATCGTTCCTTTGTCACTTGGAGCTTCGATAAACAAAGTCAAACCGGGGACACCTGTAATTTTTCCTGATATTTCGAAATTTGCTTCAAGTCCACCGGTTTCTGCTAGGTCTTTTTGGTATTTATTGTACCAAATAATTCCCCCAACCAGCGCGACAATTGCCACAAGGATTACCCAGGTTTTATTTTTGATCATCCAATCTTTCATGCATCGAGAAGTTGACGTAATAATCCATTCGCTAATTTCGGATCCGCTTTTCCTTGCGACACTTTCATCAATTGTCCCATAAAGAATCCTGTCAATTGTTTTTCTCCACCTTTGTATCGAGCTACTTCGTCTGGATTTAATTCGAATACTTTCAAGATGAATCCTTTCAAAGCATCTTCATCTGAGTTTTGAATCAAATTCAAACGTTCTGCCACCTGTAATGGTGATTCTTCCGTTGAGAACAAGGCTGGGAAAATGTTTTGTGAAGCGACAGTACTGGAAACTTTTCCTTCTTCCACTAAGTGAATTAGTTCTGCAATCACAAGCGGTTTTAAAGGGAATTTCTCCATGTCAACGCCGTATTCATTTAAATAGGATTTGATGTCTCCCATTAACCAATTGGCAGCGGACTTATAGTTTTTTGTATGTGCTAGAATGGATTCGTAATAAAGAGCAATTCCTTTATTGTCCGTAATGTTATAGGCGTCGTATTCCGACAGGCCATATTCTTTTGTATAGCGTTGAAACAAGGCGCGTGGTAATGCTGGCATCTCTTGTGCAACGGATTCAATTTGTTCTTTGGTAATGGTAATTGGTGGTAGATCTGGTTCTGGAAAATAACGGTAGTCATTTGCCGCTTCTTTAGAACGCATGGAAATTGTAATTCCTTTGAGTGCATCAAATGCTCTTGTTTCTTGTGAAAGTGATCCACCGGCTTCCAAAACTTCAATTTGACGAAGAATTTCAAATTCAATAGCGCGTTGAACATTTCGAATGGAGTTCATATTTTTCACTTCTACCTTCGTTCCAAACTCAGAAACACCCACAAGTCGTACAGAAACATTCGCATCGCATCGTAAGGATCCTTCTTCCATGTTTCCATCACAAATATCTAGGTAGCGAACAAGTTTACGCACTTCTGTCAAGTAATGGTAAGCTTCCATGGATGAACGCATGTCCGGTTCAGAAACGATTTCAAGTAGGGGAGTCCCTGCACGATTTAAGTCCACCAATGTATCGTAAACATCCACATCGTGAATACTTTTACCAGCATCTTCTTCCATGTGAATACGTGTCAATCCAATGGATTTCTCTGTCCCATCATCCGTTCGAATGACAATACTTCCACCTGTACAAATTGGTGTTGTATCCTGTGTGATTTGGTATCCTTTCGGTAAATCGGGATAGAAATAATTTTTTCTTGCAAAATGCTGAGCTGGAGCAATATGTGCATCGCAAGCAAGTCCTAGTTTTATGGCGAATTCAATCGTTTTCTTGTTCATCACTGGTAATGTACCTGGATGTCCAAGAGTCACCACGCTAATGTTTGAATTTGGTGCGGAACCGTATTCATTAACGTCATTTGAATACGCTTTGGTTTTGGTCAACATTTGTGCATGGACTTCAAGTCCGATTACAACTTCGTATTTATCGCGAATGGATGCTTCCATAATTTTTTAGATGCGGGAGATTAGTTCTTTCATGATTTGAGTCATTTTCGGCTCTTGACGACTAGCCACTTCAATAACGTCTTGAACGCTCACTTTTTTGATTTTCCCAGGTACTCCTAAATCTGTGATGATGGAAATAGCAAAACAAGGAATACTCATATGTCGAGCAACGATTACTTCAGGAACAGTTGACATTCCAACAGCATCAGCCCCAATTACGCGAACGTATTTGTATTCTGATGGCGTTTCCAATGTTGGACCGGTAAGTCCAGCGTAACAACCAACAGATACTTTGATTGACATTTCTTCGGCAATTGTTTTGGCCATTTGAATCATCGATTCATCGTATGGATCGCTCATATCGGGAAAACGTGGTCCTAATTCGTCGATGTTTTTACCAATCAATGGATTTCCCGGGAATAAATTGATGTGGTCGTTCATAATCATGATTTCACCTACAGCGAAATCTGGATTCACACCACCTGAAGCATTGCTCACAAAAAGTCGCTCAATACCTAATAATTTCATGACGCGAACCGGGAAAGTTACTTGTTGTAAATCATATCCCTCGTAATAGTGAAAACGTCCTTGCATCGCAACAACATTTTTTCCGCCAAGGCGACCAAAAATGAGTTTTCCAGAGTGACTTTCCACTGTTGACACAGGAAAATTAGGGATGGTTTCGTAAGGAATTTCGTCCACGATTTCGATTTCTTTCACGAGTCCACCTAGACCAGTTCCTAAAATAATTCCAATCGTTGGCTCAATACTTGTTTTGGCTTGAATAAATGCCGCTGTTTCTTTAATTGCTTCTAACATAATCTTTTATCATCGAATTAAACGCTTCTTCGTTCTCCATTTTCACAGTAATTGGAAGAACATACCAAGGATAGGTTTGTCGATCATGTTCAGATAGAAGTCCTTGGATTTTCACTAAGTCTTTTTCTGTTGTGATGATGGCCATTTCCTTGCTTGCAAAGGTATCAAATTTTCTGTGAATTTCTTGGATATCTCCTAGTGTAAAAGAGTGATGATCACCAAATTTAAGTTCCTTCACTTCATAGGATTCCAACAAGTGATTTTTCAAGGATATCGACGAAGAGATTCCAGTTACCAATAACACTGATTTCATTTGCTCGACAGTTGTACCTATTGCTTGAAAACTAGCGTATTCGATTCTTGAGAAAAAAACTGGTTTTTCATAATCTGCATAGCGTTTTCGATGGAACGTCATCTCGTCATCTGTTAGATTCGGGCATTTCGTCAAAATGATGGCATCTGCACGATGAGCACCTTGTTTCGATTCTCGAAGGTTACCTGATGGTAAGTGCCAATCGCTAAGGAATTGCTCGTGAAAAGGAGTTAACAATAATTGAAGTCCGGGCACGACATATCGGTGCTGAAAAGCATCGTCCAAAATAATAGTTGCTGCCGCATTAATTTCTTTCATTTGGACAATCGCTTGTTGACGTTTTTCGCACACAAACACATCCGTTTCAGGAGCAAATTTCTGAAAGTAGGAAAGTGGTTCATCACCTACTGTTGAGGCATCATCTGTGCTGTTAAGGTGTCGATAGCCCTTCGTTTTACGACCATAACCGCGACTAAGAATTTGAATGGAATATTCTTTTTGTAGTAGGGAAGTCAAGTAAATGACCATTGGTGTTTTACCAGTTCCACCAACGGATAGATTCCCTACCGAAATTGATTTACCTGGAATAATAGTTGATTTCAGAATGCCCACATCAAAGAGGATATTCCGAGTAGAAGTGATGAGCCAATATAAAATCGTAAAGGGAAGTAGTCCGATTTTTCTCATCCTCAAAGATACGCTTTATTGGTTGTTGTAGTCCGAAAAAGCTTGATCGTTGGCAAAATAATAAATGCGAATTAAGGCAGTGTCGTTTAAAAAGTCAATCTTGCCAATCTCTACACGGTTGATGGATAGGCCTGTTCGTTTTTCCAAATCTGCTTTCATTTCCTCGTATTTGTCGGGTGTAATCAAATCGATACGTTCGTAGTTGATTGTCTTACGCGTTTCGTGTTTCATCAACCAAAGATTCTCCAAAATGAAGGTTAATAAAATAACCGATACATTGATTACGGCTACCTCTGAAACACTTAATTCATTTGATGCAAGTGCATTTACGACACTAATTCCGATGATCATGAACAAGTAGGTCATCTCCTTGATTTCAATGGCATCGGTTCGATAACGAATAATACCGAAAATAGCGAATAATCCAAGTCCCATACCCGTATCAATGTCCATTTGCATCAATCCAAAACAGAGGAAAAAGGTGATGGTTCCGATGAGGTAATAGGTGAAAAGGTAATCCTTACGTTGCGTTTTTGGGTAATACAAAAAACGAATTAAGATGGTTAAAAACAGTAAGTTAATACCAAGGCGGACAAGCAACACATAAAAGTCATCACTAAACCATGTCAGAGTTGAACTGCTTAATGCAGCTTTTTTTAATGGAAGAAGTAGGGAATTAAATAGCATCATGGTTTATTTTCTTTAAATAAAGTAATTTTTTCTTGAAACGATTGAATTTTAATTTGTCCTCGCCGTAAATTTCTACAGATCCAAGGCAATATTTGCTTAAACGATATGGACGAATTCGTTGTTCTTTCATTAATTGATAGAAAACGGAATTTCGATTGAGGTCCTCTTGCTTTAATTCGGCGATAACGAGTTGTTTGAATGTTTTCTTTACTCCGTCTTTTTCAAAAAGAATGTTAAAGTCAAGTGTTAATCGTTCGTTCTCTGTTTTTGAAACTAAGGTAATTCGTTGAAAGGAATTCCACATTGTTGGCACCAAATTTTTATTGGCCTGTAGTTCCTTGTGCACAAAAGCGAGGTCACTTTCGGGTAGTACTTCATTAAATTGATCAGTAACAATTCTTTTTTTGTCCGTACGTCCCTTTATCTTGTGTTTTATCTCTAAAAAAAACAAATTTGATTCGACATATTTTCGAATGCGCACCTTGAAACGATCTCCTTTTCCATTGTGATGATCTCTAAAAAACGAAAAACGTTCGTCATCGAAATATAGACTTTCGTAATGAGGGGTATTCGTTCCTTCGATGGTTAGAACACGGTAGTTTAACGTGAGCAAAGGAAGAAGTGTGTTGAGGTCACTGAAACGGAAAGCAAATTTGGTATCCATTCGATTCATCAACTTTACACGATCCATTTCTTGCAAAGTGATGGGTTCAAATGGGTCTAGTAATTCCTTGATTTCGTTCATAGATGTTAAGCCAAAGTTAACAAAATTTGTTTTCCTTTCCTAGACTTGGATGTCTAATGTCAGGAATACTTGTTTCTTCATTGAAAAGTTTTTCATGTTTCACTACTTTTGTTCTATGAATAAAAAGATCCTACTATTGGGTTCTGGTGAACTCGGAAAAGAATTTGTTATTGCTTGTCAACGTTATGGACAACACGTAGTTGCTGTCGATAGTTATGCTGGCGCTCCAGCAATGCAAGTAGCGGATGACTTCGAAGTCATCAACATGTTGGACGGTGCAGAACTTGATCGCATCGTTGCAAAACATCATCCGGACCTCATCGTTCCTGAAATTGAAGCCATTCGAACAGAGCGTTTTTATGACTACGAGCAACAAGGAATTCAAGTTGTTCCTAGCGCGAAAGCAGCTAATTTCACGATGAATCGAAAAGCTATTCGCGATTTAGCATCGAAAGATGTGGGAGTACGTACGGCGACGTATCGTTATGCGACTAGTTTTGAAGAGCTTGCGGCAGGTGTTGAGGTATGTGGAATTCCATGTGTGGTAAAGCCTTTAATGTCCAGTTCTGGAAAAGGTCAATCGGTAATAAAATCTGAGGAAGATATTCAAAAGGCATGGGACTATGCCATGGAAGGTTCTCGAGGAGATTTGAAAGAGGTCATCGTTGAAGGATTTATTGATTTCGATTATGAAATCACACTGTTAACAGTGACGCAGAAAAATGGCGAAACCTTGTTTTGTCCACCAATTGGACACCGTCAAGAGCGTGGTGATTACCAAGAAAGCTGGCAACCAATGCCAATGAATCAGGAACACCTTGCTGAAGCGCAAGAAATGGCTGCAAAAGTAACTTCTGCTTTAGGTGGAGCTGGAATTTGGGGCGTGGAATTTTTTATCACAAAAGAAGGAGCGTATTTCTCAGAATTATCTCCTCGTCCACACGACACTGGAATGGTGACACTAGCAGGAACTCAAAACCTATCTGAATTCGAATTGCATGCAAGAGCTATTTTAGGATTGCCAATTCCAAAAATTGAACATTTACAAAATGGCGCTAGTGCTGTTGTTTTGACTTCTGAGTCTTCTGATCAAGCACCTCATTTTGTTGGACTTGAAGATGCATTATCCGTAGAAAACACGGAAATACGCATCTTTGGTAAACCAAGTACAAGACCTTATCGACGAATGGCTGTTGCCCTCGCTTTTGGCACAGAATCTGTTGAAGACTTAGTCGAAAAAGCAAAGTTAACAGCTGCTAAAATCCAAGTAAAATGAAAATTTTCTTCCTCCTTTTAATATGTATTCCCTTAAGTTCATTGGGAATGTCCATTTCGTATGAATTGCGAATGCCAAAACCTCAAAATCACTATTTCGAGGTGCAAATGAATATTGCTGATAACGACGATAAACAAATCGAAGTGAAATTACCTGTTTGGACTCCAGGATCTTACTTAGTGCGAGAGTTTTCCAAAAACATCAATTTAGTGAAGGCATTTACTAAAGACGGAAAAGTTCTGAAGGTTACCAAAAAATCTAAAAATGCATGGTTGATTGATGCCGGAAATGAAAAGAATATTCAAGTGAAATATGAAGTGTATTCGTTTGAAGTTTCTGTCCGAACACCTTTTTTAGATTTAAGTCATGGATTTGTGAGTGGTTCTGGTGTATTTATGTATGTGGAAAAAGCGAAAAATCAGTCGGGATCAGTTACCGTATTCCCACATGAATCGTTTAAACGAATTTCTACTTCATTGCCTTTAGATCAAACGTTAAAAGGTATTGGTCAACGATTCACCTTCGAAAACTATGATCAATTGGTGGATTGTCCGATGGAGATTGGAAATCAAGAAATCTTTGAGTTTTCTGCGGCGGGTGTTCTACATACGGTTGCGTTGTACGGTGATGCGAATTACAACGTAGAGCAGCTAAAAAAGGATATGGCGAAAATTGTCGAGGCAGAAACAGCGGTGATTGGAAAAAATCCGAATAAAAATTATACGTTTATTGTGCATAATGTTGTTGATGGTCAAGGTGGACTTGAACACATGAATTCGACAGTGTTGAGCGTCAATCGCTGGACCTACGCTGGAAAACAATATGTGGACTTTCTGAATTTAGTCGCTCATGAATATTTCCATTTATGGAATGTAAAACGCATCCGTCCAATTGAGTTGGGTCCGTTCAATTACGATGAGGAGAATTATACCTCACTGCTTTGGGTCATGGAAGGATTTACATCCTATTACGATGAATTGATTCTTCGTCGAACGGGCTTTTACACAGAAGATGAGTTCCTGGCAAAATTACAATCTTCGATTAATTATGTGGAAGGATCACCTGGATCGCGTGTTCAGCCGGTTGCACATGCAAGTTTTGATGCATGGGTGAAAGCGTATCGTCCAAATGAAAACAGTTCAAATACAAGTATGACCTATTATTCTCGTGGTTCAGTACTTGCCTCTGTGATTGACGCGATGATTGTAGCTGATTCCGATGGAAAAAAATGCTTAGACCATTTCATGCAACAGTTATATGCGACATATTACGAAGGACTAAAGCGAGGATTTTCGGAAGTGGAATTTAAGGCGGAATTGTCCAAATTTGTTGGCAAAAACATGGACGATTTCTTTGCTAAATATGTGGATGGAACGGAGATTATTCCTTACAAAGAATTTTATGCACCTGTTGGATTAAACGTTCAGGACATCACGACAAATAATCCATCTTTTGGTGCGAATGTGCGAGAAGAAGGAGGAAAGGTAATGGTGAAATCCGTTCGATTTGGTTCGAGTGCAGAAGAGGCAGGAATCAGTGTAGGAGACGAAATCGTTGGCTGCAACGCCTACCGTGTTGATCAGGCTATGTTAGAAGGAATGATGAACGGAATGGGAAACATGGAAAGTTGTGATTTATTGATTGCAAGAGAGGAAAAGTTATTTTCTGTTCATGTAACTATTCATCCATACAAAAAGCCACAATTTTTATTGACTAAATCGACATCGAATGAAAAACGCCTTCATTATTGGCTTCGTTAATTTTTGGATACTTAGTTTCACTTTTTCATTTGGACAAAGTCCTTTTAAGAATGTTCAGATTCCTCCTGTTAATTCGAAATATGCGTTTAACGAATGTGAACCCTCCATTGCGATCAATCCGAGTAACACCAACGAAATTGCTGCTGGATCAGTTCTAAAAGGTTACCACTACTCAGTTGATGGTGGCTTAACTTGGACAAGTAAAAAAATGTCAAGTACGTATGGTGTTTATGGTGATCCAGTTTTGCAATTTGACCAATTAGGACGCCTGTATTACTTTCATTTATCGGATTATTCGAAAGGAACACATCTAGATCGTATCGTTTGTCAAACGTCCAATACAATTTCAGGGAAATTTACTTCTGGAACATTTCCTGCTCCAAATGGAACCAAAGTTCAAGACAAACATTGGGTAGTCATTGATCCAAAAACGAATGTACTTTACATGACTTGGACCCAATTTGATGCGTATGATTCAGCAGACCCAAAGGACACATCAATCATTGTTTTTTCGAAATCACTAGACCGTGGAAAATCATGGACAACTCCGAAGCGCATTTCCAAATTTGGGGGTGACTGCTTAGATGGAGACAATACCGTGGAAGGAGCTGTACCGGCATTGGGTCCTAATGGAGAAATTTATGTTACTTGGACCGGTCCAAGAGGACTGATGTTCCAAAAATCCTTGGATGGTGGAAAAACATGGTTGAGTGAAGAGAAACACTTATCGAAGCAAGTTGGAGGATGGGATTTGCAGATACCCGGATTCTACCGTGCCAATGGATTGCCCTTTTTAATGTCGGATATGAGTAAGGGTCCAAATCGCGGCAACCTTTATTTGAATTGGTGTGACCAACGAAATGGCGACGACAATACGGATGTTTGGTTACTGAAGTCAACGGATGGAGGTCAATCTTGGTCGGAGCCGATAAAAGTTAATCAAGATCAAACCAAAACCCATCAGTTTTTGACGACAATGGGAATCGATCAAACGAACGGAAATTTACATTTCGTTTATTACGACCGTCGAAAATACAAGGGTAATTCAACAGATGTCGTTTGGGCAACTAGTACCGATGGAGGAACAAGTTTCAAGGAAGAAACCATTTCAGAAAAGCCATTTACTCCAGACAAAAAAGTATTCTTTGGTGATTATTTGGGTGTTTCTGCAATCAATGGTCGTGTTCGTCCAATTTGGCCGCGCATGGATGAAGGAAAAATTACACTTTGGACTGCCATCATCGACCAACAAAACCCAGATAAAAAACAATGAGTATTGCCATACATGATTCATGGAAAGTAGTGTTGGAAAGTGAGTTTCAAAAACCGTACTTTTCTCACCTAACTGAGCAAGTTCGCTTGGCATATATCGAACATAAAGGAAGTGTTTTCCCAAAAGGATCTCAAATTTTTCGTGCCTTTGATTTGTGTCCATTTAATCAACTGAAAGTCGTGATTTTAGGACAAGATCCATATCCAACAAAAGGGCATGCGCACGGTCTCTGTTTTTCAGTGGAACCCGAGGTGAAGCCATTTCCAAAGAGTTTATTGAATATTTTCAAAGAAATTCAATTGGATCTGGGTATCCCAATGCCCGATAATGGCAATCTCGCTCGTTGGGCAGAGCAAGGAGTTTTGCTATTAAATTCATCTCTAACTGTAGAAGAAGGAAAACCCGATTCGCACAAAGGATTTGGTTGGGAAAAGTTCACAGATGCGGTGATTCAAACAATTAATGAACAAAAAACAGGAATTGTTTTCATTTTATGGGGAGCGAAAGCCATTTCAAAGGAAACCTTCATTGATCATTCAAAGCACCTCATTTTGAAGTCTGTGCATCCGTCGCCATTGTCCGCACACCGTGGATTTTTTGGCTGTAAGCATTTCAGTAAAACAAATGAATTCTTGCGCATGATGGATCAAAGTGAAATTCAATGGTAATTCCCTAACTTTGCACGCGATGAAATTACAGAACGATTTATTTTTAAGAGCAGCGAGAGGAGAGCAAATCGAACGTTATCCCGTTTGGTTAATGCGACAAGCTGGAAGAATTTTACCAGAATATAGAGCCGTTAGAGCTAAATTATCTGGATTCAAAGAACTAGTGGAGACACCTGAATTTGCTTCAGAGGTCACGATTCAACCTGTAGACTTACTCGGGGTTGATGCAGCCATTATTTTTTCCGATATTTTAGTGGTTCCAGAGGCAATGGGATTAACGTATGAAATGATTGAGCAGAAAGGGCCTTGGTTTGAGAAAACCATTCGTTCTCGCGAGCAATTATCATTCATCGATCGCAACATTGATGTTCAGGATCGTTTGTCCTACGTGCTGGAAGCGATTCGTTTAACGAAGCGTGACTTAGCTGGACGCGTTCCATTAATTGGTTTTGCTGGTGCACCTTGGACCATCCTTTGCTACATGGTGGAAGGAAAGGGTTCTAAAACTTTTTCAGAGTCCCGCAAAATGCTTTACACGCAACCTGATTTAGCTCATGAGTTGCTACAAGAAATCACCAATGTCACCATCGCTTATTTGAAGGCACAAATCGAAGCCGGTGCCGATGCCCTCCAATTATTCGATTCTTGGGCTGGAATTCTTGGCGATGAACAATACGAAGAATTTGGAATTAAGTACATTCGTCAAATTACTGAAGCGATTTCCAACGTTCCATTTACAGTGTTTTCAAAAGGAGCAATTAGTTCTTTACCAAGTTTAGCGACCCTTCCATGTACAACTCTTGGTTTAGATTGGAACATGTCCGTTGATGTGGCACGAACTTTGGTTCAGGAAACAAAGACATTACAAGGCAATTTAGATCCGTGTGTGTTGTATGGCTCGAACGATTTAATTGAAAAGGAAACAAGAAAATTGTTAAAATCATTTAAAAGTCAAAGACATATTGTAAATTTGGGTCACGGGGTGTATCCCGATATTGACCCAGAAAAAGTAAAAGTTTTTATAAATACAGTGAAAAGTTATGAAATTTAATCAAAGAACTTTTGGATGTGTTGCCCTTTCATTTGCGGCGATCATGTCTGTTTCAACGAGCTTTGCTCAGAAAAGTAAAAAAACAAATGAGAAGGAAATTCTCAACATGACCTTTGAAAATGTGAAAGGTGAAGATGTAACGGAACTAAACAATATTGATATTGTTGGGAAGGGAGTGACATCACCAACGGAATTGAAAGCAGATATTTTCCACAAATCTGGATCAGGAGATGTAGCTATTCCAACGAATGTTTATGGTAAAGAAGATCCAACAACAGAAAATGGTGGAGAGGTTTACGCTGGAATCGTAGCCTATAAGCCTGGTAAGACAGCTGGTGAGCGTTCATACGTGACGATTCAGTTGATGAAAAATGATTCACCTGTTACCTTGAAAAAAGGATTAACATATTGTGTGGAATACTCTTTGTCTTTAAGTGAGTCTTCGAAGTTTGCATGTAACAACATGGCAGCTTACTTTTCTAAAGAAAATCCAGGAACAGGAGAGCCGGGAGCGATTTATGTTGCTACAGATCACGTCTTAAAAGGACAAATGAATAAGGTTCATAACGGTTTCTTTGGATGGGAGAAAGTATGTAACACATACATTGCAAAAGGAGATGAGAAGTACATCACTATTGGTAATTTTGACCGAAATGAGACTACAAGATTTGAAGCAGTTAAAAAACCGAAAGAAAGTGAAGCTGATCCAATTGCTCATGCTTATTACTACATCGATAACGTAGTTATCCGTTTGGTTGATAATGTTTCAGAATGTGCTTGTTTCAATGCGCGTCCACCGAAAATCGAAGATGCATTCTCTACCTTGATTTACGACAAGGCTCCTGAGGTAACAGATAAAATGACTGTGGACAAGAAAATTGAGGCACATTCAATTTACTTCCGTCAAGGTAAAGCATCGTTAACGGAGAATGCGAAGGAAAACATGAACTTCGTAATCGAGCAAATGAATGCAAATCCAGCAATGAAAATCGAAATCTCTGGTAATAATGATGAACTTGAAGTGAAAGCAAGTAAAGAAAACGAAGAATACCTTGATTTAGATAGAAAACGTGTGGCGATTGCCGTGAAGTACTTTGTTGCTCAAGGAATTGCAGAAGAACGAATCATCAAAACGTACAAAGGAACATCTTCACCAAGTTCTGAAATCGTTGAGGATGATGAACAAGACGTGAAAGACGCAAAATGTCGTCGAGTAGAGTTTAGAGTGAAAATGTAATAAATACTTAAGATAAATAAAAAGCCATCGTCAGATGGCTTTTTTTATGCTTTGAGTTCTTGTAAAGCAAGGTAAAGTTCTTGGGTTGGAAGTCCCATCACATTGGTATACGAACCTTCAATTTTTTCCACACCTATGAATCCAATCCAATCTTGAATTCCGTATGAGCCAGCTTTGTCAAATGGTTTATAGTTCGTTACATAGTGAGCTATTTCACTAGAAGTTAAAGTGCGAAAATGAACGGAGGTTTTAACGGAAAAGGAAGTTGAAATCCCATTCAAAGAGAGGACTACCCCTGTGTAGACATCGTGCTTCTTTCCAGATAGTTTATTTAATAATCGAATGGCATCTTTTTCATCTGTCGGTTTTCCGATCACCTCATTCGCTAAATAGACGATTGTGTCCGCGCAAATCAATAGTTCATTTGAATCCAAGTCGTTTTGAAGAGCATTGGCTTTCTGCTGTGCAATGGAAAGAACAATTTGTTCAGGAGTCTCTGACTCGTCAAATTCCTCAGAACAATCGGCTTTTAAAATTCGGAATTCAAATCCCATTTGACGCAATAACTCACTTCGCCTTGGAGAGGCAGAACCTAAAACAATTTTCATAAACTATTGGAGAATAAACAGATTAATCCAAAGAACATAGACCATTTCATAAGGTGATTTATCCAAGTTAATGTAGATTCCTTCTCGATGATATACAACAATGCACTCGTGAAATTCACCGCTCCGGACAGCAATAAGAGAATCATTGTCACCTTGTTGACCTGAAACCAGTCGAACAGGTAATATCCGAAGATGAAAAGAATCAATGGAATTTGTATCAATATAATTGTCAAATATGCCGCTTTCTCCTTTCCAATTTTCATTGGTAAAGATTCAACACGAGCGACTAAATCTCCTTGAATGTCGTGAATGTCTTTATTGATTTCACGGGCAAAATTTTGAATGAATGCACAAATAGCGAGGAAATAAATGAAGGAATAATCGAGGAAAGTAGACCAGGTCTCCTCTCGGTAGGGAGAAAAAGGAATGGAGCTTTCGTTCAGAACTTTGAAGAACCATACAGAAAGTAATGGAACAAGTGCAGTTAAAAAAGCAATAATTAGGTTGCTTATGATGAGTTTACGTTTCAATTGAACACTGTAGAACCAAAGTAAATTAATGGAAAGTAAGTGAACGAAAACAAAGATCAATGTGGCGTATTTAACCGATAAATACACAGCAATTAAAAATGCAATAAGATTTAAACTCCAATGCCACAAAATGGCCCATCTCGACTTCATGAATTTAGAGATAATTACTTTCTCGGGTTTATTGATTCGATCGGCTTTTACATCGAAGTAATCGTTGATTACATTTCCGGCTGCGGCAATGATCATCGTTGAAAAGATGAGTAGGAAGTAATCTAAATAATGAAAATCTACTTTTTGATAACTATTGCTTTTCATGAGGTAAAACGCTACCCCAATCATGGTCATCACAATAATGAGGAGGTTTTTCGCTCGAATAAGTTTTAAAAAGTACTTCATGGTTTCAAGGTGTATGTCGTTCGACGATTTTTTTGATGGGCTTTTTCTTTTTCGTTCACATCACTAATGGCGTTAATTGCTGCATCCGACATGATCGGAGTCGTTGAGCCGTATCCTTTGTAGCTCAACTGAGTTTCGGGGATTCCTTTACTTGTAAGGAAATCTTTCACCGCTTTCGCACGATTGGTCGATAAGAGTAAATTATCTTGTGCATTACCACGTGAATCGGTGTGTCCACCAATTTCAATTTTTAAGTTTGGATGTGCTTTCAGGTAATTTGCAAAGGAAGTTAATTCCACAATGGATTCTGGGCGCAATTTGGCTTGATTTAAATCAAAGAAAACATTCGTAAGAACATTTTCCGTGGAGGAATTTTCTGGATTCAACGGGATTTGAAGGTGGTAACTTTGTTCGTTTTCCTTCAAGGTCATATTGAAATTCAAGGAATAGGGTAGGTAACCGGGATAATTAACTTCGATAGCATAATCCGTATTAATCGGCAATGGCACCATAAACGTTCCATCTGCGGCATCTGCTTTCGATTGTATCACAACTTGACCTGTGGATAGATTGGTCAATTGGAAGCTAGCTCCTAGTGACTTTTTCGTTTTTGCATCAAATACGAATCCATCGAAATAAAGCGTTCTGATTGGTTGATCTTCTTTCGGTAATTCGAAATAATAGATGTCCATCAGACCATATCCTCCGGGACGATCAGATGCAAAATAGGCAATGTCGCCTTCTGGGGAAACCATCAGCGAATTTTCATCTGAGAGTGTGTTAATTGGATACCCTAAATTCTGTGGGAGTCCCCAATTTCCTTTTACATCCATTCGGGAAACATAAAGGTCAGAACCTCCCATGCCCACATGTCCTCTCGATGCAAAATACAAGGTTTTCCCATCGGGATGGATGAGTACAGATTCTTCGTTTTGATTCGAATTAATATGTGGAGGTAATGGTTCTGCAATACTCCAGGTTCCATCATTTAAGAGACGCGAAACATAAATATCAGAGTCTTTTTTACCATCTCTACTTCGCAATCCTCGAATGAAGTAAAGCGTTTTTCCATCCGCAGAAAGAGAGGGTTGTGTTTCCCAGTGCGTGGAATTCACTTTTCCCGGTAGATTCACTGGGTTACTCCACAATTTACCAATTTGCTCGGTAACGAATAAGTCACAACTTCCTTTTCCTTGACGATTAGCGCCATAATCTACGCCACTTTCATCTGTACACGCCACGAAGATCAACTTCTTTCCATCTGGCGAAATGCTTGGAGCGCCTTCATTGTAGGGTGTGTTGACATTTCGAGGCATTGGATAAGATCTACTCCAGACTTTGTCGATTTGATGTGTCATGTAAAAATCTTCTTGTTCTCGTTTGTTTTCGCCCTGGAATTCAACAAGTCTTCGGGTGAAAAGCATGGTATTTCCGTCAACGGTAATGGTTGGATAGTATTCAGAGAAATTAGTGTTGACCGATGGACCAATATTCTTTGGTTCGAAGGGCTTTGGGTTTTTCATGGCTTGAATGGCGAAGTTTGCACAGTCTTGCATGCGACGAACGGTTCCTAAATTCTCTTCTTTGGCATTTGGATTTTTCAAATATCGCGAACAACTTATAATGGCCCCATTGTAATCAGCCGTAGCCATTTGGCAAGTCGCTAAATGGTAAACGGTGGATCCACTTATGCTGTGGTTTGGATCAATCTCCAAAGCACGTGTGTAGTGAAAAATCGCTAGCTTGTAATTTCGTAGAATTTCATTGAATTCCGCACTCAACAAATGTGCTTCCCAAAAATTAGAGTCCTTTTCTAAGGATTTGTCTAGGAGTTCTAGTCCACTTTTAAAGTCGTAGGCACCCGTCATTGGATTCATTCCTTCCTTGGGTGCTTTCTCGGCCAATTCAAAATAATGAATCGCCTTTTTATTGGAG
This sequence comes from Crocinitomicaceae bacterium, assembly GCA_024643365.1. Taxonomy (GTDB): domain Bacteria; phylum Bacteroidota; class Bacteroidia; order Flavobacteriales_D; family Crocinitomicaceae; genus UBA952. Next base: position 66,954 of record JAHENC010000001.1, on the reverse strand, counting down.
CTTGAATAAGGAAATTGCGCTGTTGAACAACCGTAAAAGAATAGGATAAAGATAGGTAATAGTAGCGCGTTTCTCATTTAAGGAATGTTCATGAATTTATGAGTTTGTAACGAAATCTTCCATTTTTGGTTACCTTTCACATAATCGATAATGAGTGGGAGTAATTTTTCCTGTTTTTCCCATTCTGGTTGCAAGTATAAATGACAAGAGGAAGATACTTTTTCTGCGTGTTCTTCTGCCCAAGTAAAATCAGAGACATGATTAATAACCACCTTTAATTCTTTGGCTTTTTCGTATGCTTCCTCAATTGGTTTCATGAATTTCTTCGGAGAAAAACAATACCAATCGATGGGTGCATCAAGGTTGTGAACACCTGCCGTTTCAATGGCAACTTCAATGTTATGTTCGTGCAAACAATTCACTAATTCCAACAATGAATGCATTGTTGGTTCACCGCCTGTGATCACAACAAATCGAGCATTAACAGATAATACTTCAGCTAAAATGGCATCCAATGTCATCAACTGATCAGGAGTACTTGTCCAGCTTTCTTTTACGTCACACCACACACAACCAACATCACACCCTGCTGTACGAATGAAATAGGCTGCTCGTCCAGTATGAAAACCTTCACCTTGTATAGTGAAGAAATGTTCCATAATTGGTAGCTGAGTGTTTGAAGTAGATCGATGGTTTGACATAAGGCAAAGTTAAGCAATTCTACGTGTTATTTTTGGTGCTTTTTAAGTTCTAATTACCGATGTTCTTCAAATCGTACATGTTTCATTTGACATGGAGATTTATACAAGAAGGTACGTAAATTAAACTCACTAAAGTTATCTAAAAATTAGTTCTTTTTTATGCAAGAAATAACTTCGATTTTAAGGAGTTTTCTTATTTGATAGTAGTGCTTATCTTTGGTTCAATTCAAACCGCAGCCAATTTAAAGCACTTAAAACGGTCATTTGAATGTTTCTTTCACGGTTGTCACCGAATTGAAATTTGCGCGCAATCGTTTTCCCGGAAATACACAATCCAATCCAAACCAAACCAACTGGTTTATCAATCGAGCCACCTGATGGACCAGCAATTCCTGTGGTGGAAATACATACATCCACGCCTAATTTTTTTGCGCCATTTTCAGCCATTTCGATAGCAACTTTTTCACTCACGGCGCCATCGGTAAGTATTGCATTCACAGAAACATCACAAAGACGATGTTTCAAATCGTTGGAGTAGGTGAGAAGTGAGCCCATAAAATAATCGGACGCTCCAGAAATACTCGTTATTTGCTGAGCTAGGAGTCCGCTTGTAAGGCTTTCCACTGTACCAATTGTTTTACCTTTGGTTTTCAGTAATGATCCAATCACATCGGGCAAGGTGTCATTTTCATAACCAAAAACTGCTTGTGGAAGGCGATTTGCTAATTCCTGGAAAAACTCCATGATTTCAGCTTGATCTACTTTTCCTTCGTAGGAGGTTATGCGCAATTTGACAAGTCCTGGAGAAGGTAGATAGGCTAAACCAAATCCCCTTTCTCGAATTCGGTCTTCCCAATCGCAAATCTGTTCAGCAAGAAAAGATTCACCAATTCCTTGGGTTAGCGCTGTGTAATGATACATTGCTTTTAGTTGGAAGCGTTGCATTAATCGAGGAATTAATTCTTCCATGACGATGCCTTTCATCTCGTAGGGAACACCTGGTAAGGAAACACAATAGCGTCCATTTTTCTCAAACATCATTCCTGCGGCTGTACCATAGTTGTTTGTCAATATTTCACAATCGATAGGTAAGGCTGCTTGTTGAATATTCGATTCCAACATTGGACGATTTCGTGAGGCGAAATATGCTTCAATTTTCGCTAATGTTGGTTGATGTATTTCTAGTGTTGTTCCAAAATATTCACACAACGTGTGTTTAGTGATGTCATCCTTCGTTGGACCTAGTCCGCCGGTAATAATTACACAATTTGTCTCTGGATAACATTGATCGATCGCCTCTAAAATGCGGTTCTTATCATCGGCAACAACTAGTGAACGCGTTACACGAGCACCAATTTTTGATAATTCTTGTCCTAGCCACGAAGCGTTTGTATTGATCGTTTGACCAATCAACAATTCATCGCCGATGGCTAGTATTTCAATGTTCATTTTCGAACGAATTTAGCAATGGATTCGATGTGGCCTGTATGTGGAAATTGATCAGCTAATGCATATTTCTCTAGTACATATCCCGCTTCATTCAAGGTGTTTGCATCCCTCGCTTGTGTGGATGGATTACACGAAATATACACAATGTGTTGAGCGCCTAAATCAATGACTTTCTGAAGTGTCTTAGGAGCAATACCGGCTCTTGGGGGGTCCAAGACAATACAGGAGATATTTCCTTGATAATGTGGATATTCTTTAAGGAATTTACCTACATCCGCAGCGTAGAAATCGATGCTGTGAATCCCATTTTTTTTCGCGTTTTCACGAGCATCTTCAATCGCTTTCTCAATGATGTCGACACCAACGATTTTAACGTTTGGATTTCGTTTCGCTAATAGTTGTCCAATTGTCCCTGTTCCACAAAATAAATCCATAACGACTTTTTCAGCTGGAATTTCTTCCTCAAAAACGTAATCAAGTGCTTTTGCGTAGAGTAATTCTGCGCAAGATGGATTTGTTTGAAAGAAACTTTCCATCGAGATTTGAAAGGTCAAACCGGAAAGAACTTCCTCAATCACTTCTTGTCCAAAAATCAGTTTAGATGTCCCGTTTTCAATCTTTGCACGGTCCGCAACATTGTCATTTTCGGTATGCCATAATCCAGCAATTCTACCAGGAAGTAAATTTTGTAGAAATTCTCCAAATTTAGTCGCATCAAATTGCTTATCAACATCCGAAGAAGTCACTAAATTCAGTAGGATTTGATTCGTGTGAAAGGATTTTCTGACAACAATATGGCGAAAGAATCCAACTTTTTTTGGTGGATGCCAAGCGGGAAGATTCGTAGCTTTTAAGTATAATCGAATTTCACGAAGTTTGGTTTCCCATTCTTCATCAAACATACCAGAAGCCTTATTTAAGCTTTCTACTTTCCACCAGGTTCCTCTTCGTTTAAATCCTAAAGCGAATGCATCGTCTAACTCTTGATTCGTTTCTAAATCATGTTCAATACAGGAGAAACTGTATTCCATTTTATTTCTATAGAAATAATGTTTCGGTGAAGAAATAAAAGAGTCGAAACGTTCGCGTACTTCTTTGATTCCACTGAGACGTTCAAACGTCGTCAGTGTAGATTCGCGTTTAACTTCTTCTTGTTTTTCTACTGGAACATGGATGTAGGGTCCGCCGGATATTTCTTGAAAGCGTTGTTCAGTCTCAAATTCCGATCGTTTTTCTACTTCGATTAATTTCGCTTCTGCGTAGTTTTTTCGCTTCGTTTCAATGCGAACACGTACGGTTTGACCAGGGAAGGTGTTATCCACGAAAACAACAAATTGACCATGTTCTGTTTCTAACTTCGCAATCCCTCTTCCACCAAAAGCATAGTCCGTAATTTCAACGGAAATTTCATCTCCTCTTTTCATCTTAGATCATTCCTCGAATTACGCCTTTATCAGAAGCTTGTATAAATCCAACGATTTCATCTCGTAAAGGTGTTTTATCCATAGTTTGGAGCACCGCATCGATGCCTTTGGATAAGTTACTGTTTTGCACATAAATCGTGCGGTAGATATCTTCGATTTCGCGTACTTGCTCATCAGAATACCCTCTTCTTCTCAATCCTACCGAATTTACACCTGCAAAAGTTAGTGGTTCTCGAGCAGCTTTGATGTAAGGAGGAACATCTTTACGAATGAGTGATGCTCCACCAATAAAAGCGTGTTTTCCAATGTGTGCAAATTGTTGTGCAGCTACTTTTCCTTCAAGAATGGCAAAATCATCGATAATGACATGTCCAGAAAGTCCGGTGTAACTCGCTAAAATAACGTTGTTTCCAATTTGACAATCATGTGCAATGTGTACGTAGGTCATCAAAAGACAATTGTCCCCAACGGAGGTTTTCATTTTATCACTTGTGCCACGGTGAATGGTTACGCATTCACGAATTTTTGTGTTGTTACCAATTTCAACGGTTGTGTATTCATTGTCGAATTTTAAATCCTGTGGGATAACACCGACAACTGCTCCGGGGAAAACTTCACAATCCTCACCAATTCGCGTACCGGGATACAAAGCAACATTCGAATGAATTCTCGTTCCATTTCCAATGATCACGTCCTCGTGAATGACAGCGAATGGATCTATTCGGACGTTTTGTCCAATCTGGGCATCTTTCGAAACCGAAGCTAAAGATGAAATCATTTATTCTTTGTCTTTAATAATTTGTGCAAGCATACTTGCTTCAGAAACAACTTTTCCATTTACAAATGCTTTTCCACTCATTTCCACTAATCCACGTCGGATCGGGGAAGTCAATACCAATTCAAACACAACAGTATCTCCGGGCATTACTTTTTGTTTAAATCGCACATTGTCGATTTTCATGAAATACGTAGAATACAGGTGTGGATCCTCGACTTTCGTTAAAGCGAAAATACCGCCAACTTGCGCCATTGCCTCGATTTGCAAAACTCCGGGAAAAACTGGGTTCCCAGGGAAGTGACCAGTGAATTGAGGTTCGTTCATCGTGATATTTTTCACACCTAAGATCGAGTTTTCCTGTATTTCAATGATCTTATCGACCATCAAAAACGGATATCGATGAGGTAAAATACGTTCAATATCATTGATGTCGTAAACCGGATCTTTTGTTAAATCGAAATGGCGTCCTTGACTTTGTTGTTTTTTAATCTGCTCTTTTAACACTTTTGCAAAGCGAACATTTCCAGAATGTCCGGGACGTGCAGCTAAAATGTGTGCTTTAATCGGTTTTCCAACTAAGGCTAAGTCACCTACAATGTCTAAAAGTTTATGGCGAGCTGGCTCATTTTCGTACTGTAGTTTCGTGCTATTCAACACCCCAATTCCATCGATGGATACTTGAAGTTTATCTTTCCCTAACAATTTTGCTAAGCGATCCAATTCTTCTTGAGCGACTTCTGGACGATCAACCAAAACAATCGCATTGTCCAAGTCTCCTCCTTTGATGAGGTTGTTGCTTGCTAAGTACTCTAATTCTCTTAGGAATACAAATGTTCTACATTTTGCAATTTCCTTTTTAAAATCAGCTAGTTGGTACATGCTTGCATGTTGTGTACCAAGAACGGGCGAGTTGTAGTCAACCATCACGGTTAAACGGTAATTGACATCTGGAATTGCTAAGAATTCAATTCCTTTTTCTAGGTCCTCCCAAGGAATGTTCTCATTTAACTCAAAATAATCTCTATCTGAAGTTTGATCTTCGAATCCAACACGCTCAATTTCATTGACAAAAAGTATCGCACTTCCATCCATAATTGGAATTTCAGGCCCGTTGATTTTGATCAGTGCATTGTCCACTTGACATGCGTACAAAGCAGCAAGAACATGCTCTGTTGTATACACACGTGCGCCATGTTGCTCGAGTGTGGTGCCACGATCTGTCGCAACAACATAGTCCACATCAGCTTTGATAACTGGTTGATTTTCTAAGTCAACACGTTGAAATTTATACCCATGATTATCAGCAGCTGGACAAATTTCCATTGTTACCGCCTCTCCTGTATGGAGTCCAACTCCGTTAAAAACAATGGATTCTTTGAGTGTGCGTTGTTTTTCTGTCATTCTGTTTATTTTTTCATGAGTTCTTTAAACTGTCTTTCGAACTCATTTATTTTAGATAGGATAAATGGTAATTTTCTAAATCCGATGTAGGATCGTTTGAAATCGTTGTGATTAAATGCAGGAGACCCCATTAATGTGTCGGCAGATTTTATTGTGGAAGGAATTCCAGATTGTGCAACGATTTTGGTGTCATCCGCAATGTGCAAGTGTCCTGCGATACCTGTTTGACCACCAATCATGACATACTTGCCAATTTTAGCGGAACCAGCGATTCCAACTTGCGCAGCCATTGCCGTGTGTTGATCTACATCGACATTGTGAGCAATTTGACATAGGTTGTCAATTTTAACACCTTTACGTATGTATGTTGAGCCCATTGTTGCACGGTCAATGGAACAATTGGACCCGATTTCTACGTCATCTTCAATGACGACATTCCCAATTTGTGGAATTTTTTGATAAACGCGATTTTCATCAGGGGCATAACCAAATCCATCTGAACCAATTACTGTTCCAGAGTGGATGATCACATTGTTTCCAATTTGACAATCCGCGTAAATGCTCACATTTGCGAAAAGAATCGAGTTGTCGCCAATTTGAACGTTATCGCCTAAAACGACATTCGGATATATTTGAACATTATTCCCGATTTTCACGTTCTTGCCAATGTAAGCGAAAGCTCCAATGTAAGGATCACTTCCAACGGTTGCCGAATCGTGAATGAAAGATGGTTGTTCTATTTCCGGCTCTTTGCGATTCATGCTATTGTAAATCTCTAGTAATTTCGCAAAGCATGCATAGGCATCGTCAACACGGATAAGCGTTAACGTCGTAGGTAGCGCCTTTGAAGGACTAAACGTTTTATTGACAATGCAGATACTGGATCCAGTTGTGTAGATGAATTCTTCGTATTTTGGATTGGAAAGAAAACTCAAAGAACCTTCGTTCCCCTCTTCAATTTTGGCGAGTCCATTGACACTGGCAGATGGATTCCCATCAACATCTCCTTGTAAAAGGCCAGCGATTTGTTCGGCTGTAAATTCCATTAATCAAAGTTACAAAAAGGTAGAACGAAGAAACGGGGGTGAAAGTCAATTTATCAACAATAAAAAGTCCAATATTGTTAGAAATCGAGAGTTTCGATTGTTAAATCGTATACTTTGATCTTGTCTTTGTACCAAATGCACTTAACGAACAGCGTTTCTTTTGATCTTTTTGATACATTAAACTGAAGACAATGAATGGGTTTCGGGTGTTGCGAAAGGTAAGATCGACTAAAGTTGAATCGTGCATTTTTGCGAATCAAACTGTTCAGTTCTTTGTCGTTTTTAATCCCAATTGATTTCATTTTTTCAGCTAAAACACTAGAAGAATCCATGTAGAAAAGAAACTCATTTTTTGGGATAAAAAGGATTTTCCCTGGTAATTCAGCGTCCGAATTTGTAGGGGTAATTTGCTTCGCTTTTTTTGGAGAGAAAATAATTTCAGTCATGAAACTCTCATCTCCCATTGTCATGAAGCAATGATTTTTCTTTCCTTTTGGAGTTTCATAATCAATTCGGTAAACCTTATCTAGTCCTTGTTTTTTACTTTTTCCAAAGTCAACAGATCCTGCCTGTACTGTTTTTAAAAATCCAGATTCCGTAAATCCTTGTTCCTTTATTTCATCGAATGAAGACGCATTCACAACAATCATCCGATTGAATAAATTGTCTTTAACGCGATTCGAGGGGAACCAGCTGCAGCCTTTATTGTCGAACATAAACACAACCATGATTGCCCCAATGGTAAATCCTAGTCCGTAATATTTTAATCTTCTAAAAAAATCTTTCATGGCATAAAAAAAGGGAGCGAACTCCCTTTGAAATTACATTAATGAATTTAGTTTTTCTTCCAGTACTGCTTTTGGAACAGCTCCGACTGATTTATCAACTACTTCACCATTTTTAATAAATAATACTGTTGGAATGCTACGAACACCAAATTGAGCAGAAACGCCAGAATTTAAATCCACGTTTACTTTTCCAATAACCGCTTTTCCTTCGTATTCGTTTGCCATTTCTTCGATAACTGGACCAATCATGCGGCAAGGACCACACCACTCAGCCCAAAAATCAACAACAACTGGTTTATCTGACTTCATGACTAATTCGTCAAAGTTCGCATCTGTGATTTCTAATGCCATTTTATTTTGTTTTAAGTATTTAAATTCCCTTTCCGGGCGTAAAATTAAGTCAATTTCTTTAATCAAAGGTTACGCCAAACGCTTTTCTCGGTCAAAATGTCTGAATTATGCTAATTCCATGTCCAAATATTTCGCCGTATATGATTTTTCTTTTGCCTTTTTAATCATTTGTTCCGGTGTTCCGGTAAAAAGAATTTCACCTCCTCTAAATCCACCTTCTGGACCTAGGTCAATGATGTGATCCGCAATTTTGATGATATCCATGTTGTGTTCAATAACCAAAACGGTATTTCCTTCATCCACCAATCGTTGCAATACCTCCAGTAACATGCGAATATCTTCGAAATGCAATCCTGTGGATGGTTCATCTAAAATGTAAATGGTCTTTCCTGTGGCTTTTTTTGCGAGCTCACTTGCCAATTTAATGCGTTGTGCTTCTCCTCCAGATAGCGTAGTTGATGATTGTCCTAACTTGATGTAGCCTAGTCCAACTTGCAGTAAAGTATGCAGTGTTCGGTAAATTTTCGGGTGTTTTTCAAAGAAAGGCACCGACTCTTCGATGGTCATATTTAGGACATCCGAGATGTTTTTTCCTTTGTATCGAACCTCCAACGTTTCTGGATTATATCGCTTTCCATTACAGGTTTCACATTCGACATAGACATCCGGAAGGAAGTTCATTTCAATCAGCTTTAATCCACCTCCATTGCAGGTTTCGCATTTTCCTCCAGCAACATTAAACGAAAATCTCCCTGCTTTGTAGCCGCGTATTTGGGATTCAGGTAAAGCGGCAAAAAGACTACGGATTTCATCAAAGACTTTTGTGTATGTAACTGGATTTGAACGAGGTGTTCTTCCAATTGGACTTTGGTCAATTTCAATGACCTTGTCTAAATGTTCTAGTCCTTCAATGGACTTATAGCTCAGCGGTTTGCGAATGTCTTGATGGAAATGATTCATCAAAAGTGGATAGAGCGTTTGATTGATCAACGACGATTTTCCACTTCCAGAAACTCCGGTGACACAGGTTAATGTTCCCAACGGTATGCTGAAATTCACATTTTTTAGGTTATGTCCATTCGCACCTTTTAGTGTAAGCTGCTGTCCATTACCTTTGCGGCGACTTTTCGGCACCTCAATTTTACGGGTACCGTTGAGGTATTGTGCTGTAAGTGAGTTACTGGTTAATACGGAGTTTAAATCTCCAGCACTGACAATGTTACCGCCAAAGGAACCAGCACCTGGACCTATATCAACGATAAAGTCGGCGGCCTCAATCATTTCTTTATCATGTTCAACGACTAAAACGGAATTTCCAACATCCCTCAATCTTTTTAATGACTGAATGAGTTTGGTGTTGTCGCGTTGATGCAAGCCAATCGATGGTTCATCAAGCACATATAAAACATTGATTAATTCTGTTCCAATCTGAGTTGCAAGTCGAATGCGCTGTGCTTCTCCTCCTGATAAACTCTTAGCACTTCGGTGTAAGGTTAAATAATCCAATCCAACTTCTAAAATGAAGCGAATACGTGTTCGGATTTCTTTAAGAATCTCTGCACCGATTTGCTTTTGATCCGCTGTTAGATGGAGTTCAATTTCCGTTGCCCAACGATTTAATTGTTCAAAATCCATGAAGGCAATGTCCCCGATGGTTTGATTATTTAATTTGAACTGTAACGCTTCTTTTCGAATGCGTGCACCCTGACATTCTGTACATGTTTTTTTATTCATGAATCCCTGTGCCCAACGTTGAATTCCAGCTGTGCTATCCTCGGAATGACGTGTCATAAAATTGGCAATTCCCTCAAAACGATCTTCGGTGGATTTGGTATTCATTTCCATGTCCTCGTTTCCATACAGAAACAATTGAATTAACTCTTCATCCAAGTCGGCAATGGGTGTATTGAGAGAATAACCTTGTTTGATGAGGATAGCTTCCATTTTTTCAAAAATCCAAACACGTTTGTATTCTCCGAGTGGTGCAAATCCACCTTTTCGAATCGATAAGCTAGGATTTGGAATGATTTTTTCAATGTCGATTTCGCTCACTTCTCCCAGTCCTTTGCAACTTGGACAAGCGCCATAAGGAGAGTTGAAAGAGAAAAGACTTGGCTCTGGTTCAGGATAACTAATTCCGCTTGTTGGACACATGAGAGAACGGCTGTAGTGTTTCACCTTATCGGATTCAAGGTCCATCACCATCATTGTCGATTCGCCCATTTTCATAGCGACCAAAACGGAATCGTAGACACGTTTCTCATCCACTTGTCCAATCAGCATCCGGTCAACAACTACCTCAATATCGTGAATTTTGTAGCGGTCTAATTTCATTCCTTTCACGATGTCCTTGATTTCTCCGTCTACGCGAACTTTCGTGTATCCATTGCGGAGTATCTGTTCGAAAAGTTCTCGGTAATGTCCTTTTCTTCCTTTTATTTTTGGCGCAAGAAAGGCAACTTTTTTACCTTGGAAATCCGAGTGTAATCGTTCGCAAATGGCTTCGTCCGAATATTTAACCATCGGTTCATTCGTAACATAAGAATACGCAGTGCCGATTCGTGCAAAAAGTAGCCGAAAGAAATCGTAAAGTTCTGTGATGGTACCAACCGTTGAACGAGGAGAACGTGAAACCGTTTTTTGTTCAATGGAAATCACTGGACTTAATCCATCAATTTTATCGACGTCCGGACGTTCGAGTCCACCGATAAATTGTTTGACGTAACTCGAAAATGTATCGATGTAGCGTCGCTGTCCTTCCGCGAAGATGGTATCAAATGCAAGGCTTGATTTACCACTGCCACTTAACCCTGTAAAAACGATTAGTTTGTTTCTGGGTATTTGGATGTTAATGTTCTTTAAGTTGTGCTCACGAGCGCCATAAATATCAATGGTTTCTTGTGTGCCTTTTTTGGAGTTTTTTGACATTGAAGTTAGAATGGACTAATGAAATCTTTGAACAATGTACCTGCTTGGTCTTTGGGTGAAATTAGGGGATTTTCCATGTTCCAGTCAATTTGCAAGTCGGAATCGTTCCATAAAATACAGCCTTCGTGTTCTTTGGAATAGGTATTGGTGCATTTGTAAGAAAAAATGGTATCGTCTTCCAAGCTCACAAATCCATGTGCAAATCCAGGTGGAATCCATAGTTGATTGCGTTCGTTGGTGCTCAAAACAATTTTGAAATGTTTTCCGTAGCTAGGTGAGTTTTTGCGAATATCTACTGCTACGTCCAGAACACTTCCAGAAATTACTTGAACTAATTTCCCTTGATCAAAAGGTGGTGCTTGAAAATGTAATCCGCGCAAAACTCCTTTTTTTGATTTGGAAAGATTATCTTGAACAAAGGTTAAATCCGGAATGAATTCCTTGTAGGTTTCTTGATTGAATGATTCAAGAAAAAAGCCTCTTTCATCACCAAACACAGTTGGATAAACGGAAACAAGTCCTTTTGGAAATTCGTGTATTGTTTTCACTTTTATTCTAATTTTTGAACACCCGCAATATTACACGTTTTTAGCGATATCTGCGTTATGGCAATATTTTTGCATCTTTGTTTTCTCAAATTTTAACATACGATATGCGCTTTTTGTTCTGCTTGTTTTTTATCCAAATATCTTGGAGTCAAGTGAATGTTCAACAAACGTTGAACACGTTCGTACAAGATGCAGTTAACCGTCATGCAAAGATCACCTTTCATGCCGTGGATGTCGAAACAGGACAAGTGATTGCTTCCTATAACGAGAATCAAGCGATTCCTGGTGCGTCAACCACAAAATTATTTTCAACGGCTACAGCTTTTGAGATTTTGGGAGAGAATTATCGCATGAAAACACGTATTTACTGCGATGGATTCATTGATAAGGATAGTGTGCTACATGGAAATATTTGGGTAAGAGGTGGGGGAGACGTGAGTTTGGGGAGTAAATTTTTTTCCTTTGAAAATCAGGAGTTAAACTTTTTGAAAGCCTGGGCCGATACCATTAAATCTAAAGGAATCAAGTTTATAGAAGGATCAGTCATTGCAGATGCCTCAGAGTTTGGATATGAAGGAACGCCAGCAAGTTGGCATTCCGGAGATGTTGGAAATTATTATGGAGCATTTGCCGGGGGAATTAATTTTTACGATAATACCGTTAAATTGAAGTTTAACACAGGAAATTCAGGAACGAAAGCCCAATTTATTGGAATGTTTCCCGAAGTCCCCGGATTTCAGTTAGAGAACCAAGTGTTAGCTTCAAATGTCGCCAGTGACGAAACCATCGTTTATGGTGGAGCATTTGAATTGAGCCGCAGTATTAAAGGAAGTTTACCAAGTCACGCAACAAATTTCATTGTCAAAGGGAGCATGCCAGATCCGGAAAATCAATTAGCAATTGAATGGGTAAAGGTATTGCTAGAGAATGGAATCCAGGTAGGAGACGGTGCGAAGGGCTATCGTTTACATCAGAAAGAATTGCATGCCAACACCTACGAGAACAAAACTTTACTTTTTCAAGTGGAGGGAGAAACAGTTAAGGATATAGCGAACTGGACAAATTTAAAAAGTGTGAATGTTTTTGCAGATGGGCTCGTGTATGCTTTGGCTTATCGAAAAACTGGGAGGGGAGATTTGACTGTCGGGATAAATATGATCAAAGACTATTGGAAAGACATCATCAACTTAGATGGATTTGACATTTATGATGGTTGTGGCTTATCCCGTTCAAATAGTATTTCAGCTGCTCATTTTTGTAGTTTGCTAAGGTATATGGCCGGTTCGACTAATGCCAATTCTTATAAAAACACCTTGCCAATTGCTGGAAAAACGGGGACAGCAAAATCCTTGTGTAAAGGAGATATAGGTGAAGGTAGAGTATTTGCCAAAAGTGGATCCATGCAAGGGGTTAAGTCGTATGCGGGATATATTGATTCAACTTCCGGAAAGAAAATTGCATTTGCCATTACGGTGAATGACTTTTCTTGTACAGGAAATCAATTGACCATTAGAATGGAGAAAATACTCAATGCTTTAGCAGAGTATTAATCCTTCCATTCAAATTCAACAATCGATTTCCAGAAAGATTCAATGCTGATTTCCGCAACAGCCAACATCTGTGGGACAATACTCGCTGGAGAGAATCCAGGAGTTGTGTTCACTTCAATGACATGTGGTTCATCACCGACAATCATGAAATCGATGCGAGATATTGAACTTAATTGGAGTAATTGATAGATTTTTTTCGCGCGTTCTTGCACTTTGATCGCTATTTCCTTTGAAATACGTGCTGGAGTGATTTCTTGAGATTTGCCATTGTATTTGGCGTCATAGTCAAAAAACTCGTTCTCCGAAGCAATTTCAGTTAAAGGCAAGGTTTGTATTCCATCATTGGTCTGGTAAACGCCACAGGTAACTTCCGTCCCATCTAGAAAAGATTCTAGTACGACCGTTTTCCCTTCCTGAAAAGCACTTACTAAAGCTTGATCGAGTTCAGAAACGTGTTTTACTTTCGAAATTCCATAACTTGAACCAGAATCAGAAGGTTTAACGAAGATGGGAAGTCCGAGCGTGTTGATGATTTCATCTGCGGATTTCTCGTGAATATGTGTCAAAAAGATAGATTTTGCTACTGGAATGTCAAAAGCGCGTAAAAACTGATTGCAATACCATTTGTCAAACGACAAGGATGAAGCAAGAGGTCCGGCGTTTAAATAAGGAATTTCGTGCATGTCCAAAAAGGCTTGAATTTTCCCGTTTTCGCCCGGATTTCCATGTATGTAGACGAGTCCAAGATCAATTTTATGTTGGATTCCTTCATGAGTAAATTGACATGTGTTTAAATCGAATGGTACAGATGTTCCTTGAAACTCAACGAGCCATTGATCCTTCGAAACCACAATTTTAACGACTTCATACGTTTTTGGAAAGTTCGCTTGGATGGTGTTGGCACTCAATATGGATATAGCATATTCCGAAGAAAATCCCCCGCAAAATAAACCGATTCTTTTCATATCTTTCGTTTAGATAGCGAAAGTAGTATTAACTTATTTACCATTAAATGGAATGCATGAAAAGTTATTATACTAAGGATTGTTAAAACAGAATTTTGAAAATTCGTACCTTCGCGGCCTATGCGTTTATTATACTTTGTTTTTAACATTTTCTTGGGTTATTCACTCCGTATGTTTTTTCGTAAAATACGTTTAGTGAATGCCACAAAAAGCCGATTTAGCAGTACTATTTTTGTGAGTAACCATCCTTCGGCGTTTATGGATCCACTCATCATTTCTGTTTTGAGAAAACCGATTGTGTTTTTTATGACTAGATCCGATGTGTTCACGAAGTTTTCAAAGCCTTTTTTAAGGAGTGCACACATGATTCCGATCTACCGTCAGCATGATGGTGGAAATTCGACTGAAAAAAACATTGAGTCCTTTCGAAAAGCAACAGAGGTCTTAAGCGGGAATCGAAGTTTATTGATTTTTGGAGAAGGAATGACGGATGATGTATTTGAACGACGCATGAAGCCTTTGAAAAAAGGTGCTTTACGTATTGGATTTACAGCTTTGGAAGGAACGAATTGGAAAAAGGAAATTCGCTTGGTTGCTGTTGGTTGTAATTATACGAACCCAAATGTAATGAGGAGTGATCTGTTAATCGCGGAATCAAATCCAATCATTTTAAATGACTACAAGGATCAATACTTAGAAAATCCCACAAAAACGATTAATGAATTGAATCGAATGTTGGAATCAGCCCTTATCAGTGTCATTACACATATTAAATCCGAAAATGATTTTGCCTTCCATGAGCAAGTAATGATGTTGACTCGTAAAGGAATGAATCCAACTTGTTTTGATGATCATTATTCCTTGCAGCAACGATGGTCTTATTCAAAAGATTTGGCTCATTTTTTAAATCAATACGAAGGAAACTTGCCTTCTGAAATTGAGGGGTTGAAATCTGAACTATCTCTTTATTTTCAGCGTCTAGCATCAAATGGACTAACGGAAAAAGAACTATATGACAACCATGAGCGTCATGCCTTGATGCTTTTCTTGAAGGTTGTATTATTGTCGCCTTTTGCGTTTTTAGGAATGATCCACGCTTTTATTCCTTACTATTTTGTCAAGAGATTTGTAGAGAAAACCTTTAAACGTCAGGTGTTTTGGAATTCCACCAAAATGGTCATTACAATGCTTGCCATGCAGTTATTGAATTTGCCGCTCCTATTTGTTCTTCCGGAATTATTGGGTGTAGAATTTTGGATTGTTTTTGTTTATTACTTGTCCATTGGCTTACTTGGGCTTGCATGGTATCAAAGTCGTAAAATGATTCAGCAACTTATAGCCGCTAAGGATTCGTCAAAATCTCGAATCGTTATGGAGATGTGGTCAGAGCGTCAGGACCTATTACAAAGAATTCAGGAGTTAATTCCTGTGAACATTTCATAATTCAACTTGTTATTGAAAAGCATGGAAAATCAAATTGACCAATCTAATATTCGCATTAAAAAACCCAAATGGTTGCGTGTAAAATTGCCGACAGGTGAGAATTACCGTACGGTACGAGGTTTAGTAGATGAGCATAAGCTTCATACCATTTGCGAAAGTGGCAGTTGTCCAAACATGGGCGAATGTTGGGGAGAAGGAACAGCAACATTTATGATTCTGGGTAATATTTGTACCAGATCCTGCGGATTCTGTGCAGTTCAAACAGGAAAACCGGAAGAGGTGGATGAGTTTGAACCAGGAAGAGTAGCAAACAGTGTGAAAATCATGGGTGTTAAACATGCGGTTGTCACTTCTGTGGACCGAGATGACCTGAAAGATGGTGGCGCTGGAATCTGGGCGCAAACGGTTCGAGCAATTCGTCAACAGTCACCCGGAACCACATTGGAAACACTTATTCCTGATTTCGCTGGAAAATGGGAGAACTTACAGGTTATAATCGATGTCGCTCCCGAAATTGTTTCACATAATTTAGAAACCGTTCGACGCCTCACAAAACAAGTGCGAATTCAAGCGAAATACGATAGAAGTTTAGAGGTGCTTTTCCGCTTGAAAAAAGGTGGGATGAGAACGAAATCCGGTGTGATGCTCGGACTCGGGGAAAGTGAGGATGAGGTCATTGAAACCATGCAGGATTTAAGGTCAGTGGGTGTAGATATTTTAACCTTAGGACAATACCTGCAGCCAACACCAAAGCATTTGCCCGTGGTAGAATTCATTGAGCCTATGCAATTTGAAAAATACCGCATCTTAGGTTTGGAAATGGGATTCAGGTTCGTGGAAAGTGGACCACTTGTGCGCTCCTCTTACCACGCTGAAAAACATTTGTTCGATTGATTGAGTGAATTTTGGTTTAAATTCAGTTTTAAATTTTTTTTGAAGTTAATTTTGTATTAATTTTAAGGAATATTGCTTATTTTGGCAGTCGTATTTAGTAAAGAAAAAAAATAGTCTATGAATAAGAAAGTCTATGTATTTGGTTCTCTGATGATTGCGGGAATTGTTTCCGCTGCAGTTGGAGCTTTTATGTTGTTTCCATCTGAAGGAAAATACAAACAAGAAAGTTTAACTTCATTACAAGAGAAATCTTCTGATGATGCCATGGCTTGGTTAAGAGCTCGCTACATTGACGTGACAACAGGTCAGCCAGTGTCTTCTGAGAAATTAGCTCAGATTGATGGTCAAATCCGCAAAATGAAGAAATCCAAATCCATCGTATTTGAATCTATGGGTCCAGATAACATTGGGGGACGCACACGTGCGATTCAACCAGATAGATCGAACATCAACCGTGTATGGGCTGGTGGGGTTTCCGGTGGATTATTCGTATCCTTAAACAAAGGAAATACTTGGGATCGCGTAGAGTCTTATTTTGCGGCAGGAGGAAATCCATATATTTCTTCGATGACACAAACTCCAGATAATACAATTTTTGTTGCAACTGGATCAAACAACGAAGGATGGAACGGAAATGGTGTTTGGTATTCAACAGATTTTGGAACGACATGGGCATCTATCCCAGGAACGTCAAGTTGTACGGAGATTGTTAGTTCAGACGCAGACAATTATGTTTGGATGGCCACGGCAACCGGATTGAAAAAATGGAAATTAGGAGATACTGCCTTGTCATCTGTATCCATCACGGGTGCAAACGGAGGATGTGCAGCCTTACAAATGTCAAAAGATGGTAACGTAGTTGTTGCTTCATTTGGTGCTAACAAAACGTATGTATCAACAAACGCTGGAGTTTTATTTTTAGATAAATCTGGTACAGCGGCAAATAATTTGGTTCCAAATGGTGCTGCACGTATTGAGTATGCTATTTCACCAATTAAAAATTCTTCAAATCATTATTCAATATATGCTGTTCGAACAAATAGTAATTTAATGAGTATGCATGTTTCTCACAACGATGGTGAGACATGGAGTCAATTTGTTGGAGCTTCTGCACCACCAAATGAATTCGATATTTACAGAGATCAAGGTACATATAACAGCATCGTTTCAGTTAAACCAACTGATCCTGAAATGATTTTTATTGGTGGTATCGATATTTGGAAATGGAAACAAATGGTGAACAATCCTCCACAAGGTGGATTTGAAAAAATTAGCCAGTGGTTTGTTGCTCCGAATTCTCCAATTTATGCTCATGCTGATAACCACGAAATGAAATGGGATTCAAATAACCGCTTATACCTTGGAAACGATGGTGGTATTGGTGTTTCTAATAATTTCGGTGAAACCTGGTATCCATCGAATAGAGGATATAATGTCACTCAGTTCTATGGAATTGCTTTTGATAGAACAGGAGCAGTTATGGGTGGAGCACAGGATAATGGAACACTTTATAACGACTTCAGTTTGTCAACACCTCAAGAATTTAGAGAAGTAGGTGGTGGAGATGGATTTGAGTGTGAGATTTCATTCTTTAATCCTCGCGTGATGTTCTCAACTGTTTATTATAATTCAATCTCTCGTTCGGGAGACAAAGGACAAACATTTTCTTCTTTTGTCCCTACTTTGCCTGCTTCTTATGATCCGGCTGGAACAGATGGTAGTGCAAATCACCCTTTTCACTCTGAAATTTTCTTGGCAGAGAATTATGACTTGAATTCACAAGATTCAGTGACATTGATTCCGACGAAAAATTATGCGGCAGGATCAATTATCCGTGTTCCTTCATTGTCTTCCGGAGATTCAATCACGTTTGTTGCTCCAACAGCTTATTATTTTGATGACACATTGGCTTGGGAACCATCTTTAACGGTAGGTAACGAAAATTTTGGTTTGAACGCCGCAACAGGAGAAACAGTTTCTATGGGAAGTGATACGGTCATCTATAATGTGGCTTGGGATACAGTTCGCGTTCAAGATCCTTATCAATCATGGTTCCTAGTGTATGTCAACGCAAACAACGGTGAACTTTGGGGAACTAGAAATGCATTGAGATTGGCAGTAACAAATGCTCAGTGGGTTTGTATTGCGAAAAACATCGGTGGTGGAACATTTAATTCAGTAGATGTTGAATTCTCTAAAGACTTGAATCATTGTTATGTAAGTTCCGGAAACGGAATTTGGAGAATCGATGGATTAGGTTCTGTGTATACAAGCGATCCGAACTTTGTTTCGAAAGTTGCTTATGTTACCTCTGGTAGTACAACGACAAGTCCTACTTTCACAACAGCAACGAAAATTACCTCTACATCTTATGAAGGAATCGCGGTAAACCCGAATAACGGAAACGATATCATTTGTTTCGCAGGATTTGGTGGTGTCAATCGTCGCAGTTTAAATGCGAATGTAACAACACCGTCATTCACTGCATTATCAGCGATTACAACTCCAGGAGTTGCTTGTTACGATGGTATCATCGACCGTAACAATCCTGATATCATTGTAGTGGGTACATCAAGTGGTGCATTTATTTCAACAAATGGTGGAGCTTCTTGGGAGAATTCATCTGCAGGATTTGAAGGTACGCCAGTTTATGAAGTACGTCAATCTTGGAGATCGTTTAACGAAGGAAATGATCGTCCAGGTGAAATTTACTTAGGTACGTTTGGACGTGGAATTTGGAGAACAACAGCATTCCTTGGTTTAGATCAAAATGGTTCTACTGGAACAGTGAATTTTGATTCTAAATTAAAAACATACCCGAATCCAACACGCGACAATACAACGGTAACGTTTGAATTAGCAAATGCCGGTATGGTTGAAATTCAAGTATACTCGATTACCGGACGTTTAGTTAAGTCTATCAGAAAATCGATGGATGAAGGAACAAACTCACTTCAAATTGAAGGAGATAATCTTGCTAATGGAACGTATATTGTGAAATTCAACTCAGGTAAACAATCTGAATCTGTGAAATTCATTAAAATGTAATTCTAGATAAACGAAATATAAGGCGGCCAATTGGTCGCCTTTTTTTTTCTATATGTTTTTGATTCTTCATCAGTTTGCACCGAAGATTACCACAAGAAATAGTATGAGAAGTTCATGGATCATTGAGGGATATCCGTACAAGTATCCTCACAACATTCGAGCGAAGGTGTTTGATGGGATGATGTAAGTTCCGTATTCATTTTTGGACTCACATAAGGAATGCCAAGATTCATTCCCCTAATGATGGTTAAGGAACCAATGAGCGTTAAGGCTAAAGCGATCACTATTTTTGGAATTCGAATCTGCCATTTACTTTGTGCAATCAACGGCATGAAAAACATAGCAGGTAATGTCCCTAATCCGAAAGCAAGCATGGATAGTATGGATAATAATGGCGTCCCACTGCCTAACGCATTTGTCAGTCCAAGGTAAACCATTCCACAAGGCAAAAGTCCATTCGCCATGCCGAAGGAAAAGGAACGATAGGCGAGAGGAAGTTCTTTTGTTCTTCGGAAAATGAGTTGAATCAAAGCGGTCATTTTTTTAGTCCATAGTCCGATGATTGGCCATCGTTCAACTTGATTTGACCAAGCCATTCCAATTATCAGTATTCCACTTAAAATACTTAGCCATTGCATGGTACTGAAAAGTAAAACACTGAATCCAAACATTCCGACAATCATCCCCAAAAAACCATAAGTAAATAATCTTCCGAAATTGTATTTAAATACGCTTAGAATGCTTTTAAAAGCACTAGAACGATCGACAGGAAGAGCGAATGCCAAAGGACCACACATTCCAATACAATGGAAATTCGAAGCCAAGCCTATGAGAAAACCAAAAAATAAAAATGAGGTCATTTATTATACCAAGTAACAACTTGAAAAAAGTCTTGATTCTTTACTTTATAACGCATTTGAATCTCGTAATTTCCTTGTTCAAGTTTTTTAGATTGAAGGCATGTTTGAAGATTCTGATCTTTCAATGTAAAATCTGCTTTGCCGTGGTTCATTCTGATAAATTCTAAATCTAGTTTTTGAATGTCTAGTTCAGAAGTGTTGACAAAACAGATTAATTCATCGCGACCAACAACCTGAATGGGATTTTTATTATCTGCTGCACGTTGTTGTGCATCAAAGTCCTCGTTAAAGGATTTTTCTTTGATGTAATAATCCTCACTAATTAACTCTGAATCTTTTGAACTAATAACTATTGCCAGTGTAACGATAAACGCGACAAAAGCAATCATGGCAATAATAATTCCGTTTCTAAATCTCATAAGTTAGAGTATCGGTCCAATAAATTTGGTTTGAATCACTTCTATTTCATGATGATTACCAAATATATGGATGTTAAATTTTTTCGTTCCATTTTCTAAAGCGGTGTTCGGCATCTTTACAACGATGAGTACCTTCGCTTTGGATTCACTTTTTAATACGACGGCCTTGCCTACCGTTTCAATTTTTGCTTCTGTACCTTCTATTTCAAAGTGAATGTGATATCGTTTATGTGTCTTGTTCAACATGTTAATCTCAAAAATATTGGATACCATTCCTTGTTCATCCACTTGGAAAGAGGATCCTTTTTGACGTAAAATGTTCGTTTCGAATGACTTTCTAGAGATTAGCAGAATACTCAAGGTCATGAGAAGTCCAAGTAACAATAAACTATATGCTTTAACACGTCTGGTCCATTGAAAAGGAGTTCTGTTTTTTACCCCGTTCTCAGAGACAAATCGAATCAAACCTTTGTCGTGTCCAACTGCATCCATCATGTGATCACAAGCATCGATACATGCAGTACAATTGACACATTCTAATTGTGTCCCGTTTCTAATGTCAATTCCGGTAGGACAAACATGTACGCAGTGTCCACAATCAATGCAGTCTCCTTTTCCGACAACTTGACGATTCTCACCTTTGTGAATTTTTGCTCTTTCCTCACCGCGAACTTCATCGTAAGCCACGACCATTGTGTTTTGATCTAATAAAACACCTTGTAAACGTCCGTATGGACAAATCGTTGTGCACACTTGTTCTCTCAAGAAGGCAAATACACCATAAAAGACATAGGTGAAAATGATGATGGCAATTAGTCCGCCAAGGTGTTTGCCAAATGGGTCCGTTTGAATGTGCCAAAGTGATTCAGATCCTATGATGTATGCTAAAAATGTATTGGCAATAAAGAAGGATATCCACCAGAAAATGACATGTTTCAGTGTGCGTTTGAAGATTTTCTCTTTTGTCCATGGACTTTTTTCCAGTCGCTTTTGCTCTGTCCAATCACCGTCAATCAAGTATTCAATGCGACGGAAAAGCATTTCCATGAATATGGTTTGGGGACAAACCCAACCACAAAACAAGCGTCCAAAGATAATTGTAAAGAAAATAATGAAGACCACACCAACAATGACCAAAATGGCAAAAAGGTACATATCCTGTGGCCAAAATACTTGACCAAAGATGACGAATTTACGGTGAATGATGTCGAGTAAAAGAAAGGGCTCTGACCCAATTCGGATGTGTGGTCCACCAAAAAGTAATGCAAGTAGAAAGTAACTCAGGATCTTTCTTTTGTTATAAAAGGACCCGGATGGTTTCTTGGGGAAAATCCAAATGCGTCTACCTTTTTCATTCACTGTAGCTATCCGGTCACGGAAGGCCTCATCCTGCTCATTCATTTTGATGGATTTACTTATTTCTTAATGATGTCACCTTGTGCTGGTTTTCCGTTAGCAACTTCTTTTAAAGAAAGGACATAAGACGCCACTTGTTGAATTTGAATTGGATTCAATAAGGCATCATGTGTAGGCATTCCATTTGGACGACCTAACTTGATTGTTGCAAAGACATCTTTAATATCATAACCGTAAATCCAGTTTTTGTCCGTTAAGTTTGGACCAACATCTCCAGATCCATCGGCTTTATGACAAGTGACACAATTCACACCAAAGGCAATTTTTCCAGCTGCTAAATCCGCACTACCTGTCATTAAAGTAGCATTGGTTTCATCTACATTCATCGCCATTTTTTCACGGTATGCAGCAATTTCTCTTTCTGCTTTCGCCATTTCTTTTTTGTAGGCTTTCTCCTGTAAATCAGATGTTCCCAAAACATGGTAATTGATGATGTAGATGAACGCAAATACGATTGTTGCAAAGAAACCCCATACCCACCAAGGTGGAAGGTTATTATCTAACTCACGAATTCCATCGTATTCATGATCCATTAAAATTGTATGTTCTTCTTCAATTGGAACCGCATCTGTCAAAATAGCGTTGACTTTTTTTAATGTCTCCCCAACAACAGGAACTGGTTCTACTTCTTCTTTCTTTGGACGAACCATTGCGACCATTTGATAAAACAAGTGACGTAAGTAAAGAACGACGATTAATAAAATGATGTTAACTGCTAATAATGCATATAAATCGGTGTTCTCAACTTGTAACCAAGGCATTCCTTTTTCCGCCTCACCTGCCTGCATAAAATTCAAGGCATAACTTTGATTACTTATAAATAAGGAGCCTGTCGTAATGACGATGATAAGTAACTTCGATTTATCTCCCATTTCTGCCACTTTCGATTTGAAATAATCGGATTTCACATATGTCATAATTGATCCAGCCAAAACAATGATGATTAGAATGAGTATAACCATTAGGAAAATCATCCAGTTGAACATAGATAGATTTGCTACATAATCTGGTTTGGCTTCGCTTCCAACAGATGCTGTTGCGGTAGTATCACTTGGTGTTGTAGTTGTTACCACGGGTGGAGCATCTACAAATGTTAAAATGGCATCGATTTCTTCTTTGGAAACAGTTTGTGGAGGCATAGCAGTTGCACTATATCCAGAAACTTCTTTCGCTCGGGCACTTTTTCCTGATGCAATGAGAGCGGATGAATTTGTAATCCAATCGTAAATTAAATCACCTTCACCTGCATCTATCCATTTTTGTTTGGCACCTTGAAGTTTAGGTCCAGTTGAGTTTTTGTCCACCATGTGACATGTATTACAACGGGACTTAAATAATTGTCCACCATCAGCGGCATATATTTTCCCTTGTGCGACCAAGCTGATTAAAAGCGCAACGAACGTCAGTTGTGTGAATTTAATTTTCATGATGTGTTTGATTTGTGTTCATATTCTCTTCTAAATCTAATGGCATAGCGCTCATTTCTGTCACTCTGTTTTTCGACATTTTAATGACGTACCATAACATCACCGCGAAGAATAGGGTAAACATGATTAGCGAAATCAACGGGTAAATCTCGACACCGAGCATGCCCGTAAGGTTATGTTTGATGAATCTTAACATGTCGTTTATTTGGTTGGTTTCACTTTAACGTCTGTTCCAAGTCGCTGCAAGTAGGCAATCATCGCAACGATATCCTTCTGTTCGATTTCTTTAACTAGATCGTTTTTATTTCGTCCTTTCAAGGCAATTTGATTGGTTGTATTCACAATATCTAATGCAATGAGATGTGCTTGATCCATCAAATCCTTTTTCGCTTTCTTGTCATATCCTTCTGGATAAGGAACACCTAATGTTTGCATGGCACGGATCTTCGCACCGATGTTTTCAATGTCCATATTGTCCTCACGCATCCACGGATATGCAGGCATGATGGATCCAGGAGTAATCACTTTTGGACGAATCATGTGGTTAAAGTGCCACAGATTTCCACGAACGCCTCCTTCACGTGCCAAATCTGGTCCAGTTCGTTTAGAGCCCCATTGGAATGGATGATCGTATACGAATTCACCGGATTTTGAATAAGCACCGTAGCGTACCGTTTCAAAGCGCAATGGTCGAATCAACTGTGAGTGACAATTGTAACATCCTTCACGGATGTAAATATCTCGTCCATACAATTCAAGTGGCGTGTACGGTTTTACACTTTTAATGGTTGGAACATTGCTTTTAACAATCATTGTTGGAATGATCTCCACAATTCCACCAATGGCAACAATGACTAAACTTAGGATCATGAATTGAATTGGTTTACGTTCGATGACCTTGTGCCAGTATTCCCCTTTCGTATTCACGTGTAATTCTTTGGTGACAACTGCTTCTGTTTCTTCATTCGCTACTAGTTTTCCAGATTTTGCTGTTTTTACTAAGTTGTAGAACATCAAGATGGCACCACTCAAGTATAACAAACCTCCAATAGAACGCAAGTAGAAGAATGGTTTCATTTCAATGACCGTATCCACAAAGTTGTTCGCTAATGTTCCGTCTGGCT
Source organism: Crocinitomicaceae bacterium (assembly GCA_024643365.1). Classification (GTDB taxonomy): domain Bacteria; phylum Bacteroidota; class Bacteroidia; order Flavobacteriales_D; family Crocinitomicaceae; genus UBA952. The sequence continues at coordinate 42,394 of JAHENC010000001.1, read as the reverse complement.
TGAATTCTTGCCACATTAATCCTTGCATGAATCCGGCGATATACATTGGAATTGCGTAAAGAATGATTCCTAAAGTGGCAATCCAGAAATGTTGGTTTGCCATTTTTGTAGAATACAATTTCGTGTTGTACAAACGAGGGAACAACCAGTACAACATTCCGAAGGTAAGCATCCCATTCCAACCTAGGCCACCAATGTGAACGTGAGCGATGGTCCAGTCTGTAAAGTGAGAAATAACATTGATGTTCTTCAAAGAAAGCAATGGTCCTTCAAAGGTGGACATTCCGTAACAGGTTAATGCGACCACCATGAATTTCAACAAAATATCGTCGCGGACACGGTCCCAAGCTCCTCGTAAAGTGAGTAATCCATTCAACATTCCACCCCAAGATGGAGCTATTAACATGACAGAAAAGACAACTCCCAAACTTTGCGCCCAATCCGGAAGGGTAGAATACAATAAATGGTGCGGTCCAGCCCAGATGTATAAGAAAATCAAGGCCCAAAAGTGAATAATCGATAAACGGTAAGAGTAAACCGGACGATTTGCCGCTTTCGGCACGAAGTAATACATCAAGCCTAAATATGGTGTGGTTAAGAAGAAGGCAACGGCATTGTGTCCATACCACCATTGAACCAAGGCATCTTGAACTCCGGCGTACCAAGAGTAGCTTTTTAAGAAAGATACAGGTAATTCAAAAGAGTTGAAAATGTGCAACATCGCAACGGTTACGAATGTAGCAATGTAGAACCAAATGGCAACGTAAAGGTGTTTCACACGGCGGACCATGATTGTAGCGAACATGTTCCATCCCCAAACTACCCAAATTCCAGCAATCATGATGTCGATCCACCATTCCAACTCCGCATATTCTTTTCCGGTGGTAATCCCGAATGGTAATGTTGCCACAGCACAAACGATGATTGTTTGCCATCCCCAGAAATGAATTTTACTGAGTTTGTCACTCCATAGCCTCGTTTTTAACAAACGTTGAAGGGAATAGTATATCCCCATAAACATTCCGTTTCCAACAAAGGCAAAGATGACAGCATTGGTGTGAAGTGGACGCAAGCGTCCAAAAGTCAAATACTTAAATCCTAAATAGTCATTGAAAAATTCCGGAAATGCCAATTGTAAGGCGGCGATTAATCCTACCAACATTCCTGTTATTCCCCAAATAACAGTGGCATAGGCAAAATTCCGAACGATTCGGTTGTCGTAACTAAACTTTTCTGCTTCCATATTACTCATCTTTTAATTTTGGTTCGTCTTCAAAGAGCATGCGTACTGATGGAGTGTAGTCATCGTCAAATTGTCCATTTTTTGTTGCCCACAAAAAGAAAAGCAAGAAAAAGGCAGCAATACAAAGACTTACAATTAACATCAGATAGATCATTCCCATGATGCAAATTTCCAAAAAGGCACAACGAATAAGTATGATGTAGATGTTTGAAAAAAACTGATTTATATCATGTTTATTCCAATCCTCGCCAGTACTTGAAATGTATCAAGCTGGAACTGAGAAAGACAACCGTTATGGAACTAATGGGCATTAAGATTGCCGCCACGATTGGTGAAAGGGATGCGGATATCGCAAAGGAAAGTCCGATCAAGTTATAGGTAATAGAAAATCCGAGGCAAACTTTTAAAACGACTTTTGCGTACTTAGAAACTTGGAAAAACCGAGCGAGTAAATGAACATGCTTCGCATCTAAAATGGCATCAGAAGATGGGGTAAATCGAAACATGTCCTCCGATAAAGCAATGCCCACATTCGCTGTTCCCAATGCTCCTACATCGTTCAGTCCATCACCTAACATCAGGACTTTTTCACCTAATTTCTGCCTTCCTTCAATAAATGCGGCTTTGTCTTTTGGTTCTTGTTTGAAAAAACACTGATCCGGATGGAATCCAAGTGCGATTAATTCAGGTAAGTCCTTCTCATCATCACCTGAAAGGACAAAAATTCGTTTGTTAGTCAGTTGGGCTAATATCTTAGGAACCGAAGCGCGAAAAGCACTCTTGATTTGAATTTCTTGAATTACTTTTCCGTCCTGAGCAAACAACACAGTACCGTTTTCCGCTGAAGAAATAGCTCCAACAAATGAAGAACTCCCCAATTGATAGGATTTCTCGTTATATGTTGCTTGAATACCTTTTCCCTTGTGTTCGATGAAATGAGTAAGTTGAATGACGTTATTTTTGTCCTTCAACTGTTGATGAATTAATTTGGACAAGGGATGAGTAGAGTGGCTTGATAGTTCTCTCAAAACGTGCCATAATTCGTCTGTCATATTTTCATCTGAAAAATGCACTTGATTAGCCATGGGATCTGTCAAGGTGCCTGTTTTATCAAAAATGATCGTTGTGATTTCACTGAGCGCTTCGACAACTGTTGTGTTTTTTAAGTATAATCCATTTTTTCCTAAAACACTTAAGGTATTTCCCAAAGTAAAAGGACTTGATAATGCAAGTGCGCAGGGACAGGCAACAATTAAAATGGAAACGATGACGATCATAATTTTACTAGGATCGATAAAAGCCCATGCAATACCTGCAACGATGGCGACAATGATCAAAATGAGTAAAAAGTAGCGTGAGATTCGATCTTGGTATCGTTCAAGCGTGTTCGATTCTTTTTTATCCTTGGTTTCGTTCCATAATTGTGTTAAATGGCTGCGGTTGGTTTCTGACTTCACCGCCAATTCAATGCTCATCCCGATTAACTTTCCACCAGCATAGATTAATTCGCCTTTTTTCTTTGTGACTAATGCTGATTCACCTGTGACAAAGCTGAAGTCAAGTTGTGCTTCATCTGAAACTAAAATGCTATCACATGGAATGATTTCTTCATTTCTCACTTGAATTCGATCCCCTTCTTTCAGTTGTTCGATGGGAATAATTTCTGTTCCATTATCTGATATTCTGTGAATCGCCACCGGAAAATAAGAAGAATAATCGCGGTCAAATGAAAGTGATTGATAGGTTTTGTTTTGAAACCATTTCCCAATCAACAGGAAGAAAATGAATCCTGCAAAGCTATCCATGTAGCCAGGTCCCTGCTGTGTAAAAATCTGATAGGTACTTTGTGCATACAACGCGAGTATTCCTAAAGTAATGGGAACATCTAAGTTGATGCTTCGACTTCGAACGGCTTTATAAGCGGATAAATAATATTCATTCGCAGAATAAAGAAAAACGGGTAAAGACACGATGAAGGACAAGTACGCTGTGAAATTCCGGAAGGATAAATTATCCAAGGTAATACCAAAGTAATCTGGCGCGCTCCAAAGCATAATGCTTCCAAAGGCAAATCCTGCAAGTCCAATTTTTAACAAAAATGATTTTTGTACCCCTTTTCCTTCGGTTTTCCTTCCAAAGTCAGGCTCATAACCTATGAATTGTAATAAATCGGCAATTTCGGAAAGGGAAATGTCATTTCGATCAAAAACAATTGTCGCTTCTTTTTTGGCGAAATGCACCTGAGAAGTGAGGACATGGTTATTTATTTTGGATAAATTTTCAAGTAGGTAAATACATGAAGAACAATGAATACTTGGCAGGGATAATTTTACGCGGGCAATTTTTTCATCTTCGTATTGAATGTAACGAGCGCGAATTTCAGGAATATCTAAAAATTGGAATTTATCGCTGCGTCCTCGGTTCGGTTTGATTCCAGGTGTTTTCTCAAATTGGTAAAAATCCTTCAGGGAATTCGAATTCAATAAGGAATATACGTTGGCGCACCCTTGACAGCAAAATTCTTTTTGATCGAGTAGGATGGGGGGTGTTGGAAGTACATCTCCGCAGTGATAACAATTTTCCATAGTTTAGATGGTTGCTGAAAATAAGGGTTTACCACCTTGGTATTTATGTAAATCTAAGTCGAAGGCCATACAGATATTCCGAACAAACGGATAGCCTTTTTCGGTTACCGTTACGGTAGATCCATTCAAGGTCACAAGTCCATCCTCGATTAATGGCATAAGCTTTTCTCGAATGAAATCATGTGTGTCAATATATTTTGATTCTGCTACAAAAGATGTTTCGAAATGACACATTAAGTCCAAAATGTAAGAACGAATTTCCAGTTCTAATTCATTGAGAAGGTGTCCGCGAAAAACAGCTAATTCCCCACGATTGATTTGTTTCTGATACGACTCGACAGTTTTGTCATTTTGTGCAAAGCCTGTCCAACTATCAGAAATCGCAGACATTCCCAATCCGATCAAGAACTTTGTTGTTTGTGTGGTATATCCCATGAAATTGCGATGTAAGCGTTTCGCATGGAATGCTTGTGCTAATTTATCACTTGGTAATGCGAAATGATCCATACCGATAGCTACGTATCCACTAGAAATTAATTTTTCACAGGCCATTTCGTATAATGCACGTTTTTCGCTGTCCTGAGGTAAATCCTTCTCATCGTATCCGCGTTGTCCAGTACCTTTTATCCATGGAACATGCGCATACCCGTAAAGTGCAATTCGTTCAGGATGTAATTGAATCGTGTAATCGATGGTTTGCTCAAATCCTTCCAGACTTTGGTGGGGTAATCCATACACCAAGTCATGGTTGATTGAAACATATCCAATTCTTTTCGAATGAGCATGAACCGCTTGAATTTCTTCAAATGTCTGCATACGGTGAATCGCTTTTTGAACGATTGGGTTGTAATCCTGAATTCCAAAACTCACACGTCTAAAACCAAAATCAAAGAGTGTTTGTAAATGCAATTCACTTGTCGAATTCGGATGCGCTTCGAAACTTAAATCGCAGAGCATTGGATCGATTTGATTCACTTGAAAAATTCCTTTCAACAATCGAACTAATTCGGAAGGCTGAAAAAAGGTTGGAGTCCCACCGCCGAAATGCAATTCAGAAATGTGTATGTCTTGTGGTAAGTGTTTTTTGTACAAATACCATTCTTTTAACACGGCATCGATGTAAGGTGATTCCACTTCATGGTTTTTGGTGATGCGTTTATGGCAGCCGCAAAAAGTACAAAGTGACTCGCAAAATGGCAAATGGATATAGATGCCGATGGATGAATCGGGAAATTCTTGGAAAGCATGATTCAATTCTGTTAACCATTCGCTCGAATTCAACTGGTCTTTTTTCCAGAATGGGACCGTTGGATACGAAGTATAACGCGGTCCGGGAACATTGTATTTTTGAATTAACGCTTTGGCATCCATGGGACAAAAGTAAAGGCTGCAAATTGTTGAAAAAATGACCTTTATCATATTTCAAAAAATCACTTAAAATCCGTACATTTGATAGACAAAATCCAATCTAATGCTCGAGAAATCACACAAACATATTACTTGTTCGACCTGTGTTGGAAGAAAAAATTCCCTGTTGGGATCTTTGTGCAACGAAGAGATGGACCATGTCAACGCGCACAAGGCTTGTAATTACTACAAAAAACACCAATCTTTATTTTTAGAGGGTTCTTTTCCAAGGGGTGTTTTTTGCATCAATGAGGGAATGGTGAAGGTATTTCAACGTGGGGACGAAGGCAAGGAGCAAATCATTCACATTGCAAAATCAGGTGAAATGGTTGGATTTAGATCGATGTTTAGTGAAACGCCTTACCGTGTTGCTGCGGAGACTTTAGAGGAAAGTAACATTTGTTTTATCAGCAAGGATGATTTTCTAAACATGATGGACTCCAATCCTGTTTTGCGCAATGGAATTATCAAAGAGCTTTCAAAGGAGTTATCTGATCGAGCAGATTTCATTACCAACATGGCTCAAAAGTCGGTACGTGAGCGTTTGGCATTTACCATGATCATCCTCATGGAAATTTATGAAAAGGAACCTATTAACCTCTCTCGTGAGGATTTAGCCAATTTTGTTGGGACAGCTACGGAAACCTTAATTCGCCTCTTAAAGGACTTTAAAGAGGAAGGGATCATCGAAGTTCACACACGAAAAATCAGTGTGCTCAACAAGGAGAAGCTATTTACCATCGCAGGTAAATAGTTCTATTTCTCACAAATAAAATAAAAGTTTTCCAGTAGGATATTACCATAGTTCCCAGATACTTCCGGGTGGAATTGCACTCCGAAAATAGGCTTTGTCTCGTGCTGCATGCATTCATTGATACACGCATCTGAGGCAGCCATTAGTTTGAATTCAGGTGGAATAGTGATGTGTTCACAGTGATCTTCCATCATTTCAAAACAATCCGGAAGGCGATTAAATAAAGGCGATTCTTCGATGATTTCTATTTCTTGCCAATCTCGGTCCTCACGCATTTTGGCTCCTTTTGCACCCCAAAGTAAGCCCAGTAATTGATGTCCAAAACAGATGCCTAAAATTGGCTTTTGAAAGGATTTCAACCAACGTACATGTTCCACATACTTGGACATATCGATATCAGTGATTAACAAAGGTGCACCTGAAAAAACAATCCCGATGCAGTCCATAGCCATTTCTTTGGTTAAATCATGGAAACCAATGCTTTTGGTATCGCAAAACTCTTCAAAAGCAGAAACTATTTGCGGGGTTTTTGAACTACCACAATCGACAATCAACATCATTTTTGGCGGGAAAAAGTACACACAAGTGCACGGTGATCACTCAATTCCTCTTTTTGAATCCTAAATCCACTCGTTATTAGTCTTGGGTCATAGAATAGGTAATCAATTCTTCCCGCAGGCAGTCTGCCGATGTACGTTGATCCAATTCCACTACTTGTTTGACGAAAAGCATCCTTCAAGAATCGATTGAACTGATTGTAGGTATAGGACATTGGTGTATCGTTGAAGTCCCCACAAACGATAACCGGATAAGGAGATGTTTTGATGTGTTCTACTACGCGACGCGCTTGTTCTGCACGTTTCAGATAAGCAAGTCGTAATTTGGAAAATACACTGCGTAGCGCACGCTCACTGGCCATTCCTTCTTCGTCCGTCGCTGCTTCAATATTTGGTTCGGTATGCAGGCGAATGGACTGCAAGTGGACATTGTAAACACGAAAGGTGTCTTGATTTTTGATGATATCAGCGTAAATACAGTAGTTGAAGTCGTTACTTCCTTGTGATTCGAACATGACATCCCCCTTCGAAATAATCGGATACTTTGAAAACATAGCAATGCCATAATTTTGACGCGTACTACGCTTGTGTGCGCTCCGCTCGTGGTAATTACGATTACCCATAATGGAAAATAAAGAATCAACAACTTCGAAATCAGTGGGTTTATCTTGTCTGTAGTATTCCTGTAAGCAAAGCACATCGGGATCCGTTCGACGGATATAGTCGAAAATTTTGTTGCGATTTTCAATTGATTTGGCAAAAGATGGATTGAATAAATCAAACAAACGAACATTGTAGGTTAGTACCTTAATTCCAGTTGAATCGGCTTTTGAATTACTGGAAAATGCTAAGCTTCTAAAGTGCATTTTTCCTCCTAGTCCTAAAACGATGAGTGTGTAAATTGCCCATTTGGAACGAGCGAGTCCCCACAGGAGAAGCCAACCAAGATTTATACCCAATAAAACAGGATAGAGTAATCCGAAAAATGGTAAAATTGATAAAGTTTTCGGGTGAATAAACGGTGCTAAATAGCACAAAATCATGGCGCCAAAGCTGATTAAACTGGCCACTTTGAAAATGGAAGAAAAGCGAAAAAGTCTTTGTAACATCTTAGCTGTTTTTACTTTGATGGAACAAAAATTCTTTCTCTGCTTTGCTCAGTGAATCATAGCCTGATTTGGAGATTTTATCCAGAATTTGGTCCATTTTCACTTGTTTTTGACGTTTTTCGGTATTAAATTCCTTATCCGTCTTAAACCTTGTCCGTGTGGACTTTGCCTTATTCTCACGTTTAAAAACCGTTGTGAAGCGGGATATTAGACCGTCAATTTTGTTTAATATGTTTTTCGGTGAATGTAGGTTTTGAATGGATAATAATCCAAAAATGGCACCACCCAAATGAGCAAAGTGGGCGATTTGATCATCCGTACCAATATTGATTAAGTCCTTGAACAAGAAGAACAAAGCCAAGAAGTAAATACGGATAGGGAAAATTCCAAATAAGTTCACCTGAAGATTTGGTTGATAAAAGGCAAGTGCTGTGAAAATGGCCATAATAGAACCAGAGGCACCAAGTATGACTACGTTTGTTCCTTGCAAGGCGGGAAATAGATTATTCGCTAAGAGTTCTAATATTCCGCCAGCAATCCCACCGAATAAATAGGTCAACCACAATTTTTTTCTAGTGAAATATTGTTCGAAAAATCGACCGGAAAAGTAGAGGAACAACATGTTAAACAATAGGTGTCCAAACTGTTCGTGAGTGAAGATACTAGTTATAAGTCCCCATGGCGCTCGTATAAATGCTGAAAACGAACTGTTTAAGTCGAATAATTGATGAATCCATCCATCACTCATTAATGGGTCGATGTTGAAAAGTAATAAACTCTTTTTGATTAAAAGGAGCGATAGAAAAACACAAACATTGACGATAATCAAGCGATTAGTCATTGTCCCGGCACGCAACTGATACCTTAGTTCATCTATGAAATTTCTACCTTGCATTTACCAAAAGTTAGATCGGTCCGCTTTTCTCCAAAACAGCACGATGATTGCTCCAACGATTGCACCACCGACATGCGCTAAATGTGCAGTGCTGTCGTTCGCGTTATTTTGAAAAGACAAGTATACTTCAATCAAGAAATAAGCAGCAACAAAATATTTCGCTTTCACTGGAATGGCAAAATAAAGTCGAAATTCCGTGTTAGGAAAGAGAATTGCGAAGGCAGCCATTACACCAAAAATGGCTCCAGAGGCTCCGACCATTGGTGTGAACGATTGTTGTGCGTATCCAATAACGGCTGAACTATTTGTTGCAAGTAATGCGTCTCGGTCATTATTCAAGATCAGTTGATTAATTTCTGAAATACTGAATCCTTGGTCTATAATCATTGCTTTGAATTCCATTACTTCCATAACGTCCATGATATTATACAAAGCAAATGCGCCAAGTGCGGTGGAAATATAGAAAATGAAAAAGCGTTTTGGTCCCCAAATGTGTTCTAAATATGCGCCCAAAATCGCGAAAAGGTACATGTTGAAGAGAATGTGAAAAAATCCACCATGCATAAAGAAATGCGTGACAATTTGAAATGGTTTAAATAGCGGTGTATTCACGATATGGGCTCCAAGGCTATCCGTTAAGTCAATTCCTTGCGATTGAAGCACCAACGTCGCTAAATAGAACATGATGTTCAGTAAAATGATGTTTTTCGTTACTTGAGGAAGGTTGTTTAACATAGATTAAAAGTTTGATGCAATATCCGTTAATAAGACTGTATGCATGATTTTTTTTCCGTTTGGAGCAACAGTATGTTCCTCACATTGAAATAAGGCTTCAACAAGTGCTTGCGCCTCTTCTGAACGTCGAACGACTGCATCCTTAGACGCGTTCTGCGTCAAACGTCGAACCAAATGATGTGCTACATCTCCTTGATCGATGTCCCGGTCTTGTAAATCGGCAAGCAAGGAATTAACGCATGCGTCGATACTGTTTTCTGGAAGTACGGTTGGAACACCATGAATGAAAAGTGTTTCGAGTTGATATTCACATTGAAATCCAAGTTGTTTGAGTAACTTTTCATGACTCATCCAAAGATCCATTTCTACCTTTGAAAGTTCTTTCTCTATTGGAAAAAGCATTTGTTGGCTATCGAGTGCTTGGTGAATGAATTTCCCGATTAACTCAGTATATAAAATGCGCCATTTCGCTCGTTTCACGTCGATAACGAGTAGGCCAGATTTTGTTGGTGAAAAGATGTACCGATCGTGAATCAAGTAGTTCCCAACTTCATTTTTTTCTTCAAATCCGATGGTCTGTGTGGAAATGACCCCTTGTCCTGATGTTTCCTCTTCAATTTGATAAAACTGATCCCAATCCGCCGGACTAGGCATTGCTTGACCGAACCCCTCGTTTTTCAACGCTTTCGAAAATCCATTTCCAGTTGATCCACCAGTTGACTTTTGAGTTTGAAAAGGATTAAAGCTGGGGTCCACCATAATCTGTGGCTCCATCGGTTCATTTTTCCGAAAAGAACTTGGAACATCAAAACTCGTTTCTGCTTCAAAATCAAGGGTAGGGAAGATGTTGTATTTCCCAAGTGCCTGACGAACACAACTCAACAGTATCGAATAGATAAATCGGTCCTCTTCGAATTTGATTTCTGTTTTTGTGGGATGAATGTTGACATCGATTTTTGCCGGATCAACGTCCAAATAAATGCAATAACTCGGATAATGTTTATCGCTAATCATGCCATCAAATGCCTTGGTTATCGCATGATGGAAGTAAGAATCCTTGAAAAATCGGTTGTTCACAAAGAAAAATTGTTCTCCACGTGTCTTCTTTGCTGCATCTGGTTTACCCAGGAATCCTTTAATGGATACGATATTCGTTTGCTCCTCAATTGGAACCAATCGTTCATTACTGTTACGTCCAAAAATACTCGCTACACGCATGCGCAGCACTCCAGCTTGCAGTTGGTAGGTTTCTTGTCCGTTGTGATGTAAACTAAATTTAATATCAGGATGTGCCAAGGCAACACGTTCAAATTCGTCGCGAATGTGTCCAAACTCAATACTTTCAGATTTTAAAAAATTTCTTCTCGCCGGAACATTGTAAAAAAGATTTTTCACCTCGAAAACTGTTCCTTTGGAACAGACAATTTGTTCGTTGGTTTTGATGGTGTTTCCTTCTACTTCGATGAGTGTGCCAGTGTCGGAATCTTCTTGTTTGGTCCGCATGCTCACATGAGCAATGGAGGCGATTGAAGCCAAAGCCTCACCGCGAAATCCTTTTGTTTGTAGGCGGAATAAATCATCCGCACTTTTTAATTTGCTGGTGGCATGACGCTGAAAACATTTGACAGCATCTTCTGGGCTCATTCCATTTCCGTCATCTACTACTTGAATCAAGGTCTTTCCGGCATCTTTCACATGAAGTTGGACGAATTGCGCACCAGCATCGATGGAATTCTCCATCAGTTCTTTGACTACAGAAGCTGGACGTTGAATCACCTCACCTGCAGCAATCTGATTCGCAATGTGTTCTGGAAGAAGTTGAATGATACTCATAGTCTGACAGGGATGAAGTTGTTCGATTCATTCCCAACAGAAGTTAGAAAAATGTCCTGAAGATTATGGTAATTTGTTCGCATCGTTACTTGCAAAAATAACGATAATCCACGGGAATTTTCTCCCTCTCACACAACTTAAGTGATTTTTTTACATTCGAACAATGGTCCCTCGGTATTCACCTTTCTCCCCTTGAACAGGATGTTGAATAACGACCTTCCAAATGTAAGCCTTGTTACTTGGAACTAGCTTGCCATCTCTACGATCAATTCCGTCCCACGCATTACTTGCATCGGTTGATTCGAATACGAGTCCACCGTTATCTGGATCCAAAACAATTAACCTGAACGGTGTTTGACGAATGGTTAATGCAAAAGGCATAAACGTATTGTTTCGGCTGTCCTGTGATTGTGGATTAAATGCATTTACTGCGAGAAGATTGTAGTCAGATGGAATCTGAATCATTTCTTTCTCTTTCGCGGTACAACCGTTAGTTCCAGTTGCTTGCACTTCAACGATGGCAAAACCTTTATCAAAGGCCAATAATTCAACATTTTTTCCGGTACTTGTATTGAGGATATTCGTCGAGTGCCAAGTGATATGTCCTTCACTAGCCTCTGCTTGAATACTCATTTTTGGAAGTCCATCTTCGTAATTCAGAATGCGGTCAGCATGGATGTTTAAGGTAGGCGCTGAGCTCACAATAAAACTCCCAAATTCCTCAAATTGTCCGTAAGGTCCGGTATTCGCGGTTAAGATTACTTTCCCCGGCTCCGTTAATTTCAATGAAATGGCTTCATGGTAAGAAAAATGAAGTTCTTCACCAGCATATTCTATAATAACCATATGGTGTTTATCCGCCTCCAACTGTAAGGTTTCTCCTTGACATCTATTTTTGAAATCAATTATGGCGATACGCCCGTTGTAGGACGGTGTTGGTTCTTGACGATCAATCGCTTGGTCTGTTAAACCTAGTACATCCGTTTGATCCAAAATAAGTGGAATCGAATGAGGAATAAGTTCAGTTATGACTACTGGAGGTATTTGTCCGGTACTCATTACTGGATCAATCTCTTTTGGATTTGTTCCTTTACTAACTAAACTTTTTTGAGTAGAAGGAGATGATTTACTTTGATTAGGTGAAACAGTAATTGAAGAATTCGTTTTCCTTTTTGACGTTTTATCCTGTGATTCTTTTAATGTGTCGGTAGCTGAATTTGGTAGGGTGAAATATGCCAAAATACCAATGGCAATAATCATAGCAGCTGACCATTTGACCTGCGTTGTCTGATACCATTTTTTGGCGCTCAATTTTTTATTTAAGGATTCCCATGCTTTTGCATCATAAGGAATCTCGAAATTATTCAAGGCCTCTTTAAAGTTATTTTCTAAACCATCTTTCATTTGTCGATGTTTACGAATTTTTCATTTAATATGCGTTGAAGGTTCATTTTTGCCTTCGCCAAATTGGATTTTGAGGTTCCCTCGCTGATGCCCAAAAGTTCAGCGATTTCTTTGTGAGTGTGGTCTTCCAATACAAATAAGTTAAAAACAGTTCGGTAAGCTGGGGAAAGTTTAGCAATTGCTTCCATGGCTATTTCAGCCTTTAAATCAATTACATCTAATTCTTCTCGCTCCACTAACTCATCTCGTGCCGCTTGTTTGAAGTCGGTGTCCTGGTCACTCAAAAATGGATTCCGTTTGGCTTTCCGAAGGGCGTCTATCGCTGTATTTGCTACAATGCGACGAATCCATCCCTCCAATGAACCTTTGAAATCAAAAACCTCCAATTTGTCAAAGACCTTTAAAAATGCCTCTTGAAGAACCTCTTGTGCGGTGTCGCGATCCGTCATGTAGCGCAAACAAACCACCATCATTTTTCCGTAAAATTGCTTAAATAATGCCTCCTGCGAACGTCGTTCGCCACGGATGCATCCCTCCACAATTTCCTTTAAATGACCCTGGTTCTCCAATTTTCAACAATTTTAAAACGACGCTAAGGTACGTCGGTTGCCTCTTAGAATAAATAAAATGGAAAAATACGTTCAAATAAACTAAATTTTCCTCAAATTCACTAAATTCGTGTCGCTATTAAGCAAGTACGAACTAATACATAGATCAAATGAAAGTAACCGTAGTAGGTGCAGGTAATGTAGGTGCAACCTGTGCAGATGTGTTGGCACAAAGAGAAATTGCTAACGAAATTGTTTTACTAGATATTAAAGAGGGATTTGCCGAAGGTAAAGCGCTTGATATTTGGCAAACATCTCCTATTAATTTGTACGATTCACGTACGATTGGATCAACAAATGATTACGCAAAAACAGCGGATTCTGACGTAGTTGTTATTACTTCAGGTTTGCCAAGAAAACCAGGAATGTCTCGTGACGACCTTATCGCTACCAATGCTGGTATTGTTAAGACCGTGACAGAGAACATCGTGAAGTATTCACCAAATGCGATCATCGTTGTTGTTTCTAATCCATTAGATGTGATGACATACTGTGCGTATTTGAATGCAAACACAGACCCAAGCAAAGTATTCGGAATGGCAGGTGTACTTGATACAGCTCGTTACCGTGCATTTTTAGCAACGGAGTTAAATGTTTCCCCGAAAGATATTCAAGCAGTATTGATGGGTGGACATGGTGACACAATGGTTCCACTTCCTCGTTACACGACTGTAGGTGGTATTCCAGTTACGGAATTAATCGAAGAATCTAAATTGAACGAAATCATCGAACGCACGAAATTCGGTGGTGGTGAAATCGTTAAATTATTAGGTACTTCAGCATGGTATGCTCCAGGAGCTGCAGCTGCTCAAATGGTAGAAGCAATTGTACGTGATCAAAAACGTATCTTCCCAGTTTGTGCTTGGTTGCAAGGTGAGTATGGAATGAACGATATCTACCTTGGTGTACCAGTGGTACTTGGTAAAAACGGTATCGAGAAAATCATCGAATTGCAATTGAACGACGCAGAACGTGCTCTTTTAGTAGAGTCAGCTGAAGCAGTTAAAAGTGTGATGGAAGTTTTGGATAACATGATTGCTAACGCATAAGTCCAATTCAACGAAATAAAAAATGCGGGTCAATTTTGACCCGCATTTTTTTTGTCCTAATATTTTTAGTTCAGTTCAATTGCACCAATATCCGGTGGATTGTTACGAGGATTTCCAAGAATATCTGTTACCACGCTTGTGTTCACTCCAGTTCCTTGTAAAACTGAATTACTTCCAAAGGTAAAATCAAACTCTGATGGATTCGTGAAAAGAGCGTTGCCATTCCAGATGACGCTTGCATCGTAGAAGGAGTCCGTATAAACTTCTTCGGAACGTAATAACGTGTTTTTAAAGTCAAAATTTAAAACCACTCCGGACATCTGAATGGTATCCATGGCAAATTCCGTCGTTAAGTTTCCTGTTACGACACAATTGTACAGTTTTCCTTCGTCAATAGAGGACACATTGGTTTGTCCGGCACTATAATCCGTGTAATAATTACTGATTCCCACTGCTGGATTCGTTGAACTTCCGTATCCGAGTAAGTCACAATGATTGAAATTAAAGTCGCCTCCTTGAAGGACAAACAGCGCATGTGTGCCGTTTTTAGCGATGATGCAGTTTTCTGCTTTCACTTTCGCTCCAGCAAAAATAAATACACCATACCGTGCTTGATTTTTAATAATCGTGTTGGTCATTGTCAATGTATAACCAGTATTTGTTGGGTCCTCGTCGTATAAGTGTACTCCGGATGTCCCGTTTTTGATGATCGCGTAATCAATTGTACATGGACGCGCTTGTTGAAAGTAAATGCCATAAAATTGTCCACTCACATTTTGATAATCTTGCTCCAAGCGATCTCCTTCGATGATGACTTCATTGCCTAGAGTTCCTTGAATGTTTAAGGTCGATTTGTACACGTACAAAATGGCGTTTTTGTGCATGTAAATATGCGTTCCAGCTTGAATATTTAATGTTTTTGCCGAGTCAACTGCGGCATAACCATAAACAACATGAGGTTTGTCGTTAGGCCAAATACCTTCGTTTAAATCTTTGTAGTGAAAATAAGCGTCCTGTCCCCATGCGGCTAGTTTCACAAATTGGTTTTTTTCATTGGATTTAAAGCGAATGGAATCTTCAATCACCAACGGTAAATTTGTGCCGTTTGGATCCAAGGTAACTTCAACAAAGACAAACAAACTATCCCCACCTTCGATGTAGAGGTCCTCTATTTGTGTACCTTGAAGTCCATCAACATTCATGGAAAATTTGGAACTTGTCCCACCCATTAATTCGATTTCGTCAATTTTAATCGTTTTGGAGTCCTTGTTGTAAATTTTAAATTGCTGTGTTGTCGATCCAATGGTCGTGAAAACGGTATCAAATACAACGGTATCCTTGGAGAAACTTAAATTGTTTTTTGATAGGATGACATGCTTTCCACATGAGCTTGTGCTAAGGGTGAAAAGAACGAGTAAACAACCGAAAATGGTGGAAAAGAATAATCTCATGTTCATATAACGAACAAATCTACGGATTATTGAGACTTTTTTTGAACCTTTGAAGAACTTGGTTGTAAATAGCTAAAAATCATCTCGATGAAACAAACTATTTTTTTTAGTTTACTCTTACTTTTTCCCTTTATTTCCTACGGTCAACCACCGAATGGATTACTGAATCGACCACAGAGTACCAATCAAATGGGAGGCACAGAGAATGGGGTAAACATGTCCAAAGAAAAATTGAATATCAATACACCTATTGAATCCAACTCTCTTTTGAAACAAGACTCCAGTTATTTCAATGTGAATCAAAAATTCGAAGAACGCGAATTGTCTGGGCAAGAAGATACGAAGGACCTTCGTGAGACTGACAAAACAGTGCAGATTTTTTCCGCTTTTTCGCTTGTTCGTCAAAACGCTAAATTAAATAAATTTCAACGTACACCTTTGCCTGCAGAACAAGCCGAGATGGATGCTAAAGTAAAGCAACTCGAAGTGATTTCCCCTAATTCTTGGGAATACCAATTGGCGTATTATTCAGCGGGTAATTACAATTTGGATCGATCACCGGCACTTGAAAAAGCGTATCAGATGAATCCGGAAAATCTCGAAGTTCAAAAACAGTATGTTTCACTTAAATTGATGAATGGAGATACAATCAGTGTTCAAAATGCGCTTTCCTTGATGTCCGTCAATGATGTAATTACGTTGGAAGTAGAAACCTACACGAGTGATGTATTGACTTCTTGTGCCATGAATTCTACATTGATTACGCATGGCTTTGAAGATACCTACGGCGCTTTGCTCAATCAATTCAGTTACCAACAACGCTTGGACGTCAATGTGGTTTCATTGGATTTTTTGCAAAGTCCTCAATATCGAAAAGCATTAGAAGGAAAGGGATATGTCCTGCCGAAGTCGACCAAAATTGACGTTGGATACTTGAGTCAATTCTGTTATTTGAATGCAGACAAAGGGCTTTTTCTTTCTGTAACGATTCCTAGAAATTACTTGGAGCCAATTTCCAAAAAACTATTTCCCGTCGGACTCACTTTTCAGTATGTAGAAAGTCCTGCTGAGGATTTGCCGATCCGACAAGAAAATCTTTGGTTTTATGAGCTCAATAAATATGGATTGAACGAAGGAGAGCAGCGCAGCAAATTCGCCATGAATTACATGCCCATGTTGATGTATTTGGAACAGAAGTACATTCAGGAAGGAAATGAAGTATTGTTGCTTCAAATCCGAGAAAGTATGGATTTTATTCTCGGAAAGAAAGTCATAAAAAAGGCGGGTAATTAGATGAAATTCTTTCGTAAATCGATATCAGACTGGAGTGATGAGTCCTTGATGCATGCATTGGGACAAGGGAATCAGTCTGCTTTTACGGAATTGTATAATCGTTATGCGGGGAAATTAAAAGGGTATTTCCGGAACATGCTTTGGCGAGATGACGAAAAAGCCGAGGATTTTGTCCACGATTTGTTTGCGAAAATCATTCAGTACCCTGAATCGTTCGACACTTCTCGCTCCTTTAAAACATGGCTTTTCTCGGTGGCAAGTAATATGTGTAAAAATGAGTACAAACGAATGGAAGTAAGGAAAAACACGGTTCATGGTGTGGATACATCTTTTGCTCCGTCCAACGAAAATGTCTTGAATCAAGTTCAGGATGCACAGTTTTTAGCTGAGTTTGAAGAGAAATTGCAAGAATTAGATGAGAAACATCGATCGGTGTTTACA
Organism: Crocinitomicaceae bacterium; assembly: GCA_024643365.1. Taxonomy (GTDB): domain Bacteria; phylum Bacteroidota; class Bacteroidia; order Flavobacteriales_D; family Crocinitomicaceae; genus UBA952. Next base: position 25,030 of record JAHENC010000001.1, on the reverse strand, counting down.
CTGCGTCACCTAGATGGGCTTGCCTTAAAAGAAATCGCAGAAATATTAGAGATCAACGAAGGAACAGTCAAGTCGCGCTTATTTTATGCGACAAAATTTTTAGCGAATCAACTGAGTGTTTATCAATTAGCACAATAAAGATGGAAGATCATTTAAAAAACATAATAAAGAAACATGAGGCTTTTGCCGAGTTGAACGACCTAGAACGTACTCAATTAGTGGAATGGTGTGCCGATGAACAGGAATTTCAATCCTTGAAAAAGCTGTTTCAGCACGTTGATGTATGGTCGGACAAGCCTACGGATGATTCCAATACGAAAATCCGTTTGGACCAACTCTTTGCAATGCAATATGCTGGTAAACAATCCACTTCGAACGGAAGAGAAATTCAATTCGCCAAAAATCGTTTTAGTCGCATCGCATCGTGGGCTTCCATTCCAGCGGTCGCAGCGGCATTGGTTTTGATGTGGTTCATGTATCAACCGAATAAAGAAGTGACGCTTGCCAAAAACGATGTTAAAACTCCCATAAAAGAAAAGAAAGTTCAGGTAGAAAAACAGGAGGAATTAAAATTAAACGGCGGTCTAAATATTCCTTCTGCCGTTTTTGTGGAATCTTCAAATGAAGAAACGCCACAAGAAATTGCCTCAGTGGAAGGGAAATTGCCCGAATTGACTGATAATGTGGCGGATGTTGAATTAGTGGCTCCAACTGTTTCTTGGTCCTCTAGTCTTGCTAATGGATCAAGCGCTACGTTATCAGCAACGAATACGGGTGCTGTTAGCTATTCATGGTCAGCAAATGATCTGAGCGAAGCAAAAGTCATGTCTTCAAAAAAAGTATCCACAGAAAAAATCAGTTCAGGTAAAAAACGAGCGGATGCATTTACATCGATGAGCGTGAAGTCCATGCCAGAAATGTTGGATGTGATTGTTTCTGCGTATTAATAGCGAAGGACAAAGTGTTCTTTTACTTGAAAAGTTCTTTTGGCTAAAATTCCGAATTGAAATACATCTGCACTGAAGTGGAATTCTTGTTTTTCGCACAGTTGTTTCCATTGCGAATAGATAAGGTCATTTGCTCTGATTCCATCGATTAGGATCAAGCTATTTTCATCAAGTAGGGGAAGGAGTTCGTCCACTTTTAATGAGCTACTGTTGTCGCTTTTGTCCATCGTTAACAATATGATGGATGGATCCTTTTCTTTTTCCTTCAGATCAAAAAAGGACAAATCCTGTATTTCCCGTGATAATCCCAGGTCTTTGGCTAGTTCTTCGATGTCCGTTTGAATTTCGTTTTCGGTTAGTAATACATTTTGATTCAGGTGTTTCGAAAGTTGGATTAGGCACCTGAGTGTGGAGGTATGAAGCTTCGTTTTTGCACTGAATCCAACGATTTTCTTTCTGGAAACAGGAATTTTAAAACAAATATCCATCAAATCGTAGACGAATGGCGAATGAATACCATGTCTTCCTTTGGCTTTCCAAGTATATTTTATAATTTCGATGAATCGATTCACGGTGCAAAATAACTATTTTCATTAGACATGGGGCTAACAGGTGCGGAAGAAATAAATGTGTTAAGGCAAAAGAAAGATATCTTAAACGGAGCTCCGACCTTGGATATTGTTCGTCCGTGTAGACTTGGTGATGGTATCGTTCAGTTGAGTTCAGAAGAGGAGCAAGACTTAAAGCAGCGTTTTGAGCAATTGAAAAAGGAACTCTCTTTTTTTATTCCTGCCTCGGGATCTGGTTCGCGGATGTTTCAATTCTTGTACGATTATTTGAATCAAACAACGGAAACCAATCAAGCCCAAACAGAGCAATTTATTCGCCGCATTTCAACCTTTGCATTTTATAAGTGCTTTCCAGCTGATGTTAAAGAAAAAGTAGAGAATTTCACATGGAATATCGAGGACTTGATTGCCTATGTCCTGGGAGAAAGTGGATTGAACTATGGATTGTTTCCCAAAGGACTCATTCCTTTCCATTCGTTGGGGCCATTTATCCTAAATCCATTTCAAGAGCAATTAATTCAAGGAAGTCAATTGGTTCAAGGTTCGATTGATTTTCATTTTACCATACAATTAGCCTTTGAAGAGCATTTTCAATCTGCCATCCAGAGTTTAAGTGATATGACAGGTGATGCATATCCAGTAAGTTACTCGGAGCAAGATCCGTCAACAAATTCCTATGCTTTTTATGCAGATGGGACACTCGCTATAGGACAGGATGAACAACCAATTCGTCGTCCAGCAGGACACGGAACCTTGTTATCGAATTTAGCGCAAATAAAAAGCGACTATGTTTTGGTCAAAAACATCGATAATTTGCAGCATTTTAGTCAATCTGAGGCGAGTACATCGCAGTGGAAAATACTTGTTGGATTAGTAGATCAGCTGAAAGAAGCTTTTTCCAAGTTGGAAGCGCAGCCATCCCTCATTGAATTTGAAAAATTAAATGAACGTTTTCACTTATTACCAGCGAATGAGTTAAAAAGCGAAGCGGATTTACTGCATTTTATTCGTCGTCCTTTGCGTGTTTGCGGAATGGTTCGAAACGAAGGTCAGCCAGGTGGTGGACCCTTCTTTGTTCAGAAAAACGGTGAAACGCGTAAACAAATTGTTGAAAAAGCACAATTAGCGAATACGGATAAGGTGAACGCGCTACTTATGCAAAGCACACATTTCAATCCTGTAATGATGGTGCTAGATTTCAAAGATTTCCAAGGAGAAGCGTATGATTTATCCAAATTCAAAGAGGAGGACGCCTATTTTATTGTGGAAAAGAGTCACATGGGGAAATCCATTCGATTCATTGAACAGCCTGGACTTTGGAATGGAGGAATGGCGAATTGGAACACCTTGTTCGTTGAAATCCCCAATGAGGTATTTACTCCAGTGAAAACCGTTTTAGATTTACTACAAACTGCGCATCAATCCCTTTAAAAAATCTATATTTTAACTGCTTCAACGGTTTAATTTGGCTATTTTTGTAAAAAAAACAAAGATGGTTCCTGTTACGGTTTACGCTGAAATGACTCCAAATCCGACAACGATGAAATACGTTGCGAATAAATATTTATTGGCTACTGGAGATGCTGTAGAATTCGCTTCTAAAGCCGACTCAAAGGGGTATTCTCCGTTAGCAGAAGCTTTATTTGATTTTCCCTTTGTTCAAAAGGTTTTTATCGCTGCTAATTTTATTACGATTACGAAAACGGACAATGTTCCTTGGGATTTCATTAACATGGAATTGCGTGAATTTGTGCGTGAATGGTTATTCTTTGGAAAAGAAGTGTTGATTCAAATGCCCTCTCAATTGGCGCAAATGGAAGATGAATCTGCTTCTGATAAACCAGCAAAATCATTCAATCCAAGTGACTTCGATGATCCAATTCGTGCCTTGTTAGATGAGTACGTTCGTCCAGCAGTAGAAAACGATGGTGGAGCAATTGATTTTGTTGGCTTCGAAGATGGAATCGTCACAGTATTAATGAAAGGTTCATGCGCTGGTTGTCCTTCATCTACGGCAACATTGAAAGGTGGAATCGAAAACTTGTTGAAACAACATTTACCAGAAGTCAAAGAAGTTGTCGCATTAAACGGATAAATTCAAGTTACTGGACACAAATTTTAGTCCAAGTGAATAATTATTCTTACATTTAAGTGAACAAGACAAAGAACGTGTTGTTACCCATAGACAAAATCCAACATGGAGTCCGAATTACATATTGAAAAACAAATTGACCTGAACAGTGCATTGCGCCATTATTTCGGTTTCGATCAATTTAAAGGAGAGCAAGAAGCAATCATACGCAACGTACTAGACGGTAAAAATACGTTTGTTATCATGCCGACTGGTGGAGGTAAATCCATGTGCTACCAGTTGCCTTCTCTTTTGATGAACGGGACAGCGATTATTGTTTCCCCGTTAATTGCCTTGATGAAAAATCAAGTGGACGCCATTCGTGGATTTAGTGAAAACGAAAACGTAGCCCATTTCTTGAATTCTTCTTTGTCAAAAGCTGAAATTCAGCAGGTTCGCAAGGATATTCAATCTGGAAATACGAAAATGCTCTTTGTAGCACCGGAATCCCTAACGAAGAAAGAAAACATTGACTTCTTAACCACTGTTGAAATTTCGTTTTTCGCGATTGATGAAGCGCATTGTATTTCCGAGTGGGGTCATGACTTCCGTCCAGAATACCGCAGATTGCGTGAAATTTTTCAAAAAATATCGAATGTTCCTGTCATCGCTTTAACAGCAACGGCAACTCCGAAGGTGCAGTATGACATTCAGAAAAACTTAAATATGTTGGATGCGGACGTCTTTAAGTCCTCGTTCAACCGAGATAACCTCTACTACGAAATTCGTCCAAAACGCGACGTGGAAAAGGAAATCATCCGATACATTAAAAATCACCAAGGTGAAAGCGGCATAATTTATTGCTTGAGCCGTAAGAAAGTTGAAGAGATAGCCGAATTGCTTCAAGTAAACGGAATCAATGCCTTGCCTTATCATGCAGGACTAGATGCAGGATCGCGCGCTAGACATCAAGACATGTTCTTGATGGAGGATGTTGACGTGATTGTGGCGACTATTGCTTTTGGAATGGGAATCGATAAGCCGGATGTTCGTTATGTGATTCATCATGACATTCCGAAGTCACTCGAAAGTTATTACCAAGAAACGGGAAGAGCTGGAAGAGATGGCGGAATCGGTGAGTGTGTGGCCTTCTACAGTTACAAAGACATCGAGAAACTCGAGAAGTTCTTACAAGGAAAAGCTATTACCGAGCAAGAAATTGGAAGACAATTATTGCATGAAATCGTTTCTTATGCGGAAACATCTGTTTGTCGTCGTAAATTCATTTTACACTATTTCGGAGAGACGTTCGAAGAGAAAAGATGTAACGAACAATGTGACAACTGCCGTAATCCAAGAGAGCGTACGGAAGGAATGAACTATGTTGAAATGTTGCTGAATGCCATTGTTTTAATGGACGAAACGCAGAAAGCGAAGCATTACTGTGCATATTTGTCTGGACACGTGACGGCGGATATTAAAGCATACAAACAAGACCAATTTCCGACCTTTGGAATTGGAAAGGAGAAAGACGAGCATTTTTGGAATGCGGTTATTCGTCAAACAGGCGTTGGTGGACTCGTGTACAAAGACGTGGAAACGTTTGGTACTTTGAAATTGACAGATGCAGGAAGAGAATTCCTCAAAAAACCGGTTTCGTTCATGCTCATAAAGCAACATGATTTTTCCGGAACAGATGACGATGATTCCATCATTCAAACTGGAGGAAAAGGTGGCGCTTTTGATGAGGTATTGTATAACTCTTTGATTGATTTACGCAAAACCTTGTCAAAACAATTAAGCGTTCCGCCATTTGTGATTTTCCAAGAACCATCTTTACGTGACATGTGTTTGCAGTATCCAATTACAATGGATGAGCTGACAAATATCCAAGGAGTAGGCACAGGGAAAGCACAACGTTACGGTGAACCATTTGTAGACTTAATTGCTCATTACGTGGAGAGTAACGACATTGAACGTCCTCAGGACATGGTTGTGAAAACACTGGTCAATAAGTCGGTTTTAAAAGTTCAACTCATTCAAAACATTGACCGTAAATTACCTTTAGAAGACATCGCGAAAGCTCAGGGTAAATCCTTCGAGGATATTTTGGATGAAATGGAGTCCATTGTGAATTCTGGAACCAAGGTAAACATCAATTATTACATCAATACCATTTTGGATAACGAGAATCAAGAAGAAATTTTTGATTATTTCTCTGAGGCTGAAACGGACGATTTAGTAGAAGCCTATCATGAATTTGACGGATTGTACACGGAGGAAGAACTTCGTTTGATGCGCATTAAATTCATGAGTGAAGTCGCAAACTAAATTCTAGCAAAAAAAATCCAAGTTTATTTCGTTTCTCTGATCAAGGCTTCAACAGATTTTCTTGAGACTGCGTGATAATGATCTTTCGATTGAGAGAAAATCGAAATGGCCATTGGACGACTTGCTTTGTTTAAAAGCAATGCTTCGTAAATCGGCATCAAATATTTTCTGCGTCCAACTTTGCTTAAGAAGGCAGTGATTTGCTGTTTGTTTGTTGAAGCATAACCGCAATTCGCACTTAGGATAAACCATTCCGTCAATAATTCACTATTTCCACTGTAGGAAAAACGCAAATACCGGTCAATTTCCCTCATTTTAGCTTGTGGTAGGTTTCTAGGTAGTCGACGGATAAACGTTTGCCATTCTTGAACGATGTGGTCTTGAAACTTAATTTGCTCAACGTTCTTAATTTTTTTTCTTCGCTTGCCTACTTTTTTCCATTTATAGGTGATTTTAGGAGCAAAACTCACCTTGTTATGGGTGAAGTCATCCGCTAACTTTTCCATTTGATCTAAGCGCGTGGAATGCAGCTGTAAGCAATTATCTGGAAGGCCCTCAGCGTAAATCCACGATTGATAATCGAAATCCTCGTGTTCCTTCGTAAGAAGGTTTTTCTTTAAGAAACGGACGAATTGTTTCGTGTCCACCGTTTTAAATTGAAACGTTTCGAAGTACTTTTTCAGGAAAGCATCAAATTTTGATCTTCCTACTTCATTCTCGAGTGTTTTTAAGAAAAAAGCACCTTTCACGTAGGCAATGTCTGTCATTCCATCATCTGGATTTCGTCCTTCTAAGGCTAAATGCAATTTGCTATCCTCCGGATTTTTGGAGGCTTTAATGCGTGTTAATTCGTCTTTCAACTCATCGTATTCGATTAAGGCGAGGATGTCTGCCACTTCTTTTCCATAAATGGATTCCATGATGCGTTGTTCGAAGTAAACGGTAAATCCTTCGTTGAGCCAGAAGTCGTTCCATGTGCGGTTTGTCACCAAATTCCCTGACCATGAATGAGCAAGCTCATGTGCGATAACAGATACCAAGCTTTTATCCCCCGCAAGCAAGGTTGGATTAGCAAAAGTCAACATTGGATTTTCCATTCCACCAAAAGGGAAGGAATACGGTAGGACAAGGATGTCATATTGTTCCCATTGGTAAGGACCATATAGCTTTTCGGCTGCACTGATCATTTTAGGAATGGCATCAAACTCATAAGCGCAAGAAGAAAGTAATTCAGGTTCAGAATAAACCCCACTGTTCGAGCTAAATGCATGGTATTCCAAATCTCCAACAGCTAAGGCTATTAGGTAGGCTGGAATAGGTTTTTTCATCTCGAAATGATACAGTCCTTCTTTGTTTTTTTGAATTGGATTCTTTGCACTCATGACTGCTAGAAGGTCATTTGGAACTTTGACATCCGCACTGTAAGTGATGCGGTTGCTGGGTGAATCTTGCAATGGAATCCAAGTTCGTGTGAGGATGGCTTGACCTTGCGTGTATAAAAAAGGTTTTGTTTTGGAGCTAGTCAAGTTAGTATCTAACCAATCCAATGCGTCAGAACGTTCGGTTGTTTGATAGTAAATATTGACAAATTTTGTATCCTTTTTGATTGGAACCATTAATGCCTGGCCAAGTACAGAATCTTTATCCATCTTGTCAATGAACATATCTGCTTCCTCTTCTGATCCCTTTTGACCGATTGTGACCTTTTGAATCATGAGTCCATTGATGTCGAAAATCGCTGTATCCGCTCCCTTGTTTCTCATTTCATGTCGAGCAACTCCATAAATTGTGCGGTTTTCGAAATTCACATCCAATTCTAAGTGCAGGTGTTTGGTTGAGATTTCCGAAAGGTTCGCGTAACTATGTACGTCCGCTTTTGTCGATATGGACGCTTGAGTTCCTTTTTTCGTGGCATGCAAAGAATCGCAGGAAATTAACAGGAGGATAACCGATACGATATAAAGTAGGTGCTTCATGGGAGCAAATTAGTTAAAAGAAAGTATGCCAAATCGTTCGAAAGAACCAGAAATGGAGTACATTAAAATCTCTTTGTTAAACGAATCTAGTCGGAATTGTTTTGGCAGAACGATTGAATTCAATTCCTTACGACTTTCCATCACCTCGCGATTGATTTCACCGGAAGTTAAATCAATTTTCACCAAGGCTACGGCATTGTTTTTTTTCGTCAAATTAAAGCTGTAGAAATTGTTTTCCGTTTTGTTGAAGACTCCTAATTCATCGTAGTTTCGTTGATTGTCGTTAAAAATAAAATTCAGTGAACTATCTGATTGAAAACTACAATAGGAACTGAATTCGCCATAATCATTGGTCGAAACTTGGGACTTCGGAATGCGTTTTTGCCAAATGAGTTGACCTTCTGGAGAAATGCGAAAGGCAATAATGTCATCGTAATAATAGTAATTCATGGTTGTCGAAAAACTCGATCTGCTGTCGTATGTCGTTCGTTGGTACAGATAAAACTGTTCCATAGAACCTACAATCGATCCATCGGCTAAGGTGAAAAAATCACGCATTCGGTAGTCGTACAATTGAGGAAGATTAAAGTCTCTGGCGTTCAGGTCGTTTGGATTCCCAAGGTTATTCATGGAATTCGTGTAACGATCTTGTTGGCGTGTACTCCACAGTTCTTTGACGATTTCGTTTGCAAATGGAATAAACGATTCTGAATTGTGCGCATGGTCACTTGGGTCAATTTGAATACTAAAAATCCCTTCAATCCCGGTTTTATTCCCGGTGCCGTAAATTCCACTTAAAGCAAAGGCTCCGGAGTCGTTGGAAGACATCTTTAGGTCATCAATTCGTTTTCCTTTGAGGTCGATGGAAAATTCTTTCAGTTCAAGTCCATTTGCTTTGTACACATGCAAGGCTTTAAAGTTCTCAAAACTACGCGTAAACATGCGGTCGTTTGCTTTGTTGTGCTCGGTTAAACAAATGAAGTAGTCTCCGGTGTTTGAAATGTGATGCGCATTGATGGTCGTCATGTTTCCATCAAAGGGAACGTTGTATTCTCCTTCGTTGACCACCTTGAGTGAATCATTCAGGATTTTGTACCCATAAAAGTCGTTGTTAATCCCTTTTCCCTCTTTCTCCCAAATCACACCGATAAATTTTCGGTTTAAGGAGGAAATAATGGTGAATTCTGGCTTTGCGTCGAATTTTGGATTTTCGTATTCAGCCACCAACTTCGTTTCTAAGGCATTTAACTCCTCATCGTAGAATTGTGCGTAAAGCATCATGTTGCTTTTCATGCGATCGGATAAAAAAACCAAGGTTCCTTTTCCAAAACTAAAGGCATCCACGAAGTTACAGAGTCCAGTTTCTGCTACGAGCTTTAATTTTTGCTGATTAAAAACAGTTAAATTATCATAGGAAACCAGTCGATACGCACCAAAACTACTACTGCCGGTCCAGCGAAGTGTGTTGAAGTCCAAGTGCTTTTTTGGGAGAATGTCTAACAACATTCCATTATTTCTTTCCAGAGGTCCCCAAGTAATTGGAAAGTTTTGTGCAACAGCTAGGTTGCAACAGAACAAAAGTACAAGGAGGAGTTTATGCATCGTTATGGTTTCACAAGTTGTATTCCAAGATAGGATTTAGGTGAAATGTTTTTTAATTCTTCTGTTAAGGTAGGGGAAAGTTTTAATTCGTCAATGAATTCATGGACACTTTCTTTCGTAACTTGTTCATTTTTACGTGTCAATCCTTTCAATGCTTCGTAGGGTTTTTCAAATCCTTCACGACGCAATACCGTCTGTATCGCTTCTGCTACAACAGCCCAGTTTTGATCAAGGTCCTCATGTAATTTCGTTTCGTTCAACAATAATTTCCCAAGTCCTTTTAAGCTAGACTGCAAGGAAATCAAGCTATGTGCGATTGGAACTCCAACGACACGCAGCACAGTTGAATCTGTTAAGTCGCGTTGCAGGCGAGAAACAGGAAGTTTTGCCGATAAATGTTCAAAAAGTGCATTCGCAATTCCAATGTTTCCTTCAGAATTTTCAAAGTCAATTGGATTTACTTTATGAGGCATTGCAGACGAGCCTATTTCACCTGCTTTGATTTTTTGTTTGAAGTACTCCATCGAGATGTAGGTCCACATGTCGCGGTTCAAGTCCAAAATGATGGTATTGATGCGTTTCATGACATCAAACAAGGCTGCTAGTTGATCGTAATGTTCAATTTGAGTCGTTGTTTGAGAACGATTTAATTCCAATTTACCATTCACAAATTGATTGGCAAAAGCTACCCAATCGTGATTTGGAAATGCCACATGATGTGCATTGAAATTTCCGGTTGCTCCACCAAATTTCGCTGGATAATCTTGTTTCACTAATTGATTGCGTTGAATCGTTAATCGTTCCGTAAAAACTTGAATCTCTTTTCCTAAGCGTGTCGGAGATGCGGGTTGTCCGTGTGTGCGTGCAAGCATCGGAACATCTTTCCACTCATTTTGATACGTCGTTAATTGCGCAATCAATTCATCCAACATCGGCAAATACACTTCTTCGATTCCTTGTTTCAAGGAAAGCGGAATAGCGGTATTGTTGATGTCTTGAGAGGTGAGTCCAAAGTGAATGAATTCCAAGTATTTATGTAAGTTGAGTTCTTCCATTTTGCTTTTCAAGAAGTATTCAACCGCTTTCACATCGTGATTCGTTGTTTTTTCTGTTTCCTTAATCCACAAAGCATCAGATTCCGTAAAGTTTTGATAAATCGACTTCAGTGCGCTAAACGTTTCTTTTGGAAAGTCTGCAAGTGGTTCGATGCCACTTTCTACCAAGGAAATAAAGTATTCCACTTCTACCAAAACGCGGTAGCGAATGAGTCCAAATTCGGAGAAGTATGGACCTAGTTGACTTGTTTTAGAATGGTATCGTCCGTCAATAGGAGAAATGGCTGAAAGTGAGTTTAATTCCATGTTTTTTTGAATAAGGGACAAAGATACGATTTTGCTGAAAACTACTCAAGTTGTAAACAGTAGATTTATCAATTAAAAGTGCGTCAAATGGACATCGGGATTAAAATCCTTGGTATTTTTGTTTCATGGAATTTTCAAAACGGTTTATTCGATTTAATTGGTTGGTGATTATCCTCATTTACCTCATTGTTGTGGCGGGAAGTTTGGTGCGTATCACCGGAAGTGGTATGGGTTGTCCAGATTGGCCAAAGTGCTTTGGTGAATGGATTCCACCCACAGAACTTTCGGAACTACCAGCAGATTACCGTGAAGCCTATTTATTGAAAAGAGAAAAGAAAGTCACAAAATTCTGTCGTTTTTTAAACGCTGTAGGAATGAAAGAAACGGCGGAACGAATTCAGTCAGATCCGACTGTTTATGTGGAAGAGGCCTTCAATGTGCGTAAAACCTGGACAGAATACCTCAACCGTTTGGTTGGATTTGCAGCTGGAAATGCGATGCTGATTGCCTTCGTATGGATGCTTGTCGTTTATCGCAAACGAAAGTTTGTCATATTGATGTTATTGAACCTCATCCTGATGGGAGTAGAAGGCTGGTTCGGGTCGATTGTTGTCGCAACGAATTTAGTTCCTTGGACCATCACCGTTCATTTGTTCCTTGCTTTGGTCATCATTGGACTTCAACTGTATTTGATTTATTCCATGAGCACTGTAAACAAGGAGAAAATCTCGTTGGCGAAACCCATCCGATGGAGTTTACTCCTGATTTTAGCGATTACTTTTTATCAAATGTTTCTCGGGACACAAGTACGTGAAGCGATAGACGCATTGGTGAAACAAGGATTTACGCGTGAACAATGGATTGATCGCATTGGCATGGATTTCTTCATTCACCGTAGCTTCTCTTGGCTTGTCCTCATCATGTTGGGATGGATGTTTTGGAAAAACGAAAAAGGCGTCAAATACACGAAAATTCGTTGGGCAACAGGCTTGCTTGCGTTGGAATTAATCACAGGAGTTTTGTTGGCATATGCGGACATGCCGGGATTGGTGCAAACGAGCCATTTGATTTTTGCTAGCGTCCTTTTTGGACTATTACTCTTCGCAAGTTTTGAGACTAAAGAAGAAGTTTCCTAACCTCACAGAGAATAATTCTTAAAAGTCCACCCAATAATTTGGTGTAAATACGTTACCTTTCTGAGTGCCATTAAATCATGGTTGAACTGAAAGAATGAGTGATACAGTCATTGGGAAATTACATTTGGATCGATCCTTCGTGATACGGATTCAAAAGGGGGACGAAGCAGCAGTTCTTGCTTTGTACGACGCCTGTTTTTCTCCTCTGATGAACGTTGTTGTTCGTTATAAAAACAACCGTGAAGACCAGGTGTCCTTGATTAATAATGCCTTTTTGAAAGCAGTGAAAAACATTGCTCAGTTCCAATTAGGTACTTCCTTAGTTTCGTGGTTGAAAGTGATCTTACACAACGAAATCATCGATGATTTCAGGAAAAATAAGCGTCATTTTGAGACGATTCAGCTTCTTGATCAAAAAGAAGTTGGGGAAGATCTTCACTTCGACGAAAACTACGATTTCTCGGTTGAAAAAATCCAAGTAACAGCGGTTTTATCGAAATTACCTCCGTCAACGAGAACTGTATTTAACCTGTTTTTGTGGGATGATTTTAGCCCAAGTGAAATCGCAAAGGAATTAGGAATCTCCATCGAAACAGTTCGCTGGCACATCAAAATGGCACGAAAACTTATCCGTCAACAAATCGAAAAGCCATGAAAGAGCAAGAAGACATGAAGCAGGACTTTGATCATTGGTTGACGCGTCAATGGGTAGAGGAGGAGTTTGTTCCAACTTCTGCGGACCGAAACAAGGTTATTCAAAAAATTAAAATACATAAACGATGGAAAAAAAGAGTCAAATTCACATGGATCGCTTTCGGGTTGTTGGTATGTATTTGTCTGTTGCATATTACATCTACAAACAAATTAAACAAGAAAAAAACCAACTTCAATCCAGAAAAAAAAGTCCCCGTTCAACGAATGAACAATCCGAAGGAATCTGTGCAAGTCAAGAGTCCGTTGATTGCCTGTCAAGCTCCAATCTTGAATCAACTGAATCCACTAATTTTCGGCATTCAGGAAAACGAGGAGGTATTGGTAATTCCGTCGGTAGTAAGCGCAGTATACAATGAGGATCCTATTCCAATTGCTTACCTGCAAGAGGTAGATTTGGACAGTGTGATGAAGAATTTGGGGATTTTTTACCTTCAGTCGTCCACGAGTAATGAAGGAAGGGATTTTGTAGGGGTGACCGCTGGACACGAACTAGTTGTCGCTTCATTAGTTAGTGGTACGTTATCCACGCCCAATTCCCCTGACACGACAAAAACGGCAGGTGAATTTCGTCCAAATGGAATGGCTGGTAATCAATATGTTCAATACGCATTTTACGATGTACGGCAATTGTTATTCAATGAAGCCGTTTACCGTCAGGTTCTTGCCGTAAATATGTTGCCTCGAATTGCGTATTACATGCGGACAGCTGCGTCTGGTTGGAACAATCCGATCGGTATGCAAATGCGTCAGGATATTCCTCAGTCAACCAGTAATGCGGCATTGAATCAGGATCAAAATATGCGACGTATTGCTCGTCAAGCGGATCCCAATAGTCCATCTTCCTACAAGCCTGGGCGTCCGTTTTATCTTCGTCAGCCAGTTCGTGTAAATAATTTGGCCAAGGTTGGATTATTAGTAGGCGATAACTTCCTCATTCAATCTCAAGGAGATCAGATACTCGTGGTGAGTTGCGACGCGGAACGTGTTTCCCTTATTCGAACAGATGGATTCATTGCTGCAAGTCATGCGATATCGTTGAAAGAACCACGTTTCTTTAGTCAAAAGGCAAAGTATGCATTTTACGACGATGCATCCGAACGATTATTTCTTATTGTGGAAACGAACTTTTCATACATGTGGTATGAAGTGGAGCAATCAACAGGTGTTACGCGCTTTATTTTTAAAACGGAAACTATTTGGAATGATCCTCATTGGTCCATACATCAAGGTATTTTGAGCTATGAATTCAAAGGGAAAACGTACCAACAATCCTTGGATTAATACCCAATGATAATCGGACACGCGTGATTTTGGTAGATGAGTTGATAAGCACCTGGATCTAGGTCCCCAATGTGAATTTGATCTTTCACGCTTTGAATACGGTGAGTAATGCTGATCCTTCCGCTTAGATCACATATGTAAACGATTTTCCCAATGCACGAAGGGTCAATTTCAATGAACAGTTCCTGTTTTGCGGGAACAGGATAAACGGAGATGCGACTCTCAGCAATGGGCTTCGAAATCATGACATTTTCAATTTTCCAAGTTTCTTTTATGCGTGTATTTCCAGAAATTCCTGTCGTCACATAAAAAGCTCCCTCATGACTGAAGCAAACAGCACCCTTTCTTGGACTTCCTGTAAAATCTGGTAAGGACTGGCTACTAAAGAGTGTTAAGTCGACTTTTTCAAAGGATGTGGCTGTCTGTCCGGATGGATTGAGTCCACCGAAAACGTATAAAAAGTCGTCTTTTTGGACGGTGCCAACATAGGTGCGTTCGCCAAAGGACAAGGTCGGGAAATTGGTCCATTGATCTAAAACAGGATCGTATTTCCACGTTTCTGAATTCCAGGTAGAAGAACTTGCTTTACCAGCGGAAATGTAGCCGGAATTTTCATAAGAAAAGGCGAGTCCACGCCAAATACCAGGAATGGGCAAGTTGTTTTTTTGTTGCCATTCTTGGGTATTGATGGAATAGCGCCAGACTTCATTCAGGATTCCGGAGGAGTTTTGTCCACCGATGAGGTACAATGAATCTCCGATAATAAAATGGACACAGCCCGCACGTCCAGATGCAGGTAAAGCGGGTAGGGTGGACCACTGTTCGTTTGATGGATCAAAACGCCAAAAAGAATTGAAGAAATTCCCACTGCAATTATCTCCGCAAAGAATGTAGCCCAATCCATTGTGTGAGAATCCAGTAGCATATTGACGATTTTCGCCATCCGGAAGGGGAGTAGAATTTTCCCATTCTTGAAGAGTGGCGTTGAAGCGATAGAAATTTCGCGTACAATTGAATCCATCGTCGCGACCGGTGCCACAGTAATGTTTGTCATCAATGCTGAATCCGGCAGCATCGTCTCTTGGATTTCCCGGAAAGTCCGGTAGTTGTTGCCAAAATTGTGCGTTTAGGTTAAAAACATTTTGGCAAAGAAGTAATACGAGTAGTAGGCGCATGAGTTTCATAACGTCTTAACCGTTGTTTTTATTTTACGGTGATTAAAATGAAGGAGTTCCAGATGACTTGTAGTTCACTTTGGACGAAAGCGCATAACTCAGGCGCAGCATACCTGAAAGGTAATTTTGATTAACGCTATTGGAGGAAAGCAAGTTGTAATTATTGTTCACGGACGCACCTATCGAAAAGTTATTTTTGAAATTGTATTGGTAGAAAATCCCGATGTTGTGATTAAGCGTCGAAAAGAATCCAGTTCTGTGTTGGTACGCTTTGAATGTCAGGTTAAAGAAAAAATCATTGGAATGATTATTGACACCACGGAGATAATAAAGAGCGGGAGTTAATGCGAAATGTTTTGCTGAATCTAGGTCAAAGCGATAACTTGCGTTGGCAGCAATAGTCATGGAAGATTGATAGGTGTATGGATAGGTTAATAATGCCATGCGATTTAAATTATTACCAGCAAGTCCAACGGTCCATTTTTTACTCACTAAGGATGTGCCAACGTTCAAACAATAGGAAGCCGGATTCCACAATGTAAAAGATTCAATTGGAGCAGCGGTGTTGTCAGTGAAAGTTAAGTTGTCGCGGCGCATACTGACTCCAATTCCAGAATTTAACGTAAGGTTGCGATTGATTTTTGCGCTATACGCAGCATTGAACGTAGTAGAGATTGTTTTCCATTCAAACCATTGACTATACTCATTGTTCAATCCTAATGAGATGCGACCTACTTGTTGCTTAAGGGAAACGAAATTTCTGAAGTTGGGTGTTGTTCCTATTTTGAAATACATACTCGTGTTACTTGCATAAACTTTCTTTTCTGCAAATGCGGATGGATTACTCGCATTGAAATAATCATCCATGGAATAGGTAAATTGTGCAAAGAATCGAGACGAAACAAGAAGAAAAGTGAAGAATACGAATGTGCGCATGGTTTCGGTTTTCTTGGTTAAACAAGTTTAGCTAATAAAAAGTTACAGTGAGCACCCCCACAAGCCAAATAAATTGCGTTAATTTAAAGTGAGAGAAGATTATGCAAGATCCAAGTGCGGAATTATTGAAAAAAGTTCAGGCCTACGACCGTAGGGCGCAATTGGAATTGTATCAACTTTGCTATCCGGTATTGATCGGGACCGCTCGACGCTTTCGAAAAAACGAAGAGGAACATAAAACATTGGTGAACAATGCCTTTATGAAGATCATTCAGAACTTAGATAAGTACCAGGACATTCGTTTTTTCAGTTGGATCAAGCGGATCATTACGAATGAAATCATTGACGATTTTCGTCGCTCCAAAAATTACCATACGTTTTACCAACACGATGCTGTAATTGAAGGAAACGATGGCGTGCATCCGGAAGCGGAATATGAACTAAATCAAGCGCATTTAAATGTCATGCTCCTTCAATTGTCTGAACCAACCCGTGTAGTCTTTAACCTGTTTGTGGTCGATGGATATTCGCATCGAGAAATTGGTGAACTACTTGGAATCTCCGAACAAACATCTAAGTGGCATACGAAAGTGGCCCGAAAAAAATTAAAAGAACTACTTAAAATAGAAAACCATGTTATCTAAGCAAGAAGATTTCGATCGCGATGTGAAGCGTGTCCTGCAGGAGGTCAACGGTGAAGAAATTCCCCTCGATTTTTTGGTGGACATCGAACAACGGCTCGATCAATTGGAGAAAAAGAAGAAACGACGCGTACTTGTGTGGTTTTTTACGGGGGTCGTATTGGCGAGTGGACTCACTTTTGGACTACTTCGTGGAGGCGCGTCCTCAAAGATGGCTGTGAAAACGATCCCACAAAAAGGAAGCAATTCGGAACCGATAATCAAGGTTTTCAAGCAAGCCGATACCTATAAGAAAACTCTGTTACGTCCAACGAATCCGGTTCAAACAGCGTTTGCGAAACGTTCCGAAGTGACGACAAAAATGGTCGTTTTCGCATCACCGAGAAACAGAGCTGTCGCTAAGTCATTGCGCAAAAATCAGTTGGATTTAAGTCAGGAAGTCCTTTCCATTGAACATAGTGCTTCGGATCAAACACAGAACGCGATCGTCGAAACGCGTCAAGATGTACCGGTACTCCTTACGGAACAAAAAACAGCCCTTTCACCATCCAACGATTCAGTAAAAACAGAATCGCCCATCAAAAATGAGCTCACGAAAGAGGAGTTAAGTCCAGCGCCTAAGATTCCAGAAATCGTGATGAATACCGATCTTCCCAAATGGACCCATTCCTTTGGTTTTTACACGGGAATGAGTGGTGTTATTTCTTCCTTTCAGACAGATGACCCAGCGTTTTTGTCATATGTTGGAACTACAGATTTACTGAAATACAGAGAATTAAGGTCCACTCAAGAGAGATCCACCTCCAGTATCGATTTATCACTCCGTTATCGAATGGCCAAGAAACATCTTGTCCTGCAAACTGGAGTGGATTTCTTTGAATGGGGCGAGCAAATTCAGTACGATTATTCCTTCGTTTACGATGGTTTGAATCGCTATTCGTATTTGTCCTTGCCAGTTTATTTGGGCTATCGTCAAGTATTTCATTCCTTTGAATGGACAGCCAATATCGGTTGTTCTGTCGGACACGTACTGCAACAACAGGGACGCTACATCCAACCTGATTTAGTGACTTTGGCCTTGGAGAATGCTCGCGCATGGACAGCCACAGGATTGGCACAAGTTGAATTCATGTACATCTTTGACCGCTATCGTTTTACCCTTGCTCCAAGCTACCGTATGTCGTTAGGTAATGTGGTGAATTCCGCCTTTACAAAAAACCGATACTTCTCCTTCGGACTTCAAATGGGAATGGCGTATCAGTTTTGATGTATATAGTTGGTCTAAACATTATCTAGGTACAAGGGAATATTCGCACTTCATATTGTTTGAATAAATTGGCTAAAATTGACCATAAATGGTTTATGTAAAACAAGCGATAGCATATAAGTCAAGAAATAAAGATTCTTTATTGATGATTTCATAATATTTACATAATTTTCGGCTGCCATTTAAAAGTGAACTTTACACTGTTGAATGGTAATAAACCGAAACTACTAGCTATGATTTTGAAAAACTCAATTAATAAATTGTCGTTGCACACAAATACCTTTCAAAAGGTAAGTCAAATGAAAAGCGCTGTACATTGGTGTAATTGGAAAGCTATCTGTTTGTTATTGATTGTATTTGGTGGTAGAAGTGTGGTGGGGCAGGTTGCATCTTGGAATTTTACTTCTGGAAATAGCACATTATCTATTTCCAATTTTACCTCTAGCGTCTGGACCGCTGGTAATACTAATGGGTCTGCGACAATGTTATCCTCTACTTCAGCATCTTCAGGTTACCAAGCATCATCAGGAGGAAACAATATTGGGTTACCTGCAAAAACAGGCTCTAGTGCTTCATCTAATTCTTATTTTGAAGTAACATTATCACCTTCTGCTGGCAGGTATTTAAAACTTTCTGGGATATCATTTGGTTCAAGATCAACTGGTACTGCACCTCAAGCTTTTTCAGTTCGTTCCAATAAAGATAATTATGTTAATACGTTAACTGGAGGAATTCTCTCCAATAGCGGTAATTGGGCAATCCCAAACTTTTCAACATTTAATACTGTTATCGGTTCAATTAATGAAAGTATAACGTTAAGAATTTACGGTTATAATGGAACTGGTACTGCATCAATTAATACAATTAATTGGAGACTGGATGATATTAGTTTAAGCATTGAATCACTGAATCCTACTTGGATTGGTTTAACGGATAACAATCCTACGACATCAACTAATTGGATTGACGCTTCTTTACCTGGTAATAATTCTAGTATAATTGTGCCATCAGGATTAACAAACTATCCTTCTTACACAAACTTAACTATTGCCTCGGGAACTACAGTAACCGTTCAGTCAGGTGGTCGTTTAACGGTAACCGGTACCCTCACCAACAACGGAACGCTTACGATCGAAAGTGGAGCAACGTTCTTACAAGGACCATCTTCTTCTCTTGCCGGTACAGGAACATACAACGTAAAACAAGCAGTAACAGGTGCAGGTGGAGCAACACCAACAGGTCGTTTCTGGTACATGGGTGTTCCCGTGAACAACCTTTCTCGTGCTACAGCCTTTGGAACAGCAAGTGGTTCAAACCGCTTATGGTCATGGTCTGAATCAGGTCAAGCATGGAGCAGTCAATTAGCAGATGCGACAGCATTAACGCCAACAACTGGATATTCATTTAGAACAGGAAGTGATGTAACCTTGAACTTCTCTGGAACAAGTTTATACAGTGCAAATCCAAGTATCACGGGATTAACCAATACAACCGGTTCGTTCAGTGGTTGTCACTTGATGTCTAATCCTTTTACAGCTTATGCTGACTGGGAACAAATCTACACGGCATCGACAAATATCTCATCTACGTACTGTGTTCGTTCATTCAATACATCGAATAGTCAAATGGTGTACGATACGTACAATGCAACGGGAGATGTAGCTGTTCAAAACGGTAGTTATGCTGTTACTCAATACATCGCTCCAATGCAATCGTTCTGGATTATTGTTGATCCAAGTACAACAGGTACCTTCAACATGACCAAAGCGATGTTGTCTCACCAACCAAGTGCAACAGGATTAAAAGACTTGAATACGTTTAACGCCTTTGCACGCTTGAACCTAATCGGTGGAAACCTAAGTGACCAAGTGGTTGTTTACATGACACCAGAAGCAACAAGCGGAATGGATGCATACGACTCCAAAAAGATGATGTTGTCCAATGTGCCACAGGTATATACTAAGGTAGGTGATCAAAAATTAGTGATCAATGGCTTGAAAGAATCCAAAGCACACACGATTGTTCCATTAACACTAGAATTACCAACATCACAGAACTACCACTTTGAAATGGCAGAGTCGAATGTGAACTACGGATTAGTGATTTTAGAAGACCGCGAGGAGTTAGTATTCCAAGACATGACGGCAAATCCTGACTATGCATTCTTTGCACAAGCAGGAATTAGTTCAGATCGTTTTGTACTACACTTCCACTTCCCATTGAACACAGCTTCAACAGAAGAGATTGGTTCAAGTGCACAAATCGACATCGTGTCGAATAACACAGGAGCAGTGAATGTTCAATTGTCCGATGACTTACAAGTAGGAGGGGAGATCACAGTATTGGATCAATCTGGACGTTTAGTAGCGAAGAAAGCTATCACGCATGCACAAACGCTTGTACAGATCAATGAAACAGCAGGAGTGTACTTCGTACGTGTACAAACACCAGGGAAAACAGAAATGAAAAAAGTGGTATTGTACTAAACATACCGAAAAGAAAGAAAAAAGAAAGAGATGAAAAATCAAGATAACAAGACCAAAACAAAACGAACGTACCAAGCACCACAAGTGACAGAAGTACGCATCGATAATGAAATCTCCTTGGTGATGATGTCATATCCTGGAGATCCAGCAAGCGCTCCCACTCAAGATCCATTAATGTCCATCAAGGCATTTAAGATCTTCAAGTAAGCGCTACGCTTTAAAAGAGAAATAAAGTAAAACCCTGACGATTCTGTCAGGGTTTTTGTGTTTATTAAAACTATTGTTAATAAACAAATTAAGTTCTAATTGCTATATACACAATTATACTTTCTATTTTTGCAACAAATTATCACAAAAAAATACTATGAAATTCTTTATTTTACTTTTTTCTGCCTTGATTACTGTCCTGGGCTATTCACAAGTAGCAACAGTTTACTCAAATAGTAGTACTGGGAATGATAATACGGGCGATGGAACACAAGTTAATCCATATCAAACATTTCACAAGGCATACCAAATGGTCGCAACTGGAGGGACCATTTATCTTTCAGGAACTTTTGATTGGACAAATGCAAGTGAATCAGGAGACGTCACACAAAATGGATATCAAATTACGAAAAACTTAACCATTATTGGTGACAACTATCAAACTTCTATTATTCAAGCTTCGAGCACACTAGCCTCATCTACAAGACGCGTCTTCACACTCGGGGCCAACTTAACCCTTTGGAATTTAACGTTACGATATGGAAAAACTACATACGGAGGTGCGATTTCCACATCAAATTCTGCTGGAGGTCAAGTTTATGCTGGTTCACGAGCTTTGGTTATGAATAACTGTAGCTTAAATAATAATGAGATTACTACCGGTACAAGTGGTTTTGGAGCTGCTGTATATATCCAAAATGGTTCAGTGGTAATGAATAAATGTATTGTTACAAATAATACAGGTGTTCACGCTATTAACGTTGGTGGAGAAGGTAATGGCGCAGGTTCAATCAATGCAACGAATTGCTATTTTGGGGAGAATCACTATTACTGGTCTCAAGGAGCAAATAACTTTGATTGGGGTGGCGGAATTGGATTATATGATGGTCAAAACACATCTCAATGTAATGGATTTGTAACCAATTGTACTTTTGTCGCCAATGGTATGGCTGTTCGTCCCGATCGATGTAATTTTAATTTCACAAACTGTACATTTATCAATAATGCTACAGCTGTTAATGCATACTATTACAATCAGTATTTTAAAAATAATATTATTGTCGGTGGAGGAGTTTGGGTTACAGGTACAATTGTAGACGGAGGGTATAATTATGTAAGTTCATCAAACTTAGCATTTGGTTCTAATTCTGTCGTGGGAGGAACACCAACTTTGAATTTAGATGCAAATCCCGGGCTTAATTCTTCATTAAATATTACGAATACTGTGGCTGTAAATGCTTCCTCAGTTTTAATTGATGCTGGTAATTCAACTCCTCATGGATTGGCAGGATATCAAGTAACACCACCTTGCTCAGATCAAAGAGGGTATTTGCGAAATGGAACAATTGACATCGGTGCATATGAATATGATGGAATTACAATTGTACCAACAATAACTGTAACGGGAACATTAACTCCATTCAACTCATATTCTAACCTTGCATCAACAACTCAAACATTTGATGTAGCTGGATCTAATTTAACTGCGAACGTTATAATTACAGCCCCAACAGGTTTCCAAGTTTCAACCTCTTCAAGCTCAGGGTTTGCAAGTTCGGTTACTTTAACTCATTCAGGAGGTACAGTAAGTTCAACAACTATTTATGTAAGAATGCTGGCGGCAACATCTCCCAGTATTTCGAATATAAGTGCAGGATCTACTTGTGCGGATTCCAAATTCCTTCAAGTCTCCGGTACAGTAATCGTGCCCGTTATCACATCCTCACCAACAAGCCTGTCCGGATTTTCTACTTGTCTAGGTACAGAATCCACAGCACAATCTACTACGATTTCCGGTACAAATCTGTATACAGATATAGTTCTAACTCCACCAAGTACTTATGAAATTTCATTAAGCCAAAATACGGGATATACAGGATCAATAACATTAACGCAAACTAATGGAAATGTTTCCGCAACTACAATATATGTTAGGATTAAATCAACGACATCAGCGGGCACATGCAACGGAAATCTTACAGCCGTATCAGGAAATACTTCAAATATTGCACTAAGTGGTATCATGAATGGCCCCATCACCGTTACGAGTACCAACTTGCCTGGTATTTTTACGACAACCGTTGGGGCAACAGCAACAACTTTAAATTATACTGCAAACTACGTGGCCTCTTATCAGTGGTATGTAAATACGAGTAATAGTTATGTAGGCGGGACGGCTATTTCTGGTGCAACTTCCGCTACTTACATTCCACCTACTACTATTAATGACCTAGGTACCGAATATTATTATTGCACCGCTACTGGTTGTAATACTACTCAATCAGGTATTGCCACACAACACGTCTTCAGAAACTACTACTCAAAAGCAAGTGCTACCGACTTCAATGATGTAACATCATGGGGAATCAATACTGATGGAACAGGAACAGCTCCTGCTGCTATTGACAATACAGGTTCATTCAACATTCAGAATAATTCACAAATGACACTGAGTGCCAATGCTACAGTTAGAGCATTAACAATCAATGCAGGTAAATTGACTGTAGCAACGAATACGCTTACAATTTCGATTGCAAATCAGAACAACACTGAACTTAATGTTACTAACGGAGGAACTTTAGAAGTTACAAGTGGTTCAATTGTATTAAACGGCGCTGCCTATTTTGCAAATGGGTCAGGTTTAACACAATCAGGAGGGCTAATTATTCTATACCCAAGTTCTGGTGCAGGTGCAACCTCAATTGGAGGTGTTAGTTCAGCAAATATTGCTTTTGGAATCGGTTATGCAGCGGGTAGCACCTCTTCAAGTATAAGTACTTCAGCTAATGCACTTAAATTCAACTGCACCGGAGGTACAATTCAAATTGTTGACCCGGCAGCATCTACAAATGCAGGTATTGCTTCATTAGCATATCAAGCAAGTGCTGGTAATCATGTCACATTTGGCTCAAACCATACTGTAAAATTTGGAAACGGTGTTTCAACATTAGCAGGAGGAAGCGTTAACGGATTTCTTATTAATACAAGGGTAGTTTCCAGTGGTGGATATTTGTCTTTTGGAAACTTTGTAGTTGATGTTTTGAGTGGAACTAATCGACATGTAATAAATTCTGGATCTTCAAGTGCTGTAACAGTTGCTCTCTTGGTAACTGAAAATTTAACTGTAATATCAGGTGAATTTAGACAAAACGTAGTTACATTTATTTCAGGAAATCTAACAAATGAAGGTACATATGCATCATATTTTGGATTATTAAACTTTGCCAAATATGTAAACGATGTTGAACAACCTTCAACTAACTCTCAAATTATTACCGGAAATGGGTATTTTTATAATAACGGAACTTCAGCGCCAAACCTTACAAATTTCAGTAGTATCAGTTTTAACAATACTTCAGCTGGCGGAGTAACTTTTGCAAGTGCAAATTCTTTGAAAAGTCAAGCTTCATTTGTAGGAACACTTTCTGCATATCTATATTTTAAAAATGGGGTTGTTCATACAGGAAATAATATTTTTTACTCGATACAACCCAATGCAGTTAGTTATACTTCTGGTGGTTTTGGATCCGGCTCAACATATGCGAGACTTTATCCGAATCCAGCTCAATCTTGGACAACCATATCTAGTGGTGTAATTCCAACATGGGGTCGTGGATCATTCCCCTTTGTAAGTGGAAATCCTGTAACAGGAATGAAAGCAAGACATTTCCATAGAGGAACAGGTAATATGTCAGGATTCCTTGTTGTTAAATTTACAGAGGGCACAGGTCTTACAGCATTACCACAAAATTTCACTGAAAATTTAGTGACCTACGACCTTCAATCTAATGCTACATGGGAAGTAAGTACAACTGGATCAATCACGGGCTCAGCTGACTATTGTATCCAAGCACAAGATGCTTTCCCAACAAGTACTGCTAACGTAGTAATAGTCAGAAACGGTGCACAGTTTGGTACTGCTTCTAATGGTAGTTCTTATCCAATGGGCCAACGTGTAGGTCTCTCCGCGGCAAACCAAATTGGGACATTCAAATTGGCGACTTCATCACAAGCTTTAAACATGACATGGACGGGTGCTACATCTACGGATTGGTCAACGGCTTCAAACTGGAGTCCAGTTGTTGTGCCAGCAGGAGGTAATGCGACAATTCCATCATCCGGAATTATCAACTTCCCTGTCGCTACAAACGTTAGTATCAATTCTGGAAAAACAGTCACTTTGCTTTCAGGGGCACAACTTACCGTCAATGGCACCCTCACCAACAACGGAACGCTTACGATCGAAAGCGGAGCAACCTTCTTACAAGGACCATCTTCTTCTCTTGCTGGTACAGGAACGTATAACGTTAAACAATTTGTAACAGGCGCA
>JAHENC010000017.1 GCA_024643365.1 Crocinitomicaceae bacterium | reverse complement strand
AGTTTTCTTCCAAAGGCTCTTCAGACAAATCAATCATGTGAGAAGAGAATAATGGTTGGCCTGTCTCCGCAAAGAATTTTTCACCTGCGTCCAAAAGACCGTCGATCCAAGGTAAAAGTTTTTTAGCACAGTGATCCGTGTGTAATACAACTTGAACACCGTAAGCTTTCGCCATTTGGTGAACGTGGTAAGCACCTGAGATAGAACCTGCGATAGCAGCAGCTTGATTTTCGTTTGAAAGGGTCTTTCCAGCGTAGAAAATACCGCCACCATTTGAAAATTGAATGATTACTGGAGAGTTAACAGCTTTAGCTGCTTCTAATACAGCATTTACTGTATCTGTACCGGTAACGTTTACTGCAGGTAATGCAAATTGATTTTTCTTAGCGATTTCAAATAACTCTTGAACCGCATCTCCATGCAATACTCCTTTTTGAGTGGATAAACTTGACATAATGATTTTTTTTCTTGGGAAATAAATATAAAGTACCTGATATTCAGCAAGTAATGGCCAAAAATACTAAAATAAGTTCAATTTCTAGGTATCAAAATGAGAAAAATACAATTTTAGGCGATGGGGGCAGTTGACAGTGGTCGGTAGGCAGTGATCAGTCAGGAGTCCGAAGTCCGAAGGGAGATAGTCCGAAGTAAGTGGTCAGTCCGAAGGGAGATAGTTCAGTCAGTCTCTAGTAGTCAGTGTTCAGTGTTCAGTGATCAGTCCGAAGTCCGGAATCAGTTGTCAGTAGCCAGAAGTCAGCAGTTAGTCAGAAGGAAATAATAAAGAATCTTTTGTGACGCCATTTATAATTAATGTATAATAGTTATTAGCACTTACAGGTTACTGAACTCCCTTCGGACTTCGGACTTTTTCCCTCCGGACTATTTCCCTTCGGACTTCGGACTCCAGACTGATCACTGACTAGCGACTTTACCCTAATTCCCTGATTTTCAAAATATTTTTACTCAACCTCTTGCACGTATTATTTTTTTCTGTACCTTTGCACTCCCGTTCGACAAACGCAGTTTTCAATTCCGAAAGAGGTTGGCAGAACTTCTCGAATTTATTTTAAACACAAAAATGCGGGTCGAAACAGGGTTTAAATTGAGGTAAGCTCGATTTTTGTGTCAGAACTGGTATTGGTTAGTACAAGTTGAATGCCCAACGTATTAATTGAATATTAAGCTACACAGAGTGATTTTCACTGTTATCCACAGTGACTCCACTTTGTCGCCTTGTACCAATTCTGCTTTTAATTTATTGTTGATTCCTATATCGTTGCGAAACGATTTTGAATAAAAGTCTTACAACAAGCCTTGATCGCCTTGTAAGCATATTTTTTAATAAATATAAAAATACTATGTCTGGAATTATTGGTAAAAAAATCGGAATGACCAGCCTATACATGGAAGACGGAAGATCTGTCGCATGTACGCTGATTGAAGCCGGACCTTGCGTGGTTACGCAAGTGAAAACCGTTGAGAAAGAAGGCTATAATGCCGTTCAAATCGGTTATGGTGAAAAGAAGGATAAGCACACAACAAAATCTTTGTTGGGTCACTTCAAAAAAGCAAACACCACTCCTAAGAAAAAACTTGTTGAGTTTCGCACGTTTGAGCAGCCTTTAGCATTAGGGGATGTTTTGACGGTTGAAATGTTAGAGGTTGAAACGTTTGTTGACGTTGTTGGTACTTCTAAAGGTAAAGGTTTCCAAGGTGTTGTTAAGCGTCACGGATTTGCCGGAGTAGGTGGTCAAACACACGGTCAGCATAATCGTGGTCGTCACCCAGGTTCGATCGGTGCGTGTTCATTCCCATCTCGTGTATTCAAAGGTTTGCGTATGGCGGGTCGTACGGGAGGTAATCGTGTGAAGGTTCAAAATTTACAGGTTTTGAAAGTTTATCCGGAGAAAAACCTTTTGGTTGTATCGGGATCGGTACCAGGAGCAAAGAACTCATACGTAATCATTGAAAATTAAAATTCGGGCATAGCCTATAGACATTCTGAAGTATGGAATTATCAGTATATAACATCGCAGGAAAAGATACCGGAAAGAAAGTAACCCTTTCTGACGAGATCTTTGGAATCGTTCCAAACGAGCATGTGGTTTACTTAGATGTGAAGCAATATTTAGCTAATCAACGTCAAGGTACTCACAAAGCGAAGGAGCGTGCAGAAGTTTCACGTTCAACTCGTAAGTTGAAGAAACAAAAAGGTACAGGTGGCGCACGTGCGGGTTCAATGAAATCGCCGTTGATGAAAGGTGGTGGTCGTATTTTCGGTCCACGTCCACGTGATTACCATTTCAAATTGAACAAGAAAGTTAAATCTTTGGCTCGCCAGTCGGCATTAGCAGCTAAAGCACAATCAGGCGATATCGCTGTTTTGGATACTGTATCATTTGATACACCAAAAACAAAAGCATATTTAGCGATGTTGAAAGCTCTTTCTTTGGATAACACAAAATCGTTGTTGATCACGAATGAAGTGGACAAGAACGTTGTATTGTCAGGACGTAACGTACCTAAAACAAAGGTATCAAATGCGGCAGACGTTAATACGTACGATTTGGTTAATGCATCGAAATTGTTAATTACGGTGGATGCAATCCAAAAAATTGAGTCAACATTTAGTAAATAATTTACGGAGCTTCGGTTCTGTGTAAACGAAATAAACAATGGGCATTATTAAACGTCCGGCCTTGACTGAAAAGTCGCAAGCCATGCAA
>JAHENC010000008.1 GCA_024643365.1 Crocinitomicaceae bacterium | reverse complement strand
TTGTGAAGCATCGTATATTATGAGAATCAAAAACGAAGGATAACTACGGCGGTCACATCTATAGTTTTTAGTGAAATATTTTCTAAAAATTCTCGTTTCATTGATATGTATTATGTTTATCAACTAAGGTGTGCAAATGGAAGTCCATATACTGGATGTACAAATAATCTTGAAGCAAGGTTAGAACGACATGCGAAAGGTCATGTGTTTTCAACGAAAGATAAACTTCCAATTGAGTTGGAAATGTATGTGGCTTTTAATGATAAATATAAAGCATACGCATTTGAGAAATACTTAAAGTCAGGTTCTGGAAGGGCATTTGCTAAACGACATTTTTGAGTGTCAAAAACATAAATCGTTTCACTTATTGTGAGTTCGCTCGCCGAAGTTTTTGAGAATCAAAAACGAAGGCGAGCTTTTTATTCAAACTCTTTTCAACCTTGAATGAGCTTTTCGTTTATGGATTGTTGACAATGAGTAAACAACTTCATTTTAATTTAAACATAGTTCGATTCATTCTAATTATTTTCGTAACTTCAAATAAATGAAGTCCAAATTGAATCCAGAACAGCGTTCCCCTGCCGATTTTACCGAGCATTTTATTAACCAAACGAATCAGTGTATTTTCTTGACAGGAAAGGCTGGGACGGGAAAAACAACTCTGCTCCGTAAAATCATGGGCTCCACTCACAAAAATGCAGTGATTGTTGCGCCAACTGGAATCGCAGCACTAAACGCCGGTGGAGTAACGATTCATTCCTTCTTTCAATTGCCTTTTGCGGGATTCATTCCGGAATTTGGTGTGAAAGCCTCGTTTACGGACTCGGTGAAATTCGAAACCAAGGATACCCTGATGCGCCATTTTTCGATGAACAAAACGCGTCAGAAAATCATTCGCAACATCGAATTGCTCATTATCGATGAAGTCAGTATGCTTCGTGCGGATTTGCTGGATGCTATGGATTGGACACTGAGGAATGTACGCCGGATTCATGAGCCTTTTGGAGGTGTTCAAGTTTTGTTTATTGGCGATTTATTACAGCTTCCACCAGTGGTGAAACAAGAGGAATGGCAAGTTCTTCGCTCTTATTACGATGGGGTATTTTTCTTTCATGCAAAAGTTTTAAAGGAAATTCAGCCATTGTATATAGAATTGACGACCATTTATCGTCAGCAGGACCAAGATTTTATTCAAGTACTGAATCACTTACGGAACAATCAAATTACCGCGGAGGATGTCGAAGTCTTGAATAAATACGTGAAACCCGACTTTGATTCATCCAAAAATGATGGTTACATTACTCTTACCACGCATAATACGAAAGCGGATGAAATAAATGCCAAGGCTTTAGCAGCATTGACGGAAAAAAAAGTGTGCTTCGACGCAGAGGTTACTGGTGAATACCCAAAGCATTTATTTCCACTCGAAGAAACGCTGGAACTCAAAGTTGGAGCACAAGTGATGTTCGTTAAAAATGATTTGTCCTTCGATAAAAATTACTTTAATGGGAAAATGGGAAAAATCAAATCCCTAAGTGATCAGGAAATCACTGTTTATTTTCCAGAGGAGAAAAAAACCATTGTTGTGGAGAAATTCGAGTGGACAAATATTCGCTATGCCTTGAACGATTCTACAGGTGAAGTCAAAGAGGAAGTTTTGGGCACATTCGTCCATTATCCATTAAAACTTGCATGGGCCATCACCGTGCACAAAAGCCAAGGATTAACCTTCGATAAGGGGGTATTGGATGTGTCCGATGTATTTGCTCCTGGACAAGCATATGTGGCATTGTCACGTTTGCGATCATTAGACGGCTTAGTGCTTTTGAAACCTATGCGCATGAATGGATTGTCAAACGATCAACAAGTGGTTGCCTTCAGTCAAAATAAAGCAGAGGAAGAGTTGTTGCCGTCCTACTTGGAACAAAGTACTAAAACCTATTTGATTGCAAGTTTGAAACAAGCATTTGACTGGTATGACCTTGGATCTAAGTGGGGGAGTCATGAGGCAAGTTATCAACTCGTTGGTTTGAAAAGTGAAAAAGGAAAAAATAAAAGTTGGATCGCGATGCAAAACCAGGTGATTCAGTCAACAATGGATCCGGCACGAAAATTCTGTCGTCAATTAGAACAGTTGTTACAAGCTCCGAAATTTGATGTCCATTTTTTAAACGAACGCGTTCAGGCAGCGTATCTTTACTTCTTCAAATCGTTAGACGATGTTCATTCATCGAATTTGAGAAAAATCGGTGAGTTAAGCCGTGTTCGGAAAACCAAGCAATACGCGGAAGAATTGGAAGAATTATTTGAAGTTCTTACGGAAACCATCCTACGATTAAAAAGAGCACGTCTACTCATTGAGGCAGTTTCAGCTGGAAAGGAAATTACAAAATCCATCGTTTGGAACCATGAAATCGCCAATTACAAAATTGGGAAATTGGCAGTCATCAAACAAGAGTTGAAGCAAGTACCTTCATTGTTAGATGATCCGGAGGAGGAGTATGACGTAATTTTTACTAAAACAAGTAAAAAACTCAGTTCGACTAAAAAGGAAAAGAAATCTACCTATGAACTAACATTAGAATTATTAGAACAAGGAAAAGATGTGGATGAAATTGCACGTATTCGTCAAGTTTCTGCGCAAACAATTGGAAATCATTTTGCTTATTTAATCCGTAGTGAGAAAATCGAATTAACTGACGTCATGTCACCGAAGCGCATTTCCGAATTAGCCTCAATGTTCGAAGGGTTTGAAGGAACTTCCTTGTCTCCACTTAAAGAAAAACTAGGAAACAAAGTCACTTGGGAGGAATTGAAGCTTTATCAGGCGAATTCATTAAAAGACTAAAAACCTTTTGGACTTCGTGCAACCAATTAAAAAAGGAGGCGTCTAAAAATTCAAACGAAATCTCCTATTATGAAAAACACCTTTTTACTAAGTCTCCTATTTAGCTTTGTTCAATCTCTTTCCGCACAAGTTACTTCGATTAATTTATTATATAATTCCATCCCAGGTATCGGGTGTCATTCTAGTATGTCTGTTTGTACAAATACGGGAACCTTACCGGAGTCAGGTGCGCAGATTGTAGTGGATTGGATGGACGGTAGTTCCGACAACATGACGGTATTCTCTTCACCAAATAGTCAAAATTGTTACATTTTCGAACACGATTACAGTCAGGCGGGAATTTATAACGCTTTAGTGACGGTAACAAGTGGAACATCCGGACAGCCAGCGGGAAGTTCAACCATCGAATGGGTTGTCACCAATACGAGTAATTGCGGTTTTTTCAATGTGATTTCCATGTTGAATCCTTCAGCTACTTTTCTTCAAAATGTTCCCTATGATGTGACGAATAGCTCCGGTGTTACCACAACGATTTACCCACAAAATTCATTTGGAAATGCGTATTATCCAGAATTGGATGTGAATGCAACGCCTTACACTGTTGGAGTAAGCAGTGCTTGGCTTCAAAATAACGGGTATATCCAAATATCTCCTGATTTCATGATCAATTCTTTTGATGCTACAGGACACGCTTTAGGTGTTCCTATGAACATGACGCTTGAATGCGGTGGTAATGGATTGGTTTCAAATCTCGAAGTGACTTCCGCATCTGCTTTTCAATTTATTGCACCAATTCAACAAGGAAACGTGAACGTACAAGTGTGTAATGTTTCTTGTGGAAATTATGCAAACAGCACAATTAAAATTGCTATTCCAACTGGAGTAATACCGAATATTAGCAATCTTCCTAATGCCGTATTCCTCAATGACACCGTTACCATCACAGAAGGGTATTTATCGGGTTGTATGTCCTATGGTTTTCCCTGTACTTTCGCGGGTAATACCCCTGCAGGAACGATCTTCGATTTTGATGTAGAAGTTTCGGCTCAAGGAGAGCAAGATTATTTGTTTAATCAATTTTCCTTTGTAGCAACCGTGTTGAATTCCTATGATCCAAATGATAAACAATGTCATCTACCGACATACATTCAACCAGATGTGCAAGAGAATCTACAATTTACGGTTCGCTTTCAGAATGACGGTAATTTCCCTGCTTTAAATGTGGTTGTTAGAGATACAATTTCAACGAATTTAGATTTATCAACTTTTCGTTTTGTTGGATCAAAGCATCCTGTGAGTTATTCGATTGATGCCGTTTCAAGAGAGGTGGTTTTTCGCTTTAGTGGAATTCAATTACTTCCTTCTGTAGATAGTTTGGAAGGAAGTCAAGGTTACTTTACCTATGAAATCATGGAATCACCTAATTTATCGTTGAATTCAGAAATTACAAATACTGCTTATATTTATTTTGATTTTAATCCAGCCATTATCACGAATACAACCTTAAATATTAATGGATACCTTGGATTTAGCGAAAATGCTACCAATCAGTTAACTGTTTATCCCAATCCATCCAATGGAATTTTACAAATTACTGGTATAGAACACGGACAGTTACATGTAATGTCTTTAACTGGACAATTAGTGTACGAAAAGACATATGAAAAAGGAGAAATGATTGATTTATCTTCCTTAAACGCTGGCTTGTATTATCTTCAGATGTATACGGATGAAGGTGAATTCAACCAAAAGGTGAACTTGATGAAGTAAGTAGGACAATAACTTACTTTCTTTCCGTAACTTTGCGCAAAATTTTCCCCATGACTTTTCGTGACCTAAACTTAAAGAAACCACTTTGGAATGCCTTAGATGATTTAGGCTACGAGACGCCAACAACCATTCAAGCAGCTAGTTTCAATGTGATGATGTCCGGAAAAGACACCATTGGTATTGCGCAAACTGGAACAGGTAAAACGTTAGCCTATATTCTTCCATGTTTGTGTATGTGGAAATTTTCAAAGGAACCACACCCACAAATTCTGATCATTGTTCCAACACGTGAGTTGGTTGCTCAAGTTGTTCGCGAAGTGGAAAAATTAACTCCTTACATGAATGTTGCTGTTGGTGGAGTGTATGGTGGAACCAATATGAACACACAAGCAGCGATGGTACTTCAAGGATTAGATGTCCTTGTTGGGACACCAGGTCGAATCCTTGATTTAGCAGCGAATGGTTCCTTGCAATTAAAACATGCGAAGAAAGTTGTTATTGATGAGGTAGATGAAACCTTGAGCTTAGGTTTTCGCGCTCAGTTATTGCGCATTTTCGAATTCTTGCCAGTTAAACGTCAAAACATGGTGTTTTCGGCTACTTTGTCAGAAGAAGTTTCTGACTTTCTCGAGGCGAACTTTACGGTTCCTGTTAGAGTGGAAGCGGCACGTTCGGGAACGGCTCTAGCCCAAATTGATCAAATTGGATACCGTGTTCCTAACTTTTTGTCAAAAGTTCAGTTGCTTCATCATTTACTTGAAAATACGCCCGATTCTTCTAAAGTATTGGTCTTTGTTCAGTCGAGAACGTTAGCGGATATGTTGTTCGAAGAAATGGAAAGTTCTTTGCTAAATAGCGTTGGAGTCATTCACTCTAACAAAGCACAAAATTTCCGTTTTAACAGTGTCCAAAATTTCCAAACAGGGGTTTTTCGCGTTTTGATCGCAACAGATCTTATTGCACGAGGAATTGATGTGACGGATGTTACCCATGTGATCAACTTTGATATTCCTGAAATTCCAGAAAATTACATCCACCGAATTGGTAGAACAGGTCGCGCAGATAAAAATGGTGTGGCTATAACGTTTGTGAGTGAGAAAGATGCAGATGCGCTTTCTAAAATTGAAGCATTGATGCAGCAGGAACTTCCATTTACAGAAGTACCTAGTGAAGTCGAAATAACAGAAGAATTATTAGAATTCGAAAAACCAGTAACTCAAATTCCTGGAAAACTATTGAAATTGGCGAAGCGCGAGGTTGGTCCTGCATTCCATGAAAAGAAAGCGAAGAACAAAAAAGTTAATGTTCGTTACGACCACAAGAAAGCAATGATGGATAAATACGGTAAACCGAAAAGAAAACGTAATTGATCTTTTTTCGTAATTCAAAGAAACCTTTCTAACTTTACGTCGTCTTTTAGACAAATAATTAAAAAAAAGAAAATAAAATGAAATTATCTCTTACCCTTATTTTAAGCTGTTTTATTGGCCTTGTTTATGGACAAGCTGTTAAATCAGAAGACATTACGTATACGTACGTTAAATTACCAACGAATCCGATTCAACCAAAAGTTGATAATTACTTTTCGACAATCACCTCCTCAGCAGAAGCTGCAAATGCGAAGTTATTGGCGGAATTCGAAGCTGATAAAGCTCGAGCGGAAGCTGATTACCAACGTGAATTGGCTGATTATCCTGCGAAAGTAAAGGCTGCAGATGATAAGTTCGCTAAAGAAATGGAAGTTTACAATGCGAAATCAACGGCAACAAAGGTGATTGAAAAACAATTGTTAAACGAAAACACGAAACCCGTTAAGGATTATGTTGCTCAACCATACAGAAGAACAATTTCTCAACCAGTTTTGAAATCTAGTTACGATTATCCTTCGTTAGCAGCGACATATTTAGTGTTGGACGGATTTACGAAAGCACAGGTAAATGCCCTTTCTTACGCAGTGAATATCGAAGGATTCGAAAATTCTCAACCAACGATCAAGTCGGAAGAGAAGGATGAGGTTTCAGTGAAGGATGGGGTAAGAACTGCCTACAAAGTGAGATATTATTGGATCGAATTCACGTACCGCATGCCAATGTCGGTTCGTATTGCAGGGGTCAATAATCAAGAAATTTTCTATGTTGCTCCAGCTGAACTTTCTGCCTTTAAAACGTACAAATCAACTTCTTCTAAAACGCAACCGTCTTCTGATTTCTCTATGTTGGTTAAATCAACAGAAGAGAACTTGTTAAAGGAAAACTTGAAATTTATCAATCATTTGGTGAACGACCGTATTGGATACGAAGTAACAACACGTGCAACATCTTTGGATTATGTGAAATCTAAAAACGATGCACATGCTGACGTAATGGAAGCATATAACAACGCAACGATTGGATTAAAAACATTGACAACGAACGAAGCGTTGGCGAAACAAAAATTAACAGCTGCAATCGATGCGTTTAAAGTGATTTTAACGGAATCTGATGTTTATGACAAAAAAGCACGCATTGATAAAGATGTTACAGTAGCAGTTTATTTTGATTTGATAGAGTGTTATTTCGCGATGAGAAATACAGTTGATGCTGAGGCAGCATTAAAAAGTCTTGGTCAATTAGATTTATCTAACCGCGACAAAAAACAAAAAGAAAAAATGGATGAATTGTTCCTGGATTTGACATTGCGCAAAGCTGCGAACGGTTTATAAGTAGTTATTTTCAAATGAAAAAAGGCTTGTGGGTTCACAAGCCTTTTTTTTATGTCCTAAAAAAGTTAAACAAGCGTTTAATTTTTGGTCATTTTTAAACATTTGTTTAAAATAAGTGTTTAAATTTGCAGGCGAAAATAACACATGAAAAAAGACGTTAGTACGGAACAAAAGATCAAAGATGCTGCTCGCAAGGTATTTATGACCAAAGGATTTTCTGGTTGTACGACACGTGAAATCGCGAAATCCGTAGGAATCAATGTTGCTTTGCTTAATTATTACTTCCGATCCAAAGGAAAATTATTTGAGCTCATACTTGAAGCTGCACTTTCAGACTTTGTCGATAGCATGGTTGAAGTGTTTAAACAAGACCTTCCCCTAGAATCAAAAACACGTATGCTCATCGATAAAGAATTTGAGTTTTTGCGCAAACATCCTGAATTACCTTTGTTTATCCACGCCGGACTCAATCAAGAATCTGATGCGGAACTTGACCAGTCTAATTTTTTAGGGCGTCTCCATAAAACAGGGATTTTCGAAGAATGTGAAAAAGCACAGGAGGAGGGAAGTATGCGAAAAGTGAACATGATTAACGTAACCTTGTTATTCATGTCTAATTGTCATTTTCCCATCATGAGTAAAAAACTCATCTGTGGTATTTACCAAATTGATAATCAAGAACACGAAGCTCGCTTAAACGAGCATCAAGAAATAGTCAAAGAAATGTTAATTAATTATTTATTCCCTAATACCAATAAACATGCGTAAATCGTTTAAAATCGCAGGTCTGTTTTTGGTACTTTTTCACCTGAATTCCTCACGTGCACAAGTACTGGATTTACCCACCTGTATTCAAATGGCTGATACAGCCAATCTTCAAATCCGCAATGCAAATTTAGATGTTCTTATGAATGAGCGTCAACGTGAAGCGTATCTTGCAACACGTATGCCTCAGTTGAATTTTAACGCAGATTATAAGTACAATGCGGTGATTCCTGGACAAATTATCCCGGCTTCTGCCTTTGGAGGGCCAGCTGGTGTATACAATACGGTGAAGTTCGGAGTTCCATTCGTATTATCGAACAATTTACAATTGACTCAAATTTTGTTTAATTCCCAAGTTAATTATGGATTAGCAGCTTTGAAAATTAATACGGAACTTGTTGGTACACAGCGTGACATCGCGATTCAAGAAGTTCGCTATCAGGTTTCCAATACCTATTTTTTACTGCAAGGTGTAAATCAACAATTATCCTTTATCGATGCGAACATTGTTCATACTCGTGCCATTTTGAAGAACATGGAAGCTTCATTGGCGCAGGGTATCATTATTCCAACTGAAGTGGATAAAATTAAAATCAATGAGTTGAGTTTGATGAATACGAAATCGAATTTATTAGCGACAAAAGATCAATTGGAGAACTTATTAAAGATTTTAATCGGAATGCCATCAAATCAGCAGTTAGTACTTTCTACGGATGCAATGGTTCAAAAAACCATTTTAAAAGAAGCTGCACCGAATCTTCTACCTTTGAATTTGCTTGAGTCACAGCGTAAATTAAATGAGGCGGAGGCACAAGGAATTCGCATGAGTTATCTACCGAATTTGAACTTTTACGGGATTTACAACTACAACATCAACTTGAAACCAGAAGATGATTTTAGAACGGGTATTCCTGGAGCCTTTCTTGGACTTCGTTTAGATTGGAATTTGTTTTCAGGAATGGAGCGCGTGAATAAAGCGAAGTTGAATCAGTTGAACATGGAGAAAATTGATAATCAATATGAATTATTGAATCAGCAATTGAACTATGCGATTTCGACAAGCAAGCGTCAAATTACAGTGAAAGCAGAGTCCTTGGATGTCAGTAAAGAACAACTTCGTCTTGCTGAAAATGTTTACTCAAATGCGAACTTGAAGTTCAAGGAAGGACTAATTAGTTCGAACGACTTGATCATGGCTGAAACTGGACTTGAGCAAGCGCAATCAAATGTTGTTTCCTCTTACATTCAATTACGTCAGGCGGAACTAGAATACTTAAAATCAATCGGAAATATTAAATAAAAAAGAAAATGAAACGAATTATCTCCATCTCTATTGTCGCTGTTGTAATCATCGCCCTTTTGGTCGTTAAATTACTATCCAATCAGAAAGCAGCACAAGACAAAATCTTTATTTACGACGCTAAACAATCTATTTTGGTTGAAGCAGCTCGTCCATCAACCCATACATTTGACCGTGCCATGAGTTTTCTTGGTGTATTCGAAGCAAATCATCAAAATAATGTTGCTTCTGATGCTTCTGGAAAATTGATTTCACTATTAGTCAAAGAAGGGGACAATGTTTCTAAAGGACAAGTCATTGCGAAATTGGACAATGAACTGATTCAATTACAAATCGATAACGCAAAGTTGAATATCGCTCAATTGAAAAATGATAATGCACGTTTTTCTAATTTGCGCAAAGACCAAGCAATCTCCACAATGGAAGCAGAGAAAATGGAGTTAGCTTTGAAGTCAGCGGAAGTACAATTGAAACAATTACAAAAACAATTGAAAAGCACTTCAATTCTTGCGCCATTTAGTGGTGTTGTAACAAAGAAATTAGTTGATTTAGGTTCCATGGTCATGCCGGGATCTCCGATTGTTGAACTGACGGATATTTCTTCGCTTAAATTAACGGTCTCTGTTCCAGAACGCGATGTAATGAAATTTAAAAAGGGACAACAAGTTCTTGCGTTTGCTGATGTTTACGGTACAACGGAATTCAAAGGAAATGTTAGTATGGTTGCTGTTCAAGCGGATGCTGCACATAACTTTAAAATCCAAACAACGATTCAAAATTCAGCAAAAAATCGCATTATGGCAGGAATGTACGGATCTGTTGCCCTTGCCAATTCTCAAAGTGTGACAACGCTTGCAATTTCACGTAAAGCATTGGTTGGTTCATCTAAAAACCCACAAGTATACGTTGTTCGCAATGGCAAAGCGATTTTGACTTCTTTCACAGCGGGAACATCGGATGGTGAATACCTTGAGGTGGTTTCTGGTCTGACTAAAAACGATGTTGTAGTTGTTAAAGGACAAGTGAATTTAGAGAATAACTCTAATGTTAAATTGGCTAAATAAACGAACATGACACTTACTGAATTATCGATTAAACGTCCGTCGTTTATTATTGTGATTTTCACCATCCTCATTGGAGGTGGACTTCTTAGCTACAATCAGCTTTCTTACGAATTGCTTCCAGATTTCTCTCCACCACTTTTAACGGTGACAACCACTTATCCAGGTGCATCTCCTGCAACTGTAGAGACACAAGTTTCTAAACCAATGGAGGATGCCTTAAGTGGACTTGAAAACATCAGTGAAGTAACGGCATTCTCTTTGGATAATGCATCTTTAATGCTTCTTGAATTTAAAGCATCCGCTGACATTGATAAATCTTTGGAAGATGCACAGCGCAAAATCAATAACGTTCTCAATAGTTTACCTGAGGGTGCTCAAACACCGGTTATTGCTAAAATTGAACCAAATGCAGCTCCTGTTTTGCAAGTCAGTGTGGTGGCTTCCAATATGGATGATCGTACCCTTATGGAATTGATGGATGATCAAATTCTTCCTCAAATAAAACAAACGAAAGGTGTTGCGGAAGTTCAAGTCATTGGTGGTGAGCGCCGCGCATTTAGAATTAACGTTGATAAGGATAAGTTGAAACGTTATGGTTTGACATTAACAAATGTGAATCAGGCAGTTGCTTCTTCTAATGTGGAGTTTCCAACAGGTAAGGTGAAAGGTGAAGGTGAGCAAATGACCGTACGTTTGGCAGGAAAGTATAGTACCATCTCAGATATCGAAAACTTAATTCTTTTCTCTCGTGGTATCTCTAGTGTGAAACTAAAGGATGTTGCGGAAGTAATTGATGCAACGGAGGATCAAGTTGCGGTGTCACGATTGAATGGCGTGAATGGAATTGGATTGCGTGTTAAAAAACAAAGCGATGCCAATGCAGTGGACATGTCTGTAGCGACAAAAGAACGCTTCAAGATTCTAGAAGAAAAGTACCAGAAAGAAGGATTAAAGTTTACGGTTGCGACGGATACTTCACGTCCAACAGTTGAGTCAGTTGATGCTGTAATTCACGATTTGGAACTTGCAGTACTCTTGGTTGCGGCGGTGATGTTGTTATTCTTACACAGTATGCGAAACGCGTTCATCGTACTTATTTCGATTCCAGCTTCTTTGATCTCGACATTCGTAGCGATGTATTTATTGGGCTACACGCTGAATTTGATGACTTTGTTGGCGATGTCCTTGGTGATTGGAATCTTAGTGGATGACTCGATTGTTGTCTTGGAGAACATCTATCGACACCTTCAAATGGGTAAAAAACGTCGTCAAGCGGCCTTGGATGGTCGAAATGAAATTGGATTTACTGCATTAGCCATTACATTAGTTGATGTCGTTGTTTTCTCTCCAGTGGTCTTCATTGAGGGGACGATCTCAGACATTCTACATCAGTTCTCGATTGTTGTCGTGGTTTCTACTTTGATGTCGCTATTCGTTTGTTTCACTTTAACTCCATGGTTAGCTTCTCGTTTTGCCAAAGAGGTAGAATTGAATCCAAAAAATCCTTTCCAGGCATTTTTACTTTGGTTTGAGCGTCGCGTTACCATTTTTACCGATCAATATGTGAAATTGGTAAGCTGGTCCTTGAGACACAAACTGATTATGGCGGGTGTAATTCTGGGTCTTTTTGTGGCGAGTTTCTCTACAATGGGACTAGGTATCGTTGGGCAAGAATTCGTAGCGCAAGGAGATCAAGGGAAGTTCATGATCAAGTTGAAATACGATAAGAGTACAACATTCGAGGAGAATAATGCCATTACTTTGGAAATTGAGCAATTCTTATTGGCTCAAAAAGATGTGATTGAAACGGTTTTTGCTAATGTCGGTGGACCAAGTTCCGGGATGGGAGCAACGTCATTTGGTTCAGAGAATCGTTCTGAAATCACTGTTAAGATGAAGCCAGGAATGCAAAAGAAATATCCAACCATGAAATACATGGATGAGATTAGTGAACGAATTAAAACTAAGCACGCTGGAGTTGAAATCAAAGCCTTGAATATGGGGATGATTGAATCTGAAGAGGCTCCGATTGAAATGTTCTTGTCTTCTGATGATAATGAATTGTTGATCAAAGAGGCGAGAAGATTAAAAGCAAAGATTTTAACGATTAATGGAGCGAAGGATCCTGCTATTTCTACAGACGATATAACACCTGAGGTTCGCATCGAATTAAACCGCGAAAAAATGGGTCAACTCGGATTGCCCATTGCCATAGTCGGAATGCAGTTGCAAAATGCCTTGACAGGAAACGACGATAGTCAGTTCGACGAGAAAGGACATGAGTATGATATTCGCGTGATGGTAGATGAATTTGATCGAAAAAATGTTGAAGACATCAAAAACATGACCTTCAATACCACTGATGGAAAACAAGTTCAATTGGGTGAATTCGCTGAAGTTTCCGTAGAAAATGGAAATGGAACATTAGAACGTAAAAACCGTATCCCGAATACAACTTTGCGTTGTTGGGTACTTGGAACAGCAGCGGGAAATGTTTCCGCAGAGATTGATAAGTATTTGGAGAAAAATCCCCTAGATAAAAACGTACGTTTAACTTGGGGTGGTGAGATTAAACGCCAAAAAGAATCAATGGGTGCGCTCGGTACTGCGATGGGAATTGGATTGATTCTAGTTTACCTGATCATGGTTGCTCTATATGACAACTATGTATATCCATTCGTCGTATTATTCTCGATTTTGGTATCATTGATTGGAGCAATCTTAGCATTGGCCTTAAGTTCTTCAAACATGGGAATCTTTACGATGTTAGGGATGCTCATGCTCCTCGGACTCGTCGCCAAGAATGCAATTTTGATTGTCGATTTCACGAATCACCTGAAGGAGAAGGGAATGTCTACATACAATGCCCTACTTGAAGCCGTAAAAGAACGTATGCGTCCAATTTTAATGACAACGATAGCCATGGTAGTCGGTATGATTCCAATTGCAACGGCAACAGGATCAGGTGCTGAATGGAAAAATGGTCTTGCATGGATTCTAATTGGAGGATTGACAAGTTCCATGTTCTTGACGATTATCGTCGTACCAATGATGTACTATACTGTCGACCGTATTCAAGATAAATACCGCGCTAGAACGAAAAAACTAATTGTCGATACAGAAGAATAATATGTGAAATTAGAAAGTTCGTTTCAGCTCGACTGAAACGAACTTTCATTTCACAATAAACGTCCTAAGGAGCACTTCCTCACACCAGAATACAATGAGCACGCTAGTCCATTAGCAAATCAGCACATTAGTCCATTAGCACATTAGCACATTAATCAATTAGCACATTAGCACATTACGCCATTAGCACATTAGTCAACAACCACCGTCTTCAACTGTTGTACACCACTATTATTTATTTGTAGGAAATAAGTCCCGCTAGGGAAAATACTGATATCGAATA
Organism: Crocinitomicaceae bacterium; assembly: GCA_024643365.1. Classification (GTDB taxonomy): domain Bacteria; phylum Bacteroidota; class Bacteroidia; order Flavobacteriales_D; family Crocinitomicaceae; genus UBA952. The sequence continues at coordinate 47,025 of JAHENC010000008.1, read as the reverse complement.
GGGAAGAAGTCTTTTCAATTATCGATGTTGTGAGTAATCGCCCATTTAAATCCAAAAGTTCTATTGTTGCGCCGATCATTTTCTCATCGACTTGAATCGTCAGTTCATCCTTCACAGGATTCGGATAGATCAACCATGTTCCAATAGCATATTCTCCGAGAGATAGCGCCAGTTGAAAATCACTTGTTTCGTAGGTACAGCCAAATGGATCAGTGATGTTTACACTATACGTTCCATTCGTTGGTGGATTCAACGTGTCGTTATCTTGGTTTTGAATCGGAACATCATCCACAAACCAAACGATGTTAGAGGAAGCTGGATAATTTGCTAAAACCAATTCGTTCTCGGAACTAAGTGAAAGACTTGGACTTATAAGTGTATTGCAATAAATGGACGTTAGTGTATCCGAGAAACTCACGCAGCCATTTGGGTTAATGGCGATGACACTGTATATTCCACTTTGATAAATTACATGACTTGAGTTTGTGGCACCAGCAATTGGACTTCCATTAAAATACCATTGGTAAGCCAATCCCAAGTCCGGAGTTGTGAGCGTATGACTATTCTGTTCGTAATTTATGTTTGGTGTTAGTGGATAACCATAAATGTGTATAGTGTCTTGAGCGAGTACCGTTGCACTCGGGTAAATAACTTGATGATTTATAGTGTAATTGAAATTTGATGTGCCAGCACCACAACTGTTGCAGCCATTTAAACTCATGGTATGACTACCTATGAAATCATCCGCGCCAAAATACGATTCCCCAAAACTATCATCCGCTTCCCAAATTTCGATGACAAAAGAGTTTGCAGGATTTAAATTGATACTTGTATTCCATTCGATTGGTGGATTTTGGTCCCCAATGATCGAAGATTGATAGATCTGAATTCCATTTTGAAATAATTTAAAATAGGCATCTGCATTTTCGTAAGAAGGAAAAGAATTTCCGTAATTACTCATGTTATTGATATGGACATTAGTCAATGTGTAAACATCTGTTGTATCTTGGTTATTCCATGCCATATAATTTACAATGTATTCACCTGGAATCGTATACACTTGCGGCGCCGGGAATTCGTTCATCGAAATGTTTCCATTTCCAAAATCCCAAAAATAGGAGAGCATTCCTGGATTGTTGTTCGTGAAATTTACGGTAATTGGGGCACATCCGAAAGATCCCGTCATCTCAAATCCATTATTTGAAACGCTTGTCGAACTGGGAAGTACTTCCATATAAATTTGAAAGGTAAATGGATATCCTTGGACGATGGTTAAATCCGCAATGACTGTTACGTCAATCGTATATTGTCCGGTGAGTAGGGGAGTTCCGCTAATATGAACGCAACCATATTGACTCAACTGTGGATTGTAATCGCAATTATTCAAATTATTATTACACTGCCAGGAAAGTCCTACAGGAAGCGATACGGAAAGAATATGAAAATTGGTAAAATTGTAGCCCAAAGTATCTAATGGCATGACAAAAGTAATGTCGCTGCCATATAGTTGACCAACGTTTCCAGCGGGAAGAGTGTCCGGATAAATTCCGGTAGATGTCTCGCTAAAGTCAACGTTGCAAATTTGCGCGTGAGCGGAATAATAGAAACAAAAAAATAAAGAAGAAAGTACGTTTTTCATGGTGTAGTTGTTAGGTTTATCGAAATTAGAAATAAACAAAACCAACACCAATTTAAGGGTGAGCTATAGTTGAATTTAAACGGATATAGTCGTTGAATAAAGGCTTTATGCCCGTGGACCAAGTTCAATCAATTCAAGGTCATGAATGCGATCATCAGTGATGCAAAATCGTAAAATCGTTTTGACTTTATGAAATCCTTTATATCCGCAAGCTCCGGGATTCATCCACAACATATTGAATTTTGGGTCCATTTGTACAAGGGTTATGTGTGAATGACCACAAACAAACAACTGTGGCGCACCATTTTTCATGAGTTCCGCAAAGGCCGGATTAGCATATTTTCCTGGTCGTCCAGCAATGTGTGTAATCAACACGGATACGTCCTCCACTTGAAATCGCAAAAACTCATGCGTATCCTTTCGGATGTTATGGTCATCGATGTTTCCCCAAACAGCTCTTGTGGGTTTGAAAGCACGCAATTCATCAAGTGCTTCTAGCGTTCCTATATCACCTGCATGCCAGATTTCATCAACATCCGCAAAATGTTTTTTAATTTTTGGATCGATAAATCCATGTGTATCAGATAGTAATCCAATTTTTTTCAAAATGAGCAATTTTAGATGATAAAATTACAAAAGAAACGATTGTTAGCATCTTATGAAGAAATTATTAAATATTCGATGAAACATTGCAAATAATCAATGAAACAACCTAAATGTTTATAAGCCAATGGATAGTTTTCAACAATTTTGATTAAAACACGATTTATCCCTAATTTTCGGACACTAAAACTAATTTAATCTATAAACTTTTCCTTATGAATTACCTCAAAAAGATTAGTCCTGTGAGTTTATTGTTATTTGCATTTTTGTGTTTGACGAATTTCGTTTTTTCGCAAAAAGCACACATTGAACCAGAGGTTTATGTACCCGTTCCAATGGAGGAATTGCCTTTCTTCAACAACGATGAACTAGCTCTTGAAAAAGCTCAGCAAGTCAGTGATTTTCAAATGCGCATCTATGCTTTTGCGTCGTCAAACAATCAAATGGCTAAATTGTCACAGGTGTCAAACGAGTTGGATTTGAAGCTTAAAAAACTTTGTCCAAATTATCCTGGAAGTTCGGCGCTTGATGCTGATCGTAAAAAGGTAGAACGTTGGGTTTTGGATTTTCCGGAAGAAGTAGTTTATTTCGACGGTCTTTTAAATACCATTCTTTACCGATTAGGAGAATCCAACTAATTGATTTTTTAAATAATTAATAATAATAAAATGAAAAACAAATACTCAATGCAATTTGTGAGTCGCTTTATACTGCCAATTTTCGTGGCGGTATTTTCCCTCTTTGTTTCGAAGGTAACCCTAGGACAAGCTGGGCAATGTTCAACTGGAGGATGTACTTTGGTAGGTTCCTCTTGGGGAGCAGCTCAATCAACAACTTCTGCTACATTTGTCAATTCAGTTGCTGGAACATACGGTGGTGAATACAATACATACAACGTAACTAGCGGGAATACTTATGAGTGGTCTCTTTGTACTGCTGACGGTGCAACAAATCCAACATCTGATGGACAGTTGACATTACGCAACATGTCAAATACTATATTATGTTACAGTGACGACCTTTGTGGTGCAAGTCCAAAAATTTTATGGGTAGCAACTTTCACTGGTCAAGTAACAGTTTTAGTGACACAATATTATTGTACAACAAACTCAAATAGCCATACAGTACGTTGGAGACAAGCGGCTGCAGCGCCAACGGGTCCTGTAACGTGTTCTAATGCGAATGCCTATGGCGCATCGGCTGCCTCATATACAGGTGATGAAGAAATTTTCAATGTTACTTTTGGGACATTGAATAATACTTCTACATGTGCAACAACTGCACCTGGAGCAAACTCGGCTAATCAGAAATATTCAAATTATGCTGGGCAATTGTCAGCACCAGTTGTCAATCCAGGTCAATCGATTCCTTGGAGTGTGAATGTTGGAACTTGTGGAGGATGGTATGGAGTTAATTTACGTATTTACTTCGACTTTAATATTGATGGCGATTTCGCTGATGCGAATGAAAACCCGGTAAACATAACAGCTGTAAACGGTGTCAATTCAGGTACTATTTCGATTCCTGCAGGTGCTACTGTTGGCCAAGCGAGAATGCGCGTTATTGCTACGGAAGGAACCGTTCCTGGACCAACAGGTACATACGCTTGGGGTGAAACAGAAGATTACTGTATTCAAGTTGCTGCAGCTGTAAACTGTTCTGGAATTCCGAATGCTAGTACAGCTTCCATTTCTTCAACAGGTGGCTGTCCAAATGCGAGCATTACTTTATCTTCTGCAAACTTCACATTCGGAACAGGTATTTCATACCAATGGCAGTCTTCTCCAAATGGGGTTACTTCATGGTCAAATATCGTTGGAGCAACATCAACTAACTACACAACAAGTACTGCTTCTACATTATATTACCGTTTGGTAACTTCATGTTTATACAGTGCTTCTTCTAATCAATCAAACGTGGTAAGCTACACTGTAGCAGGAAATCAATGTCAGTGTGGTGGATACCCAGCAAGTGTACCTTATTACAATTATTACAACGATATCACAAACGTGACTATCGCTGGAATTAATAACTCCTCAACTTGTACATCAGTTGCACCAGGTCCTGGTTCACAGTTGAATCTATATTCTAATTATACTGGATCTGTAGGTTCAGGAAATTTACAACAGGGACAAGTAGCAAACTTCAGTTTGACGTCAACTGGATGTGTTTATGGTACTGGAAGTAACTTCTTTCAAGTATACATTGACTATAACCAAGATGGAGATTTCTTAGATGCAGGCGAGTTGTGTTACTACCAGCCAGCTAACGCTGGAGGTGATCAAACGTTAACAGGAAGTTTTGTAGTTCCTCCAACGGCTTCGGTAGGTATAACACGTATGCGTATCGTGAATGTGAACTACGGAACTCCGGGTACATATAACTATGCAACGTATACTTATTACTACGGAGAGACAGAAGATTACTGTATCACGATTTCTATTCCACCTCCATGTGCAGGTACACCAACGCCTGGAAATACGATTGCGAGTCCAAATTCAGTTTTTGCAGGACAAACAACTGTCTTAACATTACAAAACTCAACTTCTGGAACTGGAATTACCTACCAATGGCAGTCAGCTTCTTCAGCTACGGGTACTTGGTCAAACATTACTGGTGCAACGTCTTATACATATACGGCAACACCTACTGCAACAACATGGTACCAATGTGTGGTAACTTGTACGAATGGACCATCATCAGGAACGTCTACTCCAGTTCAAGTAATGTACAATCCTTATTGTAATCCAGCGTATGTGTATGGAACACAATACGGAGATTTAATCTCTTCAGTTGTTATTCCAACAACTACCTTGAACAATAATTCCGGAACAGCAACAACTGGTCCGGCATACACATATTATTCAAACATTGCTGCTCCAACATTACAAGCAGCAACGTCTTATAACTTACAAGTAACTGCTGGTTCATTTAGCAATCAATCTTTCGCTGCTTGGATAGATTATAATGATAATTTTATTTTCGAAGCATCGGAAAAGATTGGGTTTTCTACAACTTCAACTACGACATCTTTTCAAATGATTTCATTCCAAATCAATTTGGCTTGTTTACCTCCACTTGGAGTACACCGCATGCGTATTAGGGGTGTATATGCTACTGCTGGTTCAACAATTGATCCATGTGCGACTTACTACTACGGTGAAACAGAAGATTATAACGTAAATATCGTTGCTGGAGCACCATTTAGTCCTTCGTTTACGGCTACTCCAGCTACAAGTGCTTGTACTTTAACTGACTACACTTACACAACACAATCAGGAATGATGAGTTATACTTGGGGAATCCCTGGTACAGCTGGAGTTGATTACAACATCGTTTCAGGAGGTACATCTACTTCGAACACAGTAACATTACAATGGTTGTCAGGTGGAAGTAAAACAGTTTCAATCAATTACCTTAATGCTTCCGGATGTACGAGTACTGGAGCCGTTTCTACAACGGTTACTGTTCAAAGTACGGTGGCGATCACGCCAATCACTGGAATTCAATCTGTTTGTGCTGGGTCACAAGTTGCATTTGCTACTCCTACAGCCGGAGGAACTTGGTCTTCAAGTAACTCAGCAGTTGCAACAATCGCTTCTTTAAGTGGTGTTGTAGTTGGTTCTACTCCAGGAACAGCGACAATGACCTATACGGTTCCTAATCCTGGAACATGGTGTCCAGCGTCAACGGCTACTAGAACAATTACCGTTCTTCCTACACCAGTTTTGACAACAAGTTCAAATGTGAATTTATGTGCTGGATCAACAACTACATTGTCCGGAACAATTGGATTTAACACAACGTGTTCTCAAACAATTACTTTGTACGATTCCTATGGTGATGGATGGAATGGTTGTACTGCTACAGTATCTGTTGGAGGTGTGCCAGTATTAACAAATATCACATTAGCAACTGGTGCGGGTCCTTTAGCCTTTACTTTCCCTTCTACAAACGGACAAGCAATTCAGGTAACGTTCTCTGCAGCTTCTTGGCCATATGAGCCTTATTTTACCATAACAGATGGTGCGGGAACGAATCTAGTTACCAATTACTATCCTTATTCAAGCGGAACATGGAATGGAACAGCTTCTGGTTGTCCTTCTATTACACCAGTTTGGTCTCCAGCAACAGGATTATCGGCTACAAACGTTCTGAATCCAGTGGCTAGTCCAACATCTTCACAATCATACACGATGTCAGCAACAGCTTCAAATGGTTGTTCAGCAACATCAGCACCAATTGTTGTGAATGTATTACCTGCACCGATTGCTACAATCTCAGCGCTTGGATCAACAAGTTTCTGTCAAGGTGGTAACGTATCCTTGCTTTCTTCTCCAGGGGTATCATACACATGGTCAAATGGTGCATCAACACAAAATGTAAGTGTGAGTGCTGCTGGTCCTGTAACAGTTCAAGTAACAGGTACTAACGGATGTTCAACAACATCAGCTCCACAAGCAATCACTGTACATGCGCTTCCAGTATTGGATCCAATTGCAGGTGCGAGCGGTGTGTGTATTGGTTCAACAGGAACAATTACAAATACAACGGCAGGTGGTACTTGGTCAAGTGCTAACGCAAACGTTGCTGTTGTGAATGCGCTTACAGGAATTGTATCTGGTAACTCCATTGGAACGGCGAATATGTCTTATTCTTACACGAATGCAAACGGATGTTCGGCATCTGTTAGTGCTCCGTTAGTTGTGGCGGCTATTCCAAGTGCAGCAACAACAGTAGCAGGTTCAACTGTATTCTGTCAAGGTGGATCAGTAACGATATCAGCGCCAACGGCTTCGTCTTACTTGTGGTCTCCAGGTGGAGAAACTACACAGTCGATTTCTGCAACGGCAGCTGGATCGTATTCTGTTCAAGTTTCAAATGGAGCTTGTTCTTCTACTTCACCTGTAACAATGGTGTCCGTTAATACATTACCGGCGGCAACAGTATCTGCAACTGGAACGAGTATTTGTCAAGGTGGTTCAGTTACTTTAACTGCGGCGCCAGCAACGTCATATTCATGGACTAACGGATCTACAACACAAAGCATCACGGTTTCAACTGCAGGAAACTATGGCGTAACTGTTTCTAATGTTAATGGATGTAGTAGTACTTCTGCACCAACTTCAATTAGCATTGGGACTTTACCTTCATCGTTCATTTCGGCAGCAGGACCAACAACATTCTGTAATGGAAATAGCGTGGTATTGTCTGCCAACTCAGGAGCATCTTACCAATGGTCAAACGGTGCAACTACACAAAACATCACGGCGAATGCATCAGGTATCTATTTCGTTACCATTACGAATGCATCAGGTTGTTCAGCAGTATCAAACGAAATCATTGTGAGTGCACAACAGACTTTAGGAGCAACGGCTACAGCGGTTGGACCAACATCAGTTTGTGATGGGGCATATGTTACATTGGTCGCATCTCCAGGTACTTCTTACGTGTGGTCCAATGGGGCGACTACTCAAGGAATCAATGCTGGTGTCGATGGAAACTACAACGTGACTGTTACGAATGCTTTAGGTTGTACTTCAACTTCTGCAAACATTCCAGTTACAATTTTACCTGTTCCATCTGCGGGAATAACTACAAGTGGTGCGACTACATTCTGTGAAGGTGGGTCAGTTGTATTGACAGGAACTGGTGGTAACACCTATATCTGGAACTCAAGTATCAATGGTTCTACAATTACAGCTACTCAAGCTGGAACATACGTAGTAACAGCATACGCTGCGAATGGTTGTTCAGATGCGGCAGAAGTAATCGTGAACGTAAACGAGATTCCTTCAGGTTCATTAATGCTAGATGGCAATACTGTCCTTTGTCCAGGTGAGTCTTTAGTGATCTCTTCTCAACCGAATAACACTTACTCATGGAGTAACGCTGCAACAACCGAATCAATCACAGTAACTACACCTGGAACGTATTCAGCGTTGTTAACTGGATTGAACGGATGTACAGCTAACTCGGATGTAGTGACTGTTACAGCGGGAACAGCAACTTCAAGTACAATCAACGCAACAGCTAATAGCAGTTATGTATTGAATGAAGTGATCTATACGCAATCAGGTACGTACACACAAACATTGCTAAACGCTTCAGGATGTGATAGTACGATTACCCTCAACTTGACATTAACAGTTGGTATCGAAGAAGGAAGCATCACAGATGTGACATTGTATCCGAATCCAACAAGCGAGTCATTCATTATTCAAACTTCTACTCCAGTTTACGGTACATACAGTATTGTAGATGCACAAGGGAAATTAGTGTTCGCAGGGGATATGACAGGAACGGAAACGAACGTAAACATCTCTAGCGTAGCAAGAGGAATTTACTACTTACGTATTTCAGAAATGTCAGAACCGCTTCGAGTGGTGAAAAACTAACACTGAATTAGAACAAATGAAAAAGCTCCGAGAAATCGGAGCTTTTTTTGTTTAGTTCATTTACTTAAATTTACTAAATGAAACACATTGTTTTTCTTATTTCATTCATATGTTCTTTTGTTCTGAAGGCGCAATCCATCTTTCCTACAAATCGTTTCGTTGATTGGAAAATAGCGGGGTCGGAGGAATGGAATGAATCTGGTTTTTTACTAATCAATATGCAGGATTACTCCATCGATGAATTTGGAAATCAAGCTAACGATGTTTTGTTAGATTCAATCTTAATGGCGAATACAGGTCAATCCATACGCATTCATTTTCCTGCTGGAACATTTCTTTTCAATGAAACTATTCAGCTAGGTAGCAATGTGATCCTAGAGGGAGAAGGTGCGAATCAAACGCATTTTGTTTTTCAATTAGGAGGGACGGGGAGTGCAATTCAATCAAATGGTCAAGCTTTGACATCGTTTAGTTCATTCTTTCAACAAACAGCAATAAAGAACTCAAATTCAATAATTATTAATTCGAATCATGGGTTTGTAGCTGGAGATTGGATTCGGCTTTCACAAGTGGATTCAGATTTAGTTTACTCATCTTGGGCAATTGGGTCTGTCGGACAAATTGTTCAGATTGATCAAGTAAGTGGTGATACGCTCCATTTGCATTCACCTCTTCGAATGAATTATGATTTATTAAGATCGCCCAAAGTAACAAAGTTAATCCCAAATGAGCATATAGGTATTCGATGTCTGTCTATAGAACGATTGGATGATACTGCTCCGGAACAAGCTAGTTCCATTGCATTTACAAATACTGTTCATTCGTACATAGATGGAATATCTTCCGTCAAGTGCACTTTTGCGCATGTGGAATTAAGCAGTTGTTCCAATGTTGTCGTTCGCAAATCCTTTTTTAAAGATGCTTTCGATTATGGGGAAGGTGGAAGGGCATATGGTGTAGTCATGCACTTTACAACAAACGAATGTCGCATTGAGGATAATATTTTTGATCACTTGCGACATGCAATTCTTTTGCAGGCTGGAGCCAATGGAAATGTCTCCTCGTTTAATTTTGCAGTGAATCCAAATTGGACGAATGCGAATCCACTCTTAACAACGACATCGGCAGGTGAACTCGTTCTTCATGGAAATTACGTATATGCCAATTTGTTTGAACAAAACAAAGTAGATAATATTGTCATTGATAATTCACATGGTGCAAACGGTCCGGATAATGTTTTTTACCGAAATCTAAGTACACTTTATGGTGTGTTTTTTAGCGATGCAACATCACCGAATCAAATCATTATTGGGAATGAAATTACGAATAGTAGCTTTCCATATAGTTTTGTGAATTATACCATCAATGGGACTGGACATTTTTTATATGGAAATAACAATAAAGGGACCATCACTCCTTCAGGTACTTCCAATATACCAGACACATCTTTTGCGTATACGTCTATTCCTGATTTTGTCTCCAATGGAATGTGGATGCAAATCGGTAGTGGCATCCCTCCAGGTACCGCGAATATCCCCGCGGCTTACAGATATTCGATGAATAATTATTTTGCGAATGCTTGTGGAAATTCAGATTCTGGACAAATGGAATTTTTAAAGCCCAACCTAAAGATATTTCCAAATCCTACAAGTGGTATCCTTGAAGTCAATTCTGACTTTAATTTAAATGACAATTATCAAATTCTTGATTTTCAAGGCAGGGTTATTTTTTCTTCGTCGATGAATACCACAACAATGACCGTCAATTTAAATTCCTTAGATCCTGGAATTTACTTTTTGACTTTTAACCGGATCCATGAAACGTTTCCAATCATTAAGCTATAAATCAATCCTCCAATACCGTCAAATTCGCAAAGCGAAGTAATACCGTTTTACTTCCGTGATGCGGAAAGAAAATTGTCGCTTTTTTATCTGCACCTGAACCCTCCATTTTGGTTACTTTTCCTTTGCCGAAGCGATCGTGTTCCACATTGTAGCCAACTTTGATGTCTAATTCTCCAGATTTGTTCGTTGGATTTGTTTGAGATACTTCTTTTAAAGAGCGGAGTGGTTGTCCGGATTGACTTCCCATTGGTTTGTTTAGTCCACCGGAGAAAGGGCGTTCGGTAAATCCACCGCCCATCATTGAGCGACCTCCTGAGGGACGATTGCGTTGTTCAAATTGTAAATAAGTAGCATCAATTTCGTCAATGAAGCGACTTGGTTCGCAGACAACGGGTTGTCCCCATGTAAATCGAGAACTAGCATACGATAGCAAGCAGGATTCCATGCCTCTTGTTAGTGCAACATAAAATAAACGTCGTTCTTCCTCCAATTCTGATCGAGAATTTAAGGCCATCAAAGAAGGGAATAAATTTTCTTCAAGTCCGACAATAAAAATGTGAGGGAACTCTAGTCCTTTGCTCGAGTGTATGGTCATCAAGGAAACATGGTTTCGTTCTTCCCCTTTATCCTCGTCGGCATCGGTTAAAAGCGCTACCTCAATCATGAAGTCGGAAAGCGATTTAAACTCGTCGTCATCTGATGATTTGGTGAATTCTTGTATTCCGGCTAAGAGTTCTTCGATATTTTGTAGACGCTCCACCTCTTCCGGTCCTTTTTCCTTTTCACTGAGTAGTTCTCTCATGATGCCAGAAGACTTTGCAATACGATCTGCGAGGTCAAAGGCATTCAGTTTATTCAGTTCCGCACTAAAACTTTGAACCATCGTCACAAACTCATAGATTTTCGATTTCGTTCCTTGATTGACATCCGTAGGATAGGCGTCGAAATCATTCATAACATCCCACATGGTGACGTTATAACGATTGGCAGAAATAATGATGTTCTCTAAACTTGTTTTTCCAATTCCTCGTTTAGGATAATTGATTACGCGTTTTAGCGCTTCTTCATCCTTCTGATTCGCGGTTAAGCGAAAGTAGGCGAGTAAGTCTTTGATTTCCTTTCGCTGGTAAAAGGAAAGTCCTCCGTAAATACGATAAGGTACATTCAATTTACGCAATGCCTCCTCAAACGCACGGGATTGTTTATTGGTGCGGTATAAAATCGCAAAGTCATTAAAGGTGGAACTTTGACTTTGTTTTAAGTCAAAAATGGCATTCGCGATGGTACGTCCTTCTTCATTGTCTGTTAAGGATCGTACAACTTTTATTTTACCACCTTCTTGGTTGTCAGTCCAAACGTTTTTAAAAATTTGATCCTTATTTTTTTTGATCACACTATTCGCTGCCTCAACAATGGTCTTTGTACTTCGGTAATTTTGCTCCAATTTGTAAAGGGCGAAATCGGGATAGTCTTTTCGGAAATTCAATATGTTTTGAATATTCGCACCTCGGAAGGAGTAAATACTTTGGGCATCATCGCCTACAACACAAATATTTTGATACGCAGCAGCTAGTTTTTTGACAATTAAGTACTGTGCATAGTTCGTATCCTGGTACTCATCCACCAAAATGTATTGAAACTTTTGTTGGTAGTAATGCAGCACATCTGGAAAATCACGGAGTAAAACATTCGTGTAATACAATAAATCATCAAAGTCCATTGTTCCAGCTTTCTGACAGCGATTCGCATAGGATTGGTAGATGCGACCAATTTCTGGACGACGCGTTTGTTTATCCTCCAATTGAATTTCTTCGTTTCCTTGATATGCTTCTGGAGAAACTAAATTATTTTTCGCTGCGGAAATCCTTCCAAAAACCTGATTTACCTTATATGTTTTGTCATCCAAATTAAACTCCTTGATGATATCTTTTAAAAGACTTTTGGAATCTTGCGTATCGTAAATCGTGAAGTTATTCGGGAAACCAATTCGATCTGCGTTAAAACGAAGCAATTTGGAGAAAACCGAGTGAAAGGTGCCCATGGAAATGTTTTTCGCTTCACCGCCGCCAACAATTTTACCAATACGCTCCGTCATTTCTTTCGCAGCCTTATTTGTAAAGGTTAATGCGAGAATATTAAAGGGATCGATGCCTTGTTCCATCATGTATGCAATGCGGTAGGTGAGGACCCTTGTTTTTCCGGATCCAGCGCCTGCAATGACCATTGTTGCACCATAGATATGTTCAACTGCTACGCGTTGACTGTCGTTCAGTTCGTCGAGATAAGACATGTAAAATTGATTTTCTTTTCAAAAGTAGATAATAGGCAGAACATGTGGTGTCAGATCTTCATCATTTTCACTTAAGTTTTAAACAGGGTACTTGTGGGACAATTGAAATCAGTGGAAATGAGTAATTTTGCCGTTCAATAACCTGAAATGAAAGTTTATCATAATCCATCCTGTTCAAAAAGCCGCTTGGGTGTGGATTTTTTAACACAGACTAAACATGAATTTGAAGTGTATAATCACATCAAGAATCCATTGACTATAGAGGAATTACAGGTCTTATTGACCAAACTGAAAATGAAACCCTCACAGCTTGTGCGAAGAAATGAGGTGATTTTTAAGGAAGCATCAAAAGTTGCCATGTTAACGGAATATGAAATTCTTCAGTTAATGGTTGATAATCCGAAACTAATTGAACGTCCAATCGTAGAAGTGAACGGCAACGCGGTTCTGGCTCGTCCAATTGAAGTGCTTGAGCCATTTTTACACATTGAATTGAATAGAATTACACGCAAATGAGAACGAAATACATTGACCTAATCGAGCAAACATTTGATTTTCCTCAAAATGAGTTTAATCTTCGGGAGGACCGATTGTTTTTCCATGGTATCGATTTAATGCGTTTGATTAATGAGTACGGTACTCCTTTGAAATTCAATTATTTACCTCAGGTATCTAACAATATACAACGAGCAAAAGGTTGGTTCCGTGAAGCCATCATGAATCTTGGTTATACAGGGAAATATCATTATTCCTACTGTACAAAAAGCAATCACTTTTCATTTGTATTGGATGAAGTGTTAAAAAACGATGTGCACATTGAGACTTCCTCGGCTTTCGATATTGATATCGTTAGAAATTTGGTGGACACCGGGAAATTGGAAAAAGGTCGTTTTGTTATCTGTAATGGATACAAACCAGAATTATACTTAAATAACATCGCGAAATTAATTGAGGAAGATTATTTACGTGTAATTCCTGTTGTGGATAATATCGATGAGTTAAAACGTTTGATTGCCATCACAACAAAAGAATTGAATATTGGTATTCGCATCGCATCCGAAGAGGAACCGAAGTTTGAGTTCTATACTTCGCGACTTGGAATTCGTTACCGTGAAATCGTACCTTTCTATAAAGCAATTCTAAAAGAAAATCCGAGAGTGCGTGTGAAAATGCTTCATTTCTTCATCAATACAGGTATCAATGATACCGCGTATTATTGGAATGAATTAACGAAATGTTTACGTGTCTATTCAGATCTAAAGAAGCTTTGTCCTGAATTAGACTCATTAAATATCGGCGGTGGATTCCCTATTAAGAAATCACTTGCTTTCGATTTTGATTACGCATACATGGTACGTGAGATCTTAACACAGGTAAAACGTGTATGTAATGACAATGAAATTCCTGAACCGAACATTTTCACGGAATTTGGATCCTTTACTGTAGGAGAAAGTGGTGGGGCGATTTTTAGTGTCCTTCATCAAAAACAACAAAACGACCGAGAAAAATGGAACATGATTGATTCTTCATTCATGACGAATTTGCCAGATACATGGGCGATTAATCAGCGATTCATCATGTTGCCAATCAACCGATGGAACGAAGATTATGAACGTGTTCTTTTGGGGGGCTTGACTTGTGATAGCGATGACTATTACAATTCTGAGCAACATTCAAATGCCATTTACCTTCCTAAATTCGATAAAAACAACGTTTTGTACATTGGATTTTTCAATACAGGAGCATATCAAGAAACGATTGGTGGATTTGGTGGACTTAAGCATTGCTTGATTCCTGAGCCAAAGCATATCTTAATTCGACGCGATGAAAATGGCTCCATTCAGACAGAAGTATTCAGTGAAGAGCAAACTGCACAAGATTATTTGAAAATTTTAGGTTATTAAAATTAACGAAAGCTTTTAAGCGCTATATTTGCGGACAATTGTGAAAAGGAATGAAAGCAGAGACTATCTTTTTATTAACGGGAAATAAATTTTCAAATGCGATTTCAGCATGGGCATCTGCGCGAGCAGGTGAAGTAGTGCAGGTTTCGGATAAACTCCCCGATTTTTTCGATCTGACTGATAGTTTATTAATATTCAATCAGAATCAAGAGTTAACACCGGAAATTCAAGAGATTAAAAAGGCTTATGACAAGCAACAAAAGCCTGTACATAAAATCGATATTAACGGAACACTAATGGTAGGTGTTGCCAATTTGGATTTATGGGTAGAAACGAATAAATGTCGTCGCATCCTTGTTTTAGGAGGTGAAGAATTAGCTTCAAACTTGAATCTTGAAAGATATTCTAACAGTTAATTGAACTGAAAGAAAGAGATAAAAGTCCTGACATTATTGTTAGGACTTTTTTTATCTTCTTAATTTCTCAAAGTGGCTCCACACTCTTTCTCAAGATTCGCTTGTATTTTAGACATACATGAATCAATTTCCTGATCAGTAAGAGTTCGGTCACCATCTTGTAGGATGAATGATAATGCATAAGATTTCTTACCTTCTTCTAGGTTTTTTCCTTCGTAAACATCAAATAAACCTACGGACTTTAATAATTTCTTGTCCGCTTGCATGGCAGTTTGACGCAGCTCTGCGAAATGAATGTGCTTGTCCAATAACAATGAGAAGTCGCGTCGAATAGCGAAGGACTTCGGTAACTCCGAATATTCAATTTTTACACGGTTTAATAAATCGAGTAATTGATCCCACTGAATAATAGCGTAATAAACAGGATTCTTAATTCCAAAGGCATTTAATTGCTCAGGAGTGGCCCATCCGCATTCTGCTACCGTTTTTTTATGCAATTCTATGGTTTGTCCATCGGCAAATAATTGACTCTTCAGTTCCTTCTCCTGAAGTTGACCAGTGAAACCAAGACGTTCTAATAAGCCCATGACAAGCCCTTTTAGTTGGAAGTAGGAAACAAGTGTTTCTTTTCCCTTTTCAGGCGTTAACCAATTATCTGAATGCGCTTGTCCGGTCATGCAGACAATCAACTGAGATGATTCAGCATATCCATTGCTGTATTTAGCATATGTTTTACCGAATTCAAACATGCGAAGATTCGGTGATTGACGATTCTGATTTCGTTCAATATTTTCGAGAAGTCCAAAAAGCAAGGATTGACGCATGACATCTAAGTCTTGACTTAAAGGATTTAGCATTCGTACCGAATGTTCATCATGCAATTGTCCCATTCCCAATTGACTCACGTATGAACTTTTGGTTAGGGAATTATTCATGACTTCAGAAAATCCTTTTCCAACCAATATTTCAGCGATGCTTCGCTGCAATTGATCTTTATTGATTTTTGGAGCAATCGGTAAGGATAAATTCCATTTTTCTGGAATCGGAACAAGGTTAAATCCAAAGATTCGAAGGATTTCCTCGATGACATCTGCTTCTCTTGTGACATCGACACGGTAGGCTGGGATCTCTATACTTAATTCGTCTCCATTCTCTTCTAAAACGAGAATATCTAGGTTGGATAAAATGTTAAAAATAGACTCTTTATCTATCTCACATCCAATAAGTAGATTTATTCTACTTAAAGAAATACTTATTTGCTTGTTCTTCGGAATATTCCCTTTCCAATCAAAGGGTTCCATTCCTACTTGCCCGCCAGCAATCTCTTGAATCAATTGAACACAACGTTGTAAAGCGTACATGGTTAAGGATGGATCTACCCCGCGTTCAAAGCGGAAACTGGCATCGGTGTTTAGTCCATGTAGTCGTGCTGATTTTCGAATGTTCACTGCGTCAAATAACGCGGACTCAATGAAAATTTGAGTGGTTTCGTTTGATACTCCAGAAGTAGCTCCACCTAAAACACCAGCAATACATAGTGCTTCCTCACCATTCGTAATCATTAATTCTGTTCCGATTAACTTTCGTTCTACGTGATCTAACGTAAGGATCGTTTCGTTTGTCTTTGCTGAGCGCACATGCACTTTTCCATTTAATGCTTTTGCATCGAAAATATGTAGTGGCGTTCCCAATTCGCGCATGACGAAATTGCTAATGTCTACAATGTTATTGATGGGATTCAATCCAACAGATCGTAGTGCTTTTTGCAGCCATTCCGGAGATGGAGCAACTTGAACATTGTCCATGCTTACTCCGCAATATCTCAAACAATCTTCTTGGTTTTCAATGGTAATTTGAATGGGAAGATTTCCAGTAACAACGACGGAATCAGCTGTTGGCCATTGAATAGATAGATTCGATTTTTGATGAAAATTTAAGGCGGCTTTGATGTCTCTAGCTACGCCAATATGTCCCATTGCATCTGCTCGATTCGGCGTTAATCCAATTTCGATTTGATAATCGTCAGATAAATCAAAGTATGCGCTTGCGGCTGTTCCAATTTGTATATTTTCAGGAAGAACGATGATTCCAGCATGTGAGTGTCCAATGCCTAATTCGTCTTCTGCGCAAAGCATCCCGAAGGATTCTACTCCGCGAATTTTTGCTTTTTTAATGTGAAATGCTTCGCCTGGAGTAGGGTACAATGTGGTTCCAACTGTCGCTACAACTACTTTTTGTCCGGCTGCAACATTTGGAGCGCCACAAACAATTTGTAGTTCTTCTTTTCCTGTTGTTACGGTTGTTACGTTTAATTTGTCGGCATCCGGATGTTTTTCGCATGTCAATACCTGTCCAATGACAACGCCTTGCAAGCCACCTTCTATCGCTTCAATTTTCTCAATACTTTCTACTTCGAGCCCAGTATCTGTAAGGATTTTACCCAAATCTTCAGGACTTAAATGCGTTTGAATGTATTTTTTTAACCAGTTATATGAAACTTTCATGCGTAGTATGTGCCTTTATTTACAATATGTTGACTTCGCGTTCCAATGTTACTCCGAACTTGGATTCTATGTCTAAAATAATTTGCGAAGATAAGTCATAGATTTGATTTCCCGTGCTTCCTCCGTAATTGACTAAAACCAATGCTTGCAGGGTATGAACGCCATAAGTGTCGATTTTTTTACCTTTCCATCCAGCCTTTTCAATCAACCATCCAGCAGCTAATTTTCCACGGTGTTCATCCACCGGATAAAAGGGTGCTTCTGGATAATTTAATTTGATTGCTTCGAAAATAGCGTTTTCTACAATTGGATTCTTAAAGAAACTGCCGGCATTTCCAATCACTTTTGGATCCGGTAGTTTTGATTGACGAATCGCGATAACCGCATTACTCACATCCTTGATACTTGGATTGTTAATTCCTTGTTTTTCTAATTCGGATGAAATTGCCCCGTAAGAGGTATTCACGATAGCATTTTTCTTCAATTTGAAGGAGACGGTACAAATGATGTACTGTCCTTTTAGTTCATGTTTGAATACGCTTTCTCTGTATCCAAAGGCGCATGCTTTATTATCAAAGGTGTGAATCTCGCCACTTTCAAGATGATAAGCGGTCAACGATTCGAAACAATCCTTGATTTCAACGCCATAAGCTCCAATGTTTTGCATAGGACTAGCCCCCACACTTCCCGGGATTAAACTTAGGTTTTCTAATCCACTCAGGTTTAAATTGATACATTTCATGACAAAATCATGCCATGTTTCACCAGCTCCGGATTGAACAATGGCAAAATCTTCTGTTTCTGAAAGGACATCAAATCCGAGAATTTCATTTTTTAAAACAAGTCCATGAAAGTCTTTAGTCAGCAGTAAATTACTCCCACCACCTAGAATCAATAATGGATCATTGTTTCGTTCATTTAGGATTGATTGAAGCTCCGGAATAGAGGAAAATCGAGCAAAACGATCAGCTTTGACGGAAATGCCAAAGGTGTTATATGGTTTGAGGTCGGAATTTGTCTGAATCATTGGTTCCAAAGTTAAGAATTTTCGGGAATTACGCGTTTGGAGTCCAACTAGAATTTCACGGAAAATCGAATTCAAAAAAGACCATTAATTCGACAGTTGAAAGTACCCACGATCACCAGGTTTGATTTCGTGAAACCATTGGTAATACAATAAATGATGACTTTTGATGAATCCTTTTTTACTTTTTGGCCAAAAAGAGGGGATGAAAATTCTGCCTCCATTTGCATGTGGTACAGTTTCGATTCCCGGAACAGCTACTTGTGGTGCGATGCCATCTTGGTAACAGATGGGGTCGGATTGTTTGTCGTCGGCACGTGCACCATACTGCCAAACTTCATCGAAATAGGTCCAGTCGCGTCCCTGTGCACTCGCGTTTTCAGGTGACAAGATTAATAGTTTGCCAAATTTCACCTTGGACTTTAACGCATCAAACATTCCAAGAGAATAGGCGTAACCCATGCTGTGACAAACAATATCAATTTTAACTTGATCTAATTGGATTCCTTTTTGCGCAAAGTAATTCAAAAGGTTTTCTCCAGCAATTTGTCCATTTTGGACACGCAATTGAAATCCTTCAGGATTCGGTTTTTTATTCAGTACCCATCGACTCCGCTTGGAAATCCAACAAAAACGAGAGAAAAAATAGGCCTTCGCAAAATTGATTTCTGTGCGGTGCTGAGATGTCCCAACCG
This sequence comes from Crocinitomicaceae bacterium, assembly GCA_024643365.1. Lineage (GTDB taxonomy): Bacteria > Bacteroidota > Bacteroidia > Flavobacteriales_D > Crocinitomicaceae > UBA952. Next base: position 27,708 of record JAHENC010000008.1, on the reverse strand, counting down.
GATGATGTCCGTCAAAATACACAGGCGTAACTCCGGGAAATCTTTTCAGAATGGTGTCGTCGATGGCATACCAATATCCAGTTGGATCTTTTACGTGAAGTCGATTGTCTGTCGTCTCGTGATTTGCTTTAGGTCCACGATTTCCATTAATAAAAATAATGAATCGCTGAGTGGTGTCCATTGGAATCATTTGTCCAAAAATTGAAAGATGGCAGCATAGAAAAAGGACGAGGGTTAGGCGTTTATTTTCCATACTGATAAAAAATTCCCCCGGCGAACGGTGTCCACAAACAAGCGCGTTTATGGCAAGTTTTCAATCCGCGATTAATCCATGAATTGCAAGTCAGCATCATGCTGTATCGGTTATTTGCAGCATAAAATGCATCGTTTCCACTCACTACTTTTTTGTTTCTAGCTGGAAGAAATACCGTTTCTCCGTTTTTTGTTTTGACCAATTGATCTTGAATGTAATTGACCAATTCTCGGTATTGTTTTTTGGATAAATACAGTTGAATAACCGGACGATCACTCAGTATTTCGTAGTGATAGGTAGCATGAATCGCAGATGCACCTAGTCCTGTCATCGCAGAAACAGCCGTTTTCACAGTTAAATCTGCCCATTCAGGCGTATTCATGTAAAAGGTTTTATCTCCCCAGCCAATAGCGATGAGTTTTGTGGTGCTGTCTTTGAATCCAGTGTTTTTTCGAGGAAAGGACTTTGTCCAATCAATGATATCGGTTTTTATCGGTAGGACAAAATCCGTATGAACACCAGACTTCATCAAGTAAATTTTAATACTGGAATTTTTTTGATTTTGTCCCTCAACGGTAACCCGAGAGAGGATAAACGAGAGAATAAAGTAGGTGCATAGGTAAGAAAAGAGGAGGATAGAAAACCATTTGGAAACAGTACTCAGTATTTTACCAAACTTACTGAGCTGCGTTTTTAGCCGATGGTTCTTTCCTTTCTTCATGTAATTCAAAAATCTTTTAAACAAAGTTAATGTTTCTGTGCATTCATCCGAGGGAGTTACTATTTTTGTTTTTTTCTTTCAAAATCAAAACCGATGAAAAAATTCTTTTTACTATACATCTGTCTTCTTCCATTGATTGGATTCAGTCAGTTTGATCCATCTGAGCGCAGCACTTCACAGAAATTTGACGAAGTAATGGACAATATTCTACGGTTTTACGTGGATCCTGTGAAAGGAAATGAATTGACAGAAGAAGCGATTATTGCGATGTTGGAAAAATTGGATCCGCATTCAACGTATATTCCTGCTGAGGAATTAAACGAAGCTCAATCGACGATTAATGGGAGTTTTGTAGGTATTGGAATTCGTTTTCAAATCATGAAGGATACCCTTCACGTTGTTGCGACGATTCCCGGTGGACCCTCAGAGAAATTGGGAATACTACCTGGGGATCAAATTATTGCAGTAGATGCGGTGAACATTGCTGGAATCGGACTGAAAAACCAAGAAGTTCGCACAAAGTTGATGGGTGAACTTGGAACGAAAGTGAAAATCACTGTGCGTAGAAAAGGAAATAAAATTTTGGAATATACGGTGACAAGGGATAAAATCCCTGTTTATTCAGTGGATGCTTCTTACATGATTGACAAAGAAACAGGTTACATCAAACTAAATAGCTTCTCGCGAACAACGATGGAGGAAGTATTGAAAGCATTGAATGAATTGAAGGCTCAAGGAATGAAAAACTTGATTTTCGACTTGCAAGGAAATGGGGGTGGATTGTTGGATGCTGCTCATAAATTGGCGGATGAATTTTTGTCTGGTGATAAACTAGTAGTTTATTCAGAAGGTCGAGCTCAACCTCGTAGCAATTTGCGCGCTGGAAAAAAAGGATTGTTTGAAACAGGAAAGTTAATCTTGTTAACGGATGAATATAGTGCGAGTGCGAGCGAGATTCTTTCTGGTTCTATTCAAGATTGGGACCGTGGACTCATCGTCGGTCGAAGAACTTACGGAAAAGGACTTGTTCAACGTCCAATGCCGCTTTCAGATGGATCGGAGATTCGCCTGACCATTGCACGTTATTACACACCAACAGGAAGGTTCATCCAGAAGCCGTATGAGGATACTGAAACATACCGCAAGGACATCACGCAGCGTTTTTTGAATGGTGAGTTTATCCATGCAGATTCCATCAAAATGCCTGATTCATTGAAATTCGAGACCTTGAAAACTCACCGCACTGTTTATGGCGGTGGAGGAATTATGCCAGATTTCTTTGTTCCGTTGGATACAACTGAGAACTCGAAGTATTTTGGAGAGTTGGTGCAAGGAGGACATTTGAATAACTATTCCTTTAATTACGTGAATACGCAACGTGCTGCGTTAAAAGCACAATACCCAAGTTTTGAAGCATTCAAGCGTTCATTTAATTGTGATCAAGCCTTCATGGATGCGTTTTTTGCCTACGTTCAAAAAGAAGATCCTGAATTGAAATTCGATGAGACGGGATACAAAACAAGTGAACATCTGATTAAACTTCGCTTGAAATCCATTATTGCACAAGATCTATGGGGTGCAAATGAAATGTTTCAGATTTACAATGAGTCAAATGAAATCTTGCAACGTGCCATCGAAATATTGAACAGCAAAGAATACGATAAAGTGAAATTGGATTAATCAAATTCACTTTCTAAATTTTAATTTTACCGAATCAAACAAAGAAATAATGTCAGACGATAAAAAAATCATTTTCTCCATGGTGGGAGTTTCCAAAACAACTCCACTTGGAAAACAAATCATTAAAAATATTTACTTGTCTTTTTACTACGGGGCAAAAATCGGTATCATCGGTTTAAACGGATCCGGGAAATCAACGGTGATGAAAATCATTGCTGGACTCGATCCATCTTTTCAAGGAGACGTAGTGTTTTCGCCGGGATATTCTGTAGGGTACTTAGCGCAGGAGCCGGATTTGGACTTGACTAAAACCGTTAAGGAAGTGGTCATGGAAGGTGCACAAGAAACGGTGGATGCCTTGAAAGAATACGAAGAAATCAATGCAGCGTTCATGGATGAGGAAATCCTGAATGATCCAGATAAAATGGATAAATTGATTGCTCGTCAAGGCCAAGTTTCAGATAAAATTGATGCCTTGGATGCGTGGGAATTGGATACCAAACTCGAACGTGCCATGGATGCGTTACGTTGTCCTCCAGATGATCAATTGATTGGAACTTTATCCGGTGGAGAAAAACGAAGAGTAGCACTTTGTCGTCTATTGTTGCAAAATCCAGATATTCTGTTGCTCGATGAGCCGACTAACCACTTGGATGCAGAGTCAATCGACTGGTTGGAACAGCATTTACAGCAATACAAAGGTACAGTGATTGCTGTAACCCATGACCGTTATTTCTTGGATAATGTTGCTGGGTGGATTCTTGAGTTAGATCGTGGTGAAGGAATTCCTTGGAAAGGAAATTACTCATCTTGGTTGGAGCAAAAAGGAAACCGTTTGAAAGAAGAAGAGAAATCTGAATCCAAACGTCAAAAAATGTTGGCGCGTGAGTTAGAATGGGTGCGCATGAATCCAAAAGCTCGTCAAGCGAAAAGTAAAGCACGTTTACAGAATTATGACAAAATGCTATCAGAAGATGCCCGTGAAAAAGAAGCGGTTTTGGAAATTCCGATTCCAAATGGTCCACGTCTTGGAAACAATGTCATTGATGCCATTCATGTAGGGAAATCCTTTGGTGATAAGTTGTTATACGATGATTTGAATTTCAAATTACCACCAGCAGGAATTGTTGGTATCATTGGTCCAAATGGTGCGGGTAAAACGACCATCTTCAAAATGATCATGGATGAACTTAAAGTTGATCAAGGAGAATTCACGGTTGGAGAAACAGTGAAAATTGGATATGTGGATCAAACGCATAAAGACATCCATCCAGATAAAACGGTTTTTGAAGTGGTTTCCAATGGACTTGAATACGTCGAAATCGGAAATCAGAAAATCAATTCACGAGCTTACCTTGGTAAATTCAATTTCATTGGAGCAGATCAAAACAAGAAAGTCGGAATTCTGTCCGGAGGAGAGCGAAATCGCTTACATCTTGCAATGACTTTGAAAACGGAAGCAAACGTACTTTTATTGGATGAGCCAACCAATGACATCGATGTGAATACACTTCGTGCACTTGAAGAAGGAATTGAAAACTTTGCAGGATGTGCAGTGGTTATTTCCCACGACCGTTGGTTCTTAGATCGTATTTGTACGCATATCCTCGCGTTCGAAGGAGATTCTCAAGTGTATTGGTTCGAAGGAAGTTATTCAGAATACGAAGAAAACCGACGCAAACGCCTTGGCGACGCAGGCCCCAAACGTATTCGCTACCGCAGCTTGAATTAAATCAATTTTTGATTTTTACATTCTAATCACAAATCCTCCCAAAATGCTTGTCATTGTGGAAATGAGCGTCCAAGTCGGCGAACTCTTTGAGTAGCTCCGCTGACGGTGGAATGGTTTGTAATTTACTGAGATCTGGTTGACCAGCATCAACCCATGCGGTGTACCAAATACATCCAACTGCTAGAATCGCTGCTTTTAATCGTCGCTCGACCATACCATTCATTTGTTGGTGATATGCTTCACAAAATTCCTTTGAATAAACGGAGATTGTGGTGTTTCCACGTTGTTCGTAGCTGTATTTGCGGTCTGATGGAAATTCCTTTGTCAATTCCTTTTCGATGCGTAAGACTGAATCCAAGGCTAGGTGAGAGGCTCGGACTGCATCCCATGCGAAGTCTTGCACGTTTGGAATGTATTTTATCTTCCCAACAAAATAATCGTAGTCTTCCGCATTGATTTCCACTAAACGACTTTCCCATAAGCCGTGAATACCCCGTTGACCAGTAAGTTGTCCGTTATAGTTTTCCGTTGTGTGCAGAGGAACATGCGCGTCTCCGATGTAATGTCCAAGATCGGAGGAATATTTCAAGATTAAATCGACATTCTTAGCTTCAAAAGCTTTTTGAAGTCGGTATTTCATTTGAACAATGTGCCACGGGACAATTCCATAGGCTTGTAGTGTGTCTTCGCTGAATTTCTCCACAGCATCTTTCCAGCGTCGTGGAATGATTTCAAATGGACTCTCTCCTGTTTTATAGTAATGATCTAAGTCAATGTAGTGACATTGTGCTTCTCCTTCTACTGCGTAGCGACGCTTATCTGGATCCACGGCATGGTCCGTTAGAAATTCAATGTGCTCTTTGTAAAATCCAAACATCGGTTGCGGAAGGGTGAAGACCGCGATTCGATTAATCCGTTTGTGTCCAAAAAATCCCCAGGTTACTTTGTCTGATTTTCTTGTACTACTTTGAAGTAGCCCGCCTAAAAGCAGAACAATGAACGCTGTTTTATAATTGAACCAATTTACCATCCTTTAGAATCGGAATAACATTCGTTTGATTAGGTGTAAGGCAATATTTGATGTCTTCGTTCAAGTTTAAATTCTTCAATCGACGACGGTGTGAACTTGATTTTAAATAACCTAAATAATTGTCCTTTGCAGATAAATATAAGTATTTTGCTGCAATGCTGGAATCTTCTTCCGAAGTAAATTTCCCGGAATTAATTAAGAAATCTGAAATCGCTCCTGCACAAATGGTATCCTCTAAATTAAATTTATCTTGCCATCCTGAGCATAAGCAAAGAATGTTTTTTTCTTGTTTAACCAACCATTCATTTAGGTATTGTAGGTTTAAGAAAGATCCAACGACAACGATATCAGCATCTTTTGCCACGTCAAGCGACTTTGTTCCATTCGTTGTAGTTAATACAACATCTTGACCTTTAAAGTCCTCACGCATGTATGAAAAGGGTGAGTTCCCAAAATCGAATCCTTCTACAATTTGTCCTTTTCGCTCTGCCCCAGCTAAATATCCTTTTTTCTTGTATTCCCATGCTTCTTCAACGGTTGGTACTGGAATAATAGAGTTAATTCCATTTGCAAAAGCAGCGCAAATAGCTGATGTTGCGCGAAGTACATCAATTACTACAACAATTTCATATTCTCCTTTGAAATATTCGTATTCTCCTGGTGTGAAGCAAACTTCAATGCGATTTCTTTCTTTCATAACGTGGGCAAAGGTACGAAATAACAGAAAACAAAAAAGGGGACCGAAGTCCCCCTATGCATTTAATGTAATGAATTTAGAATCTCCATCCAATACGAACAGAACCATGAGCAGCTCCAATATTCGTGTAAGACATAGTTCCTCCAAGGCTCGTTACGTTAGAAGCGCCAGCTGGAGTAGTGATGTCCTTTACTAAATCATCATCACTCACCTTTGTGCTAGTTAAATTCAATTCCAATCCTAGGTACAGATTTTCTGCAACGTAGTAATCGAAACCAGCTCCTAAGCCCCATCCAAAGGATTTGTATCCTCCTGTTGCCGTTACTGCGAATCCTTTCATGTATCCTAAATCACTTGTTTGATCAGCAGGGTCAGAGTAAAATACATCCGTCCATGTTTGTTTTTCAGAACCACTTCCGAATCCAATATTAGCTGTGAAATAAGGAGACATTCTGTCTGTTCCTTTTAAATGGTATTCAGCACCTAATTTTAAATCCCAAGCACTGCGATTGATTTGAACAGTTCCGTTTGGATCGGTTGCTACAGTCGCTGCATAGTTGTGTGTTTCTTTACTTGGAATTCCAGCAATTGAAGTGCCGTCTCCGCCAAATCCAAATTGTACACGCGCTGCAATGTTGTCATTTACAAAGTAACGTAAACGGAGTGAAGGAGCCGTCCAACTCATACCATCAGTGGTATTCAAATTAGCTAATCCTTCTAACGAATAATGTGAATCATCACTCGCAGGTTTTTGTGCGAACATTGTTCCTGACAACGTTAATGCACTGACAAAAATCATAAACTTTTTCATAGTTGTTTGTTTTAAAGTTTGAGCTAACTTACGCTGAAAATCAACGAGTTGTTTCAAAAAAAGACAAACAAATACGTGTTAATAAGTTTGGAATTAGGGGTGTTTTTTCAATTCTCCTCTTGACGCAACTGCTGTTCGTGCATGTCGAAGTAGGTGCCTTTCTGGCTGATTAATGTAGCGTGATTTCCACTTTCAATGACTTCGCCATCACTGATGACAATGATTTTTGATGCGTTTCGTATGGTGGAAATACGGTGACTGATAATAATGGTTGTTCGGTCTTCTTTTCCTTTTTCAAGGTTTCTTAAAATGATTTCTTCTGTTTCGGTATCCACTGCGGACAAACAATCATCTAAAATCAACAATTTTGGTTTTTTCAATAAAGCACGGGCAATGCTGATGCGTTGTTTTTGTCCACCACTTAAATTGACACCACGTTCACCGAGTAAGGTGTCGAATCCATCCGGGAATCCTTGGATATTATGGTAAACATGAGACATTTCACAGGCTTCAATGAGTTCTTCTTCGGTACATTGGCGATCATTGATCCCGAATTGAACGTTTTCCCGAATCGTATCCGAGAATAAAAACACATCTTGTGGTACAATTCCAGTTTGATTGCGAAATGCATGCAGATTGATTTCTGATAAAGGTTTTCCATCAATGAGTATTTTTCCTTCTTGAGCATCATATTGGCGCATCAATAGGGAGCTAATGGTCGATTTTCCACTACCTGTATGACCAACAATAGCAAGGGTTTCTCCTTTTTGAACTTGGAACGAAACATTGGAGACGGCCTTGATGTTTGTTACTGGATACTGAAAAGTAAGATCCTTGAATTCAATACTTCCTTGAAAATCGAAAGGACTAGTAACCGTATTCACAATTGTCGGTTTCGTAAGTAAAAATTCATTGATCCGTTTCTGTGATGCGGATGCTCTCTGGATGATGCTCGACACCCAGCCTAAACTAGCAAAAGGCCAAGAGAGGTTGTTGACAAACATGATAAATGCAACAATGCTTCCAATGGAAATGCGCTCAGAAGCTTTCCCTGTAAAAGAAAGGATACCACCATAGTAAACGGCAATCAAAACACTAATTCCGATTAAAAACATGATGGTTGGAATAAAAAAGGAATTAACGAGAACTAAGCGCATGCTTTGTTTTTTGTAATTCTCAGCACTTTGTCCTAGTTTTTCTTCGGTCTCTTTTTCACGATTGTAGGCTTTGATGATGCGAATGCCTGAAAATGTTTCTTGCGCCAATGTGGATAAAAGTGATTGTTCTTTTTGAACCAATGCACTCATAGCGTTCATGCGCGAAGAAACACGGTATATCAAAATGGACATTATAGGAAGTGGAATCAGAACGTAAAGAGTTAAAGATGGACTGATTCCAATCATCTGTGTAACGATTAAGGTAAAGGCAATGATCAAATTGATAATGTACATGATGCCTGGGCCAAGATACATGCGCACTAATCCAACATCCTCTGAAATGCGATTCATTAAATCCCCTGTGGCATTGCGCTTAAAGAATCCTTGATCCAAGGTTTGGTAATGTGTGTAGATTTCATTTTTTAGATCAAACTCAATGTTTCGAGACATCACAATGATGGTTTGACGCATCAAAAACAAGAAGAATCCTTTTGTTAGGGATAATAACATGTAAAATCCACCCAATTGAAAGGCAAGCCATAGAAAATCGCTGGGTTTGGCTTCGCTTAAATTCGCTTGAAATTGATCGATGGCATTCTTAAAGTAAATAGGCATTTGAACCCCGTAATAATTACTCACAACGGTGAAAATGATTCCCAATAGCAAGCGCCATTTATATTTTAGGAAATATTTATTTAAGTATTGAAGGGACTTCATGTTTTATTTTCTAATTTTGCCAGCGTTGAATAGCGTTACAAAAGTAACCATTCATCTGATTAGTTAACGAACTCAAGCAAAAACATGTCTGATTTGACAGTTACTTCCTTAACAGATTTGAATTCAAATCCTGTTATCCAACAGATGTCCAACATGGGACACGAACAAATCCTATTTTGTAATGATCACGCTACTGGCTTAAAAGCAATCATCGCTGTACACAACACTGTTTTGGGTCCTGCCTTAGGTGGAACGCGTATGTGGATGTACAACAATGAAATGGAAGCATTGAATGACGTTTTGCGTCTTTCAAGAGGAATGACTTACAAAAATGCCATTTCAGGATTAAATCTAGGTGGTGGTAAAGCGGTAATTATTGGGGATTCAAAAACCCAAAAATCAGAAGCGCTTTTCCGTCGTTTTGGTCAATTCGTGAATGGACTAGCTGGAAAGTATATTACTGCGGAAGATGTGGGGATTTCTCCTTCGGATATGCAGTGGGTGAGTGAAGAAACAAACTACGTCGTTGGTTTGCCTGGAAAAAGTGGTGATCCATCTCCTGTTACTGCCTTTGGAGTTTACATGGGAATGAAAGCTGCTGCAAAAATGCAATATGGTACAGATGACCTAAGTGGAAAAACCATTGCCGTTCAAGGTGTTGGTCACGTGGGTGAATACCTAGTTTCTCATTTAGCGAAAGAAAATGCGAATGTATTCATTACGGATATTAATCAAGATGCGTTGAAACGCGTTTCGGAAAAATATGGTGCAACCATCGTTGAACCAGATGCTATTTATGATGTGAAAATGGACATTTACGCTCCTTGTGCCCTAGGTGCAACTGTGAACGATGATACATTGTCACGTCTTTCTTGCTCGGTAATTGCCGGCGCAGCGAATAATCAATTAAAGGATGAAAAAATACACGGATTAGAAGTGATGAAACGAGGAATCGTTTACGCTCCTGATTTTGCCATTAATGCTGGTGGTGTAATTAATTGTTTTTCTGAAGTGGAAGGATTAACCCTAGATTGGGCACATCAAAAAGCAGAAGAAATTTATGGAACAATCTACAATATTGTGAAACGTTCACAAGACGAGGGTGTTCCTACCTATCAGATTGCGAATAAAATGGCTGAAGAACGTGTTCAGTCCAAAGGAAGTTTGAATCTGTAAAAAACAAGAATGCTTAATAGAAGACACTTACGAATTAAAGTACTCCAAATTCTTTACGCTTTCTTTCAAAGCGAAGAGGAAAGTATCCTCAAGGCTGAAAAAGAATTGCTTTCAGCTGTGGAACGAATGTATGATATGTATTTATTCATGCTAATGACGCTTCCAGAGTTGAAACGTGCCGGACAAAACCGCATGGATGAGCATAAGAAGAAAATGCGTCCGACGGAAGAGGATTTAAATCCAAACATGAAGTTTGTCAACAATAAGTTGATAGAAGCCATCGAAAATTCTTACGAACTGACCAAACTGAGCGAAATTCGCAAAGTCAATTGGCTAGGGGCAGAGAGTCAAGAAATCTTCAGAAAATTATATCTGTCAATCCTAGAATCTGAGGTGTACTTTGAACACATGAATAACGACTCTGAAGGATTAGAAGAGGATATGGCGTTTGCTTTGCAATTATTCAAGGCAGAAATCGCTAATTCTGATTTGATTCAATATTTCTTTGATGAAAAGAGTATTTATTGGGCGGATGATTTAGATTTATGTTGTTCCATGGCCATGAAAACCATGAAGTCTTGGGAGGAAGGAAAGTCATTTGAAGTTCTGCCACTATATAAAGAAAATGATGACGAAAAAGAGTTTATCGTCAATCTTTTACGTAAAACCATTCAAATGAATGAGGAAAACGAAGCTTTAATCGCAGAGTTTGCTCAAAACTGGGAGTTGGATCGTATTGCAAAAATGGATATCCTGCTTTTAAAAATGGGATTGACGGAATTACAGACATGTAGCAGTATTCCAACCAAGGTAACGTTGAATGAATACATTGAGATTTCTAAATTTTATAGTACACCGAAAAGTAACTTGTTTATTAATGGTGTCCTAGATAAAGCCATTGCTCAGTTGACGAAAGAAAAGAAAATCGTTAAAATTGGTCGCGGATTAATTACCTAACAACGAACACATGAAAAAGATTGTTTTATTTATCGGAATTGGATTTTTGTTCTCTTGTGGTGACAATGAAACCTTACAAGTTGGACAAAAAACAACCATGGATGTCCAAACCGTTTTCGATGCAGGAACGGTAGTGAAGGGTGAAGTGATCAATGCAAAGTTTAAGGTAACGAACACCGGTGAGTATCCACTTGTGATTGGTGATGTAACTCCGTCTTGTTCATGCACAGTTGCTGAAGAGCCGGAAGATCCAATCCAACCAGGGGAATCAAGTGAAATTATTGCTCAAGTGAAAACAGATAACTTGAGTTCGAAAAAAATCCAAAAAATGATTACGGTGATGGCGAATACGGAACCATCCGTAACCGTTTTGGAGATAAAAGGTAAAATACGTTAATAAATAAAAAACAAAAATTATGGGAGGCGGACAAGGAATGCAAAGTATATTGATGCTTGGACTAATGGTCTTGGTATTCTATTTTTTCATGATCAGACCACAAATGAAAAAACAAAAGGAATTGAAAAAATTCCGTGAAGGATTGAAAGTTGGAGATAAAATCGTTTCAATCGGTGGAATCCACGGGAAAATCCTTGAAGTTTCTGACTCAACTGTTTTGGTTCAATCAGAAGGAACGAAATTACGTTTGGAAAAATCTGCTGTATCTCAAGCAATGGAAGATACACTTCAAGCGAAATAATTTAAACTTGGAAATTTTGGAAAGGAGGGCGTTTGTCCTCCTTTTTTTATTTGATCAATTTCATTTTGAGAACTTTTCCTTTGGGACAGGAAATATATAAGTGCCTTTTATCGGTACACATTGATAATCCATTTTCAGTGGAAAGATTGATCCAGTTTTGACCATTATCCTTGGAGTAATCGATTCCGTTTGTTCCACAAGCATAATATACGTCGTTTGCAAAAATCACGCAAGAACGATAACCTGATGGTGGATTCTTGGCTGCTGACCAATTTAATCCGCCATCGATTGAATAATAGCAGGTGTTAGCAGATTCATTCGGTCTGGTATAATCACCCCCAATTGTAACCATTTCTTTGCGATTTTTAAACGCGAGTGAATAGGCTCCGCATGTTTTACAGGACTCAAATGGAATCTTTGTTGATGTCCACTTTTCCCCTAAATCGGAACTCCAAATAAAGCGTGAAGTTTCACCGCCACTAATAAACACAAAATCTCCATCGATGAGGTGATTCGTGGTGCCGCTTGCTGCATAAGCTGCTTCGTTTGCTTGACTAAATACCTTTCCGGGACAGGTTTCCCAAGATTCTCCGAAGTTCTGTGTTCGAAATAAAGCAAAGTCGCCATCCACTGGGTCGCCAATAAGAAATCCAATGCTGTCTTCCAGCGCAATTCCATCCAAAAAAACAGGTTTACCATGATGTGAAAAGTTCAATAAGCTATCTTCTTTTCCGTCCCATTTTTCGCGAAGGACATGGGATTCATCGTTGCTCTGCATGAAAAACAAGTAGTGTTCATTTTTATCCGCATCACGAATTTCCTTGATGAGGTGTCGCGTTGAAGGAAGGTACATGGAAACTGGTTTCTTCAGGTTCTTTGAAACCAAAACGTATTTCCCCTCATTTGTTCCTAGAAGAATTTCATTTTTCGAAAAGTTCTGAATGCTTCGTGCATGAACGTTCGCATTGGAATAGGTGAGTACCTCAAATTTTGGTGGACGCGAAAAACAGATCACTAAGATGAGCGTAATAAGGATTTTCATTGTTGACTAGCGGTATTTTTCTTCAAATTTGGACTTTTGAGCAGCTTTCAAACTTTCCAAGTCAGCGGGTATTTCTCTTTTCCATCGTTTGTGGGACCATAACCAGTTACATGGTTGTTCAATGATGCTTTCTTCTAACAATTGCACATGTTTTTCCGTTAGTGCGCCGTAGGGAAGTCCTTTTGGTTCTTCGGTCAAGATGTTGAATTCCACGGAATACTGTCCGCGTTTGATTTTCTTCATGGTAAAATATACAACAGTCAAATCAAATTCGTTGGCCATTTGTTCAACGCCAAAAAGGACTGGGCTCGGTTGATGAAGGAAGTCCATCCAATAACTTTTTCGTCCGTCAGCTGGAGCTTGATCACTTAATACGAGTACGGAAACTGGTTTATTTTGCAAAAACAGTTCCTTGTAGTTCTTTGCGTTTACAACGTTCAAACCAAAACGCTGGCGTCTTTCCGTGAGTTTTTTATCCCAAAATCCATTACTTAGCGGCATGCCAATCCCATAAGATTCAAATGGAACTAACATTGCCTGTGATGTAATAAACCATTCCCAATTATTGAAGTGTCCGGAAACGAATAGCACGGATTTTCCGTTTTTCTCTATGGTCTTCAAGACTTCTGGATTGATGACTTGCATTCTTCGAAGTAGCTCCGCTTTTGAAATACTCAGATTCTTGATGCTTTCAATCAGTAAGTCGGAAAAATGTCGGTAGAATCCTCTAACCATAACTGCTTGGTCTTTTTCGCTTAGGTCTGAAAAAGACTTTTGGATATTCCCTTGAACGACTTTCTTACGGTATGGAATGATGCTAATAAATAGTAGAAATAATACATCGCTGAGGCGATAAAGAATCCACAAGGGTAGGAGTGATAGTGGATAAACCACGCAATAATACAGAATGGCTGACATCATTATTTGTATTTATCCTTCCATAAATTGGAAATTGTCTGTGCGATTTCCTGTTCCTTTGAACTACTTCCAGCTTGAAAGAAATTGGTTCCGGCTATTTCATTTGGTAAAAACTCTTGTTCAGCGAAATTCCCGGGGAAGTCGTGACTGTACAAGTAGTTTTCGCCGTAGCCTAGTTGTTTCATTAAAGCAGTTGGAGCATTGCGCAAGGGGAGAGGAATGTCTAAATTTCCCGTTTGTTGAACTAATTGTTGTGCTTTATTGATGGCCATGTATCCGGCGTTTCCTTTTGGTGAAGAGGCCAGATAAATGGTGCATTCTGCTAAAATGATTCTCGATTCCGGCCAACCCACACTTTCAACAGCTTGAAAGCATGCATTTGCTAGCAATAAGGCATTTGGATTGGCTAAACCAATGTCCTCCGTTGCGGAGATTAATAATCTTCTCGCGATGAATTTTGGATCTTCGCCGCCTTCTACCATGCGTGCTAGCCAATATATCGCTGCGTTGGGGTCACTTCCACGAATGGATTTTATGAATGCAGAAATAATATCGTAATGTTGTTCTCCGTCCTTGTCGTAACGGGAAAGACTTTGTTGAGCGTTTTGAAGGACGATTTCATCGGTGATTTCAATCTCTGTTTGACCTTGAAAAGTACCAATGATGATCTCGAATACATTTAATAGTTTTCGTGCGTCACCTCCTGAAATAGCTAATAAACTATTGGTTTCGGTCAGCGTAATTTTTTTCTTATTTAAAACCGAATCCTGATTGATGGCACGATCAAGTAGATGAAGCAAATCTTCTTTGGTGTGTTCTTTTAGCACATATGTTTGGCAACGCGATAACAAGGCAGAAATGACCTCAAAAGATGGATTTTCTGTAGTTGCGCCTATAAGTGTAATGGTTCCTTTCTCAACGGCTCCGAGTAGAGAATCCTGTTGTGCTTTGCTAAATCGGTGAATCTCATCGATGAACAAAATGGTTCCTTTCGCTTGAAACATTCCACCGTTTTCTACGCGATTGATGACTTCGCGCACATCTTTCACACCAGATGAAATAGCTGAAAGTGTATGAATGGGTCGGTCTAAGTGTTTGGCGATTAATTGAGCCAAAGTTGTTTTCCCAACTCCTGGAGGACCCCAGAAAATCATGGAAGGAATTACTCCAGCGTCTAATGCACGTCTCAACGCAGCACCTTCCGCCAATAAATGCGCTTGCCCGATGTATTCATCTAGTGTTGTTGGTCGCATACGTTCGGCAAGTGGAGCATTCATCATCATTCAAAGTTACGGTATTCTTGTCAAATATTCTAAGCTTTGCTGTCAAAGAAACTCCTTCTGAACAAGTAAACTATGAAACAAATCGCTTAACTTTGTTTCATGTTAAACGGAAAGAAAATCTGTATCGTTCTGCCGGCATACAATGCGGCTGAAACACTCGAAATGACGTATGCTGAAATCCCTTTTGATATTGTGGATGAAGTTGTATTAGTCGACGATGCTAGTAAGGATAACACAAGCGATGTCGGTCGTAAACTAGGTATCAAGCACATTGTTCGACACGAGAAAAATCGCGGTTACGGTGGTAATCAAAAGTCTTGTTACGATAAAGCCTTAAGTTTAGGGGCGGACATTATTATCATGCTCCATCCGGATTATCAATACACGCCTAAATTAATTCATGCAATTTCAGGAATCATCGCCTACGATGTTTATCCGGTTGTGCTTGGTTCTAGAATTTTAGGAAAAGGTGCCTTGAAGGGTGGTATGCCGATGTATAAATATGTTGCGAACCGTTTTCTGACCTTATTTCAAAACATTTTGATGTCCCAGAAGTTATCCGAGTATCATTCTGGTTACAGAGCATTTTCAAAAGAGATTTTCACGAAAATCAACATTGAAGCGAACTCTGATGATTTTGTCTTCGATAATCAAATGTTGGCACAAATCTTCTTTGCTGGATATGAAATTGGCGAAGTAACTTGTCCAACGAAATATTTTGAAGAAGCGTCATCGATTAATTTTGCGCGCTCGTCTACTTATGGACTCGGTGTTTTGTGGACTTCGTTAAAATACCGTTTGGCAAAATGGAAAATTTATACAGCAAGCGAATTCAAACAGAAGTAGGCGAATTCAGTTTGTGAGGAATTTATATCTTTGATTAAAATAAATAATATGGGATTACTAGCTAATAAAATTGTGTTAATTACAGGTGCTTCTCGTGGAATCGGGAAAGCAATTGCAGAAGAATGTGTTCGTCAAGGTGCAACAGTTGCCTTTACTTACTTGTCGTCAGAAGAAAAAGCGCGTGCCTTAGAAGCTGAATTGACAGCAAACGGTGGGAAAGCAAAAGGTTTCCGTTCGGATGCTTCTAATTTTGATCAAGCACAACAATTAGTAGATGATGTCGTTGCTGAATTCGGAACAGTGGATGTATTAGTTAATAACGCTGGAATCACACGTGATACCTTGTTGATGCGTATGACCGAAGAACAATGGGACGAAGTCATTAATACCAACCTGAAATCAGCGTTTAATTTAACCAAAGCAGTACAAAAACCAATGTTGAAAGCACGCAGTGGATCCATTATCAATATGTCTTCTGTTGTTGGTGTAAAAGGAAACGCTGGACAAGCAAACTATGCAGCTTCAAAAGCAGGTTTGATTGGATTCACGAAATCCATTGCAGCTGAATTAGGTTCTCGTAACATCCGTTGTAATGCGATTGCACCAGGATTCATTGAAACAGAAATGACAGATGCTTTGAATCCAGAGGTGGTACAAGGTTGGAGAAATGGTATTCCGTTGAAACGCGGTGGACAACCAATTGACGTAGCGAATGCAACAGTTTTTCTTGCTTCTGATATGTCTGCCTATATCACCGGTCAAACACTACACGTTTGTGGTGGAATGTTAATGTAATCTTATGAATATTCGTCCAAGACGCAACCGAAAAAGTAGTGCCATTCGCCATATGGTGGAGGAAACAAAATTAGGTGTCGAAAACTTGATTTATCCCATCTTTTTGAAGGATGGAAAAAACATCAAAGAGGAAGTTACTTCTTTACCGAATAACTTTCGCTGGTCAATTGATAAACTTTTGCCAGAAATCGAGGAATGCATGAATCTAGGAATTCATACCTTCGACATTTTTCCCGCAGTCGATGAATCCTTGAAAGATCAAGTCGCAAGTTACAGTTACGCAAGTGATAATTTCTATTTGGAGGCGATTCGTCAAATCAAAGCGCGATTTCCGGAATCTGTTGTAATGAGTGACGTAGCTATGGATCCTTATTCTTCGGACGGACACGATGGACTTGTTGTTGATGGAAAGATTGTTAACGATGAAACCTTGCCGATTTTAGCTAAAATGTCTGTTGCACAAGCGCAAGCGGGTGTAGACATCATCGGTCCTTCTGATATGATGGATGGCCGCGTTGGTGTTATTCGTGAAGCACTTGATGGCGCAGGATTTACGGATGTAAGCATTATGTCATATACAGCGAAATACGCCAGTGCGTTTTATGGTCCTTTTCGTGATGCGTTGAATTCCGCTCCAAAATCAGGTGACAAGAAAACCTACCAAATGAATCCAGCCAATCGACGCGAAGCACTTTTAGAGGCGCAATTAGACTTCGAAGAAGGTGCGGATATGTTGATGGTGAAACCAGCATTATGTTACCTTGACATCATTCATGTGCTAAAAGAACAATTTCCTATTCCAATCACAGCTTACAATGTTAGTGGGGAATGTGCAATGGTTCACGCTGCCGCTCAAAATGGCTGGTTGAATTACGACCTAGCTGTGTATGAAATGCTCTTAAGCATTCGTCGTGCCGGTGCGGATGGAATCTTAACGTATTTTGCGAAAGATTTCGCACAAATGCTTCGAAAATAACAATCTTATGTCAGAATATACTATTCATTTAAATTACATCGAACTAATTGAATTCGAGAAAATTATAAATGATAACTTAAAGTTAAGCTTGTCGAAAGAGGCGGAAGAGGCGGTACTTGCTTGTCGAGCGTATTTAGATCAAAAAATGCAGGATTCCGACAAGTTGATTTATGGAATCAATACGGGATTTGGATCCTTGTGTGATACAGCCATTTCATCGAATGATTTGGAAGCTTTACAGCGAAATTTAGTGCTTTCTCATGCGTGTGGAACAGGGGAGGAAGTGCCGGAAGAAATCGTAAAACGCATGTTGATCCTTAAAGTACTTGGCTTGTCTAAAGGAAATTCAGGGGTTCAACTAGAAACAGTTCAACGTTTACTATTTTTCTATAACGAGGGAATTTATCCAATTGTCTATCAACAAGGTAGTCTTGGTGCTTCCGGGGATTTAGCTCCGTTGGCTCATTTGTGCTTGCCATTGTTGGGCGAAGGAGAGGTCAGTTATCAAGGTAAACGCTATTCTGGCGAGGAGATCAATGCGAAATTTGACTTAAAACCAATTGTGCTTCAATCTAAAGAAGGATTGGCATTATTGAACGGAACACAGTTCATGTCAGCTTATGCAAGTTACGCGGTGAAAGAATCACAAGAATTATGGAATAAATGGATTCTTGTTGCTGGAATGTCATTGGATGCTTATGACGGAAGATTAAATCCGTTTCAAGCGAATGTCAATGCGATTCGTAATCAGCATGGACAAATTCAATTAGCAGAAGCAATGCGAGAGCTGATGTCCACAAGTGAGATTATTGCACAAGAAAAGAAACACGTTCAAGATCCATATTCATTCCGATGTATGCCACAAGTTCATGGGGCGACGAAAGATACGATTGATCATTGTGCGCAAATTGTAGAGAGGGAAATGAATGCGGTAACGGATAATCCGACGGTTTTCCCTGAAACGGATGAAGTTGTTTCGGCGGGAAATTTCCACGGTCAACCTTTAGCGTTAATCATGGACTTTCTAGCGATCGCAATGGCTGAAATGGGAAGTATTTCGGAGCGACGTGTATATAAACTCATCTCGGGAACACGTGGATTGCCAGCGTTTTTAGTCGCGAATCCAGGTTTGAACTCTGGAATGATGATATCTCAATATACCTGTGCTTCGATTGTGAGTCAAAACAAGCAATTATGTACACCGGCATCTGTTGATACGATTGACTCAAGCAATGGACAAGAAGATCACGTGAGTATGGGCGCCAACGCAGCGACGAAACTTTACCGGGTCATCCAAAATTGTCAGACAATATTAGGGATTGAATTAATGCATGCTGCGCAAGGACTAGAATTTAGACGTCCATTAAAAAGTGCAGATCAAATCGAAAAAATACACAGTGCTTTTCGTGTGGAAGTTCCTTTCTTATCAGAAGATCGTTACTTATCGAAAGACATGAAGGCTGCACGTAATTTTGTCATAAAAAATTGGAACGAATGGAAGAATTAAATGAAGTAAGTGAAGGACAAGTGATAGAAAAACGACCCAAATTCTTGTTGGTAATTTCAATTCTTTCTTTTGTCAACCTTGGATTATCTGTATTAACATCCTTTTTTGGTGCCATCAGTGGAAAGCCTAGTGCTGACGAATTAGATGCTGCAAAACTTCAATTCGCCAACTCTCAAGAGCAATTAGAAACATTAGCACAAAGCGAAAAAGTGGATATGTCTTATTGGTCAGAGGTTTTGACAAAAATGGAAATCATGTCGGATAATATGTATGCGAATTTTTCTATGTATAACTCCTTGATTTTGTTGGTTTCCATCTTTGCGCTCATTGCCGTTTACCTCATGTTCACTGGTAAAAAACTTGGATTCCATTTGTACATAGTTTACTGCTTTTTGTATGTCATTCAAAGTTATTTCTTCACAGCACCAAACGATGTTCCAACCTTTGTCATCGTTTTAAATATTCTTTATGGTGGAATCTGGGTGTATCTCTACTCCAGAAACTTAAAATGGATGAAATAGACACCAAATCCATTAGCACTCCGCCACGACGGAAGCCAATTAGCCAATTAGCCAATTAGCACATTAGCACATTAGCAAATTAGCCAATTAGCCAATTAGCCAATTAGCACATTAGCACATTAGCAAATTAGCCAATTAGCCAATCAGCACATTAGAAAATCAGCACATTAGCACATTAGCACATTAGCACATTAGTAAAGTGAATGATTTAAAGTTTCAGCTTAACAAAGATTCATCCTTTGAGTCAATGTATTTCTGTGGGGCTTGTCCGGTTACTTCTTTAAAACTTAAGTAAAATGTGTTATAGGTGCTAAAGCCAACCTTTTTAGCAAGAAATTCAAACGTATTCTTTTTCAAATAGCCATCTTCAATCAATTGTAGGGCCATTTTTATTCGTACAACCTTCTTAAAATCTATAAAAGATGTTTCTGAATGATATTTAAATAAAAAGTTTAAATGACTTTTCGGCATCATCAATTTATTTGCGAGCTCTTCAATGGAAAATCCTGGATTTAGGAAATTGTTTTCTTTTTCTATGTGCTCATCAATTTTCAAAAAGTATTCTTCTAGTCGAAGGTTCATTTTTTGACTCAACTGCAAATCTTGTGCGTTCGATATTTCCGTTGTTGGCTTGATTCTCCAATTGGAGGTTTGTTTGGGTTGGAATTCAACGGCATTAGCAACCTTTGAAATTTCCTGAATATATCCATTTAAAATAGTTGGTGAAGTAAGAATCATAATAAAAACGACGAACCATGCGGCGGAATTTATCCATACAAAATAGTTATCAGAGATATACTCCTTGTTTTGCATAAAAAACAACGCGATGAATAGTCGAACTAACATCAAAGTAAAGGTGATAAAAAGTACAAATGTCCATTTTTTCAATAAAACGGTTTGCTCTGTTTCCATTTCAATTTGACCTGGTTTTTTCCAAATGTGTTTGCGCAATAACAAATAAACAACCGTAAAGTAATAAATAGCTTGAGTAACAAACAAAACGATAATAACACCATTTAATTTTACTTCAATGAAATTTTCAATGACATGAAAATTATTCTCGATAATTAAGATTGTCGGTAAAATAAAGTGTAGAAGACTTTTATATTCAAATCGTAATTTCGGGAAAACCAAATGTTTAAAATACAAACAAGGTAAAGCAAAACCGAATATATAGTACATGCTTTTAGAGAAGTACACAATATGTCCCACCTGATCTGTTAGTCCTAAATAGCCCCTTGAGATGAATCGTACTGATGCACCAAAAATCATGATGGCCAAATAAATATTGACTTTACGATTTGAACGAATGGAGGTCAGTACTAAAATGGTGCAAATGATACCAATTGTACCATTTAAAATAAAGGTTAAATCAATGAGTGTTTTCATACTGTTTTCCTGTTACTATTTTTATGGATACACTAAAATATAATCTGGTCCTAATTATATTTTATTTGGACATATTAATATGTGTAAAAGTAGTTATTGCTTATTGTAATTAAAACAAGAAGTACCTATTGAAAGCTTGAAAATTGTTATTAATACATTCTGAAAATAGGGTCAAACTTGACATCATGATTTTTCTCCTTGTAATATTGCGGTGTTAGAAATCAAAAAATAAGTTGCGTGAAATACTGTTTTGTTTTATTCTTGATATCCACTTTATCCACTTTTGCACAAAGTGTACATCACCAAATGACATCCGCTCAAGGTGCCATAGTGCATACGTCAAGTGGTGTAGTACTAAAGCAATCTGTCGGACAACAAAGTGTCATTGGAAAATATTCTGGAAGTCAATTTTCCGTTGGACAAGGATTTATTCAAGGAGGCTTTTCTCAAAAGACAATTACTCTTACTCCAAGTATTCAAGTTACTTGTTATCCGAATCCTTTTGTTTCTAAAGTGAACCTTCAATTTTCCGCACCCATTGATGGTGCCGTTCAAGTTTATTTGTACGATGCCACGGGTAGATTACTTTACACGGCTGAAAAATCCATGTTAAACAATTTGATCAGTATAGATGCGCCGACATTCCTTACTGATGGTGCATACATCCTAAAACTTCAGGCAAAGAATTTTAATTATACCACTAATTTACTTAAATCGAAATGAGAAGATTAATTCAGTTTTTGTTCATTTTTAATGTTCTATGGAACACAAATGCACAGGGTGTTTATTTTTTAACAGGAAGTAATTTCTCCTCTTATCAATTTAAAAGCGCACCAAATTCTATGTCCACAGAGTTAAAAAGTGGCACTGGAACGATCAATGAAATGGGATTCTCCAAGCAGCTAAAATCCGAACATGTGCATTATAACGTTGGCATAAATTTAAACGAGTATAACGCGGTGGCTGGATCAATGAATAATTCTTACCGTTGGAATACCAAGCATTTGGGAATCCACAATTCCTTAGATTATTCAATCTCGCTTTTTGGAAATGTAAAAGTGAACCTAACTGGTGGACTAAATTTAGCGACCATCATTTATGGACGTCAAGAAATAAACGGAAACTATTTCGATTTAATTAAACAAAAGGAATTTTCCGGAATCAGTCTTACTCCATACACGAGAATACAGATGACATACAATATCAATGATCTCGGATTTTTGAGCTTCGGTTATGGTCTGAACAAATGTTTTTTTCCGATGAACGATTCAGCGGAGAAATTATCAATCACCACCAACCAACTGACTTTCGGCATCCACTTTAATATCCAATAATCTACTCAAGTACCTTTGTTATGAAAAATTTATACTTCATTTTTCTTTTATTTGTTTCCGTTAATCTTTCAGCCCAAACGAAAGGAATTACTTATCAAGCAATTATTTACAATCCATCCGGAGAATCTATTCCAGGAGTAAATAATGCAACGGCACCCATGGCCAACAAGAGCGTTTGTTTACAGTTCTCCATCATTGATGCGTCTTCTCAGATAGAATATCAGGAAGCGATTTCAACGACAACGGATGAATATGGAATGGTGAATTTGGTAATCGGAAACGGAGTGCAATCAAGTGGATATGCATCTTCCTTTTCAACAATTACTTGGAGTGTTGATCAAAAAAGTTTGAAGGTTGCACTAGATATTGCAGGACAATGTTCGGATTTTGTGGATATCAGTAGTCAAAAATTCGAATCCGTGCCTTATGCTTTTTCAGCGAATACAGCAGACCATATTTCAGGGATTTTACCAATTGAAAATGGTGGAACAAACGCAACAACTGTGCTGGATGCAAAAACAAATTTAGGATTAGAAAACGTTGATAATACAAGTGATTTAAATAAACCAATTAGCAATGCTACACAAGCTGCTTTGGATATAAAAGAAGATCAAATCAATAAATCAGCTCTTACTACATTAGGAACAAGTGACGTTCTTTATCCAACCCAAAATGCGGTTAAAACATATGTGGACGCAGGTACGAACAATATCAATGCGGCTATTACCAACGAAGCGGCGATTAGAGCCGCAGCAGACGCAACTTTGACAACGAATTTAGCGACTGAGGTAAACAATCGCATTAACGGTGATAACACATTAACGACCAATTTGGCGACCGAAGTAACAAACCGTATCAACGGCGACAATACCTTGACAACGAATTTAGCCACAGAAGTTCTGAACAGAACGAATGCGGACGTTGTACTGACAAATAACTTAGCGACGGAGGTGACCAACAGAACCAACGCCGACTTATTAAAAGAGGATCTTTCGAATAAATCAACGGCAACAACACTAGGAACCAGTGATATTCTTTATCCAACACAAAATGCAGTAAAAACGTATGTGGATGTTACCTCTACAACAAATACAACAGCCATCAATAACGAAGCAGCTATTCGAGCGGCAGCGGATGTTGTTTTAACAAACAACTTGGCAACAGAGGTTACTAACCGAGCGAATGCCGATTTATTGAAAGAAAACCTCGCAAACAAATCAACAGCAACGACATTGGGAACCAGTGATGTTCTTTATCCATCGCAAAACGCGGTGAAAACATATGTAGATGCGAATGCAACAACGAATGCAACAGCCATTTCAAACGAAGCTGCTATTCGCGCTGCGGCGGACCTTGTTTTAACGAATAACTTGGCCACCGAAGTAACGGATCGAACGAATGCAGACTTACTTAAAGAAAATCTTTCCAATAAGTCAACTTCCGTGAATTTAGGTTTAAGTGATGTTGAATACCCATCCCAAAAAGCAGTTAAAACATATGTAGATGCTGCTTCAAATTCGACTAACAATGCACTTAATAATGAGGCAATCATAAGAGCCGCTGCGGATAACAACTTAACAATCAATCTTGCAGCTGAAGTTAGTAGTCGAACAATTGGAGATAATAACTTAAATGCGGCTTTATCAACAGAAGCAACAACAAGAGAAAACGCCGATTTATTAAAAGAAAACCTTGCAAATAAATCAACTTCAACAACTTTAGGAACGAGTAATGTACTTTATCCATCACAAAACGCGGTAAAAACATACGTTGATGCAAGTGCACTTACCATTAATTCAACAATTAGTAATGAAGCGTCTATCAGAGCCGCAGCTGATCTTCAGTTGAATACAAACTTAACGTCCGAAATCAATGATCGAGAAGATGCAGATTTACTGAAAGAAGATCTATCCAATAAATCTAATAATCTGTTATTAGACGGGACATCCATTGTGAAATATCCAAACGTTAAAACAGTCAAAGATTATGTGGATTCGAATGCAACGATGCTTACAACTGATTTAACGAATGAATCTTTGGCTAGAGCTGCTGGGGATAATACATTAACTACAAACTTGGTTTCGGAAGCCAATAACCGCATAAATGCCGATTTATTAAAAGAAAACCTTACAAATAAGTCAACAGCAACAACCTTAGGTACAAGTGATGTTTTGTATCCAACACAAAACGCAGTAAAATCCTACGTTGACGCAACTGTCTCAGTTGGAAATGCAGGAATTAATAATGAGGCTGCGATTAGAGCGGCAGCGGATGCGGTTTTGACTACCAATTTGACTACTGAAATAGCAAACAGATCAAACGCAGATTTAGCAAAAGAAAATTTATCTAACAAATCTACTGCTACAACATTAGGTACAAGTAATGTCTTGTATCCAACGCAAAATGCAGTCAAAACCTACGTGGATGCGCAAGTTGCAACGATCAATATTTCAGATGCAGATGCAACTACAAAAGGTAAAATTCAATTAGCAGGCGATTTAAGTGGAACAGCTGCCGCACCGACAGTTCCTGGTTTAGCATTAAAAGCACCAATCGTTTCACCAAACTTTACAGGAACTCCTACTGCGCCAACAGCTGCGGCGGGAACAAATACTTCCCAAGTTGCTACCACAGAGTTTGTGACGGGTGCAATTGCATCAGCAACTATTCCTGATGCAACAACATCATCCAAAGGTAAAATTCAATTAGCAGGTGATTTAAGTGGAACGGCCTCAGCACCAGTTGTTGCAGTTAATGCAATTACGACGTCTAAAATACAAGATGCAAATGTTACGGATGCAAAAATCGCAACAGTTTCCGGTTCAAAAGTGACAGGAAACATTACTGGTTCTGCAGCAAATGTAACTGGTGTCGTGCCAGTAGCAAATGGTGGAACAGGACAAACGACGATCGCTGCTGTGAAAAGTACATTGGGACTGTCAGGAACAAATGTAGCAATTGGAGCAGCGTCAGGTACGACAAATCAAGGTTCAGGAGCTGTTGGGCTTGGAAATGGAACTGGACAAACGAATCAAGGGAGTCAATCTGTTGCGATTGGATATGTAGCTGGTAATTCAAATCAAGGGGCAAATTCAGTGGCCATTGGTTCCAATGCAGCTCAAGGTGGACAAGGAACGCAATCGGTAGCCATCGGTCTTGCGGCGAATAGTAGCGCGAATAACGCTACAGCTCTTGGTGCATACGCATCTGCGGGACACACGAATGCTACAGCAATAGGATATCAGGCAGTTACAACAGGAAGTAATACCATTCAATTAGGTGCGGACGGTGTAACCGTTCCGGGATCGACAGCGATTACAAATGTGAAAACAAGTGGAACGTTAACGGCAGGTGCTGTAACTTATCCAAATACACACGGTTCAACTGGACAAGTTTTGTCCACAACAGGAAGCGGAACGTTAACTTGGATTGCGCCATCTGCAAGTAGTTTGTCCGGAACGGTAGCAGTAGCAAACGGTGGTACTGGTTCATCGTCCTTGACAGGATACGTGAAAGGAAATGGCACTTCTATTATGACGGCTAGTGCGAATATTCCGGTTGCTGATGTGACTGGAGCGGCACCACTAGCATCTCCATCCTTCACAGGAACCCCAACAGCTCCAACAGCTGCCGCAAACACAAGTACAACGCAAGTGGCTACAACGGCTTTTGTTTCTAGTGCTTTGGCTTCAGCTGGACTTCCTTCCCAAAGTGGAAATAATGGAAAATTTTTAACAACAAATGGTAGTACTGCATCATGGGCAGCTTCACCCGGGGTTCCTTACACAGGTGCAACTGGAGCAGTAAATTTAGGTGCTTATAATTTGACAGTAAATGGTGTGAAAGTTGGTGTTGGAAGTGGGCCGGACCCTTATTTCTTACAATATAGTACAGTTGTCGGTAAAGACGCTTTAGTAAGTAATACCTATGGTTGGCAAAATAATGCCTTTGGTTTTGATGCCATGAATCAAAACACAACTGGTAATGGAAATAATGCTTTTGGGCTTTCAGCTTTGAGAAGTAATACTACTGGAAACAATAATGTTGCCATGGGGCAAGCTGCGTTAAATTCTAGTGTATCAGGAAACATGAATACAGCTATTGGTACAACTGCAGCATATCATTCATTAGGCAGTCAAGTAACTTCTATCGGTTATGAATCTCTTATGGGGCAAAGCACAGGAACAGGGAATACGGCACTTGGATGGCGTGCTGGATTTGTAAATTATGGAACGAATACATTTAGTACATTTTTAGGAAATAACGCGACTGCTCAAAATGGTATTACAAATGCGACGGCAATTGGTAATGATGCATTTGTAAATACCAGCAATACAATTCAATTAGGAAATTCGAGTATTACCAATGTGAAAACAAGTGGAACACTTACCGCGGGTAATGTTACCTATCCAAACAATCATAACAGTGTGAATGGTCAAATATTAACGACGAATGGTTCGGGTGTTGCTTCATGGACAAATACAATCGCTATTGCAAACGGTGGAACTGGTGCAACAACTTCTGCCGCGGCATTATCAAACTTAGGTGCGGCGCCACTGGTATCTCCGAATTTTACAGGAACACCAACAGCTCCAACAGCATCAACTGGAACAAATAATACACAAGTGGCTACAACAGCATTTGTGAACAGTTCCATATCTAGTGCAAATTCCAGTTTAGCGCCGATTTCTTCACCATCGTTTAATGGAACACCAACTGCGCCAACCGCTGCAGCGAATACAAATACAACGCAAATAGCAACAACGGCTTTCGTTGCAAATGCCTTATCAACAGGCGGACTTCCATCTCAAAGTGGAAACAATGGTAAATTCTTAACAACAAATGGATCTACGGCATCTTGGGCTGCATCTTCTGGTGTTCCTTATTCAGGGGCTTCGGGAGCGGTTAACCTCGGGAATTATAATTTGACTGTTTATGGATTGAGAATTGGAGCTGGTGTTGGAGATAATAATGCACTACAGAACAATACCGTTTTTGGAAAAGACGCATTGATTAACAATTCAAATGGTTATCATAATATTGCTGTTGGAAACACTGCATTATATAATAACGTGGGTGGATATGCGAATATTGCCATTGGAAATGAATCACAAGGGTTAAATTATTGGGGTTTTAGAAATACCTCTGTAGGTCAAGCTTCGTTATATAAAAATACAGGGAATAATAATACAGCTGTTGGATTTAATGCTGGATACTTTATAAATTCAAGCGGAAATACAGCAATCGGAAGCCTTGCACTCGATGGTCAAGGTGATGGTGGTGGAAACACTGGTGTTGGATACAATGCAGGTGCGGTTTCATGGGATAATCGAACGTATAACAGTACATTTTTGGGATATAATGCAAAATCTCAAAACGGCCTTGATAATGTCATTGTAATCGGTTACAATGCATATACGAATGAACATAACACTATTCAATTAGGAAATACTTCAATTGTTAAATTG
>JAHENC010000002.1 GCA_024643365.1 Crocinitomicaceae bacterium | reverse complement strand
TTTCTGAATCTTACACTAATTTCACATTCGATGGGTGAGAGTAATCGCGAATCATCGCGAGACGCCGCTTTTAAAACCCTGGTTCGCAAGAATCAGGGTTTTTTTATGTCCTATATTTTCTGAATCTCCATGGACGGATTTTTATTCCCGCGGATGTTCAACACAGAGATGAGCAATCCTGGGCTTATTCGTTGTGCTTTTACCAGAATAAACACCCGGAAGTTCCTCTTATAGTTTGCCTATACGTTTTCTTCCTGAACGATCCATCGAAATACGCGATTTTAAAGGTGTTATTGAATATCTAATTTGATTTTGAAATGGGTAAAAAACTTGTTGTCTGTAATTGAAAGTTATTGCGCATAAAAAAACCACCCGTAGGTGGTTTAGAAAATTATTGAGCTGTTCCAATCAAAAAGATTGTTGGAATTTTTCCAATGTCGTAAGCTTTTTCTCGCCAATCTTTGACACTCATTGTGCGAATCTGTTCAGTGAGCAAGGTAACATTCGATGCTATGCATAGTTGACAGCTGTCCCCCAAATCATTGAGCATGTCTTCTAAAACATGCATGTTTCTAAATGGTGTATCCATAAAAATATGCGTTTTGCCACTTCTTTTCGTGTCCATTTCAAAGTCCTTCAATTTCTTAATTCGTTCTTTACGCTCACGGGGTAAATATCCGTGAAATGAAAATTCCTGTCCGGAGAAACCACTTGCCATTAATGCAAGTAGGATTGAAGATGGCCCAACTAATGGAACAATTTTTATATTTTGTGTGTGTGCAAGTGCAACTAATTCAGCTCCTGGGTCAGCTACTCCTGGACATCCAGCCTCAGAAATAATCCCGATGTTTTCCCCTTTTATTAAAATCAAAAGGATTTTCATTAATTCGGATTCTTTCATGTGTTTGTTGATGATGAAAAACTGAGAATCATCAATGGGGAAAGTACGATCCATTTTACGAAGTAATCGCCTAGCAGATTTGATTTCTTCTACGGCAAAATAGCGTAAACTAGTAGCGATTTTTTGTGCGTCCGCAGGCAATATGTCTGAAACTGATTCCCCGCCTAATGTATTGGGGATTAAATAGAGGTTACCTAATTGTGCCATTTTTTATTTTGCTTATAACCACATCTGTGGCATGATCTAATAATGTATATACTTCTTGAAAATCTGCAATAGTTCCGTAATATGGATCGGGAACACCGTAGTTTTCTCCAGGATTGAGTTCGTTTAATAATAATTCAACCTTGGCTATGTCGTTTTCGTTTCTTGCAAGTCGAAGGATGTTCTCTTTATTCTCCTCGTCCATTGCATAAATTTTATCAAATAGATCGAAGTCTTGAACAGCGAATTGCCTTGCACGTAAATCATCGATATTAGTCTGGTTTACTTTTGCTGTTTGACACATGCGTGAGTCTGGTTTTTTGCCAATATGATAATTAGCTGTCCCGGCAGAGTCAACGAATACATTGAGTTTTTCTTCTTTAACTTTACGACGTAACAATCCATCAGCCATGGGAGACCTACAGATATTACCTAAACATACCATGAGTATGCGTGTCATGAAAAGAGTTTGATAAGTAAACGTTTCTTATTGAATCGTAAGTTTTTTCTCCAATTCTTCTAAATAATGGCGGAATTGTTTATCCGTTTCAGATAAGTTCACAACCGTTCTACAAGCATGTAAAACAGTGGCGTGATCTTTCCCACCGCAATGTGCTCCGATATTTGCTAAAGAAGACTTAGTCATTTTTTTAGAGAAATACATGGAAATCTGACGCGCTTGAACAACTTCTCGTTTACGAGTTTTTGATTTGAGCATTTCAATTGGTAAATCGAAATAATCACATACTACTTTTTGAATGTATTCAATGGAAACTTCACGTGCAGTACTTCTCACGAACTTATCCACCATTTGTTTAGCCAATTCTAATGTTATGGCTTTTTTGTTCAATGATGCTTGCGCAAGTAAGGTGTTTAAAGCACCTTCAATTTCTCTTACATTCGTATTAATCGAATACGCTAAATACTCTACTACTTCACGTGGTAATTCAATACCACTTCCGTACATTTTCTTTTCTAGAATAGCGATGCGTGTTTCTAAATCTGGAGTTCCTAAATCTGCGGAAAGTCCCCATTTGAATCGAGACAATAAACGTTGTTCCATTCCCTGCATTTCGACTGGAGCTTTGTCTGAAGTTAAGACAATTTGTTTTCCGTTTTGGTGCAAGTGATTGAAAATGGAAAAGAAAACATCTTGCGTTCGTTCTTTTCCAGCAAAAAATTGTACATCGTCAATGATAAGTACATCAATCATTTGATAGAAGTGTACAAAGTCATTCGTTGTTTGATTTTTAATGGCATCAATAAATTGATGGGCAAACTTTTCTGACTGAACGTATAAAACTGTTTTATTTGGGAAGTTGTCTTTTATGGAAATACCAATCGCATGAGCAAGGTGTGTCTTTCCTAGTCCAACGCCACCATATAATAAAAGTGGATTGAATGCCGTTCCGCCTGGTTTGTTCGACACAGCGTATCCCGAAGCGCGAGCCAAACGATTGCATTCTCCTTCTACAAAGTTTTCGAAAGTGAAGTTTGGAATTAAGTTTGATTCTATGTTAACTTTTTTCAATCCGGGGATGATAAACGGATTGCGTATTTGTTTCTCGTTAACGTTAATCGGAAGATTAACGGGTGCATTTTTTAAGTTACTGGAATTATTCGCAGGTATCTTCACCGTATAAGGATTAGATGTACGCGAATTGTTCTCCATAACAATGCTGTACTCTAAACTTCCCTCTGATCCAAGTTCTTTTTTTACAACTTTTCTCAGTAATACAATGTAGTGTTGTTCTAACCACTCGTAAAAGAAATGCGAAGGTACTTGAATCGTCAATACATTATTCTCTAATTTCGTAGGAATGATTGGCTCGAACCAAGTTTTAAACGCTTGCAATGAAATATTATCTTTAATAACTTTCAAACAGGCATCCCATGCCGCTTCGTGACTTATACTCATAGTTTTTAACATAATCTTATTTACACTTGCTTTCAATTCGAGTGAAAATTCTCGTATTGTATCTTGAAATAAAGAGAGGACAAATATTTACATAAAAAAGTTAAAAAAAAAATCAAATACCCCTTGATTATTTAATTTATTTTACATGTAAAGAATAAATTTTAGTAATCTAAAATTAATACTGAAGTCATAGCTAATTTACGATTCTTTCCTCCATTCTACAAAAGATTCGGTGGAATTTTTAATTTCGTTCTATGAATGAAAAAAACGCAAAAAAAAGGTTTTCAACAAAACTGCGTGTTCGTTACAGCGAAACGGATAAAATGGGCTTTTGTTATTACGGAAATTACGCTCAATATTTTGAGGTTGCACGTGTCGAAGCACTACGAGAATTGGGGATTGTTTATAAACTTTTAGAGGAAAGTGGAATTTTATTACCAGTTACAGAATTCCATATGCGTTATTTGCAAGCGGCTAAATACGATGATGTATTGGAAATCAGAACAATCATCACCAAATTTCAGGGGACGCGAATTTATTTTCAATATGAAGTTTGGAACGAAGAAGGCATTTTGTTAAATGATGCTGAAACGACTCTTGTTTTTGTCGATGCAAACTCCATGAAACCGATTCCAATCCCTACATTTGTTTTAAACATACTCGAAAATGAATAGTCATAATTCAAGCTTCACCTTTCAATCATGGGATTCTTCCCTTATTCAAAATAGCTATGCTCCTCGAGCAGGTGAAGTACGTATGGGTGACTACCTACTTAAACAGTCTCTTTCTACTGCACAATATGTGATCATTGGCATACGTGAATGTTGCGGTCCGTTAGCGAATAACGGTAGAATTGGTGCTCAATTTGCCTTTCCGGCATTTGCGACGGCTTTTTTGAATACACAAGTACACGAAGAGTATCCGAATGAGTCACTTTTTATTTTGGGTGAAGTTGTCGAGGTGGAACAAGGTATGTCGGGACAGACTAATAAAGTCTCTGAATTAGATGCCTTTTTACAACTTATTTTAGAAACTTACGTCAATGCTAATCAGATCCCAATTTTTGTTGGGGGTGGTCATAATAATGCCCTAGCCTTGATGCGCTGGGCTTCAACACACAAAAAATTGGCGGTTATTAACCTAGATGCCCATGCGGATTTGCGTTCAACGGAAGTTCGTCACAGCGGAAATTCTTTTTCAACAGCAATAGAGGAAGGTGTATTGCTGCATTATTCCGTTCTAGGATTGCATGAGGCGTATAACAATGCGTTCATTCGTGAGGCCTTGAAGAGTGACCAAATATTCCATTCATATTATGAATCCTACCTGTTTCAGCAGAGAAATTTGTTAGACGATCAGTCGAACATTCTTCGTCATTTTCATTCAGACACTCAGGTTGGACTAGAAATCGATATGGATTCCATTGCGTATATGCCGAGTAGCGCGCTTTCTCCAAGTGGCTGGTCATTGGATCAAGTGCGTCAATTCACAAAACACTTTGTGAAAACACAAAAACAGGTAGCCTATTTGAATTTGACAGAAGCAGCTCCCATCTCTGAAACGGATTCTTTAATCGTAGGGAAAGCGTTAAGCTACCTCGTTCGTGATTTCACTGGAATTTAGTTCCTTCCGTAACTTTCGATTTTTCGACATTTTCTAGACTTACAACGCCATCTGTCATACATCCCTCAGGACTCATCGCTCGACTTGTGGTGTAGTTAAATCGTATATAGAGTCCATCCTTTTTAAATACGCTTTCTAGATTGACAGGATATATCGTGTGAAAATCCACAATAGTTGATTTACTAAAAACACCTTCAATGGTTATGTAAATCGGACAAGCTTCCTTCTTGGAGAGATGAACCTTGCCTAAATAAGATCCTTTTACTGAAAATTCATCCGCAGTCATTTTGCACGGATTATTCTGACAAGAAATACCTGTGAGAAATATAAGGAGTGAAAACAAGGTGATTTTCATGCTTGACTTTTAACAAATATAAAAAAAAGAGGCCCATTAAGAGCCTCTTTAAAATCAACCTGTAGCAAAGTTAATTCAGTAATTGTGTAGTTCTAACGGGTATTTTATGAATTGGTTTCATAAAAATTAACATTTATACTTTGATAAAGATCTGGATTGGTGAATTTCGACAAGCAACTACGGAATATATTTGCCAACGTATGCATGTCACTTCGTCTATTCAAGCTTTAGTACAACTCATCGATGATCCTGATGAGTCGGTATTTGAACATGTGCGAGACCAGTTAGTTAAAATTGGTTCCGAAGCAATTCCTTATTTGGAAAATTCTTGGGAGACGGATTATTACGGTTTGCTTTTTCAGAATAGAATTGAATCAATCATTCACGATATTCAATTTGAAGAAGTGAAATCCAAACTGACGGCATGGGTTCAATCGACAGAAAAGGACTTGCTGCAAGGCGCAATTATCGTTGCGAAGTATCAATACCCAGGTTTGGACGAACCTAAAATTCATGAGTCCTTGCAAATGATACGGCGGGACATTTGGTTGGAGTTAAATGACAATCAAACAGCGTTTGAACAAGTGAAAATATTTAATAGAGTCTTTTTTGGCTTGCATCATTTTCATGGTGATAACAAGAATTTCCATTCATCGGTCAATTCATACATTAATACAGTACTCGAGTCTAAAAAAGGAAATCCGTTGAGTCTTTGTTTGATTTATAGCATCATTGCACAATCGTTGGATTTACCCATTTACGGAGTCAACTTACCGAATCACTTCGTTTTAGCTTATATGGATGCCAAATATTCTAGTTTTGCGATTAATCAACAAAATGAATTCGGGGTCCTTTTTTACATCAACGCATTTTCCAAAGGAAGTATTTTTGATACAAATGAAATCAAGGATTTTCTAAATGGATTAAATTTAAATCATCACAGAGAGTATTTTGAGCCTTGCTCGAATACGTCTGTCATCAAACGAATGCTCACTAATTTAATCTCATCCTTTCAACAAGTTGGCAATATTGAAAAGGTAGAAGAGTTGAAAACATTGAGAGAATTAGTTTCCTAAGCTATCCTATATTTTAGCGATTCTTGCTATTTTTGGATAAAAGTAAATATGTCCTACACATACTCCGTTGAAGAGCGTTTTTTACGCTATGTTCAAATTGATACTACTGCCGATCCAAACTCAACAAGTTTCCCTTCCTCTGAAAAACAAAAGGATTTAGGCAGGATTCTTGTCGATGAATTGCAGCATTTAGGTGTGGTTGATGCGGAAATGGATGAATGGGGATATGTTTTTGCTACACTCCCATCAAATTCAGACCGTATTGATTTGCCTACAATTTGTTTTTGCTCACACATGGATACTGCTCCAGATTGCAGCGGAACAAACGTCAAGCCTATTGTACATCGAAAATATACCGGTGACCCTATTGTTCTTCCGGATGATACAACGCAAGTCATTACCACAGAGAAACACCGTTACCTCGCCTCAAAAATTGGAGATGATCTTATTACAGCGAGTGGATTAACACTCTTGGGCGCAGACGACAAAGCTGGAATTGCGATAATCATGGACTTCGCTCAATTCATCCAACAAAATCCGCAAGTAAAACATGGTCCAATTCGTATTCTATTCACTCCAGATGAAGAAGTTGGTAGAGGAGTGGAGCGCTTAGATATGAATAAACTAAATGCAGACTATGGTTATACATTGGACGGTGGTCCATTGGGAGATATTGAAGACGAAACGTTTTCTGCCGATGCGGTGAAAATCACTTTTCATGGCGTCAGTGCGCATCCAGGATATGCAAAAAATAAAATGGTGCATTCCATGAAATTAGCAGCTTCACTTATTGACGCTTTACCTAAGGACTCTTGGTCTCCAGAGACAACTTCTGGTCGCGAGGGGTTTGTTCATCCAGTTTCTATCGAAGGTGGACTAGAATCCACAACTGTTCAATTCATTATTCGTGATCACGACACATCTAAATTGGCGGTCTATGAACGACGCTTGAAAGAGATGGCAGATTCGGTTGTTGCAGCACATCCAGGTTCTTATATCGATTTTGATGTATTTGAACAGTATAGAAATATGAAGGAAATCCTTCAAGACTTACCTTTTGTTACGGATTATGCAGTGGAAGCAATGAAAAAAGCAGGAATTGAGCCAAATCGCGCAATTATTCGCGGTGGAACAGATGGTTCGAGATTGTCTTTTATGGGATTGCCTTGTCCAAACATCTTTACTGGAGAAATGGCGATTCATTCCCGTCATGAGTATGTAAGCGTTCAAGACATGCAAAAAGCCGTTGACACGCTTGTTGAATTGAGTCAAATCTGGGAAAAACATCAGTAATGGATCATAAACTCCTCCTTAAGGATATCAAAAATAAAAAGTTTGAGAAAATGTACTTCCTACATGGGGAAGAGGCATACTTTATAGACTTGCTATCCGATGCCATCATGGAACATGCCATGGAGGAACATGAAAGAGATTTTAATCAAACGATACTCTACGGAAAGGACGCTGAACTTTTATCTTTAATTAGCGAATTGAAAGCTTATCCAATGATGTCTGATAAGCGTCTTGTGGTACTCAAGGAAGCGCAGGATTTCAAAAACATGGATGGCTTAGAGCAATACGCTGAACATCCTTCCGACACAACAATTTTTGTGATTTGCTATAAGTACAAAACCTTCGATGCGCGTAAAAAAGTACTCAAGTCTTTTGCAAAAAACGGAACTGTTTTCAAATCAGATAAAGTCAGAGAATATCAATTAGCCGATTGGATACAACAGTACGTCAAGTCTACGGGATTTGGAATAAATTCCAAGGCGAGTATGCTATTAGCCGAGTTTTTAGGAACAGATTTAGGTCGAATTGTCAAGGAGTTGGAAAAATTAGCAATTCTTCTACCCGTTGGGACGACGATTGATGAAACGCACATCGAATTAAACATCGGTATTTCAAAGGATTACAATGTATTTGAATTTGTTAATGCAATTTCTGCACGGAACACAGAAAAAGCGTTTAAAATCATTCAGTATTTTGAGTACAATCCAAAAGCCGCGGATTTAACTGTGATCATTTCAAATTTGTTCAAGTTTTTCTCCCAAATCATGCGAATTCATTTCTTGCCGAATAAATCGAGGGAAGCTGTCGCTCAAACGATAGGGGTACATCCATTTGTTGCAGGAGAATTAATTCAGGCAAAAAATCAATATGACCCAAGGAAAATTGCAGCAGCGATTGAATTATTACACCGCTTCGACCTGAAAGCGAAAGGTGTTGGTAATTCAAGTATGAGTCAAGGCGAATTATTAAAAGAATTGACCTATCAAATCCTTCATTAATGCATTTATTCTACGCACCAGAAATCACGAATAGTTGCCATGAGTATACACTCACGGAGGAAGAATCCAAACATTGTGTACGTGTTCTTCGCTTGAAGCAAGGTTCAAAAGTTGAATTACTAAATGGGAAAGGACTTTCTGCTATTGCTGAAATCGATGACGATCATCCTAAAAAATGCAGATTACGGATTCTCAGTTCTGAATTTTATGCACCTGCTAGTCAGGACATTCATTTAGCTTTGGCGCCTACCAAAAACATGGATCGCATGGAATGGCTTGTGGAGAAAGCAACCGAAATAGGATTGAATAAACTGTCCTTTCTGAAATGTGATCATAATGAACGCGGACAATTGAAATTAGATCGCTTGGAGAAAATTGCTATCTCCGCGATGAAACAATCCAAACGCTATTATTTACCAGAAATCTCGGAATTAACGCCATTTAAGTCGTTTGTTGAAGAGCATCCGGATGGATACATCGGACATTGCTATCCAGCAACGAAGCTTGCTTTAGCGGCCATTTCTGAATCAAAGGTATTTTTAATAGGTCCAGAAGGAGATTTTTCAGAAAACGAGGTGAGCATCGCTTTGCAGAATGGATATCAAGCTGTAAGTCTCAGTGATTATAGGCTCAGAACGGAAACGGCGGCGCTAATTTCGGTAATGAAATTAAGCTTGATTTAAGCTTTACGCGTGTATTTCTTTACGGTAAATGCTGCTTCATGTTGTGCATCTTTATCCTGGTCAAAAAGAATCTGACTTTCCCATTCTACTTCTTCAAAGTTTGGAAAAAACGTTTCTGCGTCGTAGCGTTCTTGAACATGTGTAATGTACATTTCGTCTAGGATACCTGAATCTAAAGCCATACGGTATATTTCCCCTCCACCAATGATGAAAACAATACGTTCAGTTTCTCCTTTGAAGTGCGCAAGACATTCCTCCAATGAATGAAACACTAAACAATTAGGTGCATCAAAGTTTTCGTTTCGTGTTAATACCACATTCAAACGGTTTGGGAGTGGACGATACTTTTCGGGAATACTATCATAGTTCTTTCTACCCATCACAACAATTTGTCCTTGCGTGGTATCTTTAAAGAACTTCATGTCTTTTGGTAAGTGCCACATGAGATCATTATTCTTCCCAATTCCTCTATCGGAGTCCATGGCAACTATGAGTGCAGTTTTCATTAGATGGCTACTGCTGCTTTAATATGTGGATGCGGATCGTAATTACACAATTCGAAATCGTCGTAGGTGAAGTCAAATAAACTTTTTACTTCCGGATTTATTTTCATGGTTGGCAAAGTTCTGAATTCACGTGACAATTGCAAGTGCGCTTGCTCGATGTGATTTGAGTACAAATGCGCGTCACCTAAGGTATGAACGAAGTCACCAGCCTGTAATCCGCATACCTGTGCCATCATCATGGTCAACAAGGCATAAGAAGCAATGTTAAAAGGAACTCCTAAAAATGTATCCGCACTTCGTTGATACAATTGACAACTTAATTTTCCGTCAGCGACATAGAACTGAAAAAAGGCATGACATGGTGGCAAAGCCATTTTATCTACTTCCCCAACATTCCAAGCGGAAACAATGATCCTTCTTGAATCCGGATTGTTTTTTATTTGATCTATAACTTGGGTGATTTGATCGATGTGGCGTCCATCTGCTGCAGGCCAACTTCTCCATTGAGAGCCATAAACTGGACCTAAATTCCCATCTTCATCAGCCCATTCATCCCAAATAGAAACATTGTTATCTTTTAGGTATTGAATATTCGTGTCGCCTTTTAGAAACCACAATAATTCATGAATAATGGAGCGTAAATGCAACTTTTTTGTCGTCAAACAAGGGAAACCCTCTTGTAAGTTATAGCGCATCTGGTAGCCAAATACAGAGATTGTTCCAGTCCCTGTTCGGTCCTCTTTTTTAACGCCGTGATCAAGAATGTGCTGAAGTAAATCGTGGTATTGTTTCATGTGAGCTGAAGATTAGCGCTAAAATAGCCAAAATTTTACTTTTGACGTGTAACATTGCTTCAATTCCATCAGATTTTGATGTGCTTACAATCAAATGAAATTGTTTATTTTCGTGTATGAAATGGTTCTTCGCTTTTGTGTTTATTGGTCTTTTCGTGGACGATGCTGCCACACAAACTGTTCGTGTGAAACGAAAATATTGCAAAAGTTACCATGGAGAAATCCCTAAATATAGTGCGATGCTTGGACAAGAAATCGTAGAAATCTCGCCCATGCAAATTGACATAAATGTGAAGAAGGATAGTTTGTATATAACTATTGGAAGCAGTCGGATTTCTGGGCTCTATACTGCGCAAAAATCAACTAGTCCAAATGAAATTATAATGATTTTTCCGCGTGAAAATTCGGGAATCGAGGAACGTATTATTTTAAATACTGCAAAA
Source organism: Crocinitomicaceae bacterium (assembly GCA_024643365.1). Lineage (GTDB taxonomy): Bacteria > Bacteroidota > Bacteroidia > Flavobacteriales_D > Crocinitomicaceae > UBA952. The sequence goes on along the minus strand of JAHENC010000002.1, from coordinate 261,082 downwards.
AAAACAGTCTTGCGAAAAGGGATATTCCCTCAGCCTGATGTTCCTTTGATACGTGTTAAAAAATCAAAAAGGTAACCAAAGGGTAAAAGTAGTTCCTTTTCCAAGGGTGCTTTTTACATCGATTTTTCCTTGATGTGCCTCGATAATCAGTTTTACATAAAACAAACCTAAGCCAAATCCTTTGACATCATGAACATTTCCAGTTGGAACTCGGTAGAATTTATCGAAGATCATTTTTAAATTCTCTTTTTTAATTCCGATTCCGTTATCTGAAATTTCAATTAAAAGTCCATTTTTATCGTTCCTAGTTTGAATGTGAATCATGGCTTTCCCCTCGCAATATTTAATGGCGTTATCGAGAAGGTTGTATATGACATTCGTGAGGTGAACAGAATCGGCTTGTATTTCAAAGTTTTGTGCGTCACAATCAATGGTGAGTAACCCACCAATTTCGGTTTGATTAAACTCAAAATTATCTTTTACTTCGGCAAGTAATTCATTTATATTGAAAAGTTCTTTATCCAAAACAACCTGATCTTTATCGAGTTTCGCCACATTCAAGACGCGCTCAACTTGGTTTTCTAGTCGCTTATTTTCCTTAAATATGATACTCGCATATTTTCGTATTTTCTCCTGATTTTCTTCAGATAAATCCATTCGCATCAGCATTTCACTAGAGAGACTAATGGTTGAAATAGGTGTTTTTAATTCGTGCGTCATGTTGTTTATGAAGTCTGTTTTTACTTCAGAAAGTTTCTTTTGACGAATGATAATTCCAAGACTAAATGCAAAGAAAACAATAACGAAAAGAATGATAATCACAAGATAAACCCACGGAGAAACAAAGGAAGCTGCCTCGATTGGTTTTGGTTTTACATTTGGAAAATAAACCGTGAAATAATGTCCGTCTTTGGTGAGATTCAACGATTTCGGGGTTAGTCCTAGAAGTCCATGTTTGGAATCTGCGTACAAGGAATCCTTCGTGAATTTAATCAGATTTCCTAGTACGATAGAGTCGGTAAAGCAATCATAAATTCCATAGACAAAATCTTGGTGAATGTTTTGATGGTACAATTCCTTTTTAAGTAAGGTTTCTAGGTAAAAAGGCTGTAATTCTTCATTGAAATCAACGGTGAAGTGATTGCTTTTGATTTGTTTGATAGCTCCGTATAAATCGGTGTGATCGGGATGATTAGTAGAAATTTGTTCGAGAACCTCTCTTAGTGCGCTGTGTGCTTCCTGTGAGAACTCACGTAAATTTAAGCTGTCTTCTTTTTCTTGAATAGCGATGTTTTTGGCCTGCATTTCCACCGTACTGCGCATCCATACGAATTGCACCAGCAGGATACTAAAAATGGAAACGAGTCCAAGTATGACTACAGAATTAACGGTCCAGCGATTCATCTGAACAAAGTTACTCCTTTCAATCGAATATCAAAAGTCAATTAAAACCCTTGAACACCATTAACGGTTGTGTATTTCAAGACGTTCTTTTTCTCTGGATGAATGCGTGCAAAAGCGGATTGAACAGCTAGTGTTCCTTCATGGAATCCGCAAAGAATCAATTTTAATTTGTTCTCATACGTATTCACATCGCCAATCGCATATATTCCAGGGATATTTGTAGAATAGTCAAGTGTATTCACTTTAATCGCGCTTTTCTCGATTTCCAATCCCCAATCTGCAATTGGACCTAAACTAGGTTTTAATCCAAAAAGTGGAATGAAATGATCCGCGTTGATTACGATTTCCCCATCTTTCTGATGAGTCACGTGAACATTCTCAAGTTTATCTGTTCCAGATAGTCCGGTAACTTCTGCTTCCGTAATTAAGTTTATTTCACCTGTTCCAGCCATGTCAATGACTTTTTGAACTGAATCTAAATGTCCTCGGAACGAGCTGCTTCGATGTACTAAATGTACTTTTTTTGCAATTTTTCGCTCGGTTAAATAAATGGACCAATCCAATGCAGAATCACCGCCACCGGCGATGACACATTCTTTATCTTGATAAATGCTTGGATCTTTGATAATGTATTCAACTCCTTTGTCTTCGTAATCCGCGATGTTATCAATAGGTGGTTTTCTTGGTTCGAAAACACCAAGTCCACCAGCGATCATGACAATTGGAGCAATGTGTTTGGTTCCTTTAATTGTTGTGACAATGAATTTTTCTTCTGCCGTTTTTTCAATCGAAAGTGCAGCTTCTCCGAGAGTGAATCCCGGTTTGAAAGGCGCTGCTTGTTCCATTAAATTGTCGATTAATTCTCCTGCAAGCACAGATGGAAATCCAGGGATATCGTAAATCGGTTTCTTTGGATAAATTTCTGAACATTGCCCACCTGCTTGTGGTAATGAATCAATTAAATGACAACGTAACTTTAAAAGTCCGGCCTCAAATACGGTAAAAAGTCCGACTGGACCTGCGCCAATAATAATAATATCTGTTTCGATCATGCTTCTGAAATAATGCTGGGCAAAATTAGTGATTTAAAGGACTAACATCCAATTTTAAAAATTGTTTATTAATGATCCGGATGAATCGGTTTATTTGATAGGATCAACTCAATTTCTTCCATCACTTCTGCGGTGAGTTTTTCTTTGGCTTCAAGTGATTTTAAATTCTCGGTTAATTGGTACTCTTTACTTGCCCCCAAAATAACGGTACTCACATTTGGATTTTTCAAACACCAAGCAAGTCCTAGAACAGGTAAAGTCATATCTAAATCTGTTGCCAATGCACTTAGTTTTTTTACAACATCAATGCGTTCTGCGGTTAGGTTTTTTTCTTTTAGCCAATCCATTCCTTCCATTCCTAGTCTAGTATCATTAGGAAAGTCTTTATTGTATTTCCCGCTTAATATTCCACTAGCTAACGGAGACCAAATAGTTGTTCCAAGTCCTACTGTCTTATAAACTTGAGAAAATTCAACTTCGACTTTTTGACGCGTGAACATGTTGTACTCCGGTTGCTCGACAATTGGACCGATGAGGTGGTTTTGTTTCGCGAACATATGTGCTTCCATTATTTCTTGTGCACTCCATTCCGAAGTTCCCCAATACAAGATTTTCCCTTGCATAATGAGCTGATGCATGGACCAAACTGTTTCTTCAATTGGCGTCTGTTTATCTGGACGGTGACATAAAAACAAATCTAAATAGTCTAATTGAAAACGATTCAATGCTTGTTCGCACGCTTCAACAATGTGTTTGCGGCTTAAACCTTTTTGCGTTGGAAGTTGTCCGCCATTTCCAAAAAACACTTTGCTACTGACAATGTAACTGTCTCTCGTCCAATTTTTCTTTTTCAGAATTGCGCCCATCACTTCTTCACTTCTTCCACGCGCATAAATCTCGGCGTTATCAAAGAAATTAATACCGTTTTCATAAGCGATGTCCATGAGTCTTTCAGCGACATCATCGCCAATTTGCTTCCCAAAGGTTAACCATGAACCCAGTGAAAGTCGGCTAATTTGTAAGCCGGATTTTCCAAGATTAGTATATTCCATTTTCTGTCATTTTTGTTTTTTGTTCGGTGTTGTTCAGCCAATTCTTATACAGACCATTAGCAATTACTACTAATATGATGATCAACGATCCTAGGTAAAAGTTAATATTCAATAATTTATGTTCTTTTAAAATGAAAATCGCCAAGATGATCGTGTAAACTGGTTCTAGATTGATACTTAAGGAAACAGTAAACGCACCAAGTCTTTTAACTATTTCAATGGTCATTAAAAAGGCAAAGGACGTACATACAATTCCTAGAAACAATAACCACAATCCATCTGACAATGTAATGCTTAACTTTGAAGCGTTTAACTTTCCACTGAATCCGAGTACGAAGCTTATAAAGACAATGCCTGTGATGAGTTCATACAAAGTAATATGAGCTGATTCTACATCTTGCGCCAATCGCCCATTAAAAACGGAAAAACACGCAGCAAGCAATGCAGATACAAGTCCAAAATACAAGGCAGTTTTTTCGGTCTCATTGAAATCATGCGCCACGAAGTAAATCCCAAAAATCACAAGAAGTCCAAAGAGGAACTCCATCCAAGAAAATTTTCGCTTCATGACAATCGGTTCTATCCAGGTGACATGTAAAGTTGTGGTGGATAGGCACAAAATCCCGAGGGATGCTGTGGATAATTGGATGCTGTAATAAAAGGTCATCCAATGTCCGGCGACAATCATTCCAACCAGAATAATTTTCCATGCATGCTTCAATGGAAATGAAAAGGATTTTTTCATCCAAATGAAGTAAAACACAAGGAACAAAGCGGCAATAATTACTCTGTACCATACAATAATGACGGCATCTAAGTGAATCAGTTTACCAAGTATTCCGGTAAATCCCCACATGAAAATAATCACATGTAACCAAATGTGATAGCGGTACTTTTGGAACAATGTTATTTCTTTTTACTCCACTCTTCAATGGATAATTGATTCATTTTAACATAGTTTTGATCGCCGTCCTTCTCTGCTTCTGCTAAAGAAATTTTTGCTGTTTCAATCGCTCCTTTGATATCACCATTTGCCGCTTGTAATTGGGATTTTAATCTGGTCATCCAATAAGCACTCACTCCCTTCATCTCCACCGCTTTCGTGGACCATTCAAGGGCTTTTTTCATGTCAATTTGTTCTGTGAAGTAATAACTCGCTGCTTGATTATAATCGTTTGCAGTGACAACACTTGCCGAAAGCACTTTTTCAATACTTGCTAAAACTTTTTCTTTCGTGCTTAAAGTAAATGGAAGAGAGATTTGTGTTTTATCCCAAGTGATGGATAAAACAGCGCTGTTAAATTCCATGTTGTCAAGCGAAATACTGAGGTTTTCGGTAACAATTGGCATTTTCTTAACTTTCGCATTTACTGTTAATGCTACCTTCGAAGTCTCCCATTTTTCAGGTAAGCCCCAATTTGTTGTTTCCGTGTAAAAATCGATTACCCAACTATCTTGATTCGGTGTAGCGAATAGTGCATATGTTCCAGCTTGCAAAGTGTCCGAGCCAAAGATCAAGACATCACTTGTAGTGATTTTGGTGTTTTCATTTGCTCCCAATCTCCAGCGTACTCCAAATGGAATTAACTCACCAAAAATTTTACGTCCATTTACTGCCGGACGTGAGTAACTGATTGTAATGTCGGTAAGTCCAGCGCGTTGTTCAATTTTTGCTACAGGACTTGCCTTAGGTGTTTGTACTTGTGCTTGTGTAAACAAAGAGATACACACGAAACTACTAAGAATTAATTTTTTCATATTTTTCGTTTATGTTAATGTTAAGGTTAATTAGAGTGGAGGTCAAAGTTGACTTCTACCTCCCAATTTGCTCGTATTTTTACTGGTGTATTGAATAACAAAACTTCCTCTGCTAATGTTTTGGTATTCGGTAAAATTGGATCCCATTTACCATTCTTGTTGCGGTCGAAAATCACTTTAAAAGTATATTCACCAGGCACTAAATCGGGAAGGTTTATTTTATCTATCTCATTAAAAAGTACTGTCCGAATCACTTGGTTTTTTTGAAGGATCTGGACGATTCCTGCGGAAACCGTATCAGATAATTGAATAGTTAAATCACCAAAGTCTCGATCCTGCTTCCATTCGATTTCCTTTTGAAATTTACTGGAAACATTTTTTGTCTTTCCGAGAATTGCACCATCGGCAAGGGATAATTGGTAGTTTTTTGCGAATTTTTTCGGTCGGATTTGGAATTCATTAGCCAAGAATTCCACATCAAATGCTACAAGACTGCTATCCGCCAAATCCCTCAATGTGATTTTACTTGTGTCTAACCATTGAATGAAATCGGAACATGTAAGAAAAAATCGATCTTGCTTCCCTTCTTTATCGATCATTTGAGTGGTGACTTTGGCCGCTTGTTGTTTTGGTGTATTTCGAAGTAGAATAGTATCTCCTGCGATGATGAGTTTCAAATCAATTTCTTTCACTTCGCCAATTGAAATCAATAAACTGTCCTCACCTCTGCCAATATACTGATTGATGTCGCATGTTTGTCCATTTAATTGGATGTTCGATCGATCGAAATCTGTTGGAACATGAACGCCAATGATTCCCGGAGGGATCAATCGCGCATTTTTCACCTTGTCTACTTGAATGGGAAGAGAAATTGGTAGAAGGATTGTATCTGTAAACTCAGAATCAAGGGTTATTGCATCCCAATTATAGCCCTGGATTTCGGATTGTTGAATGCGTAAATCTTGGTTTTTGTCGGTAAATGCCTTTACAAAATATCTTCCAGGACGCAAGGCTTCGAAGTGTGCGACGCCATTGGATTGACTTTGTGTAAAATAACGTGGACTCTCATCCTCAAAATTTGGATAAAGTCCGACAGTGACTTTCGAATTCCATTCTTTCGAAAACGCATCGAACATTCGAACATGTAATGAAAGTGAATCAATTACTTTACCCGTAGAAAAAGTGAATTTCATGAGGGAATCGTTACCCTCTGTTACATCTTTCACGGCAGCATTCAAATAAAGGGTATAAGTCGTGTTCTTCTGCAGCGAATCCTCTAACGAAATGGAAAGTGTTTTTTTCGTTAATTTACTTTGAAGTTTTGAATCCGCAGGTACAAGAACGATTTGTTCTGAAGCTTTATTCAAGTCGATGTATTCATCAAAGGTAAATTCAATGACTTTTTCAGAAAAGTTTAATTGTTTATCTGTTAAATTGGAAGAGGTAATTTGTGGTGCAATTTCATCCTTTGGCCCACCTGAAATGGTCCCGATTTGACCACAGGAAACAACAAGGAAAATGGAACAAATTAATGCAAGGATACGAGCCATGTACAAAGTTGAGTTAAAAATTTGACATCCACTTCATCGAAGTCATTCAACTTGTCACCGTCTACATCGAGTACACCAATGACTTCGCCGGCCTTCAATAATGGAACCACCACTTCACTTTTGGACAAAGAACTGCAGGCGATGTGTCCAGGAAAAGCCTCTACGTCCGGCACTAGAATCGCATTTTTTTGCTCCCATGAAGCACCGCAAACGCCCTTTCCAAAGGAAATACGAGTGCAAGCAACGGGACCTTGAAACGGACCTAAAACGAGCACTTCGGTTTCAACTAAATAAAACCCAACCCAAAAGAATCCAAACGTTTCCTTCAATGCCGCAGAAGTATTGGCCAAATTCGCAATCCATGAAGACTCAGATTCTGTTAAAGCAAAAATCTGAGGCAATAATGCTTCATATTTTGCTTGTTTCGTTTCGCCAGAAATGATTATTTGCTCGGACATATATCAATTTTAGCAAATTTGACGTTTTTACTCCGATTAATCAACATTTTCAACTATATTCATCATATAAATCATAGACTATGCTTTCACGAATTCAGTTTGACAAAGTTCTCTTTTTGGACATTGAAACAGTACCTCAAATTTATCAATACCAAGACTTAGACGAAAAGGGACAAGAGCTTTTTTACGCGAAGAATCGATTTCAAGTAAATCCGGAGAAGAATATTGAAATGATTTACAATGAAAAGGGAGGGATACTTGCTGAGTTTGGAAAAATCGTGTGTATTTCGGTTGGAATGGTTCGAGAAACCTCCACTGGTAAAACCATTCGTTTGAAATCCTATGCCCATGAGGATGAAGAAACTCTGCTTCGACAATTTAAAAAGTTATTGGAAGAGCATTACAACACAACGTATCATGTAATTTGTGGACATAACTCCAAGGAATTTGATATCCCATACATCTGTCGACGCATGCTCATTAATGGGATTTCTCTTCCAGGCATTTTAGATATTGCGGGTAAAAAACCGTGGGAAATCAATCATTTAGATACGTTAGAACTATGGAAGTTTGGAGATTACAAGGCTTTCACTTCTTTGGCTTTATTGTGTCATGTTTTTAAAATTCCCACTCCCAAAGATGATATTTCTGGTGCGGATGTCGCTCGAGTATATTACGAGGAAAACGACCTAGATCGAATTCGAATCTATTGTGAAAAGGATGTCATTGCACTGATTCAATTGTTGTTGCGTATGCGAGGTGATGCCCTCGTGGAGGAGGATAACATTTCCTCAGCTAATTAATCCACTTAAAAGGATTTTCACACGGACTTCACTTCTTTTCTAAACATTGACTAGCTTTAAACCCGAATTGAATAAAATGACGGAAGACAAGATTATTCTTGGAATTGATCCCGGAACTACGGTAATGGGATATGGACTCATTCATGTGAAAAAGAACCAACTTCACATGCTGAATTTTGGCGTCATCCAATTGAATAAGTTGTCGAATCATCCGGATAAATTAAAACGAATTCTTGATCGTTTAAACGGTCTCATCGCTGAGTATAAACCGGATGAAATGGCGATTGAAGCGCCTTTTTTCGGAAAGAATGTGCAATCCATGTTAAAGCTTGGACGCGCACAGGGTGTCGCGATTGCAGCCTGTTTGAACCACAATATTCCTTTCGAGGAATATACTCCAAGAAGAATTAAGCAATCCATAACTGGAAGCGGTGCAGCTTCAAAAGAACAAGTAGCTTCCATGCTTCAAAAACTATTGAATTTTCAAGATATGCCTAAATACTTGGATGCCACGGATGGATTAGCAGCTGCTGTATGTCATCATTTTTCCAAAGGAATCGGAGAACACAATAAATCAAAAGGTGATTCATGGACAGCATTTTTGAGTGAGAATCCTAAGCGTTTGAAATCTAAATAAGTCATGATTCAAGATTCTCGTGTCGATGCGTTTATAGAAAAATCAGCGGATTTCGCTCGTCCCATTCTACAGGAAATGAGATCCATCATTCAGGAAGCACATCCTGAATTAGAGGAAACATGGAAGTGGAGTTTCCCAAATTATACCTTTAATGGCAAAATAATTTGTTCCTTCAGTGCGTTTAAAAACCATTGTTCTTTTGGATTTTGGTTAGGAGCTCAAATGTCAGATCCACATCATATATTAGAACAGGTTGGAAAAACAGCTATGGGAAGTTTAGGTAAGATTACAACAGTTTCACAATTACCCGAACGAGAACTCTTAATAACTTATATTCTACATGCTATTGAATTATCTGAAAAAGGTGTCACTGTTCAGAAAAAATCTCAAGCTATTGATAAACCAGAACAAACGAGTTTAGATTTCCCAGAATTCTTTTTGAATGCTCAAAAGGAAGGGGCCAGTTTTGATCGACTAAGTCCGTCACAACGAAAAGAATACGTTACTTGGATTTTTGATTCTAAAACGTCTGAAACCAAAAATAAGCGAACCAAAATGATGTTAGAAAACCTGCGAGATGGGAAATCACTTCATTGGAAATACAAAAAATAATAATGTCAGAAATCAAAGTATACACAGACGGTTCATCCCGTGGAAATCCAGGTCCTGGTGGATATGGAGCAATTCTCATTTTTGGCAATCAACGAAAAGAACTTGCGGAAGGATTTCGAAAAACAACAAACAACCGCATGGAATTAATGGCGGTATGTGCGGCATTGGAGAAAATTAAATCGGATAAATTTCCAGTAACCGTTTATTCTGATTCCAAGTATGTCATTGATTCCATTACCAAAGGCTGGGTTTTTGGTTGGGTAAAAAAAGACTTCAAGGACAAAAAAAACAAAGATCTTTGGCTGCGCTATCTAAAGTCCCACAGCCGCTTCAAATTAAAGTTCGTTTGGGTAAAGGGACACGCAGGTCACGCAGAAAATGAACGATGTGATGAACTAGCTGTTCAAGCTGCACTTCAAGGGCCACATTCTATTGATGCTTTTTTCGAAAGCGAAGCCAATTAAACCAAAACGGAAGAATACCAACGTGCAATTGATTCGTAGGATTCGCCTTTTCGTGTAGCCATGTTTTGAACTTGTTCCTCTGTAATTTTACCGAGTCCAAAATATTTTGCATCTGGATGCGCAAAGTACCAACCACTCACGGATGATGCTGGCGTCATCGCTAAACTTTCCGTTAAGGAAACACCGATGGATTCTGTCGCGTTCAGCAAATCGAAAATCGTAATTTTTTCCAAGTGATCGGGACAAGCAGGATATCCCGGAGCTGGACGAATACCGCGGTATTTTTCTTGAATTAATTCTTCCTTGGAAAAATCATCCTCGTTTTCGTAGCCCCAATAGTCGGTTCGAACAAGGTGATGTAAATACTCTGCCAACGCTTCTGCTAAACGATCGGCTAGTGCTTTCACCATGATGGAACTGTAGTCGTCGTGATCTTTTTCAAATCTCTCCACGTGTTCATCTAGTCCAATGCCAGTTGTCACAACAAATGCACCAATGTAATCTTGTTTCCCACTTACTTTCGGTGTAATAAAATCAGACAAGGCAATATTCGATTGTCCTAACGCCTTTTTCGTTTGCTGTCTTAAAGTCCGTTGTATGAAAATTCGTTCTTCCGTGGAACTGGAATCTGTGATTTCAATGTCGTCGCCAATGCTCGTTGCTGGATAAATTCCGAAAATTGCTTTTGCGCTTACCCACGATTCACCCACCATGGATTCCAACATTTTTTGAGCGTCACCGAATAGATTTGTGGCCTCAACACCAACAATGTCATCATTTAATATGGCAGGAAATTTCCCGTGTAGTTCCCATGTCTGGAAAAAAGGTGTCCAGTCAATATAAGGCACTAATTTATCAAGTGAAACCGTTAATTCATGGGTTCCTAGTTTCTTTGGGATGGCAATGTTGCAATCAGAAAAATCAAGCGAAGTTTTATTCGCTCTAGCATCAGCAAGTGATAATAGATCCTTGGCAGCCCGATGTTTTTCATGGTGTTCACGCAAACGACTGTATTCTTCTTTTAAATTTACAATAAATGCATCTTTTTTGGGTCCAAGTAAACTTTCAACAACCGTAACCGAGCGTGAGGCATCGAGTACATGAACCGCTTGACCTAATTGATAATATTGATCGATTTTCACAGCTGTGTGAACCTTGGAAGTTGTTGCTCCTCCAATAAGAAGGGGGATACTTAAGCCCGCGCGTTCCATTTCTTTTGCCATGTGAACCATCTCATCCAAACTAGGTGTGATAAGCCCACTTAATCCAATGATATCTACGTTTTCTTCAATTGCCGTTTGAATGATTTTTTCCGCCGGAACCATGACACCAATGTCGATCACTTCATAATTATTACAAGCGAGTACAACACCTACTATATTTTTTCCAATGTCATGCACATCTCCTTTTACGGTGGCCATCAGGATCTTTCCTGCGTAAGAACTTTTTCCGTCCTTTTCTGCTTCAATGTAAGGAAGTAGATAAGCCACGGCTTTTTTCATTACTCTTGCAGACTTCACTACTTGCGGAAGAAACATTTTACCACTTCCAAACAAATCACCGACGGTGTTCATCCCATCCATCAACGGACCTTCGATAACTTCAATTGGTCGGTCAAATAAATGTCTACATTCTTCTACATCCTCATCGATAAATTCCACGAGTCCTTTCACCAATGCATAAGACAAGCGCTCTTTCACAGATGCATTTCTCCAACTTAAATCGATTTCTTTTTTCTTTCCATCGCCTTTAACGGTTTCAGCTAATTCTAATAAGCGCTCGGTAGCATCTGGTCGACGATTTAGTAATACGTCCTCAACAAATTCTAATAGTTGTGGCTCAATGTCGCTATATACTTCCAGCATGCTTGGATTGACAATTCCCATATCCATACCGTGAGCAATTGCATGATAAAGAAATGCGGAGTGCATGGCTTCGCGTACTTTATTGTTTCCTCGAAAGGAAAAGGACACATTTGAAACGCCTCCGCTGACATGTGCTCCGGGAAGATTTGTGCGGATCCATTTTGTTGCCCTGAAAAAATCTAAGGCATTGTTGTTATGTTCTTCCATTCCCGTTGCAACTGGAAAGATGTTTGGGTCAAAGATGATGTCATCTTTGGCGAAAAGAACTTCTTTAGTGAGGATATCGTATGAGCGTTGACAAATTTCAATCCGTCTCTCATAACTATCCGCTTGACCATTTTCGTCAAAAGCCATGACAATGACTGCCGCGCCATAGCGCTTTATTTTTTTAGCTTGTTCAATGAATTTTTCTTCACCTTCCTTCAGTGAAATTGAATTAACAATCCCTTTGCCTTGAATACATTTTAATCCTGCCTCAATGATTTCCCACTTCGAACTATCAATCATAATTGGAACGCGTGCAATATCTGGTTCGGCAGCGATGAGGTTTAAGAAACGAATCATGGCTTCTTTTCCATCGATCATTCCTTCATCCATATTGATATCGATAATCTGCGCGCCACCTTCTACTTGCTCACGTGCAACAGCAACGGCTGCTTCATAATCTCCTTCCTGAATCATGCGTAAAAATGCTCGGGAACCAGTAACATTGGTGCGTTCACCAATGTTAATGAAGTTGCTTTCCGCATTTACAATGAGGGGTTCAAGTCCGGATAATTTCAATGAATTTGACATTTTTTCGAGGAAAAGTGGGTTATGCTTGGTTTATTTGACGTGGTGCGTAATTTTTCGCGATGTCAGCGATTGCTTTGATGTGATCTGGAGTTGTTCCACAACAACCGCCAATAATATTTACTAATCCCTCTTCGAGGAAGCTCTTGATTTGATTCGCCATCATTTGTGGACTTTCTTCATATTGTCCAAATTCATTTGGGAGTCCTGCGTTCGGATGTGCACTGACAGCGAACGTTGATTTTTCATTTAAAATCTGTAAATATGGCCTCATCATGGAAGCTCCTAATGCACAATTTAAACCAATGGATAGCAATGGCATATGAGATAGCGAAATCAAAAATGCTTCGGTTGTTTGACCGGTTAATGTTCGGCCACTTTGATCTGTGATTGTTCCCGAAACCATGATGGGAAGTTTTATTTTCCGTTCTTCAAATACTTCGTCAATGGCAAAAAGTGCAGCCTTTGCATTGAGTGTGTCAAAGATGGTCTCGACAAGTAGAAGATCAACGCCTCCATCCATTAAAGCATTGACTTGATGTTTGTAGGCAAGTACAAGGTCATCAAAACTAACGGCTCTAAATCCAGGGTCATTGACATCTGGAGAAATGGACGCAGTGCGATTCGTAGGTCCAATTGATCCAGCGACGAACCTCGTTCGATCTGTAAATTCAGCACAAACTTCTTTGGCGATTTTCGCGCTTTCGAAGTTAATGGCATAAACTGCGTCTTCTAGACCGTAATCTGCTTGTGCGATAGTCGTTCCAGAGAACGTATTTGTTTCAACTATGTCCGCTCCGGCTTGCAAGTACTGGCGATGGATGTCTTTTATAATTTCAGGTCTTGTAATTGACAAAAGGTCATTGTTACCTTTTAAGGGTTTTTCATGTTGTTCAAAGGCACCTTCTCGAAAGTCAAATTCTTCCAATTGGTGGCGCTGAATCATGGTTCCCATGGCTCCGTCTAATACTAAAATGCGTGTGGCTAATGCTGTTTCTAATGCGCTTTTCATGTGCGTGTAATAACAAAGAAATGTGTCGGAAACAACGGTTGTTTCAACTTATCTTTTTCCATAATTAGGAATCGGATTTGGCACCTTTTCCATGAAGGCAGGTTGCCAAGGTTTCGTAGGGCCAGTCCCTCCACCTTTCTTTATAAGTTTATTTAAATGAACGTGTCTACAAAATTACGTCATTTTTATTTTTTTAACTAATTTCAAAACGATGAAACACACAAACTTTTTTTCGGCGCTGAAAATTGCCATTATCGGGATTCAGGGTCTATTTAGTGAAAGCCGTAATGCTCGAATTCAATTAGTCGTTTTCACTTTGGTTTTAGTGGCTGGATTCATAGTTGATTTGAATCGATTCGAATGGCTATGGATCTTAGGTGCAAGTGCCGCAGTTTTCACACTGGAAGCTATAAACACGAGCATCGAATTATTGTCTGATGTCTACACTTTGGAATACAATGCGAAGATCAAACAAGTGAAAGACATTGCAGCAGGCGCGGTGTTGATGATGAGTATTTCTGCCGTTATTGTTGGAATTCTGATCTTCTCTCCTCATTTAAGCGCAATGTCTCCATTGTAAAGCATAGCGATTTCCAGAGCTTGATTGAACGACGTTTTTCATTTCTAATTGAAATAAAAGCACATTTAATTGCGAAGTACTTAATCCTGACTTCATGGCGATTACATCAATATGCCCTTCCTTCAGCTCAACCAAAGTTTGGTATACCTTCAATTCTAATTCTTCTAGTTCAGGGAATAATTCAAGTTGTTTTTGTGGCATATCTAAATGCCAATTCATAAACGTTAAAAAATCAGTTCCATTTTGAATCAAATGAGCCTTCTGTTTTTGAATCAACCAATTACATCCCTCTGATTGTTCTTGGTGAACGCTACCAGGAAAAGCAAAAACATCTCTGTTATAATCATTCCCAAGATCCGCGGTGATGATCGAACCACCCTTTGTTTTACTTTCAACAACAATGATGGCATCGGACATTCCTGCAATAATGCGATTTCTCATGGGGAAGTTCATTCGGTCGGGTTTTGTTCCAACGATGAATTCACTAATCCATCCACCATTTTCTAGCATTTTCTCAGCAACTTTTCGGTGTTGATATGGATAAATCCGATCTAAACTATGTCCTAAAACGCCGATATTAAAGATTCCTTTTTGCACGCAAGTCTCATGAACGTGAATATCTACTCCATAAGCTAATCCGCTGATAATCGTTAAGTCCTTGGACTGTATTGTATCCAATAATTCTTCTACTAATTTTCGTCCATATTCCGTCTGATTTCTTGTGCCAACAACAGAAACAACATTTGAATGATTTAAATCAGTCAGGCCCTTAGAAAAGAGAACGATGGGTGCATCTGGACATTGGCGCAACCTTCTAGGATAATCTTCATCCATGAAAAAATGCGACAAAATCTGGTTTCGCTCATTAAAGGACTGTTGTTTTTCAGCGATCAGCAGTGCTTCACCCCGATTCATTTCCTTTAATATGGAAAGTGAAACACCTGTTTGAAGGTGTAATTCTCGGTCGGTTTGTGTAAATAAATCCGAGAGTGAGGATAGTTTTCCTAAGATTCTCGTTGCTCTTGAAGGACCAATTCCTTTCAGTTGTCCAAGTGCGATTTTGTAAAGTTCAAGTGGCATAAAATTCAAAAAAATGATTAGATTCGTTATATTAAGTTAATAAAAAACATCAGGCTTTTCCGAATGAAAAAATACTTATTTGCATTTTTTTGCATTCTTCAAGGATACATTTTTGCGCAATTATCCGGTGTCATAATTAACAAAGAATCAAAAGTTGTAATCGCTCAAGTTTCAGTGAAATCGTCTGAAAACGAAAGGGTGGAGACGAATTCATATGGAACATTTACCATTCCTGTAAAAAAATTACCTGTCACACTGTATTTTCAGAAAAAAGGATTTGAAGTTGATTCCATTCGAATTCAACAATTGGGCTATGTGAATATGTCTTTATCTGTACTTTCTCAAGATGTAAAAACGGTTGTAGTAACGTCCGGAAAACGTAATCAAAACATTGAAGAGATTCCTATTTCAATTGAAATTTTAAAACCAGCTTTAATAGCGAATAAAGGTTTTACGAATCTGGAACAAGCAGTAAATCAAAGTCCGGGTGTATTTACTATGGACGGACAAGTCAGTATTCGAGGGGGTGGAGGATATGCTTATGGAGCAGGTAGTCGTGTCATGTTGTTATGGAATGGAATTCCAATGCTCTCTCCCGATGTTGGAGATGTAAAATGGAATGCTGTACCAATGGAACAAGCTTCGCAAATTGAAATTTTGAAAGGTGCTTCGTCGGTACTTTACGGAAGTGGAGCGTTGAACGGAATCATTGCACTCACCGAAAAGGAAGCAAAACCTGAAGGTCAATTAACAATGAAATACCAGTCTGGTGTTTACGGAGACCCAAAACGTAGTTCCATGACTTGGTGGACAAGAAATCCAACTAGTCATTTACTTGACGTGTATTACGGAAAATCAAAAGGAAAATTTGGATATACCATCGGAGTTAACGGACTCATCGATGAAGGTTACCGCGCAGGAAATGACGAAAAACGTGCACGCATTAACGGATCCGTTTATTACTTTCCAAAGAAATATACGAAAATGAAATTGGGAATGAGTTACCAATTTCAATGGCAAGACAAAGGAGTTTTTATCCTTTGGAAAAACGATTCTATGGGTTACCAAGCGCTAGAAAACACGTTGAGTCGTCAACGTGCTGTTCGCTTAAATGTAGACCCGTACCTTAAGTTTATCGATAGACACGACAATAAACATTATTTGCGAACAAGGTATTACTTGGTGACAACCGGAAATTCAGACAAGGTTTATGATGCGTCATTTGCAGAAATGTACTATGCTGATTATAACATCCAGAAAAAAATCGGAAACACGAATCTCATTTCGGGATTCATGAATATGACCAATAAAGTAACAAGTTATGTTTTTGATAATCACTTAAGCAATAATTTGGCTTTGTATGAGCAAGTGGAAACGAAACTAAAAAAACTCGATTTAACCGCTGGACTTAGATTGGAATATTGTCAGTTGGATAAATCGAAACCCGAGACCCAATTCGTCATTTCAGATAAATTTACTTCTCCGGTTTACCCTATTTTTCGCTTGGGAACACATTATGCGATCAATAAAGCATCTCATTTGAGAGCATCCATTGGACAAGGAATTCGTTTTCCCTCGGTTGCGGAACGATACATTTCGGCTTCAGTAGGTAGTGTACGCATTTTTAGAAATCCCGATTTGCGACCAGAAACAGGTTGGAATAGTGAAATTGGTTGGAAGCAAATTCTCAAGTTTGGAAAATGGATGGGCATGATTGATGTCGCTGGATTTGTCAATCAATATAGTAATATGACAGAATTTTCTTTCGGTGTTTATAAGCCTGATACAATGGCTTTTTTACAAACAAGCAATCCGGATGCCATCAATTACTTGTACAATTGGGTGGGTTTTCAAGCGCAGAATGCTGAAAAAGCGAGAATTACTGGATTGGAGTTTTCGTTTAATAGCTCTGGAAAAATTGGAAATGTTGAAGTGGTTTCCTTGCTTGGTTACACCTATATGAATCCAATTAGTCTTAATAACGACCCCATTTATAGAGCTTCCTTCTCCGATACTTCGACGAATATGTTAAAATATCGTTTCAATCATTTGGCAAAAGCGGACATTCAAGCAACGTATAAAAAGTGGAGTATTGGTGGGTCCATGCGCTACAATAGTTTCATGAAAAACATTGACAGAGCCTTTGAAGTGGGTGTTTTGGGAACGGAATTACTCGTGGGAATGCAGCAGTATCGCCAGCAATACAATAAAGGTGTTTTTGTCTTCGATGCCCGCCTGAGCTACGAGTTGAAAAAAGGAGTAAAGTTAAATTTCATTGCCAATAACTTTTTAAATGCAGAATATGCTTCGCGTCCAGGGGACCTTCAAGCACCAAGAAATTTCACACTTCAGTTGCAGTACGATTTATAATTTCGAGCTGAACACACGAAATTCTCTTTGAATTCGTTATTTTCACATCCTACTACGTTATTATGAATAAATTACTTTTCGCATCATTTTTCACCTTGTTCACGTTATTGGTTCAAGGACAAGTCACCGGAACAGTTTTCAGTTCAGAAGATAATCAGGCACTTCAAAATGTAAAAGTCATTTCCTCTGATGGACAAAAAACACTCACAAATTACGCTGGAGAATTTACCTTAACTCCGTCAAAATATCCGGTTAAAATCATTGTATCCATGATTCAGTTTATCAATGATACAATTGATATTAAATCCGCTGGACCAATCACCATTTTCTTAAAAACAAGAACCAAGGATGAAACAACAGTTGTTGTCAGTGCTGGAAAACGCAAACAAGCGATTGAAGAAATTCCTGTTTCCATGGAAATCATCAAGCCACAACTCATCGATAACAAAGGAATCACGGACTTAGAACAAGCGGTGGATCAAACACCCGGAGTTTACACCATGGATGGTCAAGTAAGTATCCGTGGTGGATCAGGATTTGCCTACGGTACAGGAAGCCGAGTATTGCTTCTGTGGAACGGAATGCCTTTGCTTTCTGGTTACGCTGGAGATACACAGTGGAATGCAATCCCAATGGAACAAGCTTCTCAAATTGAGGTAATGAAAGGTGCATCTTCCGTGCTATACGGCAGCGGGGCCTTAAATGGAGTCATTGCTTTGGCGGAAAAAGAACCGAAATCAACGCCGGAAACGAAAATTAAAATCCAAAATGGAATCTATGGAGATCCGGCTAGGGCAAGTCTAAAATGGTGGGATAAGTCACCCATGTTTCAGCAAGTAGAGGCTTATCATTCCAAAATGAATCGCTACATGGGGTATACAATTTCCACGACGCTGTTTAAAAATGATGGGTACCGTCAAGGTGAGATAGAAAACCGTGCTCGTGTCAGCGGGACCATTTATTTTCGTCCAAAAACGGCTACTCGTTTGAAAGCCGGAATAGGCTACAATTATCAAGCACAAAAGACAGGTAGTTTTTTAATCTGGCAAAGTGACTCATTGGGATATGTTCCAAGTGGTGGTGCGGATACAAGTAACGCTGCTTCTACGCTTACCTACAATTTTGGCCAACGTTTGTTTGTTGATCCATATATTAAATTCATTGATAAAAAGAACAATTTACATCATTTAAAAACGCGTGTTTATTATGCACGAAATACCAACATCAATAATCCAAGTCAAAGCAATGGTGCGGTAATCTATTTTTCTGATTACTCTATTCAAAAGCAATTTAAAAATGGTGGAACGCTTACCTCGGGAGCATCAAACATTTACAATGTTGTCAAGTCAAATTTATTTGGCGATCACAATTCTGAAAACCTGGCACTATATTCACAACTTGAATTGCATAAAGGGAAATGGGACTTTAGTGCAGGTGCACGTTTGGAATATTTCCAAATGGATGGAAAAAGTGGAGACACGGATTTTATGATTTCTGAAGAGAAGAACATTAAAATTCCTTTTTACCCGATTCTTCGCACAGGGATTCACTATCAAGCAGCGAAGTTTACGCATTTACGGGCGTCCTTTGGACAAGGTATTCGTTATCCTTCCGTAGCTGAACGATACACACAAACATCCGTTGGAGCCTTGAATATTTTCCCGAATCCCTTTTTGACTCCGGAAATTGGTTGGGCAGGAGAAATTGGCATCAAACAAGGTGTAAAAATTGGTTCTTGGAAAGGATTTATCGATTTGGCTGCTTTTGTTAATCAGTATAGCAATATGATGGAATTTTCTTTTGTGTATTTTAATCCAATTTCTCAAAAACCATTGAATCCAATTAATCCAAGTCCGGAGGATATTACTTTCTTAACTAGCGGAAATTACAATGTAGGTGATTGGGTTGGATTCCAGGCCCAAAATGTAGAAAAGGCCAGAATTTCAGGATTGGATTTTTCCTTCAATTCCATGGGTAAATTAGGAAACGTGGAATTAGTTTCCCTTCTTGGTTATACATACATGAATCCGATTAGTTTAAACAGCAATAATCTCTACATAGCCACCTATTCAGATACAACGACGAATATGTTGAAATACCGATTTAAACATTTAGCAAAAGCAGATATTGAAGCCAATTACAAAGATTGGAGTTTTGGCGTTTCTTCTCGCTACAATAGTTTTATGCGCAACATCGATCGGGTTTTTGAATCGGACTTGGATCCAGCGGTGAATAGTACAGTTTACATCCTTCCTGGACTCAAAGAATATAGACAACAGCACAATAAAGGGAATGTCGTTTTTGATGCACGCATCGCTTATAAAATCAACGAAAATTTCCGTGTAAGTTTCATTGCAAACAATTTATTGAATGCAGAATATTCAAGTCGACCTGGAGATATTCAGCCACCGAGAAACTTTATCGCACAAATACAAATGAAATTTTAATGAAAGTACTTGGAATCATCCCAGCTCGATATGCGTCCTCACGTTTTCCAGGAAAACCTTTGATTGACCTCAAGGGAAAATCCATGATACAAAGAGTTTATGAAGGCGCGTCAAAGTCGAACTCATTAACAAAAATCGTGGTCGCAACCGATGATCAACGGATTGTTGATGAGGTCCATCGTTTTGGCGGAAATGTATGCCTAACAAACGAGTCACACCAAAGTGGAACAGATCGCTGCGCAGAAGTAGCGGCATTAAATCCTGGTTTCGATGTGGTCATAAACATTCAAGGAGATGAGCCATTAGTGGATCCGCAGCAACTAGATCAACTCCTAAGTGCATTTAATCATCCAGATGTCAACATCGCGACCTTGGGAATCCCTACGAGCGATGAAGCGGATTTGTTGAATCCGAACAGAATTAAAATTGTCCTTGATCATCAAGAAAACGCGCTATATTTCAGTCGTAGTTGCATTCCAAATTCATATCATTTCAAGGGAGAATTTTTATCGAATTATCCATTTCTCCGACATATTGGCTTGTACGCATACAGAACAAGTACATTAGCGCAAATTTGTCAATTGATACCAACAGCACTTGAGAAAATGGAATCTTTAGAGCAATTGCGTTGGATGTACCATGGATATCCAATTAAAGTTGTTCAAACGAGCATAGAAACTCCCAACATCGACACACCTGAAGATGTAGAGAAAGTACTTCGGTTTTTGTAATTCCATCTTTCTTTTGTAAATTTGGTAAATGATCCCATTTGAAGAAGTCATTTGTCAACTAATTTTGCGCCACAATTGCGTGGTGCTGCCAAATTTTGGTGGATTTGTATCGAAAACAATTTCGGCTCAGATCGACTTTGAAAAAGGAATTCTTCAAGCTCCATACAAACAACTTTTATTCAACCGTAATCTAATCAATGATGATGGATTAGTATTGGCGGAATATGCACGTTTAAATGGACTTTATTACCAAGAAGGAGTCAGTCAATTGACCGATTTCACAGGTAAATTAAATGCGGATTTAGCACAAGGAAAGCAAGTGAGTATTCCGAAATTAGGGGTATTCTCTAAGGATACGGACGGAATCGTACGTTTCGAACAAGACAGACATTTTAATTTACTGTTGAGTTCCTACGGTTTATCGAACGTGACTTTTGTTCCAAATCCGGTTCAAGAGGAAACACCGATCATCCAATTCGCTCCTGACGCTACCGAAGTTCAAACACTTAAAAATCCAACTAAATTCTGGAAGTATGCTGCAGCGGCTTGTTTGTTGCCATTCGCTTTCTATTCGTTTTGGATTCCAATGAAAACAGATGTTTTGCATTCTGGACTCATTTCCTACAAGGACTTTAATCCTCTGCGAGCTAAAGTAGCAGTGCAATATGCGAAAAAACAAATAACGTCATTTGACAAAGTTGTACTGAATGAATCGAAAATTGACGCGCAACTTTCCGCTGTACAACCAGGTGAAATCGGACTTTATCAATACGATGAATCGACCGTTTTTGCTGTGAAAGTTCCAAATGTTGAATCGAAGCCTGTGCTCATCGAGAAAGAAATTCTTCAAGCAAACTTCGAATACGTAGTTGGGTGTTTTTCCGATGAGAGAAATGCAAACAACTTCGTGCAAAAACTTCAAGCAGATGGATTTAACGCTCATATTTTACCGGGAGGAACACTCATTCGCGTAAGTGCGGGTTCAGCTACTAATCAAAGTGAAATTCAAGCCATCCAATCGAAAGTAAGTTCCAAAGGAATTGAAGGTTGGATCTGTAAACAATAAACCAACACATGAAAAGAACAATTAAATTTTTGTTGCCAATCTTTTTTGGCGCAACGATGTCATTGGCACAAGTTACCAATGCTGAAGGGAGTAAATACCAGTTTCAAAAAGTTGTCCATTTGGATGCGACACCTGTTCAAAGTCAAGGAAGAACTGGAACGTGTTGGTCATTTTCAGGAATGTCCTTTTTTGAATCAGAATTAATGCGCTTAGGTGTAGGAAAAAACATCGTGCTTTCCGAAATGTATACCGTTCGTAAAGCTTATGAAATGAAGGCTGAAAAATACATTCGCATGGATGGAAAAACGAATTTCGGAGAAGGTGGAGCATTCCATGATATTCCATTAGTGATTCGTAAATATGGAATCGTTCCTTATGATTTTTATACAGGATTGGAAAAAACGGAAACCTACAATCACGGGGAGATGTTTACAGAGTTGAATAAAATCATGCAGGACATCCTTCCTAAATTAGGAGCACCAGAGGGAATTTCGGATTCATGGAAGAAAGACTACAACTCCATCCTAGACAAAAACATCGGTAAAGATGTCAAAGAATTTGAATGGGAAGGTAAAAAGTATACACCGAAATCGTTTGCTGAACACCTTCAGTTAAACATGGATAATTACATTTCACTCACATCCTTTACTAATCATGAAATGTACAAAAAATGCCTTTTAGAAATTCCAGATAACTGGGCATGGGGTGAAAGTTATAATGTGGAGATGAATGATTTAGTAGAGGTCACGATTGAAGCATTGAAAAATGGGTATACCATTGCTTGGGGTGCAGATGTTTCGGAAAAAGGATTTAGCTTCCGTAATGGAATTGCGATTGTTCCAGCAGACCCTAAAAGCGTTGAAGTAGTTGGGAAAGATGAGAAAAACTTCAATACTGCCGGTGCTGAACGTAAATCAAATGCTTTTTCAGAACCAACAAAAGAATTGAAAATCACTCAGGAATTACGTCAAGAGGCTTACGATAATAAAACAACCACAGACGACCACGGAATGCACATTGTTGGATTATATACTGATCAAAATGGTGTGAATTATTTCTTAGTTAAAAATTCTTGGGGGACATCCAACTATCCGAAAGGTTACTTGTACGTTTCTGAAAATTACTTCAAATACAAAACGATTAACATCTACTTACACAAAGATGGAATTAAAAAGGATGTGCGTTCAAAATTGAATTTGTAAGTATTATTGGCAAGAAATTTGCGTTAAACACGTGTCCTTAAATTACTTGTTATGAAAAAAATTGTTCTTTTAAGTCTGGGCGTTTTTCTTATGCTAAGTGCCTGTAGTAAAATTCGTTACGATAAAGATCAATCGTCTGGAGTGAACTATAAAGTGGAATCTGCTTTTGATGAAATGACCAATATTTCTGATCAAGCGATTACCGGAAACATGGTTTATTACAAAAACGGAGGTGTAATTGTACGTCACCCCGGAGATAAACCGTTAACACAAAAAATAGCATGCAATGTGATTATCACGATTGATACGATTGGATCACTTAAAACCGTTACGGTTGATTACGGTTCGAGTAACTGCGATTGTAATGATGGTAAAACACGACGAGGTAAAATTATTACAACATTTACCGGATTCTATCATGCTCAAGGGACAATCATCACGCATACTCCAGTAGAATACTACGTAAATGACATTAAAATTGAAGGAACCAAGACCGTTGAAAATATGGGATTAAACACTTTGGGTCAGCCTTATTATAATGTTCAAATTGATGGTATTGCAACCTTGACTTCCGGTGAAATAGTTAATTATTCATCGACGCGTGTTCGAACTTGGACAATGGGAAACAATACTTTTTTCAATCGCTTCGATGATGAATACGATATTACTGGCACAGCAACCGCTACATTTTCCTCTGGTGGTGGCTATACTTCTTTAACTACAAATCCGGTACACATAAAAGTTGGATGTGGTTTCCCTGTTAGTGGAACCATAGAAATCACTCCTCAAACACACCCACTGCGCGTAGTTGATTACGGTAGCGGAATGTGTGACGCCACATTTACCGTAACGGTAAATGGTCAAATATATACTTTTAATTAGCTAACAGATTGGTATTCAGTATGAAAAGTGTTCAAAGTGTCATTTGAACACTTTTTCTTTTTAATTGTTACTTATTTCGTGACGGTTGTGTAATTTTGTATGTATAAATACTTCGAAAAATGAAAAAGGTTGGTGTAAATGGTTTTGGTCGAATTGGACGTTGTTTTACGCGTATTGCTTTACTTGATCCACAAGTAGATGTTGCTTTAGTCAATGATTTAGCTGATGTCAAGACACTTGCCCATTTATTGAAATATGACTCTATTCATGGAAATCTTTCTTTGTCCTTTGAAATCAAAGGGAATGAATTGCATTTTTCCAATGGAAAGAAAATCATTTTTATCAGTGAACGAAACCCGGAACTCATTCCTTGGGCTGAATATGGCGTAGAAACCGTTTTGGAATCTACTGGACTTTTCTTAACCCGAGAAGCTGCATCTAAACACCTAGTTGGTGGTGCAAAAAATGTCATTATCTCAGCACCTGCGAACGATGAAGATATTCCTTCTGTAGTAATGGGAGTAAATGATGACGCAGTTGATTTTTGCGACGCAGTGATTTCCAACGCTTCATGTACGACGAATAACGCTGCTCCAATGGTCAAAGTACTGAAATCCTTAATGGATATTGAAGTTGCTTACATCTCTACGGTACACAGTTATACATCTGACCAACGCTTGCATGATGCCCCTCATAAAGATTTACGTCGTGCGCGTGCTGCTGCAAACAGCATCATTCCAACATCAACAGGAGCAGCAAAAGCGATTACACGTATTTTCCCAGATTTGAAAGGTAAAATTACAGGAGGAAGTTTCCGTGTTCCCGTTTGTGATGGATCAGTAACCGAATTAACCTTGGTGACAAAATCCAACGTAACGGTAGAACAAATCAATGCTGCAATGAAAAAAGCGAGCGAAACAGACATGAAAGGAATCCTTGGTTATACGGAAGATCCAATTGTTTCTTGTGATGTAATAGGAAGTTCATACAGCTGTCTTTTCGACGCTGAATTAACTACTGTTTTCAACGGATTAGTGAAAGTGGTTGGTTGGTATGATAACGAAGCGGGATATTCCAACCGCCTCGTGGATGTCGTGAAAGCAAATTAAGCTTCAATCGCCTGAACTCCAGGTAAAATTTTTCCTTCAAAATACTCAAGCAATGCGCCTCCACCTGTGCTCACATAGCTCACTTGGTCGCTCATGCCGAATTTCTGTACGGCTGCCGCACTGTCGCCACCACCGATTAAACTGAAAGCACCGTCTGATGTCGCTTCGACTACAGCCTCTGCTACGGATTTTGTTCCGTTTTCGAATGCTTTCATTTCGAAAACGCCCATAGGCCCATTCCAAAGTATGGTTTTACTTTTCAGTAAAACGTCACGGAATTGCGCAATCGCAGCAGTACCGATATCCAATCCCATCCAGCCGTCTGGAATTTGATTACTTGGTGCTACCTTCGTTTCCGCATCGGCTGCAAATTTGTCTGCAATGGTAGAGTCTTGTGGTAAATGAATGTGAACACCTTTTTCTTTCGCTTTTGCTAAAATTTCACGGCATGTTTCTAGACGCTCGTCTTCGCACAATGATTGTCCAATATGTCCACCTTGCGCTTTGTAAAACGTATAGGACATTCCACCACCGATGATGATGTGATCGGCGATGTTTAATAAATTCTCAACGATTAATACTTTATCCGAAACTTTGGCTCCACCTACAATCGCTGTAAAAGGACGCTCCGCGTGATTTAACACTTTGCGTGCACTTTCCAACTCCGATTTCATCAAGAAACCTACCATTTTATCGTTTGGAAAGAATTGAGCAATTTGTGTTGTACTTGCGTGTGCGCGATGTGCTGCACCAAATGCATCATTCACATAGCAATCGCCTAAACCAGCTAATTTTTCAGCAAAAGCTTCATCACCTTTCGTTTCTTCGGAATAAAAACGAACGTTTTCCAATAAAAGCACTTCTCCAGGTTGAAGTTTGGCACTTTGTTCGATCGCATCTTGACCTACGCAATCCGCTGCGAACTTCACAGGTTTCCCAATGTTTTTTTCAATTGTTTTGATGATGTGTTTCAAGGAAAACTTTTCCTCTGGCCCTTCTTTTGGTCGTCCAAAATGAGACAGCAATATGACACTTCCGCCAGTATGTAATATGTGTTCAATGGTAGGTGATGCAGCACGAATACGCTTGTCATCCGTTACTTCCATCGTTTCCTTGTCAAGGGGCACATTAAAATCAACGCGAACTAACGCACGTTTACCTTCGAAGTTGTAAGTGTCAATTGAAATCATCTTTTTTTTTCTACAAAAGTAACGAAAGCGAATTTCTTGCGTTTGTTTCCGAGCAAGATTCTCGGTAAATTCATTTATTTTCTGCAGTTTTGTCTAAAATATATTCCTATGTTAAAATACGCTTATTTTGTTTCAACATTTTTAATTCTTACGGCTTGTCATCAATCGAAAGAATCCATTCAAGAAATCGAATCTTGGGGTGCCCCGGAAATGGCAGAAGAAATGCCGGAGGGTGATTTCACCGAAGCGGAATGGGAAGAAATGATGTTTACCGAAACAGAGGAAGAAAATCCTTACGTTCGTGGTATTTACAATTCATCGCGCACCTTGCAAACGGACATCGTCCACACTCGTTTAGAAGTAAGTTTTGACTGGGAACATGCGCGCTTGAACGGGAAAGAAATCTTAACGGCGAAACAGCATTTTCATCCTTCTGACAGTTTGATTCTAGATGCGAAAGGCATGGACATTCTTTCTGTAGAGATGAACAACAAAAAGTTAGCCTATACTTATAATGACTCTTTGCATTTACGCATTCAGTTAGATCGTAAATACACACGTGATGAGAAATTTAACGTGAGCATTCAATATGTCGCAAAACCAGATGAGCGCAAAGTAGGAGGAAGCGCGGCGATAACATCGGATAAAGGACTTTATTTTATCAATCCAAAGGGAGAGGATAAAACAAAAATGCCACAAATTTGGACACAAGGAGAAACCGAAGCAAATAGTGTTTGGTTCCCAACTGTGGATGCTCCAAATGCTAAATCCACCGAAGAAATTTTAATGACGGTCCAAGACAAGTACATGACTTTGGCGAATGGAAAATTAATTTCTTCCAAGAAAAATTCCGATGGAACAAGAACAGATCATTGGAAACAAGACTTGCCTCATGCTCCTTACTTATTTATGATGGCAGTTGGTGAATTCAAAACGGTAAAAGATACCTACACGCGCAAGGATGGTTCCAAAATGGAAGTGAATTATATCGTTGAACCGGCATACGAAAAGGATGCGAAAGCTATTTTTGGTGAAACACCTGAAATGATTCGCTTCTTCTCAGAAAAATTAGGCGTTGAATATCCATGGGATAAATACTCACAAATTGTCGTGAGAGACTACGTTTCTGGAGCAATGGAAAACACCGGAGCGGTGGTTTTTGGTGATTACGTTTACAAAAACGAGCGTGAATTGTTAGATGCAAATGATCAATCGACAATTGCACATGAGTTATTCCACCATTGGTTTGGAGATTTAGTTACCTGTGAATCTTGGTCAAATTTACCATTGAATGAGTCGTTTGCGAATTACTCACAATACCTTTGGGACGAACACCGTTTTGGTTTGGATGAAGCAGATTTTCAAGCAGAAAGCGAAGCCGATGGATATTATAATTCAGCGGAGAATGGCGGATACGTTAATTTGATTCGTTTTGATTACAACGATAAAGAAGACATGTTTGATGGTCACTCATACAATAAAGGTGGGCGCATATTACACATGTTGCGCAATTATTTGGGTGATGATGCCTTCTTCAAAGGATTAAATCTTTATTTGACGTCTAATAAATTCAAAGCAGCGGAAGTTCACAACTTGCGAATGGCATTTGAAGAAGTTTCTGGTGAGGATTTAAACTGGTTCTTCGATCAGTGGTTCTTGAATAATGGTCACCCTGTTATCGAGGTAACCCACAAAGTAGATGCAGCAACGAGCACACTAGTTTTGACGGTAAAACAGCTTCAAAATTTCAACGAGTTCCCTATTTACAAACTTCCGGTGGATGTTGCGATTTGGGATGAAGCTGGAAAAACAACGAAACGTATTGTTGTTGATTCAGTAGAACAAAATTTTTATTTCCCGATTAAAGGAACAGTGAAAAACGTCTTGTTCGATGAGCCTCAAATGTTGTTAGGTAAAGTTTTCGAAAACAAATCAACAGATGAGTTTATTCATCAGTACTACAATGCGAAACGTTGGAAGGCACGAAATACTGCATTCGCTCGTGTAGCAAACATCCCGGGAGAGAAATCAGCTCGTTTGTTGACGGATGCGCTGAAAGATCCATTCTGGAGTATTCGTTTGGCAGCAATCAATGTCATCGAGAAATTAGATAAGGAAAAGGGAAAAGTATATTTGACCCAACTGAAAGAAATGGCCTTGAATGATGCGAAATCGGATGTCCGTGCTGCGGCAATTGGATGCATGCAATTAATGGAAGCAGATGAAGCAACTACCTTCTTTAAGTCGTTTATGGCAAAAGAGAAATCGTACAACGCGATTGCCTCTGGATTAGGTTCATACATTAAGGTGGATGAGAAAGATGCGTTGAATGTTGCTCGTGGAATGAAAAATGAGCCGGCAAAAGCCCTGAAAGTAACCATCGCTGAAGTCATTGCGCAAATTGGTGACTCGTCCGATTACGATTACCTAGATCAACTTATCTACCACAGTGATTTTAAAGGATATGATGAATTGAGAACAATGATTTCATACGCTGTGTACATCATGCGCATGGACATTGATTTACAAGAGAAATCTCATGCAGTTTATATTCATTACAATGAAGTTGGCGGAGATTTAACGAAATACTGGGTGAAACAAGCAATTCAGTTCAATCTTCAAAATTATATACAATTGGTGAACGCACTTGAAATGGAAATTGCTGAGCTCGAAGAAGGAAAATCATTTGCTAAAGCAGATGAGAAAAAACGCATCAAACAACGCTATGAGGATTTGATTCAAAACTTACTTCCACTTGGTCAATCGGATGAAGAACCTGCAGACGCTGAAGGAAATTAAGCTTCTTTGTGTAAAATCGTCGCACTCGCTTGAGCGGTTGGCATAATCGTTATGTCACTGATGTTTACATGAGCAGGACGCGTCACAGCAAATAAAACACTGTCAGCGATGTCTTGTGCTTGCAATGCATCAAATCCTTCATACACCGAATCAGCAGTGCTTTGATCTCCCTTGAATCGAACAATTGAGAACTCTGTTTCTGCTGCTCCAGGAGCAATGTTTGTTACTTTGATCCCATAGGAAACCAAATCAATGCGCATGGAACGTGAAAGAGCGTCCACCGCATGTTTGCTCGCACAATATACGTTTCCACCTGGATAGACTTCTTTTCCAGCGATGCTTGCCAAATTGATGATATGTCCGTGTTTTTGCATTTTCAAAAAAGGAACAACAGCTTTTGTTACGTATAATAATCCTTTGACGTTCGTATCAATCATGCGCTCCCAGTCATCGGAAATACCTTGGTCAATTGGACCACGTCCAACGGCTAGCCCGGCATTATTAACGAGAATTTCGATTTGCTTCTGGATGTTTTCTGGTAAAGAGGCAACGGCAGCAATTACTTCCGATTCGTTGCGCACATCCATGGTCAAAATTTGGACATCAATATTCAAAGGACGTAAGCGTGACTTTAATTCCTCCAATCGCTCTGTCCTCCTGGCTGCAATGATCAGTTGGTATCCTTCGTTCGCTAATGTTTCCGCAATGGCTTCTCCGAATCCAGAGCTTGCGCCGGTAATAAATGCATATCCTTTCATGCTACAAAAGTGACAAATTATTTCAAAAGACCGAGGATTTCTGACGCAAGAGAAGTAAAACTTGTCAAAATGTCACAGTTTAGTCCTTGGCATATTCCTTGACCGGTAAAAGAATCAAATTGTATATCATGAAAACAGGACAAATAAACGTACAAACGGAAAACATTTTTCCAATTATCAAGAAATTCTTGTACTCCGATCACGAAATATTTCTTCGTGAATTGGTTTCAAATGCCGTAGATGCTTCACAAAAATTAAATGTTCTCGCGAAAAGTGGAGAATTTAAAGGTGACATTGGCGAATTGAAAGTCGAAGTGATTTTAAACAAAGAAGAAAAGACGCTGACCATTCGCGATCGCGGAATCGGAATGACGGCAGATGAAATTGATAAATACATCAATCAAATCGCTTTTTCAGGAGCAGAGGAATTCGTTCAACAGTACAAAGGAAAAGAAGGCGCAGAGCAAATTATTGGTCACTTCGGACTTGGATTCTACTCGGCATTCATGGTTGCGGAACGTGTTCAAATTAAAACGCTTTCCCGTCACGAAGGATCTCAAGCGGTTCAATGGGAAAGTAATGGCTCACCTGAATATACGCTCACTGAAATTGAGAAGGCTGACAGAGGAACAGATATCGTTCTTTACATCAACGAAGAATCTATTGAGTTCTTGGAAAAAGAACGAGTGGGTGGAATAATAAACAAGTACTGCAAATTCTTGCCAATTCCTGTATTCTTCGGAAATAAAACGGAATACGTTGATTCTCCAGAAGGGGAGAAAGATGAGGACGGAAAGGTAAAACGTGTAGCGATTGATGTGCCAAATCAAGTGAATAATGTTGCGCCAGCTTGGACAAAAGCGCCTGTAGACTTGAGCACGGAAGATTACGCAAATTTCTACCGTGAATTGTATCCATCGACTTTTGATGAGCCTTTATTTCACATTCATTTGAATGTTGATTATCCTTTCAACTTGACGGGAATCTTATACTTTCCTAAAATCAAAGAAAATGTTGAAGTACAACGAAATAAAATCAATCTCTACTGTAATCAGGTTTTCATCACAGATAGCGTAGCGGAAATTGTACCTGAGTTCTTGACACTGTTACACGGTGTCATTGATTCACCGGACATTCCACTTAACGTCTCTCGTTCGTACCTACAAAGCGATAGCAACGTAAAGAAAATCTCTGCACATATCACTAAAAAGGTTGCGGATAAATTGGCGGAAATGTTCAAAAAAGACCGCGAGGATTTTGAATCCAAGTGGGATGATTTACAAATCTTCGTTCAGTATGGAATCTTATCAGAGGATAAGTTCGCTGAGAAAGCAAAAGAGTTCAATTTGGTGAAAAACACCCAGAATGAATACTTTACAATAGAGGAATACCAAGAAAAAATCAAGGCGCTTCAGACAGACAAAGACAACAAAGTAGTTGTTTTGTACACAAGTAATCCAGAGGAACAATTCTCATTTGTGAAGAAGGCGAAGGACCGTGGTTATGATGTATTACATTTAGATGGGCCACTTGCTGCGCATTGGATTTCAAAAATGGAACAAAGTTTAGAAAATGTGAGCTTTGTCAGAGTAGATTCAGATTCTCTAGATAAATTGATCAAGAAAACGGATGAAATCCCTTCTAAACTATCAAAAGAGGACGAAGAAAAATTGAAACCCGTTTTTGAGTCAAATGTGGTAAAAGAAAAATTCACCGTTCAGTTTGAAAGCATGAGTGATAGTGAAGCACCAATTATCATCACCCAACCTGAGTTCATTCGTAGAATGATGGAGCAACAACGCATGGGCGGTGGTGGATTCTATGGGGCTTTCCCGGAGATGTACAACTTGACCGTTAATTCAAATCACCCAGTCGTTGGATCATTGTTACAAAAGTCCGATGATGAAAAACAAGCGGTAACCAAACAATTGGTGGATCTAGCTCTTTTAGCGCAAGGAATGTTAAAAGGAGAAGCCTTGGATCAATTCATTCAGCGAAACATCGAACATATTGCTTAAATAAGTAGTTTTGAAGAGAATTTAGAAAGTAGAGATTTTGTACAAGTGGATTTTTGGCGTCGGGGCCTTTTTGATTACCCGAAAAATTGGACTCGGGATAATTGGATTCATTATTGGTTCCTTAGTGGATCAGTTGGGTTCCAATAATGTAAAAGGTGGCGCAAATAAAGCGACAAATGGACAAGATCCCTTTGAGTTTTACCGCAGACAATCCTCTTTATACGACGTTCCTACCATGTTGATGGCACTTTCTGCTGTCGTGATGAAGGCAGATGGAAAAGTGCTCAAAGTGGAGTTAGACTACGTGAAACGATTCTTTGCGGATCAATTCGGTAATCGCTTTACCAGTGAGCATTTGCAAATTCTAAAGCAATTCTTAGACACCGGACAAGTTCCACTTCAACAAATATGTACTGATATTCGTGGAAGAATGCCTATTGAAGTTCGCGTTCAGTTGATTCATTACTTATTCGGAATTGCAAAAGCTGATGGTGATGTTGGAACAGCAGAAATGAACACAATTGCAAAAATCGCCACGATGTTGGGGGTGTCTGCAGTTGACTTTGAATCCGTGAAGAATATGTTCTACCGTAACGTGGATTCTGATTACCGCATTTTGGGAATTACAGAGCAAGCAACGGATGAAGAAGTGAAAAAAGCATACCGTAAAATGGCCATCTCTTTCCATCCGGACAAAGTAGCTCAGATGGGAGAAGAATACCAAAAAGGCGCGAAAGAGAAATTTCAACGCATTCAAGATGCTTATGAAGCCATTAAGAAAAGACGCGGATTCAAATAAATCAATGTCATGAACTATACAGAGGCTTACGAAGAGTTACAGCAACTTGTCCAGTATATGGAGAGCGGACAAATCAATGTAGATGAATTGGCATTGAAGGTCAAACGTGCTGCTGAATTAATAAAAATATGCAAGGTTAAACTTCATGAGACGGAGGCAGATGTTCAGAAAATTCTGAAAGATCTTGATGCCACATCGAACGAAGACGAATAGGATTTCCTACCTTTGCCAACAAATTAACTTATGTCCGATAATCGTTACCAGCAACGTGGAGTTTCTGCCGGAAAGGAAGATGTTCACAACGCTATTAAGAAACTTGACAAAGGATTATTTCCTCAAGCATTTTGTAAAATTGTTCCAGATTATTTAACTGGAGACGAAAACTATTGCTTGGTCATGCATGCAGATGGCGCAGGAACGAAATCCTCCTTAGCTTACATGTATTGGAAAAAAACAGGGGATTTATCCGTTTGGAAGGGAATTGCACAAGATGCACTCATCATGAATCTTGATGATTTATTGTGTGTAGGAGCAACCGGACCAATCATGTTGTCTTCAACGATTGGACGAAACAAGAACTTAATTCCCGGAGAAGTGATTTCTGAAATCATCAATGGGACAGAAGAAATATTGACAGAGCTTCGCTCATACGGACTAGAAATTCATTCAACAGGTGGTGAAACAGCTGATGTAGGAGATTTGGTTCGCACCATCATTGTTGATTCAACAGTTGTGTGTCGCATGAGACGAGATGAGGTGATTTCAAACCACAACATTCAAGCAGGCGACGTTATCGTTGGACTTGCATCCGACGGACAAGCAAACTACGAGTCCTTTTTCAACGGAGGAATGGGCAGTAATGGCCTTACGAGTGCACGTCACGACGTTTTCGACCATAGCTTAGCAACTGAATTCCCTGAAAGTTTTGACGGCGCTATTCCAGCTGATTTGGTTTATAGTGGAACAAAGAAGTTACAAGATCAAGTTGAAGGAACACCATTGGACGCAGGTAAATTGGTTTTATCGCCAACGAGAACGTACGCGCCAATCATACAACAGATCTTAGCGAAACATCGTTCAAATATTCATGGAATGGTACATTGTTCTGGTGGAGCGCAAACGAAAGTCTTGCATTTTGTCAATGATGTCCATGTGATTAAGGACAACTTGTTTCCAATTCCGCCACTTTTCAAGATGATTCAAGAAGAATCACAAACACCTTGGCAGGAGATGTATAAGGTCTTCAATATGGGACATCGCATGGAAGTGTATGTTCCTGAAGGACTTGCGTTAGAAATCATTGAAATTTCCAAATCATTTGGTGTAGATGCAAAAATTGTGGGTCGAGTGGAGCAACATGCTGGAAAACAGGTGACAATACACTCGGAAAAAGGAATTTTCACGTATAATTAACATTTTTTTAAAAAAAAGCTTTCAAAAACAGATTGTTTTTGTACTTTTGCCATCCATTCATGGAACACTGGTGGGATGGGTGAGTGGCTGAAACCAACAGTTTGCTAAACTGTCGTACGGGTAACTGTACCACGAGTTCGAATCTCGTTCCCACCGCAAAAGCACAAACGGTGGAAGCAATGAAATAAAGCTTGCGCTAATAGCAAAAGAAACTGAAAACGTTCAGTGGAAAACAGATATTGAAGATGAATCGTTCGGGGCGTAGCGTAGTCCGGTCATCGCGCCTGGTTTGGGACCAGGAGGTCGCAGGTTCGAATCCTGCCGCCCCGACGAGGGGGATGAGCAATCATCCCCCTTTTTTCATTCAACTTATTATTGATTTATATAAAGTATTGGTCCCGTAGCTCAGCTGGATAGAGCAACGCCCTTCTAAGGCGAAGGTCAAAGGTTCGAATCCTTTCGGGATCACTCTGATGAAAGCTCCTTCAACGACAGTTGAAGGAGCTTTTTTCGTTTCCAGCGCATCGAAAACCTCGTTTTCGTAAGCGCAAGGGAACGAAAAAAGTTCAAGTTTTCCCACGGAAGACTTGAAGAGCTTTCATCCACTGCACGTCGGTCTTGATAGGATCAAAAATCCTTTCGGGATTATCCTCACAAGGTTTTCGTAAGCGCAAGGGAACGAAAAAAGTTCAAGTTTTCCCACGGAAGACTTGAAGAGCTTTCATCCACTGCACGTCGGTCTTGATAGGATCAAAAATCCTTTCGGGATTATCCTCACAAGGTTTTCGTAAGCGCAAGGGAACGAAAAAAGTTCAAGTTTTCCCACGGAAGACTTGAAGAGCTTTCATCCACTGCACGTCGGTCTCGATAGGATCAAAAATCCTTTCGGGATTACTTAGCGAGAATGAAGATAGAGAGCGGGAAGATTCATGAATTAAACCATGGAGTATTTTTCAGTATTCGCTTTTCAGTAGAAATGGACTTGGAACAATGTGCATCGAAAGCCCCGCAAAGAATTTAGAATTTGTGAAATCTGCTCGTGTTTAACCATTTTATGTTTGTTGTTCGATTGTTTTTTAGGTGAAAATAGGTGAATTCCTAAGCTTCACTAATTCTTTTAAACAATATCTAACATGAATTTTATCTTTGACAAAAAAGTCATCCATGAAGCGATTCACCTATTTACTTCTTCTACTTTCACCTTTCTTTACCTTCGCTCAAAAGCGCTTAGATTTAGTGCATACTAATGCGTTTGCCTTTTATGATTACCAGGAAAAAACATTCTGCGTTCTAGATGATTCGACCTTCATCTGGAAATACAATGCAAGAAAAGAGGAATGGGAAAAGTCACCGATTGAGTTGCAAATTGATTCAAACCTTACTTTTTTTTTAAACGAATTTGTTCCTTTATTCGAGAAAAGTTCATCAGTATATTTCGTTCATGCCGGATGCGGAGTAGTTTATAAAAAGACCGGAAATAAAATTGTTAGACACGATCATTCTTTTTATCATAGGAATCAATTTAATGGTGCTTATTTTTTGGATAAAGGAGAGCCTCACATATTTGGGGGTTACGGACTTTTTTCTTGTAAAAATATAATAACGCGTTACGATATTAACGAACGAGAATGGTACGGTGTTCAGTCGATTGGACTCAATCCTCCAGCTGGAATATACAATATAGTTCAAAATTACAAAGGTTCTTATTTCCTTTTTGATGGATTAAAAGAGGTGAATGGTGTAAATTATACCATGCAAAATGTTTGGAAATTTGACTCCAGAACAAAGCAATGGTCAATGTTAGGTCGATTAAATCCTGAGATATTAGGAAGTTATTTTCAAAATAATCTAGTTAATCGATCTTTTTCTGAAGGTTATATTGCTGTTTTTGATGATAAAATAGTCAAGTATAATTTTAAAAATATGAGATTCAAAAAATACCCTTTGAAATCGATAAGAACGTATGCTCAGATTATTCAAGTAGGAAATCAAGTTTTGTTATTTCGAAATGTTTCAAATAAAAGATATATCGAAGTTACTGACAATAATTTTTGGAATAAATTTAGTTCGGAATATGGGAGTATTGTTTTGAAGGGTAATATTGAATCAACTGTTTTTTTTCGATTTTTATTAGTCCTTGTCCTTGTTCTATTGGTGCTTTTTCTTTTTTATCAAATTAGAAAACATAGAAAAAAGAAAAACTTGAAAAATAAACTTATTGATTTGGTTTTTCTTGATTTTAGTCCAACTGAAAAAGAGCTCTTGAGAATTATGAAAGAGCGCTCCTTTAACGGCCTTGAAATTTCAAGTATTAATGATCTAGTTGGTCATGATCAGCCTTCTATTGATACTTTGAAAAAAAGACGCGAATTACTCCTAAAGGATCTCCGTATTAAATTAGCTGCCAAATTTAATATCCCACAAGAATATGTGTTTATTGAACAGCGCATGGAAACAGACAAGCGAATGAAATTGTTGTTTTTGAACGAGTCAATCCTTAATAAAATCTAATGAATTCGAAAATTTCAATAAAAGAGTGAAAAAGGGTGATAACTTGATTTCGCTTAATTAAAATTTCAAGTGTAAAGACGGTAACTAATTTTGATGTAGTTATAAATCACTTGAAAAATTTGAAATCCGAATTCTATGAAAAATTTAGCAATATTTTCCTTTTTACTATTTTCTTTTATTACGAATGCTCAATTGCCGAATTATGTCCCAACAAATGGACTTGTAGGTTGGTGGCCCTTTAGTGGAAATTCGAATGATTTAAGTGGAAATGCAAATGATGGCATTATTACTGGCGCAACATTAACTAATGATCGAAATGGAGCAATTGATGCAGCATATTATTTTGATGGGGTAGATGATTATTTTGATGTGAGTTTAGATCAAATGGACTCTTTTTCAATTTCAATTTGGGTTGAAAATATTTCAAATAGTTCAACAAATATTATCTGGCAACATAAGAATAATTGTGTCAGAGGTGGAGGGTATATGTTAATTAACAATCAAGGTCAGTTACGTTTATATACCCAAAATTGCGGAGAATGTAGTCCTGGTGGATGTTCGAATGATGTGGATTTATCGAGTGTTTCAACTATAACTTTGAATACATGGAATCATTTTGTTTTAACAAAAAACGCCCAAGGTAGAATCATGATTTATTTAAACAATATGTTAGTTATTGATAATACGAATGTAATTCAAAATTTGAATTATGGGATTCAAACCTTTTCAATAGGCAAATGGCACGATGAACCAGATCTGTATTTTACTCATGCAAAAAAAGATGACATAGGATTCTGGTCAAGGGTGTTATCGAGTTGTGAAATCACAAATCTTTATAATGCGCAAGTTCCGACATCCACCCAAACTCAAACAGCACTTGACAGTTACACATGGCCCGTCAACAATCAAACCTACACCCAAAGTGGTACATATTCGGATACACTTGTAAACGCTGCTGGCTGCGATAGCTTGATAACCTTAAACTTATCATTAGAGTACACTGGCGTCGATGAACTTCAAGAAGAGAGTATTTTCATTTCCCCCAACCCAATCACCAGCTCATTCACCATTTCTGGTGTAGAACAAATCGTATCATTATCATTAAAGGACTTAAGTGGTAAATTGATCAAGACTTTCGATATTCAAGATAAAAACTACTCCGTTTCATATATTACTTCTGGAGTTTACTTTTTAGAAGTTCGTGATGAAATTCGAACGTATATTGTAAAGGTTGTGAAGGAATAGAGAGAATAAGTAAATGATTGTAAAAAATGCACCACCTTGGTGCATTTTTTTTACCCAATTTTTTCCCCCGAAGGAAAATTTATTGAAAGATGTCGAAATCCCATTTCGCAACCTATTTTTTTTCTCTCCGTAAACCACCCAAACTTTAAAACAACAAACAATGAAAAAAGTATTACTAAGCGTTGGTCTTTTCGCAATGACCATGTCAGCAAAAGCTCAAGTTATTTCGTTCGATGCAGGACTAAAAGGTGCCTATAGTGCAACGGAGATGTTCAACAACAACATTTCTGACCTAGGAGCAATCCAAGATTATAAAATGTCTACTGGATCAAATTATGGTCTTGCCTTAAATGCCAATTTAGGAAAAATTGGATTGTCCGTTGAATTCTTACCTGGAACCTTTAATACTGGTTATCAGGGGACATTAGGAAGTACAGCGTACACTTCTAATGTTGCTTTGAAAACTTTTTCTATTCCGATCTTAGTGAGACTTGGTGGACAAACAGGTGGATATGCAGAGATTGGAGTTTCTACCAATGCAGTGAAATCAGCAACGTATTCGAATGATTTTCCTGTGTCTAATCCTTTAACAATGTCCACATCTGATGTGACAGGAAAATATAATTCGTACACAACAGCAGTTCTTGGCTTTGGGTCGAATATCAGTTTAGGTGATAGTTTTCCACTCATCTTAAACGTTGGTATTCGTTTACAATATGGAATCACGGATGCGGCTGGTGTAGATGCATTAGGTGCAGATTTAACGAATAACTTCATTTATCCGACATACCAAAAATCTTCTGCTGCTTCAGCAGGATTACATGTAGGATTGACGTACAAAATCAAATAAGATTTTATCATCATAAAAAAAGGGGCTTGAATATTCAAGCCCCTTTTTTTATGTCTATATTTTTAATGAATCAAGTGAATAAAGCCATGTAAGGTATACAAAGTACTTTCTTGATCATCGTATTCGTATTTGATGCTTTGTGGCGTCACCGTGTAAAAGTAAACACCATCTTCTAATTCATTTCCACTGGCATCTTTACCAGTCCAATCGTTTTTATAATCTGCGTTGCTATAAATAACATTGCCCCAACGGTTGAAGATCGTCACGCTCACTTTGTCATAATCTTCCCAATTGCGAATGATCAGGATGTCGTTAATTTGATCGCTGTTTGCAGTAAGGACATTCGGAACAACCAAGGGACATTGATTGTAGACACGTACATCCGGAGAAGAAATTGTTTTCCCACATTGATCTAAAGCATTAACCGTAAAAATGTTCAAATTCGGTTGTAAGATTGTTGGATTTACAATCACCGTATCGTTGTTAGGGAAATTATTCGGTTGCCAATAGTATGTGTAAGGAGGAACTCCATCTCCTACTTGACACCACATGCTGGTCCATTCTCCGAAATCTGCACACACATTGACAGAATCAAGCGCTTTAATGGTCAACGGTAAGTAATCGATAATCGTTAAGGAAATAGAAGTCGTGTCATAAGTTCCGTCACATGGATTCGGAACAATCACGTTAAAGAAAACTGTTTCATCTCCTTCAATGAGTCCGTCAAAAATGGCAGCTATTCCAATCGTGTCAGAAAGAACTCCCGCAGGAATGATTAATGTGTCGTCGATGTAAGGATAATCTTCACCGTTTGTCGCTGTTCCGCTTAATAATACTTGAACGATTAGGTTTTCTGTTGCATCAGCACGTCCCACAATGAATCCCGCAAAACCACAGTCTTCAATTAACTGTGTTGGACCTGTTACATCCACTTCAATAGGCAGTTCAACTTGACATGCCACTACTCGGTAACCAAAGGTTCTGATTTTTGTATTAATCAAAATCCCATTTCGGTATTCTTTCACGGCAACACCTGCGACATAATTCCCGATTAAATTAGGTGTAAATGCCATCATTCCAGTCTGCGGGTTGATGGTGATGTTTGAACCGGTTCCAAATGGAACAAATTCCGTATACGTTGGATTCCAGTTTACGGGTGCATACGGTCCAGCTGTTTCGGGATTTGGAACAACATTCGCAATACTTCCTCCAAGAAGTGGAGCCATTAATTCGTAAACGAGCGAGTCTCCATCTGGATCAAACGCTGAATGGTCGAAGTTCAATGTATTTTGAGAACAAAGAACAAGTGGTGGATAATTGATGAATCGAGCTCCTTGATTCGGAACGTTGATTAACGAAGATCCTGGAATATAGGTCGTCAAGGTAATTCCATTATTAGATGGGTCCACAATATTGTCGATATTTCCGGACCAGCAACAACGTTGGTAAGAAAGATAATATCCTTCGACATTAAAAGGAAGTGTGATGGTGTCAATGTAAATGGCTCTTTCTACACAGATGTCATTTGGAGGTGTGACACATGGGTCATCATAGACAATTGGTAGAATGTTTTGACTGAAAATACTCACGTCATAAGAAGCGTAAATCGTCCCATCCATGTAAAATACTGTGTAATTTAATGGGGCATCGAAACCCGTAGCGGAGTTACAATCACGGTAAATTTCGATGGTAACCTTGTATTGATTGTTTCCAAGAGAATCATAATAAATTTCTCCACCGATGATGTGAGATGCTTTTGATTCAAAGGAGAATCCAAGACAAAGTAAAAGAGTGATTAATGGTAGGAGGAGAGAACGGTTCATTTTAAACATAATATACTTCATTGAAGCCACTTTGGGCCAGTTTTGTACAAATTTACGACTAAATAATTGATGTCTTGTTCAGAATGCTTTTCAATTAAAGTCAACGGACCTATGACGTAGAAAAATCGTATATTAGTTGCACGATGCTGCAACGATTTTTTCTTCTGGTTCTCATTTGTGTTTTATTCGTCTTTTCGAATGTCGCACAAGGCAACTTAAAAAGTTTAAATCAACTGAAGAATCAACTTGCTGAAGCGAAAACGATTACGGAGCAATTAGACGCAAAAATTGAACTGATTGATTTCTATGAGAGAGTGGATCCAAGAAAATGGAAAACA
The DNA here is from genome assembly GCA_024643365.1 of Crocinitomicaceae bacterium. Classification (GTDB taxonomy): domain Bacteria; phylum Bacteroidota; class Bacteroidia; order Flavobacteriales_D; family Crocinitomicaceae; genus UBA952. Next base: position 220,412 of record JAHENC010000002.1, on the reverse strand, counting down.
TCCATTCTGGAATTACTATCAATCAGAAAACGTTACCCAAAAGGGGGGGAGCAACAAAAAATCGACATTATTTTCGCGGAATATTTGTTTAAGTCCGGAAACATTGAACGGTTTAAACTCGTGTTCTCCACGAAATTATCAACGATAGTCGGACAATCTAGGGACGTGCTTTTCCGTCTAAACAGGATTCGTTTCGAGTATGAATTGGCATCTCAAAAATGGCAGCAAGCAAAACTGACGGCAGATTCCAGTCTGCGCTTATTGCGAAAAAACAGAAATAATGCTCGGTCATCTTTAATTTATCAGGATGTTTCACGTTTGTACATGAGTATGTCGATGCGTGACTCTGCTTTTTGGGCCTCCGATCGTGCCATTTCATTTGCCAAGAGATCCCAAAAAAGAGAAGTTTTAGTTCAGGCACTTCAAAATCAAGCGCGTAATTATGGTTATTTTTTAGATTTAGAAAGCGCCGTTCAAAAGGAATTGCAGGCAATTCGACTCGCTGAGGAATTACATGTTGACCACTTTAAGATTCATTCCTTCATTGAAATTGCGCTTTATTCTTCGTATGTGGGTAATTGGACAGAAGCCTTGGGTTATTTAAAACGCGCGTTGCAATTGGCGAGAGAATTTCATGATGACCGTTCAATAGCCATCATTGAACTAAATTTTTCTAAGGTCTATTTACACCAAGGTCAAGTTACCTTAGCCTTTTACCATGTTCGAAAGTCTCAGCGCTCCTTTTTACACGAAAAGGATCTTTATCACGGTGCTCAATGTGCTCATTCGATTGGTAATATCGCAACTGTAAAAGGGGACATTGGCCTCGCAAAAACATCGTACGATCAAGCCATTTCCTTTTTTGATAAAGAAAAAATGGAGTCTGAATTAGCTGAAGTTTATCAAGATTATGGTCAATTGTGCATTCAAATTGGAGATTTGACGAAAGCAAAGTATTACCTAGAGCTATCCGTAAAAAGTGACAACGTCGTTCATTCTATTCGTTTAATTGATCGGTATAAATTGCTTTCGATGTTATCCATGAAAAATGGTGATTTACGTAATGCCTTAAAATTTCAAAACGATTACATCCAATTTTTAGAGTCCAATTCCATCAAAAGAAACGATTCAAAAATTGCAGAGTTGACTTCTAGTAATCTTCGTGAGGAGAGAGAACGCTTAATTGAAGTACAACAACGGCGTATTGAAAAGGAGAAGAAAGAACAGGAAATTTTGAAGTTGCAAAATGACCGCGTATTATATATTTCATTGATCATCATATTTGCCATAGTCTTCAGTTTGGTTATTTTGATTTTACGCATGAAGCAAGTGCGGTCTCGACAAGAACAAAGGGAAGCTGAGTTGTCACAAACCTTATTGCGCACGCAAATGAATCCACATTTCGTATTTAATGCGATGTCGGTAATTCAAAGTTACATTTACGAGAACAATCCAGAAAAATCCTCTCAGTTCCTCGTAAACTTTTCGCGTTTAATGCGTTTAATTCTGGAAAATTCACCCAAGGAATTCATTCCGATTGAGTTGGAATTGGAGATTTTGGATAAGTATTTGAGCACGCAAAAAATGCGTTTCGAAAATCGATTTAGCTATGTTTTAAATGTTTCGGAGGATTTACTTTTGAATAAGGCAATAGTCCCACCAATGATTACGCAACCGTTTATCGAAAATTCCATTGAGCACGGACAACTGCATACTGTTAAAGGCGGAGAAATCATCGTGGAAATGAACGAGGTAAATGGTAAACTGGAAATTACCATCTCAGACAATGGAGTGGGGAGAAAAAAATCGGCTCAAACAAAAAAAATCCGCACTCATAAAAGTATGGCGATTGATATTACTCGGGAACGTATCGAGATATTAAATAAAAAGTATAAATTTAATGGCAGTTTGACTTTCAGGGATTTAGATGATGAAAAGGAGCAAGGTACGCTCGTGGTTATAGTCCTTCCGCTGAAATATGACACCGAAAACTTTTAAAATCAATACGAATGACAAGAAAAGTACTCATTATCGATGATGAAAAGCCAACTCGGGAATTCATTCGAAAAATGCTTGAATCTTTTGATTTAAAGTTAGAAATCTATACAGATGGCGAAAGTGTTCAATCTGGAATTGAAGCTATAGAAAACTTAAAACCAGACATCGTCTTGTTGGATATTCAAATGCCTGATGGCAATGGATTTGATGTTTTAAAGGGTGTGTCAAACAAATCCTTTGAGATCATATTTATTACAGCCTATCAAGAATTTGCCGTTCAAGCGATTAAATTTAGTGCCCTAGACTATATTTTAAAACCGATTGATGCGGAGGAGTTGAAAAATGCCGTTACAAATGCGTTGCAATTATTATCTCATAAAAAGGATGATCAGCAAATTCAAGCGCTTCAGAATAATATTCAACCTCATTTGAAAAGAAAACTGGTACTAAAAACACAAGAAAGTATTTTCGTAGTTGAAATTGATGACATCGTTCATTGTGAAGCGGATAAAAATTACACCTTCTTTTACTTGAATGATGGAAAGAAGATTTTAGTGTCAAAAACCTTGAAAGATTACGATACCTTGTTGTCCGGACTCCAGTTTTTTAGAGTGCATCAATCTCACTTGATTAATCTGAACTGCGTAGAACGCTATGACAAACACGATGGAGGTTCCGTAATTTTAAAAGACGGAACAGCTATTCCTCTTTCACCAGCGAAAAAGGAACAGTTCTTTAAAAGCTTGGATCAATTGTAATTTAAGCGAGAGCTTGTGTCAAGTCTGCGATTAAATCATCCGCATCTTCGATTCCTACGCTTAGTCTAATCAAGGAGTCAACAACACCGCTTTGCTCACGTACGTCTTTCGGTATGGACGCATGTGTCATGGTTGCTGGATGTCCGATTAAGGACTCAACACCACCCAATGACTCGGCTAATGCGAAAATCTCTACTTTTTTCACGATGGATAAGGCGTCCTCCAAGTTATTTCCTTTCAAGTTGAATGAGATCATTCCGCCGAAACCGCGCATTTGTCTTTTAGCTACCTCATGATTTGGATGACTTTCAAATCCTGGCCAATAAACTTTATCAATTTTTGGATGTGTCGCGAGAAAACGAGCAACTTTCTCACCGTTCTCACAATGACGTTGAACGCGTAAATGAAGCGTTTTAATGCCGCGTAATACCAAGAATGAATCCATGGGAGCAGTCACTGCACCCGTTGAATTTTGAATGCGGTACATTTCATTGGCGATCTTTTCATCAGAACAAACCAACGCACCCATTACAACGTCTGAATGTCCACCAAGGTATTTCGTTACAGAATGCATCACTACATCAGCGCCTAGGTCTAACGGATTTTGCAAGTATGGAGTAGCAAAGGTATTATCAACGCACAACATAGCACCAGCTGCTTTAGAGATCTTTGCCATGGCTTCGATGTCCACGATATTCATCATGGGATTTGTTGGTGTTTCTACCCAAATCATTTTGGTGTTTTCATTCACCAATGCTTTAACAGCATCCACATCTTGCATATTCACAAAATGGAATTTGATGCCATATTTTTCGAAGATTGTTCTAAAAATACGGTAAGATCCACCATACAAGTCGTTCGTTGAAATGACTTCATCTCCTGGATTCAACATTTTTAACACACAATCAATTGCTGCTAATCCTGAACCAAAACAAGCGCCAAACTTCCCGTTTTCAATCGCTGCGATGTTTTTTTCAAGCGCATGACGGGTAGGATTTTGCGTACGAGAGTACTCGTAACCTTTATGATTTCCAACGCCATCTTGAACATACGTTGAAGTTTGGTATATCGGTGTCATAATTGCACCTGTTGCTGGATCTGGATGAACACCAGCGTGGATAGCTTTTGTAGCGAATTTCATGTGTTGAATTTTATGCAAAATTAGCAGAATCTTTAAGGTAAATTTAATTCTTTGGAGGGATCCCAAAAGATTTCTGAAAAGTCTTGGATTTGATCGTCTTTAATTTTGATTCCTTCGGACTCCAAAGAATGTTGCATGGAATCAGGAGTAGGAAAATGCATTTTGCCACTTAATAAGCCATTTCGATTGACGACACGGTGTGCGGGAATTCCTTCATATTGATGAGAGGCATTCATCGCCCATCCAACCATACGAGCTCCATTTTTCGAACCAAGGTAATTAGCAATAGCACCATAGGATGTCACCCGTCCTTTTGGAATAAGTTTCACGACTTGAAACACGAGTTCAAAGAAATCCTTGTTTTTGGCGTTCAGATTTTCAATCATGAAACAAAGATAAAAATGGATTTCATAGGATTAAGTTGATTTCATTAGTTAAGGAATAAAAAAAGCCACCTATTAAAGGTGGCTTTCATAATCTGTATCATGTTAATGATTAGTGTGTGTCACAACATGCTTTTTTATCTTTCGCACATTCGTTAGCATTCCCTAACCATTTACCGTCTTTTCCGTAATGAGCCATGCAAATTGCTTTCTCTTCAGGTGAACATCCTTTTTCGTCACACATTTTTGCGCATTCGTCTTTTGACATTTTTGCACATTCAGTCATGTCACATTTCATGTTCATGTTTCCTTCATGACACATTTTGTTATCAGAAGTACACATGTCATTTGACATACATTTTCCATCACGCATTTCGCATGTTGCTTTAGTACTGTCGCATCCACCTTTTTCCTCTGCACCATTTCCTAAGATTGGAGCGATAACTAATCCAATTAAACATGTCAATTTGATTAAGATGTTCATTGATGGACCAGAAGTGTCTTTGAATGGATCTCCAACTGTATCACCAGTTACTGCTGCTTTGTGAGCGTCAGAACCTTTGTACGTCATTTCACCGTTGATTTCAACACCAGCTTCGAATGATTTCTTCGCATTATCCCATGCACCACCTGCGTTGTTTTGGAATACTGCCCAAAGTACACCAGAAACGGTAACTCCTGCCATATATCCACCCAACATCTCAGCGATTAATTGGTTGCTGTATCCTAATAACATTGGTAAAGTTGCAATCAAAATTGGGAAACCGATAGTTAAGATTCCTGGCAACATCATTTCGCGTAATGCAGCTTTCGTAGAAATCTCTACACATTTACCGTACTCAGGTTTTCCAGTACCTTCCATGATTCCAGGAATTTCTTTAAACTGACGACGAACTTCGTACACCATGTCCATTGCAGCTTTTCCTACTGAATTCATTGCTAAAGCAGAGAATACAACAGGAATCATTCCACCAACGAATAACATTGCTAATACTGGAGCTTTAAAAATGTTGATTCCATCAATACCTGTAAATGTTACATAAGCAGCGAACAAAGCTAATGAAGTTAAGGCTGCAGATGCAATCGCAAATCCTTTACCAGTTGCGGCAGTTGTATTCCCAACTGAATCTAAAATATCTGTACGTTGACGAACTTCTTTTGGTAACTCGCTCATTTCAGCGATTCCTCCAGCGTTATCTGAGATTGGTCCGAATGCATCAATTGCTAATTGCATAGCTGTAGTTGCCATCATTGCTGACGCAGCTAAAGCAACACCGTAGAATCCAGCTAATGCGTATGATCCCCAGATTGCACCAGCGAAAAGTAGAACTGTTGGGAATGTTGAAATCATTCCAGTTGCTAAACCAGCGATTACGTTTGTTCCAGCACCTGTTGATGATTTTTGAACGATTTTCAAAACTGGTTTTGTACCTAGTCCTGTATAGTATTCAGTAACGGATGAAATAACACCACCAACAACTAATCCAACGATTGTTGCGAAGAATACGCGCATAGAAGAAATTTCTTGAAGTCCTTCACCGAAGAATTCCATTGACATTTTAGCAGGCAACATCCACGTTACTAAAACGTAACATGCAACAGCTGTTAAAGCAATTGACACCCAGTTTCCAAGGTTTAATGCTCCTTGAACTTGTTTTTCTTTTGCATCATTGCTTGTAATGCGAACAAGCATCGTTCCGATGATGGAGAAAATGATTCCAAATCCTGCGATTGCCATTGGCAATAAGATTGGTCCGATTCCACCGAAAGCATCTTCGATACTACCACCCATGTCTTTGATCACATAGTTACCAAGAACCATAGCAGCTAATACAGTTGCCACGTAAGAACCAAATAAATCGGCACCCATTCCGGCAACGTCACCTACGTTATCACCTACGTTATCTGCGATTGTTGCAGGGTTACGAGGATCATCTTCTGGAATTCCAGCTTCAACTTTACCTACAAGGTCAGCACCAACGTCAGCAGCTTTTGTATAAATACCACCACCAACACGTGCAAATAATGCGATTGATTCAGCTCCTAATGAGAATCCAGCCAACGTTTCAAGAACGATCGTCATGTCTTCAGTACTTGTCCATTTACCTCCCATGAAGAAGTGAAAGAAGAAAATAAAGAAAGCTGTAAGACCTAAAACGGCTAATCCAGCAACTCCAAGACCCATTACAGTACCTCCACCGAAAGAAACTTTCAATGCTTGTGGTAAACTTGTACGTGCGGCTTGTGTTGTACGAACATTTGTTTTGGTTGCAATTTTCATACCCATATTTCCTGCCAATGCAGAAAAGATAGCTCCAAAAATAAATGCGATGATGATTAATAAATGGGTTTTAACACCAGGAACAAATGTGATTCCAGCTAAAACTACACTAGCGATTAGCACGAAAACTGCTAAAAGTCTATATTCTGCTTTAAGGAAAGCAAGTGCTCCTTCGTAGATGTAATCTGAAATTTCTTTCATTTTTCCATCTCCTGCATCTTGTTTCAATACCCAAGCTCTTTTCATTGCCATAAATAGCAATCCGATAACGGCCATTACGATAGGCACATAAATCATCATTGATTCCATACTAATTTGTTAATTTGTTAAAATTTTACGCAGGCAAAAATAGAGTTTTCCGCCATGGTATGCAAATACGTAAGAAAAAAATAAGGGTTACGTTTTTTATAAAACTGCTTGAATTTTAGCCTTTAAAGTTGCCAATGGAAATGCGCCACTTTCGCGCCAAAGTACCTCGCTGTTTTTAAATAGCACAAAAGTTGGCACACCTCTAACTTTGAAGCGTGCAGCAACATCTTGATTTTTATCGACATCGATCTTTAGAATACGGATTTTAGGCCCCATTTGCTTTTTTAGGTCTTCCAGAATAGGAGACATTGTTTTACAAGGTCCACACCAAGTTGCATGGAAGTCAACTAAGGTTGGAATTTCGGATTTGATGATCTCATTGAATTTTCCCATGGTGCAAAGTTAAGGATCCGAGATGAAGGCGAGTGTAACATAAGCGACAAAAAAAAAGGCAGAATTAAATTCTGCCTTTTCATTATGAAGTTTAAAGAAACTTATTGTTTTATGTAGGTTGCTGTACATGTTCCAGAACCTCCAATGAATGGAGCATTGTTGTCATACGTATATGTGATAACAATGATATTCCCTTGATCATTCATAGATCCAGTACCAGAGTAGGTAATTTGACCAATGGTTGCATCTACTGTTTGTTGTGGTATGTTCACATTCGATCCACTGATGGTTGCTGTTGCCGTTCCTCCAATTAAATTAAACATGTTGTCAATGTTCAATGAAGTAGCGTTACTGCCAGCAGAAATAACAGGAGCGGAAGCAAGAGGGAAAGCGGTTGCGCCACAATCGCTAGAAAGGCTCCATGATACTAACCAATTATCTTGACCAATGACAACATTTACGTTGCGTTGTGCAGTGGTTGTACCGTTTGCATTCGTTGCAGTATAGGTTACGGTGTATGTTCCTTTATTTGCTGTGTTTACTGTGCTAGTTGTCGTAACGGTAACTACTGACCCATCTTTGTTCGTTGCAGTTGCACCTGCATCAGTGTATGTTGCACCAACGTTCACGTTTACCGTCGCGTTTCCGTTTAAAGTAATCGTTGGAGCATAGAGACATGTTCCATCGTCCTTTTTCGCCGCACTGTTAAAATTTGTTGCTGTACTATCTGTACATCCTTTCTTTTTACAACCGGTGTTCGTTGTCATGACAATGGCACTCAGTAGAAATAGACCAATAATTTTTTTCATGTTAATTTAGTTTGATTGAAATCAAAAATAGGGAAATATTTCATCAAAAAAAAACGGCATCCGAAGACGCCGTTTTCAACCAAACGATATGCACTTAGTCCTGTAACACCTCTTCGTTAGAAGCGGGTGAGCCAAGAGCTTTTTTAATTTTCTCTTCTAATTCTTCAGCAAGTGCTGGATTATCCATTAAAATAGATTTAATCGAATCACGTCCTTGTCCAAGTTTTGTTTCTCCGTAAGAGAACCAAGAACCACTTTTCTTCAAGATATTTAGGTCTACCCCAAGATCGATGATTTCACCTATTTTTGAAATTCCTTCACCATACATGATGTCGAATTCTGCTTTTCTAAACGGCGGAGCAACTTTATTTTTAACCACTTTTACTTTCACTCTGTTACCCATCACTTCATCTCCCTCTTTAATTTGAGCGGCACGACGTATGTCGATGCGCACGGAAGAGTAAAACTTCAAAGCATTACCTCCGGTAGTTGTCTCTGGATTTCCAAACATCACACCAATTTTATCACGTAATTGGTTGATGAAAATACAACAACAGCCTGCTTTATTGATTGAACCTGTCAGTTTGCGCAAAGCTTTTGACATCAAACGAGCTTGAAGTCCCATTTGAGAATCTCCCATTTCTCCTTCAATCTCCGCTTTTGGAGTTAAAGCTGCTACTGAGTCAATAACAATTAAATCGATGGCGCCAGAACGAATCAAATTGTCTGCGATTTCCAATGCTTGTTCACCGTTATCCGGTTGAGAAATCAATAAGTTAGCAACGTCTACGCCTAATTTCTGTGCGTAGAATTGATCAAAGGCATGTTCTGCATCGATAAATGCGGCGATTCCACCTTGTTTCTGTACTTCTGCAATGGCGTGAATTGCCAAGGTTGTTTTACCTGATGACTCTGGACCATAGATTTCAACAACGCGTCCTTTTGGATAACCATTGATCCCTAAAGCTAGATCAAGAGTAATAGATCCAGTTGGTATCACTTCCACTTTTTCTACAGGAGAATCTCCTAGTTTCATGACTGATCCTTTTCCAAAGGTTTTGTCTAATTTCTCCATTGTTAATTGGAGGGCTTTTAATTTTTCTGCATTTTGTTCTTTTGACTTTGACATATCGTTTGTGTTTGTTGAGTTGGTTGACTCGGTTATTAATTTCTACAAATGTAAGAGCGGTTGTTCGTAAACTATTTACGAACTAAATAGAGGTTTCGTAAACGGATAAAACTTCTTTTGCGTGGTTCTTTGTATTTGGTTTTTCGATAACGGAAATAAGCGTGCTGGATTCATCGAATAAAAAAGTTGTCCTGTGAATTCCATCGTAAATTTTCCCCATAAATTTTTTCTCGCCCCATACACCGAATAAATTCAATAGTACTTTCTCCGTATCCGCAATTAACGGAAACGGCAAATGGAACTTGTCAATAAACTTTTTGTGTGAAGAGGCACTGTCCGCACTAACACCAACAACGGCAATGTTGTTTTCGATTAGTAAGGAATAGTCATCGCGAAGACTGCATGCTTGTGCGGTACATCCAGGCGTGTTGTCCTTTGGATAAAAATAAATCACTAAACGTTTTCCCTTGAAGCTGCTTGCGCTCAATTCTTCTCCATTTTGATCGATTCCTGTAAATGCAGGAAGTACTGATCCGATACTGAGTTTATTCATAATGCGTAAATACTAATCGTTAAAAAGATTAAAAACTAATCAAAAGTAGAAACTATTCTTCAATATCAAAACATAATCTGAAAAAATGTTTTAAAAAAGATTAATTTTTAATCAAACGATACAGAAATACGCACCAACTAACGATGGTGATGGATCCTCCAATCGGAGTAATCGGACCGATGATACCTGTTGGAAGGTTCAGAGATTTAAAGGTAATTAGGAGGTAAATGGAAACGCAAAATAAAAGCATTCCAATAAACATCGCAGTTAATAGGCGTTTTAATGGAAAGGAAAAGCGATCAGCGTTTAATGCAATGATAAAAACACCCATGGATAGAAATCCTTGATAGCGCACAGCGACTTCAAAGGAATTGAATTGAGCTTCGTCCAAAATACCCTTGAGTGCATGCGCTCCCATTGCACCAAGAACAATCGAAATCATGATGGCTACTCCCGAGAAAAAAACAAATTGTTTTTGCATATGGCGAAGGTCTGAAAAATTCTACTCATATCAAATATGTATCTTTGTAAAATGAATCGGGTGAAATACTTTTTTTTATGTGCACTGTTCCTTGTTGCTTTAACAAATTGCGACAATGAATCTGATGAGAATAAAAATAGCTTTGATTATTTTCAATTTCAAGAGCTTAATTTAGCGAAGTACGATATTCAAGCGAGAATAATGATTCCAGATGCAACGGCAGGTATCGGTGCATCGTTCAAGCCAGAAGTTAAATACGATGAGGGTGGATATAAATGGAGCGTTTCTGTTGGAAGAAATTTCCAACTATTTATTGAAGACTACGGAGATAATTTATACCGTTTCGCAGAGTTTAAGAAGGACCTTCTCAAAGACCATAAAAAAACAAACTATTTTCAATTCGAAATGTTAAAAGAGGAGAAAGACGTTCTCGTCTACAGCAGAAAAGAAAAATCAAATTTCGTGAAGGATAAAAAACTGAGCTACCATATCTATGCCGTGAAGAAAATCAATGGTATCTACTATGAAATTCAAAACAGAGAAATCGGCGACTCGAAAAAAGTTATTGATTTTATGTATCATTCAATCCAATCATTTCAACCTTAATTTCTTATGGAACTTACAAGAGAAAATGTTCTAAATACCCTTGGCAAAATTGTTGAACCAGATCTTAAAAATGATTTGGTGAGCTTAAATCTTATCGATGATTTAGACTTGTCGGAAAACAAGATTTCCCTTACCGTTCAAATTTCGAATCCGGCATTGCACGCAAGAAAGCGCATGCAAGAAGCTATTGAGTTCAACCTGAAACGTATTTTTGGAGATGACGTCTCCATTTCTTGCGTGATTAAAGGAATGAGTACGGAAAGCAGAAGTGCCCGAAGAAAGATTCTTCCAGATGTCAAATATATTGTAGCCATCGCTTCTGGAAAAGGTGGCGTTGGAAAATCGACCATTACGGCAAATTTGGCTGGTGGACTCCAAAAACAGGGATACAAAGTTGGAATCGTTGATGCGGATATTCATGGTCCGTCTATGCCCACCATGTTTGACCTTGTAGGTGAACGTCCTCAAATGGTTGATGTTGACGGACAAGGACTTATTCAACCTGTTGATGCAAAAGGAATTGGTGTTTTATCCATTGGGTTTTTTACGGATCAAGATAATGCAGTGGTGTGGCGCGGGCCAATGGCTTCCAAAGCACTCACGCAATTATTTACGGATGCTCATTGGGGTGAGTTAGACTTTTTATTAGTTGACCTTCCTCCAGGAACTGGAGACATCCATTTATCACTTGTTCAAACTGTTCCATTGGATGGTGTAGTCATTGTCAGCACTCCGCAGGAAGTTGCTTTAGCAGATGCACGTCGAGGAATCAACATGTTCCAAATGGATACTTTGAAAGTGCCAGTAATCGGTGTGGTGGAAAATATGGCTTGGTTTACTCCAGCAGAATTACCCGAAAATAAATATTACATCTTTGGCCGCGATGGGGCGAAGAATTTGGCGAATGGAATGAATGTTCCTTTCTTAGGCAGCATTCCTTTGGTTCAAAGTGTTTGCGAAGCCGGTGATGCGGGCAGACCTGCTGTTTATCAGGAAAATACTCCCACTGCATTGGCCTTTGATGAATTAGTTCATACCTTTGTTGACGAGCTAACAAAACTGAAAGCGAAAACTCTTTAGAAGGTATTTATGAACGAGCAACTAAAAGCAACACTTTCAGAAAAAGTCAATGAAGCACTCAATCAACTTCGTCCATTTTTACACGCGGATGGAGGAGATATGGAACTTGTTGAAATTACAGACGATGCTATTGTCCGAGTGAAATTAATTGGTTCTTGCTCTGATTGCTCAATGAGCCATATGACACTCAAAGGAGGATTGGAAGAAGCATTGAAACAAGTGGCGCCAGAGGTGAAAGGCGTCGAAGCAGTTCAAATGGCCTAACATGAAAATCAAATTTTTGGTGCTTGGTAAAACGGCTTTCCCTGACGTAAAAGTTGGAGAGGACCGGTATTCTACCCGATTGCAACATTATTGCTCTTTCGAGCGCGTGGAGATTCCAGATGTCAAGAATCCTAAAGCTTTAAGCCAAGATCAATTAAAGAAAAAAGAAGGAGAGCTCATTCTAGCCAAAGTCATACCAACGGATTTCCTCATTCTCATGGATGAAAATGGCTTGCACCAAAGTTCCGTGGAATTCGCTCAATGGTTGGATAAAAAACAAATGTCCGTTAATGGTAATTTGCTCTTTGTGATTGGTGGAGCCTATGGATTTAGCGAGTCGGTTTACGAACGTGCGAATGCGAAATTGTCTTTGTCTAAAATGACCTTCTCACATCAAATGGTTCGAATGATTTTTTTGGAACAACTTTACCGTGCCTATTCAATACTAAAAGGGGAACCTTACCACCATTCCTAGTCACATGGAAATTCATATTGAAAAAAAACTGCTGCATTTCAAAAAACCTAGCGGAACTAGTCGCGGAATACTATACGATAAACCATCTTGGATTTTAAGTGTGAGACTTTCAAATAGTCAAACGGCAAATGGTGAGTGTAGTATTATACCTGGGCTTTCTCCGGATTTTATCGATGAAAATCAGTATGAAGAGAAATTGTCGGATTTAAAAAAAGAAGTTAAATCCAATTGGAGTGAAGAAGAATTCAAACAAATCAATGTTTTTTCTTCTTTGAAATGGAAGAATTTTATCAATGCATGGAATTCGTATCCTTCTATCGTATTCGGAATGGAATCGCTTGTTCGAGATATTTACTACGGTGGTATTGGACTCATTTTTGAAAGTGGATTTACTCGAAAAGAGTTCAGTATTCCAATCAATGGATTAATTTGGATGGGTGATGAATCGTTCATGCTTGAGCAAATGGAAGAGAAATTAGCAGATGGATTTTCCACCATCAAAATGAAAGTCGGCGCCATCGAATGGAAAAAAGAATTTGCATTATTGGAACAACTACGTCGCCGTTTTTCCAGTAAGGAGTTAACTTTACGCGTGGATGCGAATGGCGCATTTACTCCCGAATCAGCCATGCCCATTTTGAAGCAATTAAGTGATTTAGAAGTTCATTCGATTGAACAACCCATTCAATCTGGACAATCAAGTGCTATGAGTGCGTTATGTCGAATTTCTCCTGTTGGAATAGCATTAGATGAGGAAATGATTGGAGTTCATGAATTCGAACAGAAGGAATCCTTATTAAAAAGTATATCGCCTCAGTTCATTGTGCTGAAACCGAGCTTACACGGTGGATTTCAGGGATGTTCAGAATGGATTCAATTAGCAGAAGAAAATCAAATTGCTTGGTGGATGACTTCCGCCTTAGAATCGTCTATTGGATTAAATGCCATTGCTCAATTTACCGCTACGTTTACAGACCTTCTTCCGCAAGGATTAGGAACAGGCGGACTCTATACAAACAATTTCGAGTCCTCCCTTGTTGTATCAAATGGACAACTAAGTATACTGTGATGAAAGAAAGAAATGAGTGGAATGAACTCACACCCGATGAGAAGCGCATCATTATCAATAAAGGAACAGAATATCCAAATACAGGAGAATACAATTCGTTCTATGAAAAGGGAACATTTGTCTGTCGCCAATGTGAAGCTCCTTTATACCGAAGTGAAACGAAGTTTAATTCCGGCTGTGGCTGGCCAAGTTTCGATGATCAAATCGCTATGAATGTGGAACATGTATTAGATGCAGATGGACGAAGAACAGAAATTGTTTGCGCCAATTGCAAAGGGCATTTAGGACATGTGTTTTTCGGGGAACGATTCACAGAGAAGGACACTCGTCATTGTGTGAATTCCATTTCCATGAAATTCATAAAAGATTAACGTGACGGACAATTGGTGATTTCATCACATTGTTGATACACCATTTCGTGCAAAATTAATTGAGCAGCCAATGCCAATTGTGTGTAATTCTGAGAATTATTCCCAAATCCACCAGCGGTGTTTTGCCACATGTCCAAGATTAATTGTTGAGATCCAACAGATGGTTGAATTTTATTCACCACCGCAGCAACATTCATGGATCCAGCGTGATAAACATGTAGAACGAATAAGCGAAACCACAAATCACTTTCATTATAGCTTAACTGATGACGCTCGAGAATACGTTTCGCTTCAGGAATACATACCTTGCTAATTAAGCGTGCTGAACCATAGGCACATCGATCAAAATCTTTTCGTTCATCGACGCTTCCATTTACAGTGAGTCCGGCTGCTCGTGCCACATCAGGCATCAATTGAAATGCGCCATATGCACCAGAAATCGATTTTTTCATTTGTCCGGGACACTCAATTAATAAAATAGCCTGAGCATACCATGGATCAACGCCAAAACGTTCGAAAGCAGCAACTCCTTTTGATAGCTGTGGGTATACTTCATTGAATTTGTAAAAATCATTTTTACCGGATGTCACATAAATACGCGCGCTAGGATTTAAACCATATTGAGCTCGTAAAATGGCTCTAGTACTGTCTTTCTGAGCTTCAGTCTGACGATTCCAGTCCTTTAAAGACATTTTCTTCAATACTTGACGTGTGCTAGCATCATTCACAAGGCAGGAGTCTGGGGCTAATAACATGATCTGTTTCCAAAATTGCGGTTGAGCCAAGACATCCCAGCGATCCTCGAATAATGCTTCCGCATGCATAAGCGTACTCATGCTATTCGATTTTTTCACCATTATTTTTTCGTCATCCCAATTGGAAAGAGGTTGTCCATAGGCGAGACTAAAATAAATAGTAAAGATGAAAAAGATTAGATGTTGCATGTTTCGTTTGATTGAGTTCCCTAAAATTAGTAAGATAGTTCAATCTGGAGATTTTGTTACATCAAAGCTTTAAACACAATTGTGTTAAATAAGTACGTAACTTTGAAAAATGAAATGGATATACAAGCTTTTGGGACTTCCTTTTATTTTATTAGTTCGCATATATCAATGGATTATTTCACCCATTTTCCCGCCATCTTGTAGGTATACACCGACCTGTTCGAGTTACATGATAGAAGCCATTCAAGAATGGGGTCCAATTAAAGGGCTCTGGTTAGGCACTAAAAGAATCGCCTCGTGTCATCCACGAGGCGGGTTCGGTTATGATCCTGTTCCTAAGAAGCATGTCAATGAAGCATCCAACCCCGCTGACGCAACACATCAAAACGATTAGAGAAGGAAAGGAAGTCTTCTTCCTCATTCAACAATTCTTCAAAACTTTTTTCTTGTGGTATTTCTGAATTGTATTGTTCTTGCTGACTTTCTGCAAAAACAAACCAATCCATTATGCGTTGGACACCTTCATTCTTTGAAGAGGTGAAGTCTGAGCTAGAAACACTTGTGACAAATTGAATAGACATTCTAGCACGACTAAATAATACATTTAAGCGTTTAGCGCCATTCATTAAATTGAGCGGTCCGAAGCGAAGTTCAAATTTCCCTTCTGGATTTTTCCCGTAGCCAAAACTAATGAGTAAATGATCGCATTCCTCTCCCTGAACTTGCTCCAAGGCCTTGAAAAAAATACGATCTTCATGAATCGCCTCATTTAGTGAAACTTGATCTTTTGTCGACAAACAAGAATGTATGGCGCTTAATTGAGCTTCCGAGAAAGCCACAATTCCGTATTTTTCATTAGAGGACAACGCTTTTTCTAGCAATTTCGCTACCACTTTTGCTTCTGTTAGATTCACACGGTTTTCATAAATCCCAGTTTGAACATAAGTAAACGTGAGCGGGTTTTTTATTTGGGATTGGTCAGCAAAAGTCTGTAATCTTCCGTCATAAAAATGTTCATTCGAAAAAGCAATTAACTGTGGATTTCGACTTCGGTAATGCCTCGTTAATAGGATATTCTTAAAGTAAAAAGCAGATTGATGCAATACATCCACAACCACATCGTCGGATTTCTTAAAGTAACTCGATGGACTCATTTGTTGATGATCTCCAGCCACCACGACTCTTTTCGCTCGTTGCAAAGCCCCCAAAGCATAACTCATCGGAATTTGACCCGCCTCATCAAAGATTAAAAGGTCAAATTGTCCCGTTTCCATGGGGTAAATCGAAGCGAGTGAACTTGGATTCGATAATTGTATCGGTTTCAATACGTCAATCCATAAGCGTGCCTCACTTTTACGTAAATCCCTAATCGACAAATGTTGGCGTGTTTTTGCAAACTCTTTAACTAGAATAGATTTTCCTTTTCGGAGTATTCCGCGCATTTCTTTTTCTTCTATTGACAATTTCTTTATTGGAGCACTGAGGATATGTTGAAATTGCGCAAATTTCTTCGCTTGATGTTGGATTAAAAAACGAGAAAAATCATGTTCCTCTTGACGTCTGGCTATCAACTGTTTTTCTAGTTGTTGTCTAAAGGTTTTCACCTCAAAATCTACCATGTAAGGATGGACGGAGATAAATGTTTGCCAGGTGTGTTGGTATATATATCCATTCAATGCAGCAAGATCTTGTTCGAACTTTAGTACTTGAAAGGTCTTTTCAGATAGTTCTTGCAATAAAGCGATGTCTTGCTGAATACTGGGAATCGCGTCCTTTGTGGCGCTTAAAATTGTTCCTATTTCCGCATCACTGATAATGGTAAATAGGTGTTGAAAGGAATGATTAAATGTACTGATGGCGCGATTTGCCGCTGCCATCGCGATTCTTTTCTCTGGTGCCAACGCTTGATACCAATTCCAATCATTCAAGGAATTATTTTGGAGCATTTGTTCAATGATCGGCAATTCAACATCATAATTGACAATTCCTATTTCGGCAAATGTCAATGCGATTTTATTTTTTGCTTGAATGAGCATTGAATGGTTTTCTTTCGAAGCAATGCTTTTCATTGGGTCTAGTCCTGGAGTTCGTGTCCATTTTTTCCATAATTTTTTCCACCTCAATTCAGAGAAAAAACCATGTCCTTGAGCTGCTTTTTTGAGCACTTCTAATTCCGCTATGCTTGGCTCATTAATCCAATGATTCTGATCCGCCGCACAATCTTCGATTTCCAAGCATAATTGTTTCCACTTTTTAAGCAACTTTTTGATGAGGTTCAGATCCTTGCCTAAAAAACGGCCATATTTCTCATAAATATTTCCTTGAAATTGATGGCAAAGGACAGCCTCTCTCACTGCTAACTGTATATCTCTAGTATGTTCAAAACGAAACAAATGTGAAAGTTCATCGTGCGTTTTTAAAAGTTTGGTAAACTGCTGAACATTATCGGAGAAGTTCTTGGACTCCTTCCATGTCTGCCCTAAAAACGGAAGGCATGCGATGGTTTTTTTTTGTAATTGATGAAGAATTGACTCATCTTTCTTCCAGGTTTTTAACGATGGAATTGGGCTAGAAATGTGTGATTTTTTCACACTCTTGGATACTTGTTTCTTCACATCCAAAATTGTCATTCCACATTCCGATTCAAACAGCTTAAATCCTTCAAAAATCTGTTTTAACCTCCCTTCATTAATGAGTGTGGGCAAATTGATTCCTTGTGATAGGTCTTGTTGCGATAAAAATTCCCAAGTAGCTTTTAAATCGGTGTAATACTTGTTGGGATTGGAATGAAAGGCGACGTGAGAACAAAGAAATCCCAGTTTTTTTTGTTCCAGTTTTTGTTGTAAAACACGAAGAGCCGCTTTCTTTTCTGAAACAATCAGAACATTTTTATTTTGACTGATGCAAGAACCGATGAGGTTGCTAATCACTTGAGACTTACCCGTTCCAGGTGGGCCCTGAACGGTTGCAGATGAATGATTGATTGCTTCAAAAACAAGTTGTTGGTCAGGATCGTATGGAAAAAGGTATGGTGCTTGAAAGTTCCAGTTTTCTTTTTCGTCAAGCAATTCCGAATGTCCCAGCAATTGTTGCAGCGGTTGAGAAATATCCTCGCACAAGAGAAGTTCATCCACTTCTTTTAGTAATTCGTATCGTTGTGGGTGAAAATTCCCAAAAAAGGATCTTTCATCTAGGTAGAGATTCCCAATTTTGGCTAAAACCGCTGATAGCTGTTCCCGATTTTCAAAGCAAGGAGGTGTCGTATTAAATTCGCTACGAAACCAACGGTCAAAGTATGGATTCAGGTAATATTCTTCTTCAAATCCCACTTTAGGTAGTATGCTGGATTTTTTGAATTCCAATGGTACATCTGAAAGATAAATGGGTGTTTCGAGTTGTTTTCCATGTTGTTCCCAACGCATGACTCCTTTGCTCTGACAAAAAGCTTGAACACCAATTTCACGGTAAATGCGTTGAGCTTCGCGCAAAATACGTTGCGCTTTCGCTTGATGAGGTTCTACCCATTCTGTTTCCTCAAGTACCTTTTCCCTAAGGAGATGCACAAGAATGTCATCTGACTGAAAATGAGTCAATTCATCTTTAAATCCAAGAAGTTGTTCTTTCAAGCCAAGCTCCATTGCTGTAAAGTTAAGTCCATTTTTAGAATGATGGATCACTTGTATGAATTGGAAATAAATTTCCTTAGATTTGTTAATAGAAATTTACTCGATGATTAAAAACACAATTTTACTTTGCATTTTGTTGATTTTCAGTGAAAAATCGATTGCCCAAGTTTCACTTTCGGTAAGTGATTTTGCGAATGCAGGGGATACAGTTCGGTTGAGCCAAATGCAATCTTCCAACCTAGATTTTGCGTCAACGGGGGCAAATTACACATGGGATTTCAGTAGTTTAACAGCAAGTACGCAGACATTAAAAGAGTATACACCAATCGGTTTTGGTTCTTTTTTAATTCTAGCTACCTATGGTCCTTTCGCAGGATCCTATTCAGCAACGTACTTTAACTTAACGACAGAATTACCAATCGATCAATTGTCTGCATTTCTGCCTATTCAAATCAGTGATCTAAGTCAATATACGAAACGTTCAAATAGCGCGATTACTTCTATTGGGTATTCAATCAACGTGCAAGGACAAGGCGTTCCGTTTAAATCAGACACAATTGAAACGCGTTACAGCCTACCATTAACATTTGGCGATGTTCACGATTCGCGCGGATACACATTTGTTGATTTAAATCCAGCTGCCGACATCAAATACATTCAGCACCGACAAAGACATACGGAAGTAGACGGATGGGGAACGGTAACTACGCCTCTTGGAACTTTTCCAGCATTGCGTGTGCGTCATGATATTAATGAGGTTGATTCTATCTACCAAACCTTTTTTGGAACGGGTAGTTGGATTGGTACACCTGCCATTAATCGCACGGAATACGAATGGTGGACAAATGGAAAAAAGGAATATTTATTGAAAGTTGTTGCGACAAATGTCAATGGTAATCAAAATATTAGCTCCATTGAATTTCAAGAACAATACCTTGGACTTGATGCAGGGATTAATGAATTCACCTTAACCGCTTCGGTTTACCCGAATCCAGCCGAGGACTTATGTTTTTTTGAAACACAAGTAGCAGTTGACGATGTGGAGTTCTATAATCAGATGGGGGAAATAGCCTTAAAAGCATCTTTTAATTGTGTTCAAAGTGCTTATATCGATATTTCAAATCTGAAACCAGGGGTTTATTTCTGTCACCTGCATAGCAATAAAGGGACAATCGTTCAGAAACTGACGAAACTTTAATACCTTTGAACAGGCAAATCAGGCTATCGCTTTTTTAAAGAGGAAAGTCCGGGCAGTATAGAGCGTCGTACTTCCTAACGGGAAGGTCTCGAAAAAGGAATTTTTCGGGAACAGAAAGTGCCGCAGAAAGGAAAACTACCCGAGCGCTTGCGTAAGGGAAAAGGTGAAAAGGTGAGGTAAGAGCTCACCGCTTTGACAGCGATGTGAAAGGCAAGGTAAACCTTACGAACTGAAAGACCAAATAAACCGAGGATTGCAGCAATGCATAAAGGGCTGCTCGTCCGATCTCGGAGGGTAGGTTGATGGATTCCAAGCGTGAGTTTGGAACAAGATAAATGATAGATAACTGCGTTGTTTTTCAACAAAGGAGACAGAACCCGGCTTATGATTTGCCTTTTTTTCTTTTCACATGAGACAGTATATTGAAGATGTTGCGCAGCGTCTAGAAAAAGTGCGCGATCATTCCTTAGTTCAAGGAATGGAAAATTACATGAAAAATAATTTCACCTTCCTAGGTATTAGAAGTACCCCTCGGAGAAATCAAATGACCGAGTGGAAAAAAAGCTTGCCAGCGCAAATCAATAGACGCGAGGCGTGGGAAATCGTTTTGGAATTATGGCAAAAAGAAGAGCGTGAATACCATCATTTCGCTCTTGACTGGATGATGACTTGGCCGATAAAAAGCTACGAAAAAGACGATATCGATGGAATTTACTTTATTCTAAGTAACCAAAGTTGGTGGGATACAATAGATGGAATTGCCGTACATATTGTCGGTAAATACGCAAAGAAATTCCCGGAGGAAATGCCACGAATTATTTCAGAATGGATGAGTCATAAATCATTTTGGCTGAATAGAACCTGCTTATTATACCAATTAAAATACAAGGAAGAAACGAACCTAGGTCTGCAACAATCCTATATTCATACACTAAAATGGAATAAGGAATTTTTTATTCAAAAGGCCATTGGATGGAGTTTGCGAGAAATTTCTAAATGGAATCCTACTTGGGTGAAAGAAGTCGTTTTTCAAGAGGAATTGAAAGGACTCGCGTACCGAGAAGCTATGAAATATGTCCCCTAACATATCAACACTTTTTTGTAATTTCACACACATGAAGAAAAAACTATTCATCAGTTGCTTGCTGATCTTCCAATTTAGCTCGTTTTTCGCACAATTTGGACCTGAAAACGGGGTGAAAAAATCGGAGCCAAAAGCCATTTTAATTCAAAATGCTCGTATTTACGTTTCACCAAATCAAGTGCTGGAAAAAGCTGATCTTTTGATCATTGATGGAAAAATAAAAGAGGTCGGAAACAATCTTAAAAATAAGGAGGCTCTTGTATTTGATTATTCGGGAAAGACAATTGTTCCGTCTTTTGTCGAGTTGTACACCAATGTCGGTTTGCCAAAGTTGGATTTTAATCAAGGGGGATTTCGACCGCAACTACCTAACGAAAAGCAGGGTGCCTATTATTGGAACGAAACAATTCATCCAGAATTGAAGGCAGCAGCTTCTTACTCGATTGACACGAAATCGAATGAGCTGCTGATACAAGAAGGATTTGGATTTGCTGTGAGTCATTTTATGGATGGCATGGTTCGTGGATCGGGAGCGTTAGTTTCTTTGGGAAATAATGAGCCAAATCGTCAAATGTTGAAAGGAGAATCGGCGCAGTTCATGTCCTTTTCGAAAGGCTCATCTTCTGAAGGATATCCATCCTCTCAAATGGGTGCAATCGCTTTGTTAAGACAAGCACTTTATGACTTGAAATATTATACAACAACACCACAATCAGAATTTTCTATCTCCTTGGATGCGTGGTCAAAACAAAATAAATTACCGAGTTTCTTCAAAACGGAGGATAAATGGGAGCTTGTTCGTGCTGCGAAAATTGCCAAGGAATTTGATTTAAAACTTTGTTACATCGGAAGTGGAAATGAATATGCTGCACTCGATGAAATAAAAAAATTAAATAGCACCTTAGTGATTCCCATCAATTTCCCAGAACCCTTTGAGGTTAGGGATATTTACATTGCCCGACAAATTCCGTTAAGCGACTTGAAACATTGGGAATTAGCTCCTTCAAATCCAGTATTATTGCACCAAAACAACATTCGTTTTTGCATCACAAGCTACGGGATTAAAAGCAGCGAACAGTTTTGGAAAAATTTGAGGTTATCTATTTCGAAGGGATTGCCCGTTGATGTCGCTTTGTCGGCTTTAACCATTAATCCAGCTAATGAATTGGGAGTGAGCGATCAACTTGGATCGTTGGATCAAGGTAAATGGGCGAATTTTACCGTATTTAGTTCAGACCCGTTTACCACAGAAGCACAGTTGGTGGATTCTTGGATTCAAGGTGATTTAATTCGAGGAAAGGATTTGCCAAGTTCAAGTATTGCGGGAAAGTACTCTTTGCTTATTGAAGGAGAAAAATATGACCTGGAAATTGAAGGATCAAATGATCGTCCAACAGGAAAAGTATCATTAGCGGGAAAAACCAACGCTTCTTTACAAGATACCACCACGAAAAAAGTAAGCGTTCAATTGGTAGAAAACGATATCACATTGCAGTTCTCCTCTTTTCTAAAAAACAAACCAGGAATCGTTCAATTACATGGAAAAGTCAGTCGAAACACAGCTGTTTTTGAAGGAGATGGTACAAATTCTGGAGGAACGTGGATTTCTTGGTCGGGAATTAGAGCGGATAAGCCCGCAGAAACGGCAAAAGTAACTGAAGTAAAAGCAGATACCGCGTTTGTTGGAAATCCATGGTTGCCGAATATGGCTTTTGGACTTGACAGTAAAGCGTTGAATCAAACCATTGTCATTAAAAATGCGACCATATGGACCAATGAATCTGAAGGAGTCCTGAAAAATGCATCGGTATTGATCCAAAATGGGAAAATTACGAAAGTGTCCAAAAACAATGGAATTCAAGTCCCAAATTCAGCGGTAGTAATCGACGGAAAAGGAATGCACTTAACCGCCGGAATCATTGATGAACACTCGCACATTGCCATTTCAAAAGGTGTCAATGAAGGCAGTCAATCAGTGACTTCTGAGGTGAGTATTGCAGACGTCGTGAATCCAGATGACATCAACATTTACCGTCAATTAGCTGGTGGAGTAACTGCCGCGCAATTATTACATGGTTCGGCAAATCCAATCGGTGGATGTTCCGCATTAATTAAATTGAAATGGGGTTCCTCACCCGAGGAAATGTTGATTCCAAATGCGCCGAAATTTATTAAATGTGCACTGGGTGAAAATGTGAAACAATCCAATTGGGGCGATTACAATACATCGCGCTTCCCTCAAACGCGAATGGGTGTTGAACAAGTGTTTTATGATGCATTTTATCGTGCTAGAGAATACAAAGCTGCTTGGGAAGCATTTAATGCGAAACAAACATTGAATCCACCTAGAAGGGATTTGGAATTGGATGTTCTTGTGGAGATTATGGACAGCAAACGTTTTGTAACGTGTCACTCGTACGTGCAATCTGAAATCAACATGTTGATGCATATGGCAGACTCTATGGGATTCCGCATCAACACATTTACCCATATTCTAGAAGGATATAAAGTTGCTGATAAAATGAAAAATCACGGCGTAGGTGGATCAACCTTCTCTGACTGGTGGGCCTACAAATACGAAGTAAATGAAGCGATTCCTTACAATGCGAAATTAATGGCCGACCAAGGAGTCATTGTAAGTATTAATTCAGATGATGCAGAAATGGGCAGACGCTTGAATCAAGAAGCAGCAAAAAGCATTAAATATGGTGGAATGTCCGAAGAAGATGCGTTGAAAATGGTCACCTTGAATCCAGCTAAATTGCTTCACCTGGATGACCGAATGGGAAGCGTGAAAGAAGGTAAGGACGCAGATGTTGTGTTATGGTCTGATAATCCATTAAGTATTCAAGCAAAAGTACAATTGACCATTGTCGATGGGGCCATTTTGTATGATGCATCCAAAAACGAAGCTTTGAACGCTAGAAACGATGCGGAACGCGCGAGAATTATCTCGAAAATGCTTTTGTCCAATGAAAATGGGGAGAAGTCGACTCCTTTCATAAAAAAACCAAGAAGACATTATCATTGCGACACCATTGGTGAAGAAGGTGAAACAGGAGAAAACACACATTGATTATGAGAAATATAGTAACGATTTTCAGCCTTTTGTTTTTTGTCCAAATCGGAAAAACACAGCGCATTTTAATTATCAATGGAACTGCTCATATCGGTAACGGGGAAGTCATTGAGACAGCGGCCATTGGTATTTCGAATGGGAAAATTCTTTTTGTAAAAAATGCCTTAACGAATGCCATTCAACGAAAAGAGTGGGATACTATTATCGATGCAGAAAACCAACATGTTTATCCTGGATTTGTAGCGGCAAACTCAACACTTGGACTAACGGAAATTGATGCAGTTCGTGCAACACGAGACTTCAATGATGTAGGAGAACTGAATCCGCATGTTCGTGCACAAGTAGCATTTAACGTGGAATCAAGAGTCATTGAAACCGTTCGATCGAATGGAGTAATGATCGCTCAAGCATGTCCGAGAGGAGGCATCATTTCTGGATCTTCCGCAGCAATGTTTTTAGCTGGATGGAATTGGGAAGATGCGACTGTGCTAGCAGATGATGGAATTCATGTCAATTGGCCCGCAAGTACACAAGGTGGCGGATGGTGGGCTGAACCAGCTCCGAAATCAAGAAATACAAACTATCAGAAGGAAAAACAAACAATCGTTGACTTCTTCCAATTAGCGAAAGTCTATGCGGAAAGCCAAAAGTCAATTGAGGACTTGCGTTTGGAAGCAATGAAAGCATGTTTTCAAGGTTCGAAAAGAGTTTATTTTCATGCAGATGGAGTTCAACAACTGCTAGACATTATTGAGTTTGTTGAAAAATTTGAATTGAAATATCCTGTCATTGTAGGTGGATATGAGGCGCATTTACTTGGGAAACGTTTGAAAGACGCGAAGATCCCTGTCATGCTGAACCGAGTTCATAGCTTGCCAGAACGAGAGGAAGATGATGTAAACTTACCTTATTCTTTGCCTGCATTACTTCAGAAACAAGGAATTTTATTTTGCATTCAAAATGCTGGTGATATGGAAGCAATGAACACCCGAAATCTTCCGTTTCAAGCGGGAACAGCCATGGCTTATGGCTTGACTGAAGAAGAAGCAATACAAGCAATATCATTAAATCCGTCCAAAATTATAGGTATTTCAGATCAATATGGTTCTTTAGAGCCAGGGAAATCAGCAACCTTGTTTATTTCAAAAGGACCTGCATTGGATATGAAGTCAAATCAGGTGAGTTGCCTAATGTTTAACGGTCAAATTGAATCAACAGAAAATTTTCAGTATAAATTGTATCAGAAATACAAGAGAAAATACCAAGGTAAATAAACTGAAATTTACTTGTAACTTTTATTGGATGGACGCGTCTTATCTTCGGTGTTATGACGGTAAGTGAGTATAATCAAAGTGTAAAGGACTTTGCAGATCGATTGTATCGGTTTGCATTGAAAAATCTGAATGACTCAGATTTAGCAAAGGATTTTGTTCAAGATGCCTATGAAAAATTATGGGTTAGAATAGAACAAGTCGACTACAATAAAGTGAAGTCTTATTTATTTCGAACGGTTGTGAACGCTCAAATTGATCGGTCGCGAAGAGCAAAATTACAGCAGAATCACTTGGCATCTATTGATGTACATCAAACCGAAGAACAAACACCATTTGATGTACAAGAGAAAATCGATGAAGGTGTGAGTCGTTTAACGGAAATTCAACGAACTGTTTTGACACTAAGGGATTACGAAGGATATTCCTATCAGGAAATTGCTGAGTTGTCT
The DNA here is from genome assembly GCA_024643365.1 of Crocinitomicaceae bacterium. Taxonomy (GTDB): domain Bacteria; phylum Bacteroidota; class Bacteroidia; order Flavobacteriales_D; family Crocinitomicaceae; genus UBA952. The sequence goes on along the minus strand of JAHENC010000002.1, from coordinate 194,658 downwards.
GGATTAAGTGAGGATCAGGTGAAGGTATATATTTTTAGGGCTAGAAAATTTTTGAAGGCTTATATTGGACAAGTAGAAGTATTGATATGAATTGGTCGAAAGAACATTTGGAAGCGCGCATGCTGGATGCACTCGAAGGAAGACTTTCGGGTGATCAATTGATTCAGTTGCAACAACTTTTACAGGATAATCCTGAGTTTGGGGATCTTGATGATTCAATGATTTTTGTTCATCAAGATGAGACAATCGAATTTGACCATTCCTCCTTACTAAAAAAAGAATCTTTCAGTCCGGCAGCGTATGTCACGGAAGAAGGTCCAGATAAAGAAAAAATGGCTTTTGCCATGATGGAAGGAATCTTATCCAAACAGGAAGAAAAAGACTTTGAACACCTGCTAAAAGTCGATCCTGAATTAAAACAACATTTGGCGCTCGCTCAACAAACAAAGCTGATTCCAAATGAATGGATTCAGTTCCCACACATGGAAACATTGACAAAGGAAAAAGGCAAAGTGATTCCTTTCCGAATGTATTTGTCCTATGCAGCTGCGGCAAGTGTTATTTTAGTGTTGTTCTTGAATTGGCCTAGTCCAGAAAACCACGTGAAAACAGCGAGTAAGTCAATAGAAAAACCCGTAAATGTTGACCAAAAGGAAACAAAATCATATGTAGCAGAGACGAATAAGACCATTGGTAATTTAAATCCAAGGACTAAAAATATCCGTATCGAACATATCGATCTAGGACAGAATGAAGCGCGTGATTGCATAGTTCAAGAGGTTTTCCCAGAATCAGAACAAATCCAAAGTGAACAATCGATTATCTTAACCCAACAGATAACAGATCCGATTGAATTAGCTGCTGTGAATCCAACTCCCGAACCAATATACACGGTTAACAGCTCGAAGGCTAGTGAACCAATTGGAATCCGTGAATTTGTTATTCAAAAAGGAAATGAAAAATTATTTGGGACTGCGAAACCGAGTGTGGGGGAAAAATACACCTCCATAACCAATTACTTAGCCGAGACAACTAAGATTCCGATTATCTACAATGAAAAAGAAGATGAAAAGGTGAAGACCACCTATTTTAAATTAGGATTTATCACAATTGAAAGAAAACAAACTAAAAAATAAGTGGATTGTAACAAATTCGAAATAAACGCGTCAAAGCAACGTCAAACAAAAAACATTATGAAACAATTATTACTTTTTGGATTCTTAGGAATCGCTTCAACATTTTTTGCGCAGAAAGATCAAGTGAAACGTATTGTGCAAATCAAAGGAAATGATACAACGGTTATTGTCATCAGTGAACGTATGGATAAAATGGATTCTATCTTGACGGATGAGATGAAAAAAATCTATATGTCGGATTCAATGATGACTCGTGTAGATGTATTTGTGGAGATGGATTCAACGATGATGAATGAAAATGATGAAGTGTCAATGGATTCGATAAAAGTAAAAATTGGCAATATGAAGATTGTCATTTTGGATGATCGAAATGGAGAGGTGAAAGGCCAAAAACGCATGATCATCGATGAGCGTGTGATTATAAATGAGGATCGTGATATTTCCTTTAAAGATGAGGATTTTCAGGACGACGATTGCAATAACTGTATCTCCAAAACAAACAATCCTGTTTGGTCAGGTTTTGGTTTAACGGCGAACGGATTCCTAAACGCACAAGACAAATTAGCAACAGGAAGTGAATTAGGTTTCCTAGAGTTAGATCCGGCAAGAAGCATCGGTGTTCAATTAAATTTATTGGAAAAACGCTTTCCCATCATTAAAGGATATTTAGGCATTACAACAGGATTAGGGATTCAGTGGAACCGCTATTCATTGAAAGGAAATTACGATATTACCGCAACGAATGATACCATTTTTGGAGTTGAAAACACAACAATCAATTATTCAAAAAATGTATTGAGTTCTGCCTACCTTCAAGCGCCATTATTACTGCAAATCAACACGAATAAAAATCCTAGTGAATTTTGGACAATTGCTGCTGGAATCGTTGGAGGAATTCGAGTGGGTGGACTGCACAAAGCGAAATGGGAAATCGATGGTAATGAAAATAAAGACAAAACAAAAGATGACTTTAATTTCCGTCCTTTCTCCGCTTCTTTAATGGCCCTTATTGGTTACGGAGATTGGAACTTATATATGACTTATAATTTGACAGACGTCTTTAACGAAGGATCCGCTCTGTCATTGCGTGGTGTGAACGCTGGAATTTTACTCTCGTTTTAACAAATACCTCTTATCACCACCATAAATGAAGCGACGGCGCAAAGATTTCTTTGCGCCGTTTCTTTTTAACCAATTTTCCGTTTATTACTTCAGACAGATTCGCGCCTTTCAGTGTTGATTTGTATATTTGCCTCACTGAATAATAAAACTAAAAGAACGATGAGTTCATTTGACCATAAAACTACTTCCTGGGATGCATTTCGTTTAATGTGTACCGCAAAAACCATGGCGGAAAAATATGAACAAAACAAAGAGATTACCTCTAAGTATGTTCATGCAACTTCCCGTGGACACGAAGCCATTCAATTGGCTGTCGGGATGCAATTAAAAGCACAAGATTGGGTTTCTCCTTATTACCGTGATGACAGTATCTTGCTAGGGATTGGAATGAAGCCGTACGAACTTATGCTGCAAGTATTTGCGAAGAAAGATGATCCGTTTTCTGGTGGAAGAACGTATTATTCTCATCCATCGTTAAATCGTGAAGGATTCCCAAGAATCCCACATCAATCTTCGGCTACCGGTATGCAAGCAATTCCAACAACTGGAATCGCTATGGGAATTCAATACAAAGAAAAAACAGGTATAGCTGAATGGGACATGAACGACGCACCTGTTGTTGTTTGTTCATTGGGCGATGCATCATGTACAGAAGGCGAAGTCTCCGAAGCTTTTCAAATGGCTGCATTGAAACAATTCCCCATTGTTTACTTAGTTCAGGACAACGGCTGGGATATTTCAGCTAATGCAAAGGAAACACGTGCTCAAGATATTTCGGAATACGCGAAAGGATTTCATGGTATTGAAGTCCGCTCGATTGATGGTAGCGACTTCCTGACAAGTTTTGAAACGGTTCAAGAAGTATTTGACATCGTTCGTAAAGAAAGACGACCTTTTATCATTCATGCAAAAGTTCCTTTGCTTGGACACCACACTTCTGGAGTTCGTAAAGAATGGTACCGAGATGATTTGGAAGAAGCAGCGAAAAGTGATCCCTATCCAAAATTGAAACAAGCCGTTCAAGATTTAGGCCATAGTTTGGCTGAAGTGATAAACATGGAGTCCGCCGTGCGCAAAGAAATTGATGAAGCTTACGAAGAAGCATTACACGCAGAAGACCCATCTCTAGAAAGTGTAACTGATTTTATTTTTGCTCCGACGCCGGTAACGGAAGAAGTAGGGGAGAGAGAACCAAGCGGAAAGAAAAAAACCGTGATGGTCGATTCAGCACTGTTTGCCGTTCGAGAAATCATGTCGAAACATCCAGAAGCATTGCTTTATGGTCAAGATGTGGGGGGACGCTTGGGCGGAGTTTTTCGCGAGGCAGCGACATTGGCACAAACCTTTGGTGATGACCGTGTATTCAATACACCAATTCAAGAAGCATTTATCATAGGTTCCACTGTAGGTATGTCTGCTGTTGGACTCAAACCATTCGTAGAAGTTCAATTCGCTGATTACATTTGGCCAGGATTAAATCAGCTCTTTACAGAAGTTTCCCGTTCTTACTATTTATCCAATGGTAAATGGCCTGTAAGTGCAGTGATTCGTGTTCCAATTGGAGCATATGGGTCTGGCGGACCTTACCACTCTTCAAGTGTGGAGTCCGTTTTGGCAAACATTCGAGGAATTAAAGTGGTTTATCCATCAACTGGTGCGGACTTAAAAGGACTTTTAAAAGCCGCGTATTACGATCCAAATCCAGTGGTTATTTTAGAACACAAAGGATTGTATTGGTCGAAAATCCCAGGAACGGAAGGAGCAATGTCGATTGAACCTAGTGAGGATTACATGATTCCAATTGGGAAAGCTCGCATTGTACAAACCGCATCTGAAGAAAAACGTTTGGCTGGTGAGTCGATAGGTGTGATTACTTATGGAAGAGGAGTTTATTGGAGCATTGAGGCTGCAAATTCATTCGAAGGACAAGTGGAAATATTGGATCTTCGAAGCATCAATCCTTTGGACATGGAAGCAATGGGTACATTGTGTGAGCGTCATGGAAAAATACTCTTGGTAACGGAAGAATCCATTGAATGCACCTTCACTCAAGGGTTGGCTGGAAGATTACAACGATCTCATTTTACTTCTTTGGATGCACCTATAGAAATCGTTGCCTCGGTTGATACGCCTGCAATTCCATTGAATGGTGCACTTGAAGCAGAACTTTTGCCAAATGCAGCGAAAGTGGCAGAGGGGATGAAAAAATTATTGAATTTTTAAAAAGTAAGAAATGAAATTTAAAGAAATTATTGGAGCGGTTGAAACGTTTCACGATTCTTTCGGAATTGAAAATCATTATCAATTAAAGTCGGACCTTACGGAGAAAGAAGTCCAGTTGCGTTTTGACTTAATGAAAGAAGAAAACGAAGAGTACTTGGAGGCAGCGCTAAATGGAGACATGGTGGAAATTGCGGATGCGCTTGGAGATCAATTGTATATTCTTTGTGGGACGATTTTAAGACATGGACTTCAAGATAAAATCGTAGAGGTTTTTGAGGAAATCCAACGATCCAATATGAGTAAGCTAGATGCAGATGGAAAACCAATCTATCGTGAAGATGGAAAGGTGTTAAAGTCCGACCGCTATTTCAAGCCAAATATTGCTGCTATTTTAAATAAATAGAGTTTTACACGGAATCGTTTTCATTTCTTTTTAGAACCCCAGAGATTGCCTGCGGAATGATGTTTAGTTTTGTTGTTTAAAGACAATAGAATGAACGATATCTCTATATATTTCCAAGCCGTTAAGGATAATGAATCTTGGCAAGGGCAACAATTGGGTGCCTATATCACCAAAAACCTTTCAGATTTCCCAGAACTTGAGAAAAATAGTTGTGCATTAATCTATGTGCCCGAAGTGAGGGGAAGTGGTGCGGAGAATAAATCTTCAGCATCTAAATTCCGCGAAGCCTTCTATACATTACATCATGAACAAGATTGGAAAAGTCCAATTTATGATTTAGGCGATATCCTTCCAGGAAATACATTAGAAGATACATATTTCGCTGTATCTAAGGTTGTGGCAGAATTAGTGAAAAATCAAATCATCCCCATTATAATTGGTGGAAGTCAAGATTTAACTGTGGCAATGTATACAGGCTACGAAAAGCTAGAACAACTTGTGAATATTTGCTCCATTGATCATTCACTTGACCTTGGTTCTCCGGACGAAGACATTCATGCAAATGGTTATTTAAGTCAAATCTTGCTAAAACGTCCATGTTACCTATTTAATCATGCGAACATAGGCTTGCAAATTCCTTATGCCAGTGCCACTGAATTTGATTTGTTTGAAAAACTCTATTTTGATATTTGTAGACTAGGTGAGTTCAATCAGGATTTCACTAAAGCCGAACCCCACATTCGAAATGCTGACATTATTAATGTAGATTTTCAATCCATAAAGGGATCCGAAACGATCAATACGCAGGGAATTCCAAATGGATTTTATGCAGAACAAATGTGCCAGATTGCACGGTATGCTGGTATAGCGGATAAAGTAACCTCCTTCGGAATTTTTAATTTCGAAAGCGTCAATCCAATGTCCGACAAGTTACTAGCGGAAATCATTTGGTATTTTATTCAAGGGACAATGTCCAGAAAAGGAGACTTTCCCATTGGAAGCAAATCGGAGTACACGCGTTTCACGGTTTTTCTAGAAGATTCTGGAAGAGAAATCATTTTCTTTAAAAGCAATAAGTCTGCTCGTTGGTGGATGGAAGTTCCATATCCACCTCAAAGTGGAACCAAATACGAACGACACCACATGGTTCCTTGTAATAAATCTGATTATGACAATGCAATGAAGAATGAAATGCCAGATCTATGGTGGAAAACCTATCAAAAACTCGGTTGAAGGGTGGATTAAATTCTGTTTTCGTTTTATTTTTACATTTAAATTTCTTATTTTAGCACCTTAAAATAGTTTTTTTCCGACAGGATTTACTGTTTTATACATGTTAAATAAACCATATGCTATTGAAAACCAAGCTATTAACTATCTTGTTAGTTGCAGTAATTGGATCTGTCCAAGCGCAACAAGATAAGCTCGTTACTCACTTTATTTTTGATAAAATGAGTATTAATCCGGGTAAAACAGGTCTTGACTTGTACAATGGAATTTGTGCGACATCAATTTACAGAAACCAGTGGGATAAAGTCAATGGGGCTCCTAATTCAGCAATCCTAAACATTGAATCAAATTTATCTCGATTTTTACCTGGTGGAATTGGTATTAACTTCTACCATGATGCAATTGGTTTTACTCGCCAGAATAATCTTTTACTTAACTATTCTTATCCGATTCAAATTGGACGCGCAGCAGTTCTTGGTATTGGAGTAGGAATCGGAATTATGAATTACGGATTGGATCCGAATTGGGTTCCGCCAACACCTGTTCCAGATCCAACATTACCTGTAGGTTTTGCTGCTACAGCTGTAGATGCGAATTTTGGTTTGTATTTCCAAGCAAAAGATTATTATGTTGGATTATCTTCAACCCACTTAACAGAATCTGATTTAACAAAAGCAGTTGCAACGGTTACCCAAAGCTATCAGACAGCTCGTCACTACTATTTAATGGGTGGATACAAGTTTAAGGATGTAGCAAATGGAACGATCGATGCGCAAATGTTGGTTCGTACGGACTTAATTAAGTTCTCCGCGGATTTGAATGCACGTTATCTATTTAAAATGGACGGTAAAGATGCATATGGTGGTTTATCATTTAGAACATCTGATGCAATCGCGGTGATGTTAGGATATTCCCCAATTCCGAAATTTCAAGTAGGATATTCATATGATATTACTGTAAACAAATTAGCAAGTGTTTCTCGTGGATCACACGAGATGATGGTGAAATATTGTTATTTCATACCACCACCTCCGAAGACAAAAGCGAGACACCCACGTATGTTGTAGTAGGCATGCAAAATATAATGTAACCATTTTTATAGTTCTTACGTTATACCCCAAGTTAAAAGAATCCTGTAGCAAGGTAATTTGGATAATGGCAGAACCAAAAACAAAAGAATGAAAAAATTAATTAGTTTTTTATTTGTACTAACTTTCTTATACTCTTGTAGTGATGTAGAAGGAAATTTAGTAGGTGTGAGTGGTAGAGACACCTGGTATCCGGATGTTTTAGGACCTGGAAAAATGCCTTTAGGCATGGTCTATGTTCCTTCTGGTGCTTTTCAATCCGGTGAGGATGACGAAGACATCATGGGGATGCATACAGCTCGTAAAAAAACAGTTTCTGTTCCAGCTTTCTACATGGATGCTACGGAAATCTCCAACAATGAGTACCGTCAATTCGTTCATTGGGTTCGGGACTCTATAGCACGTGAGAAATTGTACAGAAGAAGTTTCGATGAGGAAGCTGAACGTTGGGTAAATGTACCTGATAACTTCTTTAAAGAGCCATACCGTACACTTATGAATATGGGTTCTGATATTCAAGGGGGTAACACTTCATTCCAATTATTTATGGATTCAACCAACAACGCAAATGCAGATCAAACGTATTTGACGATGATGGGAACATACGATAAAGGAAAAGGTAAAGGAAAAAAACTAGTAAATGGTTTCCAATACGACCAAAAGAAATACGGAATTACTTCATCTCCAGATCAAAAAATTGATGTGGTGATGTCTGATGATGATTTAAGAGGTATTTTCCAAATGTATAGTGGAGCAGCGAAGAAAAACGCTCCAGATAAACAAGCGAAAGGTGGTACGGCAAAAACTACGTATAACCAAGGTGGACGCATTGAAAACCGTAAGTATTTTACGTTAAACTGGGCTGAACCAGTTGATTATGAAGATCCGGAGATTGCATTCTTGTTATCTGACATGTATTACAGTGCAGATGAAAGTTTCTACAAAAGAAGAGAAATCGATACACGCTTGTTGTTCTTTGATTACTTCTGGATAGATTACAAAGAGGCAGCTCGTCGTGGTAAAGTGATTACAAAAGCAATTGATGCGCGTAAATCATTCGCTTACGATAGCTTAAATGGTGAGGCAGCAAATAACATCTACAGAAGAGATCGCCGTGAACCACTTGGGAAAGATTATAAGTCTAATGACCAACACCGTTCAACATTATATACTGTTGACCAAAACACAAACAAAGTTTGGGTAGATACTACGCTTTATGTTGATCAGTGGGCAGAAGGTGTGACAAAAATTAATGATACCAATTCATTGAAAGGATCAATTCTTGCTAATCCAGGTCAGGATTTAGACTTAGGTTTTACAGACAGTAAAGGACAACACAATGCCATTCGTGGGCATACAGATAGAAGTCGTTTCATCATCAAGGAACGTATCAACATTTATCCGGATACACTTTGTTGGGTAAGAGACTTCACGTATGCGAATCATACACCTATGGCGCAAAACTACTTCTGGAACACAGCATATGATAATTACCCAGTAGTTGGTGTCACTTGGCCACAAGCGAAAGCATTCTCTGTTTGGAGAACTCAAATTTTCCACTCTTGGTTGCAATCAAATGGTGACTTGTTTGTAAATGATTTCCGTTTACCAACAGAAAGTGAATGGGAGAGAGCAGCACGTGGAGATCTAGATATGGCACAATATCCTTGGGGTGGTCCATATATTAGAAATGCAAGCGGATGTTTCTTGGCGAACTTCAAACCAATGAGAGGTCGTTACTTCGAAGATGGTGGATTCTATACAGTAAAAGTTTACTCATATAATCCAAATGGCTTTGGTTTGTACTGTATGGCAGGAAATGTAGCTGAATGGTGTTCCACAGCTTATGATCCATCTGCGTATGAGTTTGAAACGGACATGAGTGCGGACTACGAGTACGATGCGAAAGATGGTGATCATCCAGCTAAAAAACGTAAAGTTACACGAGGTGGTTCGTGGAAAGATATTGGATTCTACTTAATGAACAGTACACGTTCATTTGAATACCAAGACACAGCTAAATCTTATATTGGATTTAGAAACACAATGACTCACTTGGGTCGCGGTGGTAAAAATATCGAAGCGGAGAACGGAGAAGAGATCCAAAGCGATATTACAATTAAGTAATCAATGTTAATCTATAGTTTAATTTAAAATCAAAAGTTATGAGTGGTAATGGTGGTTTTTTTGCTTCAAGAAAGTACAAGTTATTTGTTAAATACCTTTCTGGATTTGGAGCATCGGTGGTAATTGTTGGTGCATTATTTAAAATCATGCACTGGCCTGGATGTGATGCGATGTTGATCGCGGGGTTGTTGACAGAGGCGGGGATTTTTGCATTTATTGCACTTGAACCAATGCACGAAGATCCAGATTGGACACGTGTTTTCCCAGAGTTAGCAGTACAAGAAAATAATGAAGAAAATCGTTTATTACCTTTATTGAAAAAAGGTGGTTTAGGTGGCGGTGGTGCTGCTGACGGTTTAGCAAAAGAATTGGATAAAGCAGGAATTGATTCAGCGTTATTAACGCGTTTGAAAGATGGTATGTCCAACTTAGCAGATAACGCAAAATCTCTTGGTGCAGTAGCAACAGCTGCTGGAGCAACTGATTCATATGTGAAAAGTTTGGAAACAGCATCAGCTGGATTGACAAAATTAACTGACCAATATGCTACGTCTGCACAAGCTATCGCTGGTATTGCTGGTGAAGGTCAAGGTAACTTCGGTTCAGAAATGCAGAAATTAGGTCAAAACCTTGGTGCATTGAACAACGTTTATGAATTACAATTGAAATCTTCTCAAGACTACTTAGACTCTTTAGGTCAAATGAGTGCTCTTCAAGAAAACATCAAAAATATTATGACGGATCTTGCTGCTTCAGCAAAAGATACGGCATCTTACCGTGAAAACATGTCCATGTTATCTCAAAACTTAACTGATTTGAATAACGTATATGGTAACATGTTAAAAGCTATGAAAGCTTAATTTTAGTACGTACTAATTTTATTTAATTACAAACAAACTAAAAGCTAGAAATTATGGCAGGTGGTAAGGAAACCCCAAGACAGAAGATGATTGGTATGATGTACCTCGTTTTGACTGCTCTTCTTGCATTGAACGTTTCCAAACAAATTTTGGATGCATTCGTTGCGATTGAAGAAAACATTCAACGTGGGAGCATTACACAATTAGAGCGCGGTAACGCAGCAAAAAGTGCCCTGATCGAAGAAATGAGTTCTACGGCAAAAGATGAATCAGGTAAAGCGAAAATCGAAAAAATCAAGAAGTACCTTGGTATGATTGAGAAAATCGATAAAGAGGCTGGTTCTCTTATTAAGTACATCGACGACATCAAGCTTGAAATGATGGAGAAGGCGAAGGAAGACATTAAAACTGTTAAAGCGGATGATGAAAAAGTGATTGTATGGAAAAAATACGATCCTAAGTTCCCTCTTCAACCAACTCGTTTGAATTTAATGGCGGTTCAAGCAAAGGATCAATTTGATATACCTATGCATGAAATCGTTGGTTCTGAAATCACAAAATTAGATCCTACTAAACACGGGGCTAAGTTGTGGAAACAATACAACGGTTTCCGTAAATTCATTGTTGAGCAAACTGGAACATACCGTGAAGGTGAGAAAAACAATTGGAAAGTAAAGGTTACAGATATTAATGACAATATGCCGAACCTTAAATTGCAAGAGAAAATTGCTGCAATGATTAATGCTAAATCGAACAAAGTGAATCCTGAGGACGTAGAAGTTCTACTTGGACTTTACCAGGAGTTAACGAAAGTCGAGTTCGCTGATCACCATGAGCAAAAAAACATCCACTGGATGGGACGTACATTTGACCACGCTCCGATGGTAGGTGCTTTGGCTTCATTGTCTTCTTTGCAAAATGAGATTTTAAGTGCACGTGCAAAAGCAGTAAACTTATTGAAAAGTAAAGTAACTGTTGGAGAGTTCTCATTCAATAAAATTCAAGAACTTGTTTCTGGCCCAGGTGTGGCTACGGAAGGTGAAGAAATTGAATTGAAGGTAACGATGGCTGCTTACGATTCAGATAACAACCCTGAAGTAACTGGTTCCGGTTCAATCGTTGTAAAAGACGGTGTTGGAACAGTTAAAACAAGAGCATCTGGTTCAGGTGAAATGAACTTAAGTGGTACAGTAATGATTCGTAACAAGTCAGGTGTTGAATACAGACGTCCTTGGTCTTGGAAAGTGGCTATTGCTAAACCTCAAGGTTCGATTTCATTACCAGAAATGAGTGTTCTTTACAAAGGATGGAATAACAAAGTTGTTCCAGTTGTAGCAGGAATGGTAAGTTCGGATATCACAGTTAATGGTGGTACAAAGACGAAAGCTTCTTGGACTGATGCAGATGGAAATAAATACAATGGATTCTATGTAAATATTACTGGTCCTTCGAAATTTGTTACCATTACTTTGTCTGGTAAAGATAAAGATGGAAAATCGAAAAGCTTCGGTACATTCAAGTACAAAGTGAAGCCTTTCCCAAGTGCACAATTACAAGGTACTTCTATCTCTAAAACAACAGGATTTAAAGCTGTTGTAAGTTTAGGACCGGATAGTCCATTTACAGGAGTAGGATTTACGGTAATGGGTGGTGAGGTTTCTATCGGAAACGAAACGATTCCTTTCTCTGGTGACCGTGTACCTGCAAGTGTTGTAGCTAAAATTAAAGCTGGTAAGAAAGTTGCGATTGATGTAACCTACAAAAGAACAGGTACAGCAACTCCATCTATTGCCTCAGGAGTTCTTAAGGTAGTTCCTTAATAGTGATAAATTAAAAGAAATGCGTATGAAAAATGTATTGTTGGTTGTCGGATGTATGCTTACTGCTGTAAGTTATAGCCAAGATCGTCCTCAAAGAGGACCCTATAATACATTGCCCAATGGGGTAAAAGACGGGGTCGTTATTAAGGAAGAAGTTCCTGTAAGACAAGCTGTTCAACCAGAATTTGTTCGCGAAGCGGACTTAGTTTGGTCGAAACGCGTGTTTTCTCGAATTGATTCACGTGAAAAGATTAATCATGATATCTTTTTGCCTTATGATAACTTTGATGGTGATTTAGCTTCTGGCTCATCTTACCGTCCGTCTTCGCCTAACGACATCGATGATCCAACTTGGAACAAAGATCAGCGTCGTTGGTCCCTATGGACAATCATGTTACGTCACCTTATGTTGGGAGATTTAACAATGTACCGCGTTTCAAGTGAATTTTATCCGGATGTTGAGGATGGATTCAGCTTTAAGTATCCAATCGCACATCAAGGTCAAAACGACTATTTTGAGGTGAAAAAATACCGTAACGAGATTAACGGTGTGGTTACTTCAGGTGGTATTGGCCCTAAATTGCGTATTTACCGTCCAGTTTCTGAAGATACACTTGACATCGTCAAAACGGATCAAACATTAACGGCATACTTGGATTCATTGCGTTCTGATCCTGATTATGAGGATTTATTTGGTATTGAAATCACGAAATTGCAAGAGTGGTGGGATTTCGCTTCTGTGAATTCTCCTGTTCGTAAAGATGGTATTACCATGTACATTCCTTCAAACAATATTGTTGCATACAATATTAAAGAGGATTGGTTCTTTGATAAAGAACGTTCATTGTTAGACCGACGTATTATAGGAATTGCTCCAGTTGCACGTTATACATATGAAGAACCAGGAGAAGGAGAACTTCCAACTCGTGGTGAGTTATTAGTATATGATCAAACAGGAAAACCTTTTCTTTTCAGTTCTACCGGAAATACGTTTGAAGAGTATGAAGGACGTGTAGAAGAACGTGAGATGTTCTGGATCTATTTTGAAGAGTTACGTAACGTAATCATTAACTATTACGTGTACAACGACCGAAATGATGCACAATGGATGTCCATGGATGACTTGTTCTGGAAACGTAAGTTTAACTCAACAATCTACAAAGTATCAGATAAGTTTGATCGTGAGATTCAAGATTACAAATACGGTGTGGATGCATTGTATGAGGCAGAAAGAATCAAAGAAGATATCCGTAAATGGGAACACGATTTATGGCATTTCTAAAATAATCGAATAAGATAAAAGCCCCGTTGTGAAACGGGGCTTTTTTATTTTAATTTTGTAAAGTGAAGTGGATAGGAAATAGAATCAGTTTTGTAGACCAACGTGCGAAAACAACCATTGTTGTAGACCCAGAAAAAAATCTGTGGATCAACGCAATAATGGGTTCGTGGCTTGCCATGTGGTATGCCATTGGTGGAACGGTTTTTTGGGCACTCAATGTGATGCCGTTAAAAGAACAGGAAGTCATCATATTATGGGTTTTTGTTGTATTCTGGTGTTATTATGCATTTAGAGTAACGAAGTCATTTCTTTGGATTATGTTCGGACAAGAATTTATCAAGATTGATGACCGTGCTTTTCATTTGAAAAAAAGCATCTTATCCTATGGTAAATCGTATCCCTATTATTTCGACAACATTAAAAACATGACCTATGAAATTCCAAAACAAGGTTCCATTCAAGGTATTTGGGAATCTTCACCTTGGATTAACGGTGGGGAACGTTTTTCCTTCGATTATTTTCAGAAGAAAATAACTTTTGGTAGGAAATTATCAGAAAAAGAAGCGAAGTTGTTATCGCAACTCATCACCAAGAAAATTCAAGAACGCGCAAAAAATTAATATGTACGGATCAATCAAACAATTTTTATCGAAAGAATTAAAGTCTATTGAAGAAAATGGACTCTTAAAGAAAGAACGAATTATTACAAGTCCGCAAGGAGCGCAAGTAACTATTTCAACGGGTGAAGACGTTGTTGTCATGTGTGCGAACAATTACTTGGGACTATCATCACATCCGGAAGTGGTATCTGCGGCTAAAAACGCGTTGGATACACATGGATTTGGGATGTCTTCCGTTCGTTTTATTTGTGGTACGCAGGACATTCACAAAGAATTAGAGGCGAAAATCGCACAGTTCTACGGAACCGAGGATACCATTTTATACGCGGCAGCATTTGATGCGAATGGTGGAGTTTTTGAACCCTTGTTCACTGAACAAGATGCCATAATCTCCGATGAATTGAATCATGCTTCTATCATTGATGGAGTACGTTTAGCAAAAGCAGCTCGTTACCGTTACAAGCATTCAGACATGGCTGACTTGGAACAGCAGTTAATCAAAGCACAAGACCAACGTTTTCGTGTTATCGTAACTGATGGTGTTTTCTCCATGGATGGAGATATTGCTAAAATGGATCAAATATGTGATTTAGCAGATAAATACGATGCGCTTGTGATGACAGATGAATGTCACTCTGCTGGTTTCATTGGAAAAACAGGTAGAGGAGTGCCAGAGCATTGTGGCGTTATGGACCGAGTAGACATCATTACTGGAACACTTGGAAAGGCTTTAGGCGGAGCAATGGGTGGATATACAACTGGTAAAAAGGAAATCATTGACATGTTACGTCAACGTTCTCGTCCGTATTTGTTTTCGAATTCACTCGCCCCAGCAATTGTTGGCGCATCGATTAAAGTTTTCGATATTCTAAGCTCGACAACTGAATTACGTGATCGTTTAGAAGAAAATACACGTTATTTCAAAAAACAAATTATTGAAGCAGGATTCGATATCAAACCTGGAGACTCTCCGATTGTACCGATTATGCTTTATGATGCTGCACTTTCTCAAAAGTTTGCTAATCAATTGCTAGAAGAAGGTGTATATGCTATCGGATTCTTTTATCCGGTTGTAGCGAAAGGACAAGCTCGTATTCGTACCCAAATTTCAGCAGCACATACTCAGGCAGATTTAGATAAAGCGATTGCAGCATTTATTAAAGTTGGAAAAAATTTGAATGTCATCTAAGAAAAGGGACTGAATCCATGAATTTTAAATTGAAATCAAAAGAGTTGTCCACGTTTTTTTTGCTGGTTTTTATCAGTCAATTATTCTTGGTGACCATGGTTTCTTTCAATATGGATTCTAACATCATTTCTTTTGATACAGAACTAACGTCTGACGGCGATTTTTCGGATGAATTAGATTCTTCTGATGAAGGTGATTTCTCCCTTTTATTGGAGGAAGAACTAGAGAAGGAGTACTTTTTACATTCAGAATTGAATCTTTTCTTCCCAACCGAAAAGAATGTATTCTTTACATATAGGCATTCACAATCGCTATTATTTCCTTTTAAATATCATCAACCTCCTGAAGCCGTTTTAAAGTTTAGTTAGTTAACTGTTCATTAAAACGTTTCAAATGAGTGTATTGAATAAATTTATCGGGAAAGATTTTCTCGCAGGATTAGTGGTATTTTTAGTGGCTTTGCCACTTTGTCTCGGTATTGGATTGGCTTCTACAAATGTGGAAGACATACCCGCTTTACCGAGTGTGTTCCCCGGACTTTTAGCTGGAGTTATTGGTGGAATTGTTGTTGGGATAATTAGTGGTTCCCGTGTAGGGGTTTCTGGTCCAGCAGCCGGATTAATCACAATCATTATTTCATCCATTGGAATCCTTGGAAGTTATGAGGCTTTTTTGGTCTCTGTGATTTTGGCTGGAGTTATTCAGCTCATTTTTGGCCTCTTTAAATTAGGGATCATCGCCAAGTATGTTCCAACTTCAGTAATTAAAGGAATGTTGGCAGCAATCGGTATTACCTTAATTTTGAAAGAAATCCCTCATTTACTGGGTTACGACAAGGACTTTTTTGGAGATGAGTCCTTCTGGCAATTTGACGGACATAATACCTTTACTGAGTTAGCCTATTCCATGAATGCGTTCCAAGAAGGATCCGTATTAATAGGCCTCTTATCCATATTGATCATCATTATTTTGGATAAACCTTTCTTTAAGAAAAACAGCGTGATGAAATTAATTCCGAGTGCACTCATAGTAGTATTGATAGGTGTCGTGATTCAATTAATGACCAAAGGATCCTTTCTTGAGGTCAGTTCCAAACATTTGGTTCAATTACCAGTATTAAAAAGCATTTCAGAAATTTCTAATGTTCTTTTTTTTCCAGATTTCAGCGCATTAGGAAATTGGCAAGTCTACACCGTTGCGATAACTATTGCACTTGTTGCTAGTTTGGAAACTTTGCTCAGTGTCGAGGCAACTGATAAGTTGGATCCAGAAAAAAATACAACGCCTACAAGTCGCGAGCTAACAGCTCAAGGCATTGGAAATATTTTTTCTGGCCTTATCGGTGGTTTACCTATAACTCAAGTAGTTGTTCGTAGTTCTGCAAATATCGATGCTGGTGGAAAAACGAAGTTAGCAGCAGTAATTCATGGTGTACTTTTAATTTTAGCCGTTATTCTTTTACCTGCCTTGTTGAATCAGATTCCTTTAGCGTCTCTCGCAGCTATATTAATTATGGTTGGATATAAATTAACCAAAGCAGGATTATTTAAAGAAATGTATGTAAAAGGAATGGATCAGTTTATTCCATTTATTCTTACCATAGTAGGTGTTCTTTTTACGGATTTATTAAAAGGTATAGGGATTGGACTTGTTGTTTCTATATACTTTATTTTACGAAGAAATTCTCAAAATCACTTTACGAAGACTGAAGCAGATGGTGAATTACACATCAGATTATCTGAAGAAGTAACTTTTTTGAATAAGGTAGGAATTCATACAACATTAGAAAATGCGGCACCTCATTCTAAGATCATCATTGATGCAAGTAATTGCAAGAGTATTGACCAGGATATTCTGGAATTATTAGAAGAATTTAAAAAATATGGGTCAGTTCACAAGGAAATAGATTTCGAACTGATCAATTTTCAACATTTAAGATAACATTCACATGGAAAATTTATATAATCAATTATTACAGAATAATAAGGATTGGGTGAAGTCAAAATTGGCGCAAGACCCTAATTATTTTAATCGTTTATCACTTGGACAAAGTCCACCCATATTGTGGATCGGTTGTGCGGATAGCCGAGTTCCCGCGAATGAAATCATTGGAGCAAAACCAGGTGAGGTTTTTGTTCACCGTAACATAGCTAACATGGTGGTACATTCTGACATGAATATGTTATCTGTCTTGGATTATGCGGTGAATGTATTAAAGGTCAAACACATTATCGTTTGTGGTCATTACGGTTGTGGTGGGGTACAAGCTGCCATGACAAACAAACACATCGGACTTATCGATAACTGGATTCGCCACATAAAAGACGTTTATCGTTTTCATCAGGATGAATTGAATGAAATTAAAGATGAGAAGGATCGTTTTAACCGATTTGTTGAGCTTAATGTTGTGGAACAAGTGTTGGACTTAGGAAAAACTTCAATTGTTCAAACGGCATGGGAAAGCGGTCAAGAGGTTCATGTTCACGGGTGGGTTTATGATATTCACGATGGAATAATCAAAGATTTGGAGATTAATCTGAAAGACAATAAATCATTATCCGAGGTATATCAATTAGACATTTAACATGAAGACAAAGGACAAAGCAATTTGTCCTTTGTTATTTAAGCAATTCTCGCACACGAAGGTTGTCTACATCAAAAAAGATATTCTTCCCCGAACCGCGTAGGAAGCAATTATACTTGCATAGAAAATCCTGAGATTTAAAGCGAATTTTCACTTTGATTGAGTTGCGTTGAATTCCTGTGTAAGATCCGACACTTCGTTCATAAAACCAATGTACCTCCTCCGTTTTTGAGTCAATGTATTCAAGGTAACATACATTGTCTATTGGTTTTTTCCAATCAGGAAAATAGTCAAATGTGATCTCGTACCAACACCCTGGTTTCACTTGATTGGAATCTAATGTGACAAGTGTATTATAATTCTCAATGAGTCCATGGTATTTATTGTGAACAATCTGTCCGCCCCATTTCTTTTGATCATCAAAATTATCTGAAACGATTTGTTTGAATGTTCTGTTCGATTCTTGATAATTTGGAAGTTTCGAATAAGACATTAAATCACCAAAGTGATTGTGATAAATGGAATTGGCGTTGTTAAAAATAAATTGCTCGTCTTCATCATATAAGGTACTTGAAGCTGAATGATATATCCAGAGTTTGTTTAAGTTCGTTTGAGCCAAAGTCTTTTCCATCCCTAAAGAATGAAAGTAATCAACTGTTTGCTGTTTGGAGGTTCGTCCCATCATGACCGCGTATAACGGAATACCGGTATGTGCTGATAGAAGAAATGAATTTCGAAGTGTTTCAGCGCTTGCTTCTTTCCCATAAATCTCAGATCCAATATGAAACCACGGAAGTGGCAATATGGCATGATTCGTCCCTTTTTTACAGAATTTAATCAATGTTTTTTCATGCTTATTTAGGTTTTTAGGCTCGAATATATTTGCGGAAAAGGATTTCGGAATGACCAATAAGTTCCATGCTTCAAGGAACTGAACACCGAATAATACGGAAACAAAAACGATGGATAAATAAGGTCTAGCTGAATTTTTTTCGAAAGAACTTAATTGTTTGTAAAGAAAAGATAAAACGACGATTCCAAGGATTCCACTCACATAGAAAAATGGCCAGGAGAATCTTCCAAGTGCCCTGAATTGTTTCAGAAAAGTAAGTGTTTCTAACCAACCTGGATTACCATTAAAAGGAAAACCAAAGGAAAGAATCAAGATAAATAAAGCGGCAATTAACGCAAAGAGTAAATTTCGAGTTACATCATCAATCAATGTTGAGCGTCTTTTCAGCAGGTAAACCATCCCATAAATCAGTCCAATACTGAGCATGAAGATGGTTAGGAAGCCTACGTAAGCTTGTCCTTCCCAGCGAAATTCCTCGAAGGAGATAAACTGTTCTATCCATTGATGAAGCTGACCCTTCGGAGGTAAGAAAATACTTTTCCAATGCGCTTGATATTCGAAAAAACCATATGGATTTAATGGTCGATCCGTGATGTGATCGGTCCATTTCAAAAACAGCTGAACGAATAATACAGGAAAAACAATTGGAATCAGGTCCATTAAGCGCACCTTCCATGGAAGTGTTTTAGATACTTGTTGCAAAGCCCACTGAATCCCGTAAAATAAGGTGATCATGAATCCGAGGTAAGGATGCATGAAATACCAGAAAAGTTGATTGATGATTAAAATAAACATCCATTTTTTCGACGCTATGCTTTCCTTGTATCGGATGAACAAATACCAAGACAAAGGAAAAAAGATGGAATAAGCTAAACTTAAATGACTAAATAACCGAGGAAACTGTGGTTGAAGGAAAAATAAGATGAGCG
The DNA here is from genome assembly GCA_024643365.1 of Crocinitomicaceae bacterium. Taxonomy (GTDB): domain Bacteria; phylum Bacteroidota; class Bacteroidia; order Flavobacteriales_D; family Crocinitomicaceae; genus UBA952. The sequence continues at coordinate 175,192 of JAHENC010000002.1, read as the reverse complement.
ATCCTGTAAGAGCAATCCAAGTCTCCGTTCGAAATTTCTTTAATACTAAATAGATAAAAAGTGGTGTGAGCCATAAACTTAAAAGCAAACTTAAGTGAATGATGGCAATTCCATAAGGTTTTAGGAAGGGAAGAAGTTGAATAATCCAAGCAATAGATGGAAATCCATCCGTAAATAAATAATGTTCCCCATGTGGGTAATTCATTCCGGAAAAGTGGATTAGGGAATCGTCGTAATGTGTGTGGTAAAAAAAGCAAAAATAACTTTTCAGTCCATCACCGTCACCGGCTAAAAGGATGTCATTTGGATGAAATATTAACTCTGGTATCCAAAGACAAAGGAAAGTGCCAGGTACGAGCAATAATAAAAATATCACCCAGTTATACTTGATTTTTTTATAGATCACTTGACTAAAAGAATGTCCTTTATTTCTACCCCACCCATTATTATTGTTCCTTTTAATTGAATATACTTTTTGGATGTACTTTCAATTTTCGACTTATTTCTATTGTCTTTTACCCCACCTAAATAAACACTCAAGTTATTTTTTATTTCCCAATTTGCAGGCAAATATAATTCAACTCCACCCATGGTGTTGGAAATCTCAATTATGGGACATTCTTGAAAAGTAGAATTCGTGAAAAATACTTCAACACCTCCCATGAAACAGTTGATTGTTCCACCGTGAAATTCATTTGAAGTTATTGTTTTCTGTACTCCTCCCATGAAAACTTGAATGGAAACGCCATTATCAATCGAATATTTGTCCTTATTTTGACCGATTGAATCGTTAGTTGAATTTCGTTTCCTCCACCCTCTAATTGGATTAAAAATTAAAGTTATTCCTAAAACGACTAAAATTAATGGTAAAAAATACGGCCTAAATTCCCAAGATAAAAAATGCTCTAACATGAAAGCAAAACTTATAAATATCCAAACATACGCTCCAATTTGGTTCAATCCATTTTTGAAAAGTTGGTAAATACCGATGAGAAAAAATACGCTGTGAAATCCAAACATCCAATCGGGGAAAGTCACGCCACTTTCCTTGGCAAACCAAATTCCTCCGATGATGAGTAAAATGATACCAAGTGCAGATTGTTTTCTTTTTTTCTGACTTATTTCGTTTGTTTGATTTGTCTCTATCATTGTGCCTTTCGTGTCAATTATTTTCTAAATTAAAGATAGTAAAATGAATCGGTTAATTTTATTTTCTTGGGTTAATTTAGATTTATCAATCTTCCCATGTATCGGTTCGAAAAGGAATTAATGGTAATCCAACACTGTTTTTTATATTTCCCACTTGGTAGTTTTTAAAACAGTATCGAAGCGCATGAAAAGTTGTTCCCGTTTCAAGATGGATAATTACGGTGTTTTTTTCTTTTCCAATCCGAGCATCAACAGGATGGAATGCATGTAAGCTATCACCAAGTTCAAATCCGATGATTTTCCCATCATGCATAAGACCTTGGTATGCATTGTCAAAAAATAAAATCACCGAATCATTGCGGATTTCGAGTCGATTAAAACTGGGTGAAAGTGCTTCAATGGAATCGTAGTCATATGTTTTAAGCAAGGATAAATCTCCCAATCTTTCCCCAATTGTTCGTTTATTCGATGGATGAATGTTGTTCGATTCGACTTCAGGAACTAAATCATTCGTTGAAACCATGCCTGCATGCACTAGTGTATTTGTAGCGATGTATTGCGCTTCTCGGATTTTTGCTGGTTCACTTATACTTTCATACAGATAAGGGGCAATTTCGACCACATAAAAGGGGAGTTCTGGATTGTCAAACGTAAAACGCCATAGATAAGCGAGGTCCTGAAGCTTTTGCGCATAGGTTGCTGAGCGACCAACATTTCCTTCTCCTTGATACCAAGTTATTCCTTTGATTTGGTAATTCCGTAGTGGTCTGATCATCCCCTGAAACATCACGCACGGACGCAAATGACTTAAAGAATCGCTGATAATCGCATTTGCTGGATAGTCTGTATATTTCTGGACCGTAGTTTGATTCAGCCATCCTTCAATAGTTGACCCACCGTAGCTACTATTTATAATTCCAACGGGGCAATTCAGTGTTTTTTGAAGTTGCTGAGCGTAGGTGTATCCGACAACGCTAAATGACAACAAGTTTTTCGGGTTGCTGAGCAACCATTTTCCTTTGATAGAGTTCGTTGGTGTATTGGAAGCCGTTTTATCAACGTTGAACATACGAATCCCACTTTCCTCAGTTGCTTTCTCTATATCTTCTTTTGCATTGGCTATGGGTTGATTTCGGTATCCAGAATAAGTCATAGCCATATTGGATTGCCCAGCACACAGCCATACTTCACCAATCAAGATGTTCGTTAAGGTAATGGGCAGGCCATCACTGATGGTGATGCTTTGTTTTTCGTAAGATCCTTTTGGAGTAAAAATGCTGAGTTCCCAAGATCCATCAGGTTTAGATGCGCACGAGAAAAGCGTATTCGACCAACTCACCCGTACACTGATGTTTTTTTTGATAGTGCTAATCCCCCATAATTTCACTACACTTTTTTGTTGCAAGACCATGTTATCACTCAGTATCGCTGGTAATTTGATCGCAGCATTCACATGTAATTGAAGCAAAAATAGGAAGGTGAAATAGCTAAACTTTTTCATTGAAACGAATTGGAAAAACGAAATTAGTCAAATGTGTTGTTCAACTTACAAAATTCACTCCAAAATATTGCAGTTCTTTCTATTCACAATTTGGTGTAAATCAAAGGAAATACTAAAACATTGTTTAAATTTGGATTATTGTCAAACAAATTTAGTTTTAAGTAATGTCCATCCTTCGTCGATTGTTTCAATTTGAGATTTCAGAAAACAGAATTTTTGGTTTGGATGTATTACGTTTTGTAGCCATTTTCATGGTCTTGCTCGGACATAGTTTAATCCTTGTCCCCAAAGAATTTAAAAAAGCAGTCAACCCGTTTTTGTATGATGGTGTAGCCATTTTCTTTGTTTTAAGCGGATTTTTAATCGGAGGAATATTGGTGAAAATTGTCAATAAGCAAGAAGCTACCTGGTCAGGACTTTTAGATTTCTGGAAGCGACGATGGATGCGAACGCTTCCGGTTTATTTGGTGGTACTCCTTTTCCTCTTGGCTTATACCTTGTTGTTTTTTCCAGTGAATTTCCCGAAAGAATGGTATCGTTTTTTCATTTTTACTCAGAATATATTTGGGCATTATCGTCCAGGATTCTTTGCAGAGGCATGGAGTTTAAGCATTGAGGAATGGTTTTATTTATCTGTCCCGTTCATTCTATTTGTGGCGCTAATGGTTTTCAAATCTTCAACGAAATGGACCATTCTAATTGTTTCTCTTGGATTGTTGGCGGCTATAACATATTACCGTTATTACTTGTACTATTCTTACGGCATTTCTGATAACCCAAATCCGTACCAAATCAAATTGTTTAAAAAATTCTTAACCTATGGAATCGATTATCAAGTAATCCCGAGAATGGACTCTATCATGTTTGGTGTTTTAGCGGCATTTATCGCACACTATTATCCAAAGGTGTGGAATGCGAAATGGAACATATTACTTGTCATCGTTGGTTTGTATTTACTTTATTATTCGAAATTCCATATGGGTAAAAGTTATGGTCCTTTTGCAAATATTTGGTGTCCAACCTTGAAATCTTTAGCCGTATTTTTTATGCTTCCCTTTATGTCTAATCTTCGTAAAGGTCTTGGTAAATGGACCATTTGGATTTCCTTTTTTAGTTTGATTTCCTATTCGATGTATCTCGTGAATTTAAACGTAGTAACCATCGCGATCATCAAGCATACCATTCATGGAAATTATAGTGTGGGAAAATTCGTTCCTGGCAATTATTGGCAACTAGATTACTTATTATTTTGGGTATTTACCATATCTATTTCATACGTTCTATACCAATGGATTGAAATTCCTTTCATGAAGATGCGGGACAAAAAACGCGCTTGATTCCATGCGAAAAATAGCGACATACGGATTCCTATTTGTGTTTTTAGGAGCGATAGTCTACGTCATTTACCATTTTTCTCAGAAAGAGGCACAGACGTTTTTTCATGCAAATGATAAGCGAATTCACTATGTAGGTAGATTTGACTTTTCAGAGAATCTTGAACCAAAAACGTGGGCTCCTGGAACCTATCTTGAATTTGTCGCACAAGGAACAAGTTGCGATATCATTGTAGAAGATGAAGTTAAATTCGGGAAAACACACAATTACCTTGAGATTGTAGTCGATCATCACCTAACGAAGCGCATCAAATTGAATTCAAAAATAAATCGGATTCAATTATTTAAAGATTTAAAGAATGGGAGTCATCATGTGCTGGTCTGTAAAAACACAGAAAGTGCCATCGGTTTTATTAAAATTAAAGGAATTTATTGTCAAAAGTTGTGCAAATGGAAGAAGCCTCGCAAGCGATTATTTGAATTCATTGGAGATTCCATCACCTGCGGAAATGGGGCGGATTCCTCAAGTTGTTCCTTTGGTAAAGGATCATGGTATGATTACCATAATGCTTACTTAAGTTATGGTGCACGTTTGTCACGAAGTTTGAAAGCCGATTGGATGTTGAGTTCCGTTTCGGGTATCGGAATGAATAAAAGTTGCTGCGGCGTGAAACATTCCATGCTACATGTATATGAACGAATTGATTTTCAAAAGGGAAATAAAAGTTGGTTTTTCTCGATAAAACCTGATGTTGTTTTTATTACTTTAGGTCAAAATGATGGGGGAAATGAAACACGAGCGTTTGAAAAAAAGTACCTGCAATTTCTTCAAAAGTTACGAAGAAATTATCCAAATAGTTGGTTTGTATGTTGTACAAGTCCGATGGCAGGAAAAGAGCTGAAGCATAAACTTAAAAAGAGCATTGAAAGGGTGATCAAAGTACATCGTCAAACTGGAGATCAACGAATTGCCTCTTTTTATTACAAAGGGATTTATAACAAAGGATACGACAAACATCCAACGGTAGAGCAGCATCAATTGATGATGTATGAATTGAATAAGTTTGTCCGTACTAAACCTATTTTGTCACAGTTAAGGTAACCAACGGAAAGAAATTAGTTTTCCCTTAAACACATCGATGCTTAAATTACAGTTTTTCCAGTATTTCCTTAGTTTTTTGGTTCTATTTAATGTTGGACTGGGTCATACGTGCAGTATGTATAAAGTCACCAAATATGGTAAAACGGTTGTTGGATGTAACGAAGATGCTTGGCGCACAAGTCCGAAAATATGGTTTGAAAAAGCAAGGGGAAATGTAAAATATGGTGCTGCATTTACCGGTTCAAGGTTTGACGGGGCCAATGGTTATGCACCACAGTCAGGTATGAACGAAGCGGGGCTTTCTTTCTCCCGACTGGCATCGTTTACCCCTACCCGAAAGATTGATGGAAGTAAAACGCCCATATTAAATCAAACAAATTTTTTAAAACAAATTTTACACTCTTGTCGATCCGTTGAAGAGGTTCAAAGGTATGTTTGTCAATTCGACCGCTCAACCTTTCTAGAGGACGTGTTGATTTATATAGACAAGTCCGGAAAGTACTTAATTGTGGAGCCATTTTCCACACAGATTGGATTTGAAAACACATATGTCTTATCCAATTTTTGTCCCTCAATTACAACGCAGAAATCGGCATTAAAACTTGACCGCTATCGAAAAGGAATAGAATTGTTGAAAACAAAACTAGATACCACACTTGTTTTTTACCGCGCCCTTTCTGATTCTATGCATGTTTGTCGGCCAAAAATTGGAGATGGAACCTTATTGACATCTATTTGGGAACTTAAGGAGGGGAATATTCATCTTTATTTTTATCACGATTATAATTACGGTGTGACATTTCATCTGAAGGATGAATTGATAAAAGGAGACCATCTACTTTCTATTGAGACCCTGTTTCCAAAAAACACTGAGTTCGAAAAATTAGGAACCTATAAAACCCCAAAAAACACCTTGTGGATCATGTGGACGTTGATGGCTTTTTCATCTGTTTTGTCTTGCTCCGCGGTTTACTTTTTGATAAGTTTCACGAGAAAAAAGAATCAGTATAACTATGTTAAGGTTCTACTTTCCATTCTTGGATTTTTGCTGAGTTTTTACGTGACTATTTTATGCATACACCAATCCATATTTTATTTTCAAGCACCATATGAAGATCGATTTAGTGCAATCGTCAGTCTTTTAGCATTTGTGCCCAATATATTTGGACTACTTATACTTCCATTTATTTATTGGAATTATCTTGTTTTTAAAGCAAAATCTTGGTCGTTTATCACGAGGATTCTATTCCTTCTTAATAATGTGATTTACGTTTTTCTCTTAGGTTTTTTCTTTTATTGGCGTTTGTTTTGGATCTGACAAATCGCCATTCTTTTCCCTACCGCAAATTCATGTAAAAAACAGCAAATTTTCTGTAAGTAGAATGTCTTGATTTGAATTGACCTTTGTCCAGCAGTAACAATATCGTTACGCGTTAAAAAATTAAACGATGGAAAAATCAATTAAATTGGGTCTAGCTTCTATGATGATTGCTAGTTCAGTTTTATACAGTTGTTCAACATCTTCCGAAAAAGTGGAACAGGCAGAAGAAAACGTTGTGGACTCTAAAAAAGAGTTAAAAGAAGAAAAAGCAGCATATAAAGAGGAGATGAAAGATTATCGTAAAAACGCAGAAAAAAGAATTTCTGAAAATGAAAAAAACATTTCAGAATTCAATGTGCGCATTAAAGACCAGAAGGCAGAAGCAAAGAAGGAATACGAGCAAAAAATCAAGGAATTAAATCAAAAAAATTCAGATATGAAAATGAGGTTAGCTGAGTTTAAGTCTGATAATAAATCCAATTGGGAGACCTTTAAAACTGATTTCAATCGTGAGATGGATGATTTAGGAAATTCCATTTCGAATTTCAATGTCAAAGATGATAAAAAGAACTAATCGCTTCGGTAACTTTTTGTACGTATTGGCCATTGTTTTAGTAACAATCTGGGCCTTTAATTATTTCCTGTATAATGCTGGAGACATCATTCACATCCTACTAGTACTTGCAGTTATTGCTTTACTAGTTCGGGTCATACGTGGAAATCCCTATTAAATTCAACAACATAAAAATTTCACATGAACATAGTTAAAATATTTATCATCCCCTTTTTGGTCATTGCATCTAAACCGGTTTTTGCTCAAATGGAAGATAATCGGGAATTATTATCCTTTGGATTAAAGGCTGGATTAAACTTATCGAATGTTTGGGATTCCAAAGGACAAGATTTTGTTGCGGATCCCAAATATGGATTAGCAGGAGGAGCATTTGTAAGTTTGCCACTTGGGAAGTATTTAGGTGTCCAACCAGAAATCATGTTTTCCCAAAAGGGATTTAAAGGATCAGGAAGTCTGTTAGGATTTGGGTATTCGTATACAAGAACTACAACTTTTCTAGATGTTCCTTTACTTCTTCAATTCAAACCCATAGAGTATTTCACGATTCTTGCTGGACCACAATTCTCTTATTTATTCAAGGAGAAAAATGTGTATACCTTCGGATCAAATAGCACTGAACAGGAACAAGCGTTTAATAATGAAGATCCAAGAAACAATATCATGGGATTTGTTGTGGGTGCTGATATCAATATCGACATGCTCGTTATATCTGCTCGCGCTGCTTGGGATTTCCAGACAAACAATAAAAATAGCGTATCAACAACTCCTCGTTATAAGAATCAGTTGCTTCAATTGACCGTTGGATTTAGAATCTAAGAGATTTTACTCACCTTATTATTCGTTAAAAGAGCATGAAAGTGCTCTTTTTTTGTGCGTACTAGTTGTAAAACAACTTATTCAATCTCATATAAACCTGATAAGAATGCCCTCGTTATTTAGATGACAAAATGACGAAAATATGCTTACTTTCGTTTTCAATCAAATCAGACACAAATGTTAAAAAAACGTTTATTTCTCTTCGCAATCATTTTTTCTGGAATCCAAAGTTTCTTCTCCCAAAACTATTATATACTATCTTCAAAAGATTCGGTCCCTTGTCAAAGTATCAACTATTTCAATACCAATGCTCAAGGTAAAATGGTTGAACTCGAATTTGTCAATTTGCAAAATGAAACAATTAAATGGGAGAAAAATGACATTCCTGAAATTGACAAAATCAGTCAAGATGGTGTGCTCTATGTGAAAATGCCCCTGAAAATCGATAAACCAGATGGTTATTACCGTTATGGCAAAAGGGTCGTTAACGGAAAGATGATTGTTGATATATTTGATGATGTTCAAACAAGCTATCGCTTAAAAGAAAATTTTGATGGTTCATTCAACGAACAAGGTGTGATGAAAAAGACAACGGAAGGAATCTATATTCGTCATGTCAAACTTCCAACGGGTCAGGTCTATGAAGTTTCGGGACTAAAAGGACTGAAATCATTGAAAGCAATCCAAGCGTACATGTTCGCCTGTGAAGCATATAAAACCGAATACGAGTCCAATCCAAAATACCAAACGTGTACCTTCGAAGAAGCAGTTGCGGATTTCAATAAGATGTGTCCGTGATTTAAAGTAGGAACGTTGTAATTTTGTAGCCCCGCCAGGAATCGAACCTGGATCGAGCGTTTAGGAAACGCTAATTCTATCCGTTGAACTACGGGGCTAAGTAACGAAGTTAATACTTATTCGATCTCCAGGAAAAATTGTTCAGATTCCTTGGGAGAACTATCGTACTATTTCTGTATTAATACTTCCCAAACTTGATTCGCAGCAAGGTCCCAACTGAATTGGGAAGAACGCGCTAATGCTTTTTCTGATAAACTTGAATGTAATGCTGGTTTCCCTGCTAATTCAATCATTTTATCCGTGATGTTTTTTACTGAAAAAGGATCACAATAAATTGCAGCATCACCCGCAATTTCTGGCAAACAACTTGTGTCGGCACTGATGATCGGCACACCGCAACGCATTGCTTCTACCAGTGGAATACCAAATCCTTCAAAATAGGGAACGTAACTTAAGGCAAATGCTGCTCCTGTTACGCGACTCAGTTCATTCGTGGATAAATGTCCTAGAAAATGAACGCGATCTTTGGTTTCTATTGAAAGATTGAATGATTCTTGTTTCCACATGGCATTCCCAACAATGACTAAATCGATTTGTAAATTCACACGACTAAATTCTGAAAATGCTTGCACCAAACGTTGGATGTTTTTTCTTGGATGAAGTGAACCTACAAAAAGAAAATAGGGTTTCCCGTTCGTGTAATGTTGTCGTGTTTCGGTAATTTCTTCACTTGTTAATACGCGAAATTCATCACTGATGCCATTATAAACGACAGAGATCTTGTTACTTGAAATCCAGTACGTATCAACGATGTCCTTTTTGGAATAGTTCGAAACAGTTAAAATATGCTTCGCTTTTCGAGCAAATTTTGGATAGAATTTACGAAAATATAGTGATACAAGCCTGGGTAAGTCTTTTGGATAATGTTCGAAGTTTAGATCGTGAATGGTAGCAATTTGCGGAACATTTGAACCTAAGGAACAAAACCCATCTGGTGACCAAAGAACATCTACGTTGTGTTTTTTTAAGGCTCTTTTCAAACTCCATTCGAACCAAAGTATCCATAAAAGGGGATGGCGTGTCGGTGGGTATAATACCACTGTTTGAACATTCGAAGTAAATTCAAATTTCGGATCTACTTCTCGGTCAAAAAACAAAACAAACGTTTGTTCTGGATGATTTTTCGTCATGCGCCGAACCAATTCATAGGAGTAATTTCCAAATCCTTCCATTTTGGAACCCAAGATGTTTCGCGCGTTAATTCCTATAATCAAAACCCTAAAATTGATGGATGTAATTCGTTCTTTTTTCTTGTCCAATCGTTGTTTCTGGACCATGCCCACAATAAACGATTGTTTCGTCGGGATATTTGAAAAGGATATTAAAAATGGAAGATTTTAAGGTTTCCAAATTTCCACCAGGTAAATCCACTCGTCCAAAACTACCTTTAAAAAGAACATCACCATTAATAATGAAGTGGTCCTCTTCGAAATAATACACCACATGTCCAGGGGCATGTCCCGGCGTATGTCTCACGTGAATTTTAAAAGAACCAATCTGTAATTCTTGTCCATCTTCTAATGATTGAGTAGGAACGCTTTCTAGCTGGTAACCTTCAAATCCATAGACATGGGCATAACTCGCAACTGAGTTCCACGTCTGATGATCTAACTTATGCAAATAAGCAGGAGCATTGTAACGCTTTTGGACAAATGCTGCGCCTAAAATATGATCAATGTGTGCATGTGTGTAGAGAACAGCAAGAACGGACAATTCATTTTCTGCAATGAAATCTGACAGCTCATTTTCTTCCTCTTTTGAATAACATCCTGGGTCAAAAATGATGGCTTCGCCTTGATTGTTGGAAACAACGATCGTGTTCTCTTGAAAGGCATTGAATGGGAAAACGCTAACATGTGCACTCATGAAGCAAAGTTAGCGCAAAGAACTTGGACTAACGCAATAAATTAATGTGTCCTGTGATTTCTTTTTTATTGTTTGCGAAATCTTTATACGTCAATTTCCAAACATAGGTGCCATCTTGACAAGGTAAATTGTTGAAGGTTCCATCCCAATAGTCATCGACAGATGTCATTTCATAGACAATCTCTCCCCAACGATTAAAAACGAGCATTTCAAACTCTCGGATGTTTCCTAAAATCGGTCTAAATTCATTGTTATGTTCGTCGCCATCTGGGGTAAAAGTGTTCGGTACATAGATAAATGGATCGAAATATACACTCACTTGACTTTGTGCTTGACAACCGTTTACATCGGTGAAGTAAACATTATAAACGGCATTCTGACTTGGAGAAACAGTCGTACTCGCACATGTTGCACATGAAAATTCATCTTGAGGTGTCCATAGAATATTTCCGGGTCCACTTGTCAAGGCATTGAATTGTATCGTTTCTCCGACTAATGCGTATACATCGATTCCGGCATTGATAAACGGTGGAGGGAATACACTAATCATCACATATGCTGTATCTTGACAACCATTTGAGTCGGTGCCAATCACCATGAAATTTGTGTTAACTTGAGTTTGAACAACAGCAAAAGCTCCGTTATTTGCTGTAGATACGGGTGATGGAGACCAAACATAATAAGACGCTCCACTTGCCCAAACGGCTGCAGGCGATCCCGGACAAACAATGGTATCATTTCCAGCAAAAATTTGTGGTGTAATGATGTTTACCCAAATAGAGTCACTTTCCGTACCACAGCTATTGGTGACATCACAATAGTAGTATTGTTCAGTTAAAGGGCTCAATTCAACTGTTTGATTCGTTTGTCCAATTAAGTTATTACTTGGATACCATAAGTAACTTGTTCCGCCCGAAATAAATGCAGTTCCAGAGCCGCCGTAACAAATGGTGAGCGTGTCATCTAAGACTGGTATGGGAGGATTAAAAAACACCTGAATGTTCAAAGAATCACTCGCTGTACAACCGTTTGCAGAAGTTACTGTCGCGGTATAGGTTATTGTATTTGTAGGTGTTGCCGTTGTGGTGAACGTATTTGTATTCGTTAAGAAACTCGAAGGTGTCCATGAAATGGTTCCTGTCCCCGTGGCAATCAAATCAACTGATTCACCAAGGCAAATAGTGGTGTCGTTGCTTAAACTCACGGATGGCGCGTTTACATTTAAAGTTACCTGAACGGTGTCTGAACCGCAGGAATCTGCAATGATCACGCTAAATGTTGTTGTTACATTAATTGTCGCTGTCGGATTCGCAATGTTTGGATTGTTTAAGACGTTGGCCGGGCTCCAACTATATGATGTTCCACCGTATGCATCTAATTGATAAGAATCTCCCGGACAAATAGTTGTTGTTGGTTGAACAGCTCCAGCAGTAAATGCCCCAATGTTTACAGTAACCGTAACTGAATCTGGCGCAAAACATCCTGTCGAGTCATAAACAATCAATTGAACATCATATGATCCAGGCACTGTATATTGATGAATTGGTTGCATTAGCGTTGAACTAGATCCATCGCCAAAATTCCAGATGTATGCGTTACCATTCACGCTATTATTTACAAAATAAACGGATTGAGGAATACAAATGAGTGGAGCTGGTTGTGCAGCGATCGCCTGAATCGTATTTAATTCGAATTTAAATGTCGCCATGTTACAATTGGAACTTTGATTTTGAGGCGACCAACTACCTGGAGTACTTGTAAAACCAAAATTATTTCCACCACACGCACCACAAACGGCATGGTAAATTCTTCCAGCATTGTCAAAGCGACTTGTTCCGCCATCCACATGGTTTGAACTACTGGTCATTCCACCCATAAATGTGGCATATTTTAAGGCGCTTGCGTCGTCATCCAATACGGCAATGTAAAAATTACTACCATTTGTACTTAATTGATAACCATCCAATGTTGTTTGAAATCCATTCGTTGTAGAGAATGCAGCTTGCGCATACGTTTGATTCAAGATTCCACCCCAACCAGCAAGGTAAATATCATAACAGTCGGAAACTAAAAAAGCCGTTGGTGAAAGTTCTACGTGACCAGTACCTGCGCCAACCATGGTAGTCCATGAAATTGTCTGAAGATCTGAAGTATATTTCCTTACGTATTGACCAGAATTCGCATTCCCGTAGCATCCCGCGGAAATAGGCCATGAGGATTCCGTTTGACCATATACATAGGCAAAATTATCAATATCCACTCGAACAAAATACGTTTGATCATATTCTGACAATCCCATGTAAGATCCTGACTGGAAGTTCCCAGAACCAGCATTCAATTTTAACACATATCCATCAGCAGCCCCACCGTTAAACGTTAAGTCATTTCCTGAAGAAATTGGAAGCGATGAAGAGGATGTTCCACCGCCAACGTAAACAGAACCATTCGTTCCCACAGCAATTGAATTACCAGTTTCATTTCCTGCCCCGCCGAAATACGTACTCCACTGTAAATTAGACAGCGTGGAATTAAATTTGAAAATAACCGCATCTTGACTTCCATTTAACGTGGCCTGTGACGCACCAACTGTTGGGAAATTCATAGAAGATGTAGAACTGGAAATATAGACGTTTTGGTTGTTGTCTAAAACAATTTCTCCTCGGAATTGGTCACCATAATTAAAATTGAGTGTGCTTGTGTTGAGTCCGTCCGTTCCCGTTCCTCCAACGAAAGTGGATGAAAGTAGTGCCGTTCCATTCGGATTTAATCTGGCAACATAGATATCAGAGCCATTAAATTCTAATTCATTTTGCAACTGATAAGGTCCTCCGTTAAAGGAGTTATCATATGCTCCAGTCGTTATTGGAAAGTTAGCAGATGAGGTGACGCCGTAAATATATAATTCACCATTTGGCGCAGAAACAATTGAATGGGGTGTTTCGTTACCTGCTCCGCCTAGAAATGTAGAATACAACAAGGCCGAACCACTCGCATTGAACTTGGTGATCGCAGCATCCATTGGGAAAAAACCCGTGCCGCCACCGAAGCTAGAGTCGAATGCACCAGTTGTGATTGGGTAGCCAGTACCAAATACGATTCCACCACCAAATAAATTACTATTTGGATCAGGTGTTGCCGTAAAGCCCCAGTTATCTGCGGTAGAACCCGAGAACGTGGAGAAGGTTAAGCTTGGATCGATGTATAGACGTTCAGAGGAATCGTATCCTTCCGGTAAAACAAAAGAAATGAGGTTGTCCTGAAGTTGGAATTGCATTTGAACTTCAGATTTCTTTCCGTTTTCGGAAATGTTCCATGCTTTTGGTGCGGAATACGTAATTGTGCCAAGTGAATGGGTAAGTACAAGGTTTCCTTGTGCATCGATTTGAATTTTATCTGCACCCTCAAAGAAAAACGACAGTTGATTCAAGTCAGCATATGGTTGCACATCAAACGAGAAGCGTAGTTGTTCCATTTCTCCGTCGTAAATTAAATCAATGCCTTCAAAGTAAGAAGACAACACTAATTTCGAGACACCATGAATTGCTGATTTCCATTTTGATTGGTCATTGCCTAACATGTAGTTGAAATAGTTCGAACTAGAATCACTTTCCTGTATTTCAACACCATTGCTGGCGTGAGGGAAAATGTGTTTTATGGCATGGTATTTTGTTTTTTCATGGATGGTATCTTTTTCGTCATGGTGATTATGACTCATTGCATCCGTTAGAAAGAAGGTCATCCCTTGATTTTCCACGTACAATTTCCCACCGTTTAAATCTACGTTGTATAGAATTCGTTCATCCCACTGACCTTTATTCGGTATCATCCACACCTTCTGCCCAAATAAGGCGAAAGAGGAGGATACGATGAGAAGAAAAGTGAGTAGGCCTTTTATCATTACTAGCTAAGATACACTAATTGTAAATGTCTGCAAAACATAGACAAAATTTAGGCCGAAAGGTTGCCTCTTTTTTCATAAAATAGTAATTTTCAGATGGATTTTTTGTTTATTTGTTGTGCTTAACTCGACCTATGAAAAATATTTTACTCTCCATCCTTTTCTTGTCCATTAATTGGACAATGTACGCTCAAGATTATTCTCGCTTAAAAGTATTTGTCAATGAAGAGCAATTATATAAACTTAGCAATCTAGGTGTTGCGGTCGATCACGGAATCCGAAAAGAAGGCACCTTTTTTATTTCCGACTTTTCAAGTGCAGAACGCGCTACCATGGATCAATACGAGTTCAATTATGAAGTATTGATAGAGGATGTCGAACAATATTACATGGACATATTAAACACTCCTCAAAAACAAGAGTCAATTCTAAAAAACACCAATTGTACAAGCTCATCAGGAAGTGGTGCTAGCTACGCGAATCCAACAACTCCTACAAATTTCAATTTAGGAACGATGGGTGGATACTTGAAGTACACTGAAATGTTAGCCGAATTGGATGCAATGGTTCAACAGTATCCAAATTTGATCACTGCAAAAGCGCCGATTTCAACTTTTGTCACTCACGAGAATCGTCCGATTTACCATGTCAAGATTTCTGATAATCCCAATGTGGATGAAAACGAACCGAAGGTATTGTATACAGCCATTCATCATGCGCGTGAACCCATGAGTTTGATGGAAACCATTTTCTTTATGTGGTATGTATTGGAAAATTATGGAACGAATGAAGAGATTACCTATTTGGTAAATCAAACCCAGTTATTCTTTGTCCCATGTATTAATCCAGATGGATATGTATATAATGAAACCACGAATCCGAACGGCGGTGGAATGTGGCGTAAAAATCGCCGAAACATTGGTGGTGGTGTTTATGGAGTTGATTTAAACCGCAATTACGGATATGGTTGGGGAACAACTGGTACAAGTACAAATACGAGTAATGAAACATACTGTGGGACAGCTCCTTATTCTGAACCAGAAGTTCAAGCGATGCGTTGGTTGGTTCAAAATCATAAGTTTGTAACGGCCTTTAATGCGCATACATATGCTCGTGATATCTTATTTCCAATTGGAACGACGACCGCAGAATTTGCAGATCACCACGATTATTTTCAAGCTGAATCAAATCATATGGTTCAATTTAATGGTTATACTGCTATGAAAAGTTCTGCGCTTTACCCTGCATCGGGTGATTCAGACGATTATATGTATAAATTGGATGTCGGTGTTGGTGTGAAAGATACGATGTTCGTTCATACCCCAGAAGTTGGGACAGCATTTTGGCAACCATCATCTGAAATCATTGCCACATGTAAAGAAATGCTTTTCCCTAATGTAGTTTTAGCGCACATTACCAGAAATTATGTTGTTGTAAAGGACACAGATCCAAACAGTATTTCAACGTTAAGTGGAAACTTTAACCATTCTGCAAATCGTTTAGGTCGCATGTCCGGACCAGTGACTGTTTCGATAGAGCCTTTATTGAATGTGACTTCCGTTGGTAACGCTGTTGTATACGATTTGGCATTAATGCAAACAAATACAGGTTCGATTTCTTACACCTTGAACCCGAACATTCAATTTGGTAATCTCGTGAAGTACATTATTAAAACAGATAACGGATTGTGGGTAAAGCGAGACACCATCGTGAAAACTTATGGTGCGTATAACTTACAAGTTACCGAGAATGCAACGGCAGTAACTAACTGGACAGGTAATTGGGGTACAACATCTAGTACCTTCGTTTCTTCACCGAAATGTTTTACGGATACGCCAACTGGAAATTATGTCAATAATGCCAATACAACATATTCCTATGTGCCTACGATTGATTTGACAAACGCGTTCGCAGCTCAAGTTACATTTAATGCAAAATGGAACATAGAAGCTGATTACGATTATGTGCAATTTCAAGTTTCGACAGATGGTGGAACTACGTGGATTGGACAATGTGGAAATTACACGAATGCAGGAACCAATGCAAACGGAAGTGTTCAGCCAAATAACCAACCTGTTTATGACGGAATTATGACCAGTTGGGTGTTGGAGGAAATTAACTTAAGTGATTATTTAGGTCAAGTGATCAAAGTTCGCTTTCAGTTGAAATCTGATGGAGGAACAAGAAAAGATGGATTCTATTTCGATGATTTCAATATTTATTTTAACAATCAAGGTCCGGCTGTAACTCCTACTGCTCAATTTACGACGAGTAATGCGGTTGTTTGTTCGGGAATGTTTGCGGATTTCAATGATAGCTCTTTGGATAATCCAACATCGTGGTCTTGGAACTTTGGTGATGGAGGAACAGATATTGTTCAAAATCCAACACACATTTTTACGACAGCGGGAACATACACTGTTCAATTAACAGTTTCGAATGCTGCGGGAAGTAGCTCGACATCTCAGGTAATTACTGTAAATCAAACACCGAATTTGATCATTTCAACTTCGGATACTGATGGAGTTGTTTGTCTAGACGGAGGAATGATTACCTTATCATCTAATCAGAATGGTGCAGTTTTTAGTGGTAACGGTGTTAACGGAAGTTCATTTGATCCAATGATTGCTGGAATTGGATTACAGATGATAACTGGAATTTACACAGATGGAATAGGTTGTATTGCAAATGAGTCTTTATCCATCATAGTAGAGGATTGTGCTTCTCTTTCTGACTTGGCAAATAATGGCGTCGTTGTATTTCCAAATCCAAATCAAGGTTCGTTAACCATCAAAGGACTAGAACTTGAAACAGCATTTTCTGTTTATGATTTGAATGGTAAAATCATTTATGAAGGAATTGCTTCGTCAACAATCGAGCAAATCCAATTACCAAAAATCACATCTGGAATTTATTACCTTCAGTCCACTAAAAACGGACAAATTGGTCAATTGAAATTCGCAGTCTTAAATTAAGATTGAATAAACGCTGCAAGACGGTCAATGTACGCTTGATATCCCATAACAAATGGAGTAGTCTCGTGTTCTCCTCCGGGAACTAAAACAGATTCTTTTGCTCCTGGTTTGTTATCGTAAACAAGCTGACCATGACTGGACATTGATAAGAACGAATCCGCCATTCCATGTATCCAAAGCATTGGAACATTTACATTTTTAATTTCCGTAGCATTGTCGATTTTTAAGTCTACCAAAAAAGAACCTGGCATTGATAAAATAGCGGCATCTTGTATCATGATTTCAGCAGAAGCGAAGGGTGCTTCCAATATGATTTTGGATGGCTGTAATGCGTAATCATTCGTATGTCCAGCAACTTCACAAACCGGAGCTGAACCCAAAGAGAACCCAAACATCACAAATCGATCGTTACTTAATCCGCGGTCTTTTAACCAAGAAATGGCTGATGAGGTCGCTATGTACATGTTGTTTTCAGTAGCAGTCCCTTCACTCAATCCAAATCCGGGATAGTCAAACATGAGTACACCATATCTACCGAGTCCGCCAATGTTAGCGTATAGTTTTTCACGGCACCAATAGAAATCCATGTGATCCTTATTCCCGTGACAGTATAAAATGACCGTGTCTTGACTGATTTGATTTGTATCACCCACATAAATTCCTTGTACTTGAACGGTTTCCCCATTAATTTCTACGGGAAAATGAACGCGATTAATCATACTATCCGGAACAGCAAACTGACCATTGAGCTCCAAAGAAACCTCGCCTGTATAATTGTCAAGTTGGTAACTTTCTAGTTTTGAACCATTAAATAAAAAGGAATCCAGTCGTTTACGGCAAGAAAGTAAACTAATCGTGATAAAAAGTAGGGCGATATATTTCATTATTTCAAGTGGTAAGTGATGCCGAAATAGAGTCCAAGTGCGCCGCGATTATTGAGCATGCTTGGATAATTCACAACAATGTTTTGATTTGATTGATTTGGAGCAAGCATTTTTAATTCTGCTTGGTAGCTCCATTTTGGACGAATCCATTGGTGACCGAGTTGAATACTTGGGATCCAAAATTGTGCATTCGGACGTCCTTGAGATTCTGTTTTGTACGGGTCAAACCAGTTACTTATTCCAGCATAAAAGTAATTATAATGCTTACTTTCTATTTTACACATCGCATCCAATTGAACCGGTTTCGAATGCTTTCCATATTTAATGTAATAGTTGGCGTCCACCTGTGGCCAAAAACGATTTGCACCAGTGTAAAAGTCCACGAGGATATTCATGGTACCCTGCGCGCTGATGCCCATTTTGTCATTTTTCCAGATACTTTGTGAAACACCGATATCCGTTTGACCAACACCAAATGCGAGCGAAGTAGTGTGCAAGTTTCCAAAAACGGTTGTCTTATTGCTTACACCATAACCATAGCCCACTGCAGTAAAGGGGATTGGAATCGCACCAATTCCAGGGATTTTTGCTACAGGTCCTCCAAAGTTTCCAGTGATCACTTGTTGTCCCTTTTTTAATGGTTCAACGAAGCGGGCAGGAGCGCAGCCGGCTAATGCAACCAGAACAGCGATAAAAAAGATATTTATTCGATACATGCACCAAAGATAGAAACTTTGTACAAATCAAATTCATTACCTTTGTCCCATGGCAGGATCAAGTTACGGTACGCTTTTTAAAATCAGCACTTTTGGTGAATCTCACGGAGATGCCATTGGTGGAATGATTGATGGTGTTCCAGCTAATTTTCATCTGGATTTAGTAGCGATTCAAAACGAACTAAATCGCCGTAAACCCGGACAATCGGAACTAACGACACCCCGTTCAGAAATGGACCCCGTTCAATTTTTATCCGGTATTTTTGAAGGGAAAACAACGGGTACTCCGATTGGATTCATTATTCCAAATACCAATGTGAAATCTGCAGATTACGATCACATCAAAGATGTTTTTCGTCCCTCACATGCTGATTTTACCTATCAAAATAAATATGGACATCGTGATTACCGCGGCGGTGGACGCAGCAGTGCAAGAGAAACTGCTTGTCGTGTTGTCGCTGGTGCAATTGCCAAACAACTGTTACAATCGATTGGGATTCAGTTTAGCACCTATGTTTCGCAAGTCGGAACGATTGGAATGAACAATAAAGAATTTTATTCGCTTTCTGAAATAGAAGCAACACAAGTTCGATGTCCAGATGCAACGGTTGCTGCACACATGATTGCTCGTATTGAAGAAGTAAAGCAATTGGGTGACTCAATAGGTGGAGCGGTTCAATGCGTCATCACAGGTGTTCCGGCAGGACTTGGTGAGCCTGTATTCGATAAATTACATGCTGAATTAGGTAAGGCAATGTTATCGATCAACGCGGTGAAAGGATTTGAAATAGGTTCTGGTTTTTCATCTTTGGGAATGACAGGGAGTGAGCACAACGATGTGTTTTTGGCTAATGGTCAAACAAAGACAAACTTTTCAGGTGGAATTCAAGGCGGAATTTCGAATGGAATGCCTATTGATTTTCGAGTGGCCTTTAAACCAGTAGCTACCATCATGCAGGACCAAAATTCTATTGACAAAAGTGGAAATGAAATCACGATTGAAGGAAAAGGGCGTCACGATGCCTGTGTTTTACCAAGGGCGGTTCCTATTGTGGAGGCGATGGCAGCAATGGTTATCATGGATTTTTATTTAAGACAAAAAACAACTCAACTCTAATATTTAGCTTATGTTACAGCGCATACAAACCATTTATTTCATTATTGTCATGGCCATTTTGGCTAGTTTATTGTTCGGGATGGAGCTATTTACCATGTCTGACGGAAAACTTAATTACACTCAATCCGTATTTGGAGTCGAGCGACAGGATGTCAAAGCTGGATACATAGAATGGTTGAGTAATTACCAATTCACATATGTCTTCGTCATTCTATTTGTGCTTTTTACCTTCGTTGCAATGATGTCGTATAAAAATTTAAAACGTCAATACACTTTAGCGAAAATGACATTATTTATTTACTTATTGTTTGTGCTTGCCGTCATTTTGGTTACGACCTTCGGAATGAATGGCTATTCTTCCAAAGAGATAACTGGAGTTCACGTTGGAATTGGTTTTTACCTGCTCATAAGTGGATTGCCATTTACGTACTTTGCGTTGAAAGGCGTACAAAAGGACAAAGTATTGTTAGATTCTTTGAATAGATTGAGGTAGGTTAGAATAACTCATTTAAATCTTGACGACCTATGATGGACATGATTTCAACTTAACAAAGCTTTAGATTGCTTTAAAATATCCTCTTTTGAGTCTTCCGTGAATCCATTTTTTTCGGCTTGTTCTAATTTGATACGCATCCAATCAACTTGTTTTTGTTGTTTTCGAGCCTGACGAATTAAATCGTTAATTAATTCACTTTTGCTTGCATATTCCTTATTGTCTACTTGGTTTTTCAACCACTCGTCATTTGGTTCGGTAAATGTAATGCTCAATCTTCTCATTGGAATTGTTTTAACTGGTGTAAAATACACCACATAAGCATCAAATGTAAGTGATTCCTATAGAACTTTATTCGGTGGAGCTTTAACGTCGATTCAAGTTGCATTAATTTATCCGTATCTTTGCCCGCCCACCTTACGGGAATTAGACTATGAATTTCTTATCCATTGAAAATTTAACCAAATCATACGGCGAGCGAATGATTTTCGCAGACCTTACATTTGGCATTGACCAAGGTCAAAAAGTGGCCATTGTAGCAAAAAATGGATCAGGAAAGACAACTATGATGCGTTGTATCATGGGAATGGAGCCCGTTGATTCGGGTAAAGTTACCTTTCGTAAGGATATTCGTGTAGCGTTCATGGAACAGACCGAAAACATGCGCGAGGATCAAACAATCCTCGAATCGATTTTCGATCACGATTTACCTGAACTGAAATTAATCAAGGAATATAACATCGCTGTTGCAAAAAACGACGAAGCGAAATTAGAGGAATTATATCAGTCCATTACGGAATTGAACGCATGGGACACCGAGGTGCGCGTGCAACAGATTTTATCCGTATTGAAATTGGAGGACATGGATAAGCGCATTAGCGAATTATCCGGAGGACAAAAAAAGCGCGTTGCATTGGCAAAAGTTTTGCTTTCCGATGCAGATTTTTTAATCCTTGATGAGCCAACCAATCACTTGGATTTGGACATGATCGAATGGTTAGAGAACTATTTGTCTTCTTCAAAATCGACCATTTTAATGGTGACTCACGACCGTTATTTCTTGGAAGTTGTTTGCGATACAATCATGGAATTAGCTGATCAAACCATTTATCGCTACAAAGGAAATTTCTCCTATTACTTGGAGAAAAAAGCGGAACGTCAAGAACAAACACAATCGACGATTGAGAAGGCAAAAAACACTTTTCGAAAAGAATTAGATTGGATCCGACGTCAACCAAAAGCACGTGGAGTGAAACAAAAAGCTCGTGTAGATGCTTTTCAAGATGTGAAAAAAGTAGCTTCTCAACGTTTAGATGAGGACGAACTAGAATTGCCTGTTAAAATGGAACGACTAGGTTCTAAAATCGTGGAATTCCATAAAGTCAGTAAGTCCTATCCAAACCGTGTCATTTTAAATGATTTCTCCTATAATGTCCAACGACAAGAACGCTTGGGTATTGTTGGAAATAATGGCGCAGGAAAAACCACTTTCCTAAAAATGTTGGTGGGTCAAGAAGAAGTGGACAAAGGGAAAATTGTTCTTGGAGAAACGGTTGTTTTTGGATACTATTCACAAGATTTAATTAAAGTCAATGACGATTTTAAAGTAATTGATGTCGTGCGTGAAGTGGCTGAATACATTCCATTAGAAAAAGGACGTCAATTGTCCGCAGCACAATTATTGGAGCGTTTCTTATTTCCACGGGACATGCATTATCAATTCGTGCATAAATTAAGTGGAGGTGAAAAACGTCGCTTGAAATTATTGCGCGTTCTGATGAGCAATCCGAATTTCTTGATTCTCGATGAGCCTACGAATGACTTGGATATTTTCGCAATGTCTGTTCTGGAAGAATATTTACGTCAGTTCCAAGGATGTTTGATTGTCGTTTCTCACGACCGTTACTTCATGGATAAAATGGTGGATCATTTATTCGTTTTCGAAGGACAAGGAGAATTGAAAGATATCGTAGGTAATTATACGGTTTTCCGTCAGCAACAATTGGATAAAAAACGAGGTGTTAAACAGAATATCACCAAAGAAGAACCGGAGATCAAAGAAAAAACAATTTCTCCATCCGTAGTAGAGCCGAAAAAACGAAAATTAAGCTTTAAGGAAAAAGAAGAATACGAAACTATCGAACGCCGTCTACCGGAATTGGAAAAAACGAAAGATGAATTGACCTTGACCTTGTCTAGCGGTGAATTGTCTAATGACGAATTGATGAAAAATGGAACCGCTTTAGGAAAAGTAGTGGAAGAGATTGATACATTAACAGAACGTTGGATTGAATTGGCGGAGTTCATCTAAGCAACTTATTTTTCAATAAACCGTCCTTTTTTGCGTTGTTCAGTTAATTTGACCAAATTAAAGCCTCAAAACAGTTTACATGAAATTACCGCATATTTTATTTCTATTTGGCATCTTTTTTTTAGGAAAAAATCAAGCTCAAACCTTAGTTTTTGCTGAATTAACGGGTTCTCCAAATATGAATACAAGCGGATGGAATCTAACAGGAGCAGCCGCAACGGGAGATACTGGGGGCGATGCGAATGTAGATCCAGATGAGTTGATCTTAACCAATAACGTAGGAAATTCAAGTGGTGCGATTTTTTATAGCCAAGCGATTGATTTAGGAACTTGCTATCAATGGAATGTGGAATTTGATTTTCGTATGTTCGATGGGAATAGTGCAGATGGAATTGCCTTTTGTTTTTTAGATGTCCCACCCACAGGATTCGTTTCCGGTGGAGGTGTCGGAATTCCATCAACGGCGAATGGAATTAAAGTTGTATTCGACACGTATAACAATTGCGGTGGAGCCAATCCTGAAATTCAAATTTACAGTGGACCTGGTTACAATGAATGCATTGCCGGAATTACGACGCTCAATAATGTTGGAGGAAATTTGAATTTCCTTCGATCTAGCACATATAATACGGCAGTCATCAGTTACAATTACGGTGTTGTCACTGTTTCTGTGAACGGCACTCAATATTTATCCGGAACCTATAATTTGAATTTTGCTGGTTATATGGGTTGGACAGCAAGTACGGGTGGATCCAATGACCGTCATTCAATACGTAATGCGACAATTTTCGCGGACATAGCCAACTCTAATGCAGGACCTGATGTAAGTGTCTGTAATGGACAAACGGCTCAAATTGGCAGTACAAATAACACAAGCTACATATATTCTTGGACAACTGCTCCGGGCTTAAGTCAAAATACGATTTCTAATCCAATTGTCAATTTGTCGAATACTGGTAATGCACCGATTTCTCAGACTTATACTGTCATGACTAATTTGGCATCGAATCCAAATTCTTGTCCGTCGTACGATAGTGTTATAGTAACAGTTAATCCTTTATTTAACGATACCATACCGATTAGTATTTGTCAAGGAGCAACGTACACTTTGGGAACTCAAACTTTTTCAACGGTTGGCTTTCATCCTGTTGTTTTTCAAAGTACAGCGGGGTGTGATTCAACGGTGGTATTAAATTTAACTCTACTGCCAAATATTACAAACAACCAAACCGTGCATATTTGTCAGGGTGCTTCCTATACATTTGCCGGAAATACGATTTCTACAGCGGGGAACTACACACAATTATTGCAAACTTCGACTGGTTGTGATTCAACAATAAACTTAACGTTAGTCGTGGATCCGATCATAACATCAAACATTCAAGCATCTATTTGTCAAGGTGGAAGTTATACTTTTGGTGCGCAAACATTGACAAATGCCGGCAATTACAGTCGAACTATTCAAACGGTAGCTGGATGTGATTCCATCATTAACTTATCTTTAGCAGTAAATCCAGAATTATCCTCAAGTAGCTCCATGACTTTGTGTCAAGGTCAATCCACCTTGTTTTTTGGACAAACATTAACGAATTCTGGAGTGTATAATCAAACATTGCAAACAGTAGCAGGTTGTGATTCCGTAGTCACTTTGAATTTAACAGTATATCCAATTCCTGCTGCACCTAATTTAACAGGAAATAGTCCCGTTGAATGTCCTGGTGACATTGTTTCCTTGTACGTTGACCCTGTGTCGAATGGCTTGTATAATTGGTCTGGACCACAAAATTTCACCTCATCGAGTGAAGTTGTATATTTCCCAGTTCAACTTGGGCAAATGGGTAATTATAGTGTAACGGTTTCGATCAATGGATGTGTTTCAAGTCCGTCAATGATCCCAGTATCCATTACAAATATTTATAATTACGAAGACTTTGAATTTCCAAATGTCATCACACCTAATGGTGATGGAAACAATGATGAATTGGACATTGAATCCATGTTTAAATCGTGTCAGGAATATCAATTAAAGGTATTCAATCGATGGGGTAACATGATTTATGCAGGAAAGCGTTTCGATGCCCCCTTCGATGGGATAGATATGAATGGAACTGTTCTTCCGGAAGGTGTTTATTTCTACTTACTTGAATTCGACCAAATGAAGAAAAGTGGATTCATCCACCTCATTCGTTAGTTTAATATGCGAGCTTCGTTACCAAATTGACGGTAAGAAACAATCACAGAAAGTGTTGCTAGAAGTAACATGATTCCTAAACTAATACAATAGTATCCCACGGATAATGTTCCTGAAATCAATTCCTTTGTCGAAAGAACGATGTTTACCACGGGAATTGCTGCTGTCATGGCATTTAATTCAATTCCTGGAAAAAATCCAATCATTGCAGGAAGAACCATTACAAAATTCAGCGGTGTAATGATGCTTTGTGCCTCTTTAAATGATTTTGCATACACAGCAATTGGAATCATCGCACCTGCAAAAAATACAACTAGAGGAAAAAGTAAGCTAAACATGGCAATGATAAAGGATGGAGTCAGAATACCATGAACGATGTCTAAAATCTCTTTGTTGTGCACGATGTCTAAAAACTCAATGGAAACAAATAATCCTAAAAGTGCGCAGCTTGCGGCCAACATTCCAGACGTCACAACGACCATCATTTTACCGACTAAAATTTGCCATCTAGAAACAGGAGTAGTCAGTAAGGTTTCGATGGTTCCACGTTCTTTTTCCCCAGTGAACAAATCAATGGCAGGATACATGCAACCAATAAATCCAAAGGCAATAAAGATGTAGGGTAAGAATCCACCTGCTTATTGTCCGATCATTTTTTTATCACTGGCGCAATTTTGATATACCGGTACAAGTGGATGTAGTTTTTCTGAATCCACACCAAGTTCTTTTAATCGTTTTGCCTCGGCATTGTCTGACATGTAATTCATGTAAGATTCCGCTCGTTGTTGTCTTCCTACGGAGGATGCGTCAAACAACCAAGTTAGAGGAATAGACTGTTTCGTTCGTGCTAATTCCGCTTCATTTTTAGGCACGATGAGTCCAAGTTGAATTTCTCCTTGTTCAATAGCTCTTTTAAGTGCAGCAGAATCTTCATAGTTCTTCAGTTCCTTTTTCCCAAGGCCATCGGGCATTTCCTCGAGTTGACTCCAATATTTGGCTCCAAGGTCTCCCCAAACACCAATTTTTAATTTCTCTTCACTTGCTTTTTTTTCAAAGGAAGAGGAAACGTTCACGAACAAGGTTAGGGTAATCGGAAAAACAAGTAAGGGAATGAGTAACATCGTACGCATGGTGCGTTTGTCACGTAGGGTATCGATGAGTTCTTTTTTGAAAATGGTAAAGATCATGTGAATTGAATTAACGTTGAACAATACGGATGAACTCTTCCGTTAGATTACTAGCTTCCATGTTTTGACGAAAATCGGACATGGGTCCATTGTACTTCAGTTGTCCTTTGTGAACAATGGCAAGTTCGTCGCATAACAAATCAACTTCGCTCATGATGTGGCTCGAGAAAATAACAGTTTTTCCTTGGTCCTTACAATCGCGAATGAGTTTGATGATATTTTCTGCTGTGATTACATCAAGACCACTTGTTGGCTCATCGAAAATCACTACTTCTGGATTATGAATCATGGTCCGGCAAATGGAAACCTTTTGTTTCATCCCTGTACTTAACTTGCCGATTCGCTTTTGAAGAAAATCGTTCATGTTCAATAAATCGAATAAGTACTTTTTTCGTTCTTCTTTTTCTTTTGAAGGTACTTGATAAAGTGCAGCGAAATAATCGATGATTTCAAGTGGAGTCAATCGAGCATAAAGTCCGGTTGATCCTGTTAGAAAACCAATTTTTGAACGAGCCTCTTGTGGATATTTCACTGCGTCAATACCTGCAATTTCGATGCTGCCTGAAGTTGGCGATAAAATCGTTGAAAGCATTCGAAGGGTGGTTGTCTTTCCAGCTCCATTCGGACCTAATAGTGAAAATACTTTTCCAGGTTGACATTCAAAACTCAGGTCATCAACTGCAAGTGCTTTGTCAGCTGTGGTATTAAGTTCTTTCTTTTGTTGGCGACTTAGTTCAAATTCCTTACGGAGGTGAGATACTTTAATCATAGCAAATGGGTTTCAATAAGCAGGACGACAGTCTATTTAGTATGTTACTTGAGAATACGTTCGTCCTTCAGGATGGCTTTGTTTTTATTGGCAAGTTGTCCGCATGCAGCATCGATGTCTTTTCCGCGGCTCCTTCTGACGTTCACAATAAGGTTTTTCGATTCCAAAAAAGCAGCAAAAGCATCAACTTTGCGTGCATCTGCTTGTTGGAATTCTCCATTTTCAATTGGATTGTATTCAATGATATTGATTTTACACGGAACACATTTTGCAAAGTTTGCTAGTTCACGCGCATCTTCAATTTCATCGTTAAAGTCTTTAAAGATGATGTATTCGAAGGTGACTCTTGAGCCTGTTTTTTCATGGAAATATTCTAAGGCCTCTGATAATTCAGAAAGGTTATTAGATTCGTTTATCTCCATGATTTTATCACGTTTCTTGTCGTTTGCTGCGTGAAGAGACAGTGCTAAATTGAATTTAACATCATCGTCACCAAGTTTACGAATCATTTTTGCGATTCCTGCCGTGGATACGGTAATTCGTTTTGGAGAGATCCCAAGTCCATCATCACTGCAAAGACGATCAATCGACTGTAGGACATTTTTATAATTTAAGAGCGGTTCACCCATTCCCATGTAAACAATGTTAGTCAGATTTTGACCGTAACGTTCTTCGGCTTGATTTTTTAAGTAGACAACTTGGTCAACAATTTCACCAGCACTTAAATTTCGGAGTAATTTTAATCTCCCAGTTGCACAAAAGGTACAAGACAAACTGCATCCAACCTGTGAAGATATACATGCTGTTGTGCGTGAAGTAGTTGGAATCAAGACACCTTCAACAACTTTACCTTCTTCGATGGTAAATGCACATTTGATGGTTTTATCCTTGCTAATTTGTTGGTCCTGCAGATGGATATGATCAATGAAATAATGTTGTTGCAACATTTCCCTGAGTTCTTTACTCAAGTTGGTCATTTCATCAAAGGATGCTGCATTTTTTTTCCATAACCATTCATAAACTTGTTTGGCACGAAATGATTTTTCATTACGTTCAACAAATTCTCCCTGAAGTTCCTTCAAGGATAAATTCCGAATATTGCTCAGTCCTTGAGGCATTATGAAAAGGTAGATTAACGGTTGAGCATCACTGGCATCACGAGCATTAAAATGTCTTCGTGTTCGTTTGACGGAATAGCAGGAGTTAAGATTCCAGCACGACTTGGCTCGCTCATTGAAAGTTTAATTTCATCTGAATCCAAATTGTTCAACATCTCCATTAAGAAACGAGAGTTGAATCCAATTTCTAAATCATCACCATCGTAGTTACAAGTCAGACGCTCACTTGCCTCATTTGCAAAGTCGATATCTTCAGCAAACAAAGAAAGTTCAGAACCAGCTAACTTCAATTTAATTTGATGTGTTGTTTTATTGGAAAAAATCGACACACGTTTAATGGAAGAAAGCAATTGAGAACGGTCAATTGTTAAAACATTTGGATTTTCTTTTGGAATAACGGCTTCGTAATTCGGGTATTTTCCATCGATTAAGCGACACACTAAAATGAGGTCGTTAAACGTGAAAACAGCATTAGACTCGTTGTATTCTAAAAGAACTGCCTCATCGCCACGAAGATTTGATTTCAACATGTTCAATGGTTTCTTTGGCAGAATGAAAGCTGAGCTTCCGCTTGCTTCTGCATCCGTTCTTCTGAAACGAACAAGTTTATGTGCATCTGTCGCAACAAAGGTGATTTCACTAGCAGAGAATTGACAGAACACTCCGCTCATTACTGGACGAAGGTCATCATTTCCCGAAGCAAATAAGGTTTTATTAATGGCGCGAGAAAGGATATCTCCGGATAATTTAATGGCACTTTTACCTGCTAATTCAGGAATTTTTGGGAATTCATCACCATTGAATCCAACCATTCTCGATTTACCATTGTCGTAAGCAATTTCAATTTGGTAATTACTTGCATTGACTTTGAACGTACAAGGTTGGTCTGGTAAACTTTTTAACACATCCAATAGCAATTTAGCAGGAATGGCAATTTTTCCATCCTCCTCCGAATGAACATCCATTTTAGTCACCATGGTCGTTTCTAAATCTGAAGCAGATGCTGTCAGTTGTCCGTTAGTGATTTCAAATAGAAAGTTATCTAAAATCGGCAAGGTATTGCTTGTATTCAGTACACCTGAAATACTTTGAAGATGTTTTAAAAGACTTGTGCTTGAGGCAATGAAATTCATACTCATTAATTTAGATACAAATTTAATAAATCAAACGAGATGATATACATTGAAACTCGCGAAAACGACTTCTTTCTGCGATTTAACGCTGAATTGTTTCATTCCACTCTGAAACGAATGAATTAGGATCGTCTGGGGTGAGGACAATTGTTCTGCCATTGGAACGTTCGATCACCACAAATCGATCGCGACGCGTAGCATACCAAATCATTGTTCCGTAGCGACTGTTTCGAAACATTCCAAAGTATCCGAATAGTCCACCAACACCAAAAACGCGCAGCGAATTTTTAAGTTCCTTTCTATCAACAATGGAAATATGGAGTATGTCCTCGGTTGTATAGAACTTATTGTGAAATGGACGGTAGATAACCAATTTTCTATCATGAAACGCATATCCTTTAGGACTAAGACCGTAAGTTAATACGAGAATAATAATCAATGAAAAGGGCATAATATATACAGCACTGGGAATAATCAAATCTGAAAATTGAAATTCATTGATTGACGAAAAAGGAATAAATCCAGATAAAAGTAAGAGGATACTTACACCAATTGTTAGTCCTTTCGTTAAGGAATCCATGGAAGCTTTGAATGTATTCATTGTTCACTAAATTTATGTCGTAAATATACTTTTAAAGCTTCTCTCATCAAAATGGCTTCACTTAATTCTTGGTGAAAGGATGCTTTTCTCGAAAGTGAAACAAAAATAGATTCTGGAATATCGATGAGGTAAATTAATTGCTGAAGTTGGGTATTTGAAACGTTTTTGATACAGGATGCAATTGACGAAAGTAAATCATCCACATCTGTTGAATGAAGAGTCAAACCGCAACGCTGAAAATCCTTTGCTAATTGCGCAAGTGTAGCTGTGCGAAATGACTGATCAACGAGTGCTTGTTTCACTTGTTCTTGAAGTTCCTGTGCCATGCTGAGGAAAAAAAATTAGTTTTGTACCAAATGTGAAGTTACGCATGAAAAGAATATTTGACATCATTTTCGCCTTGTTTGTATTGATTTGTTTTCTACCAATTGGAATTTTTCTATCCTTGTGGATTGCATTTGAATCTTCCGGTGGAATTTTCTTTGCGCAAAATCGAGTAGGGAAGAACGGTGTTTCTTTTCGACTACTAAAATTCCGCAGTATGTACAGCAATGCCGAATCACAGGGCAGAATCACTGTCGGATCCCGTGATGCACGCATTACCAAAGTGGGGTACTATTTACGTAAATACAAATTGGATGAGTTTCCTCAGTTTATCAATGTGCTGAAGGGTGATATGAGTATTGTTGGACCGCGTCCAGAGGTTCAGGAATACGTCGATTTATACACGGAAGAACAACGAAATATTCTTCAGGTAAAACCAGGAATTACAGACTTGGCTTCCTTGGCATATTTTCATGAAAATGAACTCTTGGCTAAATCAGACAATCCACAGCAAACGTACATTCAAGAAGTAATGCCTGAAAAGATAAGGTTAAATGAAAAATATTTAGCCAATCCATCCCTCGGTCAGGACCTTGTCATAATCTGC
This sequence comes from Crocinitomicaceae bacterium, assembly GCA_024643365.1. GTDB lineage: Bacteria > Bacteroidota > Bacteroidia > Flavobacteriales_D > Crocinitomicaceae > UBA952. The sequence goes on along the minus strand of JAHENC010000002.1, from coordinate 144,347 downwards.
AAAACATTTGCAAAAATCTTTCGCGCCTAAATTTTCAAGAATATCTTACTTAATTTTGTTAATATATCGTAATATTGCAATGTAACAATATTGTAAGCGATGGGAACGACGAAAAGCGAAGTGTTCAGTGAAGAAATCAACGAATTAGCCTCACTATTCAAGGCGATGGGACATCCAGCACGGATTGCCATCATTCAATTTTTACGAACGCAGGAAAAATGCATTTGTACGGATTTAGTGAATGAACTTCCCCTTGCTCAACCGACCATTTCGCAACATTTAAAGGAATTAAAAACTGCTGGTATCATTCAAGGAAGTGTTTCAGGCACGAGTATTTGTTACTGTTTGAATTTGGATAAAATCAGTCAGCTCGATTCTTTTTTAGCTTCCTTAAAATACGATCAGAATCCAACATGTTGTTAAAAAAAAGAAACAATGAAACTAAGTGAATTTAAAGCAAACTTGACGGGAATGACGACGGTGTCATTTCAATTACCCAATGGATCATCAGTTCCGGCACATTACCACATCACGGAAGTTGGACACGTTCAAAAACGATTTATTGATTGCGGTGGAACAACGCGTTTAGAAGACCGCATTTGTTTTCAGTTATGGGAAGCAGAAGACTTTGATCACCGTCTTCAAGCAGAGAAATTGATGAAAATCATTGAATTGTCTGAGCGAACGTTGAATTTGCCCGATGAAGAGATTGAGGTTGAATATCAAGGTTCTACCATTGGAAAATACCAACTAGCATGGAATGGCACTTCTTTCGAATTGCTTTCAACTACTACTGCTTGTTTAGCAGAAGATAAATGTGGTATACCACCTGCTAAACAGAAGATTAGTTTGGTGGAATTGACTCCGTCGACAAAATCAACGTGTACACCTGGAGGAGGTTGTTGTTAAATCGTGCTTATGAATGTAAAATTGAATCAGTTTTCAGAAGAAATCATCCTACAATTTGATTTGATTTCTGCGGATCGAAAATTATTACTGAACAAGTTGGCTTCCTATATCCAAGGAAATAAAAACGAAGGCAAGGAATCTTTATTGATGTTCATCTGTACACATAATTCAAGAAGAAGTCATTTCGGACAAATTTTATGTGCGTTAGCAGCCGAATATTTTCAGATTCCAACCATTCGCACATTTTCTGCAGGGACAGAAGTAACAGCCTTTCATCCGAATGCGATTTCAGCGCTACGTTCCATAGGAATGGATATTCAAACAACGGAAATGAGTGAAAATCCTCACTATGCCATTCAGCTGAATGCTACGCAATCAATGGCTGCATTTTCAAAACTCATTGAGGATGAAGTCAATCCAAAAGAGAATTTCGCTGCAATCATGACTTGCACGCATGCGGAGCAAAATTGTCCGTTTGTTGTTGGAGCAGATTTCCGCATCGGACTTTCTTACGACGATCCAAAAGCATTTGACGGTACAGAGCAAGAAACGGAAATGTACTTGGCTCGTTTACATCAAATTGCCAGAGAATTATTTTATGTTTTTTCACGTTTAACCAATTAATTATGTCGACCCAATCGAATGTAAAACAACTTGCCTTTTTAGATCGTTACCTCACTTTGTGGATTTTCCTTGCCATGCTTATTGGGATTTTGATCGGAAACATTGTTCCAAATATGGATCAGAAATTGGATGCGCTTTCTTATGGAACCACGAATATTCCGCTAGCAATCGGACTCATTTTGATGATGTATCCACCTTTAACGAAAGTGCAGTTTTCTAAAATACCAAGCATCCTTTCTAAACCTAAGTTATTGTTGGCATCCTTCTTCATAACTTGGGTTGTAGGTCCATTCTTGATGTTTTTATTATCATTAGTTTTCCTTAAAGCCTATCCCGAATACATGACTGGGTTAATTGTGATCGGACTTGCTCCGTGTATTGCAATGGTCATTGTATGGAACGAATTGGCGGATGGAAATCGCGAACTAGTCGCAGGATTGGTAGGAATCAATAGCTTGCTTCAAGTGTTTTTCTTTTCAACCTATGCGTATTTTTATTTGGAAATAGTCCTGCCATACTTCGGTGTCCAAGGACTACATTTAAACATCTCGATGCTCGAAATCGCACAAACTGTTGGTGTTTATTTGGGAATACCTTTTGTCCTTGCAGTTCTCAGCAGATCATTGCTCATCAAACAAAATGGGGAGGAATGGTTTACGAATCGATTTATTCCTTTTGTTTCGCCAATTACTTTAATTTCTTTGTTGTTCACCATCATTGTGATGTTCAGCTTAAAAGGAAAAATGATGTTGTCTATTCCCATGGATGTTCTAACTATTGCTATTCCTCTTGTCATTTATTTCGCCGTAATGTTCGTTCTCATGTTTTTGACTGCAAGATGGATGGGAGCAAGTTACGCGGATACTGCTGCACTATCCTTTACAGCATCGGGTAACAATTTCGAATTAGCTATTGCGGTTTCGATTGGTGTGTTTGGGCTACATTCGGGTGAAGCTTTTGCGGGAGTTGTTGGTCCACTTGTTGAAGTGCCAGCATTGATTCTCTTAGTAAAATTAGCTCAGTTTTGGCGTAAGAAGTGGTTTACAAACCCTTCGTAATTTCTTGCCAAAGTCGATCTGATGGAACGGGAGCTACGACCGAAATTTCTTCCTTGGAAGTTGGATGTGTGAATTTCAAGTAACGAGCATGTAAACAGATAGACCCATCCGGATTGGAACGTTTGGCTCCATATTTCACATCTCCTTTGATGATACATCCGATTGAACTTAACTGAACACGAATTTGATGATGGCGACCTGTTTCTAGGGTGATTTCCAATAAATGATAACGATCACCAGATGCCAACATTCGGTAGGATAGAATTGCTTCCTTAGAACCGGAAACGCTTGCATTTACGGGGTAACTTTTATTTTGAGCTTCGTTCTTTTTTAAATGATGAACCAAGCGTCCATTCGGTTTTTCAGGAACTGTTTCAACAATTGCCCAATAGATTTTATTGGTTTCCTTATCGCGAAATTGCGCATTTAATCGTTCTAAGGCTTTGCTTGTTCGTGCAAAAACCAACGCGCCACTCGTAGGACGATCTAAGCGATGAACAACACCGCAGAAGACGTTTCCAGGTTTTTGGTATTTTTCCTTTAAATACGCTTTGATTTCGTCGGGCATTGTTTGATCACCCGTTTTATCACCTTGCACAATCTCGGATGCCATTTTATTGATGACAATCACATGATTATCCTCATGAAGTATGCGTTCTGAAATCATTACGATAAAAGATCTTTTTTAGACTTTCGTTCAATTGATTTGTTTCTGAAAGAAGCAAATGCAGTGAATCCAGCAAAGAATAAAATAGTCAAACTTAACCATGTTGGAAACTTACCAAGTCCATCGCCATTAGCGTAAGAATGGAGTCCGACCAACATGAAGTTTACACCGAAGAAGGTAAATAAAATGGCTGAATATCCCCAGAAAGACATGACATTGAATAAGAATTTTCCATTTAACTTTGGAATGAAGCGCAGGTGAAGTATCACCGCATAAACGAGCACAGAAACAAGTGCCCAAGTTTCTTTAGGATCCCATCCCCAATAGCGTCCCCAGGACTCATTCGCCCAAATTCCACCAAGAAATGTACCGATGGTCAACATAAAGAGACCGATGGTCATGGTCATTTCTGATACGTATGTTAATTCATTTATATTGATGGTGACGATCTCTTTATTTTTCTCGTTACGTACGGTGTAAAGTATCAAGTTAAGCAATCCTAAAATGGCTGCTAATCCGAGGAAGCCATAGCTTCCGGTAATGATTGCCACGTGAATTTTTAACCAATATGATTTCAATACCGGCACAAGTGGAGTGATTTCAGGATCGAAAAGACTTAATTCTGTCACAAAGATCATTAAAGAGGCAAGAATAGCAGTTCCGGCAAGGATGACAATGTTTTTTCGTGTGAAGCTAAATCCAGCAATCATAGTTACCCAAGCGATGAATACCACAGCTTCGTAGCCGTTACTCCAAGGAGCATGACCAGAAATCACCCAACGCATTCCGAGTCCTGCGGCAAGGTAAAGGAAGGTCACAACCATCAATCCAATGATGATGCGATTGATCCATTTTTGAACTTTCGAAAATCGTGATGCTGCCGCTTTAAAAATCCCAATAAATGAAACAATTAATAACAAGAATCCAAGTGATAATAAAAGTTGGAAGGAGTGTTTGAAGATCTCCATTTTATTGTATGAGATTTCTATGCTCACGGCAGATTTCGTTGGTACGACATCCGAACTCACTTTTCGTTGGTGCGCTTTCACTTTTTTAAGGACACTTTCCGCCTTGCTAAAATTATTTTTTTTCGCGCCTTCATCTAAAAGAGATATGTAGCTTAAGACCTGTAAAGAAGCTGTTGTATCGACTTGAAAAGGAATAAACCAAGTATGATTCGCATCTCCTTTTTTAGGGACAACACGTAAGTATTTCCACATGATGACACCTTGAATTACTTCGAATTTCTCATTTAATTTAATGAGTTTTTTGTCGAATTCATTTCGTTGTGATTCCAAGCGTTGGTGAGCAATTTTGTATTCCTTTAACCATTTGAATTCTTGTGTTTTTTGATCAACTAGGTCCATTACACTGGCAAACTCGCCTAATTTTAATGGAGCTCTTAAATTACTTGGAACCTGTACAATTTTTTGATTGATCCAATATTGAGGATACATTTGAATACTCATGATGGTTTGCACCGCATTGTATTCTTTGTAGTGATTTGAACGATTGATTTTACGTAGTAATTGATCACATAAGGTATGCATCGGAGAAATGCGTCCTTCATAGTCTTGAACCAAAAGCGAAGCAAGTTTTTCTGAATGGTCTTTTGAAATGACTCTGAATATTTTCGCTGCTGGATTCGCTTCATGTGCATGTTCTTGGGCGTATGACACCGATTGAAATAAAAGAAGTCCGATCATCAAACTTAAAGCATTTATGCTTGCACGTTTTGCTTTTAACTTCTTCATTTTATCATTCAATTCTCGGAAACGTCCAACCGGAGCAAACAAGGACATCAACATGCCGATACTCATCAGTAGGTATCCGAAATAGGTAATATTTGTCCCACACCAATCGTGGTTCACACTTAATACTGTTCCTTCTTCATTTTCAGGTGTTGAGGGATTGTCCAGTTCATAAGAAGATTGAAAAAAACGGTATCCATCATAATCCATGACATTATTCATGAAAACTTTTCGGTTCATTTTAACCTTTCTTTTCGCATCAATTAAGGTTAATTCACTTGAGAAGGATGAAGGAGATTCACTTCCTGGGTATTTGTCTAATTTAAAATCATTACAAAATACCTGAAAGTCAATTGGTTTGCGAATGGAACCGTATTCAAGTTGGTACATGATGTTATTCATGGCGAAGCGAACGGGTGTTGGAATTGCTCCAATGCCACCTTCAATTTGAATGACTTTACTTGCTTTTCCATCGGATACGCGAACGGTTAAATAATCAGATCCCACATTTTTCTTTCCAGATGGCATGAGCACTTTTTTCGCATGATTCAATGCGCGTTTGAAAACAAATTGCTTGTCTCCACAATGATACAAGGTCGTTGTTTTGAATTCTACCCAAGTATTTAGTGGAACGTTGGTGAACATAGAATCTGGCACTTCTTCTCCATTTTGACGCGCTTTTTTCATTAAAGACATCGGTAAATAATTCAATGGAACGGCAGTTTTAATTTGCAAACTATCTCCTTTTTTACGGACTTGCATTCCTGGAGATTTTGGTTCAGGACCAAAAGAAAGTGGAACCATACCGACCATGAAAAAGTCATTCTCGGTAAGGAAATTTGACTTCATTCCATCCGTTATTAACTCCAACGACGTTTCTTTGAACGCTTGTCGAACGACTAAAGAATCAATCATTTTCGATTGGAAATTCACATAGCTGACTTCAATTGTTTTTGATTGAAAATCGGTAGAGTAGGAGAAATCATTGTCGGTAATCTCGGACAAGTAACATTTGTGCGCTTCCGTTTTTGTTTTGCCGCTTGCCAAATCTTGCATGTGGACAAGTATGTGCGGAACTGCCGTGTAGATGAAATCAGAGGATTTCCCCTCTTTAATGACCATTTGTCCTTCGAAACTTACGTAGCGCGTTATTGCTGCACCAAAAATGATCACTAAAAAAGACAAGTGAAACAATAATGTCGCGATTTTCTCACGCTGAAACATCTTGTATTTAAAAATGTTAGAGATTAAATTCAGGGAAAGGTATACGAGTAGAATTTCAAACCAAGTGGCATTATAAATAATGATTTTCGCACTTTGAATTCCGTAAATAGATTCAATGAAAGTTGCGGCACCGATTCCAACTAGAAATAGTAATAATCCAATGGTCATCAAGCGCATCGAAAAAAGGGAAGCAAGCAGTTTATTCAGCATATGCAAAAATTTACTGCAAAAATACGACTTGTCCGTTTGATTCTTGATAGGAAAGAAGTATTCTTGTGAAATTAATTCCTCATTCGAATAAAATGAAGCCATTTACTATATTACTCATCGTATTTCTCATCCAATTGGGTACGTTAAGCGCTCAAATTAAACCCGAGGTAACCTATGTGAGATTTGATGAAAGAGTTTCCAAAGGAAGTTTACAAAGTTTTCAGTTTCCATTCAAAGATTCATCCAGTAGAAAAGTGTTGATTTGGTTACCAGCTAATTATAATCCAAAAGTGAAATATGCAACGGTTTACATGCATGACGGACAAATGCTTTTTGATTCAACAACTACTTGGAACAAAAAAGAATGGAGAGTCGATGAAACGGCAGATAGTTTGATTTCTAATGGAATTACACGTCCATTTATTGTTGTAGGAATTTACAATGACCCACCGAATCGTTATGCTGAATTTTTCCCAAAGCAAGCGGTGCAATACATGGATACGGCGTATGTTTCAAAACTTACATCTTCTCTTTGGAATGGTGAATTGAGAGCCGATTTTTACCTTGATTGGATCAAAAAAGAATTGATTCCATTTATTGAACAGACGTATTCGGTCAGTCACAAACGTGAAGATCGATTTTTAATTGGGTCCAGTATGGGTGGACTCATCTCCATTTATGGACTTACTAGGATACCGGATACTTTTGGAGGAGCAGCCTGTTTGTCCATACATACACCGATGATTAACTTCCAAATGATCGGAGATGACGCCATGAATCAATTGGTACTTCCTTTTAATACATATTTAGCTAAAACACTCCCCTCTCCTAAAAAAGTTAAATTGTACATTGACCGAGGAACAGAAACCTTGGACGCTTATTACGGACCTTATCACAATGTTTTAATGAGTACGCTAGAGAAATGCGGGTATGAAATTGGTCCAAATTATCAGACGCTCGTTTGGGATAAAACAGCTCACGATGAAGTTTCTTGGGCAAATCGATTGGCATTCCCAATGAAATTCTTGTTGATAAAAGACAAGTAGGGAAATCAGCGCATCCAAACATTTTTATAAATTTGTCAAAGGTCCGGTGCGGATAAAGTAAATAAAGGAATGAAGACCATATTAATACTAGGAGCAGGGATGTCTGCTTCATCATTGATCAGATATCTATTAGCTCATTCAGTAGCTGAAAATTGGCATGTGAAAATTGTGGATCAAAATTTAAGTTTGGTTCAAAATAAAATCAATGGACATCCGAATGCCGAAGCACTTTCGTTTAATGCGTTGGATTCTAAAGAACGCAAGCCAGCCATTGCCCATGCCGATTTAGTGATTTCCATGTTGCCAGCGATTTACCATGTGGAAGTGGCGAAGGATTGCATTGAACTGCACACAGATTTGATTACACCATCGTACATTTCTCCTGAAATGCGCGACTTGAATGAAGAGGCAAAACAAGCCGGAATTGTGATCATGAATGAAATCGGTGTGGATCCAGGTATAGACCACATGAGTGCAATGAAAGTGATTGATCACATCAAGGGGATTGGTGGAATATTAACGAGTTTTAAATCCTTTTGTGGTGGATTAATGGCACCTGAATCAGACAACAATCCTTGGCATTATAAATTCACCTGGAATCCGAGAAATGTGATTGTTGCGGGACAAGGTCCTGCGGCATGTTATATGGATAACAACGAATACAAGTATATTCCATATTCACAATTATTTAAAAAGTTAGATCGTTTTGAAATTTCGCCTTACGGTGAATTTGATGGGTATGCGAATCGAAATTCGCTAATCTATTCGTCCACTTATGGTATCGAAGGAATCCCGACGATTTATCGTGGAACCTTGCGTCGTCCAAATTATTGTCAAGGCTGGGATGTATTCATTCAATTAGGTATGACAGATGATTCTTACGCGATGACAAATTCAGAAACCTTAACACCAAGATCCTTTCTGAATGCCTTTTTGCCTTATGAATTACATACGACGGTTGAGGATAAATTTAAAAAGGTGTTGGGTGAGGAAAATGCTTATTTGTTTGGTCAATTTGAAAGCATGGGAATTTTTGATGATTCATTTACCTATGGAATTGAAAATGCGAGTCCTGCCAAATTATTGCAACAACTACTTGAGCCAAAATGGAAGTTAGAGCCTGGCGATAAGGACATGTTGGTGATGTACCATGAATTTGAATATAGTTTAGGTACTGAACACAAGAAAATCACATCTTCTCTCGTCACGTTAGGACAGGATGAAGTTTATACTGCGATGTCGAATACTGTTGGACTACCAGTTGCGATTGCTGCCAAATTAATTTTATCCGGAGAAATAAAAGAGAAAGGGGTAACGTTGCCAGTAAATAAAAATGTTTACGAACCAATTTTAGAAGAGTTGGAGACATACGGAATCATATTTGAAGAGAAAGAAATAATTAATTAAATAGAAAATAATGGAAAACGAAGAAAACCACATGAACATTGAACTATCTGAAGAAGTGGCTTTAGGTATTTATTCAAATTTAGCGATCATCACCCATTCTCCGGCTGAGGTGGTTTGCGACTTCGTGCAAATTATGCCTGGAATGCCGAAAGGAAAAGTTCGTTCTCGTGTACTGATGACACCTCAAAATGCAAAACGTTTTTTACAGGCATTAACAGATAACATTCAGAAATACGAACAAAATTTTGGGGTGATTGATGATCCACAGGCTGGATTTCCTCCGATGAATTTTGGCACGCCAAATACAATGGCATAATTTTATTAAAATGATTCTGTCGATATGTATTCCTGTCTATAACACGGACATTCGTCCAATTGCAAGCGAATTACATCGACAAATTCAATCATATTCATCGGAAGTTGAACTTCTTTTTCTTGACGACGCTTCCGATGATTCTTTTAAAGAAATAAATAGAAGTATAGGAGTATTTTGTGACTACCAAGAGTTGTCAAAGAATATTGGTAGGTCAAAAATCAGAAATGCATTTTTGCCTTTTGTAAAGGGGACGCACATACTCTTTCTGGATGGTGATTCCATTATTATTCGAACGGATTTCATTCAGAAGTACCTGCAATTCATTCAGGAGCATTCCATTGATTTGCTTGTAGGTGGGCGTGAAGAAACGACAATAAAACCTTCTCGCTCCCATTTATTGCGCTGGGAGTATAGCCGTAAAAGAGAAAGCAAAACGACTGACGAACGAATTGCGGATCGAACAAGTGGGTTTAAATCAAATAATTTTATCGTAAGAAAATCCATTTTTGAAGAGAATCCATTTGATGAATCCATTCTATCATATGGGCATGAAGATACACTCTTTGGATTTCAACTCTATATAAAAGGAATCGAATGTCACCACATTGATAATCCTATTAAGAATGATGATTTGGTTGATAATCATGTTTTCTTAGTGAAGACAAAGGATGCTGTATCGAATTTATGGATGATTTCACAAAAGCTTCAAGATGCTAGATTCAATGAGCAACAAAAATTATTGAGTCTCGCCCAAAGTATTTATAAGTCTCCTGTAACTCGAATGATTTTTCATTGGTCCGCACAAATACTTCAACCAATGTTATCCTATCTGCTTTCCAAAGGATACTTCTGTTTGTGGATGTTCGATCTATACCGTCTAATGGAACTAGAGCGTAGAATGCGTCATAGTTGAACGGATAAGTGATTCCAGCTTGCATCTTTCATTTTCCCAATTTTCTATTTCAGAAGCTTTTTGACACGCTTCTTTTTGTTGAATCAATAAATCAGGTTTACTTTTTAAATCTCTAATAGCATTGGCGATTGCTGCAGGACTTACTTCGGTGAGGATGCTTCCAATATGATGAGTGTTGATTACACGTTCAATTTCCACGAGCTTACTAGCTAATATAGGTGTGCCGGCATGCATGTAATCAAAAATCTTGTTAGGCAGTGAAAATTCGTAATTTTTACTGAGTGGTTTATCAAGGGTAAGTCCTAGGTCAGCATATGTCGTGAATTGCATCATTTCCAAATATGGACGTCTTCCATAGATTTTCACCTTATCATCGAGGTGATTTATTTTAATGAGTTCTTTCACTACTGGCATTACGTCACCATCTCCAACAAGCATGAGTGTGACACCTTCTAGGTCTTTCATGGCAAGAACTGCTTCTTCAATTCCGCGTTCTACATTTAAACCGGAACCTTGAATAATTACTAAGAAGTCATTTGTGGGTATTCCTAATTGTTCTTTTGTTTGTAGTTTCTGAACTTTATATTTATTAGGGATGTTTCGAATGACAAGTAATTTTCGATTGTATCGTTCCTCATAGGTGTGAGCAATGGAATCATTGACGGTGATGATATGCGTTAATTTCGGGAAAATGATTTTCTCAATGCCTAACCATATTCCCTGCGTACGTTTGCGGTGAATTAATTCCGGTGACTCTGTGAAAAGTTCATGACTATCATAGATGAGTTTTGTTCTGGTTAATTTACTCACAATAAAATTTGGTAGAAGAGTATCCAGGTCATTTGAATACAGAAGAGCTTTTTTTTGGAATAGAAGAATGAAAAACAATCGAAAGTTTAGTTCCGCATAAAAAAAAGGCCCCTTTTCAAATAGTAGACGTAGTCGTTTGCTGCGGTAATTTCGCTGATTTAGTATCGGGCTATTATTTTTTTTTCGTCCAATTAGTAAAACATCCATGCCTAAATCATGCAGTACAGAACAGGTTCGATGAACACGGTTGTCAGTGACCAAATCGCTTGATACTGAAACAATCACTTTTTGTTTTAACATGGAAACAAAAGTAATGAAATCCCCGTATGAAAAAATCGCGAAAGGAAATGTGATAAAATTTTCAAATATTTTTTCAAAAAATTCTTTGAGATAAGAAAAAGTTTCATACATTTGCAATCCCAAATTGGTCTTTGGGAAAAGAAAAAGTTCTTTATTTAAGAAAACCAACAATTAAATTGCCGATGTAGCTCAGTTGGCCAGAGCAGCTGATTTGTAATCAGCTGGTCGGGGGTTCGAATCCCTCCATCGGCTCAAATTGTAGGGGGGATACTCAAGCGGCCAACGAGGGCAGACTGTAAATCTGCTGATGTACATCTTCGCAGGTTCGAATCCTGCTCCCCCCACAAGAAAAGAAAAAAAGCGGGAGTAGCTCAGTTGGTAGAGCTTCAGCCTTCCAAGCTGAACGTCGCGAGTTCGAGTCTCGTCTCCCGCTCACTTTTCAAAGAGCGCCGGTGTAGCTCAGGGGTAGAGCGCTTCCTTGGTAAGGAAGAGGCCACGAGTTCAATTCTCGTCATTGGCTCAGTATGAAAAAAGAAGTTGAATCCTTTCCATTTGATGGTAAAGGATTTTATGATAAATAAGTATATTATTAACTAAGTAACAAAAAAAAAATGGCTAAGGAAAATTTTGACCGTTCCAAACCACACGTGAACATTGGTACTATTGGACACGTTGACCATGGTAAGACTACGTTGACTGCAGCAATCTCTAGCGTTCTTGCTTCTAAGGGATTGGCTCAGGTTCGTGATTTCTCTTCAATCGATAACGCGCCCGAAGAAAAAGAGCGTGGTATCACTATTAACACTTCGCACATTGAGTACGAAACAGCAAACCGTCATTACGCGCACGTTGACTGTCCAGGTCACGCCGATTACGTAAAGAACATGGTAACTGGAGCTGCACAAATGGACGGAGCGATTTTAGTAGTTGCTGCAACTGATGGTCCAATGCCTCAAACACGTGAGCACATCCTACTTGGTCGTCAAGTTGGTGTTCCTCGTTTAGTTGTCTTCATGAACAAAGTGGACATGGTAGATGATGCAGAGTTATTAGAATTAGTTGAAATGGAAGTACGTGAATTACTTTCTTTCTATAAATATGATGGTGACAATGCACCAGTTATCCAAGGTTCTGCTTTGGGAGCATTAAACGGTGAGCCTCAGTGGGTTGCTACAATTGATGCGTTAATGGATGCAGTTGATACGTACATCGAACTTCCTCCACGTGATGTTGACAAGCCTTTCTTGATGCCAGTTGAAGACGTATTTACGATTACAGGTCGTGGTACTGTTGTTACAGGTCGTATCGAAACAGGTGTAATCAACTCTGGAGATCCAGTTGAGATCTTAGGTATGGGTGAATTGAAATTAACATCTACAGTTACAGGTGTTGAGATGTTCCGTAAAATGTTAGATCGTGGTGAAGCAGGTGATAACGCAGGATTATTGTTACGTGGTATTGAGAAATCTCAAATCAAACGTGGAATGGTTATCTGTAAACCAGGTTCAACTACACCTCACCAAGAATTTAAAGCTGAGATCTACGTATTGAAGAAAGAAGAAGGTGGTCGTCACACTCCTTTCCACAATAAATACCGTCCTCAATTCTATTTCCGTACAACTGACGTTACAGGAGAAATCTTCTTAACAGACGGACGCGAGATGGTTATGCCAGGTGATAACGTATCAATTACAGTTAAATTGATCGTTCCAGTTGCAATGGACAAAGGACTTCGTTTTGCAATCCGCGAGGGTGGTAGAACTGTAGGTGCTGGTCAGGTTACTGAAATCGTAGCTTAACAAGAAACAACATAGTTTTAAGTAAGGGGAGTTTTACAACTCCCCTTTTTAAACGGGTGTAGCTCAGCTGGTAGAGTGGTGGTTTCCAAAACCATTGGTCGTGGGTTCGAATCCTACCGCCCGTGCTCAATTAAAATTGAAATAAGTGTCAAAAATTAGATCATATTTTCAGGAAACTTACCAAGAAATGGTACACAATGTAACGTGGCCAACTTGGAAAGAACTACAAAATAATACCATTCTGGTAGTTGTTGCATCTGTTCTCATTGCACTTCTTATTTTCGCAATGGATTACGCCTTCGGTATATCTGGAGAAGAGGGTTCTTTGTGGAAAGGATTACTAGGTTTTATTTACGGATCATTCTAACAAATACAGTAATGGCAGAAATTGTTAAGAAATGGTATGTAGTTCGTGCCGTAAGTGGCAAGGAAAAGAAAGTTAAGGAGTACCTTGAGTTAGAAATTTCTCGAATGAAACTGAATGATTATGTGAATCAAGTTCTCATCCCGACAGAGAAAGTGTTCAAAATACAAAACGGAAAAAAAGTAAATAAAGAAAAAGCTTTTTTACCAGGATATGTATTAATTGAAGCTGCGTTGGTAGGTGAGGTTAGTCACGTTATTAAAAGCATTCCAAATGTTATTGGTTTTCTAGGAACTGTAAAAGGTGGTGAACCTGTTCCAATGCGCTTAGCAGAGGTAAACAGAATTCTAGGAAAAGTTGACGAATTAGCAACAACAGAAGAAGAGTTGAAAATTCCGTTTGTTGTTGGTGAGTCCGTTAAAGTGATTGATGGTCCATTCAACAACTTTACTGGTGTTGTAGATGAAATCAATGAAGAGAAGAAAAAATTAAAAGTAATGGTCAAAATATTTGGCCGAAAAAACCTTTTGGAGCTCAGCTATATGCAAGTTGAGAAAGAAGGGTAGAATTTGTATTAACCGTAGGAGTGAGTCCGATGATTAAAGCTTCCCATCACTGATTCACGTTGACTACATAATTTTAATATATATGGCTAAAGAAGTAGCAGCATTGATCAAATTGCAGATCAAAGGAGGCGCAGCCAACCCATCACCACCAATCGGACCTGCTTTAGGTGCGAAAGGAGTTAATATCATGGAGTTTTGTAAGCAGTTTAATGCGCGAACTCAAGATAAAATGGGTAAGGTAGTTCCAGTTGTTATCACTGTTTATGGTGATAAATCCTTTGATTTCGTTCTTAAAACACCACCCGCAGCGGTACAAATCATCGAGCACACAAAAATCAAAAAAGGTTCATCTGAGCCAAATCGTGTAAAAGTTGCTTCCATTTCTTGGGATCAAATTCGCATGATTGCAGAAGATAAATTACCGGATTTGAATTGTTTTACCGTTGATGCAGCGATGCGCATGGTTGCAGGAACAGCAAGAAGTATGGGGGTAACCGTTAAAGGTGGAGATGCTCCTCAATCCAAATAATTAATTGTTATGAAAAGAGTTTCTAAAAAAAGAAAAGAGATCTTGTCTAAATTCGATTTGACAAAGGTCTACACTCTATCTGAAGCATGTGATTTGGTGAAGGGAATTTCTACAACCAAATTCGATGCCTCTGTAGATATTTGTGTTCGTTTAGGGGTTGATCCTCGTAAAGCGAATCAAATGGTACGTGGAACTGTTGCATTGCCTCATGGAACTGGTAAGGATATCAAGGTACTTGTACTTTGTACTCCGGATAAGGAAAAAGAAGCAATCGAAGCAGGTGCGGAATATGTTGGACTTGATGACTACATTGATAAAATCAAAAGTGGTTGGACAGATATCGACGTAATCATTACAATGCCTTCAGTTATGGGTAAAGTAGGTGCACTAGGACGTGTTTTAGGTCCACGCGGTTTAATGCCAAATCCGAAAACAGGTACAGTTACTATGGAAATTGGTAAAGCTGTAACTGAAGTGAAAGCTGGTAAAATTGACTTTAAAGTTGATAAATACGGTATCATTCACTCATCGGTTGGTAAAGTTAGTTTTGAAGGAGATAAAATTCGCGAAAATGCGAGTGAATTGATTCAACAACTAGTTAAATTAAAACCGTCTGCTGCAAAAGGTACGTATATTAAAAGTATCTACCTGAGCTCAACGATGAGTCCAGGGATACAAATTGACGCGAAGTCTGTTACTGCTTAATACTTAAGAAAATGACAAGAGAAGAAAAAGCAAAGTATATCAGCGATTTGGCGGCGGATTTAACTGCCAACAATGTGTTGTATCTAGCAGACACAGCAGAATTAACAGTAGAGACAATAAACGCTTTACGTAGAAGATGTTTTCAAACGAACATCTCCATGCGTGTAGTGAAAAATGCATTGCTTCAAAAAGCGATGGACCAAGTAGAAGGAAAAGACTTCGGAGCATTGAGAGATGTTTTGAAAGGATCAACTTCTGTTATGTTCAGCGAAGTGGCGAATGCTCCTGCAAAATTGATCGCTGATTTCCGTAAGAAATCACCGAAACCAATTTTGAAAGGTGCATACATTGATGAAGCAGTTTTCATTGGAGATCACCAATTATCAGTTCTTGAATCACTGAAAAGTAAAGAAGAATTGGTTGGAGATATCATTGGAATGTTGCAAAGTCCTGCTCAAAATGTATTGTCTGCTCTTAGTGGTTCTGGTAATACAATCGCTGGAATCCTTAAAACGCTCGAAGAAAGAGCATAAATTAATTAATAATAACCTTTTTTAAATTAAAATAAAATGGCTGATTTAAAGCAAATTGCAGAAACGTTAGTTAACCTTACAGTAAAAGAAGTAAGCGAGTTGGCAACAATTTTAAAAGATGAGTACGGAATCGAACCAGCTGCGGCTGCTCCAGTAATGATGGCCGGTGGCGGTGCTGCTGCTGAAGCTGCTGTTGAGAAAACAGAATTCGACGTAATCTTGAAAGCTGGTGGTCCAAACAAACTAGCAGTAGTTAAACTTGTTAAAGAATTAACAGGAAACGGATTGAAAGAGTCTAAAGACTTAGTTGACGGTGCTCCTGCAACATTGAAAGAAGGAGTTTCTAAAGATGAGGCTGAAGGTCTTAAAAAATCTTTAGAAGAAGCTGGAGCTGAAGTTGAGATTAAGTAATTAATCCCACAATATTACAGGCAAGGCACCGCTTTTTAGCGGATGCCTTCTCCTGTTTTTTCGCATGTTGATTTTGACAGAATAATCGAATAACTAAAAAAACAAAAGCCTTGGCAACATCAAATAATTCAACCCGAATTAATTTTGCTTCAAGCAAAAATCAATTTGAGTATCCAGATTTCCTGGAGATTCAATTAAAATCCTTCCAGGAATTCTTTCAGTTGGAAACAACGCCAGAGAATCGTGATAGTGAAGGTTTATTTAAAGTTTTCGCAGAAAACTTCCCGATTACCGATACAAGAAACCAATTTGTATTGGAGTTTTTAGACTACTTTGTTGATCCACCAAGATATTCTATTGAAGAATGTATCGAACGCGGATTAACATACAGTGTTCCTTTAAAGGCTAAATTGAAATTATATTGTACTGATCCTGAACATGAGGATTTCGAAACCATCGTACAAGATGTTTATTTAGGTACAATTCCTTATATGACTCCAAAAGGGTCTTTCGTTGTAAATGGTGCTGAACGAGTTATCGTTTCCCAATTACACCGTTCCCCAGGTGTGTTCTTCGGTCAAAGCCGTCACGCAAATGGGACAAAATTATATTCTGCTCGTATAATTCCTTTCAAGGGTTCTTGGATTGAATTCGCGACGGATATCAACAACATCATGTACGCTTACATCGATCGTAAGAAAAAATTGCCAGTGACTACTTTGTTCCGTGCAATTGGATACGAAACAGATCGTGATATCCTAGAAATTTTTGGATTGGCTGATGAAGTCAAGGTCAATAAAGCCAATTTGAAAAAATTAGTTGGACGTCGTTTAGCTGCACGTGTGTTAAAAACATGGATTGAAGATTTCGTAGATGAGGATACAGGAGAAGTTGTATCTATCGAGCGTAACGAGGTAATCCTTGATCGTGAGTTAGTAATCGGTGAAGAGCACTTAGATTCTATCATGGATTCTGGTGCAAAATCGTTGATTTTACATAAAGAGGATGGTAATTCTACGGATTATACCATTATCTACAATACATTACAAAAAGATACTTCCAACTCTGAAAAAGAAGCGGTTGAACACATTTACCGTCAATTACGTAACGCAGATCCGCCCGACTATGAAACGGCAAAAGGAGTTTTTGAGAAATTATTCTTCTCAGATGCACGTTATGATTTAGGTGAGGTTGGACGTTTCCGTTTGAATAAGAAACTTGGATTAGATGATTCTGAGGAGTCTCGCGTTCTGACAAAAACTGATATCATTAATATCATTAAATATTTGATCGAGTTGATTAACTCGAAGGCAGATATCGATGATATTGACCACTTATCAAATCGTCGTGTTCGTACAGTTGGTGAACAATTGTATGCGCAATTCGGTGTTGGTCTTGCAAGAATGGCAAGAACGATCCGTGAGCGTATGAACGTTCGTGATAATGAAGTATTTACTCCAATTGACTTGATCAATGCGAAAACACTTTCGTCAGTGATTAATTCATTCTTTGGAACAAATCAACTTTCTCAGTTTATGGATCAAACCAATCCACTTTCTGAGGTAACACACAAGCGCCGTCTATCGGCACTAGGACCTGGCGGACTTTCTCGAGAAAGAGCAGGTTTCGAGGTACGTGACGTTCACTATACACACTACGGTCGTCTTTGTACGATTGAAACACCAGAAGGACCAAACATTGGTTTGATTTCATCTTTGTGTGTATTTGCGAAAGTGAATAAATTAGGTTTCATCGAAACTCCTTACCGTCGTGTAGAAAATGGTAAAGTTGTTTTAAATGAAGAACCAGTTTATTTAGCAGCGGAAGAAGAAGATTCAAAAATGATCGCACAAGCAAATGCTGTGATGGATGATAAAGGAAACTTCTTGTCTGATGTCGTAAAAGCACGTTTTGAAGGTGACTTCCCAGTGGTAGCACCAAAAGATTTGAATTTGATGGACGTTGGTGCCAATCAAATTGCATCGATTGCCGCTTCATCAATTCCTTTCTTGGAGCATGATGATGCCAACCGTGCATTGATGGGATCAAACATGCAACGTCAAGCAGTTCCTTTATTGCGTCCTAATTCTCCAATTGTTGGAACTGGAATTGAGCGTTTAGTGGCACGTGATTCACGCGTACTAATCAACGCTGAAGGTACAGGAACAGTTGAGTATGTAGATGCGAATGAAATCGTGATTCGTTACGATTGGAACGAAGAAGATAAAATGGTGAGTTTTGATAGCGAGGTAACTCGTTATGGATTAACAAAATTCATGAAAACCAATCAAAGTACATGTATCAACTTGAAACCGATTGTTCAAAAAGGAGATAGAGTAGAAAGAGGACAAGTTCTTTGTGAGGGATATGCAACGCAAGCAGGAGAGTTGGCATTAGGTCAAAACTTGAAAGTGGCATTCATGCCATGGAAAGGGTATAACTTCGAGGATGCGATTGTAATTTCAGAGAAAGTTGTTCGCGATGATATCTTTACAAGTGTTCACATCGATGAGTACTCATTGGAGGTTCGTGACACAAAACGAGGAATGGAAGAGTTAACTTCTGATATTCCAAACGTGAGTGAAGAAGCGACTAAAGATTTAGATGAAAATGGATTAATCCGAATTGGTGCTGAAATCCGTGAAGGTGATATCTTGATCGGTAAAATCACTCCAAAAGGTGAAACTGATCCATCTCCAGAAGAGAAATTATTACGTGCGATCTTTGGTGACAAAGCAGGGGATGTGAAAGATGCTTCATTGAAAGCAGGGCCATCTCTACGCGGAGTTGTTATCGAGAAAAAATTGTTCTCAAGAGCAATTAAAGACCGTAAATCAAAATCTCAGGATAAACCAATCTTGGAAACGATCGATGCAGAATACCAAAAGGATTTTGCTGATTTGAAGGAAAAACTTGCAGAGAAATTGATGGTCATTTTAGGTGAGCACAAATCTTCAGGAGTTTACAACAATTTCAAAGAAGAGTTGATCAAGAAAGGAACGAAATTCACGAATAAAGCATTGATGGCATTGGATTATTCCATTGTTAATCCATTAAATTGGAGTTCTGATGCTAAAATCAACCAGTTGATTAGTCGTGTTATTCACAACTTTAATATCAAAGCAAACGATTTACTTGGTAATTACAAACGTCGTAAATTCCATATTTCTGTAGGGGATGAACTTCCAGCAGGAATCGTGAAATTGGCGAAAGTTTATGTTGCGAAGAAACGTAAATTGAAAGTGGGAGATAAAATGGCGGGACGTCATGGAAATAAAGGAATCGTTGCGAACATCGTTCGTCAAGAGGACATGCCTTTCCTTGAGGATGGAACACCAGTTGACATCGTATTGAATCCACTTGGTGTACCTTCTCGTATGAACCTTGGTCAAATTTATGAAACTGTTCTTGGATGGGCAGGTGAAAAATTAGGCATGAAGTTCGCAACACCGATTTTTGATGGTGCAAAACCATCTGAAATTGATGAATGGACAGCGAAAGCAGGCGTACCTAAATCTGGTAAAACGTACTTGTACGATGGTGGAACAGGAGAACGTTTCCATCAACCAGCTACTGTTGGGGTAATTTACATGTTGAAATTATCACACATGGTAGATGACAAAATGCACGCTCGTTCTATCGGACCATACTCATTGATTACGCAACAACCACTTGGTGGTAAAGCGCAATTTGGAGGTCAGCGTTTTGGTGAGATGGAGGTTTGGGCACTAGAAGCATTTGGTGCTGCTAATATCCTTCAAGAAATCTTAACGGTAAAATCTGATGACGTGATGGGCCGTGCGAAAGCATATGAGGCAATAGTGAAAGGTGACAACATTCCTGAACCAGGAATTCCTGAATCTTTCAATGTATTGTTACACGAGCTTCGCGGATTGTGTTTGAACGTATCGATGGACTAATTGATTAATAACGAAAACATTATATAAAAAATGGCTTTCAAAAGAGAAATACCAAAAAAACAAAGTAGCTTTAATAAAATCACGATATCATTGGCTTCTCCAGAAATCATCCTGGAGAATTCAAGTGGTGAGGTGCTAAAGCCAGAGACAATCAACTACCGTACGTACAAACCAGAACGTGATGGATTGTTCTGTGAGCGCATTTTTGGTCCAGTTAAAGACTATGAATGTCACTGTGGTAAATACAAAAGAATTCGTTACAAAGGAATCGTATGTGACCGTTGTGGAGTAGAGGTAACTGAGAAAAAAGTACGTAGAGAGCGTATGGGACATATCTCATTGGTTGTTCCCGTAGCACACATTTGGTACTTCCGTTCGTTACCGAACAAAATTGGTTACTTACTAGGTTTACCAACTAAAAAGTTGGATCAAATTATCTATTACGAGCGTTACGCGGTTATTAACCCTGGTGCTGCTTTGACATTGGATAATGTAAACCTTAAAAAATTCGATTTCTTAACAGAAGAAGAATATTTAGATATCCTTGATGCACTTCCAAAAGAAAACCAATACTTGGAGGATTCAGATCCAAACAAGTTTGTTGCGAAAATGGGTGCAGAAGCATTGTATGATTTATTGAAAGATTTAAATCTTGAAGAATTATCTTACACACTTCGCGATCAAGCAGAAAATGAAACATCGGTTCAACGTAAAAATGAGGCTTTAAAACGTCTTCAAGTAGTTGAAGCCATGAAGGATTCTCAAACACGTATCGATAACCGTCCAGAATGGATGATTGTGAAAGTGGTGCCTGTTATTCCACCTGAATTACGTCCGTTAGTTCCACTTGATGGTGGTCGTTTCGCGACTTCAGATTTGAATGATTTATACCGTCGTGTGATTATTCGTAACAATCGTTTGAAAAGATTGATCGAAATCAAAGCTCCAGAAGTAATCTTACGTAATGAAAAACGTATGTTGCAAGAGTCAGTTGATTCCTTGTTCGATAACTCAAGAAAATCAAGCGCTGTTAAAACAGAATCAAATCGTGCTTTGAAATCCCTTTCTGATTCATTGAAAGGTAAACAAGGTCGATTCCGTCAAAACTTACTTGGAAAACGTGTGGATTATTCAGCACGTTCAGTAATTGTTGTAGGTCCAGATTTGAAATTACACGAATGTGGTCTACCAAAAGACATGGCAGCGGAACTTTACAAACCGTTTATCATCCGTAAGATGATTGAACGTGGTATCGTGAAAACAGTTAAATCTGCAAAGAAAATTGTTGACCGTAAAGAGCCAGTAGTTTGGGATATTTTAGAAAATGTATTGAAAGGACACCCAGTTCTATTGAACCGTGCCCCTACACTTCACCGTTTAGGTATCCAAGCTTTCCAACCGAAATTGATCGAAGGTAAAGCGATTCGTCTTCACCCATTGGTAACGACAGCCTTCAACGCCGATTTCGATGGTGACCAGATGGCGGTTCACTTACCTTTAGGTAACGCTGCAATTTTGGAAGCTCAAATGTTGATGTTAGCATCTCATAACATCTTGAATCCAGCTAATGGAGCACCAATTGCCGTTCCTTCTCAGGATATGGTCTTGGGTCTTTATTACATCACTAAAGGTAAACTTTCTGTGGAAGGTGATATCGTGAAAGGACAAGATGGAATTTTCTATTCTCCGAAAGAGGTTATCATTGCTTATAATGAGAAAAAACTTGATTTGCATGCGCGTATCAAAGTGAAATCTTATGACTTAGGTAAAAGTGGTGAGCCTGAATTAATGCTGATTGAAACAACTTGTGGACGTGTCATGTTCAACGAGAAAGTTCCAAGAGAAGTTGGATACATCAATGATGTATTAACGAAAAAAGCATTACGTGATATTATCGGTGAAGTATTGAAAATTTGTGGTACTTCTCGTACTGCTCAATTCCTTGATGATATCAAAGGTCTTGGATACGAAATGGCCTTTAGAGGTGGTTTGTCGTTCAACCTTGATGACATCATTATCCCGAAAGAAAAAGAAGTTTTAGTTGGTAAGGCTGAAAATGAAGTGAAAGAAGTCATGATGAACTACAACATGGGTCTTATCACGAATAATGAGCGTTACAACCAAATCATTGATATTTGGACACATACAAACTCGCGTTTGACAGCTACATTAATGGATCAATTGAAAACAGACCGTCAAGGGTTCAATTCAATTTACATGATGTACGATTCAGGAGCTCGTGGTTCGAAAGAACAAATTCGTCAGCT
The DNA here is from genome assembly GCA_024643365.1 of Crocinitomicaceae bacterium. GTDB lineage: Bacteria > Bacteroidota > Bacteroidia > Flavobacteriales_D > Crocinitomicaceae > UBA952. The sequence goes on along the minus strand of JAHENC010000002.1, from coordinate 122,018 downwards.
TTCTGGTATGCGTGGATTGATGGCGAAACCACAGAAATCTGGTGCTTCGGTTCAAGAAATTATCGAGAATCCAATCTTATCCAACTTTAAGGAAGGATTATCCATCCTTGAGTATTTTATCTCTACTCACGGTGCACGTAAAGGTTTGGCCGATACTGCCCTTAAAACAGCCGATGCAGGTTACCTGACTCGTCGTTTGGTGGATGTTGCTCAAGATGTTGTCATCAATTCAAATGACTGTGGAACACTTCGTGGAATTGTTGCTACTGCATTGAAGAAAAATGATGAAGTTGTTGAACCATTGTATGATCGTATTTTAGGACGTACATCTGTTCATGATGTTTACTTACCGGAAACGGATGAATTAATCATCGCCGCAGGTGAGTTAATCTCTGAAGATATTGCTAGTACAATTTCTAAAGCTGGAATCGAAGAAGTAGAAATTCGTTCTGTATTGACATGTGAAATGCGTCGTGGAGTTTGTTCAAAATGTTACGGACGAAACCTTGCTAACCACCGTCTTGCACAAAGAGGTGATGCTGTTGGTGTAGTTGCTGCTCAATCAATTGGTGAGCCTGGTACACAGTTGACACTTCGTACATTCCACGTTGGGGGTACTGCATCGAACATCGCAGATATTTCTGACTTGAAAGCGAAAGCGAATGGTAAATTAGAAATCGATGAGTTAAGAACTATCGAACGTAAAAACGCAGATGGTACAAACCAAATCATCGTTGTTGGTCGTTCTGCTGAATTAAAAATCACAGACGAGAAAACAGGAATTACTGTGATGACGGCGAATGTTCCTTACGGATCTGAATTGATGGTTTCTAGTGAAACAAAAATTAAAAAAGGTGATGTAATTTGTAAATGGGATCCATACAATGCGGTAATCATTTCTGAGGTTTCAGGAAAGGTTGTATTTGATGGTATCATTGAAAACATTACTTACCGCGAAGAAGTCGATGAGCAAACAGGATTTACTGAAAAAGTAATCATCGAATCTCGTGATAAAAAGAAAAGTCCAGCGATTCACATCATGGACCCTAAAACGAAGGAGATTTTAAGAGAATACTCTATTCCAGTTAACGCGCACATCTCTGTTACAGAAGGCGACAAAATTGAAGCGGGTGTGATCATGGTTAAAATTCCTCGTTTAGCTGGTAAAACCGGAGATATCACCGGAGGTCTTCCACGTGTAACGGAGTTATTCGAGGCAAGAAATCCATCAAATCCTGCAGTTGTTTCTGAAATAGATGGAACAGCAGCATTCGGAAATGTGAAACGTGGTAATCGTGAAATTATCATTACATCGAAATTGGGTGAAGTAAGAAAATACTTAGTTCCACTTTCTAAACACATTCTTGTACAACAAAACGATTTCGTTCGTGCTGGTCAACCATTATCTGATGGAGCAATCACACCAAACGATATCTTGAACATCGAAGGACCTACGAAAGTACAAGAGTACATCGTAAATGAAATCCAAGAGGTTTACCGTTTACAAGGTGTAAAAATTAATGATAAACACTTTGAAGTAATTGTACGTCAAATGATGTTGAAAGCACAAATCATCGAGTCTGGTGATACTCGCTTCTTGGAAGGACAATCCGTTCATAAAGCAGATATCATGGAAGCGAATGATGCACTTTACGGAATGATGTTCGTAAAAGATGCAGGTGATTCAGCGGAATTGAAAAAAGGACAATTGGTTTCAGTTCGTCGTTTAAGAGATGAGAACTCGAAATTGAAACGTGAGGATAAAACATTAGTGGAAGCGAGAGAGGCAATGCCTGCAACGTCAACACCATTGTTACAAGGTATCACACGTGCGTCACTTCAAACACAATCGTTTATTTCTGCGGCTTCCTTCCAGGAGACAACGAAAGTATTAAACGAAGCAGCTATTTCAGGTAAAGAAGACCATTTATTAGGATTGAAAGAAAACGTTATCGTTGGACACTTAATCCCAGCTGGTACAGGTGTACGTGAATACCAATCAATGATTGTTGGTTCACAAGAAGCTTACGATGAAATGCTACAAGACGCTTAATCGAAAGATAAAATAAAGGGAAAGGATGATCGAAAGGTCATCCTTTTTTTTATGCTATTCGGCCCCAGTTTGGACGAGATTTTAGCACTTGATGCATGCGTTGGTTTAAACGGTTGTTCTCTGCCAATAAAAGATCAGGATCTTTCTCAAGAATCTCTCTGGCCTTCTCTCTGGCCAAACTAACGATTTGACCATCTCTTGACAAATCGGCCAATTTTAAGTTCAAAACTCCGCTTTGTTGCGTACCCATTAAATCACCGGGACCACGTAATTGTAAATCGACTTCTGAAATCTGAAAACCATCATTTGTCATGACCATTGTATCCATTCGTTTCATGGATTCTTTGGAAAGTTTATCACCGGTCATTAAGATACAGTATGATTTTTCCGCTCCGCGTCCCACGCGTCCGCGTAATTGATGCAATTGAGACAATCCAAAACGTTCTGCACTCTCAATGACCATCACTGATGCATTCGGTACATTGACCCCCACTTCGATGACGGTAGTTGCAACCATGATTTGCGTTTCTGCTTTCACAAAGCGTTGCATTTCTGCATCCTTCTCTATTGGTTTTAGTTTTCCGTGAACCATACTCACTTCATATGAAGGTGAAGGAAAGGCATCGGTAATTAAGTCATAACCTTCCTGTAGATTTTTGAAGTCTAGTTTTTCGGATTCCTGAATCAAGGGATAAACTATATAGATCTGTCTTCCAAGCGAAATTTGTTCCTTAATAAACTGTAATAATTTTGGACGATGGTTTTCTCTTCGATGAATGGTTTGTATTGGTTTTCTTCCCGGAGGAAGTTCATCAATAATCGAAACATCTAAGTCCCCATAAAAGGTCATGGCTAACGTTCGTGGAATGGGTGTTGCTGTCATGATTAAAACATGCGGAGGAACTGCGTTTTTTCCCCACATTTTGGATCGTTGCGCGACACCAAAACGATGCTGCTCGTCGATTACAACAATACCCAAATTAGCGAACTGAACCACATCTTCCAACAACGCATGGGTGCCAATTAATAAATGAATGGTTCCATTTTGAAGTCCTTCATGAATTTCGCCTCTTCTTGCTTTTTTCGTGGAACCCGTTAACAAGGCAATTTCGATAGGTAGTCCATCTACTAGTTCTCGAAGCGACTCGTAATGTTGGGTTGCTAGAATTTCGGTAGGTGCCATCAGTGCTCCTTGAAAACCGTTGTCGATTCCCATGAGCAAAGTTAATAAAGCAACAAGTGTTTTTCCACTTCCAACATCTCCTTGTAAAAGTCGATTCATATGTTCTCCGTGCAGAAAATCTTTCCGGATTTCTTTTAAAACCCTTTTTTGTGCATTCGTTAACTCAAAAGGAAGATGTTTTGTGTAGAACGTATTGAATAAATTACCTAATTCTGAAAACACAAATCCTTTCATTTTTTTTGAACGAATTTCTTTTCGAAGTAACAATTCCAATTGTAAGAAGAATAATTCTTCAAATTTCAACCGATAGCGGGCTTGCTTATATTCTACTTCATTCTTGGGTGCATGAATGGAAAAATAGGCTTGTTCTTTGGAGATCAGGTGAAGTTCTTCTGTTAAGTAATTAGGTAGTACTTCAGGAATCTGATTTCTTATTTGAGGAAGAAGTCCTTGGATGATCTTTCCAATCCCCTTCGCATTTAATCCTTTAACATTGAGCTTCTCTGTCGAAGGATACATCGCTTGTAAGCCAAGATCAGTCGATTGTTCTCCCCACTTAGTTAATTCTGGATGCGGAATGGTCCATTGTTGATTGTACGCCTTTGGTTTCCCAAACAGTAGATAGGTTTCTCCAACGCGCAAGTTAGCCTTAACCCATTGAATCCCCTGAAACCAAATTAAATCTACAGTCCCTGAATGATCTTCAAAACGAGCTGTTAGCTTACGTTGACGACCAGATCCAACTTCGCCGATGTATGTGATTTTACCTTTTAATTGAAGGTAATTATCCACCAAATGAATATCCCTAATTTCATGAAAAACGGAACGATCTTGGTACCGAAAAGGAAAGTGATTGAGTATATCACGAAAGGAAAAAATTCCTAATTCTGTTTGCAAAGTGGCTGCACGTTGTGGACCAACACCTTTCAAATATTCAATGGGTGTGGATAACAAGTCAGTCATGAAAGCATGATTTGGTGTAGGTTATTTCCAAACACCCATTTGACAAAATTTCTCAATGCGGTCTTCCACGCGTTTATCAGGATTTTGTTTCTCTAATTCTGAGATGTAGTCCTTGATTTTTGCTTTAACCACTTGAAACATTTCTTCCGGATTGCGATGTGCACCATTGGACGGTTCTGGAATGACTTCGTCTACCAATCCATTTTTACGCATATCTGTCGATGTTAATTTCAACGCATCTGCAGCTGTTTCTTTAAAATTCCATGAACGCCATAAAATGGATGAACAACTTTCTGGAGAAATCACCGAATACCATGTGTTTTCTAACATTACCACTTTATCTCCAACACCGATTCCAAGTGCACCACCGGATGCTCCTTCACCAATGATGATACAAATCACAGGAACTTTCAAGCGCATCATTTCGTAGATATTGCGAGCAATTGCTTCACCTTGTCCACGTTCCTCTGCTTCTAATCCAGGAAAAGCCCCTGGTGTATCGATAAATGTGATAATTGGTTTATTAAACTTCTCGGCTAATTTCATTAGTCGAAGGGCTTTACGATATCCCTCAGGATTAGGCATTCCAAAATTACGGTACTGACGCATTTTTGTATTGATGCCTTTTTGTTGACCAATAAGCATAACGCTTTTTCCGTCAATCATCCCAAATCCACCAACCATGGCTTTGTCGTCTTTTACGCTGCGATCACCATGTAATTCGATGAATTGCCCGTTCGTAAGAGCGTCAATATAAGCTAGTGTATAAGGTCTGTCAGGGTGTCTAGAAAGTTGTACGCGTTGCCAAGGAGTGAGTCCTGAAAAAACTTCTTTTGTTTTTTCCTGTAACACTTGTTCTAATTCAGCAAGTTGCTCTGACATATCCACATTCGTGGATTCACCAAGTTCTTTGGTTTGAGCAATTTGTTCCTCCAAGGATTTTAATGGTTCTTCAAAGTCAAGATACGTAGACATAATTTCTAAATTGAGTAGACAAAGTTAATTGATTTTCTGATACCATCATTTCCATTTAGTATTTGCAGAAAAGTTCAACTGAAAAAACTACATTTGTTTCATGATTTTATATCCACCTGCGAAGATAAACCTTGGACTGAACATCCTCCGTAAAAGGAATGATGGATATCACGATATCGATACCTGCATGGTTGAAATTCCATTTACAGATATAATCGAAGTAACAAAAGCGGATTCTTTTGAATTTCTTCAAACGGGAATAAAAATAAGTGGTTTAGGAGGAACTAATTTGTGTGAGAAGGCATATCAATTGTTGCATAATGAATTTCAAATTGGTCCTGTCCGGATTCATTTAAGAAAGCAAATTCCAGTTGGCGCTGGACTTGGAGGAGGATCAGCTGATGCTACGTTTACTCTGTTAGCATTAAATGAACTCTTTCAGTTACAGCTAAGCACTGAAAAACTCAAACAACTAGCTTCTGAACTCGGGAGCGATTGTCCATTCTTTGTGGATGGATTACCCCAAATTGCTCAAGGAAGAGGGGAGATACTTTCCACAGTGGAACTTGATTTGTCCGATGTTTATTTAGTTCTATTAAATCCAGGTATTCATGTTGGGACGAAGGAAGCATACGATGGAGTTTCGGTGAGTGAGGACGTTCGTTCTATTGAAGAAATCGTTCAAAAACCAATGGATCAATGGAGAGAATTACTAAAAAACGATTTTGAAACTTCTGTTTTTCAGCGGTACCCCGAAATTCAAGCACTAAAAGAATCACTGTACCATACCGGTGCGATTTACGCCGCCATGTCGGGTTCTGGCTCTAGTGTTTTTGGACTTTTCACAAATGAAGACGCCGCAATGAATTTCAATTCCCTACATCTTATCTACAAAGGACGGTTTAAAAATCAATCTTAGAATTTTATAAAGTATTTCTTTAATTCCAATTTTCTTTTTATTTTTGAAGTTGTCAATCTGACACTAAGTATTTTTTAACCTTTTAAAAATTGAACTATGAAAAAAATGTTTACTTTTTTAGCTACTGTATTTATTAGCGTAGCGTCTTACGCGCAGTTTCCTGCGGTAGGTATTATTGGATCTGCGATTCCGCCTTACGATTGGTCTGTTGATGTGCCAATGCAAACGTTGGATGGAAACATCTACGCAGGAATTGTTACATGTGTTGCTGGTGAAGCGAAATTTCGCCAAGACGCAGCATGGGCAATTAACTGGGGTGCAGCAACTTTTCCAGCTGGATTAGGAGTGCAAGACGGAGCAAATATTCCAGTTACAGCAGGAACGTATTTGGTGATTTTTGACCGTACAACAGGAGCTTACAATTTCCAAACAGATTACACTGTAACTTACCAAGTTGATATCACTGGTTACTTAGCTGGTGGAGCAACTTTGGCTGCTAACGGAATGCGTGTTGGTGGTAACTTTGCTGATTTCGGTGCTTCTGTAGCTGCAGGTGCAATGGTTAACTGGTCTCCGTCTGATGCTAATTCAGCAATGACAGACCTAGGAAACAACATCTGGTCAATCGACGTAACTTACCCAGTTGCTTCTTTGCAAGCGACTCAAATCTACAAATTTGTTAACGGAGATTGGGGAACAAACGAAGGTACTGATGCTGCTAACACAATTGCTGTTGATGGATGTGGTACTGATGATGGTTCTGGTAACATTAACCGTAACTACTTGTTATTACCTGGGACAGTTTGTTATGTTTGGGATGCATGTACTGCATGTGGTGGATCTAACGTTGCTGAAAACGTGATCAACAACTTAACAGTTTCTCCAAACCCAACTTCTGAGGTTGCTAACTTCAAATTTGATGTAAACAATGCTTCTGAAGCGACAATCACATTATTTGATTTAACAGGAAAAGAAGTTGCTACGAAAACAATCGCAGTTTCTGCTTCTAACAATGTTGAAGTAAATACAGCTAACTTGTCTGCTGGATCTTACATTTACAAAGTGTTTGCTGGTGACAAAGTTGCTACTGGAAAATTGATCAAACAATAATTTTTTAATTATTTATTGAGAGCCTAAGTTGAAATATACTTAGGCTTTTTTTTACCTTAAACATTTCTAAATGAAACATGTCATCCTTACCGTAGTTGCGAGCATCTATAGTTCAATTCTCATCGCACAAGTTTTAGAAGTTTCCCCAGCTTTCCCAACCGTTAACGATGTGGTCACCATCACCTATGATGCCACAGAAGGAAATGGAGCGCTGAACGGTCAGTCTCAAATTTATGCCCATGCAGGATTAATTACTAGTGCAAGTACATCGCCTTCCAATTGGCAATACGTGCAAGGAACTTGGGGGACAGTAGATCCTCAAGTGGCAATGACTAACATTGGGAATAATAAACATACGATTACGATCGATATCGATCAATTTTACGGATATCCACTCGCAACAACAACGGTATTGAAACTTGCATTTGTTTTCCGTACTGCAAATGGAAGTATTGTCGGACGAGCAGCTGATGGAGGTGATATTTTTTATGATATATATCCTGCGAATGCTGGATTACTCGGACAGTTTTTTCATCCAAATAATGGAAGTATTTACAACTTAAATGATCAAATCGCAATTAATGCGGAAGCCAATACCCCGTCAACTTTATATTTGAAAGAAGATGGAAACATCTTGACGACACTGTCCAATGCAACAACGTTAAATTATAATTTAACAGCAAGTTCAGCAGGTACACATTTGCTGGAATTTGAAGTCAATGACGGAACATCTACCATCATTGATAGTGTTTACTATACCGTAAATCCGGCAGTGAATATTGTGAATCCAACAATTGGCGGATTGGTGAATGGTGTAAATTACATCAATGATACAACGGTTATTTTTCAATTATATGCACCACAAAAACAACACATTTATGTGATTGGTGATTTCAACAATTGGACACCAACTGCTGCTTATCACATGAATTTATCGACAAATAATGCTACATGGTGGTTAGAAGTCACCGGACTTACGGCCGGACAAAAATACGGTTATCAATATTTTATTGACGGATCAATGAAATTTGCAGATCCATTAAGTAGCCTGATTTTAGATCCAAATAATGATGGAAACATCAATGCAGCAACCAATCCGAATCCACTTCCTTATCCAATCGGACAAACAACTGGATTTGTTTCTGTTTTTCAACCTGGCGCGACTCCATATAATTGGCAGAATACAAGTTTCCAAGGTCCCGCTAAAAAGGATTTAGTGATATACGAAATGTTGGTGCGTGATTTTGTAGCGAAACACAATTATCAAACACTGATTGACACATTAGCCTATTTGGATGAACTCGGAATTAATGTGATTGAATTAATGCCTCCAGGTGAATTTGAAAACAATGAAAGTTGGGGATATAATCCATCGTTTCACAAGGCATTAGATAAATATTATGGAACACCAGAAAAATTCAAGGAATTTGTAGATAGTTGTCATAATAGAGGTATCGCTGTTATTGTAGACATGGTCTTGAATCATGCTTTTGGACAAAATCCAATGGTGAATATGTATTGGGATGCGGCGAATAATCGTCCTGCTGCTAATAATCCTTGGTTTAATGCTATTTGTCCTCATGAACCTTATTGTTGGGGTTATGACTTCGACCATACGCGAATGGCTACCCAAAATTATATCGACCAAGTCAATAAATTTTGGTTAGATGAATACCATGTAGATGGTTTCCGCTTTGATTACACGAAAGGATTTGCAAACAATGCGGCTGGTTATAATCTTGAACGAATTAATTTGCTTAAACGAATGGCAGATAAAATTTGGGATGTTAAATCAGACGCCTATGTGATTTTAGAACATTGGTGCGATAACTCAGAAGAAATGCAATTAGCAAATTATGGCATGATGCTTTGGGGGAATTTAACATATGGATATGGTGAAGCAACAATGGGTTATACCAGTACCTCAAATATTAGTTCAGGTATTTATACAAATAGAACTTGGACCGTTCCTCATTTAGTTTCTTATATGGAAAGCCATGATGAAGAACGTTTGATGTTTAAAAACCTCTCTTTTGGAAATCAATCTAATCCAAACCATAATGCAAAAACATCTTATGTAGCATTGGGACGCATGCAAACAGCTGCAGTAATTTTCTTGACACAGCCTGGTCCACGAATGATTTGGCAATTTGGTGAATTGGGATACGACATCTCTATTGATAATCCTTGTCGTGTGTGCAATAAACCAATCTTATGGAATTACTTTACACAGGCTAGAAGACGTCAATTATATGATGTGTATGCTGCAACATTAAAACTTAGAAATGATTACGAAACATTTCGCTCCTTGAATTTCACATATAACTTAAGTGGCGCTGTTAAAAAAATGAAATTGACAGATCCGTCGATGAACGGTGTTGTGATCACCAATTTTGCTGTAACTTCTCAAAATGGATCACCAAATTTCCACCACAATGGATGGTGGTACGAATACTTTACTGGTGATAGTTTAAATGTTTCAGATGTCAACATGAATTTCGCGCTGGAGCCTGGGGAATACCGAATCTATACGGATGTTCGATTGGATCAACCTTATATTACGGATGCTCCTGTATCGATTGACGAAGTATTAGAATCACATTTCCCTTTGAATGTCTATCCAAATCCAAGTGTAAGTGATTTACATGTGGCGTTTACCTCAGATGGAATGGATGCAATGGAATTAAAGGTACTCAATGAAGCGGGACAAGTAGTATATTCCGTAATAGGAACCACTAATCCAGGTGAAAACGATGTGTTATTGAATGTCCGAGACTGGAAAAATGGTTATTACCATGTTTTACTTAGAGTTGGGAAATTCTATTCGAATGAAGCATTTATTATTCAACATTAATGAAGTCAATTTGCCTCCTTGTCCTTTTAGTCTTCATGGAGTTGAGTGTCAAAGCTCAGTTCGTTCATCCTGCTAATAATAATGCATTTCTTCAAAATGAGCTTGCAAGTGTTTATGTAACAATGTCGGCAGGCGATGCGCAAACAATGGTAACCGATAGTTTGTACTCGGATTTCCCTTTTGTAACATCGGTAATCTATTCTTCATCTGCAGTTCAAGATACCATTACGAACGTAGGAATACATGTACGTGGAAATACCTCCAGAGATGCAGCAAAGAAATCTTTTGAATTGTCATTCAATTCATACGTTCCAGGTAGAAAATACCGTGGATTAGAGAAAATGAAGTTGAATGGAGAACATAATGATGTTTCCATATTACGGTCGAAAGTTTCGTATGATTTATTGACGGCTTGTGGACTTCCATCGGCACGATCTAGTTTCGTTAAGTTATTCATTAATAACGAATACAAAGGTTTGTACATTCATGTCGAACATTTTGATGAAGAGTATATCCAAAAGAGATTTCCAAATGACAATACAGGAAACCTGTTTAAGTGTTTTTATGGATCTGATTTAACTTATCACGGAACGAATCCAACGTATTACCAAAACACTTATAAGTTGAAAACGAATGAGGTTGTGAATGATTATTCAGGACTGATTCATTTAATTGAGGTTTTGTATAATTCTGCGAACGCGAATTTTGTTTGTGAGATACAGGATGTCTTTGACGTAGATTCGTACCTACGAACACTTGCTGTAGAAATATTGATCGGACAATGGGATGGGTACGCCTATAATAAAAACAACTATTTTCTGTATGAACGTCCTTCAGATGGAAAATTCATTTTCATGGAATACGATCTAGATAATACCTTCGGAATAGATTGGTTCAATGTAAATTGGTCAACACGTAATATTTATACATGGGCGAATGCTAATCGACCGCTCTATTCGAAATTATTGGCGGTTCCATATTTTAAGGATCGATTTAATTATCACATGAAGGATATTCTTACGAATTATTTCATTCCTTCAACCTTGTTGGGAAGCCTTCAAGCAAAACAAAATTTAATCGCTAACGCAGCTTTGCTCGATGATTACAAAGGGTTTGATTATGGATTTACAGATCAAGATTTCTTGGATGCCATCGATCAAGCATGGGGATTTCACGTCACACAATCCATCAGTGAATACATTCAAAATAGATATAGCTCTGCCAATAATCAAGTTTTGACTTATCAAAACATTCAAAACCCATGTACTTCAGGATTAGCAGAGTTTGCATCCGAAAATGCATTCAAAGCAATAAAGGCCGTAGATGTATTGGGTAGAGAAATACCCTTGGACACTAAAAATTGCATTAAAATCGTGAGCTATGAAAATGGATCAGTTAAACAACTTTTTGAATATGAATAAGCATTATTTTTTATCAATACTCATGTTTTGTGCCGTTCAAGTGAATGCACAAATCTTAACTCATGTGGAACCAGCAAATTGGTGGGTTGGAATGGAACACCATGAAGTGCAAATTCTGTTACACGGAAACAATATTGCTAACTTTCAAGTACAGGTGTCAGGATTACCAATCACCGGAGTCATGAAAACGGAGAATCCGAATTATTTGTTCGTTACAGTTGAAACGAAAGACAAAGTTGCCGGCACCTATCCGATTAAACTCATCGATAAGAAAAAGGAAATAACCCATTTTGACTTCAAGTTAGAAGAGCGAATGAGCAATAGTGCGCAACGAGAAAGTTATACTTCAGCGGATGTCATTTACCTCATAATGCCTGATCGTTTTGCAAATGCAAACGAAGGACTTGACAAGCATCCGGACACGAAAGAAGTCTCGGATCGTTCGAATCCGGGCGGTAGACATGGTGGAGATATCATGGGGATCATTCAACATTTAAATTACATAAAAGAACTCGGTGCAACGACCATTTGGACAACACCTATGTTAGAAGATAATGAAGAGACGTATTCTTACCACGGTTATGCGCAATCCGATTTATATAAAATTGACCCGCGTTATGGAACCAACTCTTGGTATAAAGAAATGGTCCTCGAGGCCCATCGTCAAGGATTGAAAGTGATCAAGGATGAAGTTCCAAATCACTGGTCAAGTAAACACTGGATGATTAAAGATCTGCCTACGCAAGATTGGATTCATCAATTTCCGTCGTTTACACGTTCAAGCTACCGTACAAGTACACAAATGGATCCATATGCATCGCAAAAGGATAAAGGTGCATCTGAAGATGGTTGGTTCGATACAACCATGCCAGACATGAATCAATCCAATCCACTTTTGTTAACCTACTTGATTCAAAATACCATTTGGTGGATTGAGTACGCGCAATTAGATGGTCTTCGTGTGGATACCTATTCCTATAACGATAAAGAAGCCATTTCTGTGTGGACAAAAGCAATCACAGACGAGTATCCTCGATTAAATATTATGGGTGAAGTTTGGATGCACAATCAAGCACAAATGTCATACTGGCAAAAAGATAGTCCCATTGGAGCGATTGACTCTTACAATAGTTACCTTCCAACGGTGATGGATTTTACGATGCACGATGCGTTCATGCAAGCGTTCAATGAAACAAAACAAAATTGGGATAAAGGAATGGTTCGGTTTTACGACAATATTGCCAATGATTATCTGTATCAAGATCCTTCCAACTTGCTCGTGTTTTTTGAAAATCACGACACCCAACGATTCAATGAATATTGTCCGAATATTGCGGATTATAAACTAGCACTTACACTTATTTCTACGACCCGTGGAATTCCACAGATTTATTATGGTTCAGAAATTGGAATGAAAGGCAGTAAAGATGTTGGTGATGCGGACATCCGTAGAGATTTTCCAGGCGGATGGGCTGCTGATCGTCACACCGCTTTTTGTAGTAGCGAAGATAGCAAATGCCATGCCTATCAAACGGGGCGCACAGCGGATGAAGAAGCGTATTTTCAGTTTACCAAGTCTTTATTGAATTGGAGAAAGACCAACAAGATCATTCACGAAGGCAAATTGATGCAATTTGTACCGGAAAATAATGTGTACGTGTATGCACGTTACAAAGAGCCAAATGGAATGTATGATATGCCAGGAAAACAAGTCGTCTTGGTGATTATCAATAACTCTACTCAGGATGAAACGATTCGTTGGGAACGCTTTCAAGAAATGATACAAGGAAAAGAAATTGGCGTTGATGTTCTCACAAATCAAACCGTAAATTTCGACCTGAAAACAGCAGTCATACCTGCAAAAACCGCATACATTCTAGAACTTAAATAAAGATGAAAAACCTCATTTTTTTTCTATTTGTTTCTACACTTAGTTGGGGACAAAATGCCACTCGACAATTTGTCTCAGTAGAAAAATCCAACAACGGATACAAAGTAGTTGTCTCTGATGGTGAATATTATTTTTCTGCCTATTCTGGAAAAATGGTTGAAACTACTTTTATTCCGAATGGACAAAAGCATCTTTTAAACTCTCATGCGGTTGTAGCTGCAGTTAAAACAGAAACACTTCAATTGAGTCAATCTACCGGAATGGTACGTTTAACAACTGCTGCCGGATTAAAAGTGAACATTCAACAAAAACCATTTCAGATCAGCTATTGGTACCAAGATAAACCAGTGGTTTCGGAAAACTGGGGCTATGAAAAAGCGGAGGATTCCGAGAAAATACACTTTAACTTGACCGCAGATGAAATGCTTTATGGTGCGGGAGCACGCGCTTTGGGAATGAATCGACGTGGCTATCGCTTGCAACTGTACAATCGTGCGCATTATGGTTACGAGGAACATTCCGAATTGATGAATTACACGATGCCAATGGTCGTTTCGAATAAATGTTACGCGATTCATTTTGATAATGCGCAGATTGGCTACTTGGATTTAGATTCAAAAAAGAACAATGTGTTAACCTATGAAACCATTGGTGGACGCAAAACTTATCAAGTGATTGTTGGGGATGATTGGAAAGATCTTTTGTCAGAATACACGAGCCTTACCGGACATCAACCCATGCCTCCACGTTGGGCATTTGGGAACTTTGCGAGTCGTTTTGGTTATCATTCTGAGTCAGAAGCGCGAAATGTCGTCAATCAATTTCGCAAAGACTCTATTCCATTAGACGCCATCATCTTCGATTTGTATTGGTTTGGCAAAGAAATTCAAGGGACACTGGGGAATTTATCCTTTTACACCGACTCTTTTCCTCACCCCAAAGAAATGATTAATGATTTCAAAAATCAAGGTGTGAAAACCGTCTTGATTACGGAGCCATTTATTCTAACAACTTCGAAAAAATGGCAAGAAGCTAGCGATAAAAAATTATTGGGAACGAATGAACAAGGTGAATCCTTCACGTATGATTTTTACTTCGGAAATACCGGATTATTGGATGTGTTTAAACCAGAAACGAGAACATGGTTTTGGGATATTTACAAAGATTTACATAACTATGGAGCTCGTGGATTTTGGGGTGATCTTGGGGAACCGGAAGTTCATCCTGCAAAGCTGAAACATGTCGTCGGATACGCAGATGAAGTGCACAACATTTATGGACACGAATGGGCAAAACTCATTTATGAAGGATACAAGAAAGATTACCCGAATGAACGTCCTTTTATTTTGATGCGCTCTGGAAGTACCGGAACACAACGTTTCGGAATCATTCCTTGGTCGGGTGATGTGAATCGAACTTGGGGCGGACTCCGTCCACAAATGGAAATCAGCATGCAAATGGGCTTACAAGGCATCGCTTATATGCACTCGGATCTTGGAGGTTTCGGTGGACCAAATGACGATCCGGAATTATATGTGCGCTGGTTGCAATATGGTGTTTTCCAACCTATTTTCCGTCCACATGGACAAGAAGAAGTGCCGAGCGAAGCCATTTTCAAGGACGAAAAAACCAAACAATTGGCAAAAGAAGCCATCGAATTGCGTTACCAACTTTTACCGTACAATTATACATTGGCATTTGAAAATCACGTGAATGGAACTCCATTGATGCGTCCAATTTTCATGGAGGATACAAGTTCTCATTGGTCTGATTCATTGGCAACAGAATACATGTGGGGGAGTTGTTTCTTGGTAAAGCCGATTACAAAAAAAATAGGGGAGAATACTTTGCCAATTGAGGTTGTGCATGCACCGGCTGGTACTTGGTATAGTCTTCATTCTGGTAAGGTATTGAAAAATATGAGACCAACTGATTTGACCTATGTTCCTGGTTCAAAAGAGAAAGAATATTATGAAACAAATACTTATCAAGTAACAAAAGGCCAAAGATTCTTTATGGATGGTCAACTAACAAGAATTCCTGTTTTGGTAAAAGGTGGTTCTTTTGTTCCTATGTCGCCAATTATTCAATCCACTGAGGCTTACGTCGATTCTCTCGTGACCATTCACTATTACGATGGGCCGGAATTAACGGAAAGCAGCGGAATGTGGTACGAAGATGATGGTTTGACCAATGAAGCATTTGAAAAAGGCCTGTTCAAGTTGTTACACATGAACATGAGTCAGAACAAGAAAAAAACTAAATTGTCCTTTGAACCAACATACGGTTCCATCATGAGCCAACATTCCTTTAAATTTGACGTAATGATTCATTCGTCTCGTATACCAAAAAGTATTTCCGTTAATGGAACGAAAATGAAAGTGGATGTTATTGACCAAAAAATCAAGCTACCTATGGCTTTAACAGAAAAGGTTCAAAACATTCAAATCATTTGGTGATAAAAATCTATGTGTCAACTTGACATTAAGGAAAATAAAAAATATATTTGACTTTCAAAAACTAAAATTTATAAACTAAAATTACTTCTATGGTTCAAAAAATTACACGAACTTTTGCTGTTTTTGCCAGTTTCATGCTCGTTTCAATCGTTTCTTTTGCTCAAAATGCAAGTGTAAAAGGGATGGTGACAGATGCAGATGGGAAGGCATTGTATAACGCATCAGTTACAGTAGAGGGTAAGTCTAAAGGTGCTATGTCCAATGATAAAGGTTTTTATGAAATCAAAGGATTAGCTGCTGGAACCTACACCTTAATTTACCGCTTCATGGGAATGGAGACGTTAAAAGAAACAGTTGCTTTACAAGAGAATCAAGCCTTAGTTAAAGACATTACGTTACAATCCAAAGCGAAAGAAGAGGATGAAGTCGTTGTCATTGGTTACGGAACATCGCGTACGAAAGATTTAACAGGTTCAGCGACAGTTATTAATGAGAAAAACTTCGTTCAAGGTTCACTTTCTACACCGGAACAATTAATCATGGGTAAAGTTGCAGGACTTAAAGTAACAACGAATGATGGTGCTCCAGGTTCTGGTAGTACTTTGCGTTTACGTGGGGGGACTTCCATCAATGCAAGTAACGATCCATTGATCGTTGTGGATGGTGTTCCATTGGATAACGGCGGAATTGCAGGTGTTGCAAATCCACTTTCGTTAATTAATCCAAACGACATCGCGTCATTCGTAGTTTTAAAAGATGCATCTGCAACGGCAATCTACGGTTCTCGTGCAGCGAACGGTGTCATTATCATTACTACTAAAAAAGGCGATGGCGGGAAAAATGCTCCGTTGAAAATTGTATTGGATACGAAGATTTCTCAATCAACAATCGCGAAGTATGCAGATGTATTAAGTGGTGATTCCCTACGTTCACTCGTGAATGCAAGAGGAACAGCTGCTCAAAAAGCACTTTTAGGTGATTCAAGTACAGATTGGCAAAAACAAGTATTTCGTAATGCTATGGTGCTAGATAACAACTTGTCAATTACAGGTGGAATCAAGAATTTCCCTTACCGCTTGTCTATTGGTAATAGAAATGAAAACGGAATCTTAAAGAGAGACCAATTCAGCCGTACATCACTTGGATTGAACATGAGTCCTTCGTTTTTGGATAACACTTTGTTATTAGAATCAAACATAAAATACATCCAAACAAGTTCTTTCTTTGCCAACCGAGGTGCATTAGGAGCTGCTTATTTCGATCCAACACAACCTGTGTACTCTGGAAATGAGAATTACAACGGATATTTCGAATGGATTGATAACAACAAACCGAATACCCTTTCTGCAAGAAACCCACTTGGTCTCATTAACCAAACAGAAGATGTAAGTAAAGTGAATCGTGCTATCGCGAATGCTAAATTGACATACAGTCTTCCTTTCTTAGAAGGATTGAAAGCAATTGTGAATGTTGGAGGTGACTTCTCAGAGGGAACTGGATACGTTATTACCGATTCAAATTCGGCGGCAGGTTATTTTACAAATGGTCGTTATTCTGAATACTTATCCAGAAAAGAAAACAAATTGATTGAAACGTATGCTACGTACAATTCAGGAAAACGTTTTGGTGACCATATTTGGGATGTAACTGCTGGTTATTCTTACCAAGATTGGATGAGTAGAGGACCGAATAATCCTGCTTATAACCAAGCACAAGATTCTATAGTTCAAGCAGCATCTAGTCCTTACCCTAACTATACGAAAAACGTATTGTTATCTTACTATGCTCGTGCAATCTATAGCTTTAAAGGAAAGTACATTGTGAATGCTTCTTTGCGTCGTGATGGATCTTCTCGCTTTAGTCCTGAACAACGTTGGGGTCTTTTCCCAGCTGTTTCTGGAGCATGGCTTATTTCTGAAGAGAATTTCTTAAAAGATTCTAAATCCATCAACATGTTGAAATTACGTGCGGGATGGGGTATAACTGGACAACAAGATGGAATTGGTGATTACGCATACATCGGGAACTATTTCTTAGGCGCAACAACTGCACAATATGCTTTCGGTGGACAATACTACCAGGCATTGCGTCCAGCAGGATTTGATGCGAATTTGAAATGGGAAACGACAGCTAGCTACAACCTAGGTTTAGATTTCGGATTCAAAAATGACCGTTTTTCTGGAAGCATTGATGTTTACCGTAAAGAAACAAGCGACTTATTAGCGACTGTTCCAGTTCCTGCAGGTACAAACTTCACGAACATGATTTTAACGAACGTTGGTGGAATGAGAAACCAAGGTGTTGAGGCAAGTTTGAATGTTGGAATCATTGCTAAGAAGAACGCACGTTTAGATTGGGCAATCAACGCAACATACAACCAAAACAAAGTGACGAAACTTTCACTTGTATCTGATCCAAAATCACCAGGAGTATTGGTTGGTGGTATTGGTGGAGGAATTGGAAATACCATCCAAGTACACCAAGTTGATTATGCTACATTTACGTATTTTGTGTTGGAACAACAATATGATACGGATGGATCGATGATTCAAGTAGGTGAACAAGCATCAATTGACATCAATAACGATGGTGTTGTAAACACATCAGACAAATGGAAAGATGTCAATGCTTACAAAGATGCAAATGGTGATGGTATCATCAATATCGACGATCGTTACTACGCTGGACAAGCAGCAGCTAAAGTATTCCTTGGATCTGCATTGAACTTTACGTACAAAAAATGGTTCGCTGGATTCTCAATGAGAAGTGAATTAGGAGCAACTATTTACAACAATTTACATTCGAATAGTGCAACTTTCCAAACGATTGATGGAACGAAAAAATACTTAAACAATATCAGTTCATTGTATTATCAAGATGAGGTTCAAAAGACAACAAACAACCAATTGTTATCTGATCACTACCTTGAGAAAGCGAACTTCTTACGTATGGACTTCGTGAACATCGGTTACCATTTTGGTAAATTGAAATTCACAAATAATAAATTGGGATTAAACGCAAGTTTTACCGTTCAGAACGTATTCGTGTTAACGCAATATATGGGACAAGATCCAGAGGTGAACGGTGGAATTGATAACAATTTCTATCCACGTCCACGCATGTACTCGTTGAACTTAACATTTGACTTCTAAAAATGATAACCATGAAAAAGATAATCGCTTTTACCTTTATTACTGCTTCCTTGTTATTGGTGTCATGTAATAAACAATTAAATCAATCGCCTAAATATGGTTTAAACGCCGAGGCAGTTTACAGCAATCCTGATCAATACATTCACGTTCTAGCGAAATTGTATTCGGGTATGTCCTTAACAGGAAATCAAGGTCCAGCTGGATCTGCGGATATCGCTGGAATTGACGAAGGATTCTCTGCTTACATCCGTGTATTGTGGAACCTTCAAGAACTTCCAACGGATGAAGCAATTTGTGGTTGGAATGACCCAGGGATTCCAGATTTGAATAAATCGCAATGGAATGCAGACAACGTTTGGGTAAAAGGAATGTACTACCGTATTTATTACCAAATCACACTTTGTAATGAATTCATCTGGCAAGCACGCGAAGAGAAATTGACGACACGTGGCTTCTCTGAAGCGAAAATGGCGGAAATTCGTACGTACCGCGAAGAGGCTCGTTTCTTACGCGCTTTAGCTTACTACCACGCAATGGACTTGTTTGGAAACGTTCCATTCGTTACAGAAAATGACCGCGTAGGTGCTTTCGAACCAGAACAAATTAAACGTGCTGATTTATTCAAATACATTGAGGATGAATTAAAAGCAGTTGAAACAACGATGATGGATCCTTCAGCTGTTCCTTATGGACGTGCTTCTAAATCAGCTGCACACGCACTGATGGCCAAAATGTACTTAAATGCAGAAGTATATTTAGGTGCCGGAAATGATCGTTATGCAGATTGTGCGACATATTGTGAGAAGGTAATGAACTCAGGTGCCTTTGCTTTGGATGACAATTACCAAGATTTGTTCCTGGCAGACAATAGTACATCGCCTGAAATCATCTTCCCGATTGTTTATGATGGACTTTATTCTCAAACATGGGGAGGAACAACGTTCTTAGTTTGTGCTTCATTAGGTGGAAGTATGGTTGCTGCTGATTACGGTGTGAATGGTAAATGGGGTGGACTTCGTGCAACTGCACCGTTCATTGATAAATTTGCAGACACAACCCAGGATACGCGTTGGATGTTCTATACGGCAGGACAACAAAAAGAAATCACGAGCATGTCTACATTTACTCATGGTTATGCAAATCCTAAGTTTAAAAATAAAACATCTACAGGTTTAAACGCTTCAAATAATTCAGTGTCACCACATACAGACATCGATTTCCCGTTATTCCGTTTAGGTGATGTGTATTTAATGTATGCAGAAGCACAATTGCGTTTAGGGAATTCAGCTACTGCTGTACAATATGTAAATTACATTCGTGAAAGAGGTTATGGAAATACTTCTTTCAATGTTACAACCTTAACATTAGATGATATCCTTGACGAACGTGCACGTGAAATGCAATGGGAAGCAACAAGAAGAACGGATTTAATTCGTTTCGGTTACTTTGCAGGTGCTGATTATGTTTGGCCTTTCAAAGGTGGAGACGTAGCAGGTGTTGCTGTTCCAACTTATGTGAATTTATACCCAATTCCAACTGCTGATATTGTTCTAAATAGAAATTTAGATCAAAATCCTGGTTACTAATATTCAACTCGTTGATTGATGGAAAGGGGAGGTCTTCGGGTCTCCCTTTTTTATTGGTAAAAAATTAAAAAGATTTGTTGTAGGATAAACGAAGCAACGCTTGATTTCCACTTGCTCGCTGTCTTAATCCAGCTTGAATCTTAACGGATTGTTTTTTTGGAAGCTCGATTTCCACTCCGGCAAAATATCGCCATTGTACGGTAGCACCACTGACAAGAACCTCCGTGGGCGTATAAACGATGCTGGCATTCCATTGATAAAAATGTTCCGCGCTTATCATTGGAGATAAGGGAAAATCTTTTATATCACAACCCAAACTAATTTTATTACGCCAAACACTGCTCGTTTGCTTTCCAATTTGTAAGCCCCATTGTTGTGTGCTAGTCCAATTTAAGTTCAGTCTTTTAGGACCAAGATCTAAGGCATCTAGAATGGATAATTTAAAGCCGAGCTGAAATCGTTGCGAAAGTCGATTGCCGACAAGGACCAATTGATCCGCCTTTTCATTTAAGACCAAGCGATACGTGGCTTCAATTTGAAGTCCATCAATGACTCTGACTTGGTGAGCGGCATCTAGAAAAAGGCGATCGAATCCAAGTCCTAGGTTCTGTCTGTTCCCTATTCCAAAGCCCGATGATTGGGTTTTATTCCATTTTTTAGACATACTGACATCCATCCAAAGCCCTGTTTGGCCAAAGGAAAAATTGCTCCATAAAAAGATGGGGATAAGAATTTTTTTCATCAAAAAAATGTTCCGAGAACTCCCGCGTCAACAATGCTTTTATTTTCAGAGATCACCACTGTTTTCCCAACTTCTTTATGCATTTCCTCATAAGGAGGAGACATACTTATGACATATACCTTGTAGGTGCCTTTTTGTAAATCAGTAAATATAAATTCTCCAAGTTGGTTAGTGCGCACATCTTGACTTGCATAACTGTTTTCCCCATAGCACAAGTAAACACGTTTTTCAGCCATGTTTATAACTCCTGTTTGAAGAAAGTCCGCTTCCCCTTGAGTGGAAACGTCAACAGCAAAGTTTGTCGTTCCGTTATCAGGATCAACTACGTTTTTTCTGCTTTTCCAACTCAATGTTAGAATGTCCTGTTGCAAGGATAAATTAGCGCTCAAAACTCCCACAGATTCTAATCTTGATTTGACAGCTTGAGCAATATCCACATTGGAATCGCTATAGTTGAAAACAACTTCTAATCCAGTTCTTCCTTCTAGATTCGGATTCGCTGGAGAAATCCAGTTTGGATTCGAAAAATAAATGTAAAAATTCACTCCGCTGGTGAGGTCATTCAATAAAAAATAATCACCATGTTCGAGTTGCGATCCTGAAGTGAAAGTGATGTGTTGGATTTCATTTTTACCTTGTTCGAAATTTTGACCTGTAACAGTGCCAGTGATGCCAGATGTCCCACCTGGACCAACATTTTTCTTCACGCAAGATGATTGAACGAAAAGAATGGACAATCCTAGTGTGAAGCTTAGCGCCTTAGTTTTTAATAATTTTTGCATAAATTCCGCTGATTGATTCAGTGATAAAGTAAATTCCATTGGCCAAATCGGATAGGTCAACAGTTACGTTTGAATGATGAATAGGAATCATTCGAATTATTTTTCCAGAAAAATCTCTCAGTTCCAAGTTCGTTTCGGCCGATATACCGGAAATAGTGACAAGGTCATGCGTTGGATTAGGAATAATCTTCAATTCTGTATTCGGGGAATCAACAGACAATGACGAACATGTTCCAAACATGTTCGCATCCATCCATGAGGCACGAGCAAGAATCCAATTTTTCATGTAGGTTAGTTCCTCTTGATAGGTGTTACCAATATAATTATTCGGCCAAACGTATACTCCTAAAATCGGCCATCGATTGTAATTCCTTTGTGCTGGCTCCTCAAGGATCGCACCAAGAGAATCAATGTAGTTCATTAAATGCTCATCACTAAGAATACTCGTACGCAAATCACTCCATCTGCACTTAAGGTTGTTCGCGAAAACAGGATCTTGTAACATTCTATTGAGCCAAAATGGATTCATATTCGCACCATTTCCTTGGCACACTGAATTGAAATTAATTTCCCATCCCGAAGTTTGTCCGCCTTGACAATAGTTGGCATTTCCCCAGCCTAAATTAAAATCCCAAAGAGGACCTGCGTGAATTTTTCCGCCTTCACTCACTCTTTTTTTGTGTAAAAAAGTGGATATGCGATATCCATCAACGTTCTTCGATAATTCATTCACAATGAAAAAATCAATGAACGACAACTCATCTGAGTATGCCCGGAAGCCAATTTGTGGATTGGCGAAATTGACACTTTTAAGCGCTGTTTCCCAATTATTAACATAAGTTTTAATGTAATTAAATTGATCGGGATGTAAAGCGTTGAGCTCTGGGTCATGCATTTGATAATACAAAGGTCCATTACTTGGCGCTTGCGCAGTATACGGTGATGTCCATGCAATCACTCCACCGGAAGTTGTTTTGTCTACTTTGATAATGTAGCCACCAGTTAACTGATTATTGAGCGTGTCCGTGTAATAAAGAGGATCAACGTTTACACGTCCTGGATTGATTTTTATTCGTTCCATCAAAACGTAGACGCCGATGTAAGAACCGTTTAGAATCACCTCACATAATTTTGTACGTGGGGCATATTGTCCCATTTGACGTCCTAAATCATACGTGAGCACATTTCTGATCAACGATTTATCTGTGTAAGGTGCATAAAGAATCCAATCATTGTCGCTCGGCCAATCAAACAATGATACATTGTAATTTACTGAATCAGGACCACGTGTTTCAAGTCCGTATGATTTCATCGGAAAAGTATTCGATGATGAGCCACGTTTTTCAATGGCGATTTGACCATAAAATTCGTTAAATGGATCTGACATTTGATTGAGCTGGTTTTCACCATTGTAGATAATTCCCATCGTACCGTCAATTTTAGGTTCGTCTGGAATGTCTACGTTGTAGGTGTCCACAACAACAATGGGTAAATTGGAACTAGTCAAAATAAATGGAGGGGTGAACCAACTAGGAATGGGTCCGTAGTTACTGCTTGGATTGTTTACCCCAACACTTAAGAAATTGCGGCAAGTAAAGTCTGTTGAATTCGCGAGTTGATTATGTACCTCTACACAAAACACATTTGTTCCATTAACAAGAAGTCCATTTAACTGATTTTGATAAAAGAGGAATTGATCGGGAAGTTGATTTTGATACAATTTTGCTTCATGAGAAATCGATGCCAATTGATTGTAAGTTGGCTGACCTGTTCCAGATAGTCCATTCCTTGCAACTTCAACTCCGTTTAAATAGGCAACGAATCCATCATCATAATCAAAATGAAGTGCCATTGCAACGATTTCATTGATGTTTACGATGTTAAATTCAATACGGGTGTACACGGAAACAGATGTACTAGGAATAATTGTATTATCATCCCCATCTCCATATCCGAATCCACCGTTTCCTTGTAACCATGAATTTACCGTAAATGAAGGTGTAATCCATTCGGGTGAAGACGAAGCAATGGGAACCTGATAATACCAGGTACTATTATCCTTTACAATCGTTTCCCAATGATGCACTTGACTGTGCACAGTAGAAAACAAAACACACAAGAATACAATCGAAATACGGATACATTTCATCAAGTCAAAGATACCGAATTCTTTTTACTTAATGTAACCTTAACAATGGTACCTAAGATGATGAGAATGCTGAGAATATCGGATAAAACACCAAGGTAATCTCCGTGTGTAGAATAGAATGTCATGCGCTCCAAAAGAGGGATGGAATGCGTGAATGCTGCATCTTTCCAATACTCTGTTTCTTTTTTAATACGACCAAACTCATCAAAAACCCCGCTTTTCCCTGTATTTGCACTTCGAACTACCCAACGTCTATTTTCAATCGCACGTAAAGAGGAGAAGGAAAAATGTTGTTTATATCCAGGAGAATCTCCCCACCAACCATCGTTGGTGATAACGGTCAGAAAGCGTGCGCCTTGTTTGACTTGTTTCGAAACGAAGTCGCCATAAATGGATTCGTAACAAACGATTGGTGCTAGCTTTTCTTTCGCGGGAAAAATTTTCGGTTCCTTTTCAATTCCCAATGTTCCGGATGTCCCACCGTTTTCGATGGCTAATGTCTCCAAAAACGGAAATAAATTCGAGAAAGGAATCATTTCAACTCCGGGAACTAGTTTGGACTTGTGAATGAACCTTGATTCTCCCTTTTGTGGGATGTGCAGGGAACTATTGTAGCTTTCATAGTATATTCTTTGTCCTGGAATGTACACACTCGCACGGGAATGTTTGGTATCAAATAATTCTACGGTAGATGCTCCGATAAGCAATTCTGCTTTACCCCAATTTCTCATTTCGGCTTGAATCATCGAGTAAAATGGGAGTCCTGGCAAACGAGACTCGATGAATCCTTGACTAATCGCTGTCTCAGGCCCAACGACTAAGTCAGTGGTGGAGTCTACAACGGAATTGGCAAGATTGAAAAAGCGTTGAAGTTGTTGCTCGTTGCTCGTTCCTATAGCAAACTTCTCGTTGTATGGATCAACATTTGGTTGAACAACTGCTACTTTATAAAGTTGTGTGCCTTTGAATGGCAAAATTGGCATTTTCGTCCAACTGTCATGAATAGGTAAGAGTATACTTAATATCGTTCCAATGAACCATCTGTTCCATTTCTTATTTTTTTGAATCCATACGGAACGAATCCACAGAAATAAGAAGATATTAACGATTAGAATCCACGTACTTCCTCCAAACACTCCAGTATATTCATACCATTGAATCCAACTTGGGCGAATACTAAAAAAGTTCCCTAGGGTTAACCAAGGCCAGGAAAGGTCCCAGTTAAAATGAAAGTATTCAAAGCTGATCCAAAGTGGAATGAGGGTCCAGATTGCCCAATTGGACTTCAGTCCTTTCTTTACGAAATGAAAAAGGACAAATGTCAAGGACATGAACAGGGTATTGAAGACGAAGGCTAATAGTGCTCCAATAAAGGAAGAATTTGCTACCCACCAAGTAGTTCCTAAATTGAAAATTAAAAATGCAATATACGTTTGAAGAAATAAGTGCCACCCACCTTTGGATTTTGTTTGTAAATCTTCAGACAGAAACAAGAGCGGGACAAAGCCAAGAAAAACGAGAGGTGTGATACTTCCAGTAAAAGGAAATGAAATGCTCAGAAGGAGTCCTGAACAAAGACTCAATAAGTAACGTTGTGCTCGGGTAAAGTTCATGTAAACTGTTTGAATAAAGGTAATGAATTTGTCTAAATGAAGGAGTAGCCAATTTCATGGACAAAAAAAAAGACCGCAATTGCGGTCTTTTCAATAGTATCAATTACTTCTTATGCGTTTGCAGCTTCAAATGGAACTACAGATACAAATGAACGATTGTCTTTTTTCTTACGAAATTCTACTAAACCATCCGTTAAAGCAAACAATGTGTGGTCTTTTCCAATTCCAACATTGTTACCTGGGTGATGTTGCGTTCCTCTCTGACGAACAATAATGTTTCCAGAGATTGCTGCTTGTCCACCAAAAATTTTCACACCTAAGCGTTTGCTATGTGATTCACGACCGTTTTTCGAACTACCGACTCCTTTTTTGTGTGCCATGGTTTCTCTATATTATTCCTGAATTCAGGATGATTATGCTTTAATATTTGTAATTGTAATTGCAGTAAACTGCTGGCGGTGACCGTTTCTTTTTCTGTAACCTTTTCTACGTTTCTTTTTGAAAATAATTACTTTGTCTCCTTTCACGTGGTCAATTACCGTTGCGGTAACGATTGCACCTTCTATAGCTGGGGCGCCAAGTGTGATTTTGCCATCATTGTCAACTAACAATACACGATCGAATTCTAATTTCGCTCCTGCCTCTGCTGCTAAACGATGTACAAAAACCTTCTGGTCTTTTTGCACTTTAAACTGCTGCCCTGCTATCTCTACAATTGCGTACATATAGCTTGTTTTAATTTATTATTTCGCCCAAAATTGGAGGGCAAATATACATATTTAATTTCATATGCCAAACGAATTCCTTTTTTTTCACATTAAAACTAAGATTTTTCAATGCTTTTTTTAAAGACTAGGTGCCCGTAATTTGCTAAAATCACACCGGAAATCACGATAAACATAGAAATTACTTGGGTGCTCGTGATGCTTTCATGGAAGTAAGTTCCAATGATCACAGCGACAATCGGTATAAGGTAGGTGACGCTACTCGCAAAAAGCGCGGAAGATGATTGAATGATTCCGTTGAATAAGAAAACGGCGAAGGCTGTGCCGAAAATTGCTAGGATAGCAATGGCGGTAAAACCACTTAAAGCATCGGGGTGATGGTTGAAAACATCCAATGTGTCAAAAGTAAAGAATCCAATAATCGATGGGATAAAGACCATTCCGAATCCACCTGCAGCAACATGAAGGGGTTTGTAGGCTCCAAGTTTAAATTTGATGGTATTCAAGCTGATTCCGTAAAGAAGTGTTGCTAACACAATAGCTAACGAAGGCAGAAGTTCTTGCCCGTTTGTTTTGACGTCTCCACTATTGAATACCAGAATGGTAATGCCGCAAAATCCAATTATGGTTCCGAGTAGTTGGTAGCGGGTGATTTTATTGGAGAAAAATAAATAGCCAATGAGCAGCGTAAAAATAGGAGTGAAGCTATTCATAATCCCTGCTAAACCAGATGAAATATGTGTCTCCGCATACGTAAATAAAAAGGCTGGAATAAAATTCCCACACACCCCTACAGTCGCAAAATAAAAAAGGTCCTTGCGAGATTTTAATCGACGTAACAATTGGAAGGTAAAGGGTAAGAGTACGAGTCCCGCCAGTAGCATGCGAAGCGATCCAACTTGCAGTGACGAGAAGATTTCTCTGTGCTGCTCATTATACATGCCTTTTTTCATGAGGATAAACGAACTCCCCCAAATGCACGCGAGTAATGCAAGTAATAACCAGCTTTTCAAATTGCTTTTCATAGGGCAAAAGTACGCATAATTTCAGGCTTGAAATTGTGTATAACCGATGGAAATGAACAGGGTGTTAAAAAGTCTCCCACATATTCCCACAAAATCAGTTTAATCAAGTAAAATAAAGGCTTTTTGAAATTATATTTTGTTTAAAACGAAACATTAAATACCTTTGAACGTTAGAAGTTATTAACATTTAAAAATCCAGTGGTAAAAAGTGGTATAAATCCACTAATTTTACCCATTATAAAGCTATGGCAGGATTAGTAGGAGAATTTGAAGTGAAATTGGATGAAAAAGGCCGATTTCTTTTGCCTTCCGGATTACGGAAGCAACTTCCTCCTGCGTCCCAGCGAGATTTCATGTTGAACAAAGGATTCGAAGATTGTTTAACGCTTTATCCGCTTTCCGATTGGGAGCAGATCAGCGCGAAACTTTCTAAACTGAACTTGTTTAAACCGCAAAACCGAATGTTCTATCGTTTGTTTCATCAAGGAGCAAAACAATTGGCATTAGATAATGCGGGACGTCTATTAATCCCAATTGCTCACATGGAGCGCGTGGGATTAGTTTCTGAAGTGATGCTTATTGCATACAACGACAGAGTTGAAATCTGGGACAAATCCAAATACTTCAATATGATTGAAGGAAACATGGCAGATTTCGCTGATTTGGCGGATGAAGTAATGGGTGATTTGGACAATGGAGAATAATACAGACTATCACATACCGGTTCTTTTTCAAGAAAGCTTAGATGCCTTGGTTATTAAACCAAATGGTACGTATGTCGATGTGACTTTTGGTGGCGGCGGACACGCACGTGCCATTTTTAAACAATTAAATCCTGAGGGGAAACTTATCGTATTTGATCAAGATTCCGACGCAAAGAAAAATGCGTGGGAAGCGCCGAATTTTCATTTCGTCGCAGCAAATTTTGCCTTCTTAAAAAATCACTTGCAATTATTACGTATCAATCATGTGGATGGAATCCTTGCTGATTTAGGTGTTTCTTCCCATCAATTTGATACAGGTGAACGTGGATTTTCAATCCGTGAAAGCGCTCCTTTAGATATGCGCATGAACCAACAATCTGGGAAATCTGCTCATCATGTTGTAAACGAATATGAAGAGCATGAGCTCATTCGCATTTTTAGAAATTATGGCGAATTGAAAAATGCGCGTAGCATCGCTTCGGAAATCATCCGTAAAAGAGCGGATGGTGTCATTGAAACAACCGGTGATTTAATGCACATGTTGAAACGCTTTGCTCCGAAATTTAAGGACCATAAATTTTACGCTCAGGTATTTCAAGCCATCCGTATCGAGGTTAACCAAGAATTACAAGTATTAGAAGATATGTTGACTCAAGCCGCGGATGTATTAGCTCCTGGTGGAAGGTTAGTAGTGATCTCCTATCACTCATTAGAGGATCGACCGGTGAAAAACTTTATGAAACGCGGTTCGTTCTCTGGTGAAATTGAGAAAGACTTTTTTGGTAATGTCCAAAAACCATTAACGGAAATTGTTCGACATCCCATTGTCTCCTCAGATGAGGAAAATGAACGTAATCCAAGAGCACGTAGCGCGAAACTTAGAATTGCAGAGAAGAATGCATGAAGATGAATACATAACAGGTGGTAAAGCACCAAAGTCGGAAAAGCCGAAAACTTCGAAAAGTGAAAAACGCACATCGAAAGCTTCTGCTTTTGCTCAGATTTTGAATGGCGACTTTCTGACAAAGGAGTTTGTCCTTAACAACCTAAACTTCATCTTCTTCATCATGTTCCTTTTGATTTTGCTTGTTGCAAAAGGATATTACGGGAAACAAGTGAATAAGGATCTGGACAATGCTCAAAAAGAATTAGATCAAAATGCAGCGGAATACATTGAGGCAAAAGCAAGACTTGAATTGAGAACTAGACGATATAAACTAGCTGAAAAACTAGAAAAAAGAGAAATTAAGGAAACAAAAAACGCAACGAAAGTCATTCGCTTGAAACGAAAAGATCATGAGTAAGGACCTAGATAAAAAATTCTTGAAACGTCGTGCCTTTACGATTTACTTCACTTTCGTGTTGTTGATTTTAGTTGTGTTATATTCTACTGCTAAACTTCAAATCGAAGGAAGAAGTAGTCTTTTTAATGACGTTGATAAAAAATTACCGGTTAAAATTGTTAAAAGAGTTCCCCGAATGGGCGAAATCTTGGATATGAATGGCATTCCATTAGTGACTTCAGTGACTTTTTATGATATTCACATGGATCCAACAGTGGTTGAACAAAAATTGTTTGATTCGGATCTAGCCGGACTTGCTGCTGGATTAAACAGAATGTATCCGGATAAGTCTGCAAGAGAATATGAGAACGAAATTCGCAGTGCACGTGAAAATAAGTCTCGTTACTTGTTGATTCGCAAACGCGTCACAAATGATGAGCGTAAAATGCTCAATAAATTACCGATTTTCGAGAAAGGTCAAATGAAGGGTGGTATCATCGATAACGAAGAAACCATTTTACGTAAAAAACCATACGGAAATATGCTCAGTAGAACCCTGGGATATTATAAGTTCGATAGGAAAGAACTCAAGGTAGGTATCGAAGGTGCTTTCTATCATTATTTAAAGGGTGAAGATGGAGAAGAGCTGGAGCAACGCATTTCGTCTGGTTGGAAAAAGACCGGGAAAATCATTAAAGATGCGGTTGAAGGTGCAAATGTCATAACTTCTATTGATAAAGAAATTCAAGAAGTAGCTCATTCAGAATTGGAAAAGCAAATGATTCATATGAATGCGCAAGAAGGTTGCGTAATCGTAATGGATGTTAAAACAGGTTTCGTACGTGCAATTGCGAACTTATCGAAACAAGAAAAAGGTGGGTATGCTGAATCCTACAATTTTGCAATTGGTAACGCAGAGGTCCCTGGTTCTACCTATAAATTAGCTTCTGTGATGGCTGGACTCGAAGACAATAAGTTCAAAATCACGGACCTTGTCAATGCGAATGGATCCTACTTTATTGCTGGAGGGAAATTGACTGATTCGAATCATGGAATGGGTTACGGTAGAATTACGATTAAGAAGGCTTTCGAGAAATCATCTAATGTCATCGCTCAAATCATGTATCGAGCTTACCGTTCGGAACCTCAAAAATTCTTGGATCGCTTGGCTCAATTTGGACTGACGGAAAAATTAGGCATCGACATCGAAGGAGAGAAAAAACCATTTGTTCCGCAACTTGGTACGCCAGGATGGTCCGCCATGTCTATTCCATGGATGTCTATTGGATATGAGTTGAAACAATCTCCTTTACAAACTTTAGCCTTCTATAACGCAGTGGCGAATAATGGTACTTTGGTGCGTCCTCAGTTCGTTCAACAGATAAAGAGATCCGGAAATGTGATTAAAACATTTAAGCCAGTGATCATTAAAGATCAAATCTGTTCGAAAAGTACACTTGCAGTGATGAGGTCCTGTTTGGAGGGAGTAATGACCAATGGTACTGGTCACGATTTGAAAAGTTCGTTTTTCACCATTGCTGGTAAAACCGGTACAGCAAAATTAATGGGAGATAATAAACAATACAACGATGAAAAAATGAGTTTTTATCAGGCTTCCTTCGTTGGTTATTTCCCAGCAAATAAGCCGATTTATTCTTGTATCGTGGTTATTTCCAAACCGAAAAGAGAATATTATGGAGCACGTGTTTCCGGAACGGTATTCGCTGAAATAGCTAATAAAGTATACGCATCAGCCCTTCAGTATCATAGAGCGGTGAACTCTAAACGCGCTGTTAAATCCTCTGACCTTCCTAAAGTGAAGGCTGCTTCTAATCGGGACATCACCCAAATACTGAAGTCCTTTAATCTTCGCTATCAATTAAATGACGACACTGAATGGATTCAGTCGGATACACTAAAAGGGTCTATTCATTTAAATCGCAAAAAAATACATAAAAAATTAGTTCCTGATGTTTCTGGTTTGACGGCAAAGGATGCCATCTATTTATTGGAGTCCGCTGGAATGATTGTGAAAATACAAGGTAAAGGAACCGTAAAAAATCAGTCTATTCAAGCGGGTAATCCATTGGTAAAAGGACAATTAATCAAAATCACATTAAACTAATATGAAAACGCTTTCATCCATATTACAGCAAACGTCCTTTGAGTTGACTCAGGGTGATTTAGCGATGGAAATTTCTTCTTTGACTTTCGATTCTCGAAAAGCGGAGAAAGGAAGTGTTTTTATTTCCATCGTTGGAACATTGTCAAATGGACACGATTATGTGCAATCTGCATATGATCTCGGTTGTCGCGCATTTGTGGTGGAGCAAAACGTAAGTCTTCCCTTTGATGCAACAATCATTCATGTTCAGAAAACGGATCGTACTTTGGCAGACTTGGCTTGTGCGTTTTATGGACATCCTTCAAAGGAATTAAAGTTGATTGGAATTACTGGAACCAACGGAAAAACGACCACTACAACCTTGCTTCACGATTTATTTACGAGTCTTGGCTATTCTTGTGGACTCATTTCAACAGTAGTCAATAAAATTGGAACGCAAACAAGTCCATCTACTCACACTACTCCGGATCCAATCCGATTAAATGCACTCCTTAGAAATATGGTAGAGCAAGGCTGTACACATTGCTTCATGGAAGTGAGTTCGCATGCCATTCATCAGCAAAGAATTCATGGTATTTCATACACTGGTGCCGTTTTCACAAACATCACACACGATCACCTTGATTACCATAAGACCTTTGCAGAATACATCCGAGTGAAAAAACAGTTTTTCGATGATCTTGGCCCTGATTCATTCGCACTAATTAACGGAGATGACCGCAATGGTTCCGTAATGCTTCAAAATACAAAGGCTGAAAAAAGAAGCTTCGCCCTAAAAACACCAGCCGATTTCAAAGGCAAAGTTTTGGAAAATGAGATTTCAGGATTAACATTAACCATCAACGGCGTAGAGCTTTGTTCCCGTTTAGTTGGAGAGTTTAACGCACTGAATTTATTGGCTGTTTATGGTGTCAGTACCCTTCTTGGTCTCGACTCTATGGATGTTCTAAGAGGAATGAGCAACTTAGCTTCTGTAGAAGGACGATTTCAATACATCCGAAGTCAAGGTGGAATTACTGCGATTATCGATTACGCTCACACACCGGATGCGTTAGAAAATGTATTGAATACAATTGCAGCGATTCGTAAAGACGGACAAAAAGTGATTTCAGTGGTGGGTTGCGGTGGAGATCGTGACCGTGATAAACGTCCAGTGATGGCTTCCATTGCGGCGAAAAAAAGCCAACAGGTGATTTTGACTTCCGACAATCCACGAACGGAAGATCCGATGAAAATTCTTCAAGAAATGGAAGTTGGATTGTCAGATGAAAACCGTTCCCATTCTTTAACCATTGTTGACCGTGCTCAGGCAATTAAAACAGCCATTATGCTTGCGCAAGCAGGTGACATCCTTTTAATTGCGGGGAAAGGACACGAAAAATACCAAGAAGTCAATGGAGTCAAACACGACTTTGATGATTTCCAATTAACAGAAGAATTTTTTAATCAATTGAAAAAATAATCAGATGCTTTACTACCTATTTGACTATCTCGATTCCTTAAATTTCCCTGGTGCAGGATTGTTCCAGTACATTTCCTTTCGGGCTGGGCTTGCATTAATTTTCTCCCTAATCGTATCTATTGTAATTGGGAAAAAAATCATCAATAAATTACGTCAACAACAAATTGGCGAGACCGTTCGTGATTTAGGGTTAGCAGGTCAAATTGAGAAATCAGGTACTCCGACGATGGGAGGGATCATCATCCTTGCTGCCATTCTTATCCCGGTTGTTTTATTTGCAAAACTTCATAATATCTATGTAATCACGATGATCATTGCTACGATTTGGCTTGGATTGATTGGGTTTTTGGATGATTACATCAAAGTATTTAAAAAGAACAAAGAAGGATTAAAAGGAACGTTCAAGGTGATTGGGCAGATAGGTGTTGGATTAATCGTTGGCTGCATTTTATATTTCTCAGATGAGGTGGTTGTGCATAAGCGCGTATCCGCTAGCTATCAATTGCAACAAGACGAGGAATTCGTGACTCATTTGCACGTTCAACACGAGGGTGAACATTTTAAATGGATTAAAACGGATGACATGACAACAACGATTCCGTTCATACGTGGAAATGAGTTTAACTATAACTGGTTAATTGGAGATTGGCAAAAATCCTACGGATGGCTGCTTTTCATTCCAATCGTCATTTTTATCGTGATTGCTGTTTCAAATGGAGCGAACATGACGGATGGTCTTGACGGACTTGCAACGGGAACTTCAGCCATCGTTGGTATTGCCTTGGCCATTCTTGCTTATATCAGTTCACATGCGAATTTCGCAGATTACCTCGGTGTTATGTACATTCCTAATGCCGAAGAACTAGTGATTTTTATTGCGGCTTTTGTCGGTGCGTGTGTTGGATTTTTGTGGTACAACTCCTTTCCAGCACAGGTATTCATGGGAGATACGGGTAGTTTAGCATTAGGTGGAATCATTGCAGTATTCGCAATTGCCATTCGCAAAGAGTTGTTAATACCTGTTTTGTGTGGCGTTTTTCTCATTGAAAACTTATCAGTGATGATGCAAGTAGGATATTTTAAATACACAAAAAAGCGTTTTGGCGAAGGACGTCGTATTTTCTTAATGGCGCCTTTACACCACCATTATCAGAAAAAAGGAATTCATGAAGCGAAGATCGTTTCTCGCTTCTGGATTGTTGCAGTATTGTTAGCTGTAGTCACAATTGTAACACTGAAATTGAGATAATTGTGAATACAAAAATCAAAAATATGGTCATTCTT
This sequence comes from Crocinitomicaceae bacterium, assembly GCA_024643365.1. Taxonomy (GTDB): domain Bacteria; phylum Bacteroidota; class Bacteroidia; order Flavobacteriales_D; family Crocinitomicaceae; genus UBA952. The sequence continues at coordinate 87,558 of JAHENC010000002.1, read as the reverse complement.
GGCGCTGGTGAATCCGGTGTGGGTGCTGCTATTCTGGCAGTTCAAAAAGGATGGGCAGTTTTTGTATCTGATATGTCCCAAATCAAGGATGAATTCCAAACCGAATTGACCAAGATTGGCGTGAATTGGGAACAAGGAACGCATTCCATGGAAGTGATTTTAGGGGCAGATTTAATCATCAAGTCCCCGGGTATTCCCGAAAAGGCTCCTGTGATGAAAGCAGTCCGCGAGAAAGGGATCAAGGTCATCTCAGAAATTGAATTTGGTTCCTACCACTCAAAAGGAAAGACAATTTGTATTACGGGAAGCAATGGAAAAACAACCACGACCTTGTTAACGCATCACATCCTCAAAAAAGCAGGATTCGATGTTGGGTTAGCTGGGAATGTAGGTTACAGCTTTGCCAAGCAAGTAGCAGAGGGAGATCACGATTGGTATGTGATTGAATTGAGTTCATTTCAATTAGATGACATGTATGATTTTCATGCAGACATTGCGATTTTAACCAATATTTCTCCTGATCACTTGGATCGCTACGATTACCAAATGCAAAACTACGTGGATGCTAAATTCCGCATTTTGCAAAATCAAACATCAAACGATTGGTTCATCTACAATGCAGATGATGCCCTCATTTCAGCGGAAATGAAAAAAAGAACCCCTTCTGTCAATTTGGCTCCTTTTTCTATGAGAGAAGCGCAAAATCCGGGAGCTTATGCACTAGACAAACAACTAATAATCAATATAAACCAACAATTTGCCATGTCAATACATGAATTAGCTTTAAAGGGTAAGCACAATACCCAAAATGCTCTTGCCGCAGGGATCGCAGCGAGACTAGTTGAAATCCGCAAGGATATTGTTCGTGAGAGTTTAGAGGACTTTACCAACGTAGAGCACAGACTTGAGTTCGTTGCGAAAGTAAACGGTATTGAATTCATTAACGATTCAAAAGCAACCAACATTAATTCTGCATGGTTCGCTTTGGAGAGTATGGAAAATCCAACTGTTTGGATTGTTGGTGGCGTTGATAAAGGGAATGACTATTCTGAATTAACAGCACTTGTTCGCGAAAAAGTAAAAGCTATTGTTTGTTTAGGAACAGATAATCAAAAAATAATAGAAGCTTTTTCTGGAGTCGTAGATACCATTGTTGAGGCAAAATCTGCTGTTGAAGCAGTTGCCTATGGATATCGTTTGGCACAGAAAGATGAGATCGTACTTCTATCCCCAGCTTGTGCAAGTTTCGATTTATTCGAGAACTACGAGGATAGAGGAAATCAGTTCAAACAAGCAGTTAGAATGCTGTAATTTATCTGTTTGATGATGCAGGATAAACACGTTCATATTCAAGGACATTCAATGAGTGATTCCCTGTCAAAATCGCAGGGAGTTGGTTTGCGCGCGCATGGAAAATTGAAAGGACTAAATGTGTTTACGTGGATGCAGCCAGAACAAAATGCCTTGATTAATTTCATCGATTCGATTCCAACCGGTATTATTTGGGTAGGAAATCCGCCGGAAATTGAAGCAGTTCTGAGTGTCAATTCGCAATTAATGAACAAATTTCAAAGCATACTTTCATTTGGAGAGAACCGAACTGGTTTTGTGTTGGAAAACGAGTTTTTGGACATCCAAGACGTATTGAATGGATTGATGACAGAATTAACATCAACGGGAACCTTGTTATTTACTTGTACAGAAAGTGATAGCGAATACGTTGCCCTTAAAATTTCAGCTTACCTCAATTTGGTACAATTGATATGAGAGAATACTTAAAATACTTGAAAGGCGATCCTGTCATTTGGATAATTACTATCCTCATGATGTCTTTCTCCCTCGTAACGGTTTATAGTTTTGTTCCAATTTTGGTGAAAATCGAAGGTGGTTCACCTTTTCAATATTTATTTAAACACTTAATTTACGTGGTAATTGGATTTGCCTCGATGTTTGCAATCCACCGTGTAAATTCAAAATACATTAGTCAACTCGCGAAATTCTCTTATTACCTCGCGATTATTCTCTTACTTTTCACATTGTTTTTTGGAACAGAAGTCAATGGCGCCGGACGTTGGATCCGCATTCCATTTGTGAAATTAACCTTTCAATCCTCTGATTTCGCCAAATTAGCCCTGATTATTTATGTCAGCCGCATTCTCGTAAAAAAGAAAGATAAATTAACGAGTTGGAAAGAAGGGATCCTTCCTTTGTTGATTCCTATTGGTGTAATCTGCACCTTGATCGTCAAGGATAACTTCTCAACAGCTGCTATGTTGTTCTTGCTTTGTATGGCATTGCTATACATCGGCAAGGTTCCTTGGGGGAAATTATTCGCAATGGCCGGTGTTGGAATTGCGCTAGCATCGTTAGCGGTTATCTTTCACATCACTTTTCCGGAGGTTGGTCTACTTCCACGTTTCGATACATGGAAGAATCGATTAACAAATCGAATGGAAAGTGATTCCCAAGATATTAAAACAGCTCAAGCGAATGCGCAGGCAAAAAATGCACAATTAGCCATCCATGTTGGCTCCTTATTCGGACAAGGAGTAGGTGACGGAAAATTGAAGGAGTACTTACCGGAGGCTTATGCCGATTTCTATTACGCAACTTTCGTAGAAGAATTTGGGTTTTTGATGGCGGCATTTTTAGCTTTACTATACTTGATTTTACTCTATCGTATCATCAAGATAGCCCTAAAAACTACGGACCTTTTTCAATCATATGTTTCCTTGGGAATCGGTATACACCTCTTAACTCAAGCGAGTATTAACATGTTGGTTTGTACGGGTGTATTCCCGGTAACCGGACAAAATATGCCCTTCCTTGCGATGGGTGGATCAGCGTTGATTATGGCCTGTGTTTCCATTGGTGTTATTCAGGCATTTGCAAAAGATTTAGAAAAAGAAAAAGACGAAGCTTCATTCGAGCAAGCATAAAATTAAACAAGTAATGAGTATTCAACGGGTAATTATTTCAGGCGGTGGTACAGGTGGACATATATTCCCTGCTGTGGCCATTGCTGATGAAATCAAACGAAGAAATCCATCTGTGGCTATTTTATTTGTTGGTGCAATTGGGAAAATGGAAATGGAAAAAGTTCCTCAAGCCGGATACGAAATTGTTGGATTACCCATCGCTGGATTCCAACGGAAATTGACACTTTCCAATTTCTTGCTGCCATTTAAAATCATGAAAAGTTTATGGAAGGCACGGTATATTGTCAAAAACTTTAAACCACAATTGGTTATAGGTGTAGGTGGATACGCAAGTGGCCCAACCTTACAAATGGCCAATATGTTGCGCATCCCTACACTGATACAAGAACAAAATTCTTTCCCTGGGAAAACCAATCAATTATTAGCAAAAAAAGCCGCGAAAATATGCACGGCATATAGCGGAATGGATCAGTTTTTTCCAACGTCAAAAATTATTCAAACAGGAAATCCCGTGCGAAATTTGGTAGCGAAACACGCAGAGTTACTTGCCGAAGCACAGACATTTTTTCACTTGGATCCGTCCAAAAAAACAATTCTCGTGATTGGCGGAAGTTTGGGTGCGCGTACCCTGAATGAAAGTATCTTGAATCACCTACATACATTATCCGCATCGAACGTACAGGTCATTTGGCAATGCGGTAAAAACTACTTAAAGCAAATTGAAGAACAATTCCAAGATTCTTGGAAAGCTACCGCTCAGGTTCATGCGTTTATTCAGCGAATGGACTTGGCATATGCGGCGGCGGATGTGATCATTTCAAGAGCAGGAGCATTATCTGTATCCGAACTTACATTAATTGGAAAACCGTGTATTTTAGTTCCTTCGCCCAATGTAGCCGAAGACCACCAAACAAAAAATGCTATGGCACTCGTGAAAGAAGATGCAGCAGTTTTGGTGAGTGATGCACAATCGAAAGAAACATTGATTCCAATTGCCATTGAACTGTTAAACAACCCAGTTTCTTGTGAGCAATTAGCAAAATCGATCCGACAATTAGCAAAACCAAACGCATGCATGGAAATTGTTGATGCATGTGAATCAATTATCTAAAAAAATGCAGCAATTCGAGCAATATAAACAAGTGTATTTTATCGGGATTGGTGGAATTGGAATGTCTGCATTGGCGCGCTATTTTAATCAGAACGAATTGACCGTTGGTGGCTACGATAAAACACCATCACCATTGACCAAACAGCTTGAAGAAGAAGGTTGCATAATTCATTTTGAGGATTTGGGTGATCAGCTACCGGAAGAATTTAGAAACAAGACGAATACACTAGTGGTCTATACTCCAGCAATTAAACAGTTGGAAGAATTGAACTTTTTTAAGACTAGTGGATTCACATTATTAAAACGTGCAGAAGTATTGGGAATGTTGACACGTCAGTCAAAGGGACTTTGTGTAGCAGGAACACATGGGAAGACGACAACGAGTAGCATGTTGGCATTTATGTTGGATCAGTCAAGCATGAAATGCAATGCTTTTCTCGGAGGAATTGCGACGAACTTTCAGTCGAATCTAGTTTTAAACAAAGATAGCTCGTTCACGGTGATAGAGGCGGATGAATTTGACCGCTCTTTTCTCCATCTTTCACCATTCGCATCAATCATTACCTCTGCAGATCCCGATCACTTAGACATATACGGAACAGCCGAACAATTCAAGGAAGGATTTCGTCAGTTCGCAATGAAACTTGATCCAAAAGGAATTTGCCTACAGAAAGAGGGACTTCATTTACAGTCTCTTGGCACGACTTTGACCTATGCCGTAGAATCCGAAAGTGCGGACTATTCTGTGTTTAATCTACAATGGATTGATGGATTTTTATGCGGAGACATTCGCTTGAAAAATAGTTGGTGGCGTACTGTCCAATTTGGATTACCAGGGATACACAATGCGGAAAATGCCCTGGCTTGTGTTGGATTGCTTCATGAATTGGGAATGAGTGAAATTGAAATTCGTTCAGGTCTAAAAAACTTCCTTGGTGTCAAAAGGCGATTTGAGTACATTATTCGAACGGATAAATTAGTGTATGTTGACGATTATGCTCATCATCCGCAGGAAATAGCAGCTTTAGTTCGCTCCATCAAATTATTGTATCCAGGAAAGAAAATAACGGGAATTTTTCAACCACATCTTTTTTCTAGAACCAAAGATTTTGCAGATGATTTCGCCAAAGAACTTTCCGAATTGGATGAATTAATACTCCTCCCGATATATCCAGCGCGTGAAGAACCTATGCAAGGAATTACCAGTGAATGGCTTCTTTCGAAATGTAAGAATGGACAAAAAACAATAAAAAAACCAAGTGAATTATTGCCCTATTTAAGTCAATATACAGAGGGTGTGCTTCTGACAATTGGTGCTGGTGATATCGATCGATTGGTTCATTCATTAAAAGAATTGTTAACGATAAATCTAGCTGATTGACATGAAGAATTGGATGAAAATTAGTTTGTGGATTTTGGTAGCAGCGGGAGTTGTAACCATTTTGGTCTTCGCGAACAAGGAAGAACTTGAAAAAAAATACCATAAACCTGAAATTTCAATACATGTCGATGGTGACGCATTTTTAACCGAACCAGAGCTAATTGACCGACTAAAACTACACCGCTTGATTCAAAAAAATGATCAAGTTGGAAACTTAAATATTCGAAAAATTGAGTACGTCATTTCATTAATGCCTGAAGTGAAAAACGTAAAGGTTTTCAAACGCATTGGAAATGAGTGGGATATACAGTTGGAGTTGCGAAAACCAATCGCTCGAATCTTTAATAAATTAGGACAAAGTTTTTACTTAGATGAAGATGGGTTTTTAATGAATCGATCAAGCCTTCATACCGCACGTGTACTCGTTTTTTCAGGTGTAATTTCCGATAGATTTTCACCAAATTCTATCTTTAAAATTATTAACAACGATTCCTTGAAAAGTATTCGAAATTTAGATGATATCTATCGAATTTCAAATTATGTTTGTAACGATCCAATATTGCATAAAATGATTGGTCAAGTTTACCGTGAAAAGAACGGTGATTTTGTACTAATTCCCATTGTAGGCGATCAAAAAATCAATCTCGGAACAGCCAATTCGGATGAAGATGTGAAGGATAAATTTGAACGATTATTGGAGTTTTACAAAGAAGCCATGCCCTTTGAAGGGTGGAATAAGTATAGCGAAATAAGTGTAAAGTATGAAGGACAAATCGTTTGTAGAAAAAGAGCCAACTAGCGAAGTGAAGCGTAGCAAGATTGTTGTTGGACTCGATATCGGGACAACGAAAATTGCTTGTTTCGTTGGACGTAAAAACGAACACAATAAAATTGAAATCGTTGCATTGGGGAAAAGTGAATCACTTGGTGTCATGCGCGGAGTGGTTTCAAATATCGAACGTACCGTTCAATCCATCAATACAGCGGTTGAATTGACACAAAAATCAGTTGAAGGAGATTTGAAAGTGAAGAATGTCAATGTAGGTATTGCTGGACAACACATCAGCAGTATTCAGTACAGAGGCATGTATACCCGTCGTGACGCACAGGGTGAAATCACTCAGAAGGATATCGATGCATTCGTTGATGATGTTTATCAATTGGTGATGACACCGGGAGAGGAAATTGTTACGGTGATTCCACAAGAGTACATCGTGGACAATGAAGCGGATATCAAGGATCCAATCGGAATGGGTGGGGTACGACTAGAGGCGAATTTCCATATCATTACTGGGCAAGTAAATAACGTGAAAAATATTAAGCGTTGTGTAGATCGTGCCGGATTGAACGTAAAAGAAATTATCTTGGAGCCCATTGCTTCAGCAGAAGCGGTGTTGAGCGACGAAGAAAAAGAAGCTGGAGTTGTTTTGGTTGACATTGGTGGTGGAACTACAGATGTAGCAATCTTCCAAGATGGATTAATTCGTCATACGGCAGTAATTCCTTTCGGAGGAAATGTGATAACAGACGATATCAAAGAAGGATGTCGCATCATGCAACGTCACGCTGAATCATTGAAAGTGAAATTTGGAAGTGCATTGGCTTCAGAAAGTAAAGAAAATGAAGTTGTTTGTATTCCAGGTTTACGTGGTCGTGATCCAAAAGAAATTACCCTGAAAAACCTTGCGAGTATTATTCAAGCACGTATGGAAGAAATCATTGAGTTGGTAAATTTTGAAATCATTAACTCAGGATATTCTAAAAAAATAATTGGTGGTATCGTTGTCACTGGCGGAGGTGCTCAATTAAAGCATTTGACTCAACTCTTTGAATACATGACCGGAATGGATACGAGAATCGGTTATCCAACGGAGCATTTAGCAAATACCAATGACTTAGATAAATTGGCTAGTCCAATGTTTTCAACAGGAATTGGTCTTGTTTTAAAAGGATTCGAGGCAGCTGAAAAATCTGGACTGGATTTCATTCCTAAAAAAGAGGAGGTTTCAGCAACGAGTCACACAGCAATAACACACTCAAATCCAAGAAGAGACCGTGGGTTTTTAGAAAAACTTAAACAGTCAGTTGGTGAATTTTTTGATGATAAAGATTAATAGAAAAAATAATGGATATGGAATTTGACTTACCTAAAATGGGTGCAGCAGCAGAAAGTAACGCGAACTCAATCATCAAAGTAATTGGTGTTGGAGGTGGTGGTTCGAATGCGGTAAATCACATGTTCTTACAAGGAATTGTAGGAGTAGATTTTATCGTTTGTAATACGGATCGTCAAGCTTTGGATATTTCTCCAGTCCCACACAAAATTCAGTTGGGTCCAACCTTAACCGAAGGTAGAGGTGCTGGAATGATTCCTGAAATGGGAATGAATGCAGCTATCGAAAACATTGAAGAAATTCGCGAAATCCTTTCTAAAAACACGAAAATGGTGTTTGTTACAGCAGGAATGGGTGGTGGTACCGGAACGGGTGCTGCACCGGTGATTGCTCAAGTAGCGAAGGATCTTGGGATTTTAACGGTTGGTATCGTTACTGTTCCTTTTAATTTTGAAGGTAGAAAACGCCGCCAACAAGCGGAAGAAGGTTTAGACAAAATGCGTCAGAACGTGGATACTTTGTTGATTATTAACAACGAGCGTTTGCGTGAATTCGGTAAAAACATGTCCCTTTCAAGTGCTTTCTCTCACGCTGATAACGTATTGACAGTAGCAGCGAAAGGAATTGCGGAAGTGATTTCTGTAACAGGAACAATCAATGTTGACTTCAATGATGTAAACACTGTTCTTCGTAACAGTGGACAAGCAATCATGGGAAGTGCTATTGCTGAAGGTGAAGACCGTGCAATTGTTGCGGTGAAAGAAGCCTTAACTTCTCCGCTATTGAATGACAACGACATCAATGGTGCAAGTTATGTATTATTGAACATTACTTACGGAGATAAAGAAGTGATGATGGACGAGATCACTGAAATCACTGACTATATTCAAGACGCTGCAGGTGCTACTGCAGACGTGATTTGGGGACATGGTTATGATTCCACTTTAGGTGATAAACTATGTATTACATTAATCGCAACAGGATTCTCTTCCTCCCCAATTACGGGTTTTGAGAGAGCTCCAGAGCGCAAGATCGTCGCGCTGGAGGATGAAAACAGAAAAGAGATTGTAAGTCCATTAGAATCTCCTGTACAACACACAACGATCCAGAGTGAAATAAGTCAAGAGCCATTCTTGAAAGCAGATGAGACAATTGTGAGCCAAGCACCAATTTCGATGCCTGAGCCAACTCCAATAGTTGAAACAACTCGTTTTGAATTGGACGAACCAACGGTAAGTGAAAACTTTTCTTACCATTTGAATGAAGAGATAAATTCAGTAGCGGAATTGCCTGCTTTTGATGTGGAGGCTTCTGTAGATAGTTTTGAGGACAACAATTTTTCTTGGGATGTAATGGACGCTAGTTCATCTGCAATCGAGGAGGAAGTGGTTTACCAAGCTCCGATTCATTCAGTATCTGAAGTAAGAGAGCCTGAAACAATTGTTCGCCACATGCTAGAGGATGATGCTGAGGAACGCATGAGCATTGAACCTGCAAAACGCATCCTTTCCCCAGAAGAACAACAACGCAAAGCACAAGAACGCGTTTCTCGTATCCAAGAATATACCGCGAAATTGAAAAAAGCTGAAGGCATCGTGGAATTTGAAAATGAGCCTGCTTTTGTTCGTCGAAACATCAGTATTCAACAATCTACACCAAGTGCAGAAGAACGTTTCTCACGCTTCGGTTTATCGCAAGATGAAGATGGTAGAGTTGGATTAAGAACGAATAATTTCTTACACGATAACGTAGACTAATGGGATTTACTGAACTGATTAACGAGGATATCAAAAAAGCGATGCTAGCTAGAGAAAAAGAAAAGTTAGCTGCTTTGAGAGATATTAAATCCAAACTTTTACTTGAAGCAACTTCTGGTAATGGTGAGGTGAGTGATGAAGCGGGTATCAAAATTTGCATGAAGTTGCACAAGCAACGAATGGAAACTTATGAGTTATATATTGCTCAAAATCGTCAAGATTTGGCAGATGATGAACTTTTTCAAGCAAAAATCATTGAGGCATATTTGCCAAAAATGATGGATGAAGAAGAGGTGAAAGCAGAGGTTGCTGCCGCGATTGAAACATTAGGTGCAAGCGGACCTCAGGATATGGGGAAAGTAATGGGTCTTCTCAGTGGAAAATTAGCGGGTAAAGCTGATGGAAAATTAATCGCATCTTTGGTAAAAGAACTATTGGCGAAATAATGATAACAAACAACAAACGAAGAAAAACGCATCGCTTGGTGCGTTTTTCTTCGTTTATATAAGATTAGTCAAATGAAAGTTAGCTTAGCGGAAACAATTCGATCTTACCACCAAAAAGGATGGTCACCTGCAACATCCACTAATTATTCGTTTAAAGAAAATGGTCAAATTTGGGTGTCGCGATCTGGTGTCGATAAGTCTACGTTTAGTGCAGATGATTTTATTCCGATTGATGAAAATGGAATTGTTCAGTCGCCGTTTGAGGGTATTAAGCCATCTGATGAAACCATGATTCACGTCCTGATTTATCGACTATTTCCCGAAGCTCAAGTTATTTTGCATAGTCATTCAAAAAATCCAGTTTTGATCTCGATGAAAAATGATAGGTTTTTTACTGTCAAGAACTATGAACTTCAAAAAGGTTTCGCGGGTGTTAAAACTCACGACTGCCAGCTTGAAATTCCCATTTTTGAAAATGCTCAAGATATGGGTTATTTCGAGAAAGTACTTCCTGAACGCAAATCAGATATTCAACAACATTGTTTTTTGATTCGCCAACATGGAACCTATGCATGGGGAGAAAATCTTTTCGCTGCGAAGAGACATTTGGAATCCTTGGATTATCTTTGTGAATGTGAATTAATAAAAATCTGATGGCCATTTTATCTATCCCAAATCAAGATTTACAATTAACGGATCCTCAAGAAATCAGGACCTTCATGAACCAAAGAGGTATTTTCTTCGACCAATGGTCGTGTAATGTCCACTTTGACGATAAAGCCGGTACGGAAGAGATTCTAGCCGCGTATGCAGAAGATTTAGTTCCATTCATGAAAAATGGTGGCTATGAAACAGCGGATGTGATCTCCATCAACTCCTTGACAGAAAATTATGAAGCAATTCGCTCCAAGTTTTTGGCTGAACATACACATTCCGAAGATGAAATTCGATTTTTTGTGGATGGACAAGGATTGTTTTGGTTTCACTTAGAAAATGAGGATGTTTTCAATTTACTCTGCGAACGAGGTGATCTAATATCAGTTCCTGCTGGAACAAAACATTGGTTCGATGCAGGTGAAACAAATCCCTTTGTAAAAGCCATTCGAATTTTTATCGATATGTCCGGTTGGGTGCCAAATTACACCGAATCAGGAAAAGAAAATGAATTTTTAGCCTTTAATTTCCCAACACGTGGATAATCAAATTAAATATATTTTATGCGACATCGAAGGAACTACCTCCTCCATTTCTTTCGTTGTTGATGAGTTGTTTCCTTACTTCAGAGAACACATTCAAGAGTTGCCCAAAATGGCACAAGTAAGTGAGGTTAAGGAATCCTTTTCTCAAGTAATCAAATTAGTGAAAGAAGAGGAAGGTAAAAGCATTACGACGACAGAAGAAGTGATCGCATATCTAGACCAGTGGAGTCGAGAAGACAGAAAAGTTACCCCGCTTAAAACCTTACAGGGATTTGTTTGGAAAAAAGCATACGAAGAGGGTGATATTAAAGGTCACGTTTATGACGATGTTCCAACGTGTTTCAATAAATGGAGATCGAATGGATTAAAAATTGGCATTTTTTCTTCTGGTTCCATTCATGCACAAATGTTATTGTTTCAATATAGCTGCTTTGGGGACTTGAGTAAACACCTCTCGAATTACTTTGATACAAAGACTGGTGCGAAACGCGACCCCGAAACGTATAAGGCAATTGCAGAAATCCTGGATCTAGAACCGCAGCAAATCTTGTTTTTGTCCGATATCCAAGAAGAATTAAAAGCTGCTGATGGAATGGGGTATCAAACGATTCAATTAGTTCGATCAGGCACGAATGCTACGTGGAAAAATACAGTGGCTAGTTTCAACGAAATTTAATTCACCCTAATTTATAACACATAAAAAAAGCCGATCAATTGATCGGCTTTTTCATTTTGATAAGAGGATTATCTTAGTTGTTGATTGGTGCACCAGCGTTGTTAACTGGAGTTCCAACTTCTGGAGCTGGACCAACCTCACCTTTAATACGAATCACTTTGTTTGGCTCGTTAATAGCGTTTGAAGTGATGGTTACATTTTTGTTGATTGGACCTGGACGGTTAGTATCGTATTTCACACGAATAACACCTTTCGCTCCTGGTGCAATTGGGTCTTTCGGCCACTCAGGAACTGTACAACCACATGATCCTTTCGCGTTTGAAATGATTAATGGCTCGTCTCCTGTATTTTTGAATTCGAAATTGCAATATGGTTCTCCACCGTATTTGATGTTACCATAGTCATGAGTTTCTTTACTGAATTCGATTTTAGCACCTTTCTCAATTTGTGCATTCACGGTGTTCATTCCCAAAACTGCGATGAACATAATCCCAAAGGATAAAAATAGTTTTTTCATAGTCAATTAATTTTATGAATCAAACTTACGGAGGATTCAATCGTCCGATTTTTATTTAACTAAATGTTAACAGATTTTTAGGTCGAAATATTCCGGTTCACTCGACTTCAAAAGATTATTTCTTAATCCATCCTCGCTTGATAAAAAGCAAAACAAGTCCAATGGCTAACGCGAACATAAAAGCAATCACCGAATAGTATCCATACGGATACTTCAACTCTGGCATATGTTCGAAATTCATTCCGTAAACGCCAACAATAAATGTCAAAGGAATAAAGATGGAACTAACAACCGTTAATACACGCATAATTTCATTCATGCGTTGACCTTGGGCGGCATAGTATAGATTTGCCATTCCCTCCAAAATTTGTTTATTGGCATCAATTTCTTCCAGAACACTCATGCAAGAGGAACGTAAACTTCGAAAGTAATGACGATTACTGCCCTGAATAAATGGACTCTCGCTATTTTCTAATTGATTGGTGACATCACGCATGGGTTGTGCAATCTTACGCAGTTCAATCAGTTTACGTTTTTCCAATTCAATACTGGCTAAAATGGACTTATCCTGAGTGAGGTGAAGTTTCGCATCAATAGCTTCAATCTGACTGGAAATTTCCTCTAGAACTTCGAAGTAATTATCAATGATTGCCTCTAACATCCTAAACATGAGAAAATCGGAACCTTTTGTTCGAATTTTCCCTCTTCCTTTTTCTATTCGGTCACGCACATCTATAAAGTGATCAGAAGGTTTATCTTGAAAAGAAATCAAGTAATTTTCGCCCATTAAAAACGAAATTTGATCCTGATGTAGAAATGGATTCCCAAGTTCCTTCGGTAAGGCAGACATCACATGGAAGGACATATACTTGCTATATTCTTCCACTTTCGGTCGACGTACTTGTTTATGGATACTCTCGATGGTTAATTTATCGATACCCAATTTATGGCATAATTGCTCAATCGCTTCTGAATCCTCGACGCCATGAAAGTTTAACCATGCAACATGGTCATTATCGAGTTCGGATTCTAAAAACTCATCAGCGAAATACGAGGATGACTCCTGTTTAACGGAGTAAAAAGTAGCATTGTACTTATAAAGCTGAATGTTCCCCATGGTTGTGTTGCTCTTTCTTCGGTAATTGATTTAATGCACATCCCTCACAACTAGCACTCTTTTTTGAAAACTGTCTCCATATCCTACTAACTATGTAGTATACGGAAAGTCCAAGAGCCAAAAGAATGATGATTGTCTGCATATCTAAACGAATATACGATTTATCCGTGAATTAAGAGAGGAGAATAAAGCAAAGCCAAGCTGAAAAATACGCTAATAATCCCATGAAAACCAATTGAATAATGGGCCATTTCCAAGAATTTGTTTCGCGTTTTACAACAGCCATTGTTGCCATACATTGCATAGCAAACACATAGAATACCATCAATGAAACGCCACTTGCTAAGGTGAAGACAGGTGTACCATCTGCTTTCACTTCGTTGCGCATTCGATCTATGAGTAAGGTTTGTTCATCACTTTCGTCTTGAACGGCATAAATTGTGGCTAAAGACCCAACAAATACTTCTCTGGCTGCAAATGAAGTAATGAGTGAAATGCCAATTTTCCAATCGTAACCGAGCGGTGCAATAACTGGCTCCATGCCTTTTCCAAGAATCCCAATGTAAGAATTTGAAAGTTTACATGCGTCCATCGCTTTCGTTTGTTCTTTTTCCGTCATGGACTGATAGGCATTTGTTTTGCTCAATCCATGCATAGATTCGTTCATATTTGGCCCAAAACTAGCAAGGAACCAAAGAATGATGGAAATCGCTAGAATGATTTTACCGGCATCCAGGATAAATATTTTCACTTTTTCAAGCACGTTAATAAACACATTTCCCCAACGTGGATTCTTGTAATCTGGCAATTCTAAAAGTAGAAATCCTTTTTCTTTTTGTTGAATCATCAATTTTAGTAACAAGGAAACCAATAACGCAAAAACAATCCCTAAACTATATAATCCAAAGAGGACGATTCCCTGTAAGTTGATGAAACCAAAAACAAATGTTTTGGGGATCACCAAAGAAATCAACAATGTGTAAACCGGAATTCGGGCACTGCAACTCATGAAAGGAGCGACTAAAATCGTAATGAGGCGTTCCTTCCAATTGGAAATCGTTCGTGTTGCCATGATGCCGGGAATGGCACAAGCTACACTAGACATCAGTGGAACTACACTTTTTCCATTCAGTCCAAAAGGACGCATAAGTCGATCCATGATAAACACCACACGAGACAAATATCCACTTTCTTCTAAAATTGAAATGAAAAAGAAAAGCATGGCAATTTGCGGGACAAACACGACCACTCCGCCTATCCCCGGAATTATTCCTTGTGAAATTAAATCGTTCACAAGTCCAGGTTGAATGGCCTCGCTACTCCATGTGGAAAAGTGTGAAAATAGAGTATCGATCCAATTCATTGGAGCGTTGGCAAACGTAAAAATAAATTGAAAAATGGTCAATAAAACGAATGCAAAAATCACGTATCCAAAAATTGGATGAACTAAAACACGGTCAATTTTCCGCGAAATACTATCTCCTTCGGGCGTTTTTGTTTGCACAACATGCTTCAAGGAGTCTTTGATTTTTCGCAGGCGCTTTTCAGCTTCTAATTTTTGACACTGAACATCGTCTATTGAACAAAGCTCTGATGATTCGAGGAATCTCACTTGATTTAACTCAGTGTTACCATTGCTTGTCAATGCTTTTAGAATGCGGTCCTTTCCAAGTCCTATGCGTGCATTGGATTGAATAATAGGTACACCAGGAAACATCTTTCCTAATTCTTCTGTTGCAATGATAATTCCTTTTCTCTGTGCAAGATCCCACATATTCAAAACCAAAATACAAGGAATACCTAAATCGTATACTTGAGTAAAGAAGAGTAAGTTCCGTTGTAAATTACTCGCATCTACAACAAAAACAATCTGATCAGGATGTTGCGAATGATTTGAGTCGGAAAGTACATCAAAGACAACTGATTCTTCTTTGGATCTCGGATAAATGCTATATGTTCCAGGGAAATCGATCAGCTCATGTTGAACTTGATCTAATTGTATGAATCCACTTCGTTTGTCGACAGTAACTCCGGCAAAATTCCCTACCTGTTGACGCAAACCTGTCAAGAGATTAAATACGGAGCTTTTGCCCGTATTGGGATTGCCGAGTAACGCAATTTTCATGGTTTGCAAACTTATTAATTTTGAGTCAAAGCATTACGCTTTCACTTCAATAAATTGCGCTTCTTCTAAGCGTAATGAAAGAACGGTACCATTTAGCTCAATAGCAATAGGATCACCGAAGGGCGCTCTAAAGAGTGTAGTGATCAATTGTCCTGCAACTAAGCCCATTTCTGTTAACTTCGATGAAATGGGAGAGTTGTCTACAGAAACAATTTCTACTACGCGCTGTAATTCAATATGATCCAATGTGTTCAACATGCCCCAAAATTACGTTCATTTACGCTCAATTGAAATACCACTTTTGTGGTATTCGTAGATTATTTAAGCACAAATCGAGCTGTGTGTCGCGTACGCTGTTGGAGAATAATTTCCTTGTCCTGTGTGACTTGCTCAATGGTATGGTCGTCGTAATGACGAATAGTCACTAAAGATAAATTTTCATTGTATTTCACTTCATAGTCGGATTGAAAGAGTGCCAGAAATTCATCTCTTTTTAGTTTTTTCTGATCCACTAAAATCGAAAAACTCAAAGCTGAATTCTGCATGAGGTTTATCTTGATGTTCAAAGCGGATAATTTCCCGAAAATGACACTTAGATTTTCTTCCACGATAAAGGAAAAATCTTTTGGTGTAAATGAATACAAGGCTTGATCAAATTTGAAAATGTAGGAAGGAATTAAATGGTCTTTGCTCGATGAGGACTGAATGGCTGTTCCATCTGCTTTTGGATCCAAAAAGGATTTTACATAAAGTGGGATGTTGCGGTTTTGCAAGGGCTGAATCGTTTTTGGATGGATGACACTTGCTCCATAGTAGGAGAGTTCAATCGCTTCCTTAAAGGAAATAGCATCTAGCTTTTTCGTGTTCGCAAAGTATTTTGGATCAGCATTTAACATTCCAGGCACATCCTTCCATATGGTCACACTTTCCGCTTGACCACAATAGGCTAAAATACCTGCGGTATAATCCGATCCTTCTCGTCCTAAAGTTGTTGTGAATCCCTCTGTTGTATGACCAATGAATCCTTGAGTTAGTAAAATGTCCGCATCCTGAAACGCAGGAATCATCCGCTCTTGAATGAGTTGCTCCGTTTTTTTCCAATCAACTTTTCCTTCTTGGTAGGTATGATCGGTACGAATCAATTTTCGTGCGTCCATCCACTTCACTGAAAAATCTTGCTCAATTAAATACGCACTTACAATTTGTGAGGATAAAACTTCTCCTAAGGATACAATTTGATCGTATTCAAAGCTGTTATTTTCAGAAAAAACTGTTTCAAAACGAGCTTTCAACGATTCGAATACTTCTTCGATTGTTTGATAGATTTTAAAATGTTTTTCCGGGAATAATGCAGCCATAATGTCCATATGGAAGGCTTCAAGTTCATCGACTAACCCAACAAATAACTTATGGTTTTTCGTTTCCAAAGCCATCACGATTTCCTCTAACTTATTGGTGGATTTCCCCATAGCAGAAACGACAACAGTTAGTTTTTTTCCGGGATAAAGTGATAAAATAGATGCGACATTTCGAATTGCATCTGCATCTTTCACAGATGCTCCACCAAATTTAAAAACAAGCATGGGGTCGAATTTAAGATAATTTTTCAGCGAGTAATTTCATTTCGATAACAGGAGATATCCCTCCGTACAATATGCGATAAACAGCATGTAAGATTGGCATGTCAACTTCAAATTTCTTGTTGATTTCAGTCAAACTGTTTGTGGCATAATATCCTTCTGCAATCATATTCATTTCCAATTGAGCGGATTTAACAGAGTAGCCTTTCCCAATCATGAATCCAAATGTACGGTTACGAGAGAAATTGGAATATGCAGTTACGAGTAAATCTCCAAGGTAAGCACTTGACTTTGTATCTCTATGAACGGGACTCACCACATCGATGAATCGTTCGATTTCTTGTATCGCATTTGAAATTAATACAGCTTGGAAATTATCACCATAACCGATTCCGTGACAAATACCAGCAGCTAACGCATATACATTTTTTAATACGGCTGAAATTTCCGTGCCGAACAAGTCATCAGAAATCGTTGTTTTAATATAGCGACAAGCAAGTGCATCTGCCATATGCTCAGCTAGGGATTGATCACTGCAGGCAATGGTCAAATAAGACAAACGTTCAAGTGCAACCTCTTCGGCGTGACAAGGACCACAAATGATACCGATATGATCATAAGGCGTACCTAAAGTTTTGTGAATAAAACGAGCAGGAATCGCATTAAACTCGGGTATGATTCCCTTTACGGCAGAAAAGACGGTTTTCCCTTTGAATAAATCTTCTGGAATAGAGGAAAATGTTTCGGTAAGAAAAGCGGAGGGCGTAGCAATAATCACTACATCGGCAGTTTCAATCATGCGACATAAATCTGTAGAAATCTCTAATCTTGCTAGATCGAATTCAACGGATTGTAAGTATTTTGGATTGTGTCGGTAATGAAGGACATGAGAAACAGATTCTTCGCTTCTCATCCACCAATTCACTTTTTCTTGCGTATTGCAAAGCAATTTCACAATGGCAGTTGCCCAACTTCCCCCACCAATAACGGCAATTCTTTTAGCTGTATTCATCGCTGCAAAAATAGAAAAGATTGATGGAATAGACAGATTTCGAACAAACTAGTTCAAATTGATAATATCACCAGCCTGCAAGGCCTCAGAAAAAGCATCTCGCATCTTCTCCATTTTTAATCGCGATTGAGGATTTCCTTCTATGGCTTGATGTTTTAACTTGTAATATGTGTCAAGAGATTTACCAAATAGATTTTGCTCAAGCTCTCCTTTGATTTTCATGATTTTCGAGTTGAGACTCAGTAAATACGTCTCAATTTCCCCAAGTCGAACCAATTCTTTTTGATCTAACTGATCTTTTTTCAATAAAGAATGGTATTTCGGCAATAATTCATGAAGCAGTTCAATGAATCGCTCCAATTCCTTATCCAATGCTCCTTGTTGATCTTGAAAGTCCTCCATGTAATAGTTGCTAGTACCATAAAAGTAAACATTATTGTTATCCACAAAACATTTTTTTATTTTCATTTTTCTTTGATGGATTCCCATTAATTTTGATAAAAAAATAATCATGAAAACAAACCACGAAATCGACTATTATATTCTCGGTGAAGAAATGCAGTATGTTGAAATTGAACTAGATCCGCAGGAAACGGCCATTGCGGAGGCTGGTGCTTTTATGTACATGGATGATGGAATCCAAATGGAAACGATTTTCGGCGATGGTTCTGCACAACAAAAAGGATTTATGGGCAAATTGTTGAACGCGGGAAAACGACTTCTAACCGGTGAAAGTCTTTTCATGACTGCTTTTACACATCATGGCTATAATAAAGCTAAAGTTGCCTTCGCTTCTCCATATCCCGGAAAAATTATTCCACTCGATTTAGCGCAATACCAAGGAAAAATCATTTGTCAAAAAGATGCTTTTTTGTGCGCAGCTAAAGGTGTTGCGATTGGAATTGAATTTCAAAAGAAATTAGGTACGGGCCTATTTGGTGGTGAAGGATTTATCATGCAAAAATTAGAAGGGGACGGAATGGCTTTCTGTCACGCTGGTGGACATGTCATGAAAAGAACATTGAATCCAGGTGAAGTTTTACGTGTGGACACCGGTTGTATTGTAGCATATACCCAAGATGTAGATTACGACATTCAATTTATTGGAGGTGTCAAAAACACCCTATTTGGTGGCGAAGGAATGTTCTTTGCTACGTTGAAAGGTCCAGGTGAAGTTTGGTTGCAAACCTTACCAATTTCCCGACTTGCTTCGCGGATTTTAGCTTACGGTGTTGGTACACGTAAAGAGGAGGGGAGTATTCTTGGAGGACTCGGTAACTTATTGGATGGAGACGGGGCTTAATTAGCCATTCAACTCGATAGAATCATCTTTTATCGTGATTTTTTTCCATCGGTATAATTTGCCAATTGCTTGTTTGAAGGTCTTTTTACTCATCCCTAATTGTTCGCGAATTTCCTCTGGAGACGAACGGTCACTTAGAGGAAGGACTTTAACTTTGGTTAATTCATCCAAGATAAATTGAGAAGCTTCATCGTATTTTTCAAAAGTAATCGGTTCTAAACGGATATCTAGTTTCCCATCTGGACGCACGACACTGACGAACCCTTTTATTTCTTGTCCACGTTCGAGTATTTTTGTCTGTTGATTTTTGAAGATGAGTCCTTCATAACGGTTGTTTACAATGACATTGCGTCCAAGTTTTCCTTCCTCACAAATTAACAAATCAACTGCTTGTCCAACCATCTCTTGATCCTCGCACAAATCCAAAACTTTGCGCACTTTCATACTACCAAATAAGCGATCCGTTTCGAAATCGTAGCGTAAGGTAAACAAGTATTTTTCTTCTTGTTCCAAACGATGCAATTGTTCGCTAAATGGAACAAGCAAGTCTTTATCTAATCCCCAATCAACGAATGCGCCGTATGGATTGACATGAATGACTTCCAAATAACGACATTCCCCTAAAAGAATATAAGGAACTTCGGTAGTGCATACGATGCGATTCTCGGAATCCTTCATCACAAAAACATCCACCACACTTCCTTCTTCGTGTTCAGGTAAGATGTATTTATTGGGCAACAAAACTTCGTTGTCTTGTAAATCGATAAGGTAAGCACCCGGAGGAGCAAAACGCTTTATGGTAAGTTGGTTGATTCTTCCTAATTGCATTAGTTCGTGGTAGTTTTTTTATTTTTTTTACCGCGACCAACCGGCATCATTTCAGGGTTCTTATGTCTTCGACTGAAGAGACGAACTTTCGGAAGACGAAAATCTTCCGTTGTCATTTGGTCCTCTGGTGTATTTTCTGTTCGAGCGACATGTGTCCCGTTGTTTTCTACACCTTCATCCTTTGGACTAATCCAATCAGCATTCATTCGGTTTTTCTCTACTTTTCCGGTACGCGAATTCAAGGAGTAAAAGGATTTCTCTGCGTTTTTGTCATCCGGATTCGTCATGATGACATCCTCTTGTAACACCCAATTTTCTGCGTCGTAATCATAACGATAACAATCATAGCTCATATCTGGAATATAGTAGGAGTACACTCCTTCCAAAACAGGGGATTCAGGAGATAAATGATCAAAAACAACACGTCCGTTTTTTGGATCAAATCGCATGCTCATGTTCGAAAGATTCGAATATTCATACACAACGCGTTTCAAGGTTGTGCGATTTGCTTTGAAAACGGGACTCCCGAATTTCGGTGTATTTCCCGAGAACGTTAGGACATCCATTAATTTGAAATTGCTCCCCGTGGTTCCACCGTCCCAACCGATGAGAAGGTATTCCGTTTTTCCATGGTGTCCAAATGGAATGATTTTGTAGTATAATGCACCATACCAATTTTTGGCGTCAATGATACCTTCTGGTTTTGGCGCGTAAGGATCAAGTTTATCGATTAATTCGGTGACGGTTACTTTTTCTTTACCTTCTTCTTTTTTCAGAACAAATCCACCATAACTATACGAATAATCAGTGTATTCAATGTTCCAATGGATGATGCGAACAAGCTCGTCTTCACTGTCCAAAACAGCAATCGTTTTTAATAGGGTGAATGGGTAATCGAAAGCTCCTTCGGATTTTAAAAATGCTTCCATTTCTTTTTTGAAAACGATGTTCAAACGGTCCATTTCTTCGTCCGTTTTGGCACTACGAAGTTTCAACAAGCTTTCATTTAAGCGCACTTCTTTCTGTTGTAAATCACTTTGAGTGAAAGACAATTGAGCAAGGACCAAAAAAAAGAAAAGTGAAACGAATTTCATACCGAGTGAGTTAACGTTGAAAACCGTTTATTGTTACGCTTTAGAGGGATTTCAAATTTGAAATCGTTTCTTGAGGTGATGTCGAATTAAACACAAAACTTCCCGCAACTAATGCATCAGCTCCTGCTTCAGCTAATAATCTTCCCGTTTCCATATTTACTCCACCATCTACTTCAATGATAAAGGATGCGTTTTTTCGTGTTCTTAATTCTACAAGGGAACGAACTTTGTCTACGCTTCCATGTATAAATTTCTGCCCACCGAATCCTGGATTCACGGACATAATCAACACTAAATCTAAATCCGCGGCAATTTCTTCCAATACATGAACCGGAGTGTGAGGATTCAAGGCAACACCTGCTTTCATTCCCAATTCTTTGATGCGAGAAATCGTGCGGTGCAAATGACGACACGCTTCGTAATGTACAGTAAGAATATCCGTTCCTGATTTCTGAAATTGCTCCAAGAAATCATCTGGATTTTCAATCATGATGTGTACATCCAAGGTTTTTTTTGTGTGCTTGCGAATGGCTTCCAAAACAGGAAAACCAAAAGAAATGTTGGGAACGAAAACACCATCCATGACATCAATATGTAACCAATCAGCCTGAGACTGATCCAACATTTCAGTGTCGCGTTGAATGTTACCAAAATCACACGATAAAACAGATGGAGAAACGATCATAACTTTTTTTGACAAAGTTAGGAATTATTTGCCGTTCAAGAGGATTTTCACCAAGCTTGTTTCTCTTGAATAAAGGTCGTGATGAAAATAAATCCCTTGTCGGTCTGCGACTACCGTTTGGTACTCAACAAAAATCGGAACAGGACTCAATAAGCGCAATGGATGATTTGTTTGTAGGGTCAAAAGACTGTCTAAAGAATCTCCAGTAATCGGATTCGACTTTTTACCCAGACTATCATATTGCAGCATGACTTTAGCCAATTCAACCGGTCGTTCGCAACGCATACACCCATGAGAGTAACTTCGGTAACTTTGGTTAAACAAGCCCTTGGATGGAGTGTCGTGCACATAAACGCTATACGGATTGGGGAATTCAAATTTGACGATGCCTAGGCTATTGTCTGATCCTGGTTGTTGAATAACAGTGTATGGAAATGTATTTACCTTGATTTTCTTCCAATTAATTTTATCCGGATTTACTTCCACTTCTTTAGCCTTGAAAATCTTCATGTGATTTCTTGCCAAATAGTTGCGATTAGCTTTTAAGGCTGGCAGAACTTCCTTTCGTGCAATCGAGGAAGGCACTTTCCAGAAAGGATAGCAAATAATGCGGTTAATCGTTGATTGCAAAGTGGGTGTTTGATTTGTTACTTTACCTACAATGATACGGTGGTGACTTTTTAAACTGTCATTCGCGAAATAAAAAAGTTCAAAAGAAGGAATGTTAATGCGGATGTACTTCTCAAGTGTATCCTTTCGTTGTCTTAAGCGATCAAGGGCAATGGCTCCACGTAAACTTCGAGCGAGTGAACTTTCAGAAAGTGCTTTTACTGTCGCTTCCCCAATTTTCCCATCCGATGTGAGTCCGTTGTTTCGTTGAAATTGCCTCAAAGCTTCTCGAACAGAAGAACTATCCGCTTCGTCTGAGATGTATTTTTTTGAAATCAAAGTAGCTTTCATTTCTGAAAATGCCTGCTCGCTGTTTTCTTTTTCACTTACCAATGAGAAAGATTGTGCATCCAAAAAGGCAGTGTCGCAAAAATGAAAAAAGTGTTGCGCCATGTAACGATAATTGGTATCAACCGGACCCTGCGCCAAAAGAACACTGTCGAATTCACGCGTTTTACTTTGGTTCCACAAGCGATTCAGACCGCTGAAGTCCATATTTTTCGGTCGCAATTTTTGATTTTCGAAATCAATGAATCCATGATTTAAATCGTATTGAATAAGGGATAAATTCCCCATTAAAACGATCTCTTTTTCCAATACATGAAGTTTTGGGTCAACGGAAACGAGTCGTGTCGCAGGAATCCCAAAACGAATGCAACGATCGAGTGATCTTTTCAATTGTTCTCCACGTTGACTTAGGACAGAATCAATACTGAGGACAGGATAGAATTTTCGATTGGCATAGAATTGACGTAGTCCTTTATGTAGGGATGAGTCAATGTGCAAGTGCGACAGGTATTCTGGACTTAATATCCGTTGCAATTTCTCTTTTACACTTATTTTTCCATCAACTAAAAAGTGTTTTTTGCTGACAGCCTCCTTTTCACTACAGGAAAAAAAGGTGAGGAAAATGAAAATCAAACAGTATACTTTCATGACTAAACGGATTATCATTAACTTCGATAACTTGTTGAAAGGTAAAACAATTCACTGAAATTCACTTATGTTATTAATTATTCTTGTTGCAACAATTATTATTTCACTTTGGGCCGATAAAAATGAGGCAATAAAAGAACGAATGTTATTTATTCCATATCGAATAAAACACCAACAGGAGTATCATCGTTTCATTACTCACGCGTTTATTCATGCCGATTTCCCTCATCTTGCTTTCAATATGATGACCTTGTATTTCATGGGAGAATACCTTTACCTTGAGTGGATGAATCTTTATGGTAACGCAGGAATTATTTATTTCTGTGTCCTGTATTTCGCTGGAATGATCGCCGCAACTTTTTTTCCAATGGTTAAACACCAAGATCAGCCGGGTTACCGAAGTCTTGGAGCGTCTGGAGCTGTTTCTGCCGTTCTATTCGCCGTGATTCTTTGGAATCCAACACTATCACTTTCCTTAATGTTTATTCCCATTCCTATTCCCGCATATATTTTCGGGCCACTTTATTTACTATTTGAATATTTTTCATTGAAAAAAGGAAATACCGGAATAGCACATGATGCCCACCTTGGAGGGGCAATTTTTGGGATTTTATTTGTCCTGATGTTGGATCCGCAAAAAGGAATTCAATTTGTACATTTGTTTCACTAAACTGCGACTGAGACGCTATGGCTTTGCTTTACATCAATAACAATGGAACAATTTTGTCCAACGATGCTCCAACAATCCATCCTGGAAATCGTGGGCATTTGTACGGAGATGGGGTATTTGAAAGTATCCGATTAATCAATGGGAAACCATTGAACATGGAAAATCATGTGAAACGAATGTTGGACGGTGCGAAGGTGATAAAGATGCGGACCCCTTCGTATTATACCACAGAATTTTTCGAATCAAAAGTCCTTGAACTTTGTCAGCGATCTGGAATTCTTGAAGGTGGACGTTGCCGACTATCCCTAGATCGTGTTTCGGGAGGTGCGTATTTACCTGAATCTAATGAATGTACTTTTTACATAGAGGTTTATCCGTATGATGTCAATCATTTCGAGTTAAACGCAAAAGGACTTGAAGTTGATATCTACCAGGACATTAAACTACAAAAGAACTTTTTATCTAATTACAAGACGAAATCAGGACTAACGTATGTCATGGCGGCATTGTCAGCGAAGGACAAAGGACTAGACGATGTGTTCCTTATAAACGAACGTGGGAATATTTTGGAAACATCCTGCTGTAATATTTTCATCGTAAGTAATGGCGTGTTGTACACACCAGGACTTGAGGAAGGATGTTTGGCAGGAACCATGCGCATGCAAATCATCAACATCGCCTTGGCCAATGGAATCAAAGTGTACGAATGTGCAATCCTACCACAAAATGTTTTGGCAGCAGATGAGATATTAGTCACTAATGCCATTCGTGGAATCAATTGGATTGGTGGATACCGAACCAAACGCTTCCACAACAACATGGCGCGTAAGTTGGTTGTTTTATTGAATGATTATTGGGAAAAGCAATTAGGGCTTTAATCCATAAACTTCAAGCGACTCAAATCGGTTTGTTCAAAATGAAATTCCTGGTAACACTTTTGATTGACACAATCGTTATTGATCATGTCGTAGGTTCGAACATAGTCGCTAGAAACTTTTAATTCGGACCAGGATCCATTTTTCATCGTGTATTCCCAAAGCGATGCTCCTTCAGGAAATGCGAGCAAACGAATGCGCAATTTGGCTTCTTCGCCATATAAATCCACCGTCAGTAAAAGTTCGCATGAACGAATGACCTCCGTTTTTTTGATGCGAAAATAGGTGATGTCCGAAGCGATTTCAACCAAGAAAGAATCTGAAATGTAGTCTGGGCGATTCGCCATCCAATCACTTGGTCCATACACATAAAAGTTCCCTTGGTATTCATGCAAATTATTCCAGTACCGAGGAAAATTACCAATTATCTGTTTTGGGTTCAAGAAATGAGCGATCTCTGGGAAATTTACGTCGATTTCGTAGGAATTCATCCAGCTTTTTGGATCCGGACAAAGCCAACCATAGAGGTCACAACTGTGATCACGCGTGATGTACACACTGCCGTAAGAAGTTTGAGAAATAACGGAGTCTCTACGGCAATGATAGTCGGATTCTTTGAATTGCCCAAAACTTTTGAAATGGAAAAATAATAGGGCAAGGGAAAGGAGGATACGCATGATTGAATTTTACATAAATGTAGTAAAAAACGAGAAAGAATAGTTTTCAACAATGGCGAAACATTGACGGACAAATCCCTAACTTTAAAGTTCCTTTTTTACACAGCACATGTACCTGATTTTTGACACCGAGACGACTGGATTACCAAGAAATTATAACGCTCCGATAACGGATACGTCGAACTGGCCACGTGTCGTTCAGTTGGCTTGGCAATTACATGAGGCGGATGGAACATTGGTCGAGCAAAAGGACTTTTTAATCCGTCCAGATGGATTCAACATTCCTTTTCAATCGGAGCAAATTCATGGTATCTCTACCGAATTAGCGAGTTTAGCAGGGGAAGACCTCGGTGATGTCTTGTTTCTTTTCAAGAAAGCACTGGAAAAAGCTGATTTCGTAGTTGGACACAACGTGCGATTCGACATCAATGTGATGGGCTGTGAATATGTTCGGTTCAATGAAGAAACGCCGCTGACACTTCCTATTTTGGATACCTGTACCGAACGAACGGCGGAGCTGTGTCAATTACCCGGAGGACGCGGTGGGAAATTTAAGCTTCCGACCTTAACGGAATTACACGACTTTCTTTTCCATGTTGGGTTTAATGAAGCACACAATGCTACTGCCGATGTGGAATCAACAACACGTTGTTTCTTGGAGTTGGTTCGAAAAGAACATTACACCTTAGAGGAACTACTTCAAGAACCAGGATATTTCGAGTCGTACCGAACGGCGAATCCTGACGAGATTCAAACCATCGGATTACAACACGTAAACTTAAAAGCGGAAAGTGCGAAACTCAGAGAAGCACAAAAGGAAAAAGAGGTACATCAAGCACCCACTTCTCCTATTTCCACTGAGAAATTATCGGGTGTTAAATTCGCTCATTTACATAACCATACACAATATTCGATTTTACAGTCCACAGCAGAAGTAGGACAATTGATTCAAATGGCCGCAAAGTACGGACAGCGAGCAGTTGCATTAACCGACACTGGAAATATGATGGCTGCTTTTCACTTTGAAAAAGCGGCAAGCGGTTACAACGCGAAAGTTAGAGAAGAACGAAAATTAGCCGAAGAGAACGGAGAATCATTCGATAAAGAAGAAATTATTCCCATTATTGGATGTGAGTTCAATGTCTGCCGAAACTTGGCGGATAAAAGTGTGAAGGATAACGGATACCAAGTCGTCTTATTGGCAAAAAATAAGAACGGTTATCAAAATATCATCAAACTTGCATCGATTGCCTACACGAAAGGAATGTACTATGTTCCGCGCATCGATAAAGCAGTTATTGAACAATACAAAGAGGACATCATTGTTCTTTCTGGAAATTTATATGGGGAAATTCCAAATTTAATCCTCAATGTTGGTGAAAATCAAGCCGAAGATGCGTTGCTTTGGTGGAAAGAACAATTTAAGGATGATTTCTACATCGAATTGAGCCGACACCAATTAGAAACGGAGGAAAGGGTAAATCCAATTCTCGTTCAATTGGCGCGTAAACATGAAGTAAAAATCGTTGCGACAAATAATACTTATTACCTGAATCAAACGGATGCACAGGCACATGATGTCTTGTTGTGTGTGAAGGATAATGAATTGGTAGAAACGCCAAAAGGAAAAGGACGAGGATTCAGATATGGATTAGAAAATGACCAATATTATTTTAAGTCCACTGAAGAAATGGTCTCTCTCTTTGCAGATCTTCCTGAAGCGATTTTAAATGTCGAAGAAATCATTGGGAAATGTGAACCTTATCCATTGGCTCGGGAGGTACTACTTCCGGCGTTCGACATTCCATCAGAGTTTATTTCACCTGAAGATGCCATTGATGGAGGAAAGCGAGGTGAAAATGCTTTTTTACGTCACTTAACGTACGAAGGAGCGAAAAAACGATACAAAGAAATTACTCCGGAAATTCAAGAACGCATCGATTTTGAATTGGCTACCATTGAAAAAACGGGATATCCAGGTTACTTTTTGATTGTTCAGGATTTTTGTCATGCCGCACGAGCAATGAACGTGTCTGTTGGACCTGGACGTGGATCAGCGGCGGGATCAGCGGTTGCGTATTGCATACAGATTACCAATGTTGACCCCATCAAGTATGATCTACTCTTTGAGCGTTTCTTGAATCCAGACCGTGTTTCCATGCCCGATATCGATATTGATTTCGATGATGAGGGACGAGGTCGTGTTATCGATTATGTCATCAACAAATATGGCGCAAATCAAGTTGCGCAAATCATTACATATGGTACGATGGCAGCAAAATCAGCAATTCGCGATACTGCTCGTGTGATGAATTTACCACTGCCAGAGGCTGATCGTTTAGCGAAATTAATTCCGGATATTTCACTGAAGAAATTGTTCTCTTTTTCGGAAACGGAATTAATCGATAAACTGAAAAATCAAGAAGCGGTTGCGAATGCCAAAGAATTGAGGCGAATTGCTGCTGGTTCTGATTTACAAGGACGTGTGTTGCAGAAAGCAACGGAGATTGAAGGATCCGTTCGTAATACCGGAATTCATGCCTGTGGTGTGATTATCACCCCGGATGATTTAACGAACTTCGTTCCGGTGGCAACTGCCAAGGACTCGGACATGGTCTGTACACAATACGATAACTCGGTGGCGGAGTCTGCTGGGTTATTGAAAATGGACTTCTTGGGCTTAAAAACCTTGACCTTGATTAAGGATGCTGTGCGTTTGGTCAAAGAAAATAAAGGCATTGAATTAGACCCAGATGAATTTCCGATTGATGATGAATTAACTTATTCCTTATTTCAGCGAGGAGAAACGGTTGGAATTTTCCAATACGAGTCCCCCGGAATGCAAAAACATTTAAAGGAATTAAAACCTACAGCTTTTGCGGATTTAATTGCGATGAATGCCTTGTACCGTCCTGGTCCAATGGAGTACATCCCATCCTATTGTAAGCGAAAACATGGTGAGGAAGAAATCATTTATGATTTAGATGATTGTGAAGAATACTTAAAAGAAACATACGGAATTACTGTTTATCAAGAGCAAGTTATGCTTCTGTCACAGAAGTTAGCGGATTTTACGAAAGGTGAAGCGGATACATTGCGTAAAGCGATGGGTAAAAAGGACCGTAAGGTACTTGATAAGATGAAACCGACCTTTATTGAACGCGCGAGTGGCAAAGGACATAAATCCGATACATTGGAGAAAATTTGGAAAGACTGGGAAGCATTTGCATCGTATGCCTTCAATAAGTCTCACTCCACGTGTTATGCATGGGTTGCTTATCAAACTGCTTATTTGAAAGCAAATTATCCAGCAGAATACATGGCGTCTGTTTTGAGCAACAACATGAATGATATTAAACAGGTTTCTTTCTTCATGGAAGAATGTCGACGAATGGGTGTTCCTGTTTTAGGTCCAGATGTAAACGAATCGAGTTTCACTTTCGCGGTGAATAATGCTGGTGCCATTCGATTTGGATTAGGTGCTGTCAAAGGACTTGGTTCTGCGCCGGTAGATGCGATTGTCGCTGAGCGTAAGAATGGACCATTTACCTCCATTTTTGATATGACGAAACGTGTGAGTTTGCGTGTATGTAACAAGCGTGCGTTTGAAAGCCTAGCATATGCTGGTGGATTCGATTCATTCCAAGGAGTACACCGAGCTCAGTATTTTGCCATTGATCCAAGTGGTAGAAGCTTTTTAGAAAATGCGGTGCGTTACGGGGCTAGTTTCCAAGAACAGGAAAACTCTGCACAAGCTTCTATGTTTGGAGAATCAACAGGAACAAGCATGCCAGAGCCACAAGTGCCACGATGTGAAGAATGGCCTGCAATTTATAAATTGAATCGTGAAAAAGAAGTGGTTGGAATCTTTATTTCTGGACATCCACTAGATGATTTTAAAATTGAAATTGACTCCTTCTGCACTGGTAATATTTCGATGTTGAATGATTTAAGCCAATACATGGGACGAGATATTCTAATTGCTGCAATTGTGACCAATGCCGAACATCGTTTTACGAAACATGGAGATGGATTTGGTACCTTAACAGTTGAAGATTACCAGGATGCCTTTCGTTTAAATTTATTCAAGGAAAATTATTTGAAGTTCAAGCATTTCATGGAGCCAGGTACTTTTATTACCATGAAAGGTAGAATCGAAGTTCCACGCTACCGTCAACAAGCGGAATTTGTCGTGCACAGCATCGATTTATTGCAAGATTTGCGAGAAAAACGCACAAAAAGTCTTCATTTGAAATTTTCATCCAAAGAGGTTGATCATTTAATGATTGATAAATTGAATGAACTATTTAATCAGAACCAAGGAAATTGCCAATTGCATTTTACGGTATTTGACCCAATTGAAGGATATGAAGTAAATCTTCCATCCCGATCGGTGAAAATTCAACCTTCATCGAACTTGTTCAAGGAATTGGCTAAATTGGATGTAGAGTTTAGGTTAAACTAACGAACAAAAAAAAAGCTTCCATTTGGAAGCTTTTTTTTAATTAACTTATTATTCTTCTGTACCTTCAACTGGAACGAGGATACGTCCACAGTGTTCACATACGATGATTTTCTTTTTTGTTACGATGTCAAGTTGACGTTGAGG
Source organism: Crocinitomicaceae bacterium (assembly GCA_024643365.1). Taxonomy (GTDB): domain Bacteria; phylum Bacteroidota; class Bacteroidia; order Flavobacteriales_D; family Crocinitomicaceae; genus UBA952. Next base: position 57,238 of record JAHENC010000002.1, on the reverse strand, counting down.
TGGGATTTTGTTAAAACATCCACCACATGATCCACGCATCACTTGAACAACCGCTAATCCGTTTTTAGCATTTTCGCGAAGACGATCATATGCAAAAACCAAACGCGTTTCGATTTTCTTTTTAGCATCGTCTGAAGCTTTCATTAAACGATCTTCGTCTTTTTGAGTTTCACTGATGATCGCATCTAATTCAGATTGCTTCAAATCTAAGTCACCTTGTTTTGAATTTAAACGATCCGTTGCTTCTGTTAACGTTTCATTTTTCAAATCAATTTTGTAACGTGATTCTTTCGTTTTTTTCTCGTGTAATTTAATTTCCAATTCTTGGAATTCAATTTCTTTAGAAAGTGATTCAAACTCACGATTGTTGCGCACGTTATTCTGTTGTTCTTTGTACTTCAGAATTGCTGCTTCAGAATCTTTGGTAGCGATTTTACGGTCAGAAATTTCTGTTTCTAACTCTTGAATCTCGTCATTGATTTTTCCAACACGTGTTGTAAGTCCACTGATTTCATCTTCCAAATCTTGAACCTCTAATGGAAGCTCACCACGAATTGTACGAATGCGGTCGATTTCAGAATCAATTTTTTGAAGCTCAAAAAGCGCGTCCAATTTTTGTGCGATGGTCACCTCTTTTTTTGTTGCCGTTGCTGCCATATTCTATAGATAGTTAATAGGATTCGTATTTAAATCAGTTAAATGGACTGCAAATTTAGTAAATTTTTCTTTAAGTTTTTCAGCTAATAATTGCGGAGTGAATTGTTCACTTTCAAAATGACCAATATCAGCAATAATTAAGTGACTTTCTGCATCAAAAAACTCATGATATTTGAAATCTCCAGTGATGAAGATATCTGCCTTTGAACGTATCGCATCAGTCAGTAAAAAACTTCCTGACCCACCGCAAAGTGCCACCGTTTTAATCGGTTTGGATAGAACTTCGGTATGGCGGATCACTTGACAGTTAAATGTCGTTTTTAGTGATTTCAAAAAAGAAAGTGCATCCATCTCAAGAGGTAATTCCCCAATCATACCGGCGCCTAGACGTTGATCTTGGTTTTCAATTGGGTAGATTTCATGCGAAACTTCTTCATATGGATGTGCTTCGAATAAGGTCCGTAAGGCAATCCCAATGAGAGGTTTGGGAACGAGGTATTCTACGCGAAATTCAGCAACTTCTTCCCGGATATTTTTTGTGCCAATGCTTGGATTTGCCAACTCATTTGGCATAAAAGTCCCGATACCTTCCGTTCTGAAATGACATTCAGAATAATTTCCGATCGAACCAACACCAATTTGAAAAAGTGCAGAATCAAGTTTAGATAATGAATTTTTTGGGACGAAAACAACTAGTTTATAGAGTTGATTCGTCATGGGTCGTAAGATTCTACGGTTTTTTAGACCAATTCGGTTGGCAATCTCACCATTGACCCCATTGATGTGATTGTCTAAATTCGTATGAATGGCATAAAGAGAAATACCATGTCGAATGCATCTCTCAATCACTCGTTCTACATAAGAATTCCCTGTTATTTTCTTTAATCCCTTAAAAATTATTGGATGATGCGCGATGATCAATTGACAGTTTTTTGCAATAGCTTCATCAACAGTTGCTTCTAAACTATCTAAACAGAGCAAAACTCCCTGAACTTCTTGGTCCATTCTACCGCAGATTAGTCCAGAGTTATCATAAGATTCTTGAAGCGAAAGAGGAAACGATTTTTCCAAATATTGAATGATTTCCTTTACGTATGTGCTCATAATTTGCGTGTTAAAGCAATCCCACCACCTAAACCAGAAGAGTAATGCTTGAAATATTGATACGGTCCGTAGGAATTCGTCAGTTGATAGCGATAGTAAACACTAAAACGCAAGCCATAATTGCTTTGAAAATGAAGTTGAATTCCAGTAGATGCCAATGCCGATAGAACAAAACTCTGACACATCGATTCGTCGTTGATCGTTTGTTTTCCTGCGTTACCTAATGAATCTGTCCAATTAATCCCTTGTTCATATGATTGAAAGAGTTGAGGAATGACTCCTGCTCCAACGAAAAAGACGACATCCTTACCCGTTTGGTATTTTACTTGCAATGGCATTCCGAAATAACGGTATTTTGTGGTGTATCGATAGCTAGAATCTGTTGAATTTGAATTCCATGAATATTGCTCTCCTGTTTGAACCAATGCTAAACCACCATCAAAGGAAAGGTGCTTCGTTAATGGAGAACAAAGGCCAAACTGATATGACCATGTTTTCAGTGAGGTTTCATTTGCCCGTTCACCTAGTGGTATGGAAAGAAAATTGGTGTTTTGAACTAAGTTCGGATTCGAATGGAAGCGTTGAAAGTCAACATACAGAATGGAAGAACTGTCTCGACTCTTGCTTTTCTTTGCAACTGATTCGGTTGTTGTCGAAATTATTTGAGCATGAGCTGACAAATGATACACAAGAACGATTAAAAGAAGCAGTGATTTCATAAATCAAAAATACAAAAAATAACGCTAAAGACTCAATCTCTTAACACAGGTCAAGTGTGTAAAGCATTCTTCGTTTCTACCTTTGTAAAAAAAAAAGAAAATATGGATACTAAATGGACAATTGACGGAATGCACAGTGAAATAGGTTTCAAAGTGCGTCACATGATGATTTCAAATGTAAGTGGAAACTTCGGGCAATTCACGGCAGAAGCTTCAACTACAGGGGATGACTTCAGTACTGCAAATTTCTCATTTAATGCGTCAATAGACAGCATCAATACAGGTGTTGCTGATAGAGACGGACACTTGAAATCAGCAGATTTCTTTGATGCTGCAGCTCATCCAGAGTTAACGTTTCATTCAACTTCAGTAAAGAAATTAAGTGAAGGTGAATTGGAAATATCTGGTGATATGAGTATCAAAGGAATTGTTAAACCTGTGACTTTAGTGGCAGATTTCGCTGGAATTGCTGTTGATCCTTACGGACAAACTAAAGCAGGAATGTCAATCTCTGGAAAAATCAAAAGAAGTGAGTTTGGTTTAACTTGGAGTGCAGTAACAGAGGCAGGAAATATCGTTCTTGGAGACGAAATCAACTTAAATTGTGAGGTTCAATTGATTAAACAATAGGTTTACTCATCAACATTTGGAAAGCTGCCTTCGGGCGGCTTTTTTATTTTTTAGTCAGTTGAAATTGAAGATGGGCAAGTTGATGCTTCATAAACTCCATTTCGTTTTGTAGAATCAACAAGTCATGCTTCATACCTGACTCTACAAAACTTGATTCAAATAAATCGGTGGATGAAGAGATCTCATCAATAAACCATTGGGGAGTTTTTTTCAAAATGCGGGACACTTCGAATAAGCGAGAAACCGTTATATCTGAAACCCCTCTCTCTAAATTGGAATAGGCCGCGGCCGTAATACCTAACTCGTCAGCCATGTTCTGCTGACTAAGATTTTGTTTCAATCGCTCTAAGCGAATTTTTTCTGCAACCATGTTTTTCACAGAGCAAATCTACATTTCTTCAAACAACATTTACTTACATTAAACTTTAAAAAATTAATATAAACTAGCATAAAAATAAGAATAAATTAATCGATTAAATACAGTTAAGTATCAGTTAATCAGGATTATGCGACCTTATTATTGTTATTTAAACTTAGAAAACGAAAATAATAATAGAAATACTGCAGTTTAGTTTAGTTATTATTAATGAAAACGTGACATCAACTAAGGAATCAACGACGACTATTTAGATCCTGAAATTCACGGTTTAGCAGAATATAACAAAAGAGAATAAAAGCTATTATTAAGTTAACTTGCACGTAATGAATGTTATCATTTCAATTATTTGCTTTAAAAAGTTTCAGTGCCGCATCAATATGTCCAATTGGATCGAGTTGAGAATTGAAAATTCCAATGACGATTCCTTGCTCATCGATGATATACGTGACTCTTCCTGGAATTAACCCAAAAAGATTACCTGGAACACCAAATAATTTCCTAACGATTTTTTGCTTGTCAGCTAACAATGAGTAAGGAAGTGAATGTTTCTCAATGAATCCGACATGTGAGGATTCTGAATCAGAGGATATACCGAAAACAGAACAACCTAAGTCTAGGAAATCGGCATAGCGATCTCTAAATTCACATGCTTCTTTAGTACAACCTGGTGTATCATCCTTCGGGTAGAAAAACAAAACAAGTTTCTGTTTGCCCAAGTAATCTGAAATATTTACAACTTCCCCTGCCTGATTGGGTAAACTAAAAACAGGACATTTGTCCCCGATTTGAATTGGATTAGTCATTTAGTGCTTTTTTAAATCTGCTAAGTACGCGTTCTCTTGCAAAAACATGTTCAATTATTGGACTTGGATATGCTGATGTTCCATATTCAGGAACCCATTTCTGAATGTATTTTTTTTGTTTATCGAATTTTTCCTGTTGAGCTGTTGGATTGAAAACACGGAAATAAGGTGCTGCGTCGCAACCACAACCTGCTGCCCATTGCCAACCTCCGATGTTACTCGCTAATTCGAAGTCCATTAATTTTTCTGCAAAATAGGATTCTCCGCGACGCCAATCAATCAATAAGTGCTTTGTTAAGAAGCTAGCCACAACCATTCGGACACGGTTATGCATAAATCCAGTTTCATTCAATTCGCGCATTCCTGCGTCAACAAGTGGATACCCCGTTTTTCCAGCACACCAAGCTTCAAAATGTGCTTCGTTTTGCTCCCATTCAATTTTATCGTATTGCTTTTTGAAAGCGTTTTTTACTGAATGTGGAAAGTGATAAATAATCATCTGGTAGAAGTCCCGCCAAATCAATTCATTTAAGTATGTCTCATTTCGTTCACGTGCGAAACGTGCCAATTGACGGATACTGATGGTTCCAAAGCGTAAATGTAAACTCAGTCTGCTAGTCCCATTAACTGTAGGAAAGTCACGGTTTTCATGGTAATCCTTGATAATTGATTCCGGAAAAGATCTATCTGGAAAAGGGAAAAGTTGAACATCATCGAAACCAAGTTCATTCAGGGAGATTAACTCTTGAACTTTTTCTCTAGGTGCGAGATTTGCTCGATAAATGGAAGTTGAATAGGAAGCCAAAGATGATTCCGTTATGGTCGCTTTCCATTTTCTCGCGTATGGTGTGAAAATAGTGTATGGGAGCCCGTCATCCTTCGTTACCTCGTTTTTTTCAAAAATGACATGGTCTTTTGATCCAATAAATGAAATTCTTAAATCTTCCAAGGATGCAAAAATCTGTTTATCCCTTTCTAATGCATATGGCTCATAATCTCGGTTGGTATAGACTGCTGAACATTCAAGGTTTTTGGCGATGGAGGGAATCAATTCAATTGGATTCCCAAGGTAAACGTTGAGGTCAGAACCTAAATCTTGATATTCCTTTTTAAGGGTTTGAATTTCTTGGTGAATAAAGCGCACACGTTGATCATTTCTAGGTAACTCATTAAGAATTGACGAATCAAAAATAAAAACAGGTTGTACCTGATCATTTTCTTTCAGTGCTTTAAATAAACCGGCGTTATCTTCAATTCGCAGGTCTCTGCGGTGCCAAAAAAGTACCATGAATGTTTAATTACCTGCGTATTCTACACAATTATTTTCAGTCTCCCATAATTTAATGGTCAATTCCAAATGCATGGGTAATTTAGCTCTCAGTAGATTCCAAACGACAACGGCAATGTTCTCTGCGGTTGGATTCAAGTCTTTGAATTCTGGACAATCAAGATTGAGATTTCGGTGATCAAATCGTTCGTCAATTTCCGATTTAATGGCGTCTTTAACGATTTTTAAATCAATTACATATCCTGTTTCAGGGTCAATTTCTCCATCTAGAATGACTTCTAAGACGTAATTGTGTCCGTGAAAATTAGGATTACTACATTTTCCGAAAATTTCAACATTTTTTTCGTCAGTCCAGTCGGGGCGAAACAATCTGTGTGCTGCGTTAAAGGTAGCTCTTCTACTTACTTTCATGTTTCAGTGCGTTTTCAATGGAAGAATAATAATCAACCATTAATAAGTTAAACCAAGCGGTGTATTTATCCGGTTGGGCAATCATATCTTGTTGTAATTCATGGAGGTTTATCCATTTGTAGGACATCACCTCCGTTAAGTTTATTGTTGGATTTACATTCGTTAATCCTAAAAAAACATGATCTATTTCATGTTCGATTAATCCGTCATCGAATTCAGCACGATAAGTGAAATGAAAAATTTCCTTCAATTCTACTGACATGCCAAGTTCTTCTTGAAGTCGTCGATGGGCTGCGTCTAGATTGCTTTCACTTGGACGTGGATGACTGCAACACGCATTGGTCCATAATCCGGGTGAATGGTATTTTTCTATCGCACGCTGCTGGAGTAACATTTCTCCTTTTTCGTTTATAAGTAGAATGGAAAATGCCCGATGCAACAATCCTTTTTCGTGTGCTTCCATTTTCTCCATCGATCCGATGGCCTTATCATTTGCATCCACTAAAATGACCTCTTCAATCATATTACAACATATTCAAATTGTGTCGAACGTATGAAGTCAAAAGGATGCGCATTTTTCGGTAATTTGGAATACGAATGCGCTCTGTAAGTATGTTTTGTGCAGATTTAGCTTTTATCTTCTTAAATAGTTTGAAGTAATATTTGTAGGCCATATATACTCCGAATCGTGCATTTTTTGGAAGTTGTAAAATCCCTTCATATCCTGCACGAAAATCTGCTTCGATGTCCGCTTCAATTTCTTTTTTAACGGTGGCATTAAACTCTTCCATGTTGATACCAGGGAAATAAGTCCTGCCTAATGTCTGAAAATCATCCTTTAAATCTCTTAAAAAATTGATTTTTTGAAAAGCAGAACCAAGTTTCATCGCACTCGGTTTAAGTCGTTCATATTCTTCATCGTTCCCATCTACGAAAACTTTCAAACACATGAGTCCAACCACCTCTGCAGATCCAAGTATGTACAATTCATATTGTTCCTTGCTGTAGAATTGCTTGTTCAAATCCATTTCCATGGAATTTAAAAAAGTATCAATCAATTCCATCGGGATGGCATATTTATTAACTGCCCATTGGAAACTGTTCAAAATTGGGTTTAATGAAATTCCTTCTGCGATTGCCTTGTAAGTTTGAACTTTAAAATCAGCTAATAATGCCTCTTTATCGAATCCGTGGAATGAATCAACGATTTCATCCGCAAATCGAACAAAACCATAAATTGAATAAATGGGTTTATGCAAATCGGAATCTAAAAAGCTAATCCCTAATGAGAATGAAGTGCTATACCTTTTGGTGGTAAGCTGACTCATCTCTTGACTGATATCGTCGAATAATTGTTTCATAGCCGTTAGTTTATCGGAAATTCTTTCATGATTTGTTTTGCCACTACTTCACCGGAAATAATGGAAGGGGGAACTCCTGGACCCGGAACTGTTAATTGTCCGGTATAATAGAAGTTCTTCAATTTCTTATTTTTCAAACTTGGTTTCAAAATGGCTGTTTGAAGCAAAGTATTCGCTAGTCCGTATGCATTTCCTTTGAAAGCATGGTAATCACCTTTGAAGTCATTGATACAGTAACTTCTTTTGTAAACGATGTTTTGACTAATATCATTTCCTGTGATGTCTTTCAATCGTTTCACCAGGATATCGAAATATTTTTCACGGATTTCCTCCTCATCTTTCAAATTTGGTGCAATCGGAACAAGAAAAAATAAATTTTCACATCCCTCTGGTGCAACCGATGGATCCGTAAGGGAAGGAGCACTTAAATAAAAGAGGGGAGAAGTCGGCCAACTTGGATCCTTGTAAATTTCTTTTCCATGTTCCTCTAATGATTCATCAAAAAATAAATTATGGTGTTGAAGATTTTCTACTCGTTTGTTGATTCCAACATAGAAAATTAAACACGAAGGCGCCATTGTACGCTTGTCCCAATACTTTTCAGAATAATTCGCTTTGTCCTTGAGTAATTTACTTTCAGTATGCTCGTAATCTGCTCCGGAAACAATGACATCTGAATCGAATAGTCCCTTTTCAGTTCGTGCGGCTGTAGCTAATTTTTGATTGGTTTCAAATCCAGTAACCTCTTGGTCAGTTAATATTTTCACTCCTTGACTTTTCGCGATTTCCGCAAATGCTTCAATGAATTTGTGCATTCCACCCATTGGGTACCATGTTCCAAGGGACATGTCAGCGTAATTCATGAGTGAATAAAGTGCTGGTGTCTCGTTAGGCATCGCTCCCAAAAACAACACTGGGAATTCTAACAGAGATAAAATTTTCGGATGTTTAAAATACTTTCGAATGTAAGTAGAGAAAGAAGAAAGTAAGTGCATGTTCAATAATCCACCTAAAACACGTCTGTCTGCAAATTCTAATAAACTTAAACTTGGCTTGTAAACCAAATCCTGCATTCCGACTTGGTACTTATATGCGGCGTCTTTTAAGAATTTACGCAATTGTTGAGCGCTACCAGGCTCCATTGATTCGAACCAATCTTCAAGTTCCTTCATGGAAGCAGGAACATCTGTATAGCTGTGGTCTGGCCAATACACACGATAGGATGGATCTAGACGTTTTAATTCGTAAAAATCACTTGCGGTATGACCGAATTGATTGTAAAAACGCTCAAAAACATCAGGCATCCAGTACCAACTTGGACCCATGTCAAAAGTGAATCCATCTGATTCAAACTGACGTGCGCGACCTCCTATGTGACTGTTCTTCTCTAAAATGGTAACGTCGTATCCTGCTTTTCCGAGGAAAGCAGCAGTAGACAAGCTGGAAATTCCAGCTCCAAGAATGGTAACTTTTTTACTCATAAATTAATTTGCTGAAAAGGCAAAGTCAGGTAAACATTCCATCAACTTTTTGCGTGCAATGAAAATACGACTCTTCACTGTACCGATGGGGATATTTAATTTGTCCGCGATCTCTTTGTATTTGAATCCTTGGAAATGCATTTCAAAGGGTTCTTTATAATCTTCCCCTAAGTTATCTATTTTTTCTTGAATATCCTTCACGGAGATGATTTCTATTGCGGATTCTTCATGACTTGGTGTATTAGAAACCAAAAATGATTCTTTTGAATGATCAAATATAGCACCGGATTTTACCTTGCGGCGGTATTGATTGATAAACAAATTACGCATAATGGTAAACACCCAAGCTTTAAAATTCGTTTGAGGTGTGTAATAATTGCGATAGGTAATCGCTTTTAACATGGTTTCTTGCGTTAAATCTTTCGCATCCTCTTGATTTCGAGTAAAACTCATAGCAAAGGATGTTAGATTATTCTCTAAACCAACGAGTGCTTCATTAAATTCTAAGGTTGACATATTACTTTGTTTAACAATTGAGTGATAAAGTTAAACAAAAATGTTTAATGAAAATCAAAAAATGTTAAACAAAATATTTTTTTTGAAAGAAATATTTTCCAAATCTAATGTGGGACAAGGATTCCGCTCAAAAAAAAATGTAGATAATTTATACTTGCACATTTTCAAGCATGACCTTCACCATCGCATCAGTATCGAACTCGGCTTTCCATCCCCATTCTTTTTGTGCGTAGGAGTCGTCAATGCTATTTGGCCAACTGTCGGCAATGGTTTGACGAAAATCGGGTTCATAGGAAATGCTGAAATCCGGTAAATGTTTTTGAATCGATGTTGCCAATTCCGCAGGGGTAAAGGAAGATCCAGCTAAATTGTACGCTGAACGTATTTTAATTTTTTCCGCTGGTGCTTGCATCAATTCAATGGTTGCACGAATGGCATCGTCCATGAACATCATCGGTAAAGCCGTATCTTCTTTTAGGAAACACGTGAAGCTTCCTTGTTCTTTGGCTTTGTAAAAAATATCTACAGCATAGTCTGTTGTTCCGCCGCCAGGTAAGCTTTTGTAGGAAATTAATCCTGGATAACGGATGCTTCGAACATCCACTCCAAATTTGTTGAAATAGTATTCACACCATCGTTCTCCTGCTTGTTTGGAAATTCCATAAACAGTGGATGGCTCCATTACCGTATGTTGAGGTGTTAAATCTGCCGGAGTAGTTGGACCGAAGACAGCAATTGAACTCGGCCAAAATACTTTTTTCACATGTCCTTCTTTTGCTAAGTCTAAAATGGTGAACAATCCTTCCATGTTTAATTTCCATGCAAAATCTGGATTCTTTTCTGCCGTAGCCGATAAAAGCGCTGCTAATAAATAAACTTCTTCTACTTGCTCGTCGATGATGTACTTACGAACTGATTCACGGTCTAAGATGTCCATCTTTAGGTAAGGTCCGTTGGAAAGTATAGGTGGACATTCCTCTTTTAAATCCGCTGCAATGACATTTTGGGCGCCATTTAAAGTACGCAATGCTAATACGAGTTCTGTTCCAATTTGTCCGCAAGAACCGATAACGATGATTTTTGACATGTAAAAAGTATTTAGGCAAATTTAAGTTTTGCATTTGTTATAAATCAGTTTCTATTCTATTTTTTATTTCTTCGAAAACTGATTAAAATCATTTATTAGTCATTCAGAGCTCTTTAGTTTTGTTGGGAAATGATCTTTTTAACTAATTTTAGACGGATTGTTTGAACAAACATAAAATAGAACTATGCCTTTTTATCATCAACTAGGGAAAATTCCACACAAACGACATACTGTTTTTCGTCAGGAAAATGGTGAGTTGTATCATGAACAGTTATTCGGAACAGCTGGCTTTGACGGAATGTCCTCCCTTTTATACCACATTCAACCTCCGACCGTTGTAAAGGAAATTCTTGGACAAAAAGATATCACGCCAGAAGTCGCAATCGAGAAAAACATGTTGATGCGAAGCTTTCGCGGCTATGATTTACAACCGAACGAAGATTACGTGGAAAGCCGTGTGCCGGTTTTAATCAACAGCGATGTGTACATCGAACTAGCGGCACCATCGAAATCGATGACCGATTATTTCTATAAAAATGCGGATGCGGATGAGGTTATCTTCATTCACCGCGGATCAGGAAAATTGCGCACGCAATTAGGAAACATCGATTTTAGCTACGGCGATTATTTGGTCATTCCTCGTGGGATGATTTATCAATTGGAATTCAATGATAACGATAACCGTTTGTTAGTGATTCAGTCATTTCATCCAGTTTTTACTCCGAAAAGATACCGCAACTGGTTCGGACAATTACTTGAACATTCTCCTTTCTGTGAACGAGATTTACGTCGTCCGAAGGAACTAGAAACGCATGACGAAGAAGGAGATTTCTTAATTCGTATCAAAAAACAAGATGTTTTGTACGATTACGTATATGCGCATCATCCGTTTAATGTTGTTGGTTGGGATGGATACAATTTTCCGTATGCTTTTTCGATTCACGACTTTGAACCAATCACCGGACGAGTGCATTTACCACCACCGATTCATCAAACGTTTGAAACAAGTGCCTTCGTGATTTGCTCCTTTGTACCTCGTTTATACGATTACCATCCAGATTCAATTCCAGCACCATATAATCATAGTAATATTGATTCGGATGAGGTATTGTACTACGTGGATGGCGATTTCATGAGTCGGAACAACATTGAAAAGGGACAAATTACCCTGCATCCAGCTGGAATTCCACACGGACCGCACCCGGGTGCTTATGAACGTTCAATCGGAAAAACAGAAACGCAGGAATTAGCGGTGATGATTGATACCTTTAAACCATTAAAATTGACCAAACGTGCAATGGAAATGGAATTACCTGAATACGTAAAATCATGGATTCACTAAGTCCTAAATTTTCAATAATATTGCAAAGAATTTAAGAACATGGCAGCAGAAATTAAAAATTTAAAAGATCTACAGAACGTAGAATATAGTTTAGAAAAGTTATTCTCCGATGCAGAAGACTTCCTTCCACTTCTAGGAACAGATTATGTTGAATTGTATGTGGGGAATGCAAAACAATCCGCACATTTTTACAAAACTGCTTTCGGTTTTCAATCTGAGGCATACGCAGGACTAGAAACTGGAATGAAGGACAGAGTATCTTATGTGTTGAAGCAGGAAAAAATCCGTTTGGTACTAACAACACCTTTGACTTCGGACGGTCCAATTAACGAACACATCAACAAGCATGGTGATGGAGTCAAAGTCATCGCACTTTGGGTTGAAGACGCGACGAAGGCATTTGAAGAAACGACAAAACGCGGAGCTAAACCATTTATGGAGCCGACACGTGAAGAAGATGCAAATGGATACGTTATTCGTTCAGGAATTCACACCTATGGTGAAACGGTTCATATATTTGTGGAACGTAAAAATTACGACGGAATTTTCTTGCCAGGATTCAAAAAATGGGAATCTCACTACAATCCAGAACCAACGGGACTCAAATTCATCGACCATATGGTTGGTAATGTGGATTGGCATGAAATGAATACTTGGTGTGATTTCTACAAAAAAGTAATGGGCTTTGCTCAAATCATTTCGTTCGATGATAACGATATTTCTACGGAATTTACCGCATTGATGTCTAAGGTGATGTCGAACGGTAACGGACGTATTAAATTCCCAATCAACGAACCAGCAGAAGGAAAGAAAAAATCTCAAATAGAAGAGTACATTGATTTTTACAAAGGAGCAGGTGTTCAACACATTGCTGTTGCGACAAACGATATCGTAGCTACGGTTTCCGCGATGCGCGACCGCGGTGTGGAATTCTTGTATGTTCCAGAAACATACTACGATGACTTACTCGAGCGAGTAGGTGATATCGAAGAAGATGTGGAAGTGTTGAAACAACACGGAATTTTAATCGACCGTGATGAAGAAGGATACTTATTGCAGTTGTTTACGAAACCAGTAGTGGATCGTCCAACAATGTTCTTTGAAATCATCCAACGAAAAGGCGCACAGTCCTTCGGTAAAGGAAATTTTAAAGCATTGTTCGAATCAATTGAAAGAGAACAAGAAAATAGAGGGACGCTTTAATAGCGTGACTTTAGTCAAAATTAAAAAGCCCTGGCAATCGAATTGTCAGGGCTTTTTTTTTGAAATAATTTCACCTAGAGTAGGTCAATAAGTTCGTTCATTTCGTTCTGAATGGATCTTGTGTGATCAAGATTATATGCATTTTGCAAGCGTTCAACTAAAATGGTATGATCTGAGATTCCTTCCGCTTTGGCATCCGTCACCACTTGTTGAATCGATTTTGGACGTGGACCCCAAACAAAAACTTCTTGAAAGTCTTGATCCAAGCAGATTAATTTCGGAATGGACTTACTACCATTTGTTAAGTAGTGATCCATGATACTTAAATGCTCATCTCGGAGGATGATTTTCAAATCGATTTTTGAATTTTGATCTACAATTTTTCCAATAACAGGAACAATTTGAGCCGCATCGCCACACCATGCTTCACTGATCAGGATCCAAGTGAACGATTCTTTGATGCGAGCAAGACTCGCCTTAAGTTCTTCTGTTAATACAGTCGTTTTTTCAATGCGCTTCATACGCTTTGCGTTTAATTCTGTATAATGAATGAGATCTTCACGCTGTTCTGGCCCGGATGTTTTTCCTTGAGCGACTAAATCTGTAACAAAGGTTTTGTACGTTTCAAAAGAATAACTATTCTCTAAATGTTCTGGTAAAAAATCGACCTTTTTTCTCATCTTAGTTTGGTGTTGTTTTCAAGATTGAAAGTTACAAGGAATTTGGAAAATGAAATGAAACTTTAGTCACATGTAGAAAAAATCATAAAAAAAATGAAATGAGTTTCGTGTAGTATTACCAAAATTAAATAAGATTTAATATATTTGCACCCACGTAAAACGGAGAATGTAGCTCAGTTGGTTAGAGCGCTGGTTTGTGGTACCAGAGGTCGCGGGTTCGAGACCCGTCTTTCTCCCACTTTTCAAGGCTGTAGATTTCTGCAGCCTTTTTTATTTCAGTTGATTTAGTGTCAGTTCACAAAGTTCAAAAAGGGTAGAGGGAAGCGCTGTATTTTTCCAAGGATGCTTCGCGCCAAAGACATGATCTGCATTTGTGATTACATGTAATTCAATTTCTTTCCAATTAGCTAAATCATAGCCTTCTTGTATGGGTACGGAAATATCCGTATCTCCGTGATACAAGGAAACAGGAATACTTAACGCTTTAATCGCGTTTTCAATGTTCAATGAGACCGCATTTCTTTCATAATCTTCATACAAGGAAAAATACTGTGGGAGTTTTTGTTTGGTTCGTCCGTTTTCAATGTAGCGGACACCTTCTTTTTTCCATTGTTCATGTGCAAGATCTTCAGGGAAACGAGACCCAATATTTGAAATTGCTGCCCAAGTATGAATGGAACGAAGCGGAAAAGTAGTTTGTAAATTTCTTCCAGCCAAGATGACATCCCCACCACCTCTGGAATGTCCAATGAGGTGAATCCCCTGAATATCCAACGCTTTTTGCGTAATCCAATGAAGTACCGCTTCGATATCTTGCACTTCGTATGAATAACAATTTTCACCAAAGGCTTTTTCATCAGGAAAGTCAATTCCGTTTTCAATTGTGCCTCCGTTGTGACTCAAATTGAATTTACAGAATCCATAGTTTTTCTCCGTGAAATACTGCTGAACGAGGTTCCATGCTCCCCAGTCTTTGAATCCCATGAATCCGTGAACGAAAAGAATCAGTTCTCCATTAAACTTTTCTGGAATTTCGAGATCAATGAGGCTTTGTCTTTCGGCTGAACCGGTGTATCTACTATTCGTTAATTTCATCTTCACTTTCTCCTGGTAATTCTAGGGCCTTGACACTTTGAATCGCATTTCCAGCAATTCCACGGATGGAGGCATGCATATCAATGGTATTCATGATAACCTTTTCTATTTGTTTTTCCCGTTCTTTCCAAATGCGTTGCATAGAACGTTTTTCGGTTTCGAGTCCATTTTTCATGGAGGTGAATCCTTCCACGATTGCCTCTACTTGCATGCGGAAATTCGTGCTGGTAAGGAAATCGTACAACATGTGCATTTTATCTCCACGATTGACCTGTGACCCCAATGCAGCATGCACTTGGATCACGGTTTCACGCAGTACTCCCGACAATCCTTTGAATTCTTCATAGGTACAAACGTATACACCATCCTTCATTCCCATTCGTTGTAAATCCGAAGGCATAGCTTCTGTCACTAGGACACCGATATCTGCTCCTTTTTCGCGCATGTCCGCTTTGAATTTCGCAATCCATCCAGGTTGAAAATCTTTGGTGCGCTTACTTTCGTAATAGATTTTCCCGCAATTTTGATCACTGCGAGTATTCACAATCTGTATGCAATCGCCGCCACGTGCACCTTTTTTGATTTCTTCAATGGTGTCCAATGGAAATTGTGTTCCCAACCATTCTTCAATTGCCAATTCTTGAACTTCTCCTTGTAATTGCATGGAGCCTTGTTCTTGCTTGCGAATCATTTCCTCTGTGAGGTTCTTTTGATCCTCAAGTTTCTTCTGTAGTTCCTTGATGCGAAGTTCATTGCTGTTCTCGACCAATTTTTTAATTTTCTCTTTCTCGAGTTGAAGGAGTTCATTCATTTTGGTTTCCGCCGCTAACTGCGCAATGGACTGTGCTTCTTCTTTTTCGCGTTTGAGTCGTTCAACTTCCGCTTTTGTTTTGTTGAGTTCACTAACCTGTGCGGACTTTTCATTGAGTTCTTTCTGCAAGGCATCCATTTGTGCACCTTGTTCTTTCGCGATTTTCAGTTTTAGTTTCTCTTCAATTTTGCTACGTTCCTCGATGATGGACTTCTCAAGGCGCTCATGAAACAGTTCGTTTTCTCTTTTTTTCTTTTCTTCAAATGCCTGCTTTTCTTCGCGAAGTTTATCGACAAGCTCATTCATCTTTGTTTGTTCAGAATGTATTTGAGCTTGATATTTCGCTTGATATTCTGCCTCTAGTTGGTGAGAAAGAATATTTGTTACATCGATGTTTGTCCCACAATTTGGACACTTGATTTGTTCGTTCGCTGTCATGAAGGGCTTTATTTTACGTAGTCTTGTTTCTGGACCAACATGAATTGGTCATTATTGAGTCGAATATAACCAAAATCGTAACAAAATACGTAACTAGAACCTTTTCTTGTAGAATAAACATTGGTGTAATAATGAAAATTAAATCCTTCCTCTGCGAGGAGCATGCCTTCAACGGTTCGTTTTCCATCTGGATTCAAGTTCGCAAGGATTCTTCTATTTTTCCGTAAAATGGCATTTATTCTTCTAACAACCATGTTTGCGTCTTCATTGATTCGGTTGTTAAAAGAGTTTCGGCAGTAATCCGAACAAAATTTTTGATCTCTTCTTCCCACAAGTTTGATGGAACATTCTAAACATTGACGATTTTTCATGAAAGTTTTTTTATCTATAACTGCTTTTTTTTTGCTTTCATATATTTTTTGGAAAATAAATTTAATGTTAAGTCAATCAGTCAATTGCAATATTCATCCAAGTGCCATCAATATTCATTTACAGGCCGTTTCGGCTCGAAAAAACGTTACTTAATGAAAAAAAGTGCGTTAAAACTGAACCTTTTCTTCTTTATGTGAGTAAAAGGACACGCAACAATCAAAAAAAATGAGGCAGTTAAAAATCGCAAAACAGGTTACCAATAGGGAAACCGCATCTTTAGACAAGTATTTACAGGAAATCGGTCGTGTTGACCTGATCACTGCAGATGAAGAAGTTGAGTTAGCTCGACGCATCAAAGCAGGTGACCGTGTCGCACTTGAACGCTTAACGAAGGCGAATTTACGTTTCGTTGTTTCTGTATCTAAACAATATCAAAATCAAGGTTTGGCTTTGCCGGATTTGATCAACGAAGGAAACTTGGGATTGATTAAAGCTGCTGAGCGTTTTGACGAAACACGTGGATTTAAATTCATTTCATACGCTGTATGGTGGATTCGTCAGTCGATTCTTCAAGCGTTAGCTGAACAAGCGCGTATCGTTCGTTTACCGTTGAATAAAATCGGTAACATCAACAAAATTAACCGTGCCTATTCGGAATTAGAACAAAAATTAGAGCGTCCACCTTCGGCGGATGAATTAGCTGAGTTCTTGAACGTAACTCCAGAGGAAGTGAAACAAACACTTTCACAAAACGGACGCCACGTATCTATGGATGCTCCATTAATCGAAGGAGATGAATCGACATCTAGTATGTATGATGTCATGCAAGGTGATTCATTGCCTAGTCCGGAAGCAAATTTGGTTCTAGAGTCTTTGAGAAGCGATATCCGCAGATCATTAACTTCGTTGACACCAAGAGAAAGCGAAGTGATTAGTATGTTTTACGGTTTGGAAGGAAAAGCGCCACTTTCGTTAGAAGAAATTGGAGACAAGTTTGACCTAACTCGTGAACGTGTTCGTCAAATCAAAGAAAAAGCGATTCGTCGTTTGAAACACACAACAAAGAACAGAGTACTGAAAAGTTATTTAGGATAATTCAAGGCGGGTCAATAACCACCTACCACCAGTAAACCACTTGTTGGCCGGCTTTGAATAGCATTGAAAAGGAGTTCGAAAGGATTCCTTTTTTTATGTCTTGAGATTACATTGGATCGACGTCGATCACAATTTTAACGGACTTGTTTGCTGGTTTTGCATAAAATTGATCGATGATTTCGCGGATTTTCTCCTTGACTTTTCGCTCAGGTGCACTGCGTTCAATCTTCAACTTGATTTCCTTCAAATAGTAATTTTGAATGCGTTTAATAATCGGGAATTCAGGTCCCAATACACGTTCCTTGAATACGTTTTTTAGTTGATCCGCTAATTCTATGGAAGCCGCGTGTACCAACTGTTCGTTCGTATTTTTCAAGGTCAATTGAATCATTTTGTAGAACGGCGGATAAAAAAAGTTTTGACGTTCAATGATTTCTTGCTGATAGAATCCTTTGTAGTCGTGCTCTTGTACTAATTGAATCACCCAATGATCTGGATTTCCTGTTTGGATGATGACTTTTCCACGTTTATCTTTTCGTCCTGCTCTACCGGCCACTTGAGACATCAGTTGATAGGAACGTTCGTAAGCACGAAAATCTGGTCGATTCAATAACATGTCGGCATCGAGAATTCCAACCATGGAAACGTGATCGAAATCCAATCCTTTGGTGATCATTTGGGTTCCAATAAGAATGTCAATGCGACGTTGTTCAAATTCTTCGATGATTTCCTCATAGGCATGTTTCGAACGTGTTGTGTCCAAATCGAGTCGCTTGACCACTTTATTCGGGAACATGATCGACAGTTCATCCTCAATTTTCTCGGTGCCAAATCCGAGCATTTGTAGGCGATTGCTTCCACAAGCTGTGCAACTTCCAACCGGAGCGGTGGTGAAACTACAGTAATGACATTTTAATAAATTACTGTGTTTATGGTAGGTAAGGGAAACGTCGCAATTGGTGCATTTTGGTGTCCAATTACAGACTTCACAGGACCATAACGGTGTATAACCTCTACGGTTTTGGAACAACATAACTTGTTCTCCTTTATTGAGTGCGGATTGCATTTCCTCCAAAATCATGGGGGTAAAATGCGATTGCATGTTTTTTAATTTTCGTTCTCGTTTCAGATCTGCACACCAAATCTCTGGTAATTTGAGTCCTTTGTAGCGTTCGTTCAATTCAACCAAGCCGAATTTCCCCTGTTTTGCATTGTAATAGGTTTCCAATGCAGGTGTTGCTGTTCCAAGGAGCACTTTAGCGTTGTGCAGGGAACCGAGTACAATGGCTGCATCTCTTGCATTGTAGCGTGGAGAAGGATCATATTGTTTAAAGGAGCTTTCGTGTTCTTCATCAACAATGATGAATCCAAGGTCTTGAAAGGGAAGGAAAACAGCACTGCGTGCGCCGAGAATGATTCGGTATTTGTTTGGGTCGTTGTGCAGGACATGATTCCAGATTTCCACACGTTCATTCTGATTGAACTTCGAATGGTAGACGCCAACTTGTTCGCCGAAATAGGCGGACAAGCGCTGAATCAGTTGGGTTGTTAACGCAATTTCTGGCAGTAAAAACAAGACTTGCTTGCCGAGGTCCAAATAGGTTTGAATTAATTGGACATAGATTTCTGTTTTTCCTGAACCGGTTACTCCATGCAATAATGTCACATGTTTTTCTTCAAAACTGTCTTCCACTTTCGTTAAGGCAGTTTGTTGTGCATCGGTTAGTGGTTTGAAACCATTTAATTCGCGATTGAGTCCAGAAAGTCGGTCGATTTGAAAACGCTCTAAGACAAAGAAACCTCTTTTCTCCAGGGTACTGATGGCTGAAGCACT
This sequence comes from Crocinitomicaceae bacterium, assembly GCA_024643365.1. Classification (GTDB taxonomy): domain Bacteria; phylum Bacteroidota; class Bacteroidia; order Flavobacteriales_D; family Crocinitomicaceae; genus UBA952. The sequence continues at coordinate 37,932 of JAHENC010000002.1, read as the reverse complement.
CACTTCATTTTCTAGCAGGGTTTTCTTTGAAATCGGTAGGTGGATACCACCTTGTTCCATGCCAATTTTAAGAAATTGAAGAACTGCATCTACTTGTTTTTGAGCACGGGAAGTCGATTCTAATTCTTGAATGAATTCATTAAGCTGTTCCTCTTTTAAATAAGCTTCACCTATGGAAACGCACAACAGTGTTTTTGGTGCATAGCGATCATTGATTTCTTCGCTGGAGGAAACAATGCGACGTTCAATCATTGCTTTGATCAATGGTTGTATGGTCTTGATTCCTAAAATATCTGAAAGTTCTTTTAGGCTTAATTGGTCCTTCATTTCCAAGGCCTCTACAACTGTTTTCTCTCGTTCTTGAAGTAAATCAACTGCTGTATCAAACTCAGGATGTAGACGGATTTTGGTTTCACTTGCCAACTTGAAATTAGCTGGAAGTGCTGCATTCATCACATCCCCGATTGGTGCCATGTAATATGAAGAGATCCAATCCCAAAATTTCAATTGATTTGGCGTAATGATGGGTTGCTCATCGAGCAAGTGAAGGATGTACTTTGCTTGATAAACCGCTGGTACTTCTTCGTGAATTCTTGTGACGATTCCGGTGAGTAATTTATTTTTCCCAAAGGGAACGATGACACGGAGTCCAGCTTGGACATGGTCGTTTAACTCAAACGGAATGCGGTAAGTGAACACCTGATGTATAGGAACAGGTAGCAGGACATCTGCAAAATAAGTTATTCTTTCACTCACAAGGGTAAAGATACGAACTCCTAGAAGTTTACCCTAAGAAATTATTGACAAGCGTAGGATTCTTCTTGGTTCACAATGTTGTCACCAGGATGATTGGAACAGAACAAATAGTTTCCTGTGATGGGACCTTGGCATAATTCACGTGTGCTCTTCTTATCGATTGCGCGAATGTATGCTTGTTGTGGTGATGTATAGAAAGGCTTGAAAATTTTCACTGTTTGACGTGAGGAGAATATTCCAACCACACGTTTCCCGTTTGTAACAGAAAGGTTGGTGTAACTTGGTTTACTTTGAGCAAGTCCAGAACTTGGCTTGTTGACTGTAATGTAGTTGTAAAACTCTTCTGCTCCTCCGGTGATCGTGATGTAAATTCCTTTCATCGTTCTTTTTTCGACTTCAAGGTTTTGCACGATACTTTGCTTCATGAGGTCATAAAAAGATCTTCCGCTTATGGAGAATGTTAAAGAACTATTTGGGACAACTTCTTTTTCACCGACCTTCCAATTATAAGATTTTGTGTAGGGAACTCCAGCGATGTATTCGTTATATGCAACATCAAGTTGTCCGTTAATTACGTAGGAATTACCTGAGTTAGAAACCGCAAGTCCTGAGGATAAATACTCTCCGGGACTATCTGCAAATTTGAAGGTATAGTTTTGAGAACTTGAATTCGTTGTAATCCCACGAACTAAGCCTGTTTCGCTGCTCACTTCAAATTCTCCGTTGTTAATGCTAGCGGAAAAGCGGTAACGAGCAGTAGGTTTCAATGACGATTTCATCGGATCTGTTGATGTTTGTACTACTTCGTTGGCTCCCGTTGGAAGTGTTTTGAAGTAATACACTTTTTGCTCAGGACCATAGAAATATCCGTTGGTATCCTTGTCTTGGATCAATGTGTCTTTCAAAATCCAAGTTCGTGTAACGGTTCCATTTACTACTTCTGAAATCGTAGCATCCACTTGATCAAAGTAACTTGAATCCGCAATTTGTGCAATATCCAACGCATTCCCTGGACCAATAAAAGCACGGGTAATTTTTACGAAGTGTAAGGAGTCCGCCTGATCCAACAAACCATAGACAATTGCGGTTTCTTTAAAGTCACCAGCTAGTTTCAAATCCTCGGAACAGCTTTGCAGGAATAATGCTGCTAAAAAAAGAAGGGAGAGAAAACGTTTGATCATCTGAGTTAATTTGAATCAAAAATACAATTTATTTAGCGAATTCCTTGAGGAGAGATTCCTAAATCAGGCGTTTCACTTTTTTCAATGGAAATTAATTCCACTTCAAAAATCAAAGGCGAATAGGGTTTGATGATGGTATTTGGAGGTGGGTTTCCACCATAAGCCAATTCTTGAGGAATGAAGAATTTGTATTTAGAACCGATGTTCATTAACTGAATTCCTTCTGTCCATCCTGGAATTACTTGATTTAAGACAAATGTAACGGGTTCTCTTCCAATGGAACTGTCAAAGATTCCACCTTCAGGAATGCTTCCCTGGTAATGAACTTTTACGCTAGATGTTGCGGTTGGATGAGCTCCTTTTCCAGCTTTGATTACTTGGTATTGCAATCCACTCGCCGTTGTCTTGATTCCCGGTTTCGATTTATTCATTGCTAAAAATCCTTCCCCAGCTGCTTTGAACTGTTCTGTGATTTTTGCATATTTCTTATTCATTTCGACTTCGAAAGCAGCCATGATTTTCTTGCGGTCCTCGTTTTTCAATACTTCGATGTCTAATTTGTTCAATCCGTCAGAGAAACCCTTTTCAACCATTTTGATGTCAATCAATGGCAAAGCATCTAAGTCTTTAAAGTATCCTTCAAAACGTTGACGGTTGATTTTTCCAACAGCCAAAGATCCTTCCGGATTGTATTTCTCATTGAACTCTTTCCCTGTTTTACCGATGCATTTTGTCACGGTTTTTGAAAGTCCTTCAAATTCTGAATCGGAAACTTTGCATTTGAATCCTTCCACTAATTTTTCTTTATCCATCTTGTTAAATGGACTTTCTGTAATAAATGGTTTAGCGATTTCACAACCTAATACATAAGAATATTTCTCCTGCATGGTTTTTAATTCAACTTTCTCTTCTCCACCACAAGCTTGTAGGATCAGGAATAAGGCGATAAATAGGGAATAACGAATCATTAGTTAATGTTTAAAAGTTCAACTTCAAAAATAAGTGCACTAAATGGTTGAATTGGTCCACCTGGGTGTGGGTTTGCTCCGTAGGATAATTCTTGTGGAATGTACAAGCGGAATTTAGATCCAACAGACATCAATTGCAATGCTTCGGTCCATCCTGGAATCACTTGGTGAACACCAAAGGTTGCCGGAGTTCCACGTAACATCGAACTATCGAAAACGGTTCCATCGATCAAGGTACCATGGTAATGAACAGTCACATTGTCCGTTGCACCTGGTTTTGCACCATCACCTGCTGTTAATATCTCGTATTGCAATCCAGAAAAGGTTTGTTGAACACCTTCTTTTTTCGCGTTTTCCGCTAAGAATTCTTCACCTTGTGTTTTGTTAGCACTGAAAGCTGCATTCTTTTTTTCATCCAAGTATTGTTGGATAAAAATGTTTGCTTCATCCGCCGTTAACGCTGTTGTTTCGTTATTGAAAACCGCCTGAATGGCTTGCATCATCAAGTTGACGTTGATGTGCTCTAATTGTTGATTCTTCAAACTTTCACCGATGCTCATTCCAACACCGTAGCTCGCTTTTTCTTCTAAAGATTGCATTTAATTGATTTTAAGGAGACGAAGTTAAGAAAAATGCGTCGGAGATCTTTGAAAAAATCAGGCGAATACTTGAATAATTGTAACAACATGTAAAAATGCACGTTGAAGGCTTTATGCAAAAATCCTTTCACTTTGATTACGAGCTTCATTCCACTTGGGAAAACCTAGCTGAATCGGACCTTCACTTGGTTGAATTAGCCTATGAGGCGATGGATTTAGCATATGCTCCGTATAGTGAATTTAAGGTCGGAGCGTCGGTTCGTTTGTCGAATGGACTCACCTTAAAAGGAAATAACCAAGAGAACATTGCTTATCCATCTGGACTTTGTGCAGAGCGCGTGGTACTTTTTTATGCCGGAGCAAATTATCCAACGGAATCCATCGAAACGATTTGTGTAGTGGCACGTGGTGATTTAATGCCGAGTGAGTTTTTGTTATCTCCCTGTGGGTCTTGCCGTCAAGTCATGTTGGAAACCGAAAACCGTCAGGAAAATAAGATTCGTGTCATTTTAGTGAATCAGGACAAGCGCACCATCGTACTTCATTCTGTGAAAGATTTGCTTCCTTTTGGATTTGGGAAGTAGAAATCGGAAAGATTCAGTAGGAATATTGGTCTAGCTGAATGTAATTATTCACCGCAAAGAAGATTTTGAATGTCTGTAGGGAACGTTCAGTCGAAAGACGGCGACTATCTTTTTAAGTATTCCTCCGCAGTCATGACTGGAATGGATGAATGTTTGAAATCCTTTGCATTTCTGGTAATGATCACGGAACAATTTGCTTGAAGTGCGCTGTAATATTGAACGGCATCTTCAAAATCCTTAAAAGCAGAATTTAATCCTTTATCAATTGTTTCTTCGTTGACCTCACCAACTTCACAAATGATTTTAAACTTTCGAAGTTTTGCGCGGACCGAATCCTCGGACTCATATTTATTCAAAATAAAATCAACAGTTGTAAAAGAAAGGGGAGAGCTCACCAAAACGAGTTTCTTTTGATCAGCTAAGGTTGCCAGTCGAGCAATGGAATCAAAATGTGGGTCCCTATGCGCCAACAAATCTAAAATAACATTGGTGTCCAAAAATAACCTGCTCATTTGTATTTCTCTTCTAAGTAGTTTAAACGGTCTTTTTTAAGATCAACATCCATAGGAAGCTTCGTTTTAGTGGACATGCTTTTGACAAAATCAGAGATTTGATCATCGTCGTTTCTTTTTTCAGAGATCAATGAATTCAAGTAGTTTTCAATCAATTTAGACAAACTGACCTGATGACTTTTCGCATAGGTTTTAGCCTCGTGAATAATCTCGGCATTCAGATTTAAGGTAAGTTTTGTGTTCATCATCATAATTATACGTGTAAAAATAAAAAATAATTACGTGTAAATCAATTTTATCAACGATTGACTGAACCTATGGGATCAAATTGATCCAAATAAGAAACGAAAATGCTTCGTATTTATTTTATGGAAGGATATATTTGGATTGTCGTCTATTCACCTAAGATCGTTGCTTGCTAATGCTATTTATGCTTAAACCAACAATCCCTGCGGTCGTTTTCGTATGCTTTGAAAACCGTATTCACCGGAGTTCCGTGCTTGATGCTTTCGTTAAATTGGGTTCTCGCTACATAATTAAAGGCTCCCATGTCACCGGTAAAGGCGGTTTTGTTGTCACTGTTTCCTTTTAGGTGTATTTCGCACAGTTGTTGAATAAACTCAAAGAATAAAGGAGCTTTTCCTCCGATGATTCCGCAGTTCAAGAGTGTTGCGTCTGCAAACGACTGTTCGTAAGCTGCGTAATCTGCAATGTTGTTACGCAAATGCGTCGAATGATCGTTCATCCAATCGTTGTTCAGGATTTTGGGCTCGTCCCCACAAAAAAGAGCGCTTGGATTTTCAGTGAAAAAGGGATCTGTAAATGGATTCTTCATCAGTGTAACATCAGAAACATCCGTCACGAAAAGATTGTCAAACCGCTCTATGTTAAGCTCCAGAAAATCACGGTAAACAAAATACCGAAATACATTTGGATTGAATGCGGGGTTGTAGTTGACGCGGATAAAAGAAATGAATTCATTTTCGTGTTTCAGGCAGGTTTCCGCGCTGAAGTTGTTGTGAAAGATGATTCCGTGTAGTTTTTGCGCTGCGATGGATTCCGCCCATTCTCGCACCAATTCATAGTTGTCATTATTGAGTGTTTCATTCCGATTTACGTCGAAGACCCCTGAAATGTGACAGGCCATGATGAGATTTCTGTTTGACGACATCCCTTTTGTATCCGAAAAAGACATCAATTAACAGTTGACTAAGTTGGCTTTCTTGATGGTCGAGCAAATGCTGTTTGGCATGTTTCGGTGATAGATGTAGGTTCTTAGGTCTACTTTTTTTACACGAAATTGAGCTCCAGCTTTTTCGTAAAAATCGGCATCCGCGGCGAATCCATTTCTGAAATCGATGCTCGTGAACACTTTTTTTATTCCGAACAAGGTGCCAAAAAGGATGACCTCATCTAAATGAATGAGTTTTGTTTGGTCATTTTTATCTGGAACGTAATAATCTTCTGCGGTATCGACGATTGTTTCGGTAGTGGAGCAAATCAAATCTACGTTTTCAACTTCTTTCAAGCATTCCGTTAAATGATTTGGTTTGTATTGATCGTCACTATCTAGGATGGTAATGTAGTCGCCCATGCTATAAAGTACGCCACGATTGATGGAAGCAGACTGTCCGCGATTGCTATGACGGATGTAAATTATTTTGTCCTCGTGTTGCTCCACGTATTGCATCAAGGCCTCGCGGTTATTTTTCGTGCTACCATCATCGATGATGAGCAGTTCGAAATCTTGAAAATCCTGATTTAAAACGGAGTCGATTGCTCTTTTAATGTAAGAGAAATCGGTATTAAAAACAGCCATTAGAACGGATATTTTTACTTGCTTTAACATAAGTGCTTGGTCTAGTGGTTGCGGCGCAAAGATAGGCAAATGTTTGGTTCGATGTTCGTTTGCCCACTATAACTCACTCTGCGTGTTTAGCGTAGATTAGTTGACATGCCTTATCCATGGCTTTAAACAAGGCCAAATCAAATTTGGGGGATGTGGTCAACTTAGTCATGGAGGAAACAGCGTCGAAGAGCAATTCGTTTTCACTTTGAGGTATCCGTTCAATGAACGTAATTTCCATGCTTCCTTTTTCCGATTCGGAGACAATGACTTCGTGCGTATTTAAATCAATGGCAAACAAAAGTGTCTTTTTCATGAGATTAGGTGCGTTTAAACATTAATGTAGGTAGCAACGTCCGCTGGAATTTGTTGTTTTGTTTTTACACCTCGCTCCTTTTTGAGTTGTTCCAGTACATTGCCTTGCTGCAGTTGTTGGTTGCGTTGTCGAGCCACCATCACAGCAATTGGAACCGACCGTTCGATCGTGAATTTTACAGGTGCAGCTATTCGATTTACTGCGGTTACAGGACATGCACAGCAGTTGAATGTTTGACGCTTCACTGCTTCCGCCGCAAGAAAAGGGAGTGATGTGATCGTATTCGAGGTTAGAAGAACTTCCGCAGCATTTACAGGAGCCTCCATCGCGAGAAAAGACGATTTTTTTTGTCGTTTCAGAAATATACCGACTTTGTGAAAAGGCAGAAATACTGATGAACAGGAGTGCGAGGAATAAGAGTATTTTTTTCATTTTCATTTTCTCCTTTTTTTATACCATACACCAATTAAGACAAGACCTCCCAGAAACAGGAGCGAAAGGAGGAGGTAAGTCATGTAATGATTGACTGGTTCTTTGTGGTCAAAATAAGAAATAGTTCGCTCGACAATGAAGTAATTCCCATTATCGTCGATGGTCATTTTAATCCAATTCCCATGATCGTCATATTCGTATTGTTTGTGCACAATTGCAATAATCTCGCCATCTTCATCTTTTTCGGTGTACTTTATTTCGTCTCCGTTTTTGAAAAAGCTGTAGATGGAAGCAATGACTACGCCGTCTTCAAAGTCACAGTTGTGTTCCTTTATTTTCTGTTTGTTCGCATATTGATAAGTGGTAGATTCAATCTTACCATCTTCGCTATTCATCCATTCAGTTTTGATTAATTGATGTTGCTTGTCATATGCGAAAGTTTCAACATCTGCATCATCTTCCATTAACGTAACGGTTTTGCTCAGCTGATTAAAGGTATCATATGAATAGAGTCTGATACAGATCAGCTCATCGGAATCAAATTCCTCTTCTTTGATCAGATTATTTTTCTTGTCGTAATAGTACTTGTGGGATTCGAATTGAAAGCCCCATTCATTGACCACTCTGCTTGAACTGATGTGATTGAAGGAATCGTACGTAAAGTAGGTGATGTGATTGAAATCTTTCAGTTGAACAACTCTTTTATTCGCGTCCAATTTGATGGCATAACAGCGATTCATTGTCCCGTTTTTATTCACTTTTTTAAGTCGAAGTAGCCCAAGCGTATCAAAGATTAGCTCCTCGTCATTTTCCCAAGTATATTGCCAGCCTTTTCCAGTTTTTTCAATGATCCCATTGACTTTTTTTCCTTTAAACGAGCTTGTTGTGACTTTTCTAACTTTTCCTTTGAGTTCGTTACTTTCTAGATTCTCAATGGAACTTGAAGGTACTTGTCCAAAAGCGATTTGCTGACAAAGGCAAAATAGGAATAGGTGGAATGCTTTTTTCATGTTTGTTGAATGTCCTCCCATAAAATTACGTTATTCCGGTTAAATGGCAAGTTTAGCAGACCATACGATTATGGAATTGGGAAAACAGTAAAGAAAGGAGTGCAACTCGGACGATCACTTCACTAAGAACACCAAATGCTTCTGACTCGGAACACTGAATCCAAAGTCGGGATTGTATGTGTAGACCACGATGCGGAAAATACCGATTTTAGTAGCTGGATTTTCAGTGCGGTATGATTTCACGATGGCAAGATTCGAGATTTTTGACCAAATTTCAGTGGGATCTATTCCGTTTGGAGCTTGAAACCACTGAATTTTTGTTGTATCCAATGGAAGATGCTCACTCGTTTTTTCGAGTTGATCGACGGCTATTTTCGGTGCATAAAAGTTCATTTGATTGGCATGCTGCTCATATAAAAGGGGCTGATTGGATGCCAGTTTCCATCCTCTATATTCTTCACTTCCGTCGTTCATTAACACATGGATCAAATGGAAAGAGTCCTGCTGATAGGCGGTGGATTCCATCTGGTACTCATAGATGCCTTCCAAATCCTCTCCAACTTGCAAAAGCATCATGTTTCCGCGGGATTCGTAGAAAGATTGCATTTCTTTAGGATGAATTTTATCCTTTGTACAGCTGAAGAAAAGTAGGGATAAAAGACATATAATGGCAAGTTTCATAGTTTGATTTTATGTTCGTAATTAGTTGTTTTAGGTAAGTGCTACATTTTAGGTTATGTTTGATGCTGAAAGTATTTAAAACTCTACTGTCAACATCTTCAAATTGGGGCTCATGTTTGTATTTTTCTTATCTACTCCCAAGCCTTGTTGCTTCTATAATTTTGATAAGATTCAACGTTTCATGGTAATTGTAAATCTAATTTTTAATTTCCTAGCGCACAAACCCTTTCGTTCATCTTAGAACATGTACTAACGTTTGAATAAATGGCTGCCTATTGTCGGATTTTTTTGGTGTGCACAATTTTAAGAACGGATATGCGGGATGAAAAGGGGGGACAGCACGGAAGATTTTATACGTGAGTTTCATTATTAGTCCTGAGTCCTAAAATATTTCTTGCGATCGTACGTTATTAGTAAAACTTTAAAAATAAGTATGAAATTTTTCTTTTTTATGATGTCCTTAACGGCATTGAAGTGCTTTGCTCAAACAACAAATTATACGGATGTAGGGGTTATTGTCAATCTCAACAGTCCAGTTTCCATGCAAATTGGCAGTTATTTTCAACAGGCCCGGAACATCCCAAATCAAAACATGATTTATGTATCCGTGCCAACAACAGAGGTGATCAATGATACCGAATTCAATCAATTGCGCACACAAATTGAAAATTACTTGGTGAGCCAAAACCTGCAGGAATCCTTGAATTACCTTGTGACTACAAAAGGAGTACCGTTAAAGCGCAATAGCATCGATTGCGTAGTGAATTCAGGGAGTGGTGACTGTGGGTCGGTGGATGCTGAATTGAGTTTGATTTTGGGAACCAATCAAAATCAAATTGGTCAACCATCGGCATTTGTAAATCCTTATTTTAATCAAAACGAACATTTCAGCCGTGCGCAATATGGAATTTATTTGGTAACACGTCTGGATGGTTATTCGCAAGATGACGTCTTGCACATGATTGATGGCAGTGGTCCTCTAACCGTGGTCAATCAGCAAATCGCAAATGGAGTGATTGACTTAGTTGAGTCGTATGGCATGGACACCATTTATTTTATGGATTCATACGTTAATCCTACCTACAACAATATGCTTGCTGAAAACTGGAATGCTACGACGGATGTAAGTCCAGCAGTATTGACGGATCAAATCAATGTGTTCTCATACTTTTACGTGGGACATGGTCCAGTTGATTCTATTCAAATGAACTACAAATGGTTGCCCGGTTCCTTTTCAGCGCTTTCCACCTGCAGTTCGGCAGAAACGTTTGATGCGCAAAGCAATCCGAATGAATCGTTCTATATCGCTGATCTCATCAAGGATGGTTGTACCGCAGCGCATGGATATGTCAATTGCATCTATATTTCGCAACTATTCAGAGCGGATATTCTCGTTAATCGCTACTTAAATCCAATAGCGCAATACAACTTGGCGGAAAGTTATTACATGGCTGATGCAACCCTTTCCTATCAAAGTGTGATTATTGGCGACCCGAAAGCATCGATTGTGATCGATAATGATGCTGGCTTGTCATCCATGCGGACACATTCTTTCCGTTTATACCCGAATCCAAGTACAGGATCCTTTCGCATCAAGGGATTAGAACAACTACAAGGTAAAGCTTCCATTTCCATTACCAATAGCCTAGGAATGCACATTTTTATGGATGATGAGGTTTTTGACAATGAAACGTACCAACTCGAAGAATCAGGTGTTTATTTTATTTCTATCTTGGAGGATGGACAATTAGTTGGCACCGAACGATTGGTAAAACAATAAATGAAACTTGAATCAATGTATAAACAGCGCTGCGCTCGGCGCTGTTTTTTTGTTTTGTAGTTACTTTACCCGCACCTGTCTCACCGCCGTTTTCCCTTCGCTACTGACCTTCACCAAGTAATTTCCTGAATGCAAGAATCGACAATCGACTTCGAAATGTGTGCTTTGGATTCCGATGTATTTGGATAGACTGCGACCTGTTAAGTCACAGATTTCTAGTTGGTCGATTAAAGAGCTTGATTCGATGTTGAGTTCGTAGATTGCTGGATTTGGTGCAATCGTTAATTGAAGAGTTTCAATTTCATTAACGTTCCAAGTTCCATTTTGACATGGTATGTCGGATTCGTTGTCGTAAAATATTTTGAGATCAGCGGCAAGATCAATGATCGATTGAACATTTTCTAAGTTGTTACCGACCCTGGAATAACTAATGGCGTAGGTCTGAAAAAGGGTGTCTCCACTGTTAAAAGGTCCAACGTTCAGCGATGAAACTCCTCTTCGGTCCCCAGGAGGATTTCCATTACTGATTTCACACCACTCTGTTGGTATGTTCGGATTTCCTGAGTACACATAAGACGTTTCGTTGCCAGTTGGATCAAGCCACGGGTCCCCGGAAAATTGTAAGCCATTCATGATGTTCCATTTTTCTGAAATCGCATTACCACCTCCATTCATGTAATAGGCAGAGGAAGTCATGTCCTCTTTTAAACTAACAATTCCAATTGCAGGTGGGTCGATTCCATATCCCAAAGAGGAAAAACTGGCCTCATCGTTATTGTCACCATTGTAAAAATACATGAGGTTTTTTATCGAATCACATCCAATCAAATCATCGGCGTAGTAGCCAAGATCAACATCCACATAAATACTGTGTACAAATTCTGGATAATTCGTACTGCCTCTGTTGATTGCTTTGACATCGATGAAGGTGACATCATTTAAATAGTCGAACGTTTGATATTGATAAAACATCAGGTGTAATTCAATGCCAATGGAGTCTGTTCCGCTGTAAGAATGTGATTGCGCTACGTCATTTTGAATTAAATAGGTGGCACAACAGCCTTTGATAATGGGGTAATCTCCCTGATTTGGATCATAGTTTCCATCGGCATCGTAATCGAAAAACGGCGCTAAATAATAGGATTGTCCTACTGAAACATCACCATGTGCGGGCCAATCAAAAATCGTTTGTAAAACTTCATTTGAAGGTGGACTTACCGATCCACAGCCAGTTGTTATGAGTCCATTTTGACATCCCCACCACAACTTATATTGATCGATGTCTGTTTGACAAAGGCTCCACATAGAATTGTTCCATGCATTTTGATAATCGTTGGTTGAATAAGTTCCTACACCAGAAAACGGACCGTTAAACACGTCTTTTCCTTGGTTTGGTGACCCGCCCTGACAAAAATGGATGTTGTTCAAAGCATCCTTGCCAGCAAACCAAAATTGTGTGGCGAAAATCGGATTTAGACCAGATCCTTTCGGAACCTCATATCTGGGTTCAGCATTAACGAAATTCGTAAAATAGGTTCCCGCATCGGAAATGTGTGCGGAAACATTGTTGTGTTCAAGCTGCGTGGAATTAACTTGTGCACGTAGCTGACAAAAAATCACGTTGGAAAAGAGTAAAAAAGAGTAAATAGTTTTCATAGCAAAGGATTTTTGAATAATATCTGAAAAACGGAAGAATTTTACGGTCACTTCTGATAAACGCATAAAGTAAGGCAGAGGGGTGAAGAGGATGAACTTTAACTAGATGATCTACCTACTTTATCAATCCTTTCCTCAGGAAATGTTATCAACAATTGAGGTAAATCACTTGAAAGAAAGTATCTTTGTAAGCTAAAAAATTACCTCATGAATAGTTGGTTTACCGTTAAAGTAAAATACACAAAACAATTAGAAAACGGATCGTTTAAACGTGTTTCCGAACCTTATTTATTAGCTGCCATGACCTTTACGGATGCAGAGGCGCGTATCTATGAGGAATTGGGTACAACCATTCGTGGTGAGTTCCAAGTTACCGGAATTGCACGAACGGATTTACATGATATTTTTCAATACGATGATACAGAAACATGGTTCAAATGTAAGGTGACTTACGACCGCATGGACGAAGAAGGGGAGAAGGCGAAAACGGTTTCTCAAAACTTTTTGGTATCCGCATCGAACGTGAAAGAAGCGTATGAGCGCACCGTGGAAAGTTTGTCAACCATGATGATTGATTTCAACATTGCTTCCATCGTTTCTTCACCAATCGTAGAGATTTTCCCTTACCGCGAAGAAGATGTTCAGAGTCCAGCAATGAAAAAAATCGCTGTTGAAGACGATATCGAAGAACGCACACCTGTTCGCGCTGTATTCTCTGCGGCTGGATCTGATTTCGACGATTCGGAAGAAGAAGTTTTTGTTGCAGATGAATCGGATGAGGATTCAACAAGTGAATTAGAGGATGATTTTTCGAATGACGAAGACGAATGAGTGAATGGTTGAATAAATACCGTGAAAATCATTCGGATTTCGACAAAGGTTCCTTGAACGCTATCGGAATGGATCCTTTTGCTGCTTTTTCCTCTTGGTTCGACGAAGCTGTCAACCATGGTGAAGCGGAAGCGAATGCGTTTGTCCTGAGTACGGCTACGGCGGAAGAGGGAGTGAGTTCACGCATCGTCTATTTGAAAGAATTGAAGGACGAACGTTTTGTTTTTTACACGAACTACTTAAGTCAAAAAGGACAGCAAATCGCAGTAAATTCGAAAGTGTCCATGTTGTTTTTCTGGCCAGGACTTCAACGCCAATTGCGCATCGAAGGAATCGCTGAGAAAATCGCTGAACAGGAAAGTGATGCGTATTTTGCTTCACGTCCGAGGGAAAGTCAACTTGGTGCTTGGGCATCGCGACAATCAGAAACCTTGGAAGGAACCGGAGATTTAATCGCTGCTTTTGAACGATACGATCAACAATTTCCGAACGATGTTCCGCGTCCACCACATTGGGGAGGATACGCGATTCAAGCTACAAGCATCGAATTCTGGCAAGGACGTCCATCGCGCTTGCATGATCGCATCGTGTTCGTAGCGGAGAATGGTTCTTGGAAACAAATCCGTAAAAATCCATAATGCGAAAATTTCAACCCACGTGTCACGTTTTGTCAAATGGAATCCGAGTGGTTCACTTGCAGGTTCCAAACCAAGTGGCGCATTTAGGCTTTTTCTTTTCGGCTGGATCACGTTATGAACAAGCACACGAAGTTGGACTGGCACATTTCCTCGAACATTGTTTGTTCAAAGGAACTAAGACACGAAATGCCTTACACATCCTTTCCAGGATTGATGCAGTTGGTGGTGAATTAAATGCCTACACAGCGAAAGAGGAATTGTGTTTACACGCTTCTTTTTCGAAAGAACATACGAAAAGAGCCTTGGAATTGTTGGCGGATATTTCCATCAATTCTACTTTCCCAGAAAAGGAAATTGAAAAAGAAAAGGAAGTGATTTTAGATGAAATCAACTCCTATTTAGATAGTCCTAGCGACAAAATATTTGATGATTTTGAAGAACATTTGTTTAAAAATCATCCACTAGGAAACAATATTTTGGGAACGAAAGAAAGCGTTTCTAGTTTTACACAAGCGGATTTGCAACGCTACGTGAATGCGTATTTCACCGCTGATAATATGGTGGTTTCATACGTTGGAAACATGAGTTTCAAGAAATTGGAACCTTTGATGGAGGCGACTTTGAGTCACATGCCGTTAACGGCTCCACGTACGGATTTCTTGTCCTTTACTTCCTATTCGCCCTTTCAAATCAACGTGAAAGAAGCCAATTACCAAGCGCATGCGGTACTGGGTGGAATCGCACCAAGTTACAAAGATGATGACCGCATGGCGATGTCCTTGTTGATTAACATTCTTGGCGGACCCGCACTGAATTCCAAGTTGAATTTGTCAGTCCGTGAGAAATATGGTTTGGCGTATACGGTGGAAGCGAGTTATTCATCCTTCGTAGATTCTGGCTTCTGGCAAATCTATTTCGGTTGTGAGGATAAAAACATCAACCGTACCTTAGACTTAATCCACAAGGAATTACTAAAATTCCGATCCAAGGAATTGAGTTCGCTGCAATTAATGCGTGCAAAACAACAATTCAAAGGTCAAATGGCCTTGGGGATGGATGTCAATGCTGGTTTAATGCAAGGATTGGGAAAAAGCATGTTGGCGTTTAATCAAATTGATACCATTCAAGAAATTCACCAAGGAATTGATAAAATCACAGGTGCAGATATATTGCGTTTAACCAATGAATACTTGGCAAAGGATTCGATTTCTTCTTTGATTTTCGGAGTCGAATAGGTTTAACGCCCGCCGAAAATCGAACTTCCCACACGAATCATGGTGCTTCCTTCTTCAATGGCGATTTGATAATCTCCGGACATACCCATGGAAATTTCATTGAAAAAAGTGTTTTCCTTGAATTGAGTTGCTTTCAATTGATCAAAAATACCTTTTAGCGTTTGGAATTCGTGGTGTACTTGTTGTTCGTCGTCCACAAACGAAGCCATTCCCATGATGCCAACTACACGAATGTTTTGAAAGGATTGAAATGCGTCACTTTCGATTAATTCCTGCGCTTCTTCTAGCGAAAGTCCGAACTTGGTTTCTTCTTGCGCAATGTGAAATTGCAAGAGGACGTCAATGATTCGCTCGTTTTTCTCTGCTTGCTTATTGATTTCCACCAATAGTTTCAAACTATCCACTGCATGAATTAAGTGAACGAAAGGAGCAATGTACTTGACTTTATTGGTTTGTAGGTGTCCGATGAGGTGCCATTCGATGTCCTTTGGAAGAACTTCGTATTTATCGACCAATTCTTGCACTTTGTTTTCTCCGAATGCACGTTGACCTGCATTGTACGCTTCTTGTAAATCACTAACAGGTTTCGTTTTTGAAACAGCGATTAATGCGACGGTTTTGGGAAGTGTGGCTGTAATTTCGTTTATTCGTTCAGCAATCATGCGTGCAATTGATAAATGGTTAATCCACTTCGAAGTTTCGGTTCAACCCATGTTGATTTGGGAGGCATGTTCATTCCGGCATCCGCCACTTCTTTCACTTGATCAATGGTTGCTGGATGTAGGATAAAACCAACTTCGAACTTTCCTGAGTTGATTTTATCTTCAATAGAGGACATTGACTCATTTCCGGGAACGAATTCTACTTGATTGCTCGTTTTTAGGTCGACGATGCCCAACAAGGGTTTTAAAATTAAATCGCTGAGAATAAAGGAATCCAATTGTTCTACTGGATTCGATTCATTGATGTACGAATGATCGGGTTCGAATAGAAACCATTCACTGCCCATGCAAATCGTAAATTGATGTTCTTTTTCTGGTTCAGCTGCATTAGGAATAGCTTTCATGCTTCCTATTTCACTCATCGCAGTAACGAATTCATCTTTTGTAAATCCGTTTAGGCTTTTCAATAAGCGGTGGAAAGCCAATATTTTCACTTGATCTTTCGCAACGATGTAACTTAAAAAGTATCCAGTTTCATCAGTTGCGGTTCCCTGTTCAGTTTTCATTTGTGCATAGCGAACGGAGGAAGCCGAGCGGTGGTGTCCGTCAGCGATGTACAAGGCATCCACTGATTTGAAAAGTGTTTGACATTCCTTCGTTTGATCCTTGGAAAGTACCCAAAGTTCATGTTTGATTCGATCGGTTGTCGTAAACTCGTATTCTGGACGTTCAGCGCTCACGTTTTCAATGAGTTCGTTGAGTCCAGACTGAGGATCGTAGGTCATTAACACCGGTTCTGCATTGAATCCTACTTGGTCTAGGTAATTCGTGAAAACTTCTTCGCGCAGGGTCAATGTTTGCTCGTGTTTTTTAATATCGTTATCGATGTATTCTTGCACACTTGCACCACCAACGATGCCAATCACTGAAAAATCCTCTTTGGATTGACGGTAGATGTACAGATGTTCTTCTTGATCTTGGATGAGGATTCCCTTCGCTAAAAAATCATTGAACTGCGTTTTAACGAGTTGAAACCGTTCGACTGAATTTGCTTTCGTTTTTACCGTTGTATTAAACTCCGGATTAATGATGTGCAAAAAGGTAAATGGATTATCCTCCAACTTTGCTTTCAGCACGTTCTTTTTGTAGGAATAATATGGTCTCGTCGCGACTAAATGAACTTTATCACGAACAGGACGAATCGCCTTGAATGCTGAAATATCGGACATCTTGTGTTAGAATTTGTAATTCAAACCGAAACTTGGAAGAATAGGAAACTGATAGATGATTTTGGAAGTGATTCTGTTCACGTAGAAGATGTTGTTTCTGTTGTAAACATTGGTAATACTTGCAACAATCTCCATTACATCCTTATTCTTGAAATTAAATTGTTTTTTGAAGGTAATGTCTAGACGATGGTAGTATGGTAATCGTTGCGAGTTGAAAGTTCCTAGTAAGGTTGTTATGGCACTTGGATTATTTGTGACATAATCAGTTGTTACACCACCAGAGAAATTCTCTCCTTGGTAATATCCAGCAGTAGGTGTGAACGGTAATCCAGAACCAAGATTCCAACGGATGTTTAATTCGTAATTCTTTGCTTTTCCGAATAAATACGATCCAACAAGGTTTACGTTGTGACGTCTGTCAAAGACAGGTGCGTAATTTACGAAACCATCCCAACGGGTATTTTTGCCGTAAGAGTAAACAGCCCATAAAAACAATCTATCTTTTGAATATTTCGCCAAGAAGTCAACTCCGTAGGATTGCCCAGTTTCGATAATAAAATCTTTTTTGAACACATCGTCGATTAGCTCAAACTGAGAAACATCATCGTACAATTTATTCTGATTGATGTTGCTCAATTGCGAGAAGTACTTGTAGTACGTTTCTACATTGAAAGACCAGTATTTACCTAAGTCAAACTCCATTCCTAAAATGGCGTGCCAAGCGTATTGAAGACCATTTTTCGTGTTTTTTACATTTTGGAATTGAGTTACAAAATCCTCTTGCACATTTGTTGGAGCAGACAGTAGTCCGTTGAAAAGGTTGACAACATCTTTGTCTGAAGATGCCGATGTAAAGTTTTGAGAAAAGCGTCCACCAGAGAATTTAAAACGTAGATTTTCGTTCGCGTTATATTTCAATCCAAGTCTAGGTTCTGGAGAAATGGTGTTCAAGGAAGCATACACTTGAACGCGTAATCCTGTTTGAATTACCCACCTTCTTTTGATCAATCGGTAATTGAAATAACTTCCTATTTCCGTGGTGAAGTTAATGGCCTCAATTTTTCTTTTTGCTTCGTTGTAAGTGACAAATTCCGTATTGAATCCATTGATGTTGAATCCATAGTTCATTTCGCTTTCGTTCTTCAAGAAATAACTAAAGTCAAATCCAAGGTCAAATCCACCGATTTTTGAATATCTTGGTTCTTGTGCAGTTTCAGCGAAAGTCGTTTGATAGTTACTACCATTTACGTGTCCACGTATGAAAAGTGGAGATCCGCTTGGCACCATCAAGAAATTCACACCGCCACCGGAGGCATCCCATCGAAGGTTTGCGATGTCGTAATTTACGGAGTCTTGATTGTGAAATCCGAAAGCACTCACTTTCGTTCCACCATCACCGTTGAAGGTTACTTTTCCGTATAAATCGGTAAAATTGAAAGGCAATCCATTTCCATCATTGACTTTCGGATATAGGGATTTTGATGTGTAATCTAATAAACTATGTTTTGCAGAGAAAACATACGATCCTGGTGCTGCTTTTTCCTTAGTAACTTTTCCAATGGGGCCTTCCAGTACCATTTTCGCAAGAAAGGGAGATGCTGAAACACGTCCGCCAAATTCTTTGCGGTTTCCATCTCTGTAAGTAATATCCATTACGGAAGAAACGCGTCCACCGTATTTCGATTCGAATCCACCTGTATAAACATCCACGTTTTTCACCAATTCTGTCTCAAAAATGGAAAAGAATCCGATGGAGTGGAATGGATTGTAGATGGTCATTCCGTCCAATAAAACTTTGTTTTGAATCGGTGTACCACCGCGAACGTATAATTGTCCTCCTTGATCCCCTGTCGTTACAACTCCCGGTGTCACACTAATGGCTCCAACGATATCATTCTCCCCACCGTGGCTTGGAATACGGTCAAGGGATTTTTGATTGTATTTTAAAGTACCGATTAAGATTTCATTTTTCTTTTCCTTTGAATCGATGCTGACAATGACTTCTTTCACATTCTGGGTATTGCGAACCAGTTTAAATTGAACATCGTAAATCTTGTCTTTGTCCGTCATGTTCACATTGACAAAGGCTTTGTTAAATCGTCCTCCTTCAATTTTTAAAATATATGAGCCTTTCGCTAATTTCGGGATTAAGAATCCACCAGTATTGTTCGTGAAAGCACCCGCAATAACGGTACTATCGACTTTCAATAGTTTCACCTTTATGTCACTTAGCGGTTCCATATTGGAATCGTCGTAAACAAATCCGCGGATGGAAAAGTCTTGAGCGAATGCTGTGAATCCAACAAGGGTGATAACGAAGAAAAGTAGTTTTTTTAACATGTGTTTCAATAAGAGTTCCCGAATTTAATGAATTGTTCCCAACAAAAAGCTATAGAACTAGAGTAATCCTTACTCGATGATGCATTTTTGCAAGAAAGCAACAGAAGAATGCTCAAATTTCAGACACTTAATTTACGATAAATGTACAAAAAACCTATTGGACAGTCCCCCAGTTTCCTCTGTCTAGGCTACGATATTGAATGGCTTCCGCAATGTGATTTGATTGAATACTCCCGGAAGCATCTAAATCAGCGATAGTACGCGCCACTTTGATGATGCGATCATACGCTCGGGCAGAGAGTCCGAGTTTATTCATAGCCATTTTGAGTAGATTCGTTCCTGCTTCATCCAGCTGACAATTTGCTTCAAATTCTGATTTCGACATTTGGGCATTGCAATGCATTCCTTCTCGATGGTTAAAACGTTCTCGTTGTATTTTTCGGGCTTTTTCCACACGTAATCGAATGGACTGACTTCCTTCGCTTGGGACAGTGGAGGAAAGTTCATCAAAGTTCACGGGTGTTACTTCTACATGTAAATCAATACGGTCCAAAAGTGGTCCAGATATGCGATTCAAGTATTTCTGAACAACGCCTGGTCCGCACACACAGGTTTTCTCCGGGTGATTAAAGAATCCACAGGGACATGGATTCATTGCTGCAACGAGCATGAATCCCGCGGGATAGTCAATCGAGAAACGGGCGCGAGAAATATTGACGATTCGGTCTTCTAGTGGTTGACGCATGACTTCGAGTACATCTCGTTTATATTCAGGAAGTTCATCTAGAAAAAGTACTCCGTTGTGTGCCAAAGAAATTTCGCCAGGTTGTGGATAGGATCCCCCGCCGATTAAACCGATGTCCGAGATCGTATGATGTGGTTTTCTAAACGGACGCTGGGTAATGAGTCCGACTGGATTTTTGATCTTACCAGCAACACTGTGAATCTTTGTCGTTTCTAAAGCCTCTTCAATCGTCATTTGTGGAAGAATGGTGGACAAGCGTTTGGCCAACATGGATTTCCCGGCGCCCGGCGGACCTATGAGAATCACGTTGTGTGATCCAGCGGCCGCAATTTCGAAGGCACGTTTGATGTTCATTTGTCCCTTGACATCTCGAAAGTCGTCGTCAAAAACATCAGTGTTTTGTTGGAAGGAGGCAGAGACATCTACGATGGTCGGTTCCAAGGCAGATTCATCGTTCATAAAGTCAATAACTTCGCGGATATTCTCCACACCGTAAACCTTTATTTCTTGAACGACGGCGGCTTCTTGTGCGTTAATCTTCGGGACGATGATTCCTTTAAATCCTTCTTTTTTCGCTTGCAGAGCGATTGGTAGAATTCCTTTGGTGGCTTGAACGGAACCATCTAGGGATAATTCACCAATCATCAGGTATTCATTCAGGTGATCGATTTTCACTTGTTCACTGACCGCTAAAATTCCGATGGCGATTGGTAAATCGAAAACGGATCCTTCTTTACGAATATCAGCTGGCGCCATGTTCACCGTGATTTCTTTTCCGGGAAATTTGAGGTCGTTATTTTTAAATGCAGCTTTGATCCGTTGTTGACTTTCTTTGACGGAATTATCGGGTAATCCGACAAGATAAAAGTTGACACCAATGCCTAAATTGACTTCAATCGTGATGGTGGTGGCATTGATACCGAAAACGGTACTTGAGTAAGTTTTGACTAGCATAAAATAGAGTTTTTTTAATTTTCTCCATTTAAGTTAGTGAAATAAATGATTCAAAAACAACTGAAATCAGATAAAAAACAATGAAAAAAGCGCAAAAAAGCGCAAAAAAACACCAAAATGGTATTTTAGTGTTTAATAACAATCTTTACAAATGATTGTCTAGTCTGACTATTTTCTAAACGCAAAAAATAGGATCCGGGCTTTAACGTATTTAAGTCAATTCGCTGAAGTCCCGTAGATAAATCTTTTCGTAGGATTTCTTGTCCACTTGCTTGAAAAATAATGAGTTGGATATGCGTCAAGTTTGTCATTTCAATTTCCAAATAATCAGTAAACGGATTCGGTTGAATGGAAACAAGGGTCATCCATTTTGGGTAAATGCCTGCTGACTCACATGTACCTGCTGTATACGAAACAACTCCTCCGTGATACATCGCTGCACATGAGTTGGAATAGGTGATGGAATCACATCCGCAAACGGGTTCATAAATTCCTGGACACAATACATTTAAGTCGATCAGTGTGCTATCTACACAGGTCAAGACAACCGTTGTATCTTGTATACATGCGCCGTTACATTGGTACGAACTTTGGAAAAATGAAGTCGAATAATCAATTCCGTTGGAACCGGTCATGCTGCATCCAGAAAGCATCACACATCCAGAGTCACTTAGCGCCCAGCCGAGTGGCATCGCACACAAACCGAAATCTACACCAAGTGGAATGACCACACAGGTATCAACAATGTCTTTTTCCCAAAAGGGATTTGGCTTTATTTGTGCGGATGTCTTTGTCATCGAAAGCAAACAAAGAAAAAGAAGGGAAAATAGTATTTTATGCATGTTTTATTTTTGTAGTACCTTGAAAACAGCCGTTTTAACCGCAGCGATTACTTGCTGTACTTGTTCATCCGTCAAGTTAAAGTAAACTGGCAAGGAAATCTCTGTGGAATATTTATTCCATGCTTCTGGATAATCTTCCATCTTGTAACCCAAATATTTATAAGCCGTCAAGAGGGGTAAAGGTTGAAAATGAACGTTTACCGCGACATCTTGTTCGAAAATCTCTTGGATGATTGCATCACGCTGTTCTTCACTGACACCTGCTATTCTAAGCTGGTATAAATGGTAACACGTCTTATTGTCTGCCGTTGAATGAAGTGGCGTTAGGGCCCAAGAAGATTGTTGGAAAGCCGCATCATAGGCTTCGAAAATGACCTTTCTACGATCGAGGTTCTCTTGATATCGCTCCAATTCGATTAGTCCAATGGCTGCTTGAAGGTCCGTCATGTTGCACTTAAAACCGGGCTCCAATACATCGTAACGCCATGCGCCTTTTTGTGTTTTTGCTAAAGCGTCTTTCGATTGTCCGTGAAGGATTTTAATGCAAAACTGCTTGTAAATTTCCTCGTGGTCGAATCCGTCCGGAAGATTGAAACAAATGGCTCCACCTTCTGCTGTCGTTAGGTTTTTCACGGCGTGGAAAGAGAAGCAGGTCACATCGGCAATGGCACCTGACATTTTTCCTTTGTAGCTTGCACCAAAACTATGCGCTGCATCTGCTGCGATCAATATTCTGCCTAGTTTTTCTTGCTTTTCGTTAGAAGCATGAAAAATGGAACGGTTTGCCTCAGCGAGTTGATAAATCGCATCGTAATCACAAGGGTATCCGGCAATATCTACAGGCATAATTACTTTCGTACGCTCCGTAATCGACGCTTTGATTTTTTCAATGGAAATATTGAAATCCTCACCGCTGATGTCCACCATCACTGGGGTTGCTCCTGTGTGAAGCACTACATTGGCACTGGCACAATACGTATACACAGGAATAATAACTTCATCTCCAGGTCCAACTCCCCACCAGCGCAATAGAATTTCCATTCCTGCTGTCCATGAGTTAACCGCAACTGTAGTTTGACAGCCACAGTATTGCGTGATTTTCTTTTCAAACAATTTCGTGCGAGGTCCAGTGGTTATCCAGCCGCTTAATAGTGCTGCGCTTACTTCATCTACGACACGTTGGTCTATGCGAGGGGGTGAGAAAGGTATCATAAAACAAAGTTACTTTTTAAATTGTAAATTCACTTCAACCAACCAATCGTTTTCAATCGTTGCCGTTTTCCCTACTTTTGTAAAAACAAATTTCCATGAGAAACGAAAAAGTAGATGATTTCTTAGCAGTTCAAAAAAAATGGCAAGCAGAATTAACAAAATTGCGAATGATTGCCTTGGATTGTCATTTAGAAGAAGGATTTAAATGGATGCATCCATGTTACATGTATCAAGGGAAAAATATTTGTTTGATTCATGGATTTAAAGAATATGTTGCCATTATGTTCATGAAAGGATCATTGTTACAAGATTCGGAAGGAATCTTATACCAGCAAACAGATCAAGTTCAATCGGGCCGACAAATTCGTTTTACGAGTCTAAAAGAAATTGAATCTATTGAAAGCACCTTGAAACAGTATGTTTTCGAAGCCATCGAAGTAGAGAAAGCAGGATTGAAAGTTACTATGAAACCACATGATGCTTACGAAGTGGTGGAAGAATTTCAGCAAAAACTAGATACGGATAAGGTTTTGAATGAAGCCTTTTATGCCTTAACACCTGGACGTCAACGTGGGTATTTACTTCATTTTTCAGGGGCTAAACAATCGGCAACGCGCATGAGTAGAATCGAAAACGTTCGTTCGCGCATATTAAATGGAAAAGGACTAACCGATTGCATTTGCGGATTGTCGAAGCGTATGCCAAATTGCGATGGTTCTCACAAGTTCGCCTAATTAGCGACTTAGTTCTTTTTGTTTTTCACTTGGATTTTTCTTCAGTAAAAGAAAATCAATCATTCCGAGTAAATAACCCATTCCGTAGCTCACGTGAATGATGGGAAAAAGAGAAACGGTGTTCAAAAAATGTTTTAATCCTGTCAAGCGGATACTGAAAAATGTCATTCCACACAGATAAATCATAAGCGGTATCATGGAAAAGAGTTGAAGCCAAAGAGGGAAAAAGTAACTCAAAGGCAAACCAAAGAGGTATAAAACAAATGCCGGGGGAAACAATTGACGAATCGTTGTCATGGTACCATGCTTGCGATTGACAAACACTTTCCAATAACCATATTGAAAAAATTGTTTTCGCAGTCCCGAAACTTTTGCTCTGACGTAGTATTTCAATTCAATGTCGTGAATGAAATAGATTTTTCCGCCTGCATTCGTAACACGAAAATTAAAGTCATCATCTTGATTTCGAATTAAGTCCTCATCGAAAAAACCAATCTTTTCGAAGACCTCATATGGATACATCGGACTCGTAACGGTATCCGTATAGCCTGATTGTTCGAGTGTGCGAAAATTACCCATTCCCATTCCAAACGAAGAGGACATCACTGCAGAAATTAATTCTCCGGTTTTATTCACAGCAACATTGGCAATTTTTCCACCGACGCACCAGATGTCTTTTTTTTCTTGAAGTACATTCAAACAGTTGATCAAATAATTTGAACTGAGAATATGTCTCGCGCCAACGATTTGAATAAAATCTACTTTTCCTCCTGCCTGAATGCCTAAATTAAAGGCAAATGGTGTTAACTTTTTAGGATTATCTATGAGTGAAAGGTGTGCATTGGTTTTCATTAGTTCAAGCACTTGTTCACGCGTTCCGTCATCGCTCATCCCGTCCACGACATACACGTGCATTTCGATGTTGGAAGGAAGATCACATGTAAAAATAGCGTTCACACATTCTTTGATGAATGCGCGTTCATTACGACAAGGAATAACTACACTTAACCTCATTTTTCAGCATGTTTAGGAAGTTGAATAACCGTCAACATAGCAGAGATCATCATCATGTAAAACACAATGCCAGATTGACGTTGTAGCATGCTTTCAAAGAGGCAATTCAAGGTTAAACTGAAAACGAGAAAGACAAGCAGTTCATCCTTTCGTTGCACCGCGAAGCGTACAATAAAGAAAAGAGTGATTAAAAATAAGAGTAGTCCAAAAAGACCAATTTCTGCAGCTAATTGCAAAAATTGATTGTGTGGATTGTAATTTTTTTCGACCAATTCATGTTGATTCAACTGAATGAGTCGATGCTTCATTTCTCCTTCCAAATTCCCGAGTCCAATCCCAAAAGGGTGGTCTGAAATGATTTGCCCTGTAATTGTCCATACGACTAATCGTGCTTGATTTCCCGACATTCCACTAGGTGTTTCTTGGATGAATTTTGTCGGGGATTCTACGTAATGAGAAACAATGGAACTTGTATAGGAAAGGTTGTCTTTTAAGGAAGGTTGAATCCAAAAAACGACTTGAATACACAAGATTCCGAGGATCATGATGGAAGCAAAAATCCAACGAGAAAAAGAAAGCCATGCCCAACGCAATACCAAAAACGCGGTAAGACACCCTAAAACAATGAGGCCAGAAAGACTTTCCAAGGGTAAATGCAGGATGGTCAGAAAGGTGATGACGGCAATTGAAATCCATGTTCGTTTGCGTGATTGTGTTGGATGAATTTCTGAAATCAGAAAGAACAGCACAAATGAAAAGAAGCCAGCAACATAACTTGGATGGTGACTTGGCGCAAAAGCGGATGAATGAAAATAGCTGTAATCTCCCGTTGTACTGAAGTGGTAAACCGACTGAATAACGAAATATGTCCCAAGTATCAAACACCCAATGGTAAAAGCACTTAATAGTTTCTTGCGGTTCACTTCAAAGTTTGGTCGGAATGAAAATAAAATGGGAAAAACGACAAACGATAGTTTGTGTTCGAGGTCCTTACCTGCTTGCCCAAAGTTTTTACTCGGAATACAATATAGAACATACATCAAATAGAGCAGGATGAAACTGAAAAGTATCCAATTCCATTGAAATGTCCCTTTTTTCGTGACGGCACCATAAATGACCGTTATCCCAAAAAGCGCAATGGTTGGTGAGGATATTCCCGGAATAGGAATCCATAAGGTAACCATGAGGACTAATGAGTAAAAGTAAAGCTTTTCAAATGTCATGTGTTCACATTAATTTTTGGTAGAAATCGAATAATTTCACTTCTTCTGCTTTCCAATTATACGTTTCACGCACGAGTCTTTTGCCATTTTCTCCCATTTCCTTTGCCTCTTGAGGATGCTCCTTTAGATAATTGATGGCTTCAGAAAGTTCCTTTGGATTTGTTGGGTCGACACATATACCACAATTATTTTTCTCTAATAAATCGCGCCACATTGGAAAATTGGAACCAATAACTGGAAGTCCGGCAGCCATGTATTCAAAAATTTTATTCGGTTGTGCATTGATGTGGTTAGGGAAAGGTAAAAACGTTACGATTCCTGCAATGGATTTTTGTTTGATTTCCATGGATTGTTGACGGTTTATAAATCCAAGTGCGTGCACTTTATTCCATCCGTTACTTGCTTCCAGCGAATGTTTAAAATCAATGGGAATTTCGCCGGCTAATTCTAGTCGACAATCTACAAATTCCATCGCATCCACTAGTTCTTTGGTTCCACGAATAGGCGAAATCCCCCCAATGAAACAAACCGAATTTTCTTTTGTAATCGTTTCGTCAGGAATAAATTCAATTTCCGTTTCAAGTGGAAAATTATTAATATCAATGGTGTTCGGGTGTATTTTTTTATATCGTTCGGCAATAAAAGGAGTTGCCGCAATAATTCCGGCTAGTCTAGCACTGACAAAGTCCTCCAGAATTTCAATTACGAAAGCAATGAGTCCTTTGACGGGTAAATAGGATTTTCCGCTTATTTGACGCGGAAGGTCTTCATGTGCGTCGTAAATAACTTTTTTTCCACCTCGTTTTAAGCGAGTGGCAATTCTGAGCAGCTCGGGATCGTGGAGGTGATAAATATCTCCCCTTAGCTCCAGGGCTTTTTTACGCACCTGATTCACTGTTCGCCACATCCGTGTTAGAATGTTTCCAGTTCGTTTTGGAACCGAATGAATTTGAACACCATCTTCCATTCTTTCCTCGACACCTGCAAGGATGAGGTGAACTTCTGCGTTTGGATAGTTTGTCGCCAATGAACGGCATTCTTTCAAGAAAATGCGGACATCTCGGTCGTTATGTGCACTACTGATGTGTACAATTTTTAGCTTTTTGGGTTCTTTATTCACAGTTGATTTGTCCATCGGAATTCAAACAAAAATACTTATTTTCTGCGATGATTGAATTGGATCTTTTTTAGTAGTCCGTGACGCGAATGAAGGAAGTAGGAAAATTTCATTATCTTCGCTAGGCAATCAAAATCCTATGTTGGGCAAACAAAAATTTATTGACAAAATTCTGAGACGATTTTTTTTATTGTTTCGTCCAGCGATGAACGGTCGAATTTTTGACAAGGATGGAAAACGCATTGAAAAAACACGCATTTCCAACACCACTTATATTGATCATCCGCAATGTTTAACTTTAGGAACAAATGTTTTTATTGGACACTATAATTACATTGAAGCGAGTAACGGAATTACGATCGAAGAAGGGTGTCAACTTACCACGTTTATCAACATTACCTCGCATTCGAGTCATATGTCCATTCGACTTTACGGAAAACATTATGGTCAGGGTGAGATGAAAGGATACGAGCGGGGAGAGGTATACATCGGTAAATACACGTTTATCGGTCCGCATTCCACCATTATGCCAAAAACAAAAATTGGCAAAGGTTCAATCGTCTCAGCCTACAGTTATGTTCGTGGTGAATTCCCTGATTTTTCCATTATTTCCGGGAATCCAGCAAAGGTTACTGGTGATACCCGAAACTTAGATGAACGTCAAATGAGGCAGCACCCTGAGTTAAGAGCGTATTACGATGAGTGGACCAAAGAGTAAGACATGGGTCACTTATTTAGGGGTGTTTATTGTTTTCGCCTCCTTGTGTTTGCCAGCAATCACTATAGATTCAACGTTGCCGTCGATTCACATTCTTGACATTTGTTTACCAATAATGATTGGATTTGTTTGGATGAACAGGTTACAATTAGCCAACAGTTATGGAGCATGGATACCCTTTATTTTTTCTGTTGTCGTCCTTTTTTCTATCTCTATTCAAGGTCATCATACCTCTATTAGTGATTATTTCGAAGTGTACAAATGGATCAAATTTGGTGTAGCGATCTGGTTTTTTTCCTTGCTGGATTATTCATTATTTAAACGATTCATTCCTTGGGTATTTGGTGTTTTAATCGTGATCAACAGTATTCATTTTTTTGAATTTACCCCTTTGAATAAAATACTGGAGCATTATTACAATGGTGGACTTCAAATACGTTATTTCGGAAAAGATTCCCTTGGTGCTCCTGCGGTTAAACGCCTAGTTGGAACAATGGGTAATCCAAATATCAATGCTCTTTTGTTTGGCTTTTTTAGTTTGTATTATTTCCCGATTCAAGTAAATCGAAAGAACTTGACGCTGTTTTTCTTGAGTTTACTTTTTGTCTTTCTTTGTCAGTCTAGAACAGCACTACTTTTCATCTTCTGTATTTTTGCCTTTCTCGCTATTTTCAAAGCAACAATTTGGACAAAAAAACAATGGGGATATCTTATTTTAGGAACGATTGTCACCTTTTTCATCGCATGGATGTTGGCCACTTCATTTTTTCAATTCACATCATATAACAATAGTTTATTGGATGGGACAGTGTTTCATAGTGGTTCAGCAAGAGGAAGATTGGAAACATGGAATTTGCTTGGAAAAATGATTATGGAAGAGACTTTGTTCGGACATGGTCCTTACAAGGAATATTTCTATCAAAATAAGATATATTCAGAAAACGAGTACATCCTAATGACTTGGCGCTATGGATTACTTGGACTCTTGATTTACCTTTCAATCTTTTTGATTCCATTCAGAAAATTAGTGGCATCCATGAATGAAATGAGTTTGAAAGGTAGTTTAATGTTGATTATGATGATGGTGAGTGCCATGACAAATAATCCATTGACAGAACGGAATATCGAGTTATTGTTTTGCATTGGAATTGCTTGGATTTTTCAGTGTTATCGAACTAAAGAAAGTGCATATGCTTAAGTCAAAGTCATTATTGTTAATTGGTGGAAGTAAGGGAAATGCCCATTTACTTAATTACCGAAATCTCGTTGAAAATTGTTTTGATGAGATTTTGTTGGTTTCCAATCAAGAAAGTGAGCAGTTTCCGTCTAGAAAGGTCAATTTTGAATTGAAGAATCCCTTTGCCATGTGGAAGAATGTTCTAATTCTTCGAAAAATCATCAAAGAAGAACAGCCAGACATTATTCACGTTCACCAAGCAAATGCCTATGGATTCATTACCGCTTTGGCGAATAGAGGCAGAAGACCATTAGTTGTGACCACTTGGGGAAGCGATGTATTGAAATTACCTCATACCAGTTTTCTTCACCGTTGGATGGTTCAATACATTCTCAAAAGTGCTGATGCGATTACTGCTGATGCGCAATTCATGGCTGATGCCATTTATGGTTTGATTGGTAAAGTTCCGGTGACAGTTGCCAATTTTGGGGTGGAAATTCAATCCGTCGAACAAGGGGCGCAGCGAAAAAAAATCATCTATTCTAATCGAATGCATGAATCCTTGTATCAAATTGATCAAATCATTAGTCAATTGTCCGATTTCCTATCGAAAAATGCAGATTGGAAATTACACATCGCAGCGAGTGGATCACAGACCGAAAAACTACAGCAACTTGCCGAAGAAAAATTGCCCGAAGGAAGTTTTCAGTTTTTAGGTTTTCAAGCGGGGAAAGATAATCAACAAAATTATTTGACATCCACGATTTATGTTTCCGTTCCAACAACGGATGGAACATCGATTAGTTTACTAGAAGCCCTTGCTTATGGCTGTTTGCCCATTGTTTCCGACTTGCCTGCGAATAGAGAATGGATCGAAGATGGAGTAAACGGATTAATTTCTTCAGGGGATTTGAGTAAGGATGTGGAGCGCTTATTACAAATGGATGCTCCGTCGGTTCAAGAGCGAAATCAAAAGATTATTGATCAAAAAGCAACTAAAGATTCGAACCGAAAAAAATTCTCAGCAATTTACGATGCTATTTTTTCGGGGGCAGCTTTTAAAGCATAATAGTAAAATACGCCAATCGTAATGAGTAACCATGCTGCCTGAGTGTAAGATATAATCTGAAGACTTAGGTGAAAAACTTCTTGTGTTTTTCCTAGTTTCATTGGTAATAACCAGAGTGGAATTACTTGTATCAATGAGCTGACAATTCCCATCATAAAGAATACTTTCTGTTTACTTAAAATCAATGGCAAAGCTGCAATTGGTGATAAAATGAAATTGATCATCAACCAAACAGACATCGTTTCTGAATAAGAACCGGACAATGCCCAGTCTTTTCCGAATACAAAGGCAAATAAGAATTCACCATAAAAGAATAAGATGCTGAATGGAACAATGGAAAGTCCAGTTAGTACAAGCAACATTTTATTCAATAAAGGAACCATGGATTTACCTTGGTTATATAATTCCGACGCTCTGTTATAGAATAATTGACCTAAGGAAACACCGATGAGCATCAATGGAAGTCTCAACATCGTGTAGGAATGGTTAAATGACCCATAGACGGATTCAGAATAGTAGGCAAAAATGAAAGTAGCAATGAGCATGTCTCTTCCATTGTCTACAAAAACATGTGGTAAATTTAAGGTAGGGAATTCCTTGTGCTGACGCATAAGTGCAGCTGTTTTTCTTTTAGAAATAAAGTGTTTAAATTTTTGATGAATCTTCCCGAAATTAAATGCGAATTCCAAAGAGGATAGGAGGGATGCTATGAATGTCGCAAGAATGAGTCCAAAAGTACTCAAGTGAAGGTAAGCGAATGCCCATTTTAATCCGTTCGACACTGTGGAATTCGTGATTTTTTGGCGGGAAATAATTCCGTATTTACCTATACGCACGGACCAGCTAGTTCCAATATTGACCACAATTATACAAGCAGCGCTCATAATGGTTAATGGGAAAAACCACCAACTGAATTTCTCATCTAATCCTTGATAATAAAGGATTAAAAACACGAAGCTCGCGAGAATTAATACGATGAATGAAATTCGGTAGGATAAACGATATAACAAAAAGGAATGTCCATCGAGCTTTGGCAAAGGCAATGCCGCTTCATAACGCAAGGTAGCTATAGCGGAAATAAATCCAGTTAAACGCATATAGAATCCCAATTCACCCATTTCAGCAGTCGTATACAGTCGTGTTAAAATCGGTGCAATCAAATACCCAACTGCTTGAGCAATGATTGTTCCGGATAATAAGACACTCAACGATTTTGAGAAATCAGATCCGAGTAGTTGACGAATTCGTTCAATAGCCATTCAGGACAAAGATACAATGATTATATTTGTGAACTAAATTGATTTTTATGAAAAATGTTGCTGTTATTGGTGCTGGTACAATGGGAAATGGAATTGCGCATGTCTTTGCTCAATTTAATCACCAAGTCCATTTAATTGATGTTTCTCAAACGGCATTGGATAAAGCCATTGTTACGATTGGGAAAAACTTGGATCGTCAAGTGGCAAAAGAAGCCATCACCGCAGCGGAGAAAGAAGCAACTTTAAATAATTTAAAAACATTCACGAGCATTGCAGAAGGTGTAAAAGGTGTTGAATTAGTTGTAGAAGCGGCGACAGAAAATATCGATTTAAAACTAAAAATATTTAAAGAATTAGATGAAGTAACAGCGCCGGAGGTAATTCTAGCGACGAATACATCTTCTATTTCAATCACAAAAATCGCTTCTGTTACAAATCGTGCAGATAAAGTAATTGGTATGCACTTCATGAATCCAGTACCAGTAATGAAATTGGTGGAGATTATTCGTGGGTATTCAACATCAGATGAGGTGACAAACCTCATTATGGAAACTTCACGCCAGTTGAAGAAAGTACCAGTTGAAGTAAATGACTATCCAGGATTCGTTGCCAACCGTATTTTGATGCCGATGATCAATGAAGCAATCTATACTTTGTTTGAAGGTGTTGCAGGAGTTGAAGAAATTGACACTGTGATGAAATTAGGTATGGCTCATCCAATGGGTCCTCTGCAATTGGCAGATTTTATTGGTTTAGATGTTTGTTTGGCCATTTTAGAAGTTTTGCACGATGGATTTGGAAATCCAAAATATGCACCTTGTCCATTATTAGTGAACATGGTCATGGCTGGAAAAAAAGGAGTTAAATCTGGTGAAGGTTTTTACTCTTGGACACATGGAACGAAAGAACTCGTTGTCGCTCCTAATTTCAAGAAATAAGCGTTTCCTGTAATTTTGCCAGTACTATTTGGTCAATTGGAAAGGTGAAATCTTGTTCCTTTAGCTCATGTAAATACACCCATCTTTGTTTTTCTGTTTCTTCTTGAAATGGAATAGAGTAGGTATTTGCCCCAATTTTTTCTGGCTCCTTCAGTCTTACGAGATAGTAAAATGCCACAAGTTGCTGTGAAGGATCAAAAGAAGATACTTGTTCGAAATCATTGAAATAAAAAAAAGAGGAGTCCGACATTTCTGCGGATAACTCCTCTTGTAATTCTCTTTTCAAGGCATCTAAGATTCCTTCATTTGCTTCTACTCCTCCACCGGGAAATTTTGTAAAAAAGTGTCCAAAACGGAACTCATCTGAAAGCAGGATGCGATTTTGTTCATCGGTAATCAATGCGTATACACGAAGATTAAAACGATGCCCCAAGACTTATTTTAAAAATTTAAAGTTCTTTCCGATGTAAACGGCTGATGCTCCTAATTCTTCTTCGATGCGTAATAACTGATTGTATTTCGACATGCGATCACTTCTAGAAGCAGAACCAGTTTTTATTTGACCTGTATTTAAAGCAACTGCAAGATCAGCGATGGTATTGTCTTCTGTTTCTCCACTGCGGTGACTCATCACAGATGTATACCCATTTCGTGTGGCCATTTGAACTGCTTCAATGGTTTCGGTCAAGGAACCAATTTGATTTACTTTCACTAAAATTGAATTTGCAATCCCTTCCTCGATACCACGTGAAAGTCTTTGAGTATTGGTAACAAACAAGTCATCACCAACTAATTGAACTTTGTGTCCTAATTTTTCTGTTGCTAATTTCCATCCTGCCCAATCGTCTTCCGCTAAACCATCCTCAATGGAAATGATGGGATATTTTTCGCACCAATTTACCCAGTAATCAACCATTTGCTCTGATGTCATATCAGTATTCGTTGATTCGAAATGATAAATTCCTTTTTCTGCGTTGTAAAATTCTGAAGAAGCTGCATCTAAGGCGATATGCATATCAACACCAGGTTTGAATCCTGCTTTTTCAATTGCCTCAATAACCACTTGAATTGCCTCTTCGTTGGAACCAAGGCTTGGAGCGAATCCACCTTCGTCACCAACATTTGTGGACATTCCTTTTTCCTTCAAAACACTTTTAAGGTGATGGAAAACTTCGGTTCCCCAACGAAGTCCTTCTGAAAAAGAACTTGCGCCAAAAGGCATCACCATAAATTCTTGAATGTCAATTAGGTTGTCAGCATGTGATCCGCCATTAAGAATGTTCATCATTGGAACAGGCATGGTAACAGCACCAACTCCACCAATGTATTGATACAAACTCATTCCTGCCTCTTGGGCTGCAGCACGCGCAATAGCCAAAGAAGTTCCAAGAATCGCATTTGCACCAAGGTTAGATTTATTCGGTGTACCATCTAAATCGATCATGATGCGATCCAATCTCTTTTGATCAAAAACATCTTCACCTTGCAATGCTTCATTAATCAATGTATTGACATTTTCAACCGCTTTAAGCACTCCTTTACCGAGGTAACGAGACTTATCACCGTCACGCAATTCCATTGCCTCATGAATTCCTGTAGATGCCCCTGAAGGAACAGCAGCACGACCAAGAATACCATTACTTGTAAATACGTCAACTTCAATTGTTGGATTACCGCGAGAATCTAAAATTTGTCGGGCGTGAATGTCTGAAATGTAGCTCATCTTATGATTTGAATTGATTCATGTTGTCAATAAATTGATCGAATAGGTATCTAGAGTCATGTGGACCAGCGGATGCTTCTGGGTGATATTGGACAGAGAACACTGGTTTTCCATCTAATTCTATACCTGCAATGGTGTTGTCATTTAAGTGAACGTGTGTCACCTTCACTTTATCTTGAGCTTCGATGCTTTCTTTGGAAATTACGAATCCGTGATTTTGGCTCGTAATTTCTCCTTTACCTGTTTTCAAGTTTTTAATTGGATGATTGATTCCACGGTGACCGTTGAACATTTTTTCCGTTTGTAGTCCTTGACTAAGTCCTAAAATCTGATGTCCAAGGCAAATACCAAACACTGGTTTGCCTGAATCAGCTAATTCTTTAACTAATGCAATTGAATTGGTCATCACGGATGGATCACCAGGACCATTAGACAACATGTATCCGTCGGGTTGGAAAGCATCCATTTCTTCTTTGGTAGAGTTCAAAGGGAATACTTTTACATGACACCCTCTGTCAACAAGGCAACGTATGATGTTTTTCTTCACACCGAAGTCAATCAAAGATACGCGGTTAGTTGGATTTTCCGGTTTCACTTCAAAAGCGACTTTCGTTGTAACGCTTGAAGATAACTCTAGTCCTTCCATAGATGGCACCTCAGTTAACTTTTGTTTTAAGATGTTGATGTCCATCTCTTCAGATGAAATAATGGCATTCATTGCTCCTTTATTTCGAATATGACGAACAAGTGCACGTGTATCGATATCCGAGATTCCCACGGTACCGTTTCTTTCCATTAATTCTTGGAGAGACTCATTAGCCGATGATCTCGAGTAACCATTTGAGAACTTTTTGGTGACAAGTCCTGCGATTTTGATAGAATCAGATTCTATTTCATTTTCATGAACACCGTAATTTCCGATGTGTGCAGTTGTCATTATTAATAGTTGACCAACGTATGAAGGATCTGTAAAAACCTCCTGATATCCGGTCATTCCTGTATTAAAAGCGATTTCACCTCCCGTTGTCCCTATTTTTCCAATAGCGATTCCTTCGAACACTGTACCATCTTCAAGTACTAAAATTGCTGGTTGATTTTGTTGCATGAATTAATTTTACTCAAAATTAGAAACTCTAGGCCAAATGAGGTTATTATAAATAAAAAAAGGCGGATAAAATCCGCCTTTTTTTATTAACAATATGTCAATTTATGCTTTTTCTTCGCTGTTTTCAGATTCGTCAGCTGCTGGAGCATCTTCCGATGTTGCTTCCGGAGCAGTTTCTTCAACTACTGCCTCTTCAACTGGAGCTTCTTCCACAACAACTTCTTCTGCAACGTTTTCTACAACTACTGCTTCTTCAACAACTGCTTCAGTAGATTCAGTTGCTTCTACAGTAACGTTATCTTCTTTTTTAGCACCACCACGACGAGAACGACGTGTAGTTTTCTTGGCGTTATCGTTGTTGTACAATTCATTGTAGTCAACTAATTCGATCATACACATTTCCGCGTTGTCACCTAAACGGTAACCAGTACGAATGATACGTGTGTAACCACCAGCACGGTTAGCAATTTTCGGCGCTACTTCACGGAATAATTCAGTTACCATTTCTTTATTTTGAAGGTAAGAGAATACAACACGACGTGAGTGAGTAGAATCTGTTTTTGCTTTCGTTAAAATCGGTTCAACAAATACGCGTAACGTTTTTGCTTTAGCGATTGTGGTAGAAATACGCTTGTGTTCGATTAATGAACAAGCCATATTTTGAAGCATTGCTTTGCGGTGGCTTGTTTTTCTTCCTAAGTGATTTATTTTATTTCCGTGTCTCATGACTAAAATTTCTAATCTTTGTCTAATTTATATTTCGCAACGTTCATACCGAAAGTTAATCCTTTGCTATCAACTAAGTCTTCCAATTCAGTTAAAGACTTCTTACCGAAGTTTCTGAATTTCAACAAGTCTGATTTCGCATAAGAAACTAGGTCTCCTAACGTTTCAACATCTGCAGCTTTCAAACAATTCAAGGCGCGAACGGATAAATCCATATCAACCAATTTTGTTTTCAATAACTGACGCATGTGAAGTGAAGTTTCATCAAATTCTTCTGATTCAGCTTTAATTTCACTGTCTAAAGTAATGCGCTCATCAGAGAACAACATAAAGTGGTGAATTAAAATTTTAGCAGCTTCTTTCAATGCTTCTTTCGGGTGAATAGATCCATCAGTTTTAATGTTAAAAACCAATTTCTCGTAATCCGTTTTTTGTTCTACACGATAATTTTCAATAGTGTATTGAACATTAACGATTGGAGTAAAAATCGAGTCAATCGAGATTGTACCAAAAGTAGCGTTAGCTGTTTTGTTTTCCTCTGCAGGAACGTAACCACGTCCTTTGATGATTGTCAATTCCATTTCAATTTTTACAGAAGATTCCATGTTGCAAATCACTAGATCTGGATTCAACACTTGGAAAGCACTTGTAAATTTACCGATGTCACCAGCGGTTAATTGATTTTGTCCACCAATAGAAACAATAACAGTTTCTGAATCGGTTCCTTCTATTTGACGTTTGAAACGAACTTGTTTCAAATTCAAAACGATTTCGGTAATATCCTCAACTACACCTTTCAACGTAGAAAATTCGTGGTCTGCACCTTGAATTTTAACAGAAGAAATAGCAAATCCTTCAAGCGAAGAAAGTAGAATTCTTCTTAAGGAGTTACCTACAGTTATTCCGTATCCAGGTTCAAGTGGACGAAATTCGAACTCTCCGTTGAATTCATCGGAGTTGAGCATGATAACCTTATCTGGTTTTTGAAAATCCAATATTGCCATTTTCTATCGCTTAGGTTTATTTAGAGTATAATTCGACGATCAACTGCTCTTTAATGTTCTCTGGGATCATTTCACGAGCCGGAAGACTAAGAACTTTTCCTGACATTGAGGAATTATCCCAATCTAACCAATCGTATTTTTTGTTGCTAGCAGTTAAAGAATCGTTAATAGCCTCTAATGATTTAGATTTCTCTCTAACACTTACTACGTCACCTGGGCGTAATGTGTAAGAAGGGATATTAACAACTTCTCCG
This sequence comes from Crocinitomicaceae bacterium, assembly GCA_024643365.1. GTDB lineage: Bacteria > Bacteroidota > Bacteroidia > Flavobacteriales_D > Crocinitomicaceae > UBA952. The sequence goes on along the minus strand of JAHENC010000002.1, from coordinate 862 downwards.
TTAACTGTGATGTGTTTGTGAGAAACTAATTGACGTGCACCACGACGAGTAGGGGAGATCCCCATACGATACACCGTATTATCTAAACGTGCTTCACATAATTGAAGTAAGTTTTCTCCGGTAATTCCTTTCATGCGAGACGCTTTGTCGAACATGTTAGCAAATTGACGCTCAAGGATACCGTAAGTGTATTTCGCTTTTTGTTTTTCACCTAACTGAATTGCGTATTCAGATTGTTTGCCACCTCTTCTTTTAGATGGACCGTGTTGTCCTGGACCGTAATTTCTTCTTTCCAAGGATTTGTCTGGACCAAAAATTGGATCGCGAAAACGACGCGCAATTTTGGATTTAGGACCTGTGTATCTTGCCATTTCTGTTATGTTTAGACGGGAATCATGAATTAAGGCATTCCTTCGATGATTTTCTTCCCGCGTTGGTTAATAATTCTATTATACTCTTCTTCTTTTTGGAGGTCTACAACCATTGTGAGGAAGTGGAGTAACGTCAACGATTTCTGTTACTTCAATACCTGAGTTATGGATAGCACGGATAGCTGACTCACGTCCTGCTCCTGGGCCTTTCACATAAACTTTCACTCTACGTAGTCCGAAGTCGTGTGCTTCTTTTGATGCATCCTCACCTGCAATTTGCGCAGCGTATGGAGTGTTCTTTTTAGAACCTTTGAAGCCCATTTTACCAGCAGATGACCAAGAGATCACTTGTCCAGCGTTGTTCGTCAAGGAGATGATTACATTGTTGAAGCTCGCTTGGATATGTGCTTCACCTGCAGCATCAACTTTAACGTTCTTCTTCTTTTTTTGATTCGTTTTTGCCATGATACCTATTTATTATTTAGTTGCTT
>JAHENC010000013.1 GCA_024643365.1 Crocinitomicaceae bacterium | reverse complement strand
TTTATTATTTAGTTGCTTTTTTCTTGTTTGCAACTGTCTTTCTCTTACCTTTTCTAGTTCTAGAGTTGTTTTTAGTACGTTGACCACGTAATGGTAAACCAGCTCTGTGACGAATACCGCGTGTACAACCGATATCCATAAGACGTTTAATGTTCAACTGAACTTCCGAACGTAATTGTCCTTCTGTTTTAATCTCATTAATCGCGTTTCTAATAGCAGAAAGTTGATCATCGTTCCAATCTTGAACTTTGATGTTCTCATCGATACTATTGTCTTGAAGGATTTTTTGGGAAGTACTTCTACCAATTCCGTAGATGTACGTTAGTCCGATTACTCCTCTTTTGTTTTTTGGTAAATCTATACCTGCAATACGTGCCATATTCTACTAATTAACCTTGACGTTGTTTTAATTTCGGATTCTTTTTGTTAATTACGTAAACTCTACCTTTACGTTTAACAATCTTGCAATCTGCAGTTCTCTTTTTTACTGATGCTCTGACTTTCATTTCTTGAATTTATTATTTGTATCTAAATGATATTCTTCCTTTTGATAAATCATATGGAGACATTTCCACTTTCACGCGATCCCCAGGTAGAATTTTAATGTAAAACATTCTCATTTTCCCTGAAATGTGTGCAGTAATGACGTGCCCATTTTCTAACTCAACTCTAAACATTGCGTTTGGCAATGCTTCGAGAATTGTTCCATCTTGTTCTATTGATGATTGTTTAGCCATAATATTACATTCCGGAAAATTCGTTTGCACCTCTACGACCTCTAACTCTTGTTCCGTCCATAAGGCTATCCATATTTCTATTCAATTGGTAAGTTTCAATTTGTTGTAATGTATCAAGTACTACTCCAACCATAATTAGAATGGAAGTTCCTCCGAAGAACATTGCGAAACCGTCATTCACACCCGCAAGTTTAGCAACAGCTGGTAGTACTGCGATTAGCGCCAAGAATAAAGATCCTGGGAATGTAATTCTAGATACAACAGAATCAATGTGTTCAGCTGTTTCTTCACCTGGACGTACACCTGGTACAAATCCTCCGCTTTTTTTCAAGTCGTCTGCAATTTTACTAGGATTAATCATAATTGCAGTATAGAAATACGTGAAAACAATGATTAATGTACAAAGTAATAAGTTGTAGCTAAATCCATAAGGATCACCAAGTGTTTGTTGAAGGAAACCACCTTCACCTTTTCCACCTGTTGCACTTGAATAAATCATCATTGGAATAGTCATGATCGCTTGAGCGAAGATGATCGGCATTACACCACTAGCATTTACTTTAATAGGTAAGTAATTTCTAGCTCCATTGATATCTTCTGCTGCACGAGCTCCAGCGATACGTTTAGCTGTATTGAGTGGAATACGTCGTACACCTTGAACAATTAGAATCGTTACAAGAATGATTAACATAAAGAACACTACTTCCAATACTAAACGAATGAGGTTACCTGCTTCAACAGACTTACCAAATTCAGCGAAGAACGCTCCTGGTAATCTAGAAAGGATTCCAACAGTAATCAACAAAGACACTCCGTTACCAATTCCTTTTTCTGTAATTCTCTCCCCTAACCATACAGCAAACATAGAACCTGCAATAAGTATCAGGATAGTTTGTGTCCACCAGAACGTGGATGCATCAGCAGGCATGGCTTGCTTTTGATCTACGTACAAGGACAAGTAGCTTGGCGCTTGAAGAGCACAGATAATAATGGTTAAAATGCGAGTGTAGTTATTGATTTGCTTTCTTCCAGACTCTCCTTCATTCTGCATTTTTTGAACAGCTGGAACAGCCATACCTAGTAATTGCATAATAATGGATGCGCTGATGTAAGGCATGATCCCTAACGCCATGATAGAAGCGTGAGTAAATCCACCACCTGAGAATACCGATAACAATGTTTCTAACAAGTTTTGGTCGCTACTTTTCGTTGTTAACGCCTCGTAGTTGACACCAGGAATGATGACAAATGACCCGATTCTGTAAACAAGTATCAGTCCTAAGGTCAGGATAATACGCTTACGTAATTCCTCTACCTTCCAAATGTTTTGAATATTTTGTATAAATCGTTTCATTTAAGAGCGTGCAAAGATAGTTAGATTTTGTTACATGTACCACCTTGTGCTTCAATTGCTGCAACTGCAGTTGTTGAAAACCCATTAGCGGAGATGCTTACTTTCGATTTTAACTCACCTCTTCCAAGAACCTTAACTAGTTCATTGTTAGATAGTAGACCATTAGCTTTTAATACTTCTGGAGTGATTTCAACGATACCTTTAACAGTTGCTAAATTCTCGATAATATCCAAATTAATTGCTTTATACTCTACACGGTTAATGTTTTTGAAACCGAATTTAGGAACACGACGTTGCAAAGGCATTTGTCCACCTTCAAAACCAATTTTAGTTTTGTAACCTGAACGAGACTTTGCTCCTTTGTGTCCACGTGTTGACGTTCCACCATGACCAGAACCCTGACCACGAGCGATTCGTTTAACTTTTTTTACTGAACCTGAAGCAGGTGTTAGTTTATGTAATTCCATTTTTCTTCGACTGAATATTAATCCACTACTTGAATGAGGTGTTTCACCTTATTCACCATTCCCATAATTTGAGGAGTTGCCACTTTTTCTACAACTTGGTTCAAGCGGCGAAATCCTAGAGCTTTAATCGTTGCTTTTTGATCAGCTGGACGTTTAATCGCACTTCTTACTTGTTTTATTTTAATCGTGTCCATTTCCTAAAGATTAACCGTTGAATACTTTATCTAGTGAAATTCCTCTTTGACGAGCAACAGCAACAGCATCGCGCATGTTAGCTAATGCATCCATTGTTGCTTTCACAACGTTGTGCGGGTTAGAAGAACCTTGTGATTTTGCAAGAACGTTGTGGATACCAACACTTTCCAATACTGCACGCATCGCACCACCGGCGATAACCCCTGTACCTTCAGTTGCAGGTTTCAATAACACTTCTGCACCACCAAATTTACCTTTTTGAGCATGAGGAACTGTTCCTCTAAGGATAGGAACTTTGATTAAGTTCTTTTTCGCATCGTCGATTCCTTTCGTGATCGCTTCTGTTACCTCTTTTGCTTTTCCAAGACCATGACCAACAACACCGTGTTCATCACCAACAACAACGATTGCTGAGAAACTGAATGTACGTCCACCTTTAGTAACTTTCGTTACGCGGTTTACAGCTACCAGTTTATCTTTTAACTCGATATCTGCTGATTTTACTCTATTTACTGTTTGAGCTGCCATTTCTTATTAAAATTTAAGTCCTCCTTCTCTTGCTGAATCAGCTAGAGATTTAATTCTACCATGGTACAAGTAACCGTT
>JAHENC010000021.1:161974-316628 GCA_024643365.1 Crocinitomicaceae bacterium | reverse complement strand
AGATGTATGGAAGTTTAGCATGGGTATCTTACCCAATGTTACGCTTCGGACAAAGCTTGATGTCGACGGACGTGACCATCAAATTACGCATCAACAAGGAATACAAAAACTTTGTTGGCTCTGGAGAAAACGGTGGGAAACCAATGTATGGATGGTCTATGGATGACATCGCAACGAGAGTTGGTTCACAAGACCAATTGAAAGAAGCTTTGTCGATGATTAATGTGGTTCCGAATCCTTACTATGCGTTCTCTGAGTATGAGCGTACTAGAATTGAAACGAAGGTTAAAATCACGAATCTTCCTGAAAGATGTACGGTAAGTATTTACACTGTTAGTGGTAAATTAGTTCGTACGTTCAAGAAAGATAGTCCAGTAACATCATTGGATTGGGATTTAACAAATTCGAAAGCGATTCCGGTTGCAGGTGGTGTTTATTTGATCCATGTGGAAGTGCCAGGTGTTGGAGAACGAGTAATTAAGTTCTTCGGTGGTATGCGTCAAGTGGATTTACAAGGTATTTAATAAGCTTTTATTACAACAAGATGAAAATGGATGTAAAAAAAATAGTACTAGGAATTTGTATCGGAAGCTCTTTCCTGTTGAAAGCAGGGAATGAGGATCGTGTTGGTTCTGCAGGAGCATCTCACTTATTGGTGAATCCATGGTCTCGCAGTGCAGGTTTTGCTGATGCTGGAATTGCCAATACAAACGGTTTAGAGGCAACATTTACGAATATTGCAGGATTGGCCTTCACGGAAAAGACCCAAATTAAGTTTAACTATTCAAATTGGATGGGAACAGCTTCAATTGGTTTTAATTCTGCAGGTATCGCTCAAAGAATTTCAGACTCTGAGGTTTTTTCAATAAGTGTTCAATCCATGAATTTTGGAGATATTCCAATTACTACAGTGGCGAACCCTGAAGGAAATATCGGTTTCTTTTCACCTCGCGCGAATATTTTCAATGTAGGTTATGCAAAGGAGTTTTCTTCCAGTATATATGGAGGGATTAATTTTAAAGTCGTTTCAGAAAGTATTTCTAATTTGAAATCAAATGGAATTGCGATCGATGCGGGTATTCGTTATGTATCTGGTGAACAAGATCAAATTAAGTTTGGTATCACCTTAAAAAATATTGGGCCTGTAATGCGTTTTAGAGGAGATGGACTTGCTCAACAAGCGACATACGTATCAAGCGGATATATCGCTTCTCTAGAGGAACGTTCTGCTACCTATGAATTACCATCTTTACTTGGTATTGGTGGTTCTTATGATTTCATTTTTAATGAAAGCAATAAGTTAGTAGTTGCTGCGGCATTTACAGCAAATTCATTTATGAAAGATCAGTTCAGATTAGGTTTGGACTATGGTATTTCAAATGAGAATATGGCTTTCAACTTCCGTGCAGGATATTGTTATGAGTCTGGTATATTTAATGCGGAAAATCGTTCGAATGCGTTGGTTGGTCCAACAGCAGGATTTTCGATTGATGCGTTAGTAGGAAAAAACAAAAGCGCTTTAGGTTTCGAATACACTACTCGTTTTGCAGGTGTATTTGGAATTATTCATACTGTAGGAGCTACGATTAGTTTAAAATAATTTACTTACTTTTGTAAATGTTCAAGAGAGTCCAGTGGGCTCTCTTGTTGCGTTTAATACTTTATGACATGTCACAGTTAAATTACTATACTCCAGAAGGATTACAAAAGCTAAAGGACGAACTTTATCATTTGAAAACAGTTCAACGTCCTGCTATTTCTGAACAAATTGCTGAAGCGAGAGACAAAGGAGATTTATCGGAGAATGCGGAATATGATGCTGCTAAAGAAGCACAGGGAATACTTGAAATGAAGATTTCAAAAATGGAAACGATTATTTCTAATGCGCGTTTAATTGACGAAACGCACATGGATAATAGCAAGGTTTTTATTTTATCCAAAGTATTGATTAAGAATCAGACGAACGGAATGGAAATTGAATACACGCTTGTTGCAGAAAATGAAGCCGACATTAAATTGCGTAAAATTTCTATTGAGTCACCGATTGGAAAAGGATTGCTAGGTAAAAAAGTGGGTGAAATCGCCGAAATTCAAACTCCTGGCGGAACGATGAATTTTGAGGTAATTTCAATTTCGCGTTAATGGCTTCCATTTTCACACGTATTGTTCAAGGTAAAATCCCTAGCTATAAAATAGCTGAAAATGAGAATTTCTTAGCATTTTTAGATGTAAATCCACTTGCAAAAGGACATACATTAGTTATTCCGAAAAAAGAACAAGATTACTTGTTTGATTTAGAGAATGAATCATTTGTTGGCTTGCATTTGTTTGCAAAGGAGGTTGCTATTCAGTTAAAGAAACACATAGCTTGTAAACGAATTGGTGTAGCTGTAATTGGTCTAGAAGTCCCTCATGCACACATACACCTTATTCCATTGAATGAAATGGATGACATAAATTTTAATCGCAAGAAACTAACTTTAAGTCCCGAAGAATTAACAACAATAGCGGATAAGTTGAGGATGTTCTAATGTCACACTATGGGAAAATCAATCCTATTTTTTCTTCTTACAACAGTAAATAGTATCATTTGGTGTCAGCCAATGCGTGTATTGTTTGTCGGTAACAGTTACACCCATTACAACAACATGCCGAAGTTGTTTAAGGACATCGCTAATTCAAAGAATATCAATGTTGATGTTCATATGAGTGCGAAGTCAAGCCATACGTTTAAAATGCACAGCGAACGCACGGATTTATACCAAGACATTCATCGAGAGAAATGGGACTATGTCGTTTTACAAGGATTTAGTCGAGAATTATCGACGGATATTCAGACAATTGATACTATGGTGGTGCCTTACGTGAAACGGATTACGGATAGCATTTACCAACAGAATCCCTGCGCAACAATTCTTCTCTATGAAACTTGGGGCTATGAAAAAGGTTTCCCGGAAGATTCTGTGAATACTTCTTATCAAGTTATGAGTGATCATATTCATCAAGGTTATTTGTACTTGTCCAAGCTTTTTGATTTTCCTATAGTTCCTGTTGGAAAAGTATGGGAAACGGTGAAAGAAAATAATGTATCAATTCCATTGTATCAGGAAGACTTACAACATCCATCGAAATATGGCTCGTATTTGGCTGCTTGCAGCTTCTATGCGGCAATATTTAAGCAAAACCCGAATACTACCTTCACAGATGGTATAAGTCCTGATAAAGCAAAATATATTCAAAACACATCTTTTGCTATTGTAGATCAAAACATGACACGTTATTTATTGAATAGAAACATGGTCAATGTGAAATCCTCAAGTAAAGATGGAAAATTAAAGGCGGATTGTTCAGCAAATTTTCCTAAAGCGAAAAGCATTGTTTGGAATTTTGGTGACGGAAAGACATCGAATTTATTTCAAACACAGCATTTTTATGCGAAACCAGGGGTTTATACGATAACCATCACCATTCAAGATTCTTGTGGAGAACGAATATTGAAGAAAAAAGTTGTTTTCTAACTTAATCGAATAAAAAGAAAAGTCGATTGGTCATTTTCTTTAAAGGAATCAAAATAAAGCTTAATGCAGCACGTATTTGATCAAGGAAATAGGCGAAAACAATAAAAGTTACGACAAAAGCTAAAGTATACGGAACTATTTGATAAGCATTCAAACGTTCGTGAAAGTAATGAGTTAATCCTCTACCTGTCAAACTTCCATACAATACAATCATATGAATGATGTAAATACTAAGGGTGTTTTGACCGATTCTCAAAAACAAGTTTGATTTTTTGATTTTCAATACATAGGTTTCTAATGCTAACAAAATACTGAGCACCATAAAAACCATCCCAAGCTTTTCGAATAACCAGTCCATGCGGTATACATTCGTTCCTTGAAGAATGGAAGTTTCACCGATCAATAACAATAGCTTTTTACTAAATACGTATAAAAAGAAACCAATAAAAAATCCACTCAGGATAAATGGTGGTGTTTTTACTTTGTCTTTCGCATTGAACAAAATAACGCCAATCATCGCCCCGAACATGGTATATCCCATATGCGGTGTTAGCGGAAATAATGAGTGCTTCCCGTGGAAAATATTTTGGACAAAAGCAGGTGCTTGACTCGGCCAATAATGACCTTCTGGTAAAAGTCCAAAATACAAGTAACTGATAAAAAGTAAACTACCTGCTACCGCATAATATATCCAAAGAGGAATGATTTTAATCCATCTTGAAAGCCCATAAATGGAGATAATCGTTAAGATTCCTACGCCAATACATTGTAACACGTGAAAGGCATAATATTGCAACAAATATCCCCAGAAAAGTAGTTCAACAACGCGTTTCAGACCTTTTCTCACACGCATATTTTTCCAAAATGCAGTTTGATCATTCCCTAACAGCAAATAGGTAAATACAATGCCAGTAACGGTTAAAAATACGGGTGAGGTAAAACCTCTAATAAATTTCCAGTAGTAATAGATAGAGTTGGACTCATCTCGTAAATCAAGGGCCAAGCTGTCGTGAACAAAATGACCTTCAAGCATGAGCAGTATTGCAATGGAACGTGCTATATCAATAAAATACAGACGCTGTTTAGTAGATTTGTTTTCCGTAGTAATGGCTTGACTCATGATCTTAATTTCGTGCGAAAGTTACGAAAGAATGTGCTAATGTTTGGTAAATACTTAACGAGTAAAGCAAAAAATACCAGGAATAAGACCGCTCCAACGAATGAACTGAATCCAGATAATCTCGCTTGTAAAAGATCTCTTAAACTATAACCGATAAACGCTCCGTATAACAATATGGCGTGAGCTACATATACGAAAAAGGTGTTCTGACCCATACCTAGGAAAAGTGGATTCTTTGCCGTTTTCCATTCTGCTAAAGGAATAAACAAGGTGAAAAGTAGGAATACAAATCCCAAGCGATCAAAATACCATAGGTTTTGAGGATGGGATTGCTCGAATTGAGGAGTAAACCATGAAAGAATAGTCAATATCCATCCCAACGCAAAGCTGGAAATGGCGAGGATGATAGTGAATTTCATGAGTCGTTTTTTGTCTTCATGAAATGAATACTGAGCCAGTAAAGAACCAAAAGCACCACCCATAAAAACAAATCCCATCCAAGGAAAAATGGAAAATTCTGTTTCTGGTCCTTGAATGATATTTTGAATCATCTCAGGAAAATGTCGAGGCAAGTAACCTTCCGTGGAACGAATAAAAAAAGTACCACTAAACATGGCAATCCCGAAAAGTGCGTACAGCCAATGAAAGGAAAGCTTCAGTTTTAATCCTAGATAGGTAATGAGAATGAATACTAAAATACTCACACCTATGCATTGAAGCACGTGAAAGGTAAAGAAATGTGGATTGATATTCCCATGCAGATAGTAGGAAATATATTTAAAGTTGATTTGAATTAAATAGCCAATAAGTAACAACATCAAGCCACGCTTTAGGCCTTTTTTAACTCTTTTCAATTGCCAAAAACGCACTGATTCACTTTTTCTAAGTTGTAAGTGTAATAGGAAACTGAATACAGTACCTGAAATGGTGAAAAATAACGGAGCGGTTAGTCCTCGCATAAATCCCCAGGCATTAAAAAGGATGTTACTGGAGTGTCCATTTTTGAAAATCTCCGCCATGTAAAAATCGTAGTTTCCATAACTCATGGAAATGAAATGCCCTTGTAACATCATGCAAATCGCAACACTTCTTCCGAAATCGATGAATTGAACCCTTGATTGTTGTCTATTTTCTTCCACTTATTGTGCTATAATACGTAATTCGATAATTTCAATTCTTCGCTCTTGCGAAGCAGCTTTGGAATAAACCGAGTTTTTTTGATCGTAATAATCGTCACTCGTTTCTTTATTTGCTTGATATTCTCCCATGGGTACTTCAATGAATTCTAAGCGAGGATGATCTCCAAGCATATATGAACCAAAACGTCCTTGTTGGACTTCCTCGAAATAGTTTTTTAATGATTGAATGCGTCGTTTCGTTAAATGTACATTGTAATCTGTCTTCGCTAGTGGACTTGCGAACCCGCGAATCATCAATTGAACTTGGTTTCCTTTTTGAAGCTCAAGCCAAACTTGATTAGTAAAACGTTCAAGGTCTTGTTTTCCTTTTTGTACTTCTTCGCTAAAAAACTGGGTTAATTCGCTACTTGCTTTTTTTGCTTGAATGGAATCTCGCTGCAAGCCTACTTTTGTTTGGTATTCCTGGAATTTTCCGGCATATTTCAAATAAGAGTCCGTGTAGCTTTGTTCTGTAACATCAGAGGTCGTATTTGCATCGGGCTGATCGTTTTCAAAGTAAAGTCTAATGGGTAATTTGACAATATCAACCATTGTTTGTTGTGTTTCCGTCGGTTTAAGTTGTTTTCGTCTTGGTATTTCTGCGAGGTATATGTCACTACAACATGTGGGATTCTTTGCGTACAAACTACCAAGTCGATTAGAAGAAACAAATGTTGAATCTCCATTCTGAAAATAGTACTGATCAGCAGCGGGACTATTTAACGGCAATCCAACATTAACAGGTGCTCCAAATTCCCCTGCTCTAAATTCGCTGTAAAATACATCTTGTCCTCCGAATCCTTGGTACCAACTTGATGAAAAGTACAAACGATTTTCTACTGTATCGTACCATGGACAAATATCATTCTCAAGTGAATTGATAGAGGATATGTTCTGTACTGATATAGGATTTCCTTCTTTGTCTAATGAAGCAAACCAGAGGTCCATCCCCCCCTTTGTCCCCATACGATTGGACGAGAAAAACAGAACATCTTGACCATCCAATTTCGATAAGTGTGGCATGCTTGTATTTGCGCCAATTTCGTTAACAAGGGCGTTCAAAGAATCAAGCGTTTTCCATTGTCCATTCGCATCTTTTTTTCGATACACAATGGCACAGGTATAATTAAAATCTTGATCGGTACAGACGCTGTAATAGATACTTTGATCTTTCGAAAAGCTACTATTACCGATGCTTCGTCCCAATGGAATCAATTCATTTAATTTTTTCGCTACACTGTCTCCATCTTGAAGTGATACTTCGTAAAGAGAGGTGTGGTAACTTTTCGCGTAAACTTCCTGTAACTCTTCATCCGTGGAATCTGCCTTCAACGATGAAAAATACAATTTCCCGTTTAAAACTGAATGTCCAAATTCGGCATCGAACGAATTGATGTTTTCGGTCATTGGAGCGAGTTGAATTCCTAAATCAGGACCTAGTTTCCATTGTTTCATCGCCCAATTGGTGGATTCCACTTCTTGCGCTGCCTTTTTATATCGAAAACTTGATTTTTCCTCTGAGTATAGTTTTTTTGCGGTTTTAAAATTTGCCAAAGCATCTTTGTATTTCCCATTTTGCTTTTGCATCAAGGAAAAATATAAGATGGCATCGGGGAATCTTTCGGCATCTTCATCTTTGGAATAAACGATGGAATAGTATTTCTCTGCTTGAACATAATCTTTGTACGCGCGATTCGTTTCGGCGATTTTCCAAACCAATTCGATGTTTTCCGGGTCCAATTTTAAGGCTTGTTGGTAATAATCGAGTGCATAGTAGTAGTCGCCTTTTTGATATTGTTGATCTCCAAATGCCAATGCATCTTTTAATTTGACTTGACCCAAACTAAAAAGCGGAATGAAGATAAGACCGATTAGATAAAATCTGGACATACTCGGTGAATGATTTGTTTTGGTTTAAATCGACTAAAGACATACTTGAACGACAATTCAAATCCACCTCGAGTCTTACTGGCAGGGACTAATTTCGAATAATTGATGTCGTAACTTATCCCAACGTACATAGGTCCTTTTTCATAGGCTAAATTAATCGCAATCGCATCTCGGTTTCGCCACCAGAGACCTCCATAAAGCTGGATTTTATCACGTTGTGAAAACGCATAGCGAGCTAGTCCTCCTAACATGAGTTCTTGATAAACTCCTTGTTTACTCCATTGAAAACTTGGTTGAATAGTCCAGTCAGTATTCAAGAGGTAACTAGCCTTGGTGAAAAGAGTCCAGCGGACATCTTGGAGAACTACTTGGTTGTAAAATCCTTGGTTTGGACGATTCAAATTAAAACAAGCAATCCCGGAATGAAAAGTCCATTGCTCATTCAATTTCCAATCATCAATCACGCCTAATCCTATGGATAGGTTCATTTTTGAATCACTTTGAAAGGTTTCGTTTGTAGGTGCATTTGGATTAAAAATGTAGCCATTGTATTGGTTATCGAAATAAAGCAAGTCCCAATTTACTTGGCGGTAATTAAAACCAAGGTTCAATCCTGGACGAAATGAATGATTTGGAAATCGATCAAATCCCAATGAATAACTGATGTTTGCTTGTCCTTCTAGCGTGCTTAATTTTCCATCACCTACTTGATCGTGGAAGCCTAAAAACCCGAGTCCCCATTGTTTATACTTGGTGTCAAAGGAAAATGAACTCGTGCTAAATGGAACGGTAACACTCCTCCATTGATTTCTGTAATTGGCGATGATGCGTAAGTCTTCTTTAAATGCACCTGCATTTCCGGGATTTTGAAACAAAGGATTGTCGTTGAATTGTGTCCAATGAATATCTTGTCCCATTAAAAAGGCACCGTGTAACAAAAAAAAGAAGATTACAACATGTTTCATAGCAAGCTAGGCTTGACGAATATACGAAATTTGCTTGTCGAAAACGATTATGGATTTGTTAAAGAGACCGGAATGATCTTCCCATTCAAATATTGATGTGCGTTTAGTGAAAAATCAGCAATAAATGTAGCCATTTGCTCTGGAGTTAATGGTGCTTGATATCCCGGGAATGCCTGTTCTAACATCTCAGTTTGGACAGCGCCTAGACAAAGGCAATTCATTTTAATGGTTGTTTCTTTATACTCCTCTGCAAATAATTCAGTAAAGGAGCAAAGAGCTGCTTTTGACGTCGAATAAGCAGCGAGACCGGCAAATTTCATGCTTCCTTGGAATCCACCCATGGAACTGATGTTCACAATGTGTGATCCTTTAGGATTTAATTTTGGTAAAAAGCATTGGATATTCTCCATCACACCGATCACATTTACTTGATACGATGCACTGATGTCCTCATGCGTTAATTCGGGAAAAGGCTTGTTCACTAAAAAACCAGCGTTTTCAATTAGTACGTCGATGCATGGTAGTTGTTCGGAAATAGCCTCCAATTGTTCTCGTATGTTTGACTCAAGGTCTAACGGAAAGCATTGAACATTTTCCTCTTTAAAATGTGCTTTCATGCGCTCGATATTCCGAGCAAACGCATATACTTGATGTTCAGGATTTCTAGCGAAATGTTTCACCAAGGCAGCACCGATTCCTCGACTTGCTCCAATTACGACAATGTGCTTACTCATCGAAGCTCACTATTAATTCGGAACTTGTAGGGAATGCCTGACACGTTAAAATGTAGCCATTTTTCACTTCTTCATCGGTTAATGAGAAATTCGAACGCATTTTAGCGGATCCTTTGAGCACTTTCGCGCGACAAGAACAGCATACTCCTCCTCGACATGAGTAGGGAGCATCTAGTCCATTTTTTTCAGCAAGTTCTAACACGCTTTGTTGTTCCCCCTTCATTGTAAACGAAGCCGTTTCACCGTCAATCATCACTTTTACTTGACTTTCACCAGTAAAATCATTGCTTGTAACGGCTTCTTTGATTTCTGCCGCAGTAAATAATTCGATGTGAATTTTCTCTTTGGAAACGCCGAAGAAACTCAAGCATTCTTGCATATCAGTTACCAGTCCACTTGGACCACAGATGTAAAAAGCATCGGCCTGTAAAAGCTGAAGGTTCTCTTTTATTTTTTCAGTGAAGCGATCCTTTGTTAAACGCCCAAACTCATATCCAGCAGCTTCTTCTTTACTCAAGAAATGAGTACATTCTACGGAATTAAGTTCTGTGAGTTCCGATTCAAATAGGATGGTCGATTTGGATTGGCTGCCATAAAACAGGTGCATTTTTGTTGCGGATCCTAAATGTTTGGCCATTGACAGGATCGGAGTAATTCCACTACCAGCAGCTAGACAAACAATATTTTTTGCCGCCCAATCCAGCTTGAAGTTTCCCTCAGGTTTTGCAATCCAAATGGGGAAATCTGTGGACGTTTTATCATTCAGAAAATTAGAAACGATTCCACTATCAACGCGTTTTACAGCAACTGCTATTGGTTCATTTGGGCCACTACAAATGGAGTAAGATCGACGTTCTTTCTTACCATTGATAACTAATTCAAGGTTTATGTATTGTCCAGGAACAAACTTAAATTCATGCTGTAAATCTACAGGAATTTCGAATGAAACTTTTACTGCATCTTTATTTAGATGAATTAATTCCTTCACCTTGATGTCATGAAAACCTCTACTGACAGCTTCCGGTTTTTCACTTTTCTTAAATCGATCGAAGATTCCCATGTTTAGTCGTCAAATGATACAAGTACTTCCTCGCTCGTAGGATGTGCTTGACAAGTTAATATATATCCAGCTTCCACTTCTTCCGGAGTTAAAGCGTAGTTTAAATCCATGCGAACGGTTCCTTTCAAAACCTTCGCTTTACAGGTGCAACAAACTCCTCCTTTGCATGCGTATGGAACATCCGACCCCGCTTTATAAGCAGCGTCAAGAATGGTCATTCCATTTGAATCTAAAGCAAACGAAACGGAATCATCGTCCATAACTACTGTGACATTGGTGGAAAGCTGATCCCCAACAACAGTGGTTGGTTTTGCTGTTTTTGCGGCGCCTGAATGGAATAATTCAAAATGTATGTTTTTCGCTGGGATACCTTTTGTAGTCATGGCAGCTTTGACATCTAAGATCATTTGCTCCGGACCACAAATAAAAATATCGTCAATTTGCTCATTGCTCAAAAAGGCTTTATGTAGGTCCAAGCATTTTTGTTCGTCAATTCGTCCCTTTTGAATCACATTTCCTATGTTTTCTCTTGAAAAAAGATGTACTAAGGAAAAGCGATTTAAATGTTCATTTTTGAGGTTTTCCAATTCTTCACGGAAAATCACCTCTGAAAATCCTTGGTTGCCGTAGAACATGGTCACATGGCTATTCGGCTCTTCTCTCAAAATAGATTTTGCAATAGAAAATATCGGTGTAACGCCACTTCCAGCCGCAAATAACACGTATGATTTGGTATGATTTCTATCTGTCTCCAATTTGAAATTACCCATTGGATTCATGACGTCTAATACATCCCCTTCCTTGAGATCGTTCAGCGCATAAGTTGAAAAAACTCCATTCTCCACTTGTTTAATGGCGACGCGCCATTCATCATCTGAAGGAGCTGAACACAAGGAGTAAGACCTTCTTACATCTTCTTGGTTAATTTGTTTTCTTAAAGTAAGGTATTGTCCGGATTGATAGCGAAAGGCTTCTTTCAGTTCTTGAGGAATCTCAAAACTAATAGAAACACAGTTTTTGGTCTCTTGTCGTATGTTTTTTATCTGAAGAGAATGAAATTTTGGCGTCATTCAAGTTGAAATTTAAATTGAATTCAAATTTACACAATACTTAAGTATTTTGTCTGTTTTTAGGAACAATGTTCAGCGATATTTGTTTTA
The DNA here is from genome assembly GCA_024643365.1 of Crocinitomicaceae bacterium. Lineage (GTDB taxonomy): Bacteria > Bacteroidota > Bacteroidia > Flavobacteriales_D > Crocinitomicaceae > UBA952. The sequence continues at coordinate 305,003 of JAHENC010000021.1, read as the reverse complement.
ACTAAATATTGATATTTTGTATATTTGTGAAAAGCAGCAAGAACATGAAAACAATGGATTTACAAGAATTAGAAAAGCGCTTCCAAGAAAAAATTGATAAAGAAATTAAAATCGAGCCAAACGACTGGATGCCAGATGAATACCGTAAAACGTTGATTCGTCAAATTTCTCAGCATGCCCATTCAGAAATTGTTGGAATGCTTCCTGAAGGAAATTGGATTACGCGTGCTCCTAATTTGCGTCGTAAAGCCGTTTTATTAGCCAAAGTTCAGGATGAGGCCGGTCATGGGCTGTATTTATATAGTTCGGTTGAAACTTTAGGTGCTGACCGCGAAGCAACAATTGATGATTTGCATTCTGGTAAAGCGAAGTATTCTTCCATTTTTAATTATCCTGCTGTTACGTGGGCTGACATTGGTACAATCGGATGGTTGGTCGATGGTGCTGCCATCATGAATCAAGTCGCTTTGTGTCGTTGTTCTTACGGACCTTATGCTCGTGGAATGGTAAAAATCTGTAAAGAAGAGTCGTTTCACCAGCGCCAAGGATTTGAGAGTTTGGTTACACTTTGCAACGGAACACCAACTCAAAAAGCAATGGCTCAAGATGCGATGAATCGCTTTTGGTGGCCTGCGTTAATGATGTTTGGTCCAAGTGATGATGAATCTCCAAATTCCGCTCAATCCATGAAATGGAAAATCAAACGATTTTCAAACGATGAACTTCGTCAAAGTTTTGTAGATGCAACAGTTCCTCAAGCTGAAATACTTGGATTAACGATTCCGGATCCAAATTTGAAATGGAATGAAGAAACAGGTCATTATGATTTTAGTCCAATTAATTGGGATGAATTCTGGCAAGTAGTTAATGGAAATGGTCCTTGTAACAAAGAACGCATTGAAGCTCGTACGAAAGCGAAGGAAGAAGGAATGTGGGTGCGTGAAGCAGCTATGGCCTACGCAGAAAAACGTGCATTGAAGAAAACAGCATAACAATAATATTTTTAGAAACTATGTCAAACAGAGAATGGCCTCTTTGGGAGGTGTTTATCCGCAGCAAACAAGGATTAAATCATAAACACGTTGGTAGTTTACGTGCTCCAGATGCAACTTTGGCGTTGGAAAACGCAAGAGATGTATACACGCGTAGATCAGAAGGAATCAGTATTTGGGTAGTTGAGTCGAATTATGTACACGCATCAGACCCATCAGATTCTGACTCTATGTTTGAGCCATCGGACACTAAAGTTTACCGTCATCCTACGTTTTACGAAGTACCAGACGGTATAAAACACATGTAAGATGAAGAATGAAGCTTTGTATAATTACGTTCTTCGTTTAGGAGATGATAGTCTGATCTTAGGTCAACGACTAGGAGAATGGTGTGGACATGGACCAATTTTGGAAGAAGACATTGCCATGACTAATATTTCATTGGATTTAATCGGACAAGCAATGAGTTTGTTGGATTACGCTGGAGAGTTGGAAGGACAAGGGAAGGACCATGATGCCTTAGCATTTTTACGATTTGAAAACGAATACCGAAATGCACTTTTATTGGAGCAGCCGAATGGTGATTTTGCCAATACAATGATGCGCCAATTTTTATTCGATGCCTTTAGAAAGCCATTGTATGAAAAATTGCTCGAGTCAACGGATAAACAAATTGCTGCCATAGCGGAGAAATCTCTGAAAGAAACAAAATATCACTTGAAACATACCTCCGAGTGGATTATTCGTTTAGGTGATGGAACGGAAGAATCACACCAACGTGCTCAAACAGCATTGGACCATTTATGGAGATATACAAATGAGTTGTTTTTTGAAACAACTGAGGATGTATCGTTGATTGCTTCGGGAGTAGTCCCTTCAATGAATGATATAAAAGCTCAGTGGTCGAAAACCGTACTGTCTGTTTTGGAAGAAGCCACGCTTGTTATTCCAAGCAACAACTGGCAATTTGAAGGCGGTAGAAGGGGAGTTCACTCAGAACATTTAGGATTCTTGTTGGCAGATTTGCAATACATGCAACGTGCTTATCCAAATATGAAATGGTAACCAAAGAATCCATTCTTTCCTGGTTGGAAGAGGTATGTGATCCTGAAATTCCTGTATTATCGCTGGCGGATCTTGGTGTGTTACGGGGAGTTGAGTACCTCAATAACGAATGGCTTATTACCATCACTCCAACGTATAGCGGTTGTCCAGCTATGAAAACTATGGAGGATGATATCCTACTTAAGTTAAAAGATCATGGTGTTCAAGCGAAAGTACAATTGGTGCTTTCTCCAGCCTGGACAACAGATTGGCTTTCGGAGTCAGGACGGAAAAAACTAAAGGAATTTGGCATTGCTCCTCCGGAAGCTGAAGTAGACAAAAGCGTACTTTTTGCCGCTCCTACGGTTGTGCCGTGTCCGAGATGTAATTCTCTCGAAACAAAAATGGTTAGTCAATTCGGGAGTACTGCTTGCAAAGCGCATTACCAATGTCTAATATGCTCAGAGCCATTTGATTACTTTAAGTGCTTAAAATAATAAAGGCACTTTTTTTTATTTTTATCTACTATGTATAGCATAATACAATATTAAACATATATCTTTGTATAAAATATGTCTAAATGAATGTTGAAAATACACAGTCTCAAATGCGCAAAGGAATACTCGAGTATTGCATTTTAAGCATTTTGGATAAAAAAGAAGCATATCCTTCTGAAATCTTAGAGCGACTTGATTTAGCGCAATTGAAGGTAGTGGAGGGGACGATTTATCCTTTATTGACAAGATTGAAGAACATGCAATTGTTAGATTATCGCTGGGCAGAATCTACGTCTGGTCCGCCAAGAAAATATTACACTATTACGCAAGAAGGAAAAGCTTTTTTAAGCGAATTAGAACGCACATGGACAGAACTGCAATTAGCGGTGAGTCATATTACAACCTTATAATACATAGATTATGAACAAAACAGTTTCCATTCATTTACAAGGAATTCCATTCATTTTTGAGGAGCAAGCCTTTGAGCGTTTGAATACGTATTTACAGCAGTTAAAGCAAGTTCTTCAAAAAGAGGAAGGAAGTGATGAAATTCTCCAAGATATCGAATTGCGGATGGTTGAATTGGTTCAACAGCAATTGACGCCTTTCAAACAGGTAGTTGAACTTTCGGTAATTGAACAAATCATTGAGAAACTTGGGAAACCTGAGGATTTCACAGATGAATCAAGTGGTAATGACGAACAAACATCAACAACAACAGATATTCCCGTAGAAAAACGTTTGTTTCGAGATGGTGATCGCGCAATGCTTGGTGGAGTTTGCGCTGGTGTGGCAGCTTATTTCAACGTTGAGGTGTTGATCATTCGGGCAATTTATGTCTTTACCTTTTTAACTTTTGGAATTGGATTCCTGCTTTATATTGTTCTTTGGGCAATAGTTCCAATGGCAAGAACCAGTAGCGATAAACTGCGAATGAAAGGTCAGCATGTGAATATTGAAAACATGAAATCGGAATTAGGTGATGCGGCCAATCGCATCAAAAAAGGAGCAAAAGAATTGAAGTCAAATTCAGGCATTCAATCGTCAATTGCAGGTATTCTCCGCATTATTTCAGTGGTCATTGGGGTTTGGGCTTTGCTATTCGGGACAGGTGTTTTTGTCTTTGCTATTATTTTCTTCTTTGTCAATCCGGATATCATTCCTGCACAATACAACGGGCGATTTATGTCCTTCCAGGATTTCGGTGGATTGTTGTTTGAATCAACTACTCATGAGTTCTATTCTCATCTTGGAATTGCATTGATTTCAATCGCCGTGGTCGCACAATGTTATTTATTTGGCATTCGACTGATAACCCAATTCAAAGCAACGTATTTGAAGGTTTTGACAGCCATTTTCGGAGTAACACTCGTTGTAGGTATTGTACTTGTTTCGTTGGGTGGAGTTCAAATTGGACGTTCTATGGCGATATACGGAGAGGTGGAAAAAGAAATTGCCACAATTCCAGGCCTAGAATTAAACATTGAAAAGAAATCTATTGAAGGTCAATTAATCGATGGATTCAAAATTAAAAGCAATGGAGATGAAGGGGTGATTACGATAAAAAATGGACGTGTTTACCTACAAGGAATTGAATTGGTATATTCACAATCAAGTGATTCCTTGTTTCACATTAAACAAATCAATGATTCCCAAGGACGCACGCATGAATCCGCATTGAAAAAAGCGAGAAACGTTAAATGCACGTATGAATTCCAGGATAATCGAATGTTGTTGGAAACGATGTATTCCTTCCCAGCATCGGATAAATTCCGCGATCAAAATGTGAAGTTTATGATTGCAGTGCCATCTGGAGGCAAGATTTTTTATGAAAAACTCCAAGTCTATCCAAGCTTCATTGAAGAAAGTGATTCCACTACAGAAACCTTCCAACATGGATATATCTCCAATGATGGTGAGTATTCTAAATGGTAATTACAACTTCATTTTTGAAATCATACTACCAGCATCAAGCCAGTAGATTAACTTAAATGACAAACTGTTTACTGGTCCATTTGCTAAGGTGTTTTGCAGATTGGACCAGTACATCGATTGCACATCTTTGTCAGCACTGAAAATAGAATTTTTCCAAACAATGTTGAATTCACTGTTCGGTTGAAAAACCCAACGGTATTGAAAGTCGATTGTAAAGGCGTTGTAATTAATGTTGTAAGCGGATTCTCCGTTACTAGTTAATCCCTGGTAATTTTGAATAACATCGATTAATCCTTGCTCATTTAAAGCACCGAAATTATGGTAGTTAATCGCAGAACGGTAATGTCTTAAGCGGAATGTAATACCCATTCGGTTCGTTAGAATATAGTCCATTGAAATGGTCTGTGTGGTATTTATTCTGTCACGTTTTCCAAAGATAATTCCAGAGGGGACATTTGTAGGTTCATCGAAAGGAACGGCATAACCTTCACTGTTTCGTTCAAAATCTTGATTCCAGTTATAACTCATGGAAAGGAAGTCTGTAAAACGTATACGCGGACTAAAATTATAGCCATATTCTTTCCATTGATCCCTCGAAACGATTGTATAAACAATTCCAGCATCTAGTGCCAATCGTTTTTGGTAATTGGTTGAAATCCACCAATTGAAACTATACGTCTTTGGACGAAGGAAGTAACTTCCCCAGACACGTGGCTCAAAATAATCGTAGTTGTTTGTCAGGGTATTGTAATTCCCAAATCCTGTTGCATTAAAGGACTTAGAAACAATAACAAATCCTAAGTTCGAATAGGTTCCCACATAATTATTTGGCTCATAAAGGCGCATACTAGAAACTGACCCACTTAAAATGACTTTCGTTAATTGGTTCCACTTTGGCTTAAAGTTCCGGTAAGCACCCGATACTTCAAGGATGCGCTTATTATTATTATAGTTGAATCCAAGGTCATTTGGATCAAATTTATCGGATTCTTCTAGGTATCCAATACCATAAACCCAAGTACCACGTTGCTTTCCAAAGTTGAAATTGTAATTATATCCAACAGTGGAATTTGTGCTTCTTTGGACAGAAACAGTCGTTTTTCCGTTAAAATTGAATTTATTATTCTTCGTATTGGCATTGAAATTTAATCCACTGACATTGGCATCATAAAATTCACCAGAACGCAAAACACTTGTATTAGTAAATGTAACGGAGCTGTTGTTTTTTAAGTTTTGATCGAGTACAAATACATTGTAATTCGTTAGAGGTGAAATCATGACTTCACGTTCTAATCCACTATCGTAATTAACGGCTGTTCCGAATTGAGCGGCATTCACCGCGTTAAAAACGCCAATACCGAGTCCATTGCTCATACGTCCAGAAAGCTTTGTCGCATTGTATAACTTTGATCCAGAAGGAACATTTTTTAAATATTCATCCGGACCTAACATCGTAGTTACTACTTTGTAAGGTGATTGGATTCCAATTCTTCGACTATAGAAAAGTCCTGCTTTATTGAATAATTCGGTGCCCTCAGTAAAAAATTGACGATTTTCATTGAACTGCACCTCAAACGGACTCAAATTCAATACCTGTTGATCAAATACAACTTGACCAAAATCAGGAACAAGTGTCACGTCTAAAGTAAATGCTTCATTGACTCCGTATTTGATGTCCATTCCGCCGTTTAGCGAACGTGTCCAGCCGAAAGTACCATCTCCCTTTGGAATGCGGTCTAAATAAGAAGAAACATAGGGCATTAGTGCCAAACGAAGCGGAGGTTTGATCCCTTTAATTCCGACTACTTCACCATTTTCAATCAGAAAGTTTTCGAGGTCAGGATTCACTTTCACCCAAGTCGAATTTTCTCTATATCTTGAAATTTCTCGAGAGAAGTTAATTCCCCATTTTTGAATTTCGGTATTAGGAAAGCGAATCGCACTATATGGAATGCGGATTTCAAGTGTCCAACCTTGGTCAGTAAGTACAGTTGCACTAGACCAAGCGAGGTTTAATTCACCGATGTAATTACTACCTTGTATTTTCGCGTCAATTTGAACACCACGACTTGTTACACCAAAATAGAATCCATTTTGATCATCATTGTAGGTGTCAAGATAAATACTAAATATGTCTAAGTTAGGATTATAGTCATCGCGGATGGACAATACTTTTGACACGGAATCTGGGTCATCAAAACAGATAGCACTAATGTAAACGGCGTTGTCATCATAGAGAATTCTCACCTCAGTTCGTTTTCTAGATTCGTTTCCAGGGTATGGTTGAAGTTGGGTAAAGGAATGTGCCTCTGCAGGTGTTTGCCATTCTTTTTCAGAAAGTTTACCATCAATAATCAGGTCAACATTAATTCGTTGTGCAGAAATTCCGGCAGTGGGTTCTGTTGTTGTTTGATTGAATGCTAAGCTGCAAGGAAGTAAAAATAAGAGGAGGAGAAATCGTTTCATTCGAAGCAAAAGTAAGTTATTTTTTTATTTTCCCATGCGCGCTACGACATGTAGACATTCCTCATTTTTTTCAAATGTGGCCCAAATTTTACATGATTTTTTCATGTTAAAAAGGATGGAGGAGCAAAGTTCTTGTAGGTAATGGACCTCACAATCGGTCAAGGTGCGCGTACTTACAAAGCGCGAAAAGGAAAAATCGAAACTATTCCCGTTTAAGTGTGGACTTTTTCTAACCGCTGTCCGATTGTGTCTTACAAGCCGAGATACCGTATAATGCGTCCGAGTCATAGATGTTACGATTAACTTGGTGTTCGCCAAAGGTGTTTGTTGAAGGGAGTCATGAAAAGCTTTACCTATTTCGTAAAGAATCGTTTTCGCATAGGGGGTAAGTGCGGCATATGAGTACTGAAAAGTATCCAACTCAAAACCGGTATTTGCCTCAACTAATTGCAATTTTCCAGCCCGAATGTGTTGTTGGATCCCTCGTTTATCTTTGGATGGTTTAACGCCTTGTTTTACCGAACGATCCATGTATTCACAGAGTCGATTATTCAGTTTTATACTATAATTGGAAAATTCAAATTGGGCGCAGTTGAAGGAATTTTGAGAGGTGTCTTTCTTTTTTAAATGGTATTCTGGCTCGTTTGGATTCAATAGACCGAATCCGACAAGGACAAAACTAATTGTTAAAAGACAAAAAGAAAATAATTTCATGTAACTACAAAATTAAAAAGATCTTCAAGCTGAGAATGAAAATGCTTGCTTAACTTTGTCCCGTGAGTGTATTTGATAATTTAAGGGCTCAATTAGAGCAACTCGATTGGCCCAATGTGTACTTGTTTAAGTTTATTGTCCCGAATAACAATGAACATATGGCTTTGGTTAGTGCCTTGTTCGATGAGCATGCGGACATCACCTATCACCAATCTGGCAAGGGTAATTATGTAAGTGTAAGTGTAAAAGAAGTCATGCTATCTGTGGATTCCATCATAGAAATCTACGAAAAAGCGGCTCAAATTAAAGGTGTAATTTCGTTATAATGGAAATGATAATAGAGTTTTTAATTGCTACACTGCTTATTTTGGTGGCAATTATCGCATACCGATTTTTACTAAGGTATTTATCGAAAGGCAATGTTGATCAAGCACAATTTTGTGAATTGTATTCACTTAATCATGAACCAGCGTCTGGAGAGGTAAGTTTTTATTTTGTTTGTCCTAGTACGACTCATGTCGCTTTTCATATTTGGAAAGCTGATGAAGTGGTTTTGACATTAACAGACAAAGAATACGAACAAGGCGGAAACTTACTTAAATTTCAAACGACCGAATTGCCGAATGGCACTTATTATTTCGGTATTGAAACGAGTAAACAAAAATCACAGAAAAGATTTACGATCCAGAATTAGGATTCACTTTTTGGTTTCTTCACTTTGATGCGCGTTCTGTGACGTGAAATTTTATATTTAGATTTCTCAAAATCACTTTTATAACCATCTGTTTTCGGAATTCGGTAAGTCAGTCCAATACTGTATTGCATGTAATCTGAACTTTTGAACAAATCTGTCAAACCTAATTTCATGGTACCTTGAACTTGCAATCCAAGTTTGCTGCTCATCCAAAAAGTACATCCAAGGGAGAAATTACACGTTGGAGAAAGTGTTTTTGCAGTATTGCGCTTATCAGAAGTTCTTAGTGTAGTACCAAGACCCGCGCCGATATACGGATCAACGATTCCGCGTCCTAGTTTTTTGTAGAAAGAATATTTTAAGGCTAAATCAGTAGAAATCATACTTCCTGAAATTCCAATTGAATCGTTTACAAGTTTCGTTGCATCGTATTTTTGAAAGCCAATTGCTCCGTCTGCACTCCAGCCATTATAGATGTATTTGTCAACAAAAATTCGCGTTGGAAAAGGAGCGCTGTGCAGTTTGGATGAAGAAAATGGATTTAATTCATAACCGTCATCGTCGGTTAATAACCATGATGCACCAAATTGCCAAGCATAATTATCTTGATTCGTGATTTTCTTTGTCGGTTGCGCGATGCTATTTCCGAAGAAACAAAGAAAGAATAGGAAGGAGATGGTGCTAATTTTCATTTTTTGTTGTTGCTAAAACAAAAGTAGTTAAAAATTAAAGCGAAAAACTTTTGTTGAAATCCTTCAATTGACAAGCAATTGTGCATTTCTCATTCAAGTAGAATGCCTAATTTTGAAAAGAGAAATGACTAAGGTTAAAAAATACGATTTGGTTCTGGAAGATGAAACAACCTTAGAGGTCTATGGTGTTTCATGTGCTTTTGCAGATTACCGCTTGGCTTGGGAGCTAAATCAATGTTTAGATTTGAACCTGACCAAGTCGAACGAGGTGTATGAACTTCGTCCAACTAAAGCAAAGGAAACGGTTCCATTTCGTCATTTCACCTACTTTGATGAAGAGTATCTAACTCGTTATTACTTGATAAAAAACAAACAAGAACAAGGTGTTTTTCATCCCGAAAGACCGATGATAGATTATTTCTTTGTTTTACGAGAGAATTTCACCTTCGAAAAAGAAGAACTTATTTTGAAATTAAGAAAAATCAATGGAATTGTGGCGGTTTTTGATTTCCCCGCCGAAGAATTTGACATGATCGCATATTTAACTAGTTAAGATGAAAAAAACAAAAATTGTAGCAACACTTGGTCCGGCCTCTCTGAAAAGAGAAGTGCTAAAAAACATGATGTTGGAAGGATTGAACGTGTGTCGATTGAATTTCTCGCATGGTTCATATGAGGATCATGCAGGAGCGGTTGAATTAATTCGATCGTTAAATGAAGAGCTTGGATTAAATGTAGCGATTCTTGCGGATTTACAAGGTCCAAAAATTCGAACTAACGAGATGGAAAACAACGGTGTTCCATTAGAAAATGGAAGTGAGATTCTTTTAGTGGTGGATAAGGTGATTGGAAACAAAGAGCGTTTTTCAATCAATTACACGCTTCTTCCAAAAGAGGTGAAACCGGGAGAACGAATTCTATTGGATGACGGAAAAATTGTTCTAGAAGTTCGCGAAACGGATGGACACTCGACGATACGTTGTGAAATTATTCAAGGTGGAATTCTATCTTCTAAAAAAGGGGTGAATTTCCCGAACACAAAAATTTCCATGCCTTCTTTAACGGAAAAGGATATTGCTGATTTAGAATTTGCGTTATTACATAAAGTTGATTGGATTGGTTTGTCCTTCGTTCGATCTCAAGAAGACATCATAGATTTGAAAGCTAGGATTGCCGCAAAGAATCACCATGCGAAAGTCATTGCTAAAATTGAAAAACCAGAAGCACTTGAAAATATTGATGCAATTATTGCGGAAAGTGATGGTCTAATGGTTGCCCGTGGAGATTTGGGGGTAGAAGTTCCTTATCAAACCGTTCCTTCCATTCAGAAAATGTTGATTTCAAAGTGTATTTCATCTGCGAAACCTGTGATTGTGGCTACTCAAATGATGGAGTCCATGATAGCAAATTTAACGCCGAGTCGTGCAGAAGTAAATGACGTTGCGAATGCTGTTCTCGATGGCGCTGATGCTGTTATGTTATCTGGTGAAACCTCCGTAGGAAATTATCCAGTTCAAGTTATTGAAACAATGGCAAACATCATCAAAGAGATGGAGAAACATGCGGCGATGTACAATAAAGAGGAATTACCGGTTAAAAACAGTGACCGTTTTATTTCCGATTCGATTTGTTTCAATGCCTGCCGTTTGTCTCAGCGTGTGGAAGCAGATGCGATTATTACGATGTCTTTTTCTGGATACACTGCCTATAAAATTGCTTCCCAACGTCCAAACAGTCAAATTTATGTCTTCACAAGTAACCGTGATATTTTGACGCAATTAAATTTGGTTTGGGGCGTTCGAGCATTTTACTATGACAAACGTATTTCGACAGATCATACCATTGCTGATATTAAGTACTTTATGAAGTCTGAAGGTTATTTAAATATTGGTGATTTGGTCATTAATATTGCTTCTATTCCTTTGGAGGACCTCGGAGCTTCGAATATGTTGAAGTTAAGTTACGTCGATTAAATAAGGGTAAAGTCCATCTCAGAAAAAATGCGTAACTTAAGGTAAAGAAGTAGTGAGATGGAAAAAAAATGGATGTTTCAACCCGCAGTTGATGCGGAAGTCGCCAATGTATTAAGTCAACAATTGAAGGTCGATTTGTTCGTCGCTGAATTATTGGTTCAGCGTGGACTTCATACCGAAATGGAGGCAAGGCGCTTTTTTCGTCCAAGCTTAGATGAGCTCCACGATCCATTCTTGATGAAAGATATGGAGGCTGCGGTCAATCGAATCAACGATGCCATCAAAAAACAAGAGGGCATCCTACTTTTTGGTGACTACGACGTGGATGGTACCACCGCAGTTGCACTCATGTTCGAGCAATTAACAAAATTTCATTCGAATGTGCGATATTACATTCCTGATCGCTACAAAGAAGGATACGGATTAAGTCAACAAGGAATTGATTACGCTCATTCAGAGCAATGTTCCTTGATCATCACACTTGACTGTGGTATAAAGTCGAATCAACTAGTCGCCAAAGCAAAAGAAATGGACATAGATTTCATAATCTGTGACCACCATCACCCCGGAGATGAAATACCAAATGGCATTGTACTCGATCCAAAAAGAGTGGATTGTGTATATCCATTTAAGGAACTTTCTGGATGTGGAGTTGGATTTAAGTTAATGCAAGCGTTATTCATAGACCATGGTGTTCCTTTAGATTCCCTATTCGAAAGCTTGGATTTACTTGCATTGAGTATTGGAGCCGATATTGTCGAAGTAACAGGTGAGAATCGCATTCTTTGCCACCATGGACTCATACAATTGAATCAACATCCTCGAAAGGCGTTTGAAGAATTATTAACCTTGGCTGGAAAAAAACTTCCACTTAGTTTAACGGATGTCGTATTTGTGATTGCCCCGAGAGTAAACGCAGCAGGTCGAATTCGAAGTGGTAAAACGGCGGTTGATTGGATGCTATCTTCTCATGAAGAAGAAATAAAACAATTGGCGCAGGAAATTCACGATGACAATACCTTGAGACGTACTATTGATCAATCCATTACGGAGGAAGCACTTGAGCAGATCTCCAAGGATAAAGACCATCCGAATCAATATACAAACCTTGTGTTTCAAAAGGATTGGCATAAAGGTGTGGTTGGAATCGTTGCATCTCGCATCATTGAAACCCATTACCGCCCAACGATTGTGTTAACAGAATCAAATGGACTTTTAACTGGTTCTGCTAGAAGCGTTGGCTCGATTAATCTTTACGATGTATTGGAATCTTGCAAGGAATATCTGACCCAGTTTGGTGGACATCATTACGCAGCGGGATTAACGATGCCCAAGGAAAACTTGAAGGCTTTTCGCCTTGCGTTTGATCAGGAAGTTAAACAGCGTCTAAATGGAGCTCCATTGGAAGCTTTACAGACAATCGATTTAGGCATCGACTTAAATGACATTCAAACAGTATGGAATGGAAAGTTGCCGCGAATTAAAAAGATTATTGATGCATTTGAACCGTTTGGACCCGGAAATATGAAACCGGTTTTTTGTACTAAAGAGTTATTTGCAACGGATGCACGTATCCTCAAAGAAAAGCACTTAAAGTTACGTGTCGTTCAAGCGGAATCCAGCTTGGCTTTCGACGCCATTGGATTTAATCTCGCTGACAAAGAAGAGCATACGTTGAAAGGTATGGCTTTTGACATGGCTTATACTCTTGAAACTAACGAATTCAACGGAAAAACTAATTTGCAATTCAACATAAAAGATATCCGTGCGACGGATTCATGAAAATTCCCTTAATTTTGGATGCTATGTTTACAGGAATAATTGAAGAAATAGGATTGATTACCAACATCCAAAAGGATGCTAGTAATGTTCACTTTACGATTGAGTCGAACTTAAGTGACGAATTGAAAATTGACCAAAGTGTTGCACACAATGGATGTTGTTTAACAGTTGTCGAGTTGAATCCGGGAAAACATACCGTAACGGCTATTCATGAGACCCTGCAGAAGACGAATCTTGGCAGTTGGGAACTTGGTTCAAAAATCAATTTGGAGCGTTGTATGAGCTTCAATGGACGTCTTGACGGTCACATAGTCCAAGGACACGTAGATGGATTAGCACGTTGTGTATCCATCACGGATGAAGATGGCAGTTGGCGTTATCGTTTTGAATATCATTCAGATTTCGTCACAGTAGAAAAAGGATCAGTGACCATTAATGGCACGAGTTTAACTGTTGTTGATTCCGAAGACGGAGCATTTTCTGTGTGTATTATTCCATATACATATGAGCACACCAACTTTCATACGTTAGTTGTTGGTGATGAGGTGAACTTAGAATTCGATATTATCGGTAAATACGTCGCTCGTTTGATGAACCGTTAGTACGTATAATGGATAGAATCCCAAAGAATAATATTGGGACATAAAAAAGGCGGATAAATCCGCCTTTTTATTTTTATAGATCTTACTTAATCCCTAAAGCTGCTTTTGCTGTAGGATCATTTGGCTCGATTTGCAAAATAATTTCGTAGAACGATTTCGTTTTAGCCAAATCTTTCGCAGTTGATTTTGCGTAATAGTCACATAAGTAACGACAAGCTTCCAGAACCAAAGGTTTATTTGTTGGTAATCCGCGTTCCTCAGGTTTTACTAACTCAACGATTTTCTCGTAGTATGGCTGTGCAGCCCAACGCTCATTTGCTGAATCCAATTTGTAATTACAACGTGCTCTCCACAAATATCCTGGAGTGTAACTTGGAGATAAGCGAAGTACTCTTGCGAATGCTGAATCTGCCAATACGTAATCTTTAGGACCATTGTAAATAGCTTTTCCAAGTTCGTATTCTTCGGCTGAAGTCAAAGCTACTAATTGAGCACGTTTTGTATAAAGCTCAATTGATTTGTCGAATTTTTTCGCTTTAAAATACATTTTCGCCACTTCACTTGTCAATTCTTTCGCAGCAATCTCATTTACAGCAATTGCTTTCTCGTATTCAACAAGTCCAAGGGAATCCATTCCTGCTTTCATTAAAAGCGCTCCTTTGGTTTTGTAGTCCATATAGCTAATCATATTTGCTGGAACTACTGCAAAGAAACGAGCGGAAGCATCTAATCCTTTTTTAATATTCGTACTATCTGTGTTACATTCTAAGTAAGAGAATGCCAACATACGTTCTGTATAGAAATTAGAGAAGTTCATTGCATTTAATGTATTCACTTCATTAATGGCTTCACAGTATTCTTTCGCATTAAAAAGTGCTGTTGTGTACAAATATCGGGCCTCCAAATTGTTGTTCAGGCTTAAATATTTTTGCCAATCTTCAATTGCCGCTTTTTTCTTTCCGAAACGCATGTTTAACTCTGCATTCGCGCGGTAAGCCGGAGCGTAAGTTGAGTCGATCAGTTTAGCTTCCTTGTATTTTTGGTTCGCCAACTCTTGATTTTGAGCAGCACGGTATACGTTTGCTACACGCACAACTCCACGTGGAGATTTAGGATTAATATCCAATACAGCCAAGTAAGATTTAATCGCCAAACTCGCGTTATCTGGTGTTTTGGCATAAAGGGCATCACCTTTCAATAAAAGGTTATCCTCATTTTTCGGGTCTTTTATAATGGCTTCTTCTAAGATCAATAAAGCTTGATCGTAATCTTTCACATCAGACTTAATGAAAATCTTCGCCATTCCACGGATGACTTCTGCACGTTTTAATTTGTCTTTTTTTGTCAAGGCAAACGCTTTGTCAAATTCCAATTTAGCTTCTGGTTTTTTACCATCAATCCAAAGCACGCGTCCTGCTGCAACGTATGGCAACGCACGAAGTTTATCCACTTCGTAACTTTTGTTCCACATCATTTTCGCAGAGTCAACTAAACCTTTGTCAAAATAACAGTCACCGTAGTAAAAGTATAATTCACCGTTCATTGGATCCGCTTTTACCAATGCCGCGAAATCTTTAATTGCATCAGCATAACGTTCGTTATCCGTTTTGTAAATGGCATCTTTCAAGGTTTGACCGAATGTCAAGCTGCTTAAAAATGCTGCTCCGATTAAAAATAAGGTTTTCATTTTGTATGTTTTTGTATGCTAATCAATTTGCTTGCCAAAAATAGCTTTGTTTTATGGTTTGGCAAAAAAAAGCTGTGATAAATGATATAGATTTATTGTTTAGGACTCATTTGAATCAGACGGACCGGATTATTAGCAGGGACTAGTTCTGATTTATGAATGATGATTTGTCCTTTTTCGCCCATCATGAAGTTCACGAATCCAGAATTCAATCCAGCTCGACTTCCTTTGTTGATCATCCAAACATCGCGTATGAGAGGATATTCTTTCGTATAGATGACACCATTAATCGGTTTGAAGGATTCACTGTCTTCGGTAAGTTTCACGTCCATCACGTGAATACCGTCCAAAAAGTTCAATACTTCAAAATCTTCTTGATTTGAAATCCAATTCAAGCCGATGATTCCGATGGCATTTTTATTCTTTTTAACGAAATTGATCACCTCTTCATTCGATTTTGCAGCGAAGACATTGTCTCCTAGCTTTTTCGTTTGAAGCATGTCGGTAATGTAATTGAAATTTGCAGAGTTCATTTGATCAAACACCACAGAAATGGATTGTTTAGAAGTTGGCCAAATACTGTTTTTATCGGTAAGTATTTTTCTTAATCTCGAAATACTAATGGTGGTATCCGTATTTTCAGGATTGACAATCAAAGCAACAGCGTCTAATGCAATGCGGTCACTGCTTACTTCGACGTTTTTACTTTTGAGGTATTTTTTTTCAGCTTTAGTGAAATCACGTGTAATGGTAATAGTTTTCACGTTTCCATCAAAAAATGCTTGAATGATTTTCCCTTCAGGAAGGTATTTTGCGGTGATGTCAGCCTTTGGATTCAAACTTTCAAACGTAGAAATCGACGTTTCAAAAAGCGGTTTAAAAGACTCTTCTACATATACAACTGCTTTGCCGCGTCCGTGTGTTTCTTTCACGTAGGCAAGTGGATTCTGAGGAGAATCACAGGCAACGAGTGTTCCAACTAAAAAAATTGTTTGAAAAAAAATGCGTCCGTTCATATACGTTGATTTTGTTGGTTATCCTTTTTGAAATCTTTGTAAATACGTGAAAAACGATAGCTGGCGTAAAGGACCAGTACGATAATGGTCGTAATTCTTTTCCAACCGTTTAAGTTAGGCAGGATGTCATTGAAAGTGAGCATTCCTGCAAACAAAATGGCTACGATTACTACGAGTCCACCGGTGATATTTTGAATGATATTTGTTTTCATATTGACAAAAAAAATCCCCAATCGAAAATTCTATTGGGGATCTATAAATTAGGTTCTTCCTATTGAGATTCGAATTTAATCGGTAGTCGTACATAGGTACGAACTTCGCGACCTGCATTCGATGCTGCTTTCCATTTCGGCATTTTACTTACCACGCGTAATGCTTCTTTATCACAAGCTGGACACTCATCTAATTTGGTTTCAACAACGGCATTAGAAACGGTTCCATCTTTTTCTACGACAAAGCGAACAATAACACGTCCGTTTACACCTAGGTCAGCTGCTTCAGCTGGAGGACGGATATTATCATTAACAAATTCATTTAATTTCTCGTATCCACCTGTAAATTCTGCTTCCACTTCAACCCATGTTTCGATAGGTTCAATGACCGTTTGCGTAAGCGCTGGCCCACCTGTTGGTTCGTCAGTTGGCAATTCCCAACCTTCGTCTCCACCTTCGATGTTTTGATCACCTGCACGTGTATTTTCCAATTCCGCTTGAGTTGGAAGAACATCTGTTACAACATCATCCTCAATCACTGGCGGTAAGAAAGCCGTCATTTGCTCCAATTTTGGAGGTGGGGGAAGAGGAGGTGTTACTGGCGGCGGAACTTCATCTGCTGGTGGTTGTAACGTTAAGTTTTTACTGTTTTCCTTAGGAAGTTCAACTTCTTCCTTAGGTAAGCGTTTGATAAGTTCAGAAATACCAAAAGATAACGCTGCAAAAAGAACCAAGCCAGCCATAATCATGACCATACGCTTGTTGTAGCTGCTTCTCAGGACATAAGCACCATAGGCTTTGTTTCTGTGCGCAAAAACGACTTCATTTCTCGTGTTTGATGTTACTTGCTGCCATTTACGAGCAGTTAAATAGTCTAGGAGAGAAAATCCTGTGACTAAAGCAACGATGACATAGAGGACTTGCATACGAATTATTTTTTAAGTTTTTCTTTCATCAACTGCAGTTCTCCTGGTGTAATGTCAACTGGTGCGATTACCCCGATTTCTGCAATTTTCAACTCATCCACAAGATCAATGAAATTCTTACATAACGCTTCTTCATCTGTTTTGATCAGTACTTTCAGTGCTTCTCTCTTCACTCTAAGTGCGTCTAGCTTTTTAAGGTAAGTACTGTCGTTAAGTTCCTTGCGTTTTAGTTTTTCATCAAGACCTTGCTTTTGAACTAAAACGTAATTATTTAGTTTTCCTAACAATTTTCTTACACTTTTTTCTCCAGTCCCAAAATCAACTTCTTTTAACTCCGTTACTGAACCGTCTTTATCGCGGTGATCTTTGTTGTAGTATTCACCTTGGTAATAGAAAATACGGTCTTCTGAAAGTAGGAAGGTAATCCCGTTATTCATTTTTGGACCTTTGACATCTGTTTTCTCGTCAACTTTTGCTGGATAAGCCAATGGTAACATTTTAGGCTTACTAAAAGTGGATGTAAGGACGAAGAACGTCAAGAGTAGGAACGCCAAGTCAACCATGGGCGTCATGTCTACTCGAGTCGAGCTTTTTTTAGCTCTTTTCTTTCCTTTGCCGTGGCCACCGCCACCGCCTTCTGCGATTTCTGCCATGTCTGATTAATTTACCGGAGCGAGCTCCGAAGAAGTTATGAAATTCAAGTTATTTAAGTTCAATTCCCTGAACACATTGATGACATCTTCCGCTTTTTGGTATTTCGTTTTCGAGTCAACTCGTAGGATGAATTTCGGTTTAAAATCTTCCGCTTCTGGATTTTCGCCTTTCAGTTTTGCTTCTTCAAACGCTGTTTTTGCAGAGTTTAAAGCGGCAGCACCAGCATAACTAATCCAGTCGTATAATTCATTCGTTTTTGTTGAATCTACTTGAATACCTTTTGTTTGGAATGTAATGCGATCATCCGCACCTGTATCAATGTAAGAAGGTAATTCTTGCATGGTACAACCAAATGTTGACATGAACGTGAACTTTTCGATTTGCTCTTCAGAAAGGCTCATTTTGTACTTACCCATCATATTCGTAAGCATTTCACGTCTTGCTTCAGCTCCAGACAAGTTAAAGAACACACGTCCTTCTTGGTCAATGGTCACCATAATCACGTTTTCAGGAATAAATTTATCACTGATACTGGAAGGTGTATTTACCGTAACGGGTTCACTTGCGCGGAAAGAAGCGGCCAACATAAAGAATGTAACAAGCAAGAATGCCAAGTCCACCATAGGCGTCATGTCTATGGACGGAGAACTTTTAGGTATTTTTAATTTAGGCATTGCTTGTTCCTTTAAATGTTAGACCAACAATTAGTTTGTTGAAGAGAAGTCTTGAACAATCGTGAAGCTTGCTTCGTCGATGCTGTAAGTCATTGTATCAATCTTCGTAGAGAAGAAGTTGTACAAGATGATCGCTAAAGTAGAAGCGGTAATACCGAATGCTGTGTTGATCAAGGCCTCAGAGATACCTGTTGCAAGTGCAGCTGTATCCGGCGAACCTTTTGACATCGCAGCAAATGAACGAATCATCCCAAGTACCGTACCGATCAAACCGATTAAGGTTGCAACAGAAGCACTAGTAGAAAGAACAGCTAAGTTTTTAGAAAGCATAGGCAACTCTAAAGATGTTGCTTCCTCTAATTCTTTTTTCAAAGACTCTAATTTTTGCTCTTTCGTTAAGCTTGAATCACCGTTTACATGCTCGTATTTCTCGAGTCCAGCACGTACTACATTCGCCAATGAACCTTTTTGTTTGTCACATTGCGCGATTGCTGCTTTGTAATCTTTTTTCTCCATGTGACCTTTAATAGCCGCGATGAATTTATCTGTATTACCTTTTCCATTGGCCATCAATAACGTAACTAGACGCTCGATAGAGAAAATGATAATGATTAAGTTAATTGCTACTAGAATTGGTACGATGAATCCACCTTTGTAGATTACTCCATACAAATTCCCTTCCATTGGTTCTCCTGTAGGATCGTTATCAACGAAGTTACTTGGATCTCCAAAAACTTTACTGTAAATCAATGCTCCTGCTACTAATGCAATAGCAATAGCGAGAAACGAAACGATTGCTGAAAATCCTCCTGCCGTCTTTTTGTTTTTGTTCATGATAAATAGATTTTAGTGTTTCTAATTTTTAAATTTTTCGAATGCCAAATATATAAAACTTTTGTTAGTTCCTAAACTATCCTTTCGACAGAAAGTTTCGTTATTCCTTCATTTTATTGATTTTTTAATCCGAAGTCACTTATTCAGATGCTTTAACGTTGAAAATCCATAATTCTAACAAAAAAAACTTAACAGAATCTTAACCTTGATTCAAGGAATTGAAATGGGAATTAATTGGAAATAAAAAAGCCCAGACGATTAAGTCAGGGCTTTTTATCAGAGGTCTCAAGCAGATTCGAACTGCTGTAGACGGTTTTGCAGACCGGTGCCTAACCGCTCGGCCATGAGACCATCAGGGTTGCAAAAATATGAAAATTCTGTTAATTCGAGCAAATTAATCGAACTTCATTATCTTTTTTGACAACAATTTATTACCAATTCTGGCGGAAACGTAGAAAAGCCCGTTTGAAACTTGGTCTCCTTGATCGTTGTTTCCATCCCAATATACGTCTTGTAAACCATTCAAATTGGTTAGTTTTCGAATTAATTCTCCAGATACCGAATACACATATACTTGGTCATTGATGCCCATTTCCTCTGGTAGATGAATGTCACAACCTTTATTAAAGGGATTCGGGGATACGTGTATGGAACCTTCTTCATTCGGGATATAATCACTTACACTTGCGCTGACAAATTGATTCAAGTCATAGGTTTCATCTCCGTTTTGATATGGCAAGTAGTGAAAATAAACAAGAAACATTTCATCTGTCGTGTTAAATCCACTGTAGACATTTTGAGGTGGATTATTTGGGTTGTTTAAATTATTAATGGTATTGTCAAATGTTGCTTCTCCCTTTAGTTTGTAGCCTGTTGGAACTTTCTGAATGTGTTGGAAAAAATAAAAATCTTGCCACATGAAATCCCAGTTAGGTACATTAATGAAAGGAATTGTATCTAAGTTTTGTTTGTAAGCATATGCTTTGATGTTCTTTCCTACTAAATGCATATGTGGGAAAACGGAAAGAACCGAATAACTTGATGGTAATCCAGAATTGCCATTTGGAAATTGAGCAGTTAAGCTTGTTTCTTGGTTGGCAGGAAGCGAAAAGTTGTTGTTCGCTATGAGAGGTCCAGCTGAGATTTGCCGGACACCTGTCGTTCCAACTGGATAAAAATGGATGATTACCTTGGTGCTGTCAAAAGCACCATAACTTCCCATGGGATAGTGCATAGCAAAGTAAATACTTGATCCAGGACCAATGTCAATCCCCAGTTTGAGTGGATCTACAGAAGGTAAGATCATAGGAGTTGCACCAGGTGTGAATCCCGTAATTAATTTCGTGGAAGCGTTACTTGGACTCGCGCAATTTCCATCGAGGGTATCCGTACTTTCCACACTTGTTGGGTCGACAAACACTAGAGCGTGGTGTACAATCTCGCGATTTCCTGGAATGACCTCAACCGCTTTGATGATTCTGTTTTGTGTCAAATTGGTTGGAATAGAAAAGCAAACATAGTCATCATGGGAAAGAGCCTTGCTCATATAGGTTGGAATCTGAACGGTCAAATCGCCATTTCCAAGGAATGAACTGCTTGAATAAATCGGTGGAGGCGGAGTGCTTGCCGCATTACCTTCTGGAAAACCAAGGTCCAACCATGTTAGAATAGTCGATTTTTCCGCAGCGCTTAAGGATCTATTGTGTAAATATTGTTGGTAGTTGTTATCTGGTGGCCATGGTGGCATCTCATTGGTATTGATGCATTGATAAACGAGTGATGCCATTGGACTCACATCGTTAAAGGTCATCAGTGAATTTGGCGCTGCTCCACCTGGATGATGACATTTTGTACACTTGTTGTAGAAAATTTGCGCTACTTCACCGCTCCATGTTTGGGCGGAAACGTTCGTGAAAATGAAAAAAAGTGTGAAAAATAGAATCCTCATATGCTTCTCAGATTAAAAAATCGAATTTAGATTTAACTAAATTGCTTTCGCTGAACCAAATATATTAAATTTAGCCGAACAAAACTTATACCTTTCAAATGAAACAACTTAGAATAATTCTTGTCCTCATGTGTTTGTTTCAGACAAGTCAACTTTTTTCTCAAGATAAACCGGCCTATGTTATTTATACCTCAAATGGTAAAAAAACCACATTTGAAAAACTAGTTGAATCTAGTGAGAATAAAGAACTTGTCTTATTTGGGGAGTTTCATGACAATCCAATTTCACATTGGTTGCAAATGGAATTGACGAAAGAAATGTATGAGGAAGTTGGTCCTAATTTACAATTAGGATTCGAAATGTTTGAGCAAGATCAACAGGAATTACTAAGTCAATATTTGCAGGGTAATTTAACGGCAAAACAATTCAAGGACACCATGCGTCTTTGGCCAAATTACGAAACGGATTATGCACCAATCATTGAATTCGCTAAAAAAAATAAACTGTTTTGTGTGGCGTCGAATGTTCAGCGTAAATATGCTTCGCTATTGTTTAAGAAAGGCAGAAAGGCTTTAGACACATTGAGTTTGACAATTAAATCTCAAATGGCGCCAATTGATTTTATTTTAGACACTACACTTTCTCAATACAAAGAAGTGTACACGATGGGTGGACATATGGGTGTAAACATGGGGATGAACATGGTTGCGTCTCAAGCTTTCAAGGACGCAACAATGGCACAATTTATTATGTCAAATCCGGGAAGAAAAGAAGGCACTGTTCATTTACATTTTAATGGAGCCTTTCATTCTGATTTCCACCAAGGAATTCTATGGTATGTGCAACAAAAACAAGCGAATATTCGTGTTTTAACCATTTCTACCGTCACGCAAGAGGATGTGCGTAAATTGGAGAAGGAACACATTGGACGCGCAGACTTTATCATTTGCGTTCCGGAATCGATGACGAGAACACATTAAGAATTGCTTAAAACCGAAGTGACTTTTGATGAAATGGTTCCTTGTACAGTTTGTGTTTCTAGTTCGGCATCAACTGGAATTAGTACTTTTTCATCAATCGCTTTCCCGTTGATTCGTGTTATGCTGTAGCCACGTTTAAGTACATGAATGGGATCTAAAAAATGGACTTTTTCTTCTAATTGCACTATCTTCTGATCTTCTTTTTCGAGAAAAAACTGAACTTGAGGCTTTAGCCGTGTTTCTTGGTTTTCAATTGATTGTTGGTGTTTTACCAATTGACTTCTACTTTGATGTTGCACTTGAAATTGCAGAGATAAAAAACGTTCTTTTGCATTTCGCACCCTTTTTTGAACCAATTGCGTGAGTCCATTTGCTTGTGCAATAAGTTTCAATTGTTTCATCGCGAGTAATCGTTCGCTTTCTAATGAAAGTTGCTTCATTAGTTTTTCAATTTCTAAATCAAATTCACGAAAAGTCATGACCAAAAACTCTGCTAATTTCGTCGGTGTAATGGCATTTCGATAGGCCACCATCTCCGCAACTGTTAAGTTCGTGGAGTGTCCGATTCCGGTTAGCACGGGAATTGGGAAAGAGGCAATGGACTTACACAGTTCAAAATGATTGTAACAAGTCATTCCGACTTCTGCACCACCACCACGGACGATCACGACCACATCAAATTGGTGAATATTTTCTTTGATTCTTTCCAGGGCATTTACGATGGAATTCACCGCTAAGTCACCTTGTACGTAGGCTTCGAAAAGTGTTGTCTCAAAGAAATATTGGTAGGGATTTTCTTGAAGTACTTGGTAAAAATCAGATAGTCCTTTACTTGAGTCACCGGAAATGATGGCGACCCTTTTTGGTAGCAGCGGAAATTCCTTGGATTGATTTCTATTAATCAATTGCAAAGCCTCGAGCTTTTTCAATGTTTCCTCTCTCTCACGTTGCAATTCTCCTAAAGAGTAGGAGGGATCGATGTCCAAGATTTGAAGGGTGAGTCCAAAAGTTGGATGATAATTTATTTTCACCAACAAAAGCAAGGTTTTTCCGTCTTGCAAGGGTTCCTTCACAACATTGATAAATGCTTCATTGATTCGTTCGAGCTGTTGTTTCCAGATGGTCCCAGTTATTTGAGCGACAATTTTCCCTTCCTCCTTTTGAACGAGCTCTGGAAAAGCGTGCCCACTTGGATACCTATTCATTTTGTGCATTTCTGCTTTTACCCAATAATTCGTTGAATAGCGTTCTTCAATGGTCTTTTGAATGGACTGAACGACTTGTTTTAGCGAGAAGACTTGTTTTTCGGATGAACTCATGTTGAAAGCACTTGGAAATAAAGGTAGGAATAATATCCTTCAAATTATTTCAAAGGAATACCCCTTGAGCTTACAGGACCTGTGTTTTTACTTTTCTCGACAGTTAACACAAAGGTTGTTCCAATTCCAACTTGACTTTTCACTTGAATAGATTGACCGTGAGATTCGACAATATGTTTGGCGATGGATAGTCCTAATCCTGACCCACCTTCATTTCGGTTTCTACTTTTTTCTACTCGGTAAAAACGCTCAAATAAGCGGGAGAGGTGATGAGGTTCAATTCCGGGACCATTATCTTTAAACTCTAGTAGGTAGTGGTCGTTAATATCCAAAATGGATACTAGTAAAGTTCCATTTTCCTTTCCGTATGAGATGGCATTTGAAATCAAGTTTGTAAAGACTTGACCGAGTTTATTGCGGTCAGCGTTTACGTATTTGGAGGTAAATGATTTCTCAAAAAGTAATTGGTAATTTTTTTCTTTGGCAATAAGTTCGAAGGTTTCAAAAGATTCTTTCAGTAATTCTACAATATCAAAAGATCGGATTTCGAGGCGAAGATTCTCTGTTTCCATGCGGGTAATTTGATCGAGGTCCTCCAGAATTCCAGTAATTCGATCTGTGGATTTCGATGCCCTTTCAAGAAACGATCGATTAACAGTAGGGTCTTCAAGTCCACCGTCAAGTAAGGTCAGTAAGTATCCTTGAATGGAAAAAACGGGTGTTTTAAGTTCGTGGGCTAAATTCCCAAGAAATTCTTTACGAAATTCAGCTTGTTCTTTTAGTTTGGAGATTTCAATGCTGCTATTTTCTTTCCACTCTGCCACGTTTTTTTCGGCATCCTCCATGAGGGAATCAATTGATTTCGCGAAGGTGATATTCTCTGGCTGTTTGATCTGGATAGATCGGTATATGAGCGAAAGTCTATATTGAATAAATCCTTTTAATAGGAAATAGAAAACGAGGTAAGCAAATACGCCTGAAAAAAGAGGAATGGCAATAATGAGGTTTGTACTCAATGCGAGGATACTATTGTGAACTAGTAGAGTCAATAGGAAGCTGATGAGCATGAATGCTAAACTCCCATAAAAAATTAAAATGCTAGGTCTTGCTGTTTTCATTTATCCTTGAAGGTATATCCGACACCTTTTATGGTACGAATATAATCATCTCCAAGCTTTTCACGCAATTTTCTAATATGAACATCGATAGTTCTTTCTCCAACGATGGTTTCATTTCCCCAAACGACAGAAAGTATTTGATCTCGATTGAATACTTTTCCTGGTCGACTAGCAAGTAATTCAAGTAATTCGAATTCCTTTTTGGGTAATGTTAAAGATTCACCATTTACGATTACAAGGAATCTGTCACGGTCGATTTGAATAGTTGATTGTATTTGTTTTTCTGAAGTTTTAGATCTTCTAAGTAAGGATTCAATTTTACTTAATAATAACCTAGGTCTTATGGGTTTATTAATGTAATCATCCGCCCCTGCTTCAAAACCTGCGATTTGAGCGTAGTCCTCCGTGCGGGCTGTTAAAAAAGCAATTATCGGTTGATTGAGATTCAAGTCCTTACGAATAATTTGACAAGTTTCAATACCGTCCATGACTGGCATCATCACATCCAAAAGAATGAGAGATGGATTTATTTGTTGAACAATTCGCAACGCTTCTTGACCGTTTGATGCCACGTATACTTTAAATCCCTCTTTACGGATATTGTAGGAAAGGAACTCAAGAATATCTGGTTCATCATCAACGATTAAAATGGTATGTCCTTTTGAGTTTTCCATAGGGCTAAAAAAAGGCTGCTAGACATGGTCTAGCAGCCAATTATTTGAGAAATTTATTTTTGAATCATCAATTTCTGATTCTCAGTTCCATTTGCATTAGTCAAACGTACCGTGTAGAATCCAGAAGAAAGATTCGTTACTTCGAATGAAACATTAATTGTTCCGATCTCTAAAGAGCTCTCTTGAGCAATCATACGACCTGTTGCATCGATTAATTCGATTTGAATTAGGTCATTTGTGTTTTGTTCGAAAGAAACGTTTACTGTTTCGTTAGCTGGATTAGGGAAGATTGTCAAGTTTGAGCTTGAAGCCAATTCATTTAATCCAACTGTTACGTCAACTAAGAAGATTGTCGTGTCTGTACAGTTTCCGTTGATCGCAGTTAAAACAACTGTGTATGATCCGTTTACAGCATAAGCGTGAGCTGGTGCAATAGCAGAAGAGTTTGTGAAGTCACCAAAATCCCAAGAGTAAGAAGTTGCTCCAGTAGATGTATTAGTAAATGTCGCAACATTTCCAGCTAAAGTCATTGTTCCAGCAGAGGTTGGTGTTGTGTTGAATGTTACTGTAATTGGAGCAGAAGCACCAACACCGTTACATGCATTTGCATTTGTTGTTACAACGTTCACGTTCGCTGCAGTCGCAGTTACATCAATGCTTTGAGTTGTTGCACCTGTTGACCATAAGTAGCTATCAGAGGTTGAAGCCGTAATTGTTACTACATCACCATCACAAGCTTGTGTTGCTGTAGCGTTAATTGTTGGAGCTGGAGCGTTAGATACGTTTACAGTTGTTGCAGCAGAAGTTGCAGCACATCCATTTACATCTGTTACTGTTACCGAGTAAGAACCAGAAGTTGTTACTGTAATAGTTGAAGAAGTAGCTGTAGTAGTCCAAACATTACCAGTTGAAGCACTTGAAGTTAAGTCAACTGACCCACCTGTACAGAATGTTGTAGCTCCGTTAGCAGTGATTGTTGGCGTCGCAGGTAATGCATTTACAGTAATTGTAATTGCGATACGTTGACTCTCGTCATTGTTAATATTAGCTTGACTTACATAATAGGTAAATGAACCAGCTGTAGTTGTTGAAGGTGTTGGAGCAGAAGTAGTATAGGTACCACCAGTTGCTTGAGTATACCAACGTAATGTATTACCAATAGAAGCATTTGCTGTTAAAGCAGATGCTGTAGCACCAGCACAGTACGTGTATGTTGAAGTACTTGTTGTTGGAACTGCAACACTATAGAATTTAGCATTCATGAAGTTCGCGCCTGAACCTGCTACTGAACCTGCACCCAAACGAGCATCTGGAGTTACGCCTAAAGCAGGGAATAAATTCACCCAGTTGATTTGTGCAATTGTTTGTGTAGAGTCATTTCCATCAGCACCCCAGAAAGAGTTGTAGAAAGCAGCCGTTGAAGCAGCACCACCACTTGTTCCTGCGTTGTAAATTGTATTTGTGTTGTTTGCATAGTTAACAGTGTTGTTGTTAGCGAAAACCAAAGTGTCTCCGTTTACGTTATTTACCACTGCTGTTCCTTCGATAGAAAGTCCTTTTTCCCATCCAGTTGTTAATGTGTTGAATACAGACGTAGCTGTGTTTCTTCTTAAACGGAATGATTTTTCAAATTTTTCTCCTACAGGTAGAGCAATTGTTCCATTTCCTTTTGGACCAACAATGGTACCATTAGAGAAAATTGGAGCAGTTTTTGGTTGAGCTGTTGATCCAGCTGCATCGTTATCTGATTCAAAACAGTTTGAGTCTCCTGGAGCATCGAACAAATCTTTGTCACGAATTGACAAGAAGAATTGAACTTTTCCTCTGTAACCAAAGTCAGTATCGAAATCATCATCTAATCCTCTGTATGCGATCAAGTGTTTACAGTTTACTGTTCCACCAAACCACTCGAAAGAGTCATCACCACTAAAAGAAACTTGAACGTTGTCTACGATTGTACCACTACCAACTGAACCAAATGTAATACCATTTACTTCTTTGTTTGGCTCAAGTGCGATACCAGCGAATTCAATTCTTACGTAACGAACGATTCCGGAATTATCCGTATCAAAGTTACCACCGAATTGCGTATCCGTAGTAGGAACAATTCCTTCAATGTTAGCTACACCTCCAGGTTGGTTGTTTTTAGCAAGTCCTAACATCACTACACCTCCCCAGTCACCTTCGTTACGAGAACCTACCGCTTCGTTTGAAGTGAAAATGATTGGATTACTAGCTGTTCCGTCTGCAATTAACTTAGCTCCACGAGTGATAATTAGTGTTGCTTGCGTTAACTTATCCCCACGAATGATAGTACCTGGTGCAATTGTTAATGTCGCATTGTTTTTAACATAAATTTTGTTTTGCAACTTCACCACACCACTCCATGTTGTATTAGTCGTAATGTCTGCGGAAGCAGTTGTGATAGTTGCCGGATAAACCGTGTTTTCAGGGTCGAAATTTGACCATCCTGATGTCCAGTCTGTAGCAGGTGTGTTGTCTGTTACCGGAAAGGCGCCTTTGTAGTTGGTCACTGACCAAAATGCATCTTGCGCACTTAACATCGTGCTAGCAAGTAATGCTGCGAATAGTAAATAATTTTTTTTCATGTTTCTTATTTTTTTTATCGAGACAAAGTTCCGACGTTATCCTTCGACTTAAGTTATTGGACCCTTAATTCTACTTTAAGAGTTTGTTAAGGAATGTGCTTCAATGTTAACAAACAAAAAAAGCGGCATAAGCCGCTTTTTCATAAATAGGGTGATAACAAAGAATTAGAACTTGTATTTCAAAGACAAGCTAATGGTTTGACCAAAGGTTATTTCTTGCCAAGCGCTATCTACACCTTTGTCGTATTTTTGATTTTTATTAATGTCTTGAAAGAATACCAAGTCTTGAGCAAGGGCATCTTTCACATTTAATTTCACTTCGTATTTTTCTTTGAATGTTTTAGAAATTTGGAAGTCTAATACGTTACGGCCATTTTCCCAAACACTTGGTTCTTGAATACTTCCTGCGATTGCGATACGCTGCCCAACAAGATTGTAAGATAAACTCACATTAAGTGCGTTCTCATTTGAGTAGAAAATACCTGCATTGATAATGAATGGTGATTGTCCTTGCATTGGTCTAGAAGAGTTAGGATATTCTGCTTGTCCAGAAACAGCACTTAAGTCAACTTTTGATCGAATAAGTGAAGCATTTGTATAGAATGTAAAGTTTTTCCAGAAAGAAGTAGTGTCCTTACTTAGGAAATCCAATTTCATACGGTATTCAATTTCGGCTCCATAACTTTTTACGGCTCCAACATTGCGGTAGTATAATTCTGGTGTACCGGATGTACCTGTGCGCAAGATTAATTCGATTGGATTTTGAAAGTCTTTATAGAATCCAGAAACACTCACGACTTGACCTTCACCAGGAAAGTACTCTAATCTTGCATCGTAGTTATTAATCAATGCACGCTGTAATTTTGGATCACCTGCCGTTAAGTTATCATTTAGGAAGTTATAAAATGTAAATGGTGCAAGTTCACGGAATTCAGGTCGAGATAATGTTCTAGAAGCACTTGCTCTGAATTGAAAACGTTTAGTGAAGCTGTACGTTAAATTGATCGATGGTAAAATATCTACAACTGTTGTGTCAAGGTCTTTTTGAGCGTTAGAACCAAACTCAATGTAATGGAATTGTTGGTTATACGATTCCAATCGAGCACCGGTCACAATTCTTAATTTGCTAAATAGGCGTGCATCAATCATAGCGTATCCTGCATTTAAAAAGGATGAAGCTTGGTAACTATCATCTACATTCGTTCCTTCTTCTAATTTGAAACCACCTTGTCCATCAGCCATTAAGCCAAGATTTTCGGCTGCAAAAATTTGGTCTTCCGGTAAAAGAAGCAAGTTAGAGTTAAAGCTTGAACTTCCACTTGGATCTAATTTACTGAAACCAAGGTTTCTTGCATCGAAAGAACGTGTTCTGTATTGGTGCATTCCACCTGCTTTTAAGAAGTTTTTCGATTCATCGTTTCCGAGTTGGTAAGAAGCGTCATATCGACCACTGTAAATGCGTTCATCTAAATTCGACCAAAACATATTACCTGCACCGAGTGTAGAAATATCATTTGCTTGAATCACTGCAAAGTATGGCAACGTCGTATCTACTTGTTGGTAAACGGTTCTTCTTAGGAAAGGAATTTGACGTGAAATGTCGCTAATTCCAGTATTCCAAGAAACTTTGATTTTATCTTTAATACTGTGGTTACCTAGTAACTGAGTACTTAATAAGTTGTTTTGAGTATACCAGATATTCGTAGATTTCTCGTTGTACACAGATTCTACGTCCATATCACGTTTACCATTTCTTGTATTTACTTTGTCATCTGCACTGATAGAGTACAGTGTTTTCAATTGAATATCATTTTTTGGATTCAATTGGTATTTTAAATTGAGCATTCCGGTGTTTAGAACGGATTGCGTGTAAGCGGAGTCACGCAATTCATTTTTTGTAACGACTCCAGTTGCTTGCTCTTCGAATTCTCTTCTAGTTACATAATTGAATTGTGCACTATTTGAGTAAGAGTAAGCAAAAACATATCCGAATTTTCTTTTGTTTTTCAATTTAAACATATTTCCAATCGAATACTGTAGACTTAGATTAGGCATTGCAGTCATGTTACTTGAACCCCAAGAGTTTGGAATTGATTTTGCGAAGGAAGCCTTTTGATCACTTGTTAACGCATTAAATTCCGCAGTAGATGGAAGTCCAACTGGTAATTGACGCGTATTTGATCCCAAGCCAAATATATCGGAGTTTCCACTAGAATACGTTTTGAAGTTTTTGAAAGTACTTATGCTATTGTAAGATCCACCAATTTGAATGTTTTGAAACGCTTCATCACGCGGTTCTAATGTTTTGATATCGATCACTCCACCAGCAAATTCTCCGGGAAGTTCTGGTGTGGCACTTTTCATTACAAAAAGATTCTCTAACATATTAGATGGGAAAATATCGAAAGCAAAAGCTTTACGGTCACTTTCTGTACTTGGTAAAGAAGCGCCATTGATTAATGCAAAGTTGTATCGGTCACTTAATCCACGTACAACAACAAATTTATTATCTTGAACACTTGCACCACTGATGCGTTTGAAGACGTCTGATACACGTGCATCTGGTGTTTTGATAAAGGTATTTTTATTAATTCCGTCTACAAGTCCACCTTGATTCAACTGCATTTTAGTGATTTCAGCATCTCCTTTCGGTTTAGATTGGAAAAATACTTTTAATTCTTTCTCTGTTTTGGTTGCATTATCCATGTCAAAATTCACCTCTGTTTTTTCGCCTGACTTAACGATGATGTTTTCCACTTTCTGGGACAAATACCCCATAAAGCGAACTTCCAATCCATACGTTCCTGGTTCTAAAGAAGTGAAGGAGAATACACCAGTCGCATCGGAAATAGCCAATTTGTTTACTCCCATTAACATAACTTTGGCAGATTCCAAGGGACTACCGTTGTTTTTATCCTTAATAACTCCATAAATGCTTCCCGTTTGAGCAAGGGAAATGAGTTGTATAGAACTGAAAATGAATAAGGTAAAAAAGCGAAAATAGGTCTTCATAAATCGGGTTTAAATCACGATGCAAAGGAACGTCGACACTTTAATCCGTAAATTAATCGAAAGTTAAGATTGTGTTAATAGAATGCGTCATACAATTAACATTTCCTTAATATAAAAAAAGGAGGGCATGCCCTCCTTTTTTTATATTTCAACAATGATTGTTTTTTTAGTCGAATACAACTTTCATTTCTACACGTCTGTTTTTTTGACGTCCTTCTGGTGTATCGTTACTCGAAATTGGTTTTGTTTCTCCGAAATATTGAATGATAAAACGTGAAACGTCAATTCCTTGTGATACGAGGTACGCTTTCACAGCTTCAGCACGTTTTTTGGAGAGAAGCATGTTCGCTGTATCATCACCTTGGTTATCTGTGTGCCCTGTGATTTCTAGTTTCCATGTTGGTTTTTTCTTTAACACATCCGCTAACTCACTAAGTGAAATGTGTGATCCTTCTAGGATGATGTCTTTACCTACCTCAAATTCTAAGTTGTCAAATGCTGTTTTTAACACTTCAATCACTGCTTGTTCGATCACCGGACATCCTTTATTTGATTTTGGTCCAGGTGTATTTGGACAATCGTCATCTTTGTCGAGAAGTCCATCTTTATCTGAGTCTTTATATGGACAACCTTTGTTTGCTGCAGGACCAGCTAAAGTTGGACACTCATCATCTTTGTCTAAGATTCCATCGTTGTCTCCATCTTTATACGGGCAACCACGATTTTCTTGTGGACCAGCAACATCTGGACATTCATCGATGAAGTCATAAACTCCGTCTGCGTCTTTATCCGGACAACCTTTGTTTTCTTTTGGTCCGGCATTGTCAGGACAGGCATCTACTGCATCTTGTACACCGTCACCATCGCGGTCCGGACAACCTTTGAGTGCAAGTAAGCCGGCAACCGTAGGACAATCATCCTCAGAATCGATGATTTTGTCACCATCAGTATCTGGACATCCTTTATATTCTTTCAAGCCGGCAACATCTGGACATGCATCTTTTTTATCGATGATTTTATCTCCGTCAGTATCTGGACATCCTTTGAATTCGGCTGTACCTGGTTCGTTTATGCACTCATCATCTGAATCGGGAATGCCATCATTATCTGTATCTGGACAACCTTTAAAAGCCCAAGTGCCAGGAACTTCTTTACATTCATCTTTTCGATTGGAGACCTTGTCATTATCCTTGTCTTTTACACGTGTGTAATTAATAGGAACACGTGCTCCTGCATAAAACTCAATTCCGCTTATGTTGTTTTTCGCCATCAGCGTTTTCATATCAGTAATCCCTAAAATTAGCGGACCGATACGCGTTGCTATGCCATACTTCATTCCACTATATTGATTCACGGAAATGGGCATGTAAACCCCAAAGTAAGGACTATCAAAACTTGGTGTAATGGAGAATTGATTTGCTGTTTTTACCTTTGTGTCTTTCCCTTGAGAAATTAAATTCACCATGGAAGTAGCATTGATGTAAAATCCTTTCCAAATCTGATAATCGAATTGAAAACTTACCGCGGTTGGTGTGCGCATTCGAAAGGTTTCGGATGGATCTTGAAGTGATACCCATTCTTGGTTTCCGGCTGTTGTGGATTGAGTAATGAGGCTATCGATTACTCCATCAAATCCTTCCAAGTTTGTTGCTGTATTAAATATTTGAAGGTTGAACAAATTTGAAGTATTCACAGTAAAATTTCGGCTTAATCCACCTTTTGTAAATTTCATGCTTCCCATATCTAGGATGGAAAATCCAGCACGTAGTTTGTATTTATTCTCATTGCGACGCCATAAATTTGTTTCGCCGTCCATGTCGTATTTGAATTTGGCATATTTTGGTCGCCATTCGTATACAGCTCCAATATCTAAACCAAATCCTAACTTCGATGCTGGATCAATAAGTTCTGAAATACTTGGATTTTGTCCAGCCATTCCCTTATTAAGGATTCCATTGATGTTGTTCGAGTAACCGTAATCAAAGGTACCTGTTAAATATTGAGAGGTGTCTTCATTCACTAAATTATAGGAGAAGTCATCCGTATAAACGTAGGCTGCTGCATGTCCAAGTAAAGCTTTCGGAGCAACACCTATTTTTAAGAAATGCTCTTCGTTATCGATTAAAACTTGGGAATAGTTGAATCCAACTTCCGACCATGTCATGAAGTTTGCGTTGAATAATTGTTCATTGTAAACAGCATCCCATAAACTTGGATGTTCTAAACCATCTTCAGCTAATACGGCCAATTTCGGATCCATGTTATCGACATTGACAATTGTTCTGTTACGAACGTTAAATCCAATTGCTGTTTTCTCATTGATATGGAACATTGTATTCAACAGGTCGACTTGAAAATTGATGTTCGCACCTAGTGTTTTTGTGGAGGTTTCATCGTAATTGTGAACGATGAATCGATCTAAGAAACTAGAATCTGGCGGCGTCCAATCTTGAGACCATGCATTTAAAATGTTTTCATCGCCAATTGATTTATACCACCAATATCCTTTTCCTCCTTGTGCAGCGCGCATGGCATTTGCATCGAAATACCCGAAATTCTGGTAAACATTCATGTTGGTACCAAACAACAACATATCGAATTTATATCTACCATCTACGAAGCTAGCTGGATTCAATTGGTTGCCAATTACACCTGCGTAGTTGCTAGAACTTAGTCCAAGGTAACTCTGTGCGTGAAATTTTGCTAGAAAAGCAAATATGGAAAGACACAAGATTAGTTTTTTCATTGATTATTGTTTGGTGTATTGGATAAGGTAGGATCCTAAAAACGTCGTAATGGAGTAGGCGTTAGCTCCGAAAGGACTTACTTGCACCTTCATTTCTCCATGTCGTTCATCCGTGTCACTAGCGCGTCCAAGTTGATCTAAAATATACAGTTCATTTTCAAGTGCATCCAGTACACAAAGTATGGGTATTCCATTTTTGGATTTTTGGATGCTTAATGCACTAATTTCTTGTGCAGAAATGGTCTTTTCCCAAATAACTTTTCCATTTTGATAAGCATATAATTCTTTTCCGCGGGATAGAATAACTGTTAATTCTTTGTTTAACAGATAAGACCCGAGCAGTTTAACGTTGCTTTTCGTTGAAAATTGTGTGGTCTTACCATTTTTAATCATGGACAAGCTTGAATTTCGTGCAGAAGTAGGGATTAAATCCACTCCTGTATTGATGAGGGAATAAGTACTATCAATGGACAATTTGCTCAATGTTTTGCGTTTTTCTAAGTCAATTGTATAGTACATCGTTGAGGTGAGCACGCCAAGTATCGGTTTTTTGGCTTGTGTCGTTACGGCGATTTGTTTTATTGTTCCGTTCACTTGGAATGGTTTGATGAGTGTTCCTTTCTCGTTGAGTAATTGGACACTTTTATCGGTATTTGCGATCACAAACTCCATTTTGTTTTTGGCAAAATAGGCACTTGGTGTGATGTTGTTTTGTGAAGTCATGCGAAAAACAAGACGTCCAGTTTTATCGAAGAGTTGGGTTTCTTTTGCGAATTGAACAGAAACATAAGATTGCCCTATTTCGATAAGGTTCATGGAAAGGACCTCTTGTGGACATGGTTTCCCCCATTTTTTCAAACCGTTAATGTATCCAACAAGCATGTGGTTTTCTGTGAGTGCAATTACATTACCTCTTTCTGGAAATGCGGCAAAGTCGATCACACGCACACCTGGATTCATAACGAAGTAATCTTTAATTTTTTGATTTTCTTTACGCTCAACAATATCAATCATCCGGCAACTTGTCTCTAGCATTTTTTTACCGTAAACACTAATGGATTGTTGTTTGGAATTGGAGACCTGTCGATAGGCAACTTTTTTCGGGAGATTTCCATACACGTGAGCAATTTTTCTTTCATCTTGAGAAAGTGTATTGGATAATTCTGCTTCAGAAATAACGTAATCAAGGAAATCTTTCGAGCTTGAAACGACAGCAAAGCCGTCCATTAATGCAATGTGCAAAGAAGGCTTCTGAGCGGTACTGTCTGAGAACTTTTCTAAGATCTTTGCAAAGCGAAGGTGCTTGTATTCTGCACTAAGTTCATCTGATCCTTCTTTTTGAAAATGTTCATTCAGAATATCAATTGGACTGTAGTCTTCTTGATAGTCAAAAATAGCTGCACTACGATCGTCTTTGGTTACAAAAACAACCCCGTTGGTAATCATTTGTTTTGAAAACACGGAATGTGCAAAAACTGGATCAACCTTTGCTAAGTAGGAACGTTCATAAAAAGAATAACTTTCGATATTAGAGGGAACGACATGTGCAAAAATTCGACGGTCATCAATTTCCTTTATGGTGTTCTTGCCAATTGAGCTCTTCGAATAGGTATAAATTCGACCTTTTTTTAGGTACATGTCGCTCACACGTCCGCTTTTGTGATGTTTAGAAAGTACGACACGACTCAAACTCGCTTTTGTGTCAACACGAAATGCATGGTCATTCGGTTCAGCAAGTTCTCCATCGAAGATTAACAACTGATTTCCTTTAAAAATCCCGTGAAGTTTTCCGTATTCGAATGAATTTAATTTACCGAGTTCGAAGGGAAACATCCCATTTTCAAAAAGCTGTTGAATTTCTTTTTTTGACCAGGAGCTTCTTTTTTCCAATAAGAAAAGTACTTTTTTAGTGCTGAAAAAATAAGAACAAGGTTCTTTCATCCGAATGGATAGGGAAGAGAAAAGCGCTTGGTTTAGAGACAATGTTTGAATGCTATGATCATCCCAGTTTACCTCATTGGGTTGATGGATGGCCCAAATCGCTCCATCGGAATGATGAAAGTATGTTCTGAAATCATGTGTATTTTCCTTTTGAAGAAGGTCGTACGACACAAAGCTAATCCAGGTAAGTATAAACAAGCCGAAAATGGCAAGGAGCAAACGTTTCATCATTTCACGTATTTATTCAAAATTAGCTTGAATTCGCAGTGTTTAGAATGCTTACAGTGATTTAAATTAACAAGGAAATGTTTACTCGAATAAATCAAGTTGACTTTTATCTGGAAGTAAGCGAAATGTCAACCGGTGATATGGACTTGGGCCATATTTTTCAATGGCCGAACGATGGTCGATTGTTGGGTATCCTTTGTTTTTTTTCCATTGGTAGACAGGAAATTCGCCATGTAAATTTTCCATGATTTCATCCCTTTTTGTTTTGGCTAAAATTGATGCTGCGGCAATCGATTGAAATTTTGCGTCACCCTTAATGATACACGCATGTGGAATATTTGGATACGCTTTGAATCGATTGCCATCGATGAGTAAAAACGCGGGTTGAACCTTTAATTGATCAACGGCTCGATGCATTGCTAAAAAACTTGCGTTGAGAATATTTATTTCGTCAATTTCTTCGTGTGTTACAATTCCAATGGCGTAAGAAATGGCTTCATTCATTATTTGATCACGGAGGAGCAATCTGTTTTTTTCATTGATTTTTTTAGAGTCATTTAGTCCAGTGATGGGTTTGTCTGGATCTAATACTACGGCAGCGGCTACAACGGGCCCACTTAAACAACCGCGACCTGCTTCATCGCAGCCACCTTCTGTTCGTCCAAGTTCTAAGAATGCTAATAAATTTGCCATTGGATTCAAAATTGCAAAATATTTTGTAGATTAGCACATACGATTTTAAACCATTTCGCTATGAAACATGTACTTTTTGGAATCCTTTTCTTTTTGACGGGTTCAATTTCTTTTGCACAAACAGCAAACACGGCTAGTTGTCCCTCATCTAAAAATTTGAAAGAAGGCGTTGCGACCGGTAAAATCGAAGTTACCTTACCGAATCAATTGACTCCGGAGGACGTGGTGAGCTACGCGAAGTATTACGAGCCATTTTTCTATGTTGATTTTAATTCAAAAAATCATGTAGCTACCTTTCAAATGGTAACAAACACTCCTGATTCACGTCGAGTGATTTTACGTTTTTTGTCAGCAAATCAAATTCAAACAGTCGTGGTTGATGGAAAATCATACCAATTACAAGACTTTTATCAAAACTTCCTTGAAAAATGAGAACCTATTTTGCATCAATTTTAAGTATTGGATTAATTCTGCAAAGCTGTGGTGCTGAGAAGGAAGCATTCAAACATTATGGACCTACAGCGGTGGATAGTTCAAAAGCGATTTCTTTGGATGAAATGGTGAAACAATTCAACCAAAATCCTCAACAAGATACTTTTACATTTTCTGCTCCAATCGTGAATGTTTGTCAAAGCGCTGGCTGCTGGGTAAATGTGAAAAAAACTGATGGGGATTTACTTCGTATTCGATTCAAAGACCATTTTGGTATTCCACCGAAAACGGAAACGGGAAATATAGCATACTTTCATGGAACCGCATATTACGATACGATTTCCGTGCAACTTCAAAAACATTTTTTAGAAGACGGAAACGCACCGCAGTCGGAAATCGACAAAATTGTTGCCCCGAAGATTGAATTAAATTTTCTAGCAGATGGAGTTTTAATTCCTACTTCTTCTTCAAAACAAAAATAATCACAAGCACAGAAATGAAGTGAACCAGTATTTCTATCCACCAGTTAGGAGATAGGAATATTGCCATCATGTTGGCTGGAATTAAAAGGATGGCCAACAAATGAAATCTTCCTTGTAGTTTTTTATCAGAAATCATATTTTTTTGTTGGTGTGAAACATTGGTGTAAGGCTATGTCGTTTTGATGTAGGTCATCCACGTTCATAAATTCGTTGAACAGGTGTAAACCTATAAATACGCATTCAGGCTTGCAGAGATTGAGTAAGCGGTCATAGAACCCTTTTCCATAGCCTACTCGAAATCCGTTCTTGTCAAGCCCTAATAACGGCACAAAAACTATATCTAATTGCTCGGCTTTGATTTCTATTCCACCAGTAGGTTCGGGAATACCATGGTTATTCACTTTCAATTGATTTGCCGATTCGTATAGAAACAAGCTCATGCTAAGATCTGAAAAATTCGATTTAGCAACAACTGGTAATCCGCCTTGTTCAATGATTTCTTCGAGTAGTCCGTAGGTATTGATTTCCTTTTGACGTTCAATAGGTAAAAACAAGCTAACGTATTTGTCCTTAAACGAAAAAGAATCTCTCACAAGTGCTGTGACTTGTGATGAGATTCTTTCTATTTCGTTTGGACTAAGTCCCGATCTTTTTTCCTTGTAAAAGGATCTGATTTCCGATTTGAGCATCAAAAAATCACTAAGAAATAATTACAGACGTAATCTTAATTCATTTAATTTACGATTATCAACAACCTCAGCTGTTTTTCTCAGTGCCCCAATAGCTTGACCTTGGAATGATCCTTTCAACGTTTTAGTCATTTCATCGCGCTCAACTTTGAAAACAGTTGAAGCAGGTGCTTTTGTTGTTTTCATGATTTGAACCATGTAAACACCGCTTTTACCTTTTAAAGGCAATGTACGTTTTCCGTCTTTCATTACAGAAGAGAATAGCATACCAATGATTTCTGGCTCGTATCCAACATTCGCAATTTGCGGATTCGCAAAAGTAATCTCAGCTGATTGAACCGCAACATTGCATTTTTTAGCTACTGATTTCAATGAGTTTCCTTTGGACATTTGGTTCATTAATCGTTTCGCTTTTTTCTCGATAATAAGTTCTCTTTCCATTTCAGCTTTCACATTTTCAAAAGTTGGTTCGCCTTCTTCTTTAATAGAGCTAACCATTCCGATAATGTATTTGTCTTTATCTTTGATAGGGTAGGTAGTTAATGATCCAACTTCTACACCTTCGCTATACGCTAATTCAAGAATTTTATCCGAAGCCATCGATGTCATAAATCCATATGCCTTAGGCGCTTTGTCTTCTAACATAATAGAGCGAGCAACATAGTTTGCTTGACGTACAATGGTATCAAACAAGCTTACTTTTTTCAACAAATCGCTCGTTTTACCAATTTTTCTATCCAATTTATAAAGGATATTATTGATTTCACTTTCCTTGTTGCTAATCGTTTCTTCAGAAGCTTTAAATTGTTTTGAAATGGATGCCAAAACAGGGAGTTTAGACGCATCTCTTTCCATTACCTCCACGATGTGGAAACCAAATTCAGTTTTAACAACTCCAAATTTATTTAAAGGAGCTGTTGCACAATAAGATCCGAATTCCGCAACCATGTCACCTTCAAGGAAATTATCAATAACCCCACCAGCTTTTTTGGATTGCGTGTCATCTGAAAATTTATCAGAAAGCGCAACGAAGTTGTCCTTGTTGATTACTTTCAGTAAACTATCAGCAGTTTTGCGTTTAGCTTCAAGAACTTTAGCATCTTTCGATCCACCTGTTGAAAGTAAAATGTGACGAGCTTTCAAACGTGATGGTGTAAAGCCAATCACTTTAGAAATCACCATGTTTTCTTTCATTGCATAAGGACCAACAACTTGACCAATAGCAGCTAATTTAAAGATTGTATCGTAAGAGATTGGGTACGTTTGGTATTGATTTGATTTTGGATTTCCTTCCGGAACTGCCGTAGAACGTTTGTTGTTGAAGTAAACTTTCACGTCGCTGTTACGCAATACATACAATGAGTCATTTGTTGAAGTAATGAATCCAGCTTTCAATTCATTTAACGTTGAATTCATTTTATTCGTATCCGCTTTCGATGGAGCAACTACTACATCAAATACTTTCACTTCACGGGAAGAAGAACGAATCGCATATTTTTTATCTGCTTTGTGTTCTTCATAGTACGCTTGTAATTCGCTTTCTGATACTTTCACATTTGCATCAGCGATGTCAGAATATGGACGGAAAACAAACGAAATAGATTTTGTCTCTTTTGCTGCGTAATATTTATCCTCCGCTTCTAAGTTTGTTACATATGCAGCTTGATCAAGTAAACCGAAGTATTTCTCACGTTTTCTTGTATCTGTGTAATATTGTTTTGTTCCATTCCATTGTTGAACAGCTTGTGGTTCTTTGCTTGTTTTCAATTTCGTCAACGTAGATTGAAGTTTTTTTCTTCCTTCTACCATCGATTGAGGAGAAACAACACCTGTTAGTGAATCAACAAAAAATTGATTCAAATCTTGGATAATGTTGAATCCATCTGTTGCCATTAAATATGCATTGAACTCACGTTCCGAAACAGAAATACCCAATGCATCGTACTCTTTGCTTAGAATCGTTGAGTCTACTAAATAGTTCCAGCTATTGTCATTTGCAGTTTCCATATCCGCATCTGTGAACTCTTTGTTGTTCTGCATTGCTTGGTTTCTTCCCTGCTCCTGAAATTTTGTACTTGCTACGTTGTACTCGTTAGGATCAACTTTTTCCCCGTAAACAGTTCCAATTCCATATTGACCTTCATTTATTCCCAACATTTGTTGGTAATCTGATAAAATAAATGTTGCTAATGCAAGTCCAATGACTCCAACAAGTAATCCCGATTTGGAACGTATTTTTCCGATAATTGCCATTTCACTAAATTTTAAGATTGCGAATATAGCAAGAAATGATGAAAATTACTACTATTTCTAATAAAAAAGGAGGCTTATTTGCCTCCTCCTTTTTGTGTTGTTCCACCTTTCGGTGTTACAGGATTTGTTTGATTTTGTGGACTCTGTTGTACAGTTGATGGTTTATTTCCACCACCGGTTGTCGTGGATTCTTTTGCAGGAGCGGTTGTTGGTGTAGGCTTCGTTGTAGTTGTAGTTGTAGTTGTAGTTGGTGCTGGTTTGGCAGGTGGTGGTGGTGGCGGTGTCGAGGTTGGTTTAACCGGAGTTGGTGTTGCTACTGGTTTCGCCGCTGGTTTTGCAGGCGGTGGTGGTGGCGGTGTTGAGGTTGGTTTAACCGGAGTTGGTGTTGCTACTGGTTTCGCCGCTGGTTTTGCAGGCGGTGGTGGTGGTGGCGCTGTTGCTGGTTTCGCAACTGGAGTTGTTGGTTTTACTGGAGTTGGAGTCGTTACGGGTTTCGCCGGTTTCACAGTAGTTGGTGTTTGTGTTGGTTTGTTCTGGTTTATTTGTTGATTTTGCTTAAACGTTCCATCTGAATTTCCTGGCCCACCATTTGGACTGCTATCATCAAAAGTTATTACATACGTTTTCGTATCTGTTCCACATGTGCTAATTGCCGTGAGTTGAACTTCATTTATTCCATTAACAAGGGAGATATTTGCGCTTATTACACCATTACTATTGGAAAAATTGGAAAAATTCACCCCATTTACTGATAATTGAAGAATCGTGCTTGTTGAGAAATTTGTCACATTGGCTGTGTAAACCAAATTAGTCGAATTTGTTATGCTTCCGGAACTTGGATCTGTAGTCACGTTCACAACAGGCGGGATACAGTTTTGGTAACGAATGGTGCGGGATTGAGAGGATGTTCCACAAGC
Organism: Crocinitomicaceae bacterium; assembly: GCA_024643365.1. Lineage (GTDB taxonomy): Bacteria > Bacteroidota > Bacteroidia > Flavobacteriales_D > Crocinitomicaceae > UBA952. The sequence continues at coordinate 263,568 of JAHENC010000021.1, read as the reverse complement.
ATTTGTTGCCGTTAAAACAAGTTCAATTACTCCTTCTGGCAAGGTCAATGTGGAGGTCAAATTATTAGAAACAAGGCTAAAATTGTTAACAGGACTTCCGCCGACGGTAAGGTTGATTCCTTGTGTACTTGGCATATTTAATACCGTCGCTTGGAAAGGGAAAATCGGATTGCTTACCCCGTAAAATAGATCTAATGGATTTTGAATACTCACAACCGGCGGAATACATTGGTCGAAGGTAATGCTGGATGTTTGACTATCTGAGCCACAATTATTCACTGCGGATAATACAATTTGATTTACCCCACTTGTTAAGGTTAAGTTGGCAGAAATTTGTCCATTCACGAAACTGGCATTTGGTATAATGTTTCCATTCAAGGTTAAGTTGATTCCTTGTCCAGTTCCAATGTTTTGAATAGTTCCGGTAAAATTGAAACTAGCATTGGTTACTGAAGAGTTGGTCGTCATTGGACTACTAATACTTACAACAGGCGCTAGGCATTCTTCAAATTTCACATAGACTGTTTTGGAATCTGTTCCACAGGTGTTCACCGCAGTTAATTCAAAAGTATTGTTGCCAGCAATTAAAGACACATTTGCAGAAATAACGCCATTTGCTAATGACAAATTGGACACAGTAGATCCGTTTAATTGCAAGGATACTCCTTGTAAACTCGTCATGTTCTGCACGTTTGCTTGGAATGAATACAAGGCATTAGAAACCGAAAGGTTATTACTCAGTGGATTCGTAATTTGAACAATCGGAGCAGTACAATTTAGGTATTTCACATTAATTGATTCCATATCAGTGCCACATGCGTTGGTTGCGTTGACCACGAATGTGTTCATGCCCGAAGCAAGATTTACAGATGCGGATAGTTGTCCGTTGGTAAAACTATAATTTGTAATAGCCACACCATTTAAACTCAGTAAAATACCTTGTGAACTAGTGATATTTTGAATCGTAGCTACAAAGGTGTAAGCGGAAGAGGCAACAGTACCATTTATATTTGTTGGACTCGAAATGCTTACAACTGGTGCTGTACAATTTGTATAGAAAATCGTGATGGTTTTAATATCTGTTCCGCAGGCATTTGTCCCTTTTAATACAATTGTATTTAATCCGTTTTGAAGATTGAGATTCGCTGTCAATGTACTATTATTGAAACTGAAATTCGAAATGCTTGTTCCATTCAGACTTAGGAGAATTCCTTGAGCACTTGTCATGTTTTGAATAGTCGCTGCAAAAGCAAAACTTGCTGAATTCACAGAGGTGCCGCTAATACTTGGATTCGTTATTCCAATCGTTGGTGCTGTGCAAGGAGTAAATTGAATGTTCCAATCGTGTTGATCGGTCCCGCAATTGTTATTGACCGTTAGCACAAAAGAATTTGCACCATTGGATAAAGTCACTGAAGCACTGAACTGACCATTTACAAAACTAAACGGACGTTGAATCCCATTCTGCGTAAAAATGATGTTCTGTGTCGTTGCATGTGCAATATTCGCTGAAATGGTTTGTGTAGGGTTTGCGATTACCGTCGTTTGATTTGCCGAAAAATTGGAAATAGATGGAGCCATACAGTTATCGTAATTCACTGTAATGGTTTCGACATCAACTCCACAATCATTGCTAGCATTGAAAATAATTGTATTTAAACCTGGACTAAGGTTCAATGCTGCAGTTACAGCATCATTTCCATTATTGAAAGGAATGGAAACACCATTTAGTTTCAAACTCATATTTTGAGCTGTTGCCCCTAGTACAATCGCGCTAAACTGAAAATTAGCATTTGTCACAGTAGTTCCTGAAGGAAGCGACGAATTTAATTGGATGGTTGGTGGTGTACATTGAACATAGTTCACCGTAAACGTTTCGGCATCGTTTCCGCATGTGTTGTTTACCGTTAATGTAATGGTATTGATGCCATTGGTTAATACAATGCTCGCATCAATGATCCCGTTTGTAAAAGTGAACGGAATTTGTTGTCCATTTTTAACCAACTGTATATTTTGCGATTGAACAATATTTGTTGCACTTGCTTTAAATTGAAGTGTTCCATTATTGGTTGTTCCTCCGGTTGTAGTCGGTTGAATTAAAGTGATTTGCGGTGCAATACAGTTGTTGTAATTGACGGTAATCGTTTTCGAGTCTGTTCCGCATGAAGAAGTAGTTGCCGTGACTACAAAGGTGTTTACTCCCGGTATCAACGTTGTTATGGCATTAATTTGACCTGAAATTTGGTTAAATGCAATCGGTGAACCATTTTGTGTTACCGTGATTGATTGTCCGGTCTGCGAAATGCTTCCAGGATTCACCGTGCTCGCTAGTAAGGTATAAATCGCGGAATTCGTTGTCCCTCCTGAAGAAAGGATGCTCACGTTTGGTGTAATTCCCGTACAATTGATGTAGTTAAATTGAATCGTTTCCACATCTGAACCACAGTTGTTCGTTGCAGTTATGGTGATGCTATTACTTCCGTTAATTGGAGCTAATCCCAATTCAAGAGCACCTGTTGTAGCATTAAAGGTAAAATTCGATTGCTCGATTCCGTTTACAATCACTTTGATGTTTTGCTTTGAAGCAACGTTACTAATTGTGGATTTCAAGCGAATTGCATTTGCTGATGCCGTTAGTGATTGATTCTGTGTTGGACTTTGAATGGAAATAGCAGGGGCAATACAATTTTGATAATTTATCGTGGTAAGTTCCGCATCGTTTCCGCAGCCATTACTGACTTCAACGTTGAAGGTGTTTATTCCGGCAGTCAAGGTTGTTGGTATTTGAATTTGACCATTCCCTTGAAGAACCACATTCGGGATTTGAATTCCGTTTTGGAAAACTTTCACTTGAACATTTAATAGGCTGCCAGTTAGCGCAGCACTGATCGTGTAGTTTGAGGAGTTCGTTGTTGTCCCCGAAGCACTTGGATTTAAGAATTGCAGGCTTACCGGTGCGCAATTGTCGTAGTTGATTGTTGCGGTGTATGTATTTGTTCCACAGTCATTCGTTACGGTCAATAGGATGGTATTAACTCCAGGCACTAAAGTGATGGCGCGTTGTATCAAACCATTTGTTTGATTGTACGTAGCCCCGTTTAATGCCATTCCATTCATCACTAATTTGATTCCATTCGCATTTACTGCACCATGAACAATGGCGCTGAACGCAAAATCGTTTGTTCTCACGGTGATATTGCCACCGTTTGGACTCGTAAACGAAGCGGTAGGAGTAACACAATTCAACAACGTTACCAGAACTGTCGCTGTTTCACTGCCGCAATTATTGCTAGCCGTCAGGTAAAATCTATTTTGTCCATCATGCAATGAAACCATCGCATCCAGTACATTTGTGGAGGCATTGTAATTAAAAAGTACCGGTTGATTTTGGTCGTTCAGGAAGCTTGCTCCGCTGGCATTCAATAAGTTACTGACTTTAAATTCAATGCGGTATTGACTATTCGTAACGGTTCTATTATTACCTGAAACCAACGTAATTACTGGCTTTGGACAATTCGTTGTCGAAGTGTAATTGTTGACATTGCTAGAGGAGTTCTCAGAAGTATTTCCTCCGCGGGATTTAAAATTAATTCTCAGGTAAGCGGAAGTGTAATGGTGCCAATCATTTTTTAGACGAGGACTTTCAGAAATGAATCCATCGAAGGAATCTCCCTTGGTGAAAGTTGTTTTGTGTTCGATACCCAAGCTTGTTCTTTTACCAACTTGATACCCAAGTCCAAAACCTAAGCTTGGCATCCATCTTACATTATATTGATTGTTAAAGCCGCCATCAAGACGTGTTTCATACAATCCATCTAACGTCGAAGGTAACTGTGGTCCGATAGGTCCAGTTTGCTGCAAAGCCGAATAGTCGTATAGAGAACTTGAGTCAATTGTGTTGAGTAAATCACCGTAGGTTTGAGTCCAAGTCAAGCCAATTCCACCAAAAACATACGGATCTACTCCTGTCTTTTCTCGGATACGGTTCAGGTGTAAAACGAGTTCGAGGCCAAGTCTACGCACGTCGGTTTGGAAATTGTTTACGTAAATGGAGTTGCTATCGCTGTGGTAACTATCCAATGGACCACCTTGATAATTTGATAAAGAAAAGGCACTTGTGTCTTGTCCAACCCAGGTTCCAGCAAGGTAGCGACCACGTAGGTCGAAACTAATTATTTTACCGTAGTTATAGTTGAAGGAGCGACCAAGAACGAGTCCATAACCGGAGCTATTGACATTTTTCACATCATTTGTATTCCATGTAACACCTGCATTTAATCCAAAAAACCACTTCGAACTGATGTCGTAGTTGATTCGTTGTGCGTGAGTAAAAGAGATACTTAGTAAGAGTATGCTTAGAATGTACAATTTTTTCATAGTCGGAATTTTTAGGTGCTCTACCTATTTTCATGCCAAATTTCCGAAAAAATCAAAGAGAAAAAAAATCACTCTCTTGAAGTTGTTGAATTCCTTGCTGTTATTTGAAATATGTAATTTTTGTAAACCTAAGGATGAGTAGGGAATTTGTTTCGACATCACGCTGAATCGTTGAACCTAATAATTGTGTTTTGGTGTCAAAAACAATTTGAAGATCCTTTTGAAGTTGCCCGTAGCGGAAATAATGCACCTCGATGAGATTCCCAAATGAATCGTAACGGTATTTCCATTCTTGTTCAGCAATGACATCTTCGTCGTTAAAATGGGCTTTTGATGCTAGGAGTCCATGTTCGTCGTAAGAAAATTTCGTCGAGTGCGCAATGGAGCTCATGCGGTAATTTGTTTTTTTCTCAATGAGGTAACCATCTTTATTGAAGTAGCTCACTTCATCCATGTAAGGAAGTCTGTAGGAATTATAGCGCACTTGTTCACGTTCATTTGGTCGCATAGCATATTGGAAATACTCAGTATTCACCAAATTTGATTGAATAACTTGCTTGTTCTGAATATGAATAACTTCGCGATAGGTTAGTTCCGATTGAAGTCGATTTAGGGAATCGTATACATATTTACTTGTGGTGTATCCACCATTTTCTGTTTTTCTATGTTCCGTAAGTTGGTTCAGTGAATTGTAGCTATATTGATGGACAGTCGTGTCCTTTTTTCGGTTAACTGTTCGTATATCCTGACTCTCCAAAAGACGACCTTGTTCATCAAAGCGGTAGCGAAACCAATCCGTACTTTCCCGAATGACTTCACCAGGTTTTTTGGTAGAGTAGTTCCCTTCAATGGACTTAATGTGATTGGATCGAATGACATCAACATTAAAAAAGGGAGTTTCCGTAAATGCTTCACCTGCCTGATTTAGCAGGATTTGCGAGTTACAGAAAAGTGGAACAAGAAAAATAATTCCAAACGCTATTTTCACCCTTGACTTATAAGGTGCTTAATACGCTCTTCCAACTAGCTTTATCGGCTAAAAGTCCTTCAATTTCTGAAATTCCTATTCGGATTTGTTCCATGGTATCACGATCTCGAACAGTGACCATATTATCTGTTAGGGTCTGATGATCAATTGTTATAGAGAATGGTGTTCCAATCGCATCTTGTCGGCGGTAACGTTTTCCAATGGAATCTTTTTCATCATATTGAATGGAATAGTCAAACTGAAGTTGCTTCATGATTTCACGTGCCTTTTCTGGAAGTCCGTCTTTTTTCACCAATGGCAACACTGCTGCTTTGTATGGAGCAAGTACTGCTGGAATGCGCAAAACAACGCGTTCCGAGCCATCTTCTAATTTTTCATTTTGGTAAGCAGCACTCAGAACTGACAAAAACATACGGTCAAGTCCAACGGATGTTTCGACTACATATGGCACATAGCTTTGATTTAATTCTGGATCAAAGAACTGTAATTTTTTACCCGAGAATTGCTCGTGTTGCTTTAAATCGAAGTCTGTACGTGAGTGAATTCCTTCCAACTCTTTGAATCCCATTGGGAAGTTGTATTCGATATCACACGCAGCGTTTGCGTAATGCGCTAATTTGATGTGGTCATGAAAACGGTATAAATTTGCACCAAGACCGAGGTTTTTGTGCCATTTTTCGCGTGCATCTTTCCAATATGCGTACCATTTCATCTCTTCACCAGGACGAACGAAAAATTGCATTTCCATTTGTTCGAATTCACGCATACGGAAAATGAACTGACGAGCAACGATTTCATTTCGGAATGCTTTACCAATTTGTGCAATTCCAAATGGAATTTTCATTCTTCCGGATTTCTGAACATTCAAGAAATTGACGAAAATTCCTTGTGCTGTTTCTGGACGTAAATAGATCGTTGAGGCATCCCCTGCAACGGAACCAAGTTCTGTCGAGAACATTAAATTGAACTGACGAACATCTGTCCAGTTTTTAGAACCAGAAACGGGACAAACGATTTCTAGATCGACAATTAAGTTGCGAACAGCTTCTAAATCGTTGTTTTCTAATGCTTCACGCATACGTCCTTCAATGGAAGAAATTTTCTCAGCATTTCGAAGGACATTTGGATTGGTTGCTCGGAATTGTGTTTCATCGAAATCAGCTCCGAAGCGGTTTTTCCCTTTTTCTACTTCCTTTTCAATCTTTTGACGGATTTTCTCCATGTATTCTTCTAGTAACACATCCGCGCGGTATCTTTTTTTGGAATCTTTATTATCAATCAATGGATCATTAAAGGCATCAACGTGACCAGAAGCCTTCCAGGTAGTTGGATGCATAAAAATAGACGCATCAATTCCCACAATGTTTTCGTGCATTTGCACCATCGCTTTCCACCAATACGTTTTGATGTTGTTTTTCAACTCTGATCCTAATTGTCCATAGTCGTATGTGGCAGCGAGTCCGTCGTAAATTTCCGATGAGGGAAAAATAAATCCGTATTCTTTTGAATGCGAGATAATGTCCTTGAGTTTGTCTTGATTTTGATCCATGTGACAAAGTTAGCCCTTCTGAAGATTTGAGCGTCAAAATCTGAAAACAATTTCAACAAGTCATTTTTGAAAGATTGTCGCGAATGTTTACTTTTACTCCATGCGTTTATACCTTTCCAAATCCGAATTTATTGAAACAAGTGAAGCAATTGATTTATCAATGTCACTTCAAGCCTCAACAGATAACGTGAGAGCTTGGTATGTTGATCCACCAAGAATGGAAATCGTTCGTGCAAATGGATTTATCGGAAGTATTCAAGAAGGGGGAAGTGTGAATTTTCGCGATGTATTTTTCAATCCACACGGACACGGGACACACACCGAGTGTTGTGGACACATTACACAAGAAGTATATGCCGTTAATGATGTCTTGAAGGAATATTTCTATCGAGCGACATTAATTACTATTGATCCCGTACAATTGGAAAATGGTGATTTTATTGTTCAAGCAACACAAATTGCCCCTTATTTACAAAAGGACTTCAGTGATGCGGTTCTAATTCGCACCTTACCGAACGGAATCGGAAAAAAATCATTGAATTATTCAGGAACGAATCCTTGTTACTTTGATATTGAAGTCGTTGCCTTGTTAAATGAATACGGTGTGAAGCATTTTTTAGTAGATCAACCCTCTGTGGACAGAGAGGAGGATGGAGGAGCTTTGGCCTTCCACCATGCATTTTGGAATGTCCCGGAAAAACCAAATTTTGAACGTACGATTACCGAATTAATCTATGTTCCAAATGAAGTAGCGGATGGAACCTATATTCTAGAAATACAATTGGCTGCCTTTCATAATGATGCGAGTCCGAGTAGGCCAGTACTTTACAAAATACAATAAAAAAAGGGCTTTTCAGCCCTTCCTAGTAGTAGACATTAAAGTCTGAGTGGTACGTTTTCAGTAATAAGGACAGGCTCTTTTTATATATATTCCCGAGGGACGTCAACAAAAACTATTAAACTCTTATCAAACTAGAAAATGAAACTGCCTCTCCAAGCAGCCTGTCAACTTCTACATATAAAAAGAATCCTGTTTCTCTCCTTATTTCATAATAAATGTAGGAACTAAGTTTCGAGTTCTTTCCATCAAATGAATATCCTTCCACACCAAATGAATATTGTGCCCTTTTTTACGAATATTTCATTTTCAAAATGATGGAAATGTCTATTTGAATCAGTTTCGCACAAAAAAAGGCACATGATGAATGTGCCTTTTTTTCTAGATTATTTGAAGTAATTTTATTTGATCACGATTTTTTTTGATCCGTTTTGTCCTTTCAATTTCACGTAATATACGCCTTTGTAAAGTGTATCTGCGTTGAAATAGGCGATCGTACTTCCTTGAACAATTTGTTGAGTTTGGATTTGTTTCCCTAATGCATCGTATAACTCAACCGAGTACGTTTGATTGGTCAGATTACTCACTTGCACCATAATGATGTCATTGCTTGGATTTGGATATACTGTCCACTCATTTTCTGTTAATTCGGTTATTCCAGCTGATGACGTATAGCTTGTGACTGTTTCAGAAATGGAAGTCACTTTTGCAGCTGTTTTTACACCGTAAAATGTTGGTCCAACCACATATGGATACGCTGAATTCCATTCTTCATCCACAGTCGCGAAATAACAATAGATCCCATTTGGATATTCTGGAGTCACGCAAAAACGTCCGTTATGGACATCTAAATAATCTGCTTGAGCATGATTGATGAACTCGTAGTCTTCCCTAAAGTAACCCAATGGATAGGTTGTGCTAACATTTGGTCCGTCAGGAACATTTGTCCCATCTGCCCAAACCGCTCTTGTCGTGATATTTCTCAATTGGTAGCCAGATTTGATGCGAGTGATTCCACCTGTTCCATCTGCGTTTTTAAACCCATATGCACCGTAAATCGGAAAGCCATCGTAAGCGTAGCCAATTAAAGGAGAATGAACCATTGAGTCAATGACGTAAAGTCCATCCGCATCGTATAAATCACACACATTGGAAATAACTGTTAAGTCTAATTTAAAGGCACTTGGATTTTGGTGGTGGTGGTAATTCCCCATCGCAGGATGTCCTTTGGAACAATCGAAACCGGCTTTTTCGGCTGGAATGGCATCTCGATTCCAAGAAAAGGATGCACCCGGTCCACCCGGACAAGGAGACATTCCAGGCAAACCACCGCATAATGAATTCGTGTTTGAATTCCATGCAACGCCGTCTCGGTAATCAAATAATGCAACGCCATTGATGAAGATCCCAATATTTCCACCTGTAGTGTTTGTTAACGTTCCGGTATTTTGGGTTGGATTAAGCGGCATTTTAAAGATTGCATTTTGATTGGTTGCTAATGATGGATTGCCATCCATGAATGGACCTGTAATGTAGGAAGGTACACCTGTCGCCGTAACATAAACCCAATTGTTCGAATACTGAACTGATTGAACATTTGCTAATGTTGTTTCATTGATGGGCGTGGAATTACCTTGAATGTAGTGTCTTCCGGTAATGCCAGATGAATTAATCATCCAATGTTCAATCGCTGGATTTAATTGTGCCATTGCCTGCTGACCGCAAACAATTAGCAAGAATAAAAGGTTCGTTTTTTTCATATCGTTCTGCTTGAATAAAGTTAGAGGTTAATTCTTTTGAAAACTTGCGTTTCGCTCATTTTTCGGGTATTTGAATAAAGGATTAAAGAGAAATTCTTGGTCACTTAATGTTTTCAAGAAGGCAATGAGATCCTTTTGTTCGTTGGAGGTAAGGACTCGGTTTAATTTTTTAAGTTCTTTACTGAAGTAAGGTTGCTGCTCATGTAAGGTTCCATAGTGATTCAGTACTTCTTTCAAGTGTTTATAGCGTCCATCGTGCATATATGGGAAACTAAACTCCACATTTCGCAGTGTAGGAATTTTAAAAAGTAAGGAATCTTCTTTTCGATTGGTGATGTCCATTCGTCCGTAGTCATTGAGTAACGGGACAAGCGCGATGCCGTTAGATTTAAATTCATTCTTCATAAACAATGGTTCCTGATGGCACGAAGCACAATACTTTTTAAACAGTTGGTATCCTGATTTTTCTTGATTAGTAAAGTTGGACTCACCTCGTTTGACTTGGTCATATTTTGAATTTGCCGAAACTAAGGATACCGTAAAGCTCGCAAGGGCTTTTAACATGGATGCTGTTTGAATCGCACTATCACCAAAAGCACGGTAAAAACGATTTCGGTAAAAGGACGATTGGTTTAATCTTCGCAGTACCTCGTCTAGTCGGTTATCCATTTCCTTCGCATGTGTGAGTGGGTTAATGGCTTGTTTATTTAAGGAAGTCACACCGCCATCCCAATGGAAAAACTGTTGCCAAGCTAAATTAATAAGCACAGGGGCATTTCGTGTTCCGATTTTACCATCAATGCCATGGCTTAAAGAGTGATCAATATGTGTAAATCCTGAATATTGTAAGTGACAATTCGCACAGGAAATGGTGCTATCTCTGGAAAGATCAGCATCGTAAAACAAGGTACGTCCCAATTCAAATTTTTCCTTTGAAAGTGGATTTTGTGTAAAGTCATAATGAGGTTTTGGCCATTTCTCGGGAACATAAAAAGGTGTTTCGTCTTGGATTCCCGCTAGGAAAATCCAACTGAGCACAAGACTCCCGAATATGATGAACATTTGTTTCATTCGGAGCGAAAGGATTTGGATAGTTCTCGGCAATAGGATTGGGCCAGTCTCCCAGGAATCATGACACGTTGTATCAACGTTAAATCGACCGTTTGCTCAAAAAATGGTTTGATGTCCAAGATGAGCGTGTTTCCTTGAATAGTTAATTGAATAGACTCTTGCGTTTCAAATGGGTGACGATATCCTCCCAAATGGTATTCAAAAGTTTGATCCGTTAAGGGAATGGAGGATGAGGTTCCTGTGCATTTGAATTGAATATATCCAGAATTCCAAGCCCAGTACATGCCATTCATGGGATTCAACGGTCCATCGACAATTTCAGATACGTTATAGGAACTATCGAGTCCAAAATGGAAACGGAGTGATTGGTATTCCGCTACAGGAAAATTTGGAAATAACACAAGAGAATTGGGGTCCTCGAGATCGATAAGTTGTGGTCCAACAAACACCTGTTTTCTTGATTGTTTTTCAAATTGAAAGTCTGAAAGATAGAGTTTCAATTCACGAAACATCAAACTGTCCTTTACGAGGAAGTAGGATTTTTCTAACGTAATTGGTTCGGTTCCCCAACGAACAGATACATTCAATTGCGCGTGTGCTGGGTGTAAAAACACCATAAAAACAATGAATGTGAAAAGTTTCCTCATGGTCTTCCTTTGGGACCGGGTCTACCAGCTCTTTGAATCATGCGGCGAACAAGTTTATTTAATTTCATTTTCTGTTTCTTCGAACATTTGGTTTTCACCCGCATAAAGTGATCGAAAGTACACGAGTCAATTTGAAATTGAAGTCGACTGATTTTTTCAAAAATACGCTGATTTTGTTCTGTTTTCGAACGATCTAGTAAGAGTTTCATGCGCCAGGACTTTTGTTCCTCTAAAAAACGGCCTTTTTCATGAATATGACGTTTAAATTCATGATCAACCCATTCTGCATCTGCTCCTTTCATGTCGAGAGCGATGCTTAATTTTGGTAAATTGGGTGGGCCTTGATGTTCAGGTTTGTTCCATTCCAAGAGGAAAAACAGATTGATAACAATCAAAATTCCAATGCAAAGAAGAAGGAGGCGATTTGCTTTCATTTTTTCAGTGTTAAATGGCAAGGTCGGAACCAAAATTAGCGTATTGAGATTCAAGAATTTGATTTTCAGCTAAATTTTCTTGGTTGGACATGTAATAAAATAGGTTTATGAGAATCAAAAGTGTCGTGATGATACTTACAGTCAGTGTGCGCGTTTTGATTTTTTGCGCATGAACCGGACTTTTCATGAGTTTATCATGAAGTGAAGAGCTGACTTCTATTGGTTGAATCGTTCGATTATTTTTCATAATATTTTCTAATTACTTAGATGTTAATCAGTTATTTTTCTTGCGTATTAAATCCAATTATGTAGAATTGGGTCTTTTAATTGTTTTAATAATTGTTGTTTGGCTCGAAAGATTAGCGATTCAATAGCTGAAACGGATAGATTCATGCTTTCGCTTATATCTTTATAGCTAAAATCTTCAAAGTGATGTAGTGAATAAGCAGCCCTTTGATTTTCCGATAGATTTTGTACAGCAATAAAAAATGCTGTTGATCGTTCCCGTTCCATCAGCACTTGTTCAGGATTTAGTTGGGACTCATTTTCTACCCCTAGGAACGATTCATCAATGGGAACCTTGATTCCAAAACGTTTTTTTCGTTTCGCACGCCTCATGTATTCCAGGCATTTATTCATGGTAATGCGATGAATCCAAGTAGATAGATGAGATTCGCCTTTAAACAGGTGTTTCGACTGATAAATGGCAATAAAGATATCTTGTGTAGCGTCCTCTGCTTCTTCTCGGTTGTGCAGAAGGTACCAACACATGTTGAGCACCTTTTTTTCATAGAGCTCTACCAGTTGCTCAAAAGCTTGTATGTTTCCACTTTGTAGTGCGGCGATATCAATTTCCTTAGACACAGTATCCCTATGATGTCAGTTTGATGAAAAACTTGCGCATCATTCAAAAAATAAGCGTCCATTTAACCACTCCGGGTCTAAAAGTGCTGCTTGTTTTTGATAAAATTGAATTGCTGGCTCATTCCATGCTAAAACTTGCCAGTCCATGCGTTTAACATTCGAACGTTTTGCAACAAGAAGAATTTCATCGAATAACAATTGACCGATTCCATGTTTTCTATTTTCCTCTTTCACGTAGAAGTCCTCTAGGTATAGACATGCGCCTTTCCAAGTAGAGTAGGAGGTGTAGTAGAGCGCAAAGCCTACTATTTCAGAGTCAAGCTCTGCAACAATAGCTTCGCAAAGGTGATCATCGAATAAATCAATGGCCAATTGCTCTGCTGTGTTTGTGACTTGATCAGGTGCTTTTTCGTAAAGGGCAAGTTCTTGAATCAGCCCGAAAATTGCTGGCACATCTGATCGTAGCGCTTTGCGAATCATTGAACTCATTATTTCAATCCGTTCAAGTCAAAGCGCAAGGTGATTCCTGTTTTCAAGTTTCCTGTTGGATAACTGATGAATACTTTTGGTGTATTCAGGAATTGCTCGTAATAGAAAATCGCACTTAAATGCTCCGACAATTTGTAGTTCGCGTCTAATTTGAAACTTACCGTTGTTTGTCCGGCTGTTGCCTGATTGGTGTTTTCTACGACTTTACGAATGACGGTGGAATTATCCCTGAATGAGAAATTCACGTTAATTAATAAGTCACTAGCTTTTAACGTTCGAATTGGCAATTTCAATTTCGGAATATTGATGACAGTTCCAACCACGATTTCTTTACCAAGAACTTCTGTTACTTGATTGTTGTTTAATGAAAGGGTTGTTTGACGGTCTTTCTTGTATTCAAAATTGGTTGTAATGTTTTTGCCTAAGATATTCCATGTGGCCAACATTCCAATAAGTGGTGAGAAGCGTTCTGATATGGTGATGTTTTGAACTTGCATTCCAGCAATGTAGTTGTTATTGATGTCTAATGCCGTTGATTGTCCATTTGCATCGGTCATAGCATTCAAGTTCGTTTGCATTCCGTTTACACTCACTGAGGAAGAATACCCGTGATTCAGTTTAAACGATTTCACCACGTCTTTCGCAAAAGCAAATTTTGAAAGTCCGTTGTAGTTGATTGTCCAATTTGGCAATGGAAGATTCGACAATGGATTAATCGATTTACTTGATACACTAGTGTTAGAGTAAGCTGCCAAGAATGCGCCCATTACGACCTCTTGTTGCGATCCTGAATAACCGCTATAGTAACCGTTCGGTAAAAGAGTAGAGTTGGTATTCTGTGCACCAAGTAAACTGGACACTTCCTTACGGTTATTCAATAAAGTTTGGAATACGGAGGAGGAGAAATCTTTTCCTTCCTTAATGAACGCAGAGCCCCAGGTAACCGTTGTGTAAGTAAGCGTACTTGTTTCGAATTTACTTTGACTTTCAAATGCACTTGTCGTTGAATTCCATCGGTAGAATTCACCGGAATTTGTGCTGTAATTTCTGCTTAGGTTTAAGTTGATATTTAAATCTTTGATTGGCTCTAAGGTTGCTTTCAACTGAAGATTCGCAGTGTGCGTCGTTGTAAACTGTTTATTCAAATTTTCATTTTGGACAAGCCAATTATTGTCTCGGGCAAGTGTTCCTACGTTATATCCATTGCTTCTACCAAGTAGATCATATCCTTGTTTACCAAATACAAAACCAGACATACCTAAACTGCTTCCATTCATACCAAGAATACTCGATTCCTGATTATAGCCTGGTAACATAGTACCATCTGTCAAGGCATAAGTACCGGATACATTTCGCACGCTCATAATTAATCGTGCAATGAATCCACCGATTGGATTTACCTTTTCTTTTTCCTTGTCCTTAATTTCTTGTAGACGAAGTTGTTTTTTATCGAAACGTTTTTTCTGTCTTTCGTATTGTTTCAGCTCTTTAGCTGTCATTTCTTCCAAAGGTTTCTCAGGTTTGAATTCCGGCAACTTTGTTGGTCCAGGTTTTGGTTTGGCGGCAGCACCGCCTTCTCCTGCGTTTCCAACTTTCGAAGTGACATTGGATTTCATTCCTTTTCCATCGGAAAGCACCCGTTTGAAATAAGGCACTTTGTTGTAAAGTGTCACAAAGTTACCTTGCAACGTCATATTGATGGAACGATTATTTTGAACTGTGTTTCCGAATGGAGCTTGTCCAAGTGGTGCACGTTGCCAATTAAATGTTCCTGCGTATTTCGCGTTAGCAGTGATCCAATTTGTTATCGGAAATTTGTCAAATGGCACATTGTAACTTACGCTGTAGTTATGACTGTAATCCATGGTGCGTCCAAACGTAGTGATTTGAGAGCGAATGGTATCCATGAATTCACGGTATCCTTCCGGATTCGTCACGCGATCTACACCGTTGTTTCCTTCAACGAAAATGGATTTATTCGTAGCGCTGAATGTCGTTTTTAAGTTTTTCGTTAAGTCGTATCCAATTTGGTAATTTCTATTCCAATCGAATCGTTTCAAGTAAATCGGATCGAATTGGTAAGTTGGCACGATGATATTACGTACTTGGCGTTCGTTGTATATTCTTGAATAATCGTTGGTAAAGGTGATGTTTTTAGGCAGCAGGAAGAGGTTAAATTCTTTGATGAATTTTAGCCATGGTGATTTTTGAACAGCTTCCCATTTTTTGAATGGTTCAATGGCTTTACCGGAGAAGGTGTAGTTGTAGTTCAAGGCACCTGTCCAAGTTTTTGTGCGATCAGCAGTGATGTTGAAATCGCGTTTGAGGTTTTCAGCAAAAGCATAGGTTGCAGACCAATTGGAGATACTCCAGAATTGTGCTTTTGTTCCAGCTTTGGCTTCCTTGCGGACATTAGTAAAGTTGAATGAACGACGTTCCGTAAAGTCTTGTCCTAGTTTCGAACGTTCTTTACGAGTCGCAAGATCATAATTGGATAATTTGATATCTGGATTGAATGGGTCGTATTCTGGATTGATGACACCTAAGGAATAACCATAAAAGAACGGCAATGAAACACGTGCTTGTTTTCCGAAGAATTGTCCGAGTTGAACAGTTGAGTTCATGTCGAAACCAATTTTTTGATTTCGTTGGCGGTCTTGTACACGGCTATCTACACTTCCCCAGTTGATACCAGAATAGTTTCCAGATGCAGAGATATTGGCGAAATCGGCTAATTGAACTTGCATTTGTCCAATTGCGGCATCTCCACCATCACTAACGAAATCCGTTAAACGTAGTTCATTCACCCATACATTGACACATTCCGCATCACCGGCGTCAGGTTGCCAAATATTATCTGGATCCGTTTTTAATGGATTTCGAACACCAATCATAATGGTGCGCATTCCTTGTAAGTTTGGACTACCTTTTACTTTTAATCTTCTTTGTGGGTTTTGAGGGTCGACGATTTCATATTCGTTGATGTAGGAAACACCTGGTGCTCCTTGTTCAATTTTTTTGTTTCGTTCTGTTTTTAGGTTGAGTAAATCGTCGAAAATAATTTCGATGTTGTTCGCTTCTGGCCAAATAGATTCTGGATTTGTCGTTCCCCAGTCGGTAACCTTCATTGGTAGTTCGTATTCGTAGTAGTTTTCTACGTAATCGGTTCCAAGTCTTACGAAAACAGATAATTCGTTATCCTTTAATTGATTTTGTACCACTGATTCTGCATGGACAAACATCTTCATTTTTTTGTAGGTACGTACGTCGAACTGAACATTGCGGTAAGCAGCACGTGCGTCTCCATCTTGTAAATTACAAACTTCCAAGACTAACGATTGTTCGTTCATTTGACGTTGGTACACTTGTGATGGATCGATTTCACGTGTAATTCCAGGAGGGATTACATAATTGATTGGCTGACGTTGACCATTTTCCTCAATGTTCAAGGCCGCAATATTAAAGGTGGTTAAGTTTGGATCCGTTTGAACGCTTAAGCCAGGTTGTGTCAAATCTTGCGTGTATCTTCTCCATTCTCCACGGATTAATTCGAGACGCGCGAAACGTAAAATCACCTCTTCATCGAAGTTTTTCAGGTACATGCGCATGAAGCGAATAGATCGGAAATCTTGAATGCCATTCACGCGTTTTTCAAAATCTTTCACTGGTACTTTAAATTGATACCATGTTTCTGTTTTTGTCCCGCTTTGATATACTTGTTTATTGGTGATGTAATTAGACCCTACTTGTTGCAAATCGTTCGGTCTCATACTTACTCGGTATTGGAAATAACTTTCACTTTCCGCTAAGTTGTTATCTTGGTTGATGTCCTCGTTGTCCGGTTGATTGCTCGCTTGAGTTGGATAACCAGCTTGATTTGTCGTGTCTGACATTTCGGTGGTTGGAGAGTTTCCTTCCATGCCGTTGTAGCGCTTGTATCGTTTTAGAATGTTCAGTTGTTCGTTGTCGTAATTATCATCGAGGTAGTACGTGTAATCATCATTGGATGGATCCGCAATCATACGAGCTTTTGTAGCCGCATTGAGTGTTGTATTGTTTTGAACCCAATTCACGTAAGACTGATATGAATTTTGTTCGAGGTTATTTTTCCATCCGTCGATTCCCACATCTTGATTTGCACGAGCGGCAGGATCATTGTCAAAGGCATTCACCACGATTTGTTGCGTTGAAATTCTCGACCAAGCCGTTGTATCCATGTTGTCGGTTAATGGAGCTGTCGTTGATGCTGGAAGTCCATTCTCAAAACTTTTACGTGAATCTGGAAGGACATCTTCAGAAATATTTCCTAAGTTGAAGTACAAGTCCCCACCAGTATGAAAGGTATTTGGATTTTCGTTTTCAGCGTCTTCATTGAATGGATCTAGCACCCAGAATTGAATGAATTCAATATTCGCTACTTCAAAGTCATTGGTAGTTAAACCACGCATAATTCCACCCCAACGATTTTCAGGATTGATGAATCGACCGATAGAATCAACGGTATTCGTGGTGTCGTAATTGTACATTCCTCTTTCGGACGGATAATACGCCAACTCGAGTAAAGGAATATTTTGAATAGAACCGTATTGCTGTTGCAAGTTCGGGAAGATGTCCACTTGGTTGACCAAACGCATACGACTATCTGTAAGCATCGCTGGATTTTGCTTGATGTGGTTAGGCGTCAAGGCATTGCTTTGATAGAAAACAGGATCGATTGTATACCAAACAGCTTTTGCACGTTTGAATCCAGCTGAAACGTTTTTCGAACTTGCCTCCGGGAATAAATCCGGTTGTCCTTGTGGTATAGAAGCCATTTTCCAAGCAGAGAATTGGCGCAAATCGATGGCGCTTTGACTTGCCTCAAAGTCATCAATGTAAGAAGTCCCCGATTTGTTGATGGCTTTTGGCTGACCTGGAATTAAATGCGCGTATTCCCCTGTTAAGGAAAGTGTGGACATTTGGTTTGTAGATATTACAGGAAGTAAGTCGACTAATTTAGTCAAAAGAGGAACGTTCGTTCGCAGGGAGAAATCAGCACCAAGCATGCTGTTTTTGAATGGTTCATTCCCGAAATCAACTTTATTGGTCACAGGTCTTTCCAACATACGGATGTACGTTGCACCAATTTTGAAATTCTCATTCAAACGGTATTGGTAGTGTCCACCCATCATGGAACGCGCTTGGAATCCAAAGACAGAGTTACTCTCAATAGTAATTTTAATCGGTGTATTGGATTCAAGAATTCCAGTATTCAAGATTTTTACGCGACTAAATGCATAATCAACGGTGTAATCCGTACCTTCAATTAAGCGTATTCCTCCTGCTGTAACTACGACAGCACCTTGTGGAATATTCATTTGATTCAGTGGAATTTCAGAACTAATCGACGATTGGAATTCCCCTTTGAAAACAAAGCGGTTTTTACTTGGGATTTGTTGTGCAGCTGTTTTTGTTGAGTCATACAATTCCGTGTATGCTATTTTATTGACGTTGACTTGTGGAACTCCGGAATCTGCTAATTTCTTTGCCAACGTTTTACCGAAAGGTTCAACCGTACTGAAGAAAATACGTCCGTTTTTCTTATTGATGGTTCCCCCGTTGTCAATTTTATTTCCTACGATATTGAAAGGAGCAAAGTCAAAAACACCATCCGAAAAAGGTTGGTTGTTCTGATTGATTTTATCCATGTCCAATAAAGTAACGATCTGTTTTTTGTCCACACCTGGGAAAGGCATAAACGGTTGTAAAAGCGATGTCTCTTGGTTGTTGTAATAAACGTCAATTTTGAATCCAAGTTGATCGACTTGATAAGCACCAATCGAGTACACGTTTTTCATCATCAAGTCCCAAATCTTATTTTTCGGGTTGGTGATGGTTGGTTTGATTAATTTCAAGATAAGCGCTTGTTGTCCACTTGCACCATCCGTCGAAAACTCTCCTACTTGGAAGGTCTCTCCGCGGTAGGTGTATTCGTAGGATACAGCCAAAACCTCATCATTATTTAAGGCGTTGTTCAAGGAAATGTATCCGAGTAGGGCATTGTATGTAAATTCTGCTTCGGTTAATTTACGTGCATTTTCTACTTTTTCGTAGTCGACAGCTTGAAGAAATGGACCAGGAGCATTTACCTGCGTTGAAAGTGCTGTTGTCGAGTTGACAAAACTGCGAATCATTGGTTGATTTGCCGCCCATTCGTAGAGTCCATTTCCTTGGTTATCCGGAATCTCTGTTCCCGCGAATGAACCTGGATTTCCTTGACAATTGCTTGGCAATGCTTCACCTAAATCAGAAAATGCCACAATGTTTCTAGTGTTTTCCGTGTTACTGGTGCGATTCGTTACCCAAACTTCGATACGGGTGATAAACATGGTTGAATTCACCATTGGCAAGGTGGACATCGCCGTGTCGTAATGCTGTTGGTGGTATAGATTTAGGAAGTAGTGTCTGTTCGCCTCGTAGTTATCCGCGGTGATTTCGAATTTCTGTATCTGTGCTTTTCCTGAAACATTGATTTCCGTTTTTTTCCCTTTTGAAGCTGCTGCTATTAGATCAAATGTAGAGCGACCAAATTTTAATTGTGTCTTCACACCGAATAAAGTCTGTGAACCCTGAATGAGTGAAGTCGGAAGTTCTAAAGCGACATTTCCCAATGCGATTTTCTGAATGATTTCATCTTCTTTTCCTGTATGCTCGATTTTTGAAATATTTTCAAAGTCAAAATTCGCAGCGGTATTATACTTCATATTCAGCTTCATCTTGGTTCCAATCTGACCAGTGATGTCCATATTGATGTTCTGATTGAAGTCGAAACGCGTGATGTTGCGTTGCCTTTGCGGCAAAAGTGGATTATCTACACGTGAATGATTCAGTCCAAGGGATAGTTCCAAATTCCCACCTGGAATAATTTTAATTTCATCCGAACCGAAAATACTGGAGAATGCTTTGCTTCCAATCTTAATTGGTAATTCGAAAGCGCGGTTTTCCGCAGTTTGTTCTTCGATGATTTCTTGCCAATCCATTTTTTGAGACTTCTTCTCGTTGTAGTCCAGGTAATCTTCTAGACTCATTTTGGATGGATTGCGATAGTACAAACCGCTTTTCCCTAAAGTTTCTTTAAATACGTATTGTCCAGTTTCCGGATCAAAAACGATGGTTTGTTGCATGGATGTCGGATCTCCTAAGTCAAAACTTTGTGGTAAGTTTTGATAGGGATTCATTGGGTTATAAATAGGGAAAGGAAGATTGAAACCGTTTTGTGCATGTACGTTTCCAGCATACAGCAGGACAAATAAAGCAAGGTAAATCGCTTTATGAATTGTTTTCCCGGTAGTGAATCGTATCAATGTATGCACTTTTTGTTTCGTTATAAATTCCTTAATGCGTCTTTAATGAGTTCTTCCACGCTTTGGTTTCCTGTATCGATTTTATCCAATACTTTTTCGGCGGATTTCTTATCAAATCCGAGAGATACCAATGCATTTAACGCATCAAAACGATTTCTATTGTTTGAAGTGAAAATATTTTCTGAAGAAAGTTCCATTTTGGATACTTTACTTTTCAAATCGATGATCACTCGTTGAGCGGTTTTTGTTCCGATTCCTTTGATTTTCTGAATGGTAGCAACGTCCTCGGTCAAAATTGCTTGTGCAATTTCATCTGGCACGAGAGAGGAAAGCATGATCATGGCTGTATTTGGTCCAATTCCCGAAACACTCACCAAGTGATTAAACATTTCTCGTTCTTCCTTATTCGCAAATCCATATAGAATGTGAGCATCTTCGCGAACGATTAACTTCGTGAAAACTTGCACTGCTTCGTCGCTACCTAGTTGAGAAAACGTATTGAGTGAAATTTTCACCTCGTACCCAACGCCACCACATTCAATGAGTAGGTCTGTTGGATTTTTCTCAATTAAGCGTCCGTTCAATCTACCGATCATTTCTCGTTGTTTTGTGCGTCAATCACCGCAATTTTAATCATGTTGTTAATTTCTCTGACAGAAGCACCTAGTTGAAGAACGTGAACAGATTTTCTGAGTCCAATTAAGATCGGACCAATCGCATCAACTTCGTTCATTTGTTGCAACAACTTGTAGGCAATATTTCCAGAAGAAAGATTCGGGAAAATCAAGGTATTCACTTCTTTATTCGCAAGTGTAGAGAAAGGGAATTTCTCGTTCATTAATTCGCCATTCAAGGCAAAATTCGCCTGCATTTCTCCGTCAACAATCAAATTTGGATGCGTTTCGTGCAAGATCTCTGCTGCCCTCGCCATTTTTTCTGGGTCTGGTCCAGGTGAAGATCCGAAATTCGAATAGCTCAATAATGCGATTCGTGGTGTCATTTTCAAACGACGAATCATTTTAGCGGCGTGAACCGTAATTTCTGCAATTTGCTCAGCCGTTGGATTCAAGTTTACGGTTGTATCCGCCAAGAAAAGGGGTCCTCTTTTGGTGTTTAGAATGTACATTCCTGAAACAACGTTCACATCTTTTTGCATGCCAATTGTTCGAATTGCTGGACGAACAGACGAGCGGTAGCTGCGAGTAATTCCTGTAATCATCGCATCGGCATCACCTTGATCGACCATCATGGCACCAAAGTAATTTCGTTCGCGCATCAAGGAAATGGACTCAAATTCTGTCATTCCTTTGCGCTTGCGTTTTTCGAAGAATACTGAACCGTAGGCGATTCTTCGTTTTTCTTCCTCATCGGACTTACAGTCGATGATTTGAACCTCAGGCATTTCGATGCCATATTCGTTCATCAAATCGAGAATCTTTTGTTTGCGTCCCAGTAAAATTGGGAAAGCGACTCCATCTTCGTACGCTTGTTGCGCTGCTTTAAGTATTTTAATATTGTCACCTTCAGGGAAGACAACTGTTTTCGGATTTCCTTGTGCTTTTGTCGTGATGTTACGCACGAGTTTGTTGTCTAAGCCCAATCGACTTTTCAGCTGATTTTCGTAGTCCTCCCAATTTTGAATAGGGAATTGCGCCACACCAGATTCCATCGCAGCACGCGCCACAGCAGGTGCCACGTAGTAAATCAAACGTGGATCTAATGGTTTTGGTATGATTTGCTCACGTCCAAACGAAATATTTTTCCCACCGTATGCTTCGATTACTTCCTCTGGAATGGTTTCCTTCGCAAGAGATGCAATCGCTTTCACGGCTGCTAATTTCATTTCTTCGTTGATACTTTTCGCACGAACATCCAATGCGCCACGGAAAATGTATGGGAATCCCAATACATTATTCACTTGATTAGGATGGTCTGAGCGTCCGGTAGCCATGATGATATCCTTACGAACGGAGGTTGCTTCTTTGTAGGAGATTTCTGGTTCAGGATTCGCTAAAGCAAATACAATTGGATCTTTCGCCATGCTTGCAATCATGTCTTTCGAAACGAGTCCAGCCTTTGACAATCCTAAGAACACATCGGCATTTTTAAATGCTTGATCGAATGGGATATCTTTCGGATGATTCGCGTAATAAGCTTTCATTTCATCCAAGTCTGTTCTTCCTTTGTGGATCAATCCTTTGGAATCGTACAAATAGAGGTTTTCTAATTGAACACCTAGGGAATGGTACAAGCGTGCGCAAGAAATCGCTGCTGCTCCGGCTCCGGAAACAACGATTTTCACTTTGGAAATTTTCTTTTTCGCTAATTCCAATGCATTTAACAGGGCAGCTGAACTGATGATGGCTGTTCCATGTTGGTCATCGTGCATAATCGGAATATCCAACTCTTCTTTCAGTCTTCTTTCGATTTCGAAAGCTTCAGGAGCTTTGATATCTTCTAGGTTGATTCCACCAAATGTTGGTGCAATCGCTTTAACCGTTTGAATGAAAAGTTCTGGATCTTTTGCATCAATTTCGATGTCAAATACATCGATATCGGCAAAAATCTTGAAAAGTAATCCTTTTCCTTCCATTACCGGCTTGGACGCTTCTGGTCCAATATCACCTAAACCAAGAACTGCTGTTCCGTTGGTGATTACCGCTACTAAGTTTCCTTTGCTCGTATATTTATAGACATCTGCCTTATTCTCGGCGATTTTTAGACATGGTTCTGCAACACCTGGAGAGTAGGCGAGTGATAAATCACGTTGAGATGCATAAGGTTTTGTTGGTACTACTTCAATCTTCCCGGGTTTTCCGGAAGAATGGTAATCCAAGGCATCTTGTTTTCTGATTTTCGACATTCCATTATTTTAGGGAAACAAATATACGAAAACGAGCCGAATAGGGAAAACAAAAAATCCTCGCAAGTGATTGTTTGTTCAATCGCTTACGAGGATTTCATTAGGTATTTTGACTTATAGTCCGAGAAGAACTTCTAATGGATCTTTTGAACCAAAGATCATTCTTTCTGGGTGCTCTAGCATTTCTTTTACTTTCACTAGGAATCCAACAGATTCTTTTCCATCGATGATGCGGTGATCGTAGGACAATGCTACATACATGATTGGACGAATTTCCACTTTCCCATTAATTGCAACAGGACGCTCTACGACGTTGTGCATTCCAAGGATCGCAGATTGAGGTGGATTGATGATCGGAGTAGACAACATCGACCCAAAAACCCCACCATTGGTGATGGTAAATGTCCCGCCAGTCATGTCTTCAGGTGTAATTTTTCCATCTCTTGCTTTGATCGCTAATCGTTTGATTTCACGTTCGATTTCAGCCAAAGACATTTGCTCTGCGTTGCGCACAACTGGAACCATGAGTCCTTTTGGAGAAGAAACAGCAATACCAATATCTGCGTAATCATGGAAAATCATTTCATTTCCGCTGATTTGTCCGTTAACAGATGGGTATAAATTCAAGGCTTCTGTTACCGCTTTTGTGAAGAAGGACATAAATCCTAAGTTCACTTCGTGGTGCTTGGAGAAGGCATCTTTGTATTTTGCACGAAGGTCCATGATTGGTTTCATGTCCACTTCATTGAATGTCGTCAACATCGCTGTTTCGTTTTTCACGGCAACGAGACGTTCTGCGATTTTACGGCGCAACATGGACATTTTTTCACGACTTTGGTTGCGAGATCCGCCCCAAACTTTCGCAGCATCTGTTGAGAATCCGGCGGACATTGCTTCGATGACATCTTGTTTTGTGATGCGTCCATCTTTACCACTTGCTTTCACTTGATTCGCAGAAACATTGTTCTCTTTCATCAATTTTGACGCTGCAGGTGAAGCTGAACCAGCTGCATAAGAATCAGATTTAATTGGATCTGGATTCGGAGCTGCTGCCGCTTTCTCTTCTTTTGCTGGAGCTGCAGCTGGAGTTGCTTCCGCTGGTTTTGCTGCCGCTACTGTTGCGCTTCCTGCTGGTTTCGCTGCAGATGTATCAATTAAGCACACCACTTGACCAACTTTAACAACATCCCCTTCTGCTGCTTTTAGCGTGATGATTCCGCTTTCTTCTGCTGGAAGTTCGAGTGTTGCTTTGTCAGAATCAACTTCTGCAATTGCTTGGTCTTTTTCAACATAGTCACCGTCTGCAACCAACCAAGTTGCGATTTCTACTTCGGATATTGATTCGCCCGGACTAGGGACTTTCATTTCTAGCATAGCCATAATTTCCTTTTTTAAACTCGTATTATTTTGCAAAAGCAAAGATGTCACTGAACAACTTCGCCAATCTAATTTCGTGTAATTTTTTTGATCCTTCGGCAGAAGCAGCAGAAGCGGAACGACAAATTCCTTGAATTGGAAGGTGACGCATGCTCATAGCGATGTGTGTCCATGCTCCCATATTCGCTGGTTCTTCTTGTGCCCAAAGGATATTTTTTGCTTTGTATTTTGCTAAAATGGCATCAATTTGTATTTGAGGAAGCGGATAAAGTTGCTCCACACGAACAAATGCCATGTTTTTCACTCCGATTTCTTCCGCTTTCACTTTCATTTCGTAGTAGAATTTACCGCTACAAAGGACAACGGTATCTACCGTTTTTACATTTGCTGTCGGATCATCTAAGACTTCTTGGAAGGAGCCGCTTGCTAATTCTGCTAAAGTTGATGTTGCCGCAGGGTAGCGAAGTAACATTTTAGGTGAGAAAACAACCAACGGTTTTCTGAAATCCCTCTTCATTTGTCTTCTCAACAAATGGAAATGGTTTGCAGGGGTAGAGGTGTTGACAATTTGCATATTTAAATCGGCACATTGCTGTAAGAATCGTTCCATTCTACCAGATGAGTGTTCCGCACCTTGTCCTTCATAACCGTGAGGAAGTAACATCACAAGACCACTTTGCGTTGCCCATTTGTCTTCTCCGGCAGAAATGAATTGGTCGATCATGATTTGCGCTCCGTTGAAGAAGTCTCCAAATTGCGCTTCCCAAATGGTTAAAGAGTTTGGTGTCGCCAATGAATAACCGTATTCAAATCCTAGTACGCCGTATTCAGATAACAAAGAGTTGTAGATGGAAAAGTTTGCTTGTTTATCTGATAACAAGTTCAATGTTTCCACTTCTTCTTCGGTGTCTTCAGTTTTTACGACAGCGTGACGGTGCGAGAATGTTCCGCGTTCTACGTCTTGTCCTGAAATACGAACCGGGTGTCCTTCGGTTAATAAAGTTGCATAAGCAAGCATCTCGGCAGATCCCCAGTCTAATTTATCGTCTTTGAATGCATTCAAACGATCTTCAAAGATTTTAGCGATTTTTCGGAAATATTTTTTTCCTTCCGGAAGCGTGGACAATTTGATGCCCAGTTCCATTAATTTCTTTTTATCCAAACCTGTTTTCGGCGAAGCATCGAAGTCCTTTTGTGTTCCGTGACGGTATTTATCCCAAGTCAAACTTAGGAAGTCATAAACCAAGGCTTTTTCATTCTTTCTAGAGGCTGTGAATTCATCCTCCAAGAATTGTTGATATTCTTCTTCAATTTTCTTCGCGTCATCTTTGGATAAAATAGCTTCTCTTTCAAGTTGCTCCAAATAAATATCCTTCGGATTCGGGTGTTTTGCAATGATATTGTACAACTTCGGTTGCGTGAATTTTGGTTCGTCGCCTTCGTTGTGTCCGTACTTGCGGTAGCAAAGTAAGTCAATAAAAATATCGCGGTGGAATTGTTGTCTGTATTCCATAGCGATTTCGATTGTTTGAACAACCGCTTCGATGTCATCTCCATTTACGTGGAAGACTGGACACAAAGTCGTTTTCGCCACATCAGTACAGTACGTAGATGAACGTGCATCCAAGTAATTCGTGGTGAATCCAACTTGATTGTTAACTACGATGTGAATGGTTCCACCTGCGCGGTACCCATCCAATTGTGCCATTTGAATTGTTTCGTATACGATACCTTGTCCGGCAACAGCAGCATCTCCGTGAATCAACACTGGACATACTTTGCTTTCGTCGTGGAAAACTTGATCAATTTTAGCACGAGAGATTCCTTCCACAACAGTGTTGACTGCTTCAAGGTGAGATGGATTCGGCGCTAAAGTAAGTCCTATTTCTTTGTCACCATTCATTTTCACGTGGGACGTAAATCCTTGGTGGTATTTCACGTCACCATCAAAATATCCTTCAAAGTCGAATTGTTTTCCTTCGAATTCAGAGAAGATGTCACGCGGACGTTTCTCGAAAATATTTGTCAAGGTATTTAAGCGTCCACGGTGAGCCATTCCCATAACGAAATACTCAACCCCTAAGCTTGTACCTTTTTGAACAAGTGTATCTAAGGCAGGAATTAAGGCTTCCCCACCTTCAATCGAAAATCGTTTTTGACCAACGAACTTTTTCCCTAAAAATGCTTCAAATCCAGATGCTTCATTGAGCTTCTTGAATATTTGAATCTTACGGTTTTTATCAAAAGACGGACGATTATTTAATTCAATTTTATTTCGGAACCAATCGATGCGATCTGGATCACGCATGTAGATGTATTCGATTCCAATAGACTGACAATACGTTAATTCCAAGTGAGCAATAATGTCACTCAATTTTGCTGCACCAATACCGATTTCTTCTCCGGCTTGAAAAACTTCATTTAAGTCAGCTTCGCTTAACCCGAAATTGCCAATCTCTAATGTTGGAGCATATTGTCTGCGTTCGCGAACTGGATTCGTTTTCGTGAAGAGGTGTCCACGTGTTCGGTACCCGTTGATGAGGTTTAATACCTTGAATTCTTTGACATAATTTTCTGGTATGACGCCTTTCTCCTCAAAATTCGTTTGGGCAAATTCGAATCCTTCGAAGAATTTACTCCAACTAATATCTACATTCTCTGGGTTCTGACGATATTGTTCGTACAGGTAGTCGATGGCATTAACATCGGCATTTCCCACATATGAAATCTTATCCATTCGCTTCAATCCTTTTTTTACACCGCAAAGTTAGGTATTTGTGCTTAAAATGAAGGAAATGTTAAGCTAAGATTAAGTCGTTTTGCTAGCCCATTTTTTAAGGCAAATCGCTGTGTTTTTGTATGATTTAAAGAGGATGAAAGACGTGTCATCCCTTCATCTAATTGGGTTTTAGGTCTTCATGTTTAATTTTGAAACATTTCAGCTTTACCTAAAATGGTGATGCGTTCAATTTGCTTGAATTCCTTACTACGCAAAAAAAGCGCGGAATAATAAAGAAACCGACGCATTTCATTCAACTTTAAAAGTAGAAGGATAAAAAAAAGGCTCCACTTGGAGCCTTTTTGAAGAGTGAAATGATTTCTTATTTTTTCACGAAGCGTTTTGTAACCGCGTAATCATCCGAAATGATTCTGATTTGGTACATTCCTTGAGCAAGGTTGCTTGTATTCATTTTCATGATAGCACCTTGATTTGCTGAAGCAACTTGAAGTACTTTTCCACTAAGGTCAAGGATTTCAATGCGCGTTAAATCTGCGTCAATATTTTTCATGTCAACGAATAATTCATTTTCCGTTGGATTCGGATACACAGAAATGGCATCTAATGGATTTTCAGTAAGTCCACTGGAAGCCGTAATGTTGATGGTATAGTCTTCGACTTCTCCATAGGTACTTTGTCCACATGGGTCAATTGCGCCATCTGGGGAATACGAAATACGAACACGCATACGCACGTTTCCAAGCGTAGCTGATGTTGGTACTGTAAAGTTGAATACATTAGACCATCCAGCTGCAACAAGCACATATCCCACTTGCTCTCCTGGATCATTAAAGCTATTGTTGTTGTTGAAATCAATCCATGCGGCAATTTCATCATCGTTGTAAGCTGAGTTTGTTTGACCAGGAGTTCCTGGAATAACAGTCAAGCTGTACGAACTACCTTTTGCTAACGTTGTGGTTGTCGTTGTGTAATTTGCATAACCTCCCGTTGAACAAGTTGAAGTATTGTTGATGGTGTTCAAGTTGACATTGTTGATGAATTCATCACATGTCGCAGAAGACCCTGTACATGGACCAGTTGAAGCGGCAACAACGATGTAGTTATTTTTGATTTCGCTATCCGAACCTTGTGCATTTGTTGCGGTCAAGGTAATGGTGTATTGTCCAACCGTATTGAAGGTAATTTGTGGATTCTGACTTGTTGCACTTGTTCCTGCCGTATACACCCACCCAGTTGCTGGTGCGACTGTCCAAGCCCAAGATGTAGGCACGCCAGTTGTCAAATCTGTAAATTGAACCGTTGTTGCTGGTGTAACATTCGTTTGGTTTGCCGCGAAATTGGCGATTGGGGCCGTTGGAACAACCACTGAACAAGGATCAGTTGATCCAGCAAGTACGAGCAAGCCGGAGTTTGTTGGATCCAACCATGGTTTCAACTGACGATTCGTTGCCGTTCCGTTGTTTGTCCAGTGAAAAGCCATTTTTCCGTATTGATCGGGAGCGGTTTGTGATGTACAAAACGAACCTCCACCAGTCAATGTTCCGATTACGTATCCTTGTGAGCTATTAAATAATGGTGATCCAGAAGAACCACCTTCCGTTACACCGTATCCATTCGCATTAGATGTCCATGTTACTCTCCAGTGAGATCCTGCGGCTGTACCCCATTGCGTACTCACTGTATTTCCTGTAAAAGTGGAGATTTTCTTGATGTCTCCAGCTGGATGATGAATACTTGCTCCACCGGTAGTAGCAGCTGTGTTAGCATTCCATCCATTCCAATACGCATTGAAAGCGGTAGATTTTAATTGTGTAATAACATTCGCTTCGTTGCTTGCTGTCCCCATTTTAACAAGTAAAAAGTCTGAACCAGAATTTCCACCACCGTCACCTGAATCCGCGATGCGTAAACATCCGGTGATGAAATGACTTGCAAGAGATCCGCCTGTAGTTGGATTCGTACAAGTTGGTGCTTCGTATCCAAAGTAGAATTTCCATTGTGTCATGTTTGCCGTTGTTGCATTCACACCACAGTGAAGAGCTGTTAAAAAATATGGTTTACAGTCAGCAGCCGTATTGTTAATCAAGGTTCCTGAACACCATCCAGCTTGTGTGCCTTCGACAACATATAAACGAGCCACACCGCGTTTTTCGTCTTGCCAAGGATCTCCAACAGGTGTACAGTTTACGTTTACTTCACATGGATCAGACTCATTGATTTTTTGAGCACTTTGATTTCCAGTTGAACGGTAATTATACATGATGCGGTCCATATCAATCACAGACGGCGTTGTGTATTTTGGCTCAATTAAGGACAATACTAATTTATCACCGAAACATAAGGCTGCATTTTGACGAAAATGCTCTTGCACATCAGCAGCGGTCATGATCGCATGAACATCTTGTCCTTTCATGTTCTGAATGCGCAAGGTTGTTCCACCGTAAATCTTAAATGTTTCAAATAAGAAACTAATGGCCTCTGCGCCTGGTGCATTGACGATTAATTGCCATTGGCGGTCTCCGTTTGATAAAGTAGACCAAATTCCACTGTTTGCGGTATTGACATTCGTTAAGCGTGCCACTCCAATGCGGTAAAGTAAGCCTTGACGGTCTCTAAGGACATCTTCTTCAGCTAATTGCACGCGATCTGGTGCTTCGACGCTTCGGACAGGAATGTTTTTGGAGAATTCAAATTTATTGATGGCTGACATGTAGGATTGTCCGAATAAATTCGCACTCACCATTAACACCAACACCAACGTGGATAGTACTAATTTTTTCATGGTTTGATAGTTTGTTGTAATTTCACCTCAAAAATAGAACTTTTTCTTAATTTTCAAAGGTATGCTGCGTGTTTGTTTGGTCGAAGATGAACAAAGTTTAGTTGAACTTATTACCCTCAATTTGGAAATGGAGGGTTACCATGTTCATTGTTTTACAGACGGACAAAAAGCCTTGGATGTTTTGTCAAAACCTTTTCATTTTGACCTGATCATCTTGGATGTCATGCTGCCACATGTAAATGGATTTGACATTTGTCGCGAAATACGTAAACATGCTGCAACGCCCATTTTGTTTCTATCAGCGAAGGGAACAACAGCCGATCGCGTTGCAGGACTGAAACTGGGTGCGAATGATTACTTGGCGAAACCTTTTGACCTCGAAGAATTCTTGCTGAAAGTTCAGATCCTTACCCAAGGACTTGTCAGTGCAGAAGCACAAAGTTACATGAGAATTGGTGGTTACCGCATTGATTTTAGCACCTTTAACGTTCAAAACGAGGATGGACTTTCCATTCATCAGTTTTCGAAGCGTGAAATGGAATTATTGACGTTATTTCACGAGAAAGAAGGTAAGGTAATCTCTAGAAATGAGATTTTGGACCGAGTTTGGGGAACTGATCAGTTTCCAACTACTCGCACCATTGATAATTACATCCTTGTTTTTAGGAAATTATTCGAAGCAGATCCAAAGACACCACAACATTTCTTCTCCATACGTGGAGTGGGATACAAGTTTGTTTCTTAGTGAGTTGGTGAGTTAATCTCCTCCGGACGGTGTTCATGCTTGAACAATACAGCGAACAATACCGCTACAACTAAGCAATATCCTGCAAAGGTGATCCAAGTGAAATGCCAGTTAATGGTTCCGTCTGAAAACGTAAAGTAGCGATCAATTACCCAGCTGCTGATCATGGTTCCAAAGTAAGCGCCGAATCCATTCGTCATCATGATGAACAATCCCTGAGCACTGGAACGCAGGCGTGAATCGGTCGTTGTTTCGATGTACATGGATCCAGAAATCAAAAAGAAGTCAAAAGCCATTCCGTAGACGATGCACGATAATACGATAAACACACTTCCCATTGGCACCATTCCAAAGGCAAAGAATCCATAGCGTAAAACCCAGGCGAACAAGGCGAATAACATGACGTTTTTCATCCCGAATTTCTTCAAAAAGAATGGAATGGTTAAAATGAATGCTGTTTCCGAAAACTGTGAAATGGAGTAGATGATGGTTGAATATTTCTCAACTACTGATCCTGCAGGGAATCCACTTAAAAAGGCATCACCATACATGTTTGATAATTGCAATGCGGCACCAAGTAACATGGAAAACACGAAAAACAAGGCCATTTTGTACGAGCCAAATAAACGAAAAGCGTCAAGTCCCAGCATGGAAACCAATGATTTTTTCTCTGCGCTTTTTCCTTCAGGTGAACAGGCAGGTAGGGTGAAGGCGTAGAGTCCAAGGAGGATGGCGCTCACTCCAGCAATGACAAATTGCATGGAATTGTCTTTGCTTCCGGTCAAGTTTGTCGTCCACATGGCAGCGATGAAGCCAACAGTTCCCCACACGCGAATGGATGGAAAATCTTTGACGATGTTGCCATTGAACATATTTAGAATGCGGTAAGAAACGGAGTTTGACAATGAAATGGTTGGCATGTAGCAAATCATTCCAGCGAAAATTACCCAATACAAAACGTCGTATTCGGGCATGTGCGAAAAGAAGGTAACGTTTTCTTGAACGAAGGAGAGATTTGGGATGAGCAATAAAATGCTACCGTAACAAATGTGCAATAAACCGTACAGTCTTTCAGCCCGCATCCATTTATCCGCAATGATACCGATAATGGAAGGCATCAGGATAGAAGAAAGTGCTAAGGTCGAAAAGATTGCTCCGAATTGTCCGAATGTCCATCCTTTTCCAACGGTGCAATAGGTTCCAATGGTTGTTAACCAAGCTCCCCAGACGAAGAACTGTAAAAAGCTCATCGCGGTTAATTTGTACTTGATTGTTGAAATAGAGGTATTAATCGCGTCGTTTGATTTCATCACGTATTTTAGAGGCTAGTTCATAATCTTCATTTTCAATCGCCTCCATCAGTTGATTCGAAAGCTCTTCCGAACTGACATCTTTCCACTGGTTTCCATCTGCGGAAAACACGTGTTCCTCTTCCTCTTCTTCATCAAAATCAAATGTGTCGTCGGTAGCATTTTCAGCTCCACCAACTTCATCTAAAATGATTCCTAGTGTGTAAATTGGTGCATTAAAACGAACCCCAATGGCAATCGCGTCCGATGTTCGGCTATCGATTTCCGTTTGTTGTCCGTCCTTCTCACAAATCAATTTCGAATAGAAGACACCTTCTTGAAATTTATAGATGAGTATTTCCTTTACGCTTACCCCAAAAGATTTGCAAAAAGATTTGAATAAATCATGGGTGAGGGGACGAGAAGGAACCATTTTCTCCAACTCTACAGCAATTGCTTGTGCTTCGAATCCACCAATGACGATGGGTAATTTCCGTTTCCCTGCGACCTCAAGAAGGGTCAGGACGTACGAACCAGACTGTGTTTGGCTGTAAGCAATCCCGGTTATTTCCAACTTGATTTTCTGCATAACTCTTGTTTCTAACGAAGATACGGATTAATGTTGAGTTGCTTTGAAGCGTTTCACTGCTTCAGTCAACTTCGGAATCACGTCAAATGCATCACCAACGACACCGTAATCAGCGGCTTTGAAGAATGGTGCTTCAGTGTCAGTATTCACGACAACGATTACTTTGGAACCATTCACACCAGCAAGGTGTTGAATTGCTCCAGAAATTCCGACTGCAATGTACAAGTTTGGACGAATAGCCACACCTGTTTGACCTACGTGTTCATGGTGAGGTCTCCAACCGATATCCGCTACTGGACGAGAACAAGCTGTTGCTGCGCCAAGTGCTGTTGCCAACTCTTCGATCATTCCCCAGTTCTCTGGACCTTTCAATCCACGTCCTGCGGAAACTACCAATTCTGCTTCTGGCAACGGAATATTTCCTTCTGGTTTCTTTGTTTCTAAAACATTGATGGCACTTGCTCCTGCAAGTCCATTCGTTTCTTCTACAGAACATACACTACCTGTTTTTTCAGGTTGGATACTGTTCGGTAACAAGGAAATAATTTGTTTTGAGCTCGCCACTTTCACGTATCCAACTGCTTTTCCAGAGAATACGTTCACTTTCACTGAACCATCTGCTTCAGGAACAGCGATTGCACCAGCTACTAATCCAGCTTTCATGCGAACTGAAAGTCTTGGAGCTACAGCTTTTCCATAAATATCATGTGAGAAAATAACCGTTGAAGCAGAAACTTGATCTGCTACAGCTGCTACCAATCGTGCTAATTGTTGTGGATCTTCTCCGTCAACAGAGCGATCTACTAATACTTTTGACGCGCCGTATTCACCTAGTTGAGCTAATTGCTCATTTGATGCTGAACCGTTCGTGATCACTGTCACATCGCCACTTAATTTTTTACCGTAAGTCACTGTTTCCAAAGCTGCTTTGGATAATCCAGTTGTTGAATTGATATATACGAGTACCATGTGTCTTTTCTTAAATTACTTTAGCTTCATTGTGTAATAGAGCGACAAGCTCATCCATGTTCGAAGGATCGATCATCTTCACGGAAGACTTCGCATTCGGCATGCTATACGTTACATAGCTTGTCAAATCTTCTACTGCTTCAGCAGGAATAACGGTTAAAGGTTTCGTTCTAGCCGCCATGATTCCGCGCATGTTTGGAATGCGTTGTTCTGCCATTCCTTTTGCACAAGAGATGACTGCTGGAGTTTGCACTTCTACAACTTGAACACCTCCAACGATTTCACGTTCTAAGGTTAATTTCGTTCCGTTAGCATCTAATTTAGTTGCCAAAGAAACAAATGGTAGGTCCATTGCTTCTGCAATCATTCCACCTACTTGAGAACCATTGTAATTGATGGTTTCTTTTCCAGTCATTACTAGGTCGAATCCTTTTGCTTTCGCGTAAGAAGCTACTTGCATGGCAACGAAATAGGCGTCTTTTGGATCGGCATCAATACGCACGGCTTCGTCCGCACCAATCGCTAACGCTTTACGGATGATGGCTTCATCTGTCGCTGTTCCCACAGTAACGATGGTTACATTTCCACCAATCGTTTCTTTCAACTCAAGTGCACGAACAAGTGCGTACCACTCATCGTAAGGATTAACAATAAATTGAACTCCATTTTCATCGAATTGCGTGCTGTTGTTTGTAAACGCAATTTTAGAAGTGGTATCTGGAGCTTTACTGATGCAAACCAAAATATTCATGTTCTAGATCTTTTAAAAAGTGATGCAAATTTAAGGAAATTAATCTACCAAAACGGGACAATTTTCTCTTGTAAATAAATTTAATAATTCAATGCAATAGCAAAGATCACGGACGAGAAAAAAGTCAATAAGGCGACCTTCTTTAGTTCTGGATCTAGGCTTGATGGAATCGTGGTTAAAAATACTTTCTTCAAGTGAATAAATAATAAAATACTTGGGATCAAGGATAGAAAAAGGAAGGGATTCATCGATATTCTTGCTAAGAAATAGACGGTGGTCCAAAACGTTAATGCGCCACCTACAATTAAAAAAGCATGGTAGATTTTTCCTTTTTTGAAGCCCAATTGAACAATCAAGGTATTTTTTTTCGATTTTCGATCGTTTTCGATGTCTCTAAGATTATTCAAATTTAACACCGCGGTGCTCCAAAGTCCGATGGTGATGGCAGGAAACAAGACCAGCCACTCAAAGCTTAATCCATATAATTGAAAAACGCCCAAGACGCTTACCAATCCAAAGAAAATAAAGACCATGAGGTCGCCTAGTCCACGGTAACCGTAGGCATTTTTTCCAACGGTGTACGTGATGGCTGCAAGGATGCACAGTCCGGCAAGAACCAAGTACACAAACATGGACTGTGAGGTTAAATTTTTCGCACTGATGGAAATGAGTGAAATCGCTGCCGCTGCGGATAAAAGCGAGGTCAGAAAAATGCCGCGTTTCATTTCTTTTTGAGAAATTAATCCAGCTTGTATCGTGCGTTTTGGTCCAACACGGTTTTCGTTATCCGTTCCTTTTTGACTATCACCTAAATCGTTGGCGAAATTAGAAACTACTTGAAATCCAATAGTCGTGAGCATAGCCAACGAAAAAATGAGTCCGTCCCATTTCCCTAAGGCAGCTGCGAGTCCAGATCCTATGATGATTCCAGAAACAGAAAGAGGCAATGTTCTCAACCGTGCAGCGTTTAACCAGGCGTTTATTTTCATGTTATTTTCTTTTGTAAATGGGAACTGTGGAACAAGGTTCGCCATACATGATGGACTGAACGGTTGTTTGCAATTTTTGAACAAGTGTCACCATTGCGAACTCCGGACAAGAAATGTCGCTGCATCCTTTGATGATGACTTTCCCGTCTTGAAATGTGCTTAAGTCGAGTTGTTCTATATTTTTTCTAATGAGTGCTTTTTCGAGCTCCAATTGTGATCCAACAACAACATTTGACGCGTGTGTGTGAAGGGCGGAAGCGACTAACATGTATGCCCAAGTGGGAACAATTGCATCCGCAGAGCAATGAATGAATACAGCTTGACTTTCAAACTGTTCCCA
Source organism: Crocinitomicaceae bacterium (assembly GCA_024643365.1). Classification (GTDB taxonomy): domain Bacteria; phylum Bacteroidota; class Bacteroidia; order Flavobacteriales_D; family Crocinitomicaceae; genus UBA952. Next base: position 227,774 of record JAHENC010000021.1, on the reverse strand, counting down.
AGCTTCTGTTTTAATCCATGATCGAAAGTCTTTTTCTTTCAGAACCAATCCCTGCCAAAGCTGAGATGCTAAATCAATTCCCACGATCTTTTCTTTCGGTTTGAAATCAGCCAAGTCCATCTGAATTAGACTACTTTCTTTGACCTTGTTTTTAATTTCCTCCATGTTACAAAGATAAGGGATTGTTAAAAACAGGACCTTTATTTTTAGGACAGTCTGTCAGTATTTTCAACTAGGCATATCTTTTGACAATTGTAGGTCGATGCAACAAACACCACCCTTTGAATCTCATTTGAGAAATGCCATTCCACCTGCTTTGGTGGCGGTGCTCATCATGTGGTTGGTTTATTGGGCGGATTATCTCTTTATTTTCGATTTTCATCGCTTAGGAGTTGTTCCAAAACAAGTTTCCGGATTGAAAGGAATCTTTTTTATGCCATGGATTCATGCGCATTCGGATGTCAAACACATCTTGAATAATTCAGTTCCTGCTTTTTTGTTGATGACTTTGTTGTTTTATTCCTACAAAGAAATTGCGCTGAAAGTCTTTTTGTTTAGTTGGTTTTTGACGGGACTTTTCCTTTGGGTTTTTGGCGCGAATAATGGCGCGCACCACATCGGCATGAGCGGAGTGATTTACAGTCTCGCAGCGTTTTTGTTTACCTCTGGAGTACTGAGGAAATACTTGCCATTGCAAGCATTAGCCTTGTTCATCGTCTTTTTATATGGCTCGATGATTTGGGGAATTTTTCCAACGAAGGAGCGTATTTCTTGGGAGGGACACTTGAGTGGAATGATTGTCGGTGTGTTCTTGGCTGTTTATTACCGCAAATTAGGACCTCAGCGTCCAAAATACCAATATGAAATCGAAAAAGAATTGGGCATCGAACCTCCGGATTTAGAAGGAATGTACCTTGAAAAACTACGTTTGCAAGAGGAAGAAGAACAACGAAAATTGGAGGAACTTCGAAATGTAAGCAGCCAAATTACGGTCACGTACGATTATCAACCGAAGGACTCAAGTTCGTTTTCGACTAAAGTAGAAAAAGAGTAAAAGTCCAAGAAGGATTCCTCCCGTATTTGCCAAAGCATCAAAAAATGAAGGCTCACGTCCAGGAATGAATCCTTGACAATATTCCATCAAGATACCAAATGAAAATGTGAATAAAAGGATATAAGTGATTTTGAATCGACTACTGCCGTAAATCAAACTAATCAACGCAAATGTACCGTAAGCGATAAAATGACCAACTTTGTCATTTGTTGGAAGTTCCTTTCCGGATTCGGGAGGCATCAAACTCAGTACCGTAATCCCTATTACCGTTCCCCACCATAAAAATTTCAGAAATTTATTCCAATTCATACCCCAAAGCTACTCCTTTTTTAATTGCCGGTATTCCATCTTTCAACCAAATAGGCGCTGGTTTCCCTTGCAAGTAATGATCAAAAAATTGACGCATGCGTATGCTGAGGTCCATTTTGTATGGAAGTTTGGTCAGGTTGTGATCATCGTCATTGTAGTTTAACATCCAACATGCTTTGCCAAGGCGTCTCATTCCGTTGTATAATTCAAGTCCTTGGTACCACGGAACGGCACCGTCTCGGTCATTCGCCATAATTAATAATGGTGTCGTGACATTTGGCAAATGGAACAATGGCGAATTCTCGATGTATAGTGCTTGAGCATCCCAAATCGTTTTTCCGATGCGACTTTGCGTGGACTCGTATTGGAATTGCCTGTTTAAACCTGATCCCCAGCGGATACCACCGTATGCGGAAATCATATTGCTGACCGGAGCTCCGGCCATGGCAGCCGCATAGCGTTTGGTCATGGTTACCAGCTGTGCAGTCTGATATCCACCCCAACTTTGTCCTTGCAAGCCCATGCGTGTGGAATCAATTGGAAAGTGTTTAATGAGGTGATCTGTTGCGCTCATGATGCAATTATATGCCGATTTGGCAGGATGCCCAATCTCGTAGCGGATGTCTGGAATGAATACAAAATATCCCGCAGAAGCATATTCGGTCGGATTAATCGTACTCGCTGAAGGACGCGGTCCCTGATAGTTATGCAGGTTGTCCGAATTCAATTCGTAGTAATAAAGAATGAGCGGGTATTTTTTCGTTGCATCGTAATCAGCCGGTTTGTACAAAATCCCCTCGAGGTTTTGACCATCATACGTTTTCCATTTAACCATTTCACTCGTTGCCCAATTGTAGTTGGCTTGCTGTGGATTCGTCACGGACAAGACTCCCTCTGGCTGATATTGATCGTTCCACAATTCCAATTCTGGGTAATGTGAAACCGTCATCCAACGGAAAAAATAGTGGTTTTTATTGGGCGAACGTTCAATGAAAGAAATGCGTGCTGGAATTTGAATAATTTGACGTAAACCGTTTACTTGACTTGCATCGAAGTGATGGAGTCCTTCTTTTTTGGAGGATAGTTCAAAGCTTTTTGCATAGCAATCGTTCAGGTCAATGTAGATGCTATCGGATTCCCATTGTACTAAGTCCAGGCGGACTTTGTTTTTCGTTGCCCATTCATTAGTGAGGGACTTTAAATTCTGTGAACTTATTTGATAATCCCACAGATCGAAACGGGACTTAAAATACACATGGTCTTCGCTGCGATCGAAGCCAATCCATCCTTCTGGTCCTGCCTCCATTGGTTGACCGTTGATGTCCTCGTTCCAGGTGATGTCGTTCCGAAACACGTTCATGTAGACAAGCTTTTTCGCCGGGATATCGAGCAAAATGTGTTGACTTTTCGCTGGATTGAAATACGTGAAGTACCTTCCTTTTGGAGAGAGGATTCCTGGATAAGCCAGTCCTTTTATGAGGATTTCAATCGAACCATCGATCAACGAAATACGGTAGACATCCTCCAGTCCGGGTGACTTCCACTGTTGTTGAATGGCGTAGGATTCATTGCTCGTCGCTTGAAGAAAATCTCCGATTTGCTGATCGGAAACACGCACGCTAAGGGTATCGTTGCTGAGAGGAATAATTTTTTCGTTATCAAAACGAAACACGTACAAATCACTGCGTTTTTTCTCTTGATTCAACTGTACTAATTGCTGCGCTTGGAGTTCCTGGTCTTGGTAATGCCAAATATCTACACGGACTTTCTCTGATTCAAGTAGTGAATCCTTTGCCTCAGGCTTAACACGCTCCGCCACACCGAAAAATAAAAAGCGATTATCTTGGGTGAAAATAGGTGTGCGGTTTTCGGAAATTCCTTTCAAAGAATCGAAATCGCGGGACAGTGTGTCGCCAAATATCCACGTTTTATTAGAAACGAGGTCAAAGACATTCAATTCAAATTGTTTCACTTTGTTGGTATCCAAACTAGCAAAAAATGCCAAGCGCGTTCCGTCTTCGTTCCATACCGGTGCTTCACAAGCGGTATTTCGGTCAAATTCTTTGATGAGTTGTTGCGTTGCAAGCTCGTAAATACGAACCTGTGAAGAATCGTTTTTCAGTTTTTGCTGGGTAACAATCGCGATGTATTTTCCGTTTTTTGGCATGGAGTACTTCGTCACGTTCTTTTGTGTCCAAGTGCTTGTGGTCGTCCAAACGGTAAGTTGATGTCCGTCGCTTTTTGGTTTCTCGGTTGGTTTTTCTTCTTTTTTGAATCCATGTTTTTGCAACCACGTCTTTTTGACTTCGGGTGCTGGTTTTGGACTCACCTCGGACAAATACGCCATTACCGAAGCATCTTCACAGACGTTGAAGGACTTCAATTTTGAAATTTTAATCAATGAATCGCTAGCCGTCAAATAAATGTAAAGACTATCCTTCGGCCATTTTTTCTTGTCGACTTTGTTTAATTCACAGTTGCGGAGTGTATCAAATCCCGGAACGACTTTCCATGCGATGAATTGTCCATTCGGATCGAGTTGTGCATCCTTCGCACGTTTCAGTGAATCGTGTTTACCGGTAGCTATTTCATACCGATGTAAGTACCCATCGCCCACAAGCGGATTGATTTCGTAGGTAATCCAGCTATCGTTTTGACTGAACTGCTGTTTTTCCAATCGTTTCCATTCTGGATACGCTTTGTGATCGATGATTTTATTTTGCCCCCAGCTGATGGAAACATTCAAAAGGATAAAGAAAAAAAGAAGTTTTTTCATTTTTTGGAAGTTGATTTAGACGTCAAGTAAACACCGGTAAAGATAACGAACATATACAGAATCTTTTCAGAGGTGATGGTGCTCCGATAATCCTCGGACCATCCAATGATGGCAAACAAAAAAGTAAACAGTAGCACCATAACTGGCTGAGTGTAGATGTAGGCACTGGAAATTGTTGCGCTGAGGTATTTCAATCCAAAGATGGTGAGTAAATACGTGAGAAAAGTAACACCGATTACGACATAGCTAATCTTCCACCAAATTTCAGTTGGAATGCGTTGAAAATTGGTTTGACTCAATTCGCTTAAGGTAGGAGGGAAGAGGAGCACGAAGAAGAGTCCGAAAGTAAAGACCCACGTAATCACTTGAATTGGACTGTATTTTTTCATGAGTGGTTTCGCAAGTACCAAGTAAATCGCATAGCTCAATGCGTTTAAAAACAGGAATAAATCACCTAAACGAGAATCTCCAATGTGGGCGGATGCTTTCAATGTCAACAAGATCGCTCCTGTTGCTCCGAGAGTAATTCCGGTTATTTTGAATGCGGTTAACCGTTCCTTTAAGAGAAAAAACGATAAAATCACCACCATAATTGGATTCAAGGCCATGATGATTCCGGAGTTGAATGCCGAGGAAAGGTTTAATCCGTGAAAGAAAAACAATTGATTGATTGCGACACCAAACAGTCCGCACAAGGCAATTAAGGGGAAATCTTTGCGTTCTATTTTAGATCGTTTTGGCAAACTGAGCACGAGCCAGAACAATGCTGTTGCTCCCACTACTCGAAATAAGATAAAAACGGTTGGTGTTAAAAAGCCCGGCATGACTCCTTTCGCCAATACGTGACTTGCTCCGTACAATACGTTCACCAATAACAGAGCGATGTGTGCTTGCAGCGATTTTTGTTTCATTTGGCAAAGAAATTCCAACGTGTTTTCAGTACTGTTGATCGAAAATTATCCAATTTTTCCGTAATGTTTTGCAGTGCGAATTTCCCAAATAGTTTTGCCGTTCCTTTTCCTTGTTTGTAGTCCATTTCATCGGCAAAGATTGGAATCAAGGCTAAAAAGCCAATGGTTTTATCTTCCACTTGAATAGGCGCTAATTCTTCTGTTAGTTCAATGGGATCCGATAACATAAAATGATTTTGTTTCATGTTCGGAGAAATCTGTTTCATGTCTTTTCCCGTTGGCAGTGTATGTCCGTGTCCAAGCCATGTTTCGTTAGTGATCACGTAGTTTTTAAGTTTTGTCAACCAGTCGAAGACCCAATTCATGTTCACATCTGCTTCATCCGATAAATCCCAATAACTAGGAATCAAGACATACAGTTCTTTCCATTCTTCTCCCGCGTGTTTCTCATGAACCTTCATTTGAAAATCGGAAAGTCCTGTCGTCATTAAGATTCTGAGCTCCTTCGATCCTGGTAGGGTAATCAAGCAATACGTATCGTTGTTTCGTTCAATTTTTTGTATTTGATTCGACCCGAAGCGCTGTGATAAGGAATGTTGGAGTTGTTGCATGGTGCAAATATACTGAATACAATGTGCTAATGTGCTAATGGATTAATGTGCTAGTTTGCTAATGGCTCAATGTGCTAATGTGCTAATGGATTAATGTGCTAATGGATTAATGTGCTAGTTTGCTAATGGATTAATGTGCTAATGGATTAATGTGCTAGTTTGCTAATGGCTCAATGTGCTAATGGCTCAATGTGTCAATGTGCTAGTTTGCTAGTTGTCTAATGTGCTTGGGAAATCCATTAGCATATTAGCACACTAGGTCATTAGCATATTAGCACACTAGGTCATTACCATTTAGCACACTAGGACATTACCACATTAAACAACCCGAAACGTTTCGACGATCTTTCCCGTTCCAGCGGAAAAATATCCGGAGTGTTCGAAAGGAAATGACAGTTGAACGTAACCACATGTTTTTAAGTGAATATTAGTATCGCTAAGGTAAGAGGCAAGTTCGGAAAGTCCTTCGTTATGTCCGATGAGGAGGAGTGTTTGCGTGGTGTTTTTGGAGGTAATAAAGGACAGCAATTCAGAATAGGAGGCAAGGTACAATTCGTCGTGAAAGGAAATTGTTGCGTGCGGAAAGAGTTCTGTGATTTCGTTTAAAGTTTGACGCGTGCGCTTTGCCGAGGAACAGTAAATGTGTTCGATGGAAAGTTGATTCAAGGGCGCAAAATCGCGGAATGAGCTAAGCTGTTCGTATCCACGAGGCAGTAACTCACGATCGAAATCACGACCACTTAAACTAAGTTGATTTGTTTTGGCGTGTCGCAAAAAATGTATGGTCACCATAAGTAGTTTTTCAAGGTCAGTGCCTCTATGTATTAATCATACCTCGTCCAAATAAACCTCCCAGTACTCCGCCGCAGCGGAAGCACATCAACCAACTAGCACATTCGTCCATTAGCACATTCGTCCATTAGCACATTGAGCCATTAGCAAACTAGCACATTAATCCATTAGCACATTAAGTCATTAGCACATTAGCACATTAACGTTTATCGTACATCGTCTTATAATAATCCTGATACGCGCCACTCGTCACTTTTTCTACCCATTCTTGATTCTCTAGGTACCAATCAACAGTTTTGGAAAGTCCCTCTTCGAACGTGATGGAAGGCGTCCAGCCCAGTTCTTCTTCTAATTTGGACGCATCGATTGCATAACGTTTGTCGTGTCCAGCACGGTCTGTTACGTAGGTAATCAATCCTTCGGATTCTCCTTTTGTTCTTCCCAATTTCTCATCCATCAATTGACAAAGGAAACGCACCAATTCGATGTTTGTCCATTCGTTAAGTCCACCAACGTTGTATGATTCGCCAATTCTTCCTGTGTGGAAAATAGCATCGATCGCACTGGCATGGTCTTCTACCCACAACCAATCGCGAATATTGTCTCCTAAACCGTAAATCGGAAGTGGTTTTTTATGTTGAATATTGTGAATCATCAATGGAATCAACTTTTCTGGAAAGTGATGACTACCGTAGTTATTGGAACAATTGGACATTTTAATCGGTAATCCGTATGTATGGTAAAAAGCCATAACGAAATGATCTGAAGACGCTTTCGATGCAGAATATGGACTTCTCGGATCGTAGGATGTCTGTTCAGTGAATAATCCCTCATCACCTAAACTTCCATAGACTTCATCCGTGGAAACATGGTGAAAGACATTTCCTGTGCTTCCTTTCCATGCGTCTTTCGCTGCTTGTAATAAGTTCACCGTTCCAACGACGTTTGTCATGACGAAGTCCATTGGACCTTCAATGGAACGATCCACGTGTGATTCTGCTGCTAAGTGAATAACATCTGTCACATCATATTTTTTGAAAATAGTACGAACTGCATCTGCATCAACAATATCCACACGTTCAAAACGGTAATTCGGATGTTGATCGATGTCATTGAGGTTTTCCAAGTTTCCTGCGTAGGTCAATTTATCCACGTTCACGATGAGGTAATCGGGATAATTTTTAATAAATCGTCGAACCACGTGTGATCCAATGAATCCGGCTCCGCCGGTGATGATGATCGTTTTTTTCATGTTTTTTTGTTCTTAGTGCTCAGTCCGCCGTGGCGGAACAGTTCACTCTCCGCCGTGGCGGACTGTTTCTATGTTTACAATGACCAATAGGTTAAATCGTTTATTTTTCCGCGGTAAATTCCTTTGACGTCAACAAAAACGCCTTTGCCATCTTTCATCAATCCTTTGAAATAGCTTTCATCGAATTGACAATATTCGCGGTGGTTGACCGCCATAATAATCGCATCATAATCTGAACGCATTTCAATTGCTAATGCAACTCCATATTCGTGTTCCATTTCGGAAGAATCAGCGTGTGGATCAATGACATCAACGTTGATTTGAAAAGACTTTAGTTCATTGACTACATCAATCACTTTCGAATTTCGGATGTCGCTCACGTTTTCTTTGAATGTTGCACCCATCACCAAAACATGTGCTTCTTGGATCATTTTACCTTGTGCAATGATTTTTTTCGCCGTTTGTTTACCGATGTAGAAGCCCATGGAATCATTCACGTAGCGACCAGAATTGATTACTTTGGAATGGTATCCTAATTGCATGGCTTTGTGTACCAAATAATACGGATCGACACCAATGCAATGTCCACCAACGAGTCCTGGATAGAATTTTAAGAAATTCCATTTTGTTCCCGCAGCTTCAAGTACATCATAGGTGTTGATGCCCATTTTATTGAAGATGATCGATAATTCATTGACCAAAGATATGTTGACGTCACGTTGGGTGTTTTCAACAATTTTCGCAGCTTCAGCAACTTTAATGCTTGTCGCACGGTGGACTCCCGCCGCAACGACTAATTCGTATGTTTTGGCAATTTGATCCAAGGATTCTTCGTCGCAACCAGAAACGATTTTAATGACATTTTGCAACGTGTGTTCTTTGTCTCCTGGATTGATGCGCTCTGGTGAATAACCAACTTTAAAATCCTCCGGGAATTTCAATCCAGATTCTGCTTCTAAAATTGGAATACAGTCCTCTTCGGTACAACCCGGATAAACTGTTGACTCAAAAACCACATAATCACCTTTCTTGAGTACTTTTCCCACTGTACGGCTCGCGCCCTGTAAGGGTTTTAAGTCAGGAAGGTTCGTTTCATCAATCGGAGTGGGAACCGCTACAATGAAAAAATTCACATCCGCTAAATCTTGGATATCCGCCGAAAATGTAATGTCTCGGTTCTCAAAATCCGCAGCTTCCAATTCACGACTTGGATCCTCTCCACGACGCATCATGTCTACACGTGCTTGGTTGATATCAAATCCAACCACCTTCACACGTTTCGCGAATTCCAATGCAATCGGTAATCCAACGTAACCTAATCCGACCAGTGCAAGTTTTGCGTTTTTATTTAATAGATCCTCGTAAATCATAATACAGTTAATTAGTTCTCAGTCCGCCGCAGCGGATCAGTTTTCAGTGCACAGTTCTCAGTGTCGAACTCCGCTCTTCGCTTTATTTTTTATTCTTTATTCTAGTGCTCAGTCCGCCGCCGCGAAAGCAAATTAAACCATTAGCAAATTATGTCCTTAGCAAATTAACACATTAGCCCATTAACACATTAGCCCATTAGCCCATTAGCACATTAGCAAATTAGCCCATTAGCCCATTAGCACATTAGCATCCCTCACCTTATATATCCGCTCAATAATCTCCACCACTTTCATCCCTTCTAACGCATTTGTTGTCGGAGACGTGCGTCCTTTCAAAGAATCGATAACATTCGTAATCACGTAATTGTGATTCGCTGCAGATCCTTTATATGGACCATAGTCATTTCCAGGATTCGTTGGCGCCAATTCAGGCATCTCGTAACCAGTAATGTTGCATACTTCCACTTCGTTCATGTATTGTCCACCGATTTTAACGGATCCATTTTTTCCGATGATGGTCATGGAGGACTCTAAATTTTGATTGGCAACAGAAGTTGAATAATTCAAGGAACCCATTCCACCGTTGATGAAATCAAAGCTCACGAAACCAGAATCTTCGAAATCTGTGAAATCTTTGTGATTGAAATCGGCAAATTTCCCTTGAATATTATCGATGTCGCCAAACAACCAGTACATGATGTCGATAAAGTGACTGAACTGAGTGAACAAAGTTCCACCATCTAAATCCTGTGTACCTTTCCATCCGCCTGCTTTGTAATAGCGCTCATCGCGGTTCCAGTAACAATTCAATTGCACCATGTAGATATCACCCAAAACTTTACGGTCAATTAGGTCTTTAATCCACACGGATGGCGGCGAATAACGATTTTGCATCACACAAAATACTTGCTTAGATACTTGTAGTGATTTGTATATGATTCGCTCACAGCTTTCCTTGGTCAAGCCCATCGGTTTTTCACACACAACGTGTTTCTTGTGTTCCAATGCAAGCAACGCTTGATCGGCATGCAATCCGTTCGGTGTACACACATTGATTACATCGAATTCCAATCCGCTGGTGAATAAATCTTCCATCGTTGAAAAGAATGGCACATCGAAATCTTGTGCTTGACATTCCTCTTTCCCGCGGACATCCACCATTGCGACTAATTCTCCTTCTGCATCACGACGAATCATCTCCGCATGACGTTTACCAATGTGTCCAGCGCCGATAACGGCAAATTTGATTTTTGACATAATTTATTGTTAACTGTAATTAGTGCTCAGTGAACAGTACCTAACTCCATTCTTTGTTATAACTCTCTTTCTCACTCTCTTTCTCGCTCTACATGATTGCCGTTCAAGCAATATTTATCTCCACTTTCTGGGCATTCGGCCAATCCATTCTCGTTAAAATTCAATCGGTGACCATATTCGGACATCCATCCAATTTGACGTGCGGGATTTCCAACGACCAACGCATAATCAGGAACATGTTTTGTAACCACGGCACCTGCACCGATAAATGCATAGCGTCCGATATCGTGACCGCAAACGATGGTCGCATTGGCACCAATACTTGCGCCTTTTTTGACAATCGTTTTCAAATAACTGTCGCGACGAATGACTGCACTGCGTGGATTCATCACATTCGTGAAAACCATCGATGGACCCAAGAACACATCGTCCTCGCAGATGACACCTGTGTAAATGGAAACGTTGTTTTGTACTTTAACGTTGTTCCCTAAAATAACCTCAGGCGAAATAACCACATTTTGACCAATGTTACAAGACAATCCGATGGTGCAGTTAGGCATGATATGCGAAAAATGCCAGATCTTGGTTCCTTCACCAATCTGACATCCTTCATCTATGACCGCCGTTTCATGTGCGAAATACTTCATTTACTTTGTAATGTATTTATCAAAATTATAATGATCTGTTTCCAATAGCTCTACTTTGCTTAGACTTTGGAAATAAGCATAGGTGCGTTTTAATCCTTCACTGCGGTCGATTTTAGGTTCCCACTGAAGAATTTCGCGTGCTTTCGTAATATCGGGTTGACGCTGTTTCGGGTCATCCACAGGTAGATCCTTGTAAATGACTTTTTGTGTGGTTCCCGTTAAGGCAATGATCTCTTCTGCAAACTGTGAAATCGTGATTTCAGATGGATTCCCAACATTTACAGGATACGGATAATCGCTCATCAACAAACGAACGATTCCTTCGACTAAATCATCGACATAGCAGAAAGAACGCGTTTGAGAACCGTCTCCGAATACGGTAAGGTCTTCACCTCGTAATGCTTGACCAATGAATGCAGGTAATACACGTCCATCGTTTAAGCGCATGCGTGGACCATACGTATTGAAAATTCGCACGATGCGTGTTTCCAGTCCATGGAAATTATGGTATGCCATGGTCATGGCTTCTTGAAAGCGTTTTGCCTCATCGTAGACACCACGTGGACCAACAGGATTCACATTCCCCCAATAATCTTCCGTTTGCGGATGAACCGTTGGGTCTCCGTAGACTTCGGAAGTGGAAGCGATAATCAAGCGCGCACCTTTTGCTTTCGCTAAACCAAGGCAATTATGAATGCCCAATGAACCAACTTTCAAGGTTTGAATGGGAATTTTTAAATAATCAATTGGACTAGCTGGCGAAGCAAAATGTAAGATGTAATCTAATTCTCCTGGTACGTGAATGAATTTCGATACATCGTTGTTGTAAAATTCGAATTGTTCCAAGGGGAACAAGTGTTCAATGTTTTTCAGGCGGCCGGTGATGAGGTTATCCATCGCGATGACATGATAACCATCTTTGATGAAGCGATCGCACAAATGGGATCCTAAAAAGCCGGCTGCACCGGTGATGAGTACGCGTTTCATAGTAGTCCAAATACTTTTCTGCGACCAATACTCGCGTAATAGAATCCTTTTTCGTTCATTTCTTCCACATCATATAAGTTTCTTCCGTCAAAAATCACATTGTCTTTCAAGAAATCTTTCACGGCTACAAAATTAGGATTTTTAAAGCAACTCCATTCTGTACAGATCACTAATGCATCCGCATTACGCAATACTGAATATTCATCTGAAGCGTAGGTGATCTTATTTCCTAATAGGCGTTCCACATTAGGCATGGCCTCTGGATCGTACGCGCTAACGCTTGCTCCAGCTTTCAATAATTCATCGATCATGTATAAGGCAGGCGCTTCGCGGATGTCATCTGTATCTGGTTTAAAGGCTAAGCCCCAAAGAGCAATGTGTTTTCCAGTGAGGTCACCACGGAAGAAATTTTTGATTTTTGGAAACAAGATGGTTTTTTGATCTTGGTTCACATCCATCACGGCAGATAGGATCTTGAAATCGTAGTTGTTCTCCGTTCCAGATTTGACCAATGCTTGAACATCTTTAGGGAAACAAGATCCACCGAAACCAATTCCAGGGAACAAAAAGCGTTTTCCAATGCGGTTATCCGAGCCAATTCCGATACGAACCTTATCAACATCTGCTCCTACCAATTCACAGAAATTGGCGATTTCATTCATGAAGGTAATTTTGGTCGCCAAAAAGGCGTTGGCTGCGTATTTTGTCAATTCAGCAGATTTCTCATCCATGAAATAGATGGGATTTCCCTGGCGAACAAAGGGCTTATACAAACTATCCATGACTTTCTGAGCACGCTCATCGCTTGTGCCTATCACGACACGGTCTGGTTTCATGAAATCGCTCACCGCAAATCCTTCGCGTAAAAATTCCGGATTAGATACCACCGCAAAATCAACAGTTGCATGCTCCGCAATGGCCGCCTTTACTTTTTCGGCTGTCCCTACGGGCACTGTGCTTTTATCGACGATGACGAGGTAATCGGTCATGATTTTACCCAGTTCTTTCGCAACGCCCAGAATATAAGATAAATCCGCAGATCCATCTTCACCTGGAGGTGTTGGCAAGGCCAAGAACACGATTTCCGCATCCTTGATTCCCGCTGCTAAATCCGTAGTGAAGGTCAAACGTCCAGCTTTGATGTTGCGTTCGAAAATCACGTCTAATTCGGGTTCATAAATCGGAATCTCCCCATTTTGCATTTTCGCGACTTTATTCGCGTCAATATCAATGCATATCACGTTGTTTCCTGTCTCCGCGAAACAGGTCCCTGTGACGAGCCCAACGTATCCGGTACCAACTACTGCGATGTTTGTCATATATTTTTTTTAGTGCTCAGTGAACAGTGCTTTTGCTAATTATCTACTCTTGGTTATTTTGTTCAATTTACTCATATTCAATTTCATTTTAAATGATTCAGCACTGTTCCGCCACGGCGTACTGAGCACTGATCCGCCGCGGCGGACTGTTTTCTGTTTAGAAAAACAATTTCACCGTGTCAATAATAAATTCCACTTGCTCCTCATCCATTTCCGTATGAATTGGCAAGGAAATCACGCGTTCGGTCAACCAATCTGTTGTGGGTAATTCTGTGTTTCCACTTCCGAAGGCAGCAAACATTTTTTGCTTGTGCGCTGGAATCGGATAATAGATCATGCTTGGTATTTCATTTTCCGATAAATGTTCTTGCAGTGCGTTGCGATTGCCATTTTCCAACACGAGTGTGTATTGGTGAAAAACATGCTTGGAATCGTCTGCTCGGAATGGAATGCGAACACCGGGAATTCCCGCGAATGCTTCGTCGTAGCGTTCAGCTACTTCACGTCGCGCATCGATGTAGTTATCCAATTGGCGTAATTTCACTTCTAATATTGCTGCTTGAATTGTATCCAAGCGCGAATTACAACCCACAACGTCGTGCACATATTTTTGCTCTTGACCGTGGTTGGCAATCATCTTTATTTTGCTCGCCAATTCTGCGTTGTTGGTACAGAGTGCACCTCCATCACCGTAGCAACCGAGATTTTTCGAAGGAAAAAACGAAGTACAACCGATGTCACCAATGGTACCTGTCTTCACTTTTTTTCCGTTGGACAGATGGTAATCGGAACCAATGGCCTGTGCATTGTCCTCGATAACGAACAATTGGTGCTTTTCAGCGATTTCCATGACCGCATTCATGTTTGCGGCTTGACCATAAAGGTGAACCGGAACAATGGCTTTTGTTTTTGCTGTAATCGCTGCTTCTATAGCCGCTGGATCAATGCAAAATGTATGTGGATCCACTTCGACAAATACGGGTGTTAATCCCAGCAAGGCGATTACCTCTGTGGTTGCGATATACGTAAAACTCGGTGTGATTACTTCATCTCCGGGTTTTAAGCCCAGGGCCATCATCGCAATTTGCAGGGCATCCGTGCCATTTGCACAAGGAATCACATGCGCAACACCCAAGTAGTTTTGAAGATCGGATTGAAAGCGACTCACCGCTGGACCATTGATAAAATGAGCGTGTTGAATCACGTCTTGGATGGCCACGTCAATGGACGGTTTGATTTTCTCGTATTGAGAAACAAGGTCCACCATTTGAATTTTTTTCATCGAACTAGAATTATTTGATACAAAAAAGGCGATCCAAAGACCGCCTTTCTTTGTAAAAGTATAAAATTATCGGACAATAGAAAACTGTACGCGGCGATTTGCTGCATCCACTTCCAATGTATTTCCTGCGTATTTTGTTTCTTTTTTCCCTTTGTAAGAAATAACAAGGCGATTTTTATTCACTCCTTTACTTGTTAAATAAGTTACAACGGCATTCACACGTGCTTCAGATAACTTGTTATTCATCTCATCAGCTCCGTCTGTATCTGTGTGACCAGTTACAGCAATTGTTTGTGTTGGATTAGCAGCCATGTAGCTTACTAATTTATCCATGATGCTGTTGTAGGTAGGATTGATCACAGAAGATCCTTTTACAAACATGATGTCATAGATTCCTGAATCATTCAATGTTTTTGCGTCTTTTTCTGCTGAATGTTCTTCTGGACATCCTTTAACAGAACCTGTTACTGTTGGACACTCATCTTTTGCGTCAACGAAACCGTCACCGTCTGTATCGATGGTGTTCAAGTCTGGAGCAGGTGTCGGAACAACTGTTTTACCAGTTACGTCAACTGCATTTCCTGCCGGTGTGTTTGCTTCTTGATCTACCGCATTGATTACGCCATCTTTATCGTCATCACCTAATTTCGCTGCTGCATCAGCTGCTTGTTTTTCCAATGAAGCAATGCGATTTAAATCTGCTTGATTCATGCGTGGCGTGTATGTCCAATCTGCGTGTGTTTTCGCTTTACCAATGTAATAGTTGAAACCAACGGATGCTGTTGCGTAGTACCCAGAGAATCCACCACCACTAATTGGAGCCGCTTCGAAATCAAATCCGTTGTTTTGACGAATGTTTGCCATGAACGAAATGTCTGCATTGACACTCATGCGCTCAGAAATCTTGATTTGTGTGGTTAAACCCAAAATACCTTGAATCATTTCATCCACAGAACCATCGTTTGCATTGAACAATTCTTTAGGTCCAGTTACCAATGTTTTATTCCACATCGCTGCATACGCACCTCCTGTGTGAATGAACATACCCAAACGCTTAGAAAAATCATTCATGTGCAATACGTCTGTCAAGCTGAAAGTCGGTTGAATTGAAAAGCGAACCGCATTTGTTGCTGGATGACCATCTTTAAAGTTGAATTTATCTGTAGCCACATCAAACTTAATCCCAAAACGATTATTTAACATGTAACGAGAATTCAGTTCCATGTGAGATAATTGGTAGATTTTTGTTGAATGATTGGTTTTACTCATTCCATCATGTCCACCGATGTTGAATCCGATAGAACATTTGTTGTAGTCTTGCGCCGTTACCATGAATGACATCACCGTTGCGAACGCTAAAATTAATTTTTTCATATTTTGTTTAATTAATGCAGCAAAGATACTGTTTTCTGTCAAATATCCATGCGTTTCTACTATTCATGAAAGTATTCTTTGAAAAACGCAACTATTTGTGCGGTAAATTTTATGAAAAACTCAGCTAAATCAATGATTACGCTTCCATTTCAACTTAAGAAATAATAAGGTAAAATAAGGTAAAAAGTCGATTCATTCACCGCTACTAATGAGATGAATTCCCTGTTATACCTGCTTTTTTTTTATTCGTTTCGGCAGGTTGCGCTTGCATGCTGAAGCAGAAGAAAAGTACAAGGGCTAAACAAGTCAATTTCAAAACCAAAAATGACGATTCTCCAACATTAAAAAATCATTAAATTTTAATTAAGGTAAGTTAAGGGAAAAACATCTTTTTAAAACGGCTAGGTATCTTATTTGAAGCAACTTAACGCACCAACTGATTTTCATTCTGTTTTGGTGTGTGTATGATAAGTAAAATCTAGGTTTTAAGGCCATTTTATTCGGTCTTGATTATGGATCATATGAACATCAAGCCATTATATTCCCTTGTGGATTAGCGGATTATTGACAGCGCCCATTAAGGCCTCTTTGCCATGCCCTATTTAAATTAGGTAAAATAAGCGAAAATGATTAATTTTGCCCCAAATTGAATGCTTGCACATGCAGATCGCAGATACACAACTTCACAAGACCTTGGATACGAATCAACTGATTCCAGTCATGAATTGGTTCGTGGTGTATACGCATCCGAAGGCTGAGAAAAAGGTCGCGGAAAGACTAGAACTTGCTGGATTTGAATGCTACTTGCCACTACTTACGGAATGGAAGCAATGGTCAGATCGAAAAAAGAAAGTGCAAAGACCTTTAATATCCTCCGTTGTTTTCGTGAAATGTAGTGTGGAAAAACTTCGGGACATCTA
The DNA here is from genome assembly GCA_024643365.1 of Crocinitomicaceae bacterium. Lineage (GTDB taxonomy): Bacteria > Bacteroidota > Bacteroidia > Flavobacteriales_D > Crocinitomicaceae > UBA952. Next base: position 210,913 of record JAHENC010000021.1, on the reverse strand, counting down.
CACGGTTTTTGGTGTGAGTCGTGTATTGCGACACCTCGGAAAGTCGGCCATTGTAAAGGATCAGGAAATTTTGAATATAAAAATACTCTTGCAAGAAGCAGCACAACCAGAATTGTTGGAAACCCAGGTTTCTCCAGGTACGGTCGTGGAAGTTATTCGTGGGCCTTTTAAAGGCTTGATTGGTACAGCGGTGCAAGACATCAATAGTTTGAGAATACGCATTGAATTACATCACTTAAGTCTTGCTTTTGGCGTGAATGTGCCTAAAAGTTTTGTGAAAGCACTTTTGTGAGTGAATGATAGAGTAGAAGGGGTGTTTTACGAAAACGCTTGGCTTGGTTCACTGTGACCAACCGCGGCGAAGCCATAGGCACTCAAGAGATTATGAATTGAAACTGAGTTTCATTACTTTTGCAAAAAAATATACGATTATGCAAGCTTTTAAAGCAGTAACATTTTTCCTTTTTTTATCCTTTTTTACGAGTGGCTGGTCGCAAGTTTCTCCTGATCAAGATTATCTGATAAAGACAGAATTAGACAAACGTGGCTTGACACAAGCAGAAGCTGAACAGGCATTGATGGCCAAGGGATTGGATGTTCAGAAAATGAGTCCAGAAACCTTGTTGGAGAAGAAACCGGAGATCACAGCGGTCTTGGATGAATTAGCTGCAGCGAAGTCCAAACAAGTAGAGCAGGTTCAAGAAGCGAAAATGGAAGTTGTTCCAGCTCCAGAAGAGGTGGCTGTGCCTACTCAAACGAAACCCGTTCCGATTGATGTCGCTCCAGAGGTGAGTCCAGTCGTTCAAGCAACTAATTCCGAACCGACTTTACCTGTTGCTCCTGGAATCTATGGACACCAGCTTTTTGGCGATAAACGCTTGGAGCCGATTAAAACAACCGACGGATCCACTGCACCAGAAACCTATGTGCTTGGGGCCGGTGATCAATTGCGCATCACCATCTTTGGGATCTCTCAGGCAGATTTACTTTTGACCATCAACGAGGCGGGATTCGTCACACCAGCAGGAATGGCGCAAATCTATTTAAAAGGATTGACCTTAAAAGAAGCTCGCAAATTGGTACGCAACCGTTTCTCGGTCGCTTATCGTTTTCAAGGAGATGAATTCGCCGTGACCCTGCAACAAGCACGCATGTTGACTGTGAACATCTTTGGTGAAACACAGCGCGCGGGAAGCATCCAACTTTCTGCTTTAAATACAGCCTTGAACGCTTTAGCGGCAGTGGGAGGACCAAGTGATCTTGGATCTGTGAGAGCCATTGAACTGATTCGTGGAGAAACGCGCAAGAAAATTGATTTGTACGCCTTCTTGAATAATCCAGGGGCGCAGTTTCAATATGACTTGCAACACAACGATATCTTATTTATTCCCTTGGTACAAAAATTAGTCACCATTGAAGGTGGAGTGAAACGTCCGATGCGTTATGAGTTGATTGGCAAAGAAGGTCTGAAAGAGTTAATTCTCTTTGCCGGTGGTTTAAATTTTAACACCTATGCGGAATTTGTTCAGATTGTGCGTTACGCAGGAGCAGAACCAAGTTTGATGGAATACCGTTTGGCCGATGTCATGAGCGGAAAGTTGAAAGTGGACATCCAAGATGGGGATGTGATCCGTGTGAAAACGAACAGTAAAGAATTGGAACAATTCGCAGAGGTATTAGGAGCGGTTTATTACCCAGGTACCTATGAGTTAAGTTCCGGAATGACCTTGGGAACCTTAATCGCCAAAGCACAATTAAAACCACAGGCGAGCGCGGATCAATATTTCGTGGAACGCAGCTTGGTGGATGGAACAAAACAAATTTTAAAAGTAGATAGTGCATCCATTGGACAATTTGTCTTGACCCGCAAGGACAAAGTGAATGTATTTGATCAATCCGTGTACACCGACCAGCAACAAATCGAAGTAAGTGGTGCGGTGCGCATGCCTTTCAAGAAATTGTTGTCCATTTCAGATGTCATCAGTGTAAACGATGTCTTGGCCATGGCGGGTGGATTAAAGGCAACGGCAACAGATACCGCGTATGTCTTACGTCAAAACTTATTAAAACCCGGACACCTAGAATACATCCCCGTAGTTCCGAGTAAGAATGGAAGTATGCAATTAAAGGCAGGGGATCATTTACGTGTGTTTGACCGTGCAGAGTACATGAATGCCGCGAAAATCGAAGTGAGTGGTGCTGTAAGAGAACCTTTCGAACGCGAAATGGCTTTTGGAGATGAACTGAAAATCACCGATGCCTTGCAGTTGGCACGTGGATTAATCCCAACCTCATCAGACATTGCCTATGTACGCCGCAAAGATTGGTACAACCCAGATACGTATCAATACATTAAAATTGACTTGAAAGACACGAATGTTTGGAACTTGCGTGCAGGCGATCACTTGATGATCTATGATAAAAGTGTCTACAGCGTTGCTTCCAATGTAAGCGTTGGGGGTTCGGTACAGAAACCTCAAAACTTTGCTTACAGTCCTGATTTAAAACTGAAAGATGTCATCCTCATGGCTGGTGGTAAAAAAGTCTCTGCCGATTTAAGCCGCGTGGAAGTATTCCGTTTAAATTATTCCAACAAAAGAGGTTCAGGCTACGAGCGCATTGAATTGAACTTAGACACCAACTACAATGTGGTCGGTAAAAACCCGAAATTCAACTTATTGCCCTTTGACCAAGTTTTGATCCGTGATTTAAGTCTCTACAACACCAACAAGCGTGTAGAGATTGCCGGAGAGGTGAACTATCCAGGTACTTATCCATTACCGGCAAAACCCTTCCATCTTTCCGACTTGGTGCAAGCAGCAGGAGGATTGAATGCCTTTGCGAGTAAAGAAATGTGCGTTTTATTCCGAGAATTTGAAGACGTTGGACCGATTGGCGTAGACTTGAAAAAAGCGCTGCGTCGCAAGCATTCCAACAGATTGAATCCAGTACTCATGAATGGCGATTTATTGAGTATTCTTCCTTCTCAATATACATTTAGCATCCGTTTGGAAGGAACCCAATACCCGCAGATAGAAAAAGAAATCAAGCAGAACATGGTATTTGTCTACCAAGGAAAGAAATCAGCGCGCTGGTACATCCGTGAATTTGCTGGTGGTTTCTCCCCAGAGGCCAATAAGCGTTCGGTTGCAGTAGCCTATCCTTCTGGTCGTGTCGATGGAACCAAACGTGTTCTTGGACTCTTCAATGATTTCCCTACCGTACAAAGTGGAGGCGAAATCGTCTTAGTCAATAAAGTCAAAGAAGACAAAACCAAGGAGAAAAAGGAAATCGATTACGATGCCATTTTTACCCGTTCTTTCCAAGCGGTATCCTCCTTATTGACCATTACCTTACTCATCAAACAACTGTAAGATGTCGAATCAACTAACCGAAAATCAGTTTCAAAAAGACGAAATCAGTTTGAAAGAATTGATTCTGAAAGGAAAAGTTTGGTTTTCGTATCTATGGGGATTTAAATGGCGTATTTTCATAGCGGGAGTTCTTGGTGCTACTTTAGGTTTCGCTTATGTAAAATACTTTACTATTCCGATTTATACCTCAAAAGTGAGTTTTACCATGGAACAAAAAAATGGATCTGGTGGCGCCCTAGGCGGCTTGGCTAGTTCTTTGGGCTTAGGAGATATTGGTGCCTCAAGTGCAAGTGGTATGTTCGGTGGAGAAAATGTACTGTTTCTTATGAAATCAAACCGTATTATCCACCAATCTTTGAAAGAAGCACAGTACGAGTTGAAAGGAGACAACCTCTTAAATTCGTATGTGCAAAATCATTTTGAAAAACCTTTGAAAGCAAAGAAAATCAAGTTATTTCCAAAAAACTTAGATTCTCTTGTTTTTACCAGAAAACAAGACAGCTTATTACTTGCCATTACCAAAACCATTCGTGAAACCCAAATTGTAGCTGAACGTCAGGATAAAAAAACAACGATTATCAATTTGGATGTGAAGGATGTGAATGAGCAATGGGCTTATCTTTTTTCTAAGGCTTTAGTAAAAAATGCCATTGATTTATACTTGGAAATCAAAATAGGGAAATTGATGCGGACAGAAAATGAGCTTATTCAAAAAAAGGACTCCATTCGAGGTTTGTTGGATGGTTCGATCACCACCTTGGCTTTTGAAACAGATTTGAATAGCCATACCCCCTTAATGCGTTACAAGACGAATCAGGCAAAGAAGCAAATTGATGTCGAAGTATTAAAAAGCATGTATGCAAACGTGATACAAAACCTCGAAATGACAAAGTTTCAGAGGGAGCAAGAAGAACCGATTATTGAGATTATTGATGAGCCAATTTTACCATTGGATAAATTTCAATTTGGTAAGTTGAAAGGGTTGTTAATTGGTGGGTTTTTATCAATATTTTTATTAATTGGTATGTTGATTAGCAAGAAATTGATGAAGGGAATGTTTGTTGATATGTAAACGGGATGCATCTTAATGTACACAAGAATAAAAAACATAAAAATGAAATTCAATTAAAATGCTCGGATAAGCAAACTTATAGTACTTTAAATTAATCATGGGGTTGCAGAAAACCCAACCGGTAAAAGATATAAAGAAATAAACTCTTTATATACTAAAGTTGAAGATTTCAAAATATGAGAGACATTAAACCGGTGCTTGAAATTTCAGTCTAATTTATAAATCAAGATTTAAGTTAATATTTATGCCTTTGTTAGTTATGTGAGTATTATTGGTGAGAAAACTATATAAATCATTGACTAATAGATCATTTTGAGAATAAATGGAAATTATCTTGAACGGTAATAAATGATACAGCATCTACATTTAGAAGCAAGATAAATAAAGTGTTAAATAAATAAGAAATACTAAAATGAGAATATTAATAACTGGAGGAGCTGGATTTATTGGTTCTAATCTTTGCGAATATTTTATTGGTAAAGACTATGAGGTAGTTTGTTTAGACAACTTTGAAACAGGGCATTTACATAATTTGAATGCAGTGATAAGTAATCCTAATTTTAATTTAATTCATGGTGATATTAGAAAAATAGAAGATTGCCAAAAAGCAGTTAAAGGTGTTGATTTTGTATTACATCAAGCGGCTTTGGGTTCAGTTCCACGATCTATTAAAGATCCTTTAACTACGAATGAGGTAAATGTTTCTGGATTTTTAAATATGTTAATTGCAGCAAGAGATGCAAAGGTGAAGCGATTTGTTTATGCAGCAAGTTCCTCTACCTACGGAGATTCTGTAGGTTTACCAAAAGTGGAGGATGTTATTGGAAAACCACTATCGCCTTATGCAATTACGAAATATGTGAACGAATTGTACGCAGAAATTTTCAGTAAAACTTATGGAATAGAAACGGTAGGTTTGCGATATTTCAATGTTTTTGGAAGAAAACAAGATCCAAATGGTGCCTATGCGGCTGTTATTCCTTTATTTGTGAAACAATTCATGAATTATGAAAGTCCTGTAATTAATGGAGATGGTAATTATTCTAGAGACTTTACTTACATTGACAATGTGATTCAAATGAATGAATTAGCAATGTTAACCCAAAATCCTGACGCGATTAATACAGTTTTCAATACTGCTTTTGGAGACAGAACAACACTGACTGAGTTGGTTCAGTTATTAAAGAATAATTTATCGCATTTTGACCCTAAAATTGCTGAAGTAAACATTATACATGGCCCCAATAGAATAGGGGATATTCCACATTCTTTGGCAAGTATAGAAAAAGCAAAAAGTAAATTGGGGTACAACCCTCAATTTTCTATTGAACTAGGTATTCAAGAAGCTGTTTCTTGGTACTTCCACAATTTAAAGTAATAAATTTTCATGAAAAAAATAGCAGTCATAGGTTTAGGCTATGTAGGTTTACCTCTCGCCCGGTTATTTGCCACAAAAAACAAAGTAGTTGGTTTTGATATTAATCAAACTCGAATTAAAGAACTTCGCGAAGGACATGATGGAACCTTAGAAGTAGAGGATGAAATACTTCGTGGTGTCTTATTAAAAACTAATCAGAATTTAGGAATTGGTCTTTTCTGTTCATTTGATATTACAGACATACAAGATTGTAATTATTATATTGTTACGGTACCAACCCCAGTTGATAAAAACAACCGACCTGATTTGACACCACTGTACAAAGCTAGTGAAACCGTTGGTAAAGTATTGAAAAAGGGAGATATTGTGATCTATGAATCTACTGTATATCCTGGAGCTACCGAGGAAGAATGCATCCCTGTATTAGAAAAAACGTCAGGCTTGAAATTTAATATTGATTTTTTTGCGGGCTATTCTCCTGAACGGATTAATCCGGGTGACAAAGAACATACGGTAGAAAAAATATTAAAAGTAACATCGGGTTCTACATTTGAAATAGGTAAAAAAGTTGATGAACTTTATAAAAGTGTTATAACCGCAGGCACACATTTAGCACCTTGTATTAAGGTAGCCGAAGCAGCCAAAGTAATTGAAAATTCTCAGCGAGACATTAATATTGCTTTTGTAAATGAACTTGCTAAAATATTCAATTTAATGAATATTGATACTCAAGCTGTTTTGGAAGCAGCGGGAACCAAATGGAATTTCCTGCCTTTTAAGCCAGGTTTAGTAGGAGGGCATTGTATAGGGGTTGATCCTTACTATCTGGCTCAACGTGCTCAGGAATTTGGATATCATCCTGAAATAATATTAGCAGGACGCAGATTGAACGATAGTATGGGTGAGTATGTCGCTTCTCAAGTTGTGAAGTTGATGATTAAAAAAGGGATTACAGTCAAAGGATCTAGTTTATTAATGTTAGGAATAACCTTTAAAGAAAATTGTCCAGATGTTCGTAATACTAAAATTGTTGATGTAATAAAGGCCTTAAAAGATTATGGAATTCATGTAACAATATATGATCCAATGGCTAATCCAGCTGAAGTAAAAAATGAATATAGTTTAGATACAACTACGGTTTTGCCAATTGAAAAATTTGATGCCATAGTTTTAGGGGTTGCACATATTCCATTTTTAGACATGAATTTATCTTCGTTGCAAAATGAAAAAAGTATTATTTATGATGTTAAGGGTGTTATTGAATATGAAGTTGACGGTAGAATGTAAAGAAATAATTAATTAATTCTTTATTTGAATATTAAACAACAACATCAAAAAAATGATAAATGTAACTAAAACTTTTTTCCCTCCATTGGAAGAGTATAACCAACAATTACAAAGAATTTGGAAAAATGAATGGTTGACTAATAGAGGGGAACTATTGCAGGAGTTAGAAGAGAAATTAAAGGATTATCTCACAGTTTCTAATGTTATAATTATGAATAACGGGACCATCCCTTTGCAAATAGCATTAAAGGTTCTTGGTGATAAAGGTGAAATAATTACTACCCCTTTTAGTTATGTTGCTACTTCAGCAGCGATTGTTTGGGAAAATTGCACGCCCGTGTTCGTTGATATACATCCAGATTATTTAACAATTGATGAGACTAAAATTGAAGAAGCAATAACGATTAAAACTACTGCTATTTTAGCAACGCACGTTTTTGGAAACCCTTGTAATATTGAAACAATTGAGGCCATTGCGAAAAAACACAAGCTTAAAGTGATTTATGATGCGGCACACTGTTTTGGAGTTACTTATAATGGAAAGTCAATATTTGAATATGGCGATGTAAGTACTTGTAGTTTTCATGCAACAAAGTTATTTCATACTGGTGAAGGAGGTGCTTTATTTTGCAATGAAGAGACTTTGCGACATAAAATGTTTTATAGTCATAATTTTGGACACAATGGGCCTTTAGCATTTCATGGTTTAGGGGTTAATGGAAAAATATCCGAGTTGCAAGCCGCAATGGGCTTGTCCGTTTTACCTTACATGAACGCGATTATTGAAAGTCGAAGAAAAACAGTTGATTATTATGATCAAAATTTAGATTTTTCTAAATTAAAACGAGTGAAATTAAGAGAAAATACTAGATGGAATTATAGTTATTATGCAATAATTTTTGAATCGGAAGAGATTTTAATTAGAGTACAAAAAGCATTAAATGATGAACAAATATTTCCAAGACGCTATTTTTATCCTTCCTTAAATACAATACCTTATATTAACGGTGAATCCATGCCTGTTTCTGAGAATATTTCTTCTAGAGTGATGTGTTTACCGTTATATTTCGATTTGAAAAAAATTGATCTCATTCAGATTTGCAAAAAAATATCTAATGCTTTATAATTATCTTAAAGAATGAAACTATCCATAATGCAACCCTATTTTTTTCCTTATGTAGGGTATTACAGTTTGATAAAAAAAACGGACGAATTTATAATTTTTGATACAGTTCAATTTATCCGTCATGGTTGGATTGAGCGTAACCGAATCCTGAAGCCAAATGAAGGTTGGCAATATATTCAGGTCCCCTTAGTAAAGAACAAAAGAGAAGTTCTTATTAATGAACTAGAAATTAGGAATTCAGAACCATGGAGAGATAAACTAAAAGCACAACTTCATCATTATAAAAAGCGTGCACCTTATTATTCTGATTGTATGGATGTGATTGATAGTTGTATAGCATTACAAACTGATAGTATCGTTGAATTAAATGAAAAAATATTAAAAGTTACTTGTCAGTATTTCGATATTAAGTTTGAAAGTCAAATTTTCTCTAAAATGGATCTAGTAATAAATGAAGTAAAGGAAGCAGATGAATGGGCTTTGAATATTTCAAAAGCTATGGGTGCAAAGGAATATATAAATCCTCCAGGAGGAAAAGATTTTTTTAACAAAGAAAAATATTTGCAGAATGATATTGAACTAACTTTTTTAGGCAATAATATTCAACAATATAAACAACGCAGGGAGACTTTCGAGCCCGGACTTTCTATCATTGATCTTATGATGTTTAATGATGTGACTTCAATTAATGAATTGATTGATGATACTAAAATAGTTTAATAAAATATTAAGAAATGATAGAAAAGTCACCTATTGATAAACAAAAATATATTAAAAATTTATTTTTTACATCAAATGCAAGAGCTGCATGGGAACATATTCTTTTTAGTTTAAAGAGTTCAAAAAACGTGGAGGTTTTAATGCCTTCATACATTGGATATACCGACCGTGAAGGATCAGGAGTTTTTGACCCGGTTAAAACCCAAAATGCTCATGCAGAATTTTATAAACTAAATGAAGATTTGACAATAGATCTAAATCATTTTAAAAGATTAATTCAAAATAAAAAATTTGATTGCGCATTGATAATTCATTATTTTGGATTTTGTCGAAATAATATGGAAGAGATTAAAAATATTTGCCGTCAAAACAATGTTGTTTTAATTGAGGATTGTGCTCATGCTTTTAATTTACATTTCAAAGATACTTTACTTGGTAATTATGGAGATTTTAGTTTTTATTCTTTACATAAGTATCTTCCAACAAATTCCGGAGGTGTTTTGAAAAGGAATAATGATAAAAACAAATTAAAATCTCTTTCAATAGATAAAAAAATCGATATTGAAGATTTGGAGCATTATGCAAATTCAGACTTTATTGAAATTGCAAAGAAAAGACGCGAGAATTATTCCTTATATGAAAAATATATTGGTAAAAATTCTAATGTTCATGTTATGTATGAATTAATGCCGAATGATATACCGCAGACTTTCCCTATTTTAATTAGGAATGATAATAGAGAAAAATTATATTTTTATCTATTCGATCAAAGAGCTCCTACAACGGCTTTATATTACAGGTTAATAGATCAAATTACAAAGGAAGAATTTCCAGAAAGTCACAAAATCTCTAATGAAATATTAAACCTACCAGTTCATCAAGACACGGACCATGAAGATATTATTTATATATGCAACTTAATTAGGGATTTTTTTGGAACAGTTTAAAATGAATAATTTGAATATTATGATTATTGAATTATTACATGAATTGGAAAATGATTTTGACCCAAAATTAAGTGCGGTAATTGACATACCTAACTATGCCGAGAAAATTAAAAATAACGCAAAAATTATTTCTTATTTTGACAACGGAAATTTAATTGCGTTCATAGCATTTTACTGTAATGATTTAGAGACTAGAATCGGCTTTATGTCAATGCTCGCTGTTGATAAAAAGAATCAAGGGAAAGGATTAGCAAAAAATCTTATTTATAGTTCAATTGAATTTTTAAAGAATGAAAATTTTCATAAATATCGTTTAGAAGTCTTCAAAAAAAATATTAAAGCAATCAATTTATATATTAAGTTAGGTTTTAAAGTTATTTCTGAATTAGATTTTTCGGTTATCATGGAACTAGAACTAAATTAAGTAAACAAAAATAATGTCAATTAAAAAAAATATAATTGCTAATTATGTAAGTCAAATTTTTATTGTTGTAATAAGCATAATTACGTTACCTAAATTAATTGCCTTAGTCGGATCTGAAACATATGGATTGATTGGGTTTTTTACTTTAATGCAGTCATGGTTAATGTTACTAGATTTGGGAATGTCCCCAACACTTACAAGAGAGATTGCTCGATTCAATGGTGGAGCAATAAGTGCAAATAATCTTTTATATTTTTTTAAAATAATTAAGAAATATTTTATTTTTTTTGCAATTATTATTTTAGCAGCAGGAATATTTGGGTCCGATTTCATTGTTACTTCTTGGCTCAAGACAAATTTCATTCCTCACGATACTCTGTTAAAGTCAGTTTGGCTAATGTCAGTAATACTTGCTATAAGATGGATTGCAAGTATCTATAAGGCAACAGTTATAGGGTTTGAAAAATTAGTATGGATCAGTATTTTTAATTCTGTTTTTGCAATTTTACGTTTCGTGATTGTTTTTGTTTTGATATTAAATAATCCTTCACCGATATTTTTTTTTATTTATCAGCTTATAGTTAGTATTATAGAACTTCTTGTAGTTGCTATTTATGTGAAAAAATTACTGCCAGTTTACGATAAAATTAATTCGGATGTTGCATATCCCATAAAGGGCATATTGAAGTTTTCCCTTACAATCGCATTTACTAGCGCAGTTTGGGTAATTATAACTCAAACAGATAAATTAATTCTTTCTAAATTACTTCCTTTATCAGATTATGGATATTATTCATTGGCAGTTCAGGTTGCCGGGGCAATAACGTTATTAAGTGGTCCAATAAGTTCGGCAATATTGCCAAGACTTACTGCATTAGAATCAGAACGTAAGTTGAATGATTTTATTTCATTGTATCGCTCTTCAACACGTTTGACTGTAATTATTGTTGGAACAGCATCATTAATTTTGATTTTCTTTAGCAAACAAGTAGTTTTCATGTGGACTGGAAATATAGTAATGGTAGAAAAAGTATCTAAATACGTCATGTTATACTCAATTGGTAATTTTTTCTTAGCCATCGCCGCATTTCCTTATTATTTACAATACGCCAAAGGGAATCTTCGATATCATTTGTATGGAAATATTGTATTTGTAACTTTATTAATTCCATCTTTAATAATAGTTGTAAATCATTTTGGAGGACTTGGAGCTGGTTATGTATGGATATCAGTAAATGCTATCTATTTATTTTGTTGGGTTCCATTTATTAATAATTATTTTGTTAAAGGGTTAAATAAGAATTGGTTTTTTAATGATATTTTAAAAATTTGTTTGCCAGCAATATTAGGGTCTTATTTCTTAAGTTCTATTTTACCATTAACAAACAATCGAATTTACATTTTTTTACAATTATGTTTAGTTGGACTTTTAATTTTCCTTGTTAGTCTAACAATGTCGGGAGATTCAAGAAAATTAAAATTACCTAGATAAATAAACTACATTTTTTTTACCAATGTATAATAATTTTTATTATTTCTATGTCGGTAATTTATCCAATTTTTGAACTTGAAATATAGTATTTGAGAAAATTAAACTTTAAAGAACATATTGTAATGGAGATCTCGGTTTGTATAGTAACATATAATCATGAAAAGTACATAGAAAATTGCATTAAAAGTGTTTTGAATCAATCAACTAATTTTGAATTTGAGGTAATTATAGGTGATGATTATTCTCAAGATTGTACTCGAGATATTATTGAGCGTTTGAAAAGGGAATATCCGGGAAAAATAAAAACAATATTTCACGAAAAGAACCTAGGTCCTTGGAATAATTTTTACGAAACACATAATCAAGCTAAAGGTAAATATATTGCTCATTTAGATGGTGATGATTATTTCCTTCCTGGTAAACTGCAAGCACAATATAATTTTATGGAGTCTAATTTTGAATGCAATATTTCTTGGCATAGAATGTATTCTCTTAAAGATGGCATGTTTACAAGTGACAAGATAAATGCTAACGCTTTTCCAAGAATTACACAGGATCTACTACTCTCCTTGGTTACCGTAGGGTCAAATAGTTCTAAAATGTACAGAAATGGCTCATTAAATTTTGTACAACCATCATTTCCAGTTTTAGATTATTTCGCCAATTACAAACAAATTGACAATGGATATGCAAGTTTTATTGGTAATGAAATTTTAGGTGTTTATCGACTAGAAAGTGGGATTTCTAAATCCAATAATACCAAGAAGTTAATTTGTACAACCATGATATATATAGTAAGGCATGATAAGGATAAAAAACTCTATGTTAATACAGCCGCTCTTTATTTATTTCTTGTAGATATTAAGAACAGAAGACTTTTTGCTTTTAAGTATTTCATTGTCTTTCTTAAGACTTTTCACTTTTTTTCATTTTTACAATTATTGAAAAATATTAATTATTATAAAAAACTCAAATACTAGTATGCTATTAATTTGTGATGATTTGAATAAATATACAACTAAAAATTCCTTTATCTCTAAAATGAAGGTTATTATATTAGATCATAGTTTTCATCTTGTTCTATTAATTCGTTTCGGTAGTTTTCTGTCAAAGGTTCCTCTTTTCGGGCGAATCTTAAGATTTATTGTAGAGTATAGTATTCGAATATTATACGCCAGTGATATAAGTTGTAAGGCTCAAATTAAAGGGGGGTTGCATATTATTCACGGTCATGACATCGTGATAGGGTCCGATGTGAAAATAGGAAGAAATTGTAAGATATTTAACGGTGTTACATTAGGTAATAAATATACTGAAATACTAAATAATGATCAGCCATTTATTGGAGATAATGTTGTTATTTCTACTGGTGCAAAAATACTCGGCAATGTTCACATAGGAGATAACTGTGTTATTGGTGCAAATAGTGTTGTAATTAAATCATTTGAAAATGGATCAGTTATTGTTGGAGTTCCAGCAAGAAAAATAAATAAGAATTGATAAAAAGGGAATATAGAATTTGGCTTGTAATATTTATTATCGTAAATATTTGGGCAACGAAAATTATTTTTAGTCAGAAACAATTAATTGGGGATTTAGAAGGTGTCAAACTTGAATCTTCCAGTAGTTTGTTCATTGCCTTATTTTTGGTTTTGTTATGTTATTTTCTTCTTCTCGTTATTGGATTTAATTATTTTAGAAAAATCAAAATACCTAGAATAATTAAGACCCCAAAATCACTTTCGTATCAAGCAAAATTTACGGTTTCATCATTCATATTACTTTTGCAACTTGCTTTTTTTATTTTCAACCAAACAGAAGGTGTAAATGTTGCGGGATCATTAAATGTTAAATCTAATTCTACTTTAGCATTTATTTGGGTATTCCTTCCGATAGACTATATTTTTTATTTATACTTTGTAACCTTCCGAAATGAAAAATTGCTAAAAACTAACCTAGTTCTTTTTATAATTTCTAATTTATCCAGAGGATGGTCAGGATTTATTTTAATTCTCTTATTTCTCGAGTGGTGCAATAGATATAGGAATCGAACATTAAATTACTTTAGAATTGTTCTTTTTTCTGCTGGGGTTATTTTGGTTTATCCCTATTTATTGAATCTGAAATGGGTTATACGTGCTTCGAAATCGAGCGAAATAGAATTATCAAGTTCTAAGGATTTGCTAGAAGGAATGATAGAAAGTAAAAGTTATAATGAATTACTTTCGGATGGAGTTGAACAAATTATTGGCAGATTACAACAGACTGCAATATTAACAGAGGTAATCAATAAAAAAGAATTATTTGAAAATGGAATTGCAAATGATAAATTTGTGTCTTACTATGGTGAAGGATTTATTCAGATAGCATATAGAAGAATTATTGGCAGAAATAATATTCCAAATATTGGTAGTATGGCTCCCAATTATTTAAGAACAGATAATCCATATGAGTTGGAGGCTTATAATATTAGTGTAGGTCTAATGAGTTGGGTGATTATTCTACCCTTTCAAATCCCACTATTTTTTTTATACATTGGTTTCCTTTGTTATTTATCCGTTTTTTTTGCTCGACAAATCAACTTTACTAGTGCAATAGATGATGCCATTTGGATGAGTTGGCTTTTCTTACTAGCGGTAGGCTGGATATCTCAATTTATTACGTTTATTTATTCAATTTTAGTATTCCTTATAATAATAAAAATAGCACTTTTCGTCTCTAGAATAAAACTATATGGTAAATAAAAAATATGAAATAGCTCATATTATTACATCTTTAGATTCTGGAGGTGCTGAAAAAATGTTATTTAAATTATTAATAGAAAGAAAGAAAAATGGTTATTGTGACATTGTAATTTCACTCAAAAGTCATGGAGTTATACAAGAAAATTTCGTAAAGGAAGGAATTACAGTTATTAACCTTGGAATTAATGGTTTACCGTCATTTTTTAGGTCTTTGTACCAAATGAGATACATTATCCGCGATTATGATATTTCTTTATTTCAAACGTGGTTATATCATGCTGATTTTTTCGGAAGTATAATTTCATTAATTTATAGAAAAAAGATTATTTGGAATATTAGATGCTCTGTGACAAGAATGAAGTATACTACTAAATTAATATTATCATTATTAAAAGTTATGTCTTTTTATGTCCCTAAAAAAATAATATATGCATCTCAAAGCGGTAAAATATCACATCATGAATTCGGCTTTGATAGATCTAAAGCAATTGTTATTCCTAATGGATTTGATTTGCAGAATAGAATTAAGCATTATAAAAAAGAGGAAGATAAATTTGTAGTAGGTTCAATTGGACGTTTTCATCAGGATAAAGATTATGAGACATTGATTAAAGCATCAGCTATTGTATTGACTGTAAATCCAAAAACTACGTTTGTATTAGTAGGTAATGATCTAGATGTTGAAAATGAAGAGCTAATAAATTTACTTGGAAAGTATAAGGTTAAAAGTTCATTTTTGTTATTAGGATTTCAAGAAAATGTAAATGACATATATGGAATGTTTGATATTTATTGTTCTTCCTCAAAAAGTGAGGGTTTCCCGAATGTTATTGGTGAGGCAATGATGCATGAAATCCCTGTAGTGTCAACAGATGCGGGGGATAGTAAATTTCTTATTGGTAACGCAGGTGAAATAGTGCCGATTGAAGATTCACAATCATTAGCGACTGCGATTAACAATCTCATTTCAATGAGTTCAATACAAAGAGCCAGAATTGGAAAAAATGGATTTTTACGTATTAGTGAACATTTTAAAATTTCAGAAATTATGAATAAATATAATGATTTATATAAATCAGTAACTAGTTAATTATGTGCGGCTTTACAGGTTATTTCAACTCAACATTATTTGAACCATACATCTTGCATAAAATGGGAGATGCAATTGCTCATAGGGGTCCGGATGCTTCAGGTATTTGGCATGACCAAACTATCGGAATTGGTGTATGCCATAGAAGGTTGTCAATTATTGATTTATCAGAAGCTGGAAGTCAGCCCATGATTTCCAAAAGTGGAAAATACGTAATGGCCTTTAATGGAGAAATCTATAATTACAAGGAGATAAAAAAAGAACTTAATAACTTTTGCGAAATTAAGTGGAATGGGCATTCCGATACAGAAGTTATTTTAGAAGCATTTGATATATGGGGCATTGAGAAAACCCTTTCCAAATTAGCAGGGATGTTTGCAATTTTCTTGTTTTCCATTCAAGAAAGAAAATTGTTTTTAATTCGAGATAGAGCTGGAGAGAAACCAATTTATTTTGGTTGGCAAAAGCAAACGTTTATGTTCGGATCTGAGTTAAAATCATTTCATCAAAATCCTTTTTTTGAAAAAGAAATATGTAAAGATGCTTTAGGAGACTTTTTTAAATTTAACTATGTCCCATCTAATAAATGTATTTTCAAAGGAATTAAAAAATTGAATCCTGGCACCTATTATGAATTAGATTTAGAGACAAAAAAAGAGAAAGAAAAACAATACTGGTCCTTATTCGACTCAAAGTCTCAATCAGTGAATGCTAATACTCCAGTGGACGCGGTAAATCAATTGGATCAATTACTTAAAAAAGTTATATCAGATCAGTTGATTACGGATGTGCCTCTTGGTGCGTTTTTATCTGGAGGAGTGGACAGTTCAACTATTGTAGCTTTAATGCAACAATTATCGGATCGACCTGTAAAAACTTTTTCAATAGGTTTCAAGGACCCGAATTATGATGAGGCTATTTTTGCAAAGAAGGTTGCGGAGCATATAGGAACAGACCATACTGAACTTTATCTAGAGTCTAATGATGCCTTGAATGTCATACCAAACATTCCTGATATTTATGATGAACCATTTTCGGATTCCTCACAGATTCCAACATTTTTGGTCTCTAAGTTAGCAAAAACACAGGTTACCGTATCATTATCTGGAGATGCTGGAGATGAGTTATTTGGCGGGTACAACAGGTATTTAATGACAGGAAAAACTTGGCAAAACCTTTCTAAATATCCGAAGTCAATTAGGAAAATATCAGGAAAAATTATGCTTTCTCAGAGCACTGAAACTTGGGATCAATTATACAACATGATGAAAAAAGTTGTACCGAAAAGATTTGAAATGACAAATTTTGGGGATAAAATTCATAAGGCGGCAAGTATTATCGATTCTAAAGATATTGCATCCTTATACCAAGGGTTAATTTCGCATTGGAATCCAGAAGAAATAATTGCAGGTCATGTAAAGTATATCCAAACACAATTGTTTGAATATAACAAGGATTACTCGGAAATAGAGAACATGATGAATTGGGATTTTTTCACATATCTACCCGATGATATTTTAGTTAAAGTTGACAGGGCTGCAATGTATAACTCACTTGAAACAAGAGTTCCATTGTTAGATCACAGAATTATTGAATTTGCTCATCAGTTACCATTCGAATACAAAATCAGAAATGGACAAGGGAAATGGATCTTAAGGGAAGTATTATATAAGTATGTTCCTAAAGAATTGATTGAAAGACCAAAAAGAGGATTTGGAATACCTCTTGATAGTTGGCTCAGAGGTCCGTTAAAAGAATGGACATACACAATGCTTTCAAAGGAAAATCTTGAAAAGCATAACTTACTTAATATTGATGCGATTAATCACAAACTTCAAGAACATATGTCGGGTAAAAGAAATTGGCAATATTTACTGTGGGATGTATTGATGTTTCAAAGTTGGTATAATAAATACATTTAATGACTAAAAAAATTTGTTTTGTAGTAAATGTTGATTGGTTTTTCGATTCCCATAGGCGGCCTCTTCAGCAAAAACTTGAAAATTATTTTAATTGTGATATAATTGCAGGAGACTCTAAGTTTACCTTAGATTATGAAATTAAAAAATTTGAAGTGGCTTCAAGAATACCAACTTTAAAAGGTTTTTTTCAATTAAAGAAACTACTAATCGATTATAACGATCAAACAAATTATATTGTTGTATCACCAATTATGATTTTTTTGATTCATTTTTTCTTCCCTAATCTAAAAAAAGTTCATTACAATTTCAGTGGTTTAGGATTTTTGAGAAGTAAGTCTCGACTTTTACAATTATTTCTGTTTAAAGTATTTGCCTTATATCCATTTAAAGGATTTAGGAGTATTGTTGTTCAGAATACCGATGACCAGCTGTTTATGCAAAATGTTGTTCGAAAAAATAAGAAGTTTCATGTTTCATTAATTCCTGGTAGTGGATATGAAAAATTTGAGGATACGCCTATTTTTAAAAAAGAAAATTGCATTAGATTGGGATATGTAGGAAGAATCAGAAAAGATAAGGGGATCTTAGATTTAATCGCTGCTGTTAATCAGTTAAGGCTTGAAAAAATGAAGATTGAATTATATATCTGGGGAAAGCTAGATGACCCATCAAGACATGGGTTCAATCAATCTGAGTTAAATTTAATTTCATCAAATGCAGATTATTTTTGCGGAGAGTCAAAAGATAAACATGAAATTTACTCTTCTTTTGATTGGTTTTGTTTGCCGTCTAATGGTGAGGGAATTTCAAAAGCGGCCATTGAAGCCACATGCTTTAAAAAGCCATTACTGCTATCAAATGCTCCTGGTAATAGAGATATGATAAATAAAAATGGATTTCTATATACATTTTCAAATGTCAATGATCTCAAAGAAAAAATAAAATTAATTAATTCTATAGATCTTGTGGAATATACTGAATTAGCAAGTAGAAGCCATGAATTATTTACAATGAATTGGACATTACATTCAATTTCAACAAACTGGCTTAAATTAATAGAAACTTATGATAATACTAGCGCTTAACGAACTAAATATGGAATATATCATGAGATATAATTCCATTGGAAAATTACCAAACTTTAAAAAGCTATTAGTTAATGGTTTGCATGAGACAACTAGTGAAAACGAATATCACTTATTGGAACCATGGATTCAATGGGCTACAGTTCATACTGGCAAGACGTATAATGAACACAAAGTTTTTAGATTAGGTGATATTGTTGATAGGCCGGATTTAAGTCAATACTTTGAAGAATTGGAAAATGCAGGACTAAGTGTTGGTGCAATATCCCCTTTTAATGCTGATAATAGAATGAAAAACGCGAAGTTTTTTATTCCGGATCCATGGACTCAAACAATAAGTTCTGGTGGTTTTTTAATTAAAAAATTAAGTTCCACAGTTTCTCGTTTTGTAAATAGTAATGCATCAGGAAAAGTTGGTTTATCAGATGTCTCTTGGCTTCTGTTGGGTTTTGTATTTTTTGTAAGAGTTAAAAGATGGTCAACTATTATTAAAATGATGCTGAAATATAGAAAGCCGGGTGTAAAGGCTGCAATATTGGATATGATTTTATTAGAGGTTTTTGTTACCTTGCATAAGAGGACAAAGCCTCAGTTTTCACATTTGTTTTTCAATGCAGGAGCACATGTTCAGCACCATTATTTATTTAATTCTGAAGTATATGATGGCCCTTTTAAAAACCCAGATTGGTATTGTCCTAAAGGGTGGGATCCTGTATATATTGTTCTTGAAACGTATGATAGAATTATTGGAGATTTATTAAAAACAAATGAGCAAATAATTGGAATAACAGGATTACATCAAGTACCTCATGAAAAGGAAACGTATTATTGGAGACCAGTTGAACATGATAAATTTATTCGTGCGACAGGTACAGAAATTAAATTCAATATTATTCCACGGATGTCCAGAGATTTTTTAATTGAACTAAATTCAAAAGAGGACGCTAATAATTTAGCTGTATTATTAACATCATATACCGATTCTCAATTCCGAAAACCTGTATTTAGCATTGACAATAGGGGGGATTCACTTTTTGTAGAAGTTATTTATGACAAAAATGTGGATGTGAGCTTAACTTTTAATTCAGAAACTGGGAATCAAATTTCCGAATTAAAAAGTAAATTAGCTTTTGTTGCAATAAAAAATGGAAAACATGATGCTCTTGGCTATGTTTTTAGTAATGAAAAATTGAAATTACCAAATCGTTTTGAATTAAAGAATGTCAATAATTTCATTAAAGAATTAGCTTTAAAAAATTAATATATATTACTGCAAGTTTTTCAATTTTATGAATTTAGCCCTCCTCCAACCCTTCACCATCATCTCCTCCGACCTCACGCGTCCATGGGGTGGATTTTACGTGATCGATGAAACGCAAGCGCAACTTTTTGCGGATACCTTTTTTGATGGACTAGATGTCAATACCCTCACGATTGGTGGGAAGTTGAGCCCCAAGATTTTATTGGTGGCTCCAAACCAGCGTTTGTCTTGGCAATACCATAACCGCCGTGCCGAGATTTGGAAGGTAGTCGAAGGTCCTGTGGCTGTGAAGCGCAGTGCTACGGATGAAGAAGGTGAACTCGTGATCTACCAGGTGGGTGAAACCATCAAATTGGCACAGGGTGAACGCCACCGCCTCATTGGCTTGGACAAACAAGCAATTATTGCAGAAATTTGGCAACATACCGATGCGGCTCAGCCTTCTGATGAAGAGGATATTGTGAGGGTGCAGGATGATTTTGGGAGATAGGGAGTAGAGTGCTCAGTCCGCCGCGGCAGAGGATTTGGGAAGAAATAAAACCCGTAAAATGTTTAGTGGAATAAACAGAAATTGAATAAAGTTGCTTACTCAGATAAACAAAAACGAGACTTTTGGGCTTAATGCAATCATTTGCAAAGTAAAACCCTTATCATATGTCAAGTGAAAGCTTTATAATAGGTAAAGTGAGCCTGTTAAAATAGCTAAAGAAAGTAAGGCTTCACTGGTTTTCGATTTTGTTTTTTGTCAAATTTAGTTATTTATTGGTCTTGTTTTTTGTAAAAAACACTCATTTATTGATTTGGAAAAATTATCTTTGCCCTGTCGCAAATACAAAAACGCCTCATTTTAATGTATTTAGAAAGAAGTATAGATATTGAATTACGGGCGTGGAAAGACGCGTCAAATAGAAAGCCTCTACTCATTAGAGGAGCTCGGCAAGTTGGAAAGTCAACTGCAGTTAGAAATTTGTCTACACTTTTCGATTATTTTATAGAAATAAATTTTGATGAACAACCAGCCTACCAAAGTTTGTTTACCAATACTGCAGATATAAATGAAATAATAGAGCAGTTGACGATCATCACGCAAACTGAAATTATTGAAGGAAAAACCCTGATTTTTCTTGATGAAATACAAGCAAGTTTACCTGCCATTTCTAAACTGCGATACTTTTATGAGAAAAAACCTAATTTACATGTAATTGCTGCTGGTTCCTTGTTAGAGTTTGCGCTTTCAGAATTACCTTCTTTTGGGGTAGGAAGAGTGAGGTCTGTTTTTATGTATCCTCTGTCTTTTAATGAATTTTTAGGCGCACTCAACGAAGGAAAACTCATTGAATTGATACGAAAATCCAATGCATTGACTCCAATCAATCCAATTTTACATGAAAAATTGAAGACCTACATTAAAAAATATGAGATTATTGGCGGAATGCCGCAGGCTGTGAGATCCTATGTTGCTAATGGAGATTTATTGGAAGTTCAACGAATATTAGACGACTTAATTATATCCATACAAGCAGATTTTGTAAAATATAAAAAGCAAATTCCTCCAGAGAGTATCAAATCTGTATTCAATAGTATAGTACAACAAGTTGGAACGAAATATAAGTATACAAATGACTATACTTCTTTAACAAATTCTGTAATCAAACAAGTGATTCATTTGTTGGAAATGGCAGGTTTAGTTTATCCAGTAGTTCATTCTTCTAGTAACGGAATTCCACTAGGAGCAGAGATTAATCCCAAGAAAATAAAAATGCTCATTTTTGACACGGGTATTTACCAGAGAATATTAGGATTGGATATTGCTTCTTTGTTACTTAAAAATGATCATGATGTGGTCAATAAAGGTAATATTGCTGAGTTATTTGTCGGTTTGGAATTGCTTAAATACACAAGTTGTTATGAAAAAGTAGCATTGCATTATTGGCATCGTGAAGCAAAGAATAGTCAGGCAGAAATTGATTATGTTGTTCAGCTCCAGGAACATATTATTCCGTTGGAAGTGAAATCCGGTACAAAAGGCGCCATGCAGAGTTTATATTTGTTTCTAGCTGAAAAGAAAGCCAAATATGGTTTGAGACTTTCGCTAGAAAATTTTTCCGAATATGATCAGGTTAAAGTACTTCCACTTTATGCAGTATCAAATATCTATTCCATCAATCATCATTTATAATCATGTCACTACGAACCATCAACCCTACACAAACCGCCGCTTGGCAAAAATTGCAAGCGCATTTTGAACAAACGAAGGACCTTCACATGAAGGACTTGTTCGCTGCGGATCCTCATCGTACAGAAAAAATGCACATCGAATGGCAGGATTTCTTGGTGGATTATTCCAAGAATCGCGTGAGCGCTGAGACCATGGACTTGTTGCTTGAGTTAGCAAATGAACTTGAATTAAAAGAAGCCATTCAACACTATTTTAGTGGAGACGTCATCAATCAGACCGAAAACCGAGCGGTTTTGCATACGGCGTTGCGCGGAGCTGGAACAGAAGCAATTTTGGTCGATGGAGAAAACATTATCCCGGAAATCAAGGCCGTTCAAGCGAAAATGAAGGCTTTTTCAGAAAGCATCATTTCTGGCCAACACAAAGGTTATACGGGCAAAGCGATTACCGATGTCGTGAACATTGGTATTGGTGGTTCCGATTTGGGTCCGGTGATGGTCGTAGAAGCCCTACAGTTTTACAAAAATCACTTGAACGTGCATTTCGTTTCCAATGTAGATGGCGATCACGTACAAGAAGTGATAAAAAACTTAAATCCGGAGACGACACTTTTCGTGATTGTTTCAAAGACGTTCACCACGCAAGAAACATTAACGAACGCAGAGACCATTCGCACCTGGTTTTTACAAACAGCAGCGAAAGAAGACGTGGCAAAACACTTCGTCGCGGTTTCGACAAACTTGGAAAAGGTCATTGAATTCGGAATTCCCGCGGACGCGATCTTCCCGATGTGGGATTGGGTTGGTGGCCGCTTTTCACTTTGGAGTGCCGTTGGACTTTCCATCAGCTTAGCGGTGGGATACACACATTTTGAAGCCATGTTAAAGGGCGCACATGAAATGGATCAACATTTCAAACAGGAATCGTTTGACCAGAACATGCCTGTTGTGTTGGCCTTATTGAGCATTTGGTACAACAATTTTCATGGTGCGGAAAGCGAGGCCATGATTCCCTATACCCAATACTTGCAGAAATTGGCGCCATACTTACAACAAGGCATCATGGAAAGCAATGGAAAATATGTTGGGAGAGATGGGAAACCAGTGAATTATCAAACAGGAACAATCATTTGGGGAGAGCCTGGAACGAATTCACAACATGCCTTTTTTCAATTAATACACCAGGGAACTAAATTGATTCCAACAGATTTCATCGGCTTTAAGCAGTCCTTGTATGGAAACAAAGACCAACACGACA
Source organism: Crocinitomicaceae bacterium (assembly GCA_024643365.1). Taxonomy (GTDB): domain Bacteria; phylum Bacteroidota; class Bacteroidia; order Flavobacteriales_D; family Crocinitomicaceae; genus UBA952. Next base: position 187,555 of record JAHENC010000021.1, on the reverse strand, counting down.
AACTGATGTCCAACTTCTTTGCGCAAACAGAAGCCTTATTAATGGGAAAAACGGAAGCACAGGTAAAGGAGGAGTTCGCAAAACAAGGTCTTTCTGAAGCAAAAGCAGCTTTTTTATTGCCTTTCAAAGTATTTCCTGGAAATAGGCCAACCAATACGCTTTTAATTGAAAAATTAACGCCTGCGAGTTTAGGTGCCTTAGTGGCGCTTTACGAACATAAATTATTTGTTCAAGGTGTTATTTGGAATATCTTCAGCTATGATCAATGGGGCGTAGAATTGGGAAAACAATTGGCAACAAGCATTCTTGGAGAGATTGAGACTAAAAACCTCGCTCAACACGATGGGTCTACCAGCTTTTTGTTGAAAAAGTACATCCACTAACTAGGAATTAATAAAGTACGATACAACTACAATCCTTAACACGAAATGAAAGGAATTATTTTAGCTGGAGGATCAGGCACGCGCTTGCATCCCCTTACTTTGGCAATCAGCAAACAACTCATGCCGGTTTACGATAAACCAATGATTTATTATCCATTGTCCACCTTGATGATGGCGGGAATTCATGAAATTTTAATTATTTCCACGCCTCATGATTTACCGAATTTTAGAAAATTACTAGGGGATGGTTCATCCTTAGGTTGTTCTTTTAGTTATGCCGAACAAGCGGTTCCAAATGGCCTGGCGCAAGCATTTGTCATCGGGGAAGAATTTATCGGTACGGATGATGTAGCGTTGGTCTTAGGTGACAACATCTTTTTTGGTTCCAATATGGGCTCCTTGCTGAAATCCAACACGACACCCAATGGTGGAGTCGTATTTGCATACCATGTATCCGATCCTGAACGATACGGAGTAGTAGAATTTGATCAGGAGATGAAAGCGATTTCTATTGAAGAGAAACCGAGTCAACCTAAATCTAGTTTTGCTGTACCAGGATTGTATTTTTACGATAACTCGGTGGTGGAAATAGCTAAGAACATTCAACCAAGTGCTCGTGGTGAGTATGAAATTACGGATGTCAATAAAGAATACTTGAAACGAGATCAATTAAAAGTAGGGGTTCTGAATAGAGGAACCGCATGGCTTGATACTGGAACGTTTGAAAGCCTCATGCAAGCCGGACAATTTGTTCAAGTCATCGAAGAGCGCCAAGGATTAAAAATTGGATGTATCGAAGAAATCGCTTGGAGAAACGGATTTATTTCTGATGAACAATTAAGCAGCATTGCCGAACCACTTGTAAAATCTGGATATGGCCAATATTTATTGAATTTACTCAAGAATAAAGCGCTGAATTCGTAAACAATTGCCCACCAAATGCTGTCTTTAAGAAGCATCAACTAAACTAATCAAACACATGCATAAGTACCTGATCATCTTTTCAATATTATTCTTGAACCAATTAACTTGGGCTCAAATTAAGGTAGGTAAACATGCGCAACTCACGTTCAATAAAGATCGAAATGAGTTTTTTGTCATGAATGATTCCACCTACTATTGGACCCAAAAACCAGGGAGTAGAAAATGGGTCAAACATTCTTTTCACTTTGAAGGAACAGAGTCCTTTAAAAGTGTCATGGAGATGACAAGGGTGGTAGCAGTGAATAAATCCACTTATTATTTTGTCCATGAGAGCTGTGGCAATGTGTATGCTTTGTACCGTGATACCTTGAAACGCATCGATCACAGTTTTCCGCATCGCAATCAATACGGAGGGATTATGTTTCCGTGGGATAATTCGGTGAACATGTTTGGTGGCTATGGTTTTTTTGAAGTTAAAAACGTCTTCACTCATTATGAGCCAAAAGCAAAGGAGTGGTTTGAAATTATTGCTAATTCAAATGAAGTGCCTTCACCGAGATCTTCACCTGCCTTTTTAGTTGGTAAAAACGAACTTTTTATCATGGGTGGAACCAATCGAAGTCATCTTCAAAACGCTTATCTTAATGATTGTTGGAGTTATGATTTTAAGAAACATGATTGGATAAGAAAAGGAGAGCTGCACGAAGATTTGGTTAAAAACTTTCATCTTCTAAGCCTTGAGATCAACTTGTCGAACGAAGTACTCCGCTATTCAGATCGTTTAATCGAATTTGATTTACCAAACAATAAATGGTACTTGTACAAGAATCCATTGTTCTTAAATATGGGCAAAATCATTTCATCCGCGAATCACCGCCATTTAATGTATGTGCTGAGAAATTCAAATAATAATGATGAATCGGAGGTGTATGTTCAAGCATTTTCGGAATTAAAGGATGTGGAATTAGGTGAATTCCCGATTTATCAGAAAATTTCGGTGTTTAATTTATTCCCCAAGGAAGATTACTTGTACCTATCCCTCACCTTGAATTTTATCTTATTTATGTTGTTGTTTTACATCCGACGCATGCATAAAATGAAGTTTTTACAGCGCGCTCAAAAGAAATTACTCAAAGCGGACTTCACCACGACCGAGTGGGAAATGATGTGCATGATTCAAAAACATGGTGAAATGGAATTATCTGCCTTAAATGAATACTTCAATGAAGTGGGATTGTCCTATGAAACCCTTAAAAAACGTCGTGAGACCTTCATCAAAAACATCCGAATTAAAATTGCGTTGGTCACTAGAAAACCAATTGAAGAAATTTTGGTGGAGTCAAAACACCAAGTTGATAAGCGCATGAAAATCATTCATTGGAATGAAGACATCGAACTTGAAACAGAAGCGGAATAAGAAAAAGAATAAATAGGATAAACCATGGTTTCGTTTAATTTTTGTAAATTAAATTGTGTAAACTAAAACTATTTCATCAATTTGAGACTATCTTTGCGCCACCATTAACATCAATTACCCAAATGACTCTTTTCTTATTATTTGTTATGGCATCCTTTTTCATCACTGGCTTCATGGTGATGTATTTTATTACCCCTGTGATTATTCAGGTAGTAAAATTAAAGAGACTTTACGAAAAGTTGTCAGATCGCAGTTCTCATTCACAGCCAGTGCCAAGTTTCGGTGGCGTGACATTTTTCATCATTCTGATCATTAGTCTGAGCATAGCTGAGCAATTTTTTGTGACTTCCCGTTCGATATTTCTTATTCCCGCTTGTTTGATTATTTTCTTTACGGGATTAAAGGATGACATGACAGGAATTAGTCCTTGGAACAAAATCATGATGCAGTTGCTTGCAACCACCTTGTTGTTTCTTTCCCCAGATTTTCAAATAACCAACCTTCATGGTTTCTTGGGAATTCATGCCATTTCACCTTGGATTTGTATTCCGCTGGCATATATGGTGGTTATCTTCTACATCAATGCTTACAACTTAATTGATGGAATTGACGGTTTAGCGTCTTCACTAGGCGCTTTGTTTTTCACCTTCTTCGCCATTACGTATTATTCCTTGAATGATTACATGATGATGGCGGTTTGTTTATCCATGGTTGGTTCATTTATTGCGTTCTTGCGCTACAATGTATCGAAAGACAAACGCATCTTTTTGGGTGACACTGGAAGTCTATTCATTGGATTTTTCGTCGCAGCTATCGTGATTAATATTTTATCGAAGGATTACCACGAGGACATTCAAATGAACTATATTTCCAATTTGCCACTACTGATTATTTCGGCTCTGTACGTTCCGGTGTTTGATTCTATTCGTGTATTCATTATCCGCCTTCAAATTAAAGGAAATCCATTCGCGCCAGATCGCTCTCACATTCACCATGTTATTTTGGATTATTTCCAATTGAATCATCGTCAAACATCATTTGCTGTAGTGACCTTAAATTCTGTGATCTTGTTAATCATGGGTGTGATTACGCAGTATTTTAATCATACGATATCAATCATCTCCTTACTGACCATCAGTTTACTATTGGCCATTGTTTTGCGTAAATTCCGACGCAAGATTATCTAGACTATCGTGAGCCAATGAATCATTTGCCTTATCTTTGGTATAATGAAGCAACACAAAACCTTTACTTTTCGGATCATTGTCCTGTTTTTTCTCGTTTCTCCGCTGTTTATTCAAGCGCAAGGTGAAGTGAAAAATGAGTCCATCAGTACGCCCTTAGTTGGCATTCACTGGGGTGGAAATCTACCTGGTGGAGATTTATTAGCGCGTTATGGTTTCCTGAACAACCTCGGATTTACCGCAGGATATAAATTAGAAAGCCAATGGTACTTCGGAGTTGATGCGAATTTCATCTTTGGCAATAACGTTAAAATGAATGGAATCTTTGATCACCTATTAGATGACAAAGGGAATATCACGGACGTTAACGGAACCAAAGCAACGGTCCTTGTTTATCCACGTGGATTCAATGCGAACTTCAGCGTTGGACGCTTATTTCCAACCGGAAAGAAAAACGCCAATTCGGGAATTCTCGTTCACGCGGGTGCAGGCTACTTGTTACATCACCTACGCATCGAAACCAACGACCAGGTGGTTCCCCAAATCGAATTAACGTATAAACGTGGTTACGACCGCATGACCACCGGACTAAACGTTCATCAGTTTGTGGGCTATTCCTTTCTCAACAACGGTGGTCCCCTCAATTTTTATGCAGGTATCTATTGCCAGCAAGGTCTGACGTACAATCGTCGCACCATCAATTACGACCAACCGGACATTCCTGTGTCCACCGCCATGCGCCTCGATCTCCAAACAGGTATTCGCATAGGTTGGTATATCCCGTTTTATTCGAAGAAGCCGAAGGATTACTATTATAATTAATGTGCTAATGTGCTAATGTTTCAATGTGCTAATGATTCAATGTGCTAGTTTGCTAATGTTTCAATGTGCTAATGGTTTTCTGCCACGACGGAAGCAAATTAGACAACTAGCACATTAGCAAATTAGTCCATTAGCAAATTAGCGCATTAAGTAACTAGCACATTAGCAAATTAGTCCATTAGCACATTAAGTAACTAGCACATTAGCAAATTAGCACATTAAGTAACTAGCACATTAGCAAATTAGTCCATTATGACTCTCAACAAACGCTTCCATTTCCGGGCGTAGCGAAGATACTTTAGTTAGTAGGGAGTTGAATCCTTCGATGAAATCTGTGTGATTGTTAACCTCGAGGGCGAAGCCTTTTTGAAGAAATAAATCTGCTTCGGGGAATTTTCTGTGTTTTGGTCCAAATAGGAGTGGGAGTCCGTAAACGGCAGGTTCCAGAATGTTGTGTAGACTTCCGGTAAAACCGCCGCCGATAAAGGCAATTGTTCCATAGCGGTAAGCGGCACTTAATTGTCCAATGCAATCGATGATCAGGATCTGGGCATCCAAAAGTTGCTGTTCATCACGACGTACTTCTAACTGTGTATAGCGTAAAGCTGCAGGAAACGCTGCCTGAATGGATGCAATATGCTGCTCGCTGACATCGTGTGGTGCGATGATCAATTTAGTCGCTCCGAGCTTCGGAAGGGCCTTACACACGATTCCTTCTTCTTTGGGCCAAGAACTCCCAAGTATGAGGGTAGTGGAGCCCAAGGTAAAGCGCTCAATAAGTTCATTGGAAGTCTGCATCGCTAGTTCCTTCGCTTGGACCACACGATTGTAACGCAGGTCTCCAGAAACAGTGCTTTGATGAATACCTATCGATTTCAATAGTTCCGCACTTTCAATGTTTTGCACGTAAAAATGATGAATGCGCTTTAATGCCTTTCTGAAAAATCCACCGTACCAACGAAAATAGAGTTGTGAAGGACGGAAAATAGCCGATACAGCTAACGTTTCAATGGTTTTTTCATCCAAAGCACGGAGGAAGTTTGGCCAGAATTCATACTTCACGAAAACCGCTTTTTGTGGCTGAACGATTTGGATAAAAGTGCGTGCATTCTGGAGCGTGTCAAGCGGAAGGTAGCAAGCGGCATCCACGATTTTTTCGCGTTTCTGGTAATGTTCCATTCCCGATGGAGAGAAGAAACTGACCAACAAGAACAAACTTGGTTCGGCTTCCTTCATGGATTTCATCAGTGGCAATCCTTGGTCGAACTCGCCAAGTGAAGCACAATGAAACCACAACACTTTACCTTCCTTTGGGATTTGTGTCCGAAGTTTCTCTTGCCATTGCTGACGTCCTTCTACCCAGGCCTTCGCCTTCGGGTTGAATCGAGAAGCTACATGAATCAACAAGCTATAGCATCGAATAAAAAAGGAGTAGATCTGGGACAAGTTTAATTTTTTGTAAAAGTAGGGATAATGGTGTAATTTGCTAATGTGCTAGTTAGCTAATGTGCTAGTTTGCTAATGTGCTAATTTGCTAATGTGCTAATTTGCTAATGGTATAATGTGCTAGTTTGCTAATGGACTAGTTGGAGTATGGTCAGTTTAGGATTTATTTCGTTTGGCGGTGGAGATGATGCGACTGAGTAGTTTGCCGATTTGTTGCGATTCGTTAATGAGTACGTCACAATTCATGGGATAACTTGCTTGACAGATTTCAAGCCAATAAGTCGTTTCTTCGAATTCTTTGGAGGCAATTTTCAGTTTATGAATGAAATCCGCTCTAGATTCTGCATGCTGAGCTTCACGGATATTTGCACCAACGGAAGTCCCGGATTTTAGCAGTTGATGTGCAATTACGAAACTCCTTTGGGATTGTAACTCTTGACAAAACGACACAATTAACAGCGCAAAGTCAAATGATTTGTTTAATAATGGGTTCTTGGAATCAGTCATGAAACAATGAACGCAAGAAGTTGAAATTTATTCTACTCACGTCAAAGAAACATTAAAATCTTTCGCATTCCACCTTGGCGCAAAGGATCATTGAACCATTAGCAAACTAGCACATTAGCACATTAAATAACTAGCACACTAGATAACTAGCACATTAACAAACTAGCACATTAGCACATTAGCTAACTAGCACACTAGCACATTAAATAACTAGCACACTAGCACATTAACAAACTAATAAGCTCGCTCATTCCTTTTCTCCACCCAATTAATAAATGCCTTATTCACCACTTTGTTTCCACCAGGCGTTGGATAATCTCCGGTAAAATACCAGTCTCCAAGGTGATCCGGACAAGCAATGTGAAGGTTTTCTACGGTTTGGAAAACGATTTCAACTTCCGCCTTGATTGTTGGAGGAGTCAATAATTCAGCGATTTTCGCAGAAATTTCTTCGTTGCTGAAAGGTGCATAGATTTCTTTGACGAAATTGCGAACCTGTTCCTTTGGAAGATTCACTTGTTCTAAACATTTCTCGTAAACTTCGTTTATCACAGAGTCCATTTTGCGGTCGCGCAACAATTGAATCGCTGCTTCGAAAGCAATAAAATCTCCCATTTTCGCCATGTCGATTCCGTAACAATCTGGGTAACGAATCTGCGGTGCAGACGAAACCACAACGATTTTCTTCGGTGACAAACGATCTAGAATGCGAAGGATACTTTGTTTTAAGGTTGTTCCACGAACAATACTATCGTCAATTACGATAAGGTTGTCTGTTCCAGGACGCACACTTCCGTACGTGATGTCATATACGTGGGCAACAAGATCGTCACGAGAATCATCTTGAGTGATGAAGGTGCGCAATTTCGCGTCCTTGATCGCAATCTTTTCGATGCGTGCACGACGGTTGATGATTTCTTCTATTTGTTCCGTACTCGCATCGTTTCCAAGCGCTTGAATTTGCTTGATTTTTTGTTGATTCAAATTTTCTTCCAATCCTTTGATCAATCCGTAAAAAGAAACTTCTGCGGTATTTGGAATAAAGGAAAAGACACTGTTATCGAAATCGTGATGAACCGTATCAAGTACTTGGTCCACGATTAATCTTCCCAAAGCTTTTCTTTCCTTGTAAATATCGGTATCTGATCCACGGGAGAAATAAATACGCTCGAATGAACATTTTTTAATTTCACGTGGTTCGTTAATCATTTCCTCTTTGACTTCCCCGTTTTTTTTCACGATTAACGCGTGTCCAGGTTGCAATTCGTGGATTTGATCACTTGTTAAGTTGAAGGCAGTTTGTATCACTGGACGCTCTGATGCAACAACACAAATTTCATCATCCTCATACCAAAATGCTGGACGAATACCATTTGGATCGCGAAGAACAAATGCATCGCCGTGACCAAGAAGGCCAGCCATGGCGTATCCACCATCCCATACTTCGGATGCTTTCTTCAATATTTTTACCAAATTCATTTCTTTCGCAATGCGCGCATAAATTTGGTCTTTAGAATAGCCTAGTGATTTGTAGTGAGCGTATAAATCGTCGTTTTCTACATCCAAGAAATGTCCAATTTTCTCAAGTACCGTTACTGTATCGCTTTTCTCCTTCGGATGCTGACCTAAGTTGACCAAGTTTTGGAACAACTCGTCTACATTCGTTAAGTTAAAGTTTCCAGCTACAACGAGGTTGCGAGTAATCCAGTTGTTTTGACGTAAAAACGGGTGACAACTTTCAATCGAGTTTCGTCCAAAAGTTCCGTAACGAAGATGTCCTAAAAACAATTCCCCTGTAAATCCAGCATTTTGTTTTAGGTAATTAACATCCTTTAAATATTCCGGATTTTCTTGTTGAATTTGTTGGAATTTTCCATTGATTTGATCAAAAATATCCTGCGTTGGATTCTTTTTGATGGACCGCGTTCTAGAAATGTAACGCTGTCCCGGTTCCATGTCGAACTTAATGTTCGCAATCCCAGCACCATCTTGACCACGATTGTGTTGTTTTTCCATGAGTAGGTGCATCTTGTTGATGCCATACAGCGCTGTGCCGTACTTTTCAAGGTAATATTCCAAAGGTTTTTTTAGCCTTAAAAGAGCTATTCCACACTCATGTTTTATCGGATCACTCATGTTTTTTTGATGTTTGTGGCAAAGATAGTGATAATGAGTTAATGTGCTAACGGTCTAATGTGCTAATGTGCTAATTTGCTAATGGATTAATGTGCTAATGTGCTAATGGATTAATGTGCTAATGGATTAATTTGCTAAAGGCCTTCAGCTACGTAATAAAACAACCAGCACATTGACTAACTGGCAATTTACACAACTAGCACATCAGAAAACCAGCAAACTAGCACATTAGATAACTAGCAAACTAGCAAACTAGCACATTAGCAAACTAGCACATTAGAAAACCAGCAAATTAGACAACTAGCACATTAGCCCATTAGCACATTATCCTTATTTTTACACCATGTTTAAGATTCTATTCATTTTCACAACCCTCAGCTTAATATCCTATGGTCAATCCATTCATGAAATGGCACGCACTGGAGACATTGCCTCGATGAAGAAACTTTTAGACGAAAAACCGGATCAAGTAAATCAACTTTCGGATCAAGGATTATCTCCATTTTTACTTGCGGCGTATCGCGGTAACAACGAAGTAGCTAAATTATTAGTTGAACGAGGCGCTGATGTCAAAACCTGTTTCCCGGAAGGATCTGCGATTTACGGAGTGATTTATAAAAACAACATGGAGATTCTTGAACTTTTGCTTCAGAAGGGTGTTTCGGTCAATGATACGTGTCAATTTAACCAGTTTGGAACGCCACTGCATTTTGCCATGAGCCTTAAAAGATATGAGATCGTTCAACGAATGTTGATGCAAAAACCGAATTTAGACGTACTCGATCAACATGGAAAATCCATCCGAGAACTTTTGACTTTATATAACGATGAAAAACTTAACACATTATTTAAATTCGATGAAAAATAACCTACTTTTTCTCCTTCTTCTTTTTGTTGGAACGTACGTTCATGCACAAACTTACACAACGGGAGTTATTTCCTTGAGTACTACATCCGGATTGGCAATGACAGCTAAAATAGATGTCGGAACACAAGTAACTTTAACCTTGACAGGTCCTGCTACAAGATGGTTTGCATTGGGATTTGATGCGACGAGTATGGGAACAGGTAATGATGTCGTAACGGTTCATACTGCCGGAACATTAAGTGCTTTTGATGCGAGTATCGGTGGTTATTCCGCTCCAACTGCTGACCCACAACAAAACTGGACGATTGTCAGTGATGCAGTTGCTACAGGTGTTCGAACGGTTGTTGCAACAAGAGCATTAAACACAGGAGATGCGAACGATCATATTTTTACCGCTTCCACAGGTTCACTTAGTTTGATTTGGGCTAGGGCAGGGAGCGCAACGTATGGTTTCAGTTACCACGGATCTTCGAATCGTGGAATTACCACAGCGAATTTCACTTTGGTACCTCCACCACCTCCACCAGCGGCACCAACAGGTTCTGCTTCTCAAACCTTTTGTTCTGGCGCAGTGCTTTCCCAGTTAACAGCATCAGGAACGTCCATTCAATGGTATGCAAGTGCTACAGGTGGAACACCATTAAATGGCACATCGGTTTTGAATAATGGCACAACGTATTACGCATCTCAAACAGTTGGCGGTGTAGAATCAACCAATCGATTGGCGGTAACAGTAACCGTAAACACAGCTCCATCTTCCCCAGCGGGAATTACAGGCGCTGCTCATTTTTGTTATGATGGATCAGAATCCTATTCCATTTCTGCTGTAAATGGAGCGACTTCTTACGTTTGGACAACACCAAATGGAGCAACTGGAAGCAGTATTGGAACAACACTTAATTTATTGTTTAGTCCTAGTTTTGTCAGTGGAACAGTCAGTGTACTTGCACAAAATGCCTGTGGACAAAGTCCAGCGGTGGCCTTAAATATCAATCAGCATTTAGCTTATGCGAATACACTGAATATTTCTTCTTGTAATTCCTATAGCTTCAACGGACAAACCTACACGCAAAGTGGCACATATCCATATCAAGGATCAACAACGTGGGGCTGTGATTCGACGGTAGTATTAAACTTGACCATTTTAGATGAATTCACAACCAATCTAACAGAAGAGGCTTGTGGTAATTTTGGTTGGAATGGACAAAGCCTATGGCAAAGCGGAGTGTACGTAGATTCCTTGCAAAGTATTTCCGGGTGCGATTCAACAGTTATTTTGAATTTAACCATTCATCCGATTACGAGCACGCTCATTGACTCAACTGTTTTTGATGTTTTCATATGGAATGGTCAAGAATACACAACTTCGGCTTTGCACACTCAGTTTTTCACGAGTATGTATGGATGTGATAGCACCGTTACTATAGATTTAACCATTGTAGATTCCGGATTGAACGAAAACGAAGAAACATTCTTTGTTTATCCAAATCCCCTAAACGGAAATCAGTCATTGAACATCAGCGGAATTTCTCCTGGAGTCTTCCGATTATACGATTTAAATGGATCAGAATTACGCACAGGAACCTTCACGACGCAAATCAGTCTAGAAGGAATCCACCCCGGAATGTACTATGTATTGATTGGATCACAGCGAAAACGCATCACGATTGTAGATTAATTTCTCCTACATTCAATTAGCAATCCCCCGCTGCGGAAGATAATTAGCACTCCGCCACGGCGGAAGGTAATTAGCACATTAACAAATTAGATCATTAGCAAATTAGATCATTAGCAAATTAGCACATTAGATCATTAGCAAATTAGCACATTATTCATGTCCCTTCGGCTGACAACACTTCGGTAATTTCTCGACATCTTCAAGTGCCGCTTTCACTTCATCTGCGTCATAACCAATTTTCGCAATTGTTTGTTTGATGGTCAAAAGTTCAATTTTACTCGGGTCGTATTTGACAGTCACGATTTTCGTTTGGTCGTCGAGTTCAGCAAACTTGATTCCTTTAGTGTAATTTAATTTTCCTTCAATACGTTCCTTGCAATCACCACATTGCGCATTCGTTTGTATTTGACAAGTTATAGATTTTTGTCCGAAACTTACCGTGCTCAATAGCACAAAAAATAGACTTAAGGTTATTGTTTTCATCATATATAAATTTAAAAAATATTCATTCAAACTAGCAAACTAGCACATTAGCAAACTAGCACATTAGCAAACTAGCACATTAGCAAACTAGCACATTAACAAACTAGCAAACTAGCACATTAGCACCCCAGATAACTAGCACATTAACAAACTAGCAAACTAGCACATTAGCACATTAGATAACTAGCAAATTAGGCCACTAGCACATTACCCCTTCATCGCATACCGAACACCCATATACACATTCCATCCCATAATCGGACCCCAAACTCGGTTTGCATCGAAGGAACTTCCAAAAGGATTTTGAGCATCGATAATCGGATTTACCTGTTTAAAGTTCGTTAAATTTTCCCCACCTAGGTAAAAATTCCATTTTTTGTAAATATGTGTAATTTGAGCATTGACCATTGGATAAATAGGACTTTGTTCATCGTGTGCTTCCAAACCGGACGAGAGAAGTTCGAGCGGTAATCGTGCCCTGCCATAAATGGTACAGGTTCCATCGAATTCCCAACGCCTGTTTCGAGTCCGGTAGGCGAGATTCACGAATCCGCGGTTCTTGGGTATCATCACTTGTTGCCGCATCGCTCCATCGTACAATGCTTTGACATCCAAGTGTTTGTATGCTAGGCGCAGATCGAAGTTTTTTATTGGAGAATAGGACCATTCCACTTGAAAACTGTTGGAATAGGAGGAATTTTCTAGGTTTTGAAAGACAATCGCATCCAATGCCGCATCTCGGTCCATAATCAACTGATTTTGGAAAAGGGTGTGGTAGAAGTCCAAGCTAAGGTTTCCCGTTTTTTCGAACAGTGTAAAATCCTTCACTAAGGATGCGCCTGCATTCCATGAAATTTCCGGTTTAATTTCCGATGGAGCAATCCACGTCTTGGAATTTGCTAAAAGGGAAATATTGTCAATCATGTAATTCGGAACACGCCATCCTTTACCTGCTGTAATACGTAGATCAGCACGTTGAGTCAAGGCATATTTAGCATGTAACCGAGGTGAGAATTGCCCTCCATACGTAAGGTGTTGATCGTAACGGGCTCCCATAACGGCACTTAATCGTGCTCCTTTAAAGGTGTATTCCGCGAAAATGCCAGGAACCATTTCTGTACGCAATTGCTCTAACGTTTGAACATTTTGCCGAATTTGAAGTCCAACAAAACTAGCGCCTATTTTTATTTTATGATCGCTTGTTCCGAGGATATCATCGTAAATGGCATTTACATAGGCGCGTTTTTCTTCACCTTGAAAATCGCGAATTCCAAATGCACCATTCATTGTTTGATATTTCAGGTTGTACACGACACCAAACGAGCGCATGGGTTTTTTGCTGAAGAAACCTGTTTTTGCGTAAAGATCTGCATGACGTGAATTCATTGTCACACCATATCCGTTTGGATGATCTCTGAAGTACGTTGTCTGTCCTCCTGTTTTGCGATCTTGGTATACATTGAAGCCAAATTGCGCCTCCATTTTCTTGCCTTGAAAAGCCCAACGATTCATGAAAGCGAAGTTGTCACCCATAGGAATGTCTCGGAAACCATCCATGTTGTGATCAATATTTCCGAACATCGATGAGGCGTGCCCCAATATTCCGGTGCTCCATTTTTGATTGATTTTAGTTCCAGCATTCACATTCATTTCAGAACGTCCAAAGCGATTTTGGTAAGCGTTGAAATAGAATTTTTCCATTTCACTCGGTTTTTTAATTTCTAAATTTACGAGTCCAGCCATCGATTCATAGCCATTCACAACATTACCAGTTCCTTTCGTAATTTGTATTGACTCAATCCAGGTTCCAGGAATGGATTGAAGTCCAAATGAACTTTCGAGTCCACGCAAGTAAGGAATATTTTCCAATTGTATTTGGGTATAAACACCATCGAGTCCCATCATTTGAATTTTCTTGGCTCCTGAAACGGCATCGGTGATATTGACATCAACCGAGGCATTGGTTTCAAAAGACTCCGATAAATTACAACAGGCGGCTTTTCGCAATTCTCCAGATCCAATTTCTTCCACATGCAGTGTTTTCATTTTGGAGATCTGATGAGAATTTTTGCGAAGTTGATAGACAATTTCTGTTTTTGTCGAAACTGGAATAAGTAAAATGGTGAACGCTACAAAGCGATCGTTTTTAGTGACGACAATGGAGTCTGACAAGTAACCCATAGCACTGATGATCAATGTGTCCGGTAACAGTTTGGGAAGAACTATTTCAAACCGTCCTTCATGGTTGGAAAAGACCCCTTGATTCGAATGAGAAAGGCGAATTTTGGCATTTTCAATTGGGTTAGTTTTGGTGGAGTCTTGTCGAAGTACAACCCCTTTGATTTGTGCATTGGTATGGGACATCCAGATGAGGAGGAACCCTAAAAAATAATATTTCATAGCTAAAATTAAATCATGAATACGGAACGTATACTTGAATTTTCAAGTACGTAGAGAGTATGGATGATTCGAATTTTATATACGAAACACGCAGTTTTGGATCAGTAATTCTTTACCGTATTTCCTCAGCGTCGGCGGATCGTCCCATGTTTGAATGGAAACGTCTTCGGAATGAAGTATGCTTGGATTAAATAAAATTTGCTGATTCGCGGTAAATGAAAAGTGAAAAATTGGAATGGAAAAAGCATGTGTTAGGACATATTTCTCATCCAATTGCACCACGGTTTTCTCATCGTGACAACAATTCTTCTTTTTTTCTTTTTGGCAGCAAGGGGGTAAATCCGACTGTTCTTCTTGACAATGATTTTGCTGCTTTATGAAAAACGATGTAAAGACACCATCTTCTTCACAAGCATGTGTAAACACAGGGACCCCAATGTTTCCTAGAAACAAAAGTGCACTTAAGAAAATAAGAATCAGTGTTTTCACAAAACAAAGTTAGGAATAATGAACGAATGGCCTAATGTGCTAATGGTTTAATGTGCTAATTTGCTAAAGGACTAATTTGCTAAAGGACTTCCGCACGTAATAAAACAATCAGCACATCAAGTAACTAACACACTAGCACACTAGCACATTAGCACACTAGCACACTAGCACATTAAACCATTAGCACACTAGCAAATTAGCACACTAGCACATTAGCCTCAAACTAAACCAAACAAATCTTTCGTCCCAAGAATACGCGTCACCGTGAATCCTTCGGCGTAATCAACACCAATTGGTCGTCCATATTGCATCATGCGTCCCTTGAGGAACTGGAAGAATTCTTCGCCAGAAATTGGCGTCGTTGGTTCGTTAGAATTTGGATCAAAAAACTGTGATCGGTACGCTTTCACTAACTCGATTTTTTGTTCCATAAAAGGAGTTACATCCATGACAATATCTGGATGAATGTAATGATCCTGAATGTAATGCAATACTAATCTCGGACGATGTGGCGCCAAAGAAATACCATCAACTATCGTTTCGATTTTACGTAATCCGGCTAAAAAACATGCATCGGAAACTAATTTCCCTCCACGACCATGGTCTGGGTGTCGGTCGTTTAGGCAATTTGCGAAAACGATTTCCGGTTGATGGATACGGATTTGCTCAACGATTTTGCGTTTGTTTTCTTCATTTATTTCGAAAAATCCATCGCCCATGTTCAAGTTCTTACGAACCGTCAATCCCATGAGTTTTCCGGCAGCAGCAGATTCTGCATAGCGATCAGCAACCGTTCCACGCGTCCCTAATTCACCTTCGGTTAAATCAATGATTCCGATTTTCTTTCCTTGTGCAGCATAATGCAACAAGGTACCAGAAGCAGACAATTCTACATCGTCGGGATGGGCAGCAAAAGCTAGGATATCTAATTTCATCTTCGTTAGTATTTACGTACGAAACTACGTTAAAAATAAAAAAGTCCCTTCGAAAAGGGACTTTTTACTAATTGATTACTGGTAACTCTCGATACTAGGACAAGAGCAAACCAAATTTCGGTCACCGAACGCATTATCAACGCGTCGAACGGGTACCCAATATTTCCACTCTTTCAAATAAGCTACTGGATAAGCTGCTTCTTGTGGTGTGTATGGGTAATTCCATTCTTTGTTAATGATACAATCCGCTGTATGAGGTGCATTTTTCAATAAGTTATTTGCCTTATCTGCTTCGCCATTTTCGATTTGACGAATTTCCTCACGGATTTTAATCATCGCGGTGATAAAGCGATCTAATTCTTCTTTATCTTCTGATTCTGTAGGTTCAATCATCAAGGTTCCTGCAACTGGAAAAGATACTGTTGGTGCATGGAAGTTGAAATCGATCAAGCGTTTCGCCATGTCAGCAACTTCAACTTCGGCTGTGCGTTTGAAATCGCGACAGTCTAAGATCATTTCATGGGCAACTGTTCCGTTTTTTCCAGTATAAAGAATATCGTAATGTCCTTTCAATCCTGCAGCGATGTAATTCGCATTTAAAATCGCAATTTCTGTAGATTCACGAAGTCCTTTCGCACCTAACATCTTGATATAAGCGTAAGAAATTAAGAGAATCAAGGCACTTCCGAATGGAGCCGCGGAAATGGCATGGATTGCTTTTTCTCCTCCCGTTTTCACGATTGGACTTCCTGGTAAGAATGGAAGTAAGTGAGCTGCAACTCCGATTGGACCCATACCAGGACCACCACCACCGTGTGGAATGGCAAATGTTTTGTGCAAGTTCAAGTGACAAACGTCAGCACCGATATTCCCTGGATTTGTTAATCCAACTTGTGCATTCATATTCGCGCCATCCATGTATACTTGTCCACCGTTTTCGTGGATAATTGAAGTGATTTCGCGAATTCCTTCTTCGTATACACCATGTGTAGATGGATATGTTACCATGATTCCAGCCAAGACATCTTTCAAGTCAATTGCAACGCGGCGAAGTTCCTCGATGTCGATGTTTCCATTTTCATCGCAACCAGTCACAACCACTTCAAATCCAGCCATCACAGCGGAAGCAGGATTTGTACCGTGAGCGGATGAAGGAATAATCATTTTCTTACGTTGTGTATCTCCATTTGATTCATGGAACGCTTTGATGACCATTAGTCCTGCGTATTCACCTTGTGCACCAGAGTTTGGCTGAAGGGAAACACCTGCAAATCCTGTGCTTTCAGATAAATCTAAAGACAACTGTTTAAACATTTCATGGTATCCTGCTGCTTGCTCAACTGGAGCAAATGGGTGTAAATTCGCAAATTGCGGATTGGTAATCGGCATTAATTCTGTCGCAGCGTTCAATTTCATGGTACAAGAACCAAGAGGAATCATACTGTGAACCAATGAAAGGTCTTTGTTTTCCAATCGTTTTAAATAACGCATCATTTGAGATTCCGAATGATGGCTGTTAAATACTGGATGACTTAAAACAGCATCGTTTCTTTTCAAATCGGAAGAAAGTTTCGATGTTCCTTCTGCAACTTGTGCATCGAAACAAGCTAAAATAGCTTGAACATCTTCCATGGTATGTGGCTCGCCAAAACTGATGCTCAATTCTGAGTCAGAGATGTATCGGAAGTTTAATTTTTGTGCTTCCGCTTTCGCACGAACACTTGTACAATCAACACCTTTAATCCAGAGGGTGTCGAAGTAAGAGTCTGTTCCTAAAGAGATTCCTTTTGCTGACAATCCAGCTGCCGTTTTCGTTGCTAAGTCATGTACGTGATTTGCAATAGCACGAATTCCATCTGGACCGTGGTAAACAGCGTACATACTTGCCATAACTGACAATAATGCTTGCGCAGTACAAATATTTGAAGTCGCTTTATCGCGTTTGATGTGTTGTTCTCTTGTTTGAAGCGCCATTCGCAATGCGAAATTATCATCTGCATCTTTCGATACACCGATAATTCTTCCTGGGATATTTCGTTTGTAATCTTCCTTCGCTGCAAAGAACGCCGCGTGAGGTCCACCGTATCCCATTGGGACACCAAATCGCTGAGAAGATCCCAAGACAACATCTGCACCCATACTTCCTGGCGATTTTAACACCACCAATGAAAGAATGTCTGCTGCTACTGCAACTTGAATTCCATGTCCTTTCAATTGCGCAATTTTTGCTGTCAAATCGCGAACATGTCCGTGTGCACTTGGATTTTGAATAAATGCACCAAAATATTCTGCTGATCCGTCAAATGAATCGATATTGCCAGTTACTAATTCAATGCCTAAATTAATGGCACGTCCTAACATGACATCAATACTTTGAGGCAAAGCGTCTTCTGCGACAAAAAATTTATTTTTCCCAGCCTGAACTTCTGCTCTTGAACGCGAGTTGTAGAACATAATCATTGCTTCTGAAGCAGCTGTTCCTTCATCCAATAACGATGCATTGGCAATTTCCATTCCTGTTAAATCCAAAACCATTGTTTGGAAATTCAACAAGGCTTCCAGACGTCCTTGTGAAATCTCCGCTTGGTAAGGCGTATATGCCGTATACCATCCTGGATTTTCTAATACATTTCTTAGGATAACACTTGGAACAATTGTTTCATGGTATCCTAAACCAATGAATGACTTAAACACTTGGTTTTTTGCAGCCAATTCTGAAACATGCTCTAAATATTCTTGTTCCGTCATCGCATCAGCGATTTTCAATTCGCCATCCAAACGAATTTGGGCAGGAATAGTGCGGTCAATCAATGTTGAAATCGAGTCGATGCCGATGGTAGCCAACATGGCTTTTTTCTCTGCTTCACTCGGTCCGATGTGTCTTCTAGAAAATGGTGTCATGAACGTTCTTTTTTGAGTGCACAAATATACAAAGCAAAAAAAGAATCGTCAATGAAATAGGGTGGAAGTTTTGAACCGAAATTTGGACTTATGAACCTTTTTCCAGTAAATATGTCTTGGCTCTTAATTTGGCATTTTCACGGATGTCTTTCCAAAACAAATTCACATCGCCTACATGGAGATTTTTCATGGTCCATGAAACCAATCCGAGATAGCTGCACGGACGAGAAATCCATACGGCTCCATCCATGACCGTTGTTTCAAAACAGTTGCAAAATAAGTCATCATTGGAATATAAAAATCCAAGATGTTCGTCTTTCGTTGCTGTTCCAGATGTTTGCCAAGTTACCGGATTGACAACCGCTTTTCCTTTGTACCAGCGACGATATGAATCTTGATCAACATTTTTCTTGAAGGTATTCCATGTGACAAATCCTCCCGTTTGACTTGCTGAGTTCATCAGGGGAATACTTTTGAATTCATTTCGATAAATCCCAATTCCGGGAATATACGCTGCAACGAGTTGTCCTCTTAATTCTTTGTTATCGAAAAAATCTTCAAGAATCATGCGCAAATGTGTACTGCCTTGGCTATGTCCGGCAAGAATAATTGGACGACCATGATTGTAATGTTCTAGGTAATATTGAAAGGCGTTTTTGATGTCCTCATAGGCAAAAAGTAAGGCTTCGCGTCCACCTTTGTCAAGCAGTTCATAAGAGCGAATGTGTGCTTGACGATAGTAAGGAACAAACATTCTTCCTGCTTCCGCCCATGCGCTTGCTTGATATTTTACAGCAGTTCCCACTACCTTTAGTTGCTGTTCTTGGTCGCTTAATTCAATGTTCCATCGTGTATCTTTTTTATCCAGCATTAAGGTTGGATAAACGTAAAAAACATCAACCGAAGCCCATAAACTCGTATCGTGGATTTGCTCTGTTAATTCTTTTGGATAAGAACCTGGAAGTACTGCCCAATTTTCTTTCGTAGAATAGTCGATTTGCTGTGAAAAACAATGACTTGTTGAAATGTTCCACAACAAAAAAAGCATTAACGTGAATTTGTCCATTAATTTTGTGCTTGATTAGACAATGCGACCCAAAAATACATACATTCTTGCTGTTTTTCTGTTTTCATGGACGATGAATTTCGCTCAAGTGAAGGCGGATTCCATCAAATCGTGGAAATTGAGATCCCTCTACTCTCTGAGTGGAACACAATCTTCTTTCGTGAATTGGAATGCCGGTGGACGCAATAACATATCAATGATTGGTTCCATAGGTGCAAGTGCATACTACACACATGATAATGTCAAATGGACCAACGACGCGAGTTTTGCGTTGGGTGGAATCAAGTATCTGGATAATATTTCCGGTGTTGGTCTGCAGAAAACAGATGACCGCATTGACCTCGCTAGTACCTTTGGGATGCTCCTTTCACAGGATTTCTTTCTAACGGTCGCTGCCGGATTTAAAACGCAAATGGTGAATGGATTCACGTATCCAAATGACTCTGTCGTTGTTTCGACCTTTATGGCTCCTGGATACTTAAACTTGGCCCTAGGAACAGATTTAAGAAAGGGTGATCAATTTTCCGTATTCTTTTCTTCGGTAGCCTTTAAATCGACCTTCGTGATGGACGATTCTTTATCAGCGGTTGGTGCTTTCGGAGTTGAAAAAGGAGCGAAATTTCGTCAAGAATACGGTGCTTTCGTGAAAATGAAATGGAATAAAAATTTAGCGAAGAACATTGAGATGAGGTCCAAACTGGAACTGTTTAGTAACTACTTGAATAATCCACAAAACATTGACGTCAATGCTGAACTGCTGTTTGTCTTTCGTGTGAATTCCTTGTTTTCTGCTACCGCTCAATGGAATTTAGTTTACGACGACGACATCAAAATCCGCGATATTTACGGGAACGTGGGTCCACGAACACAGTTTAAATCCGTTCTAGGGATTGGTATTTCCTATAAATTAGAAAACAATTAAACTTTTCTCGGTTCATTCGCGCATGTGCAATTGTGTATAACTGCAGTTTCAACTGTTCAAAAATCAACTTGTTAGCTCCTTCGAAGTGCCCTAACTTTGCGTTATGCGCATCGGAATTCTTTTTAGTATCCTGTTTTTATCATTGTTCAGTTATGGACAATTAAAAGCCATTCATAATCAGGCGGACTATCCTTTTTTGTTGCATTTACCTGCCGACAGCATTCTGAAAAACAATCCTCCTGTGCTGATTTTTCTTCACGGAAGAAGTCTTTCTGGAAATAACTTGGAGATGGTGAAAAAATATGGCATCATCCACGAAATAGAAAAAGGAAGAGAAATTCCAGCGATTGTCCTTGCACCACAAGTTCCGGCTGGTCAATCTTGGGAACCGGAAAAAGTGCTTTCCGTTCTTCGGTTTGCGCAAGAACATTTTCAAACGGATACCAATCGCGTGTACGTGACAGGAATGAGTCTTGGTGGTTATGGAACCTTAGATTTTGCAGGAGAATATCCTGAAATCGTTACTGCTGCGGTGGCTCTTTGCGGTGGTGGAAATACTAGAAATGGTTGTAATCTTTCCACGATTCCGGTTTGGATTCAGCATGGAAATCGAGATAGTGCAGTTCCAATCAGTGAATCTGAAAAAATGGTTCGTTCCATTCGCGCTTGCAATGGTGGAGAAAATTTAAAGTATACAGTCGTTCCCGGGGCTAATCACGGTGACTTAGAACGCGTATTTCGTACGGACGAATTGTACGATTGGCTTTTTCAATTTAGCAAAGAACCTCAGAAGTAATTACGAAAACCAAATGTCGTTGATGAGCTGGCATTTTGCCTCTTTGTTCACACGCTCAATAATAATCTGTTTCCCATTCAACAATTCTTCTCGCATCACCGATGAATCGATTTTCAAATACAAGGTTTGATGTTTAATGTGAATTTCTTTTGTGCGATGTGCTACAGCAGGACCCATTAATTCTGGCCAAGCAGCAATAATATCGTATTCCTTCATTTTCCCTTCCAAGGAATAGGCTTTCAAGAATTTATCGATGAGGTCCTTTAATGGTTCCTCGTCCGAACTTCGTCTGTTGTCTTCGCGCATGGAATAAAGTTAGGATAAAATCAAGGAAAGTTGTTGGTCATTCACTTGAAAAAGTCTCTTTTCGGTATGAATAGAGTCAAAAAGTTGCTTCATACGTGCGGGATCTGAATCCGTTACTATTACTTGTCCGAAATAATCAGCTGTAACTAAATCAATCAATCGTTGCACACGTTCATTATCCAACTTGTCGAAAATATCATCGAGCAATAAAACGGGTTTGAGCCCCTTGTGTTGTTTCATCCAGTCGTATTGCGCCAAGCGCAAGGCAATAACAAACGATTTCTGTTGACCCTGAGATCCGAATTTTTTTACCGGATGTTTTTTGATGCTAAAAATTAAGTCGTCCTTGTGGATTCCGGCATTCGAATACTGCGTTGCTGCATCCTTTTTGGCGTAGTCCTTTAATAATTCAGCAAAAGGTTTTTCGTTGAGTTGAGAACGGTATTCAAGTGCTACATCCTCTGAATCTAGACCAATTTCGGTGTAAAAACGCTTGAAAACAGGAATGAATTCCGCTAAAAAATCCTTGCGTTTTTCATGAATGTAATTTCCGCATGGAACCAATTGTTCGTTCCATACTTCGATCGAATCGATATCAAATAATCGGTGCTCAAACATGTTCTTTAACAAGGCATTTCGTTGCTCCAATATTTTGTGATATCGTTGAATTTCTTCCAAATAAACTTTGTCCAATTGAGATAAAATGCCATCCATCCATTTACGGCGCATTTCAGATCCGTCAGCGATTAAATCACCATCATATGGCGAAATAAATACTACTGGAAATTTACCAATGTGATCAGCTAGTTTTTCGTATTCCTTTTTATTGAGTTTCACTGTTTTTTTTCCGCCATTTTTAAGAGCACAGTGAACATTTTGTTCTTGATTGTCTAAATGCCATTTTCCTTGAATGGAAAAAAAAGCTTGATCGAATCGAATGTTTTGACGGTCAATCGCATTCAAATAGGACTTGCACATGCTGAGGTAGTAAACCGCATCGAGAATATTTGTTTTACCACTTCCGTTTTGTCCAACCAATCCATTAATTCCTTGACAAAGATCGACTTCGACATCTTCGTAATTTTTGAAATTGATGAGGTGTAATTGCGCTAAAAACATGTGTGTCAAAGGTAGCATTTATTTCGCGAAACGAACGGAAATCGTTCCTTGCGTAACAAGAGATACCTTCTCGAATAACTATTCTATTATCTTTGTTGAAAATTCAATAGTTATGTCAAACGCTTTTTTTAAAACCCCAATTGCCATCAACGAACCAGTGAAAGCATACGCACCTGGAACGGCAGAAACGAATTCATTAATTCAAACATACAAAGACATGTGGAGTCAAGCTCCTATTGATGTCCCGATGTATATTGGTGGAAAAGAAGTTCGTACGAATACGAAAAAAGCAATGACAGCTCCGCATGACCACGCACACGTACTTGGACATTTCAATGTGGGTGATGCAAGTCATGTAACCGATGCGATTGAATCCGCTTTACGAGCAAAGAAAGCTTGGGCTGAACTTCCTTGGGAAGAACGCGCAGCAATTTTCTTGAAAGCTGCTGATTTATTAGCAGGACCTTTCCGTAATCGCATGAATGCAGCAACAATGTTGGCTCAATCGAAAAATGTAATGCAAGCAGAAATTGATGCGGCATGTGAGTTAATCGATTTTTTCCGCTTCAATGTGCAATACATGACGCAGATTTATAAAGAACAACCAGAGTCTTTGCCAGGGATGTGGAACCGCTTGGAATACCGACCTCTGGAAGGGTTCGTTTTCGCCATCACCCCCTTTAACTTTACTTCAATCGCAGCGAATTTATGTGCTGCTCCAGCGATGATGGGAAATGTTGTCGTATGGAAACCGGCTGATTCACAAGTGTATTCTGCACAAGTAATCATGGATTTATTCAAAGCTGCTGGCGTTCCAGACGGTGTCATTAACATGATCACAGTGGATGGTCCAGTTGCTGGAGACATCGTTTTCAAACACAGAGATTTCGCAGGACTTCATTTCACAGGATCAACGGGAGTTTTCCGTCACTTGTGGAAAGAAATTGGCACCAACTTAGATCGTTACCGTACATATCCACGCATTGTTGGAGAAACTGGTGGTAAGGATTTCATCATGGTTCATAAATCAGCAAATGCAGCAGAAGTGGCTACGGCAATGTCCCGCGGAGCTTTTGAATTCCAAGGACAAAAATGTTCTGCAGCTTCTCGTGCATATGTGCCATCAAACATATGGCCGGAAGTGAAACGCATCTTCACGGAACAAGTGAAATCTTTCAAAATGGGAACACCTGAAGATACGACTAACTTTGTCAATGCTGTAATTGATGAACGAGCTTTCGATAAAATTGCTGGATTCATCGATTATTGTAAAGAACAAAGTGATGCAGAAATCATTACAGGTGGATCTTACGATAAATCAAAAGGATACTTCGTTGAACCAACGACGGTAGTAACATCCAATCCGAATTTCCGCACGATGTGTGAAGAAATCTTTGGTCCAGTGTTGACGGTATTTGTATACGATGAAAACAAATTTGAAGAAACGTTGGAAATATTAGATGCTACATCAGAATACGCCTTGACAGGATCCATTATTTCTAATGATCGCTATGCAATTCAATTAGCTACTAAAAAATTGGTGAACGCAGCCGGGAATTTCTACATCAATGACAAACCAACAGGTGCCGTTGTTGGACAACAGCCGTTCGGTGGAGCACGAGGTTCAGGTACAAACGACAAAGCAGGAGCCGCAATGAACTTACTTCGTTGGTCTTCTGCGAGAACAATCAAAGAAACATTTGTACCACCCACAGATTATAAATACCCGTTTTTAGGATAATATGCGTCGACTTTCATTACTTTTTGGTACGCTTTTTATTGTTGTCGTTCAGTCGAATGCACAATGGAAATGGACACTTCACGCGGAAACAGGATTGAACAAACAGGACGTTTCTGCTGTGTCAAATTTGGTTCAGCAAAATGAATTAGATCCAAAAGTATATTGGAAGTTTGCTGCTAGTGGTGGTGTGGAACTTAGTTACACGATGTTGAAGTTCGCAACAGTTTTCTCGGGACTTGGATATGTGAAGACGAATGGACGATATGTTACTTCACAAAATGAATATAATCCGGATGGAAGTTTATTGGCAACATACACCAGTGATAAGCTGACAACCGCTGACATGATTTCAATCCCTGTTGGTCTTCAATTGAATGCATGGAAATTGCACATCGGAGGTGGAATTGAATGCCGTTATAGAGTGGCAGGAAGCATGACCACCGATTATTCATCCATCGCAGCTTTTGCTTCGAATAGTACAAATTTAGGTTCGGTTGTAAGTGAGAACACCAACGCAAAACTAGATTATGGTTATTTTGCTTATGCATCGTTCAATTTTACCAAACGATTTGGATGTAAAATATCTTATTATGAAGGTCAACGAGACTTGAGTAATGGAAATGAATTTGGTGCATGGAAAGAATGGGCGCAAAATGTCGGAAATTCTATTTTCTCCCTGAATAACAAACAGATGACACTTGGTGTTTACCTGAAAATCAATTAATATTTTTCATGATTAAGTTATTTGCAGTAGTTTTCACTTTGAGTTATGCATTTTTTCCATTTAAAGAGCAGGTGTCGAAAGATACTTTCGATTTAACGGTAAAGGTGACTTCGATACAACATAACAAAGGACTGATTGAATTTGCCCTGTATAAAAACCCGGCTGTTTTTACCCAATCAGGAAAAACCCATCGACTCGCTCGCTTAGATGCAAAGTCTCCAGAAGTGAAATTTCAATTCACCGATTTAGAGGCCACGAACTACGCCATTGTCGTTTACCATGATGATAATAGCAATAAAATTTGCGACAAAAATTTCTTTGGAATTCCTACGGA
>JAHENC010000021.1:0-161874 GCA_024643365.1 Crocinitomicaceae bacterium | reverse complement strand
TGATCTCTATTAAAATGGTTTACTAAGAAAGTAAATTCGCAACCATTCCTTCCACTTGAATGAGTAATGGATGACTGCTGTCATTTTCGATGCAAAGATTAGTCAGTGCACGTTTTTGCTCATCTGTCCATTGACTTTGAATCCGTTGTTCTACACTTGATTTATCACATAAATCCCGCAGCATGACGCGCTCAATACGTTGTGAAATGGGTGCGCAAACTAATACGATAGAGTCAAATTGTTTGTAGGCTCCTGTTTCAAAAAGAATGGCAGCTTCGTTAAAAATCAAGGGACTCGTTTGTTTGGCTGCCCAAGTCTCAAAGTCATTTCTCACGATTGGATGTATGATTTCATTGACTTTTAGCCTCAATTCAGGATTCGAGAAAATACATTCACTAAGATATGGACGATTGAGTTGGCCGTCCTCGTACGCTTTTTCCCCACAAAGCAAAATGAGTTGGGAGCGAATAAACTCGTCGTGATCACATAATTCCTTGGATCGTAGATCAGAATAATAGATAGGGTAGGACATCGCCTCGAGCATACGAGCGATGGTCGTTTTACCTGATCCAATTCCTCCTGTTAATCCAATGCGTTTTATCATGCTTCGAAATTAAACAAAAATTAATTGTCGTACTTTTGTTCAATGTCGAAAAAAGATTGGTTTGTAGATTGGTTTGATACGAGTTATTATCATTTACTCTATCAAAATCGTGATGAGCAAGAAGCGGAACGGTTTATTAAAAACCTAATGAGCTTCCTAGACCTTCCTGTCGAATCCAGGTTATTAGACTTAGCTTGCGGCAAGGGGCGTCACGCGAAATTTCTAAGTGAATTCGATCACCACGTAATGGGTGTTGATCTTTCTCCAAATAGTATTGAGCAAGCAAGTGAATTTGCGCACGAAAAGTTGCGCTTTCAAACTCATGACATGCGTGAGGTGCTTGAAAACGAACAATTTGATGTTATTTTCAACCTCTTCACAAGCTTTGGTTATTTCGATGATGAAACGGAAAATAAGCGCATGTGTCATTCGATTTCAAAGATGTTGTTACCGGGTGGCAGACTGCTCATCGATTTTATGAATGCTACAAAAGTCATTCAGAATTTGGTTCCAAGTGAAACAAAGATGATCGATGGAATATCCTTTCAAATTTCACGTAATTACGACGGTCAACACATCTATAAACACATTGAAGTGACAGAAGGAACGCATGTAAGTCATTATATGGAGCGTGTACAAGCACTAAAACAATCAGATTTTCGTTCTTTATTGGAAACACATTTTGAAATAATACATACATTTGGTTCATACGATTTGACACCTTTTGAGGAGGAAAGTTCGGATCGATTAATCCTCTTAACACGCTTAAAATAATGAATATCTCCCTAGTTTTTGTTGGACTCATAGCCTCTGTGATTTTAGGCGGAATGGTGGTGACGTACCTTAATGCAACGAATAAAAGCCAATTTATTAAACTTGCTTTGGCATTTAGCGGTGGATTCTTATTGGCAATCATCTTCCAACACCTTATTCCAGATATCTATGCTGATGGACAAGCGAAAATGGGAATTTTTATTCTCATCGGTTTCTTAGTTCAATTGATACTAGAGTATTTCTCTGGGGGAATTGAACACGGACATGTTCACGTACACAAGGGGCAGCCATTGCCTTGGGTCTTGTTTATTTCATTATCGATACACTCCATCATTGAAGGAATTCCGTTAGGAAATGAGTACATGGGAATTGTGAATACGCATGAACACGCACATGGATCACTTTTCTGGGGAATTATCTTTCATCAAGTTCCGGTGGCAATAGCCCTGATGACATTGCTAATCAATACGAAGTTAAGTCAATTGCAATCTTGGCTCGTCCTTATTCTATTTGCGGTAATGACGCCTTTAGGTGTGCTTCTTGGATTCAATGTTTCACCTGCGGAATTAGGTCTTGATGTTCATGTGATTTTGGCGGTTGTTGTCGGGATGTTTCTACATATTTCCACAACCATTATTTTCGAGACCACAGAGAACCATAAATTCAACCTTATGAAATTAACAAGCATTGTTGTCGGATGTGGATTAGCGATGATTATGTATTAACACTTCTGCGATATACGGACATAAAAAAGCCCTTGACAATATTGTCAAGGGCTTTTTTATGTGCTTTTGTTTATTAGAATGGTAAATCATCATCATCTTCAGCTGCCGTAATTGGACTGCTTGGTGTTGATGCTGGGGCGTTACCTAAAGACATTGCTGATGGTCCGCCAGCTGGCATTCCTGCTCCTTGTCCTGGACGCTCGATTCTCCAAGCTTCAATTGTATTAAAGTACTTAATTTCACCTTGAGGACTTGTCCACTCACGTCCACGTAGGTTGAAAGAAACCTCCACTTGGTCGTTCACATTGTAGCTGTCTAACATGCTACATTTGTCCTGCGTTGCTTGAAACATAATATCTTGTGGATACATTGAAGTTGTATCTGTCACAACAAATTCTCTTTTAGCAAATTTCTCTGTGACTTGTTGTGTTGGTTGGATAACCTTAATGGTTCCGGTGAATTTAAACATTGAATTATAATTTAATTGTTAAATGCTAATAAAGTAAGCCAAGCTTCTTCTAATTTATTTTCGCTTAAAAGTGCTTTTGCTTTTTGGTGAAGTTGTGCTTCGAGTTCGACAGCGTCGTTTTCTAAAGATACAAATAATTCGCTTAATTCAATCAGCTTATATTCATTTACATCTGTTTCATTTGGCAATTCTTCAATTCCTGCTAATTGTCCAAGGTCATTTCCGCTGAGAACACGACTATTTCTGATGTCGATAGGTAAGACATCAAAGCCAATCCCACACGTAGTAATGGGCTTTTTAATTTCGAACATTGATTTTTCATCTGCTCTGACATACCAATCGCCTCCCATTCGCGAAACCAAATCAATTTTATGTTGATCTATTAATCCTTTTTCATCGATGAGGTCCTCACGAACGTGCATACGCAAGACTTCACAAATGATTAAGTTTCCTGCACCGCCTTCATGTCCAAGTTCCTTCACTTCGTTTACACGACATTCGAACTGAACAGGAGCCTCCGCTACTCGAAAGGGCTTAATGGTCTCCGATGGAATAGGCGTTAATCCTGATTTTTCAAATTCACTTATTCCAGGAGAATATGGTGAACTTGCTAAACTCATTTGATGAACAATTTCGAAATTGACAACGTTAATCACCACTTCCGGAAGCTCTTTCACATTTTTGTAAGTATCCTTCGTTTCATTTGTTCTCCCAGAACGAGCAGGTGAAAAAATTAAAATCGGTGGATTGGCACTGAAAACATTGAAAAAACTAAACGGTGCTAGATTTGCTTGTCCTGCAGCATTCATCGTTGATGCAAAGGCAATAGGCCTTGGACCTATAGAACCAAGAAGCAACTGATGAAGTCGCTGAACCGAAATTTCTTGTGGATTAAATGTGATCATATCTAAATCAAAATTACTTTTTTCTTCCCTTCCTTTACCGGTAATTTTTCAGTAGTTATTCACAGATTTCAGCCTGCTTTTCATACTTTTACAGGAGAATTCAACTATGCTTAAGACTACTTTCCTTTTATGTTTCCTTTTGTTTACCTCTTTCGTTCACGCACAGAACAAAAAAGATGTACATGGTAAACGAACAGGAAAATGGGTCTACACAGGAGCAGATAAACCAAATTCTGGTATCGCTAAAACGGGAAAAGTAGAGGAGGGAATTTACGTTTCGGGTAGAAAAGAGGGAGTTTGGACAAAGTACCACATGGATGGGAAGACCCCCAAGTTAAAAGGAAATTATTCCAATAATCGTCCCGAAGGATCATTTACGCGCTTTTATCCCAATGGTCATATCATGGAACAAGGTAGCTTCGGTAAGAATGGCTACAAAGGGACCCTTGTTCGTTACTTTGAAAATGGAATTCCGTCGTATAAGGCGTTGTACAATAACGATGGACAAGAAACAGGAAAGGTGCAGTATTTTCATGAAAACGGGAAACTCGCTTTAGAATATTCGATGAAAAATGGAACATTAACTGGGAAAGTGAACCGTTATAATTCCCAAGGAAACCTGATTGAGTCGTTTGAGGTTTCTGCATCTGGCGCACTGACAAATAAGAAGAACTTTTCAAATCTGCCACAGCCAAAACCCCCCGTCTCTAGCATGGAATCGGTCATTTATCCCCCAAGAATTGCCAATCCTAGGATGAAAGGATTGAAATTCGTGACCAATGGCTACAACAAAGTCTATAATGACAACGACGAAATTTGGATGGAAGGAGAATTTAAAAATGGACAGTTATGGGACGGAAAAGTCTATGACTATGATGCCGATGGAATCCTCCAAAAGGTGCGAATCTTCAAAACAGGACGCTATCATTCCGATGGACAGTTATAAGATTCCAAAGGAATCATTAATTTTACCCCCAAATTAGACATTATGAAAGCATATGTATTTCCCGGACAAGGAGCACAGTTCACCGGAATGGGTAAAGATTTATATGAACATTCAGATTTAGCGAAATCAATGTTCCAAAAAGCAAATGAAATTCTTGGATTCGATATCCAAAAAATCATGTTCGAAGGAAGTGAAGAAGAGCTGAAACAAACGAAAGTAACGCAACCTGCTATCTTTTTGCATTCGACAATTTTAGCTGCATGCTTAGGTGATTCATTTCAACCGGCAATGGTTGCTGGACATTCATTGGGTGAGTTCTCGGCGCTAGTAGCAAATAAAACCTTGAGTTTCGAAGATGGACTTCGCTTGGTTTCTCAACGTGCTCTTGCCATGCAAAAAGCATGTGAAATGCAACCATCTACCATGGCCGCAATCTTAGGTTTAGAAGATGACGTAGTGGAAAAAATCTGTTCCGAAATCGATGGGGTTGTTGTTCCAGCAAACTATAATTGTCCTGGACAATTAGTAATCTCTGGAGCCATTCCCGCAGTGGAAGAAGCTTGTTCTAAATTAACAGAAGCAGGTGCAAAAAGAGCGATGTTGTTGCAAGTGGGTGGAGCCTTTCATTCCCCTTTGATGGAACCAGCACGTGAAGAACTCGCAGCTGCAATCGAAGCAACACATTTTTCACAGCCAACTTGTCCTGTTTACCAGAATGTGAACGCTAAAGCTGTTTCGGATCCTTCTGAAATCAAACAAAACTTGGTGTTGCAATTAACAGGAGCAGTAAAATGGACTCAAATCATGAACAACATGCTTGCTGATGGTTGTGCTGAAGTAGTAGAGGTTGGACCAGGTAAAGTGTTACAAGGACTTTTTAAGAAAGTAAACCGCGAATTAGCAACAAGTAGTGCAACAATTGTTGAATAATTCGAAATCAAAATAGTAAAAGGCTCACAGCAATGTGGGCCTTTTTTTTGCCTTTTATGGAATTTCATGGAAGTGCACATCTCATAAGAAATCCAAAAACAAAAGCTATGAAAAAATGGTTCGCAGTGTGGATGCTTGTTTTAGCAGGAAACACAATTGCTCAATCAGTAACAGGTGACATCATCGGTAAAGTGATGAATTTTAATGACGATAAACCCTTACCCAATGCTCGTGCAGTAGTGGAAGATCAGGATAAAAAATATTATGCAATGACTGATGCTGATGGTCGTTTCCGAATTTCAAGTGTTCCAGTTGGAAAATATACGATGTACATCGTCTACAAAGCCGATTCATTGAAAGGAATTCCGGTGGATGTTCCCATCGAAGCTTATTGTAATCTTGGAACGATTTTAATGAATACAAACGCAGTTCAAACAATGAAAGCTGTCCCTGTTGGAACGCGCATTCGCTTAATTTATGGTGAATTACCAGTAAAGGAATTAACTTCCAAGGATTTGGTGCACAACGCAAATAAATTCGACATTAAAACTCTTGCCACTTCTATGTCCTCTGAAATTAAAGTGGATGACGACGGACAATTGATGTTCCGCGGTGCGCGAAAAGGAGATATGATTTATATTTTAGACGGAATCAAAAGCAACGAAGTATATAGTGTTCCAAGTTGCTCCATTAATAGAATGATGGTTTACACGGGTGGACTTCCAGCAAAATATGGAGATACGTTGGGTGGAGCGATTGTCGTTGAAACAAAAAGCTACTTCGATTTATACCGTGCGTATATGTCCAATCAAGAATAACAACGAAAAGATAGTAGTGAAGGCGGCAGAAATGTCGCCTTTTTTGTTGGAATTATTTTTCGCTTAAAGATGGATAAACAATGTCCCACAGAAATAATCCATGTGCCGGAACGGAAACCGCTGCTTCGCCACGGTCTTTTGCATCGATGATGGTGTCGATGTCTTCGCTGGTTAATTTTCCCAATCCAACTTCAATTAATGTTCCAACAATCGCTCGAACCATGTTCCGTAAAAAGCGATTGGCAGAGATTTCAAAGTACCATTGATCCTCGCTTTGAATCCATTCCGCATGAAAAACAGTGCAAATGTTCGTCTTTACATCTGTATGCAATTTTGAAAAGGACCCAAAGTCTTTGGTGCCCAACAATCGCTGAGCTGCTACATTCATGGTTAAAAAGTCTAATTGCTGCGGGAAATACCAACTTTGATCCTGTTGAAATGGATCCTTATGTTGGTGAATGAAATAGCGATAGGTGCGTTTCTCGGCATCAAAGCGTGCATGAAGTTCCGATGAAACACAATGTGCCCGATAGGCACTGATATCAGGTGGCAGCATGCGGTTCAACTTAAAACACAGTTGCTCCTCTTCCCATTCTTGTGGAAGGTCTACGTGAAAATAATATGTTTTCGCATGGACGCCTGCATCCGTTCTCCCGCATCCGACAATTGGAACGGAAGTATTTCCAAATAGCTTTGAAAAACAGCGTTCAATCGTTTCCTGAACGCTTGGTGCGTTCGGTTGGGATTGCCATCCATGATAGGCGGTACCTCGGTAGGCGATTTGGACAAAATAACGTTGCATAAAGAAGCCACCAAGTTACAAAACATTGGTGGCTCCTCAAGGTACTTCATAAAATTTATTCTAAGTAAAGCTGAATCCCGTACTGTGAATCCACGCTATAGTCAAAGGTGATGGTTTGGGATCCTAAAATTCCTTTGAGGAAACTCCAGGTGATAATCCCCGTTTTTTCATCTGCTTTACCATCAACCAAATCTCCTCGTTTTACTTTGATATCTTCTTGATTAGATATAGGGAACTGGTCCTTCACAATCAATGGAATCATTGCACCACCGTTATTTTTAATCTTAATTTCCCAAGTCACATCGAATTTTTGACGAGATCCGATTGTTTTAATTTTCGATTTTTCTTTCACTCTTGTTCGTTCCACACTCACTTTACTATCTTTTCCAAAAGAGAACGAAAGGGTGTCTTTGGTGGAATTCACATCTAAATACGATTTACCCATGAAGGTGCCATCGAAGTAAATGTTGGACTCACCGCTCAATAAATTCAATTTCTCCCATCCAACAACCTGTGCAGATAAATACACACTTGGATCAATTTTCGGCACAACGTGGTATTCGTATGACGCTGGTAATTCATGCGTCGCGATACTCACGCGGTGGTCCATGCCATCGGATGGAATGGACATTTTCGATTGAATCGCATATTCTACGCGCAAGTCTTTTTTCGTGATAGTCGTTGCAACAGCGTTTGACTTATAGGATGCTGCTTCATTTTTGAATTCCATTTTGCGTTTTCTAACTCCAGGTATTACTTCTAGTAAGTCTGCTGACCTTGCGGGCATACGCGAAAGGTCTTGTCTCGTAATGGTATTTGCTTCAGAAGTAACTTGAATCCCATCTATATAATAATCCGCGTCATCTGATCTTGACCCGCGAATCTGGACTTCTTGTAAACTTACTTCCTGCGGTTCTAAGAAGAATTTCAAGTAAGTAGACGTAATTTGAAGCTGAACTGCCGTATATCCAACATAGCTTGCCGTCACGTAATTTTCTGCTTTTGGAATCGTCACCTCGAACTTCCCATCGAAGTCTGTAATAACGCCTCCTGGAGTGTTCGAAAATTGAACTTTTGCAAACGGCATTGCCTCTCCGGTCGAAGCATCAATCACTTCTCCTCTTAATTTCTCTCCCGCGTAAACGACTTGAGGTAGATTTCTTGTTGTTTGCGTTTTTTGCTGTGGATAATTGTTGTAGTAGATAATCCATGGTTGCAAGGTTGGTTCTTGCGCATTTTCATAGGGGTCATTGGTGGATAAAACGAGGTCTACATTTTTCCATTCGATTCCAGTGGTTTGACTCACGTTCGCTTTTGCTTCTAAGCGCACGGGTTTTCCGATGCCATCGCTGCGCATGTCGTAATAGGCTTTCCATGTAGCATTTGGACTTATGTAATTGAATTGAAATCCAGCCGTGCAAGATTTGTTCACATCGACTTCTACCACTACTTCAGAATAATTAATGACAGGTTTTGAGCGCTGACTTATGATTTCTTGCTCGATTTGATTCATTTTCTTTTGAAGATCCTCTAATTCAGCATAGATTGCTGTCTCTCTTGTGATGACTTCCGTAAGTTTCGCATGCATGAACAAGTACGCCTCTTTCAACTCAGTTATTTTTAGTCCTTGGTCTTGTCCTTTTAAATCGCGGTTTTGAAGCAATAGGTTTTTATCCATCTCTAAAATCACGTATTCATCTCGCAAGGCTTGATCTTTTTTATAGAGCAAGTCCTTCTTTGCGTTCAAGGCATGAATTTCTTCATTGCTAATTCTTAAATCCTCGTAGTTTTTTCGCGTACGAACGGAGAGAATGGTCACATCTCCTTGTGCCTTCACTTGAACGGTATTTGGATCCACAAAATCTGTCAACTTTTGAAAAACGATGTCCTGTCTACCTATTTGAAGGTCTAATTTCGCTTCATGTTGGACTTGTGCTCCTGTGAAAAATACGGTCACCTTTTTGATAGGCGCTACCGAACTGATTTCTTTTTGTGCGTTTGCAACAAGGAAACTGCATCCTAAAAGGATACTTGCAATGATTTTTTTCATAATTCGATCTTATATTCGTGTATGTAGATGCGCATACAACGGAGATTCCACAAGGTTCAGTTATTTCATAAATGGAAAAGACTTCCCTTTTAAATCCACTTGAAAAATATTGTAATTAAAAAGACCGTCTAATTCGCTAATTCCAGCCATAACGGCTTTTCCTAATGTTGGATAATATTGAAAGTGAGTGTCGTCATTTACGGTGTTGAATGACGCGCCCAAGTTTACCGGTGTGGACCATTGATTTCCATTTCTTTTACAGAAATACACATCGTATCCTCCCATTCCAGGTAATGCATCTGAACTAAAGAATAATAAACTTCCATCTTCGGTGATGAATGGTGTTGTTTCTCGTCCGCTTGTATTGATGAAATCAGGTAATGCAAGTGCGCCTTCTCCCCAAACGCCATTTGTTTCTGTTGCCACAAATAAATCGGTTAAACTTTTTTCTGCACGACGATCAGAGACGAAGTAAAGTTCTCGTTTGTAAGTGTACTCATCCATCATAAATGTGTCAGAAATACAAGCGGAACCATCGAAGAAACTAGTGTTCACCCCTGGGATTTTAATTATTTTTTGTTCATCCCATGCAAATGCTTTTTCAGCGGTTAATTCGAAAATCTCTGAACTTTCTGTTGTTTTTTCTTTGGAAGCAGAAGTGTTTAATGTCCCAAAGGCATGCAAACCATCTGAAAGCACACAATTCAAAGCATCAAATCCTTCGGTGTTCCAATCTTGGTCTTCTGAGTACGTGATTTTGTATGTTTTCGTCGTGTCGTTCCAATAGGAAAAATAAATATCCTCAAAATAACTTTGATCTTCCGGATTCACGTTGTCGCCTTTAGCGTCTGGATTCTTTGCGGTAAAATAAAGTGCTTGGCCACTTTGAGTTAATATGGGTGCATACTCGTCATATTTAGTATTGACTTCTGCAAAAGGTGTGCGAATGGAAAGCACTCCTTTTTCCTGTTCTTTTTTAGCGAAATTACATTGTTCAATGAGCGCTGGAATATTGTATTCTTTGGCTAATTTCTCCCCAATAATTTTCGCACAATTAGAGTAGTGCACAATGGCAGAATCAATGTGATTCAAATTATGGTGTATCTGTCCCGCAAGCAACTCTAAATCACTGCTTAATTTTTTATCATTGATTTTCAAAGCTTCAGTAACGTGTATTTGTGCGTCATAAAAGTTTTTAAAGTCATATTCCACACTTGACAAGTAATACAAGGTTTTAGCTGAGCCCGGACTTAATACATTCGCTTGTTTGAAGTTCATATAGGCATCACTCGAATATCCGATGTTGTAAAGCTCAATGCCATTTTCTAAGATTCGGGTTGCTTTTATTTGATCTTTTAATTTCACATCTGTTTGCGTCAATGAACGGAACGCTAACATGCTAAAAACTCCGAGTACAAGTATTTTCATGGTATGTATTTTACACAAAATAAAGAAATCTTCCGTCATCCGCGATGGACTTTCCTCCTTGTTCTCAGCGCACGATTGTTAAAAACTCAAGTCAATGAATCGGACTTTCGATGATGCTGTGAATTATTCAAACATTCAGTAGTTTAATGTACTTTTGCTCACAATAATTTTTATATGCGTAAAATTTGGCAATCAAAATGGTTCCGTTATCCATTTTGGACATTCGTTTTTTGTTTTGCAGCAATTGGATTTTTCCTTTCTGCATCCTTTGTTGCGATTAAGTTTCGTTTA
Source organism: Crocinitomicaceae bacterium (assembly GCA_024643365.1). GTDB lineage: Bacteria > Bacteroidota > Bacteroidia > Flavobacteriales_D > Crocinitomicaceae > UBA952. The sequence continues at coordinate 151,132 of JAHENC010000021.1, read as the reverse complement.
ACCGATGAAAAGGGTAGCGTGGATGCAAATAATCGGTATTTCGAGGGTATGGAGGACAAATACAATCAAGCCTATAAATTGAATTCGGAACAACTTAAAGCCTTGCATTTTGAATCCTTAGACCGAATTTTATTACTCAAAAAATTTCACCCAAAAAATGCGCAATACATCCTTGACGCGTGGAAAGCTTCGAATAATGAAGTGGAGGTAAAACGTATGATTGATGCCGTGGACATTCAATTGAAATCCAATCGCGCTTACCAACAGCAATTGCGCCAATTAAAGCGCAAAAAACAACAGAAAGAATCGGGAAATACGCTCAGTGCTTTCGAATGGATGAACATCCAAGAATGGTCTGATTTTAAAATTGCCGTGGCAAAGGATGTTCATTTGGTGGACAGTGTTGCTCAACAGACGGGTGTAGAAGGACGATTAATTGTGTCATGTTTAGTTGGTGAACAAATTCGCTTGTTCAATTCGGATCGCGAAGCATATAAAAAATGGATTAGTCCACTTAAAATACTTTCGGTTGAATCGATGTTTTCTTTCGGTGTAACAGGAATCAAAGAGCATACAGCAATTCAAATTGAAGAACACTTGAAGAATCCAAAAAGTGTCTATTATCTTGGAGAAAAATACGAGCATTTGTTGGATTTTAAATCAAATAATCCATCAGCAGAACGCATCAGTAGATTGACAGATTTTCACAATCACTATTACTCTTACTTGTATGCAGCAATCTTTTTGAAACAAGTGAAAATGCAATGGGAACGTTCTGGATTTCCAATCGATCATCGTCCAGAAATTCTCGTAACTTTATTCAATGTCGGATATCCCCAATCCATTCCAAAAGCACATCCAAAAGTGGGTGGATCAGCGATAAAAATCAAAGAAAAAGCCTATACTTTCGGGGCTGTTGCCTACCAGTTTTATTATTCTGGTGAACTTTTTGATCTTTTCCCGTTTGAAAAAAGAAAATTTGACTGGCAAGAAATCGCTTTAAGATGAATATGAAATCACTTTTTTTTCTGTTAACATCCATTTGCTTACTGTCCTCTTGTGACGGTGGAAAAGCAAGTGCGCAGGATACCGTTGTCGACTACAGCAATTGGACAAACTTAACAAAAGGAATGGAGTACCGTGAAATTACGGCTCCAATAAAATCACCAATCGGGGATTCAAAGATCTCTATTTTGAGAATGGAAAGATATATGTTTGACTTCAATATTTTTAGTGCAACTAAGTTTGACAGCATTCCGCGTGATTTACATTCTTGGGCAGATACATTTGATTTAAATGTGGTGTTCAATGCAGGAATGTATAATTTATCCAAACCCTTAAAAAGTCGTGCATATTTAAAGGCAGGAGATCACATTAACAATGGAACCGTGATTGAAAATTTCAATTTGATGATGGCTATGGGTCCAACCGTTAAAAAACGCGACAATGTAGAAATACTCGATTTAACCTGTGAGAATTTCAATGAAATGAACGGTGAATTCAGATCCTATGCACAAGGATTGCGGATGATCGATTGCAATGGAAGTCCAATGTTTTGGAAAAAGAAAATTCAATCATGTAGCATGCTCATTGCTGCAGAAGGGGAAGATGGGAAATTTTACCTCATTTTCTGCCGTTCGCCATATACCCATAATCAGATGATTGAGTTTATGGTTGGAATGCCGTATAAATTGCGCAATGCTATTTACCTCGAGGGTGGACCCGAAACAAGTTTGTTGATTGATGTAAACGGTCATTGCATCGAAAAAGTTGGAAGTTGGGTATCAACAACATGGGAACGAGATGATAATAATCACTTTTGGCGTTTGCCAAACATAGTAGGAGTTAAAAAAATCAAGTATAACTGATAACAATCAGGTTCTTACTTGACTTGACTCATGTAATTGTTGCATTTAGTGTTGCACCTTTGTATTGTTCAACGGAACATAGCAAATAGTGATACTGAATGAAAACTTACCAATCAAACGACGGTAGAAAATTCACCATCAAGAGGAACAATCAGAGCATGGGTTTAGTAAACAATTTCATTCCTCTTATATTCAGTAGGTAAAAGCCACTTTTTCGAGTGGCTTTTGTTTTTAATCAATTTTCCGAGGTTTTTATTGAATCATTTCTTGATAACGTTGAATGTGAATACCTTCAACTTCTTTACCAAGCGTTTTTATCATCGATTTTGCAATCGTTCCAACACGTATGCTATGGTATTCATTTTTCGGAAGAAGGCGCAATCCTTCAAAAACCAACATTAATTTTTGGGCAACGAACTCAAGTGGTCTTGACTCTGATCTTGTTCCTATTAACATGGAAGGTTGATAGATGTAACAATTGGGAAATTGTAATTCTTTTAAAGCTTCCTCGATTTCACCTTTCAATTTGGAATAAAAGATTCTAGCCGTTGTTGAGGCACCCATTGCACTAATCAAATGAACGGTTGAAATGCCGTTTTCTTTCGCAAGTTTAGCCATGCCAATATTGATACCGAAATCAATGTTGCGATAATCGTTTAAATCTGGTGTTTTTTTTCGCGTTGTTCCGACGCAGCAATAAATCACGTCTCCATGAACTTGCTCCTTCAATGAAGAGAAATCACTAAAATCTGTTATGATTTGCTTCACCTTTTCAGGAAGTCCATCGATTTTTCGGCGAACAAAAATTCGTATTTCACTTACCTTCGTTTCTTGGATTAACTCATGCAACAAAGCATTTCCAATTAATCCTGTTGCGCCAACGAGCACGACTGTTTTTCCCATTATTTAAATGATTTTACCCACGTTAAAATATCCGACATGACAATTGGACTCATACTGGTTTCAATCGTTGCATATTCTGTGATATTACATTTGATACAGGGTTGTAAAAGGTGATTCAAGTCGTCATATGCCTTGAATGTGGACTGTCTTAAGGTATTTACATTCATGGCATTCTTAAATCCAGTTTGACTTTCATTCCAACGCACTTGAATATCCTTTTTTCCGTTGAGAATGAGGATAGGTAAATCCACCGTTTTTAAGTAATCAGCTGCTTGATAACTCAGAAATTCTTTAGCCCAGTCCGTGTTGATGAAGACACTCATTTCTGTGGCCATGTCATTCATTGATTTATCTTCTTTGAAAGAGGAAGGAAGTTTCTCCCATACGGTACCCAACCAATTTTCGTAATCCTTCAAAAAGGAAACAGTTTCTTTTTTTAAAACAATATTTGCGGCCTCTTCAAATAATCGGGAATTCCATTTTGCTTCCTCTTCACTCATTCCGGATGCGATGGGAATATCGTATTGTTGATTGACTAAAACATCTTTTCCATTTGTCCCAACAGATGCAGATTCAATGAGGAATCTAATTTCTTTTTGCTGTGCCGCTGCACGAAGTCCAATGATACCACCTTCGGAGTGGCCATAAATCCCAATGGGATGTCCTGGATATTTTTTCTTTAAGTATGTGAATACAGAAAGTAAATCACTTGTAAAATCCGTTTCAGTTGAAGAACCAAACTCTCCAGTACTTTTACCGATCCCACGGTCGTCATAACGAAAAACTCCAATTCCATTTTTGCTTAAATAATCGGCCAAAATCCAAAACGGTTTGTGTCCAACAAGTTCACAATCTCTATCTTGTTGACCCGAACCCGAAACTAAAATGACTATTGGGAAATTACCCTCCTTTGGCAATGTCAGTGTCCCCGCTATTTTTATGTTTTTATTTTTAATTTCAAGTTCCTTTTCCTCGTAAGAAAATGGACCAACAGGATCTTGTGGACGACCGGAAACTTCAATGCGCTCCTGTTCCGTTTTCGTAAAAACAACATCCCATTCAAGGCCACTTTGCTTCATGATTCCTTTTAGACTATCGTTTTTTAATTTGCCAGCAAAACTTAGTCCAATGCGGTCCCAACGGAAATACAAACTATCAATAAACAGAGAATACACAGCCATTTCTTGAGGCTTCATCTGTGGTTGATCCGGAATGATTACTGAAACGGATCCATCTCGTCCAACACCTTTAATATCAAGGTCCATTAACAATGATTTCCCTGCTACTTGGAAAGAACTATGCCAAAGTCCGTCAAGTTGTGCTTGCACGGAAGTAGCACAGACTAGTAGGAAGAAAAGTATTTTTTTCATGATTCAGAATATTCAGGAAACAAGGAAATGATTCCCGCTTCATTTGCAGGACAAACTCCGCGTTCTGTGATGAGTGCGGTGACCAAACGTGCAGGCGTCACATCAAATCCGTAATTCGCTGCATTCGTGGTTTCTGGACAAATCAACACCGAGTCAATTTGACCATCACTGCGTTTCCCTTGAATGTATTTCACTTCGTTTTGATCGCGTTCTTCAATGGGAATCTCGGTCAATCCATCGCGAATGCTCATGTCTAACGTTGTAGAAGGCAAGGCCACATAAAATGGAATGTGATTGTCGTTTGCGGCTAATGCTTTTAAATAGGTTCCAATTTTATTGGCAACATCTCCATTTCGCGTAGTGCGATCCGTTCCAACAATGACCATATCGACCATTCCGTGTTGCATGAGGTGACCACCGGTATTATCAACGATCAATGTATGGTCAATCCCATGTTTCGTTAATTCGTATGCTGTCAAGTTTGAACCTTGGTTTCTTGGACGCGTTTCATCCACCCAAACATGAACCTTAATTCCCTTAGCTTTCGCTTGATAAATCGGTGAGGTAATCGTTCCCCATTCGATGCATCCGAGCATTCCAGCATTGCAGTGCGTCAAAATATGGACAGTGTCACCATCTTTAGCTTGAGAAAGTTCCTCGATGATGGGTAGTCCGTGAACGCCAATCATGCGGCATGTCTCAATGTCTTCATCCACAATACGTCCTGCTTCTTCCCACGCAGTTTTTAGAAAATCATCGGATTCATCTAATGCCGCACGCATGCGATCCAAAGCCCAGAATAAATTCACAGCTGTTGGACGTGATGCTCTTAATACTTCAAAGGCTTCATCCAAAAATGCTCCATCGCGTTGTTCTTCGATTAATTCGCGAACAGCCAAGTAGATTCCATATGCGGCAGTTGCTCCAATGAGCGGTGCGCCTCGAACGGTCATGCTACGAATGGCCAAATCAGCATCCTTGTAGTTCATCAATTTAACATGGATCAATTCATGTGGTAACACACGTTGATCAATCACTTCCACATAACGGTCTTCTGTGGTCCAAATGGTTCTGAAAGTTGACATCTTATAAAATTTAGCTAAAAAAAATCCCGATTCTAAGAACCGGGATTTCTATGTTTTACAAACCGAAAGCGGCCTTAACTTGATCTACGTAATTTAATTCTTCCCAAGTGAATAATTCTACTTCTCTTGTAATGACAGATCCATCTGGAGCTTTAAAAGATTTTGTTACCTTCTCGTGTTTACGTCCCATATGTCCGTAAGCAGCTGTTTCCTGATATATTGGATTTCTTAATTTTAATCGTTGCTCGATAAAGTATGGACGCATGTCGAAAATTTCATTCAATTTCTCCGCAATTTGACCATCTGTCATATCTACTTTCGCTGTTCCGTACGTATTTACATACAAACCACAAGGTTTAGCAACACCAATTGCATAAGAAACTTGTACTAGAATTTCATCACAAAGACCAGCAGCAACAGCATTTTTCGCCATGTGACGTGTCGCATACGCAGCTGAACGGTCAACTTTAGATGGATCTTTTCCAGAGAATGCTCCACCACCATGAGCTCCTTTTCCACCGTACGTATCAACGATGATTTTACGTCCTGTTAATCCTGTATCTCCGTGTGGACCACCGATCACGAATTTACCTGTTGGATTGATGTGGTAAGTAATCGCGTCATTGAATAAAGCTTGAAGTGCTGGTTTCAATTTCGCTTTCACACGTGGGATAACGATTTCAATGATGTCCTTTTTGATTTTTGCTAACATCGTAGCTTCTGAATCAAAATCATCATGTTGTGTAGAAACAACGATGGTATCAATTCGTTGAGGAACATTGTCATCAGAGTACTCAATCGTTACTTGTGATTTCGCATCTGGACGCAAATATGGAATCAAATCTGACTCATTGTTGCGAATGTATGATAACTCTTGTAAAATCTTGTGTGCAAGATCAAGAGCTAGCGGCATATAATTGTCGGTTTCAACAGTAGCGTAACCAAACATCATTCCTTGGTCACCTGCACCTTGGTCTTCTGGATTGGAACGTTCAACTCCTTGGTTGATATCAGCAGACTGTTCGTGCAATGCGGAGAATATCCCACATGAGTTTGCATCAAACATATACTCTGACTTCGTATATCCAATTTGACGAATCGTTTCACGTGCAATCGCTTGAACATCAAGGTAAGAAGTAGATTTTACTTCACCCGCTAATACCACTTGTCCAGTTGTAACAAGTGTTTCACATGCTACTTTAGAACTTGGATCAAATGCCATGAAATGATCAATTAATGCATCAGAAATTTGATCTGAAACTTTATCTGGGTGTCCTTCAGAAACGGATTCTGATGTAAATAAGTAAGCCATTTAATATATTTTAGTGTGCAAAAATAACAATATTCGGTGGGAATGTAAAGCGTTTACTGCTTGACTATGAATAAAATTTAACGCCGTTTTTAACCATCCGTTTGAGAAGTGCGTTTGGACGGTAACGGTCCTCACCATACTCATCAAAAAGGATGTTCAACTTGCTCAAAACCCAATCCAATCCGAGCTCATCCGCCCATGCTAATAATCCTTTGGGATAATTGACACCTTTAGTCATTGCCAAATCAACGTCCTTCACGGATGCGACTTGCATGAAAACGGCATCAACGGCTTCATTGATGAGCATCACAAGGACTCTCTCAAAAATGATTTTACCTAGGATTTCATCTTTATTTGGTTCCGGTAATGCGGTTCCTTCTGCATAATGATAAAATCCGCGTCCAGTTTTCCTCCCATAAAATCCAGCTTCACTGTGTCTTTTTTGTGTAAAAGATGGTTTAAAGCGCGGATCGAAGTAAAATGCTTGGAATACCGATTCAGTCACAGCGTAATTCACATCGTTGCCAATGTAATCCATTAAGGTAAACGGACCCATTTTGAATCCACCAAATGTTGTCATCGCCCAATCGATGGTGGCAAAGTCAGCTATTCCTTCTTCGTACATGCGCAACGCCTCGCCATAAAATGGACGTGCAACGCGATTAACGATAAATCCAGGAGTATCCTTACACACAACAACTGTTTTTCCCCAACTTTGAATCAAGGAAACAGCTTCGTTTATCGTTGTTTGACTCGTTTGAACGGCAGGAATAATTTCAACTAGAGGCATAATGGTCGCTGGATTGAAAAAATGAATACCGATGATACGATCTGCTTTGGTCAAGGAAGATCCGATAGAGGCAATGGATAGGGAAGAGGTATTACTTGCTAGTATGCAATCTGCCGAAACAATTTTTTCTAGAGCAGAAAAAACGCTGTGTTTAACATCCATTTTCTCCACAATTGCCTCGATAATTAAATCGCAAGAAGAAAGTCCATCCAGTTGATCAACATAGTGTAAGTTGGACTCAATCTTCGTTCTTTGTTCAGTTGTGAATTTCCCTTTTTCAACCAATTTTTCCAAAGATTTGGAAACTCCGTTTTTTGCCCGGTCCAATTGTTCGACATTCGCATCCATTAAATACACCGAATGACCACATTGTGCAGCTACTTGCGCGATGCCAGAACCCATTGTTCCAGCGCCAATTACTCCAATTATTTTACTCATCTTCCTTTAAATACTGCTGGACGTTTTTGAATAAATGCATTCACACCTTCCGTGAAATCATCTGTTTCTCCAGCTTCTGTTTGTAAACTTTCTTCTAAATCTAATTGATCTTCAAGTGAATTAAACAAGCCTAAATTCACCGCTTTTTTGGTTAAGCCAAGTCCACGCGTTGGCATCGTTGCTAAGTTTTCTGCAAGTTTCATCGCTTCATCTTCAAAAGATTCTTCTTCAAATACTTTATAGATCATATTCATTCGTTCCGCTTCGTCGGCAGATACTTTGTCTCCGGTCATCATTAAGGCCATTGCCTTTTGGATCCCAACCAATCTTGGCAAGAAATAGGTTCCTCCCGAATCCGGAATTAATCCAATCTTGGAAAATGCTTGAATAAATGAAGCGGTCTTTTTTGCCACAACGATATCACACGCTAAAGCAATATTTGCCCCAGCTCCAGCTGCAACACCATTAACAGCAGCAATCACCGGCTTTTCCAATTCTCTGATTTTGATGATAATCGGATTGTAATGATCACGAACAATTGTTTTTAACTCTGGACCTTCTGGGTCAATTGCCTCCGCTAAATCTTGTCCGGCACAAAATGCTTTTCCTTCACCTGTAATGAGTACAGAACGAATTTCTGGATTTACTGCACAATCATCCAATACATCTTGCAATTGCAAAGCCATCGTTTTATTGAATGAATTAAATACTGTTGGTCTGTTTAATGTAATGCGACAAACACCATTGATGAGTTCTTTAATTATTTCCATGATTCTATTTCTTATTTTACTTGATATACTTTATTTAATTGTTTAGCGCGTTCTGCCATAGAGCGACGTAAACTTATAGGTTCAAGAATTTCCAATTCCCCGGCATAGCCCAACAAATTTCGGATGAATTCCTCGGATACTAAAACGCTTAATTCAAACACGCTAAAATCCACTGTTTCACTGGTTAATTTTTGTGATTGATGGAAGGGTTGAGACGCGATATACTTGGCGGCAACTTGATTTGCTTTGATGATGATTCGCTCTGCCTTCCCTTTGTAAGAAGTAATCCCAATGGTATCTTGGAAATACAATTCTGGTTGAAAATCGACAGGTAAACTTGATTCATCTTCTAGAATTTTTGGTTCCTGCATGCGGTCCAATGCGTAAGTGATGATGTCGTTTTTCAATTTGTCAAAACAAATGAGGTACCAGCGATTCCGGTATTCCTTTAGAAATAGCGGAGAGACTTTTCGTGGTTTTTCGACTCCTTTCACGAAGCTCGCATAGATGAACCAAAGCATTTTTTTCCCACGAATAGCTTCCAGAATCATCGGCAGGTATTCATTCCCACCGCTGGAAACAACAGATTCGAATTGCACGTATTTCTGGATGTCTTCATCCTCTGGATTCCCGCCAATAGAAACGCGATCCACAATTTTATCGATGGCATTCCCAAATTGCTGAAAAAAGGGAACTTCCTTGAATTGTTGTAAGGTTTTGACCGCAAATTTTATGGAACTCAATTCGTCCTCCGAAAGTGGAATGTCATTAATGCTAAAATTTGGATCCTCGTAAAAATATCCCTTGTGAAGTTTGCTGTATTTAATGGGTGCATCATGTTCCATCTTCATATTGAACATATCCTTCTCGATGGTTGAATCACAAATGTTATTCCCATCGTCGGTACCATAAAGCGATTCTTCGCAGGCAGCGCGTAGCTCTTGTTTGCTCGGAAATGGCTTGTACTTATTGCGCAACATCCGATCGATGATGCGAAAACGAATCAAGGCATTTTTAATATGTGGCATTAGTTCAAGACTGCTTTTTTCTGGTAGCCAAACAATTCAAAAAACTTAATGGCTTGTACCACTTCGTATGGAACATCATCTTCCCAACTTGCAGCCCCAGCTTTGATTTTACTCAGCACATCGTCCGAAAGAATGTGAAGTAAGCGCTCATTGTATTCTGGAATGGCAGCAATTTTATCATTTGCCTGCATATACGTCAACAATCCTGTTAAGTTTTCCGGTAATTTGATATTGTGCAATCCGTACAATTCTCCACTGTCCACGTTGATGGCAGGATAAACATACAATTTGACGTTGTGACCAAATCCTCTGCCGAAAGCTTCCAACAATCCACCAGGTAAATTGTCGTAGTATTTTTCATCAAAGATGATGTGAAGGTTGTAAACTCCCATGATGACACCAACAAGGTTTCCTTTGGCGATGGCGGATAAATACTCCAGCATCTTATAGTGTTTTAAGTAGTTGGAAACCATTACCGTGTATCCAAGTGAACCCAATAATTCAGCTCGATCTAGGAAGTCTTTGTCGGAGATTTTACCATCGGCAGTTAAGTCTTTCAAGGTTAATTCAAAAACGACTTCTAAGTTCTCTTCTTTCACGCGATTTTCTTTCAAAAACTCTTTACGCGCTTTCTCAATCATGTCGATATGAACCTTCGTTACAGGACGAAAACGTCCACGCATCAGTAAAATGTTCTTTTTATACAATGCTGTTGATGGCTGCATCACGTTTTTAGCCAGGTCAAACATCGTTGCATTCGTAATGCCACGTCGGACTAAATTCAAGGCAATGATTCGGTTATCCATTTCCTCAAAGTCAGGACCTGAAATTCGAAGCATGTCTATTTCCATGCGATCTCTAGGCAGTCTTTGTACGATTCCATCAATGAAATCATCGATATTTGAGGATTGAAAATAACAAGCATAAATCAAATTAACACCGAGAATTCCTAATGCTTCTTGTTGCGCTTTATGACTGTTATCGTGCATTTTGATGTGCAAAATAACTGTGTTAGGTTTTGTGTCAATTCCCAATTGGAAACGCATTCCCACCCAACCTTGTCCTTGATTAGTTTTGTGGTAATTTAAGGACTCAACCGTATTACAAAATGAAAAGAAACGTGCTTCGCGATTCTTGACAGGGAGAATATCTTGTAGGTGTAAAAACTCAGTTTCTAACATAGTTGTTAGTCTTTCCTCACATACATATCGGATGGTTTCTCCGTACATGGAATCAGATACTTTCATATCATATGCAGATTGCGTGTAGGCAATCGTTCCTGAACTACCACCCGCCTTAAAAAAGTTCGCAGCGACTTCTTGACCAGCTCCAATCTCAGCAAAGCACCCGTAAATATCCGGAGTTAAGTTGATTTTTAGTGCTTTTTCTTCGGTCGTTAGTCTTGTGTTTTCTCCCATTAATTCGGATCTTTAAATGATGGATTATTGATGAAATTGTAGTCGCTTAGTGTCAGTAAAAATTTCTTCAATAAATATTTTTCTTGAGCGTCTAATTGAACACCGCCTTGATTAGCGTATTCAATTAAAGGATCAATTGTTGGACTCATGTGAATACCGCTTGAATAGTGTTCGATTACTTGGTCAAGAGTAGCGAAACGTCCGTCATGCATATAAGGCGCGGTAAAAGCAATGTTGCGAAGTGTGGTGACTTTAAATTTGCCATTTTCCTCTGGATTTTGTGTCACGCCCCCCCTTCCCAAATCACTAAACGCAGCATCGAGTCCGTTGTTACTAAATTTCTTAACCCGCATCAATGGACCATTGTGGCAATGAAAACAATCGGCACCATTTAAACTTTTGAAGAGATCATAGCCTGCCCATTCGTCCAAATCAATCGTAGAAAGCAAGGCCTGCTCCGATGCATTTAATGTCAAATTGTTCTCATATTTATACATGACATCATATTTCGATTCACTGGAAATCATGGTGCGAATAAACTGAGCAATTGCCTTTGCTGCTTTTACAGAATCAACACCTTCTTCTCCAAAGGCCTTGAAAAAGCGATTGCGGTATTTGACATCGGCATTCAATTTATGAATGGCATCTTTCCAGGATTGATGCATTTCGATTGGATTCAAAACAGGTTCGATGATCTGAGATTCCAAGGTAGTTTTTCTCCCATCCCAAAAAAAGTAGTTTTCCCAACCTAAGTTAATAAGGGCCATCGATTGACGATTTCCAAAAACACCATCTATTCCAACAGAATATTGATTATTGTCTGAAAAAGAATGTTGAGGCATGTGACAAGAAGCACAGTTCATGGAATTGTCGCCACTAAGTTGCTTTTCATAAAACAAAAAGCGGCCAAGCTCAACTCCTTCAACCGTCATGGGATTGTCAGATGGAATCAACATATCCGGAAAATGTGATGGTATTTTTAATTGATATGGTGTAGGCGTGTAATCCGCTTTGTCTTTTCGACAAGCAGCAAATAACAACAGTAAAAAAATTACACCAATAAATTTCATTAGTTGATGGTTAGCGCGTTTTTGAAGTTTTGTATCACCTTTTGTGTTAAGGTTGCTTGTCCCGCAGCTGTGTGAGTTAAATGTTCGTCCTTTAAATTAATGGAACTCGTTGGATTGGATAAGAAAAATGCCAAGTCCAGTTTCATAGGCAATTCCCAGACCTTATTTCCTTTGTCTTGCCATTGAACATTCTCGAAGTTGAACGCTTGTAAATAGGTATCTGTCCCCACGTGAAAACTGAAACTTAAATCTAAGTTATTGGTTGCATCTATGATTGTATCTGCTTTTCCTTCGATATTCAAGAAGATGTAACCTGGATTCCATCCCCAATGCATTGGTCCAGCATTGCTAATATTTAAGGGACTTTCATTTGGAAATGCGGATGGATCTAGGTGATTTAAACTAGAATCTACACCGATTTTCCCAGAAAGATTAGAGAAATCTAAGTGATTACCAGTTCGTGAAGTCAGCAGGGATCCGGTTTCGCGGAAATTAAATAGTGCCGCTTCGATTAATTGGTTCGTCCCATTTTTTAACAAAGTAAAATAACAAGTTAATTCTGTGAATTTCACCTTGTATCCCTCTGCTGTCGTATACACGGAATCCATGTAAAACGGTTGAGTTCCATAAGTTGGATTGATCGTTACCTTGACCGTTTCAGTTACTGGATCTACAGGTTTCGGATCATCTGGGTCACAGCTCCAAAGAATCAACGCAAGTACGGCAAAAAAGAGGAATTTCTTCATGTAACAAATTTAACCCAAAACAATCAAATTTTGTTCTTAATTTTAAAAAATCCTCGCAACATTTATTTAAAAAAAAAATCATCGGATAATACATGCAAAAAATTGATCGAAATATCCATCCCCTCAGTGTTTTAAGTGCCTCAGCTGGATCAGGAAAAACGCATCAATTGGTTTTAGAATACCTGACTATTTTACTAAAGGACGCGCAGTTTAAACGTAAGTACAAAAGTCTTGTCGCAATGACATTTACAAACAAGGCCGCAAGTGAAATGAAGGAACGAATTCTCTCCACTTTATTTGGACTTGCTTACGATGATCCCTCGAACACAAAGGTCGCGAACATGCGGAAAGATTTAGTGGAGCAAACGGAACTTTCAGTTGCTGAAATAGCTCATCGCAGTAAACTTGCTTTGGAGGGAATTTTACACGCCTATGAGGATTTTCACATTTCAACAATCGACAAATTTAACCTTAGACTGATCCGATCTTTTTCAAGAGATTTGGACTTACCTGCTGATTTCGAGGTGATTTTAAATGAAAAGCAAATCACAGAGGATGTGGTCGACATGCTGATGAATCAACTTGGTGCTCCAGGGGCAGAGGATGTGTCCGAATGGATGTATACCTACGCAAAAGCTAATTTAGCGGAAGGAAATAGCTGGAACTTCAGAAAGCAATTAATCGAGTTTTCAACGATACTCAGCCAAGAAAAAAATTCGGAGAAAATCCAACAATTATTGCATTTGGAACTTACGAATGGAAATTATACGCGCTTAATTGAGGATCGAAATACGATTTTAAAAGAGTTTCTTGTGGAAGCGAAAAAGGTTCACGATGATTTTTTCGGATTGGATCTAAATCATGAGACGATTGCAGGAAAAGGAACTACAATAAGGAATTTTACGAAATTAAACGTCGAAAACGAATTCCCGAAAGGTGCATCTAATACCGATGGATTATTTTCGGAATCGTTTCTAAAACTCATGGCGGATGGTTCAAAATTGACGATTCCTTCGTCACTCAAACAGGAAATTGTTCAGTTGAATGATCGCTACATGAGGGATTTAGCATCCTATAACTTAACCGAACTTTACCGCAAAAACTTTTTCAATATGGCGCTTTTGCAGCATGTCGGAAAACAGCTGCAATTGATGATGAATGATGAACAATTGATTCGAATTTCTGAATTTAATAAGTTAATCAGTAAACTCGTTCGGGATGAAGAAGCACCTTATATCTATGAACGATTAGGTGTGCGTTTCGAGCATTTTCTGTTGGATGAATTTCAAGATACATCGCGCCTTCAATGGTTGAATTTAATTCCACTCATTCTGGAATCGTTGGGACACAATAGATGGAATCTGATTGTTGGAGATGCGAAACAATCCATCTATCGATTCAATAATGGACTAGCGGAACAATTTGTAAGTTTACCGGCCATTTATAACCCAGAAAATGATCCGCAAATTGCCTACAAAAGCTCTATGTTAGCTAGTCGAGGAGTGAAACGCGTTCTGGATTCAAATTACCGTTCAGCAAAAGAAATTGTTGAATTCAATAATGCGCTTTTTAAAGGTCTTGCCCAAAATTTGCCGGCTTCTATGGCGCATTTCTATCAGGACCTTGAACAAAAAGCACAACGCACGAAAAAAGGATACATTCATATTGAGTCCATCAAACAGAAATTGACCTTCGAGGAACGCTTGGAAAAAGTCATTGGATTTGTTGAGGAAAGCTTACATGCAGGATTTGAGCCTGGAGATATTTGTATCCTGACAGAAACAAATAAATTGGGGAATGAACTTGCTATTGGATTAACAGAGCGTAAATACCAGGTCGTCTCACAAGATTCTCTACTCGTATCGAAGGATGCGCAAGTTCAACTGATACTTTCGTATTTGCGTCGACGCGCATCACCAAGGAAAACAACTGAGACAAAACGTTTTGCTGAATTGTATTTTAGGATGAAAGAATCTTTTTCCACAGCGGACTATCTTTCTTATTTTGAGGTGATTCAAAAGGATGGGAAGTCCATCCGTGTATTCAATGATTCACGGTTTTTGGCAGAACATTTTGGAGGTGCCTCAGCCTTTTTTACCACGTATGAAAGCGTTTATGATTTGGTTCAGAAATTTATGCTTCTCATGGATTGGCAAGAAACAAAGGAACCATATCTGCATCATTTTATGGACGTAATTTATGGGTTTCAACTCGCTCGCCAAACAGATATTCATCATTTCCTGGAGTTCTTTGAAGCTCAAAAAGATAAGATTGCGTTACAAATGCCCGATACGCAATCCGCGTTAAAAATTATGACCATCCATAAATCAAAAGGCTTGGAGTTTCCTGTAGTCATCATTCCGAACATGGATTTTACGATTGCCATGAATTCACAAGGAAAGTATTTAATGGAAGTTCGCGATAAAATTTTGTATGCTTTCCCAGCAAAAAGTCAGCAAATTCCAGAATTGGATGCCTTCGCAAAAGAAGAAAACAACTTGTTGCTTTTGGACAAAATGAACCTATTCTATGTCGGAATGACACGTCCAGAATTGCGTTTGTATGCCATCAATGATTTTGACAAAGTTAAGTTTGGCGCGATGATTCACGAACAATTGGAGGGAATGAATTTGGGAATGAATGAAGATGGATTATTGCAAATCGGACAAACGGAAACAATCGTTAAAAGTGAAGATTCTGTCACGAACTTATATGTTCCACGTGATTTTAGTCAGCGTTTATGGTATCCGGATATTGTCTTCCGAAAAGTCTTTCAAGAGGAATCAGAAATACAATTGGACGAACAACGATTTGGAAATGATTTTCACTTACTCATGTCCCTTTGTGAGTCAATAGTAGACACAGACCTTGTGTTGAAAAACCTTTTACGCGATGGGCTGGTCGAACAAAAAAATGAAGCTAAATTGCGTGAATCAGCCATGGCTTTCTGGCAAAAAATGGAAGCGGGGAATTACCTCAATAATATCGAAAAATCGCTCAATGAACAAGTGGTATTAGCCGGTGAAAATGATGTAAAGAAGCCCGATAAAGTGTTGGTAAAATCCAACGAGGTTCTTGTCATTGATTTTAAAACGGGAAAAATAAACCAAAAGCACATGGAACAGATTGTTGCATACGGAAAACTTTTGGAAGAAATATTTAAAAAACCTGTGCGCTGCTTATTGTATTATTCTGCACTAAACCAGTTGACTGAACTTTGAGTTCGAAAGTTCTCGTGCTATTTTCAGAAAAGTGTAAATCAAAGGATGCGGTAAGTCTCTGGTAGATGAAATTTGTGGGCAGAAACTACAGGCCATAAAAAACGGATGATTTTTCAGTGTGACGATTTCTGGATCATCAAATTGATTGGTTGCTTCAATGTCAATCAAATATCCATTTAATTGATCAGTCAGCTGTGGGTATAAACTAAAGCGAGAAGAGCTAAGTTCAGTGTGATTGCAGTTCTCATATAATTTCTCCGCATCTTTCGTCTTAGGATAGATCGTTACTCGTTCAAATTGATTTCCTTCAATGAGGTTGTCTGAAATCAACTTCTCGCCGTAAGGGTTGAGTTGATGTGTGGAAATCAGGTATTCGAAAAAGTACTTATATCCTTCCCCAGTTAAAAAGACGGGAACATTAGATTCTAAAACAAGTTTGTATACACCGTTTAGAAAGAAATGATTTAAAAAGGGGCCTGGTGCAATCCAAATGCCATCAAACTGCTCAAAATAAACACGTTTGTGCTGTATGGCTTCATTGATTTTTATCCAGTAATAATTAACCTCTGTTTCTAGAAAATCAGATGCGTGGTCCAAAGATAGATTCGTCGCGTGATGCGCGTTGTAGGTGAAGTTGTAATCGCCGATAATAGCTATTTTGAGGACTTCACTCATATAGAGATTTACCTTTTAAACCAAGCGCGGTACTTGGCGTTGGTAATGTCTAGAAAAGACTCTGTACTTGTTTGTGGGTCAACATACCAAACTTTACATGAAAACGTAGCTTCAAATAAAGAATAGTCTCCTGTACCATCTGATGCTTGCTTTAAAATGGTAAAGTTGGCGATTTGACCTGGATCCGTTTCTCTTGAATACCAAACTTTTCCGGTGTTGTCTGTATAGGTTACTTGAACTCCATCAACGCTTTGAGCAACCATTGTCGCTTTGTCTTTAAACAAAATTGGAATCCCTGAATTTGTCATACTCCAGTCGTTAAACATAGACAATGTCGGTTCTGAATTCGCAGAAGCATCGTAATCCAATGTACCAAACATTAAGCTCAAAGATTGTGCGTTTTGATTGGAATAAATGGTGGAGGTGTAAATTACTTTTGATAGGGCTGGGGAAGCAATAACAACTGCTGTATCCCATGTCATAGCGTTATATCCATTGACATTTTGAGTCAATTCAAACTGAGTACCATTCACATATCCAATTAAACTTGCATTTAAATCTACCTTGTTCGTTGGTGGTGGAATTACTTCGTGCTCAATACAAGCGCTCATTAAGCTAACAAGTGTGAATCCAATAATGGCGAACTTGAATGTTTTCATAGTTGACAATGGTTTAGGCAATTAATAGTCAAATTTATGTTTATAAACGGAGAAAAACAAAAAAAGATGTCTCCATCTTTTATTTTTTTAAATCCCTTCAAATAGTTGTGTGTATTTCAGGAAATAGGCTTCATCACAGCCTTCACTCCCTTTTTTAATTAAATCAAATACTTCATCTGCCTTTTCTTCATGAAGTTTCTTTTCTCCTTTATAAAAATGCAATTGATTAAAATGAGTGCTTAGAGCTAGCTGTAAGTCCTCTTCATTTTGTAAAGAAAGACCTTCGGAACACTTAATATGGTAGGCTTTCAGGGGATCATTCCTCATATCGAAAAACGATACCATAGTGCTGCTGAAATGTACGAGAAAGGAAATTTGTTGGTACACTTTTCCTAAAACAAGATCACTAAATTGTTGGATAAATTGTTCAGCTTTTTCAGGGTCTTTCTCGGCCATTAAACGCCACTCTTCATCGTATAATTCGTGAATAACCAAAAACTGTTTGAACTCTGTTTCTAATGAAAATAGCTCCTCTTTACTCAAACGTCTAAAGCGCATATTACTCAATTGCTCGTTTGACTTCCATAGAAATATCAAGCACTTCGTCAACGGTTTTTTGCGTGATGGCCTGCTCAAAAGTGAAGGTGTATATTCCCTTGAATGGTACTTTTCGTCTTTTGAAAATTAATTCGTGTTCAACTACAGTACCTGTTTTTTTTCCAATCCAATTTCCATCTGGATAGGTGGTTTTAATCTCATACGGTTCTCGAACTTCCTTGCCATGAGGTGGTTTGGTGTTCAAAAATACCCATAGATTATTATAGGCGTAATCAGTTGTGGTTCTTACGGTTACTACGAAGTCGTATAAAACACTAGTGTCTTGAATGTCAACTTTGAACGCTGGTTTTACATCTTGCTTCCAAGTTTGATTGGAAAAAGAATAGGACTTCGTGTAGAAGGAGTCTTCTTTACACGAAAATAAAAGGAGTGTTAAACCTATTATGAAACTAGCTATTCGCATTCGTATTTCCTTGTGGATTATTCGTTCGATTATTTCCTTTGTTTTGTCCTGGATTGTTAGGTCTAGTCCCTCCGTTATTTCCCTTGTTCGCTTGTGGATTATTTCCTTTGGCTGGACCTTGGTTTGGAGGTCTATTTCCCTTTGGTGCTCCACCTTCTGTAGCAGCAACTGGACTGTTCGGATTGCGTTTTTTGTTGTTTGGTCGTTTTTTCTTGACGAAACTTTTCTCAAAACGGTTCACGCTGTCTTGACCAACGACGTTTTGATACCCCATCTCAACTACCTTCTCCACTTTGACGAATTCTAGTAGATCTTTGGGCTTCACTCCGTCTTTGTTCAATTTTTTTATTTCCGCAACGCGCTCCGGACTCAAGGCAATGGTGCCCATTTCACCTGGGTATGCATACCAAATAATACGTTTGAACACATCCGTTTTTATGTGAAAGGCATCACCTTTTTCCGTATGTAGTTTGGTGTCTGTTTTTGGAAAGGACTTGATAGCATCCAAATACATGTCTAATTCGTAGTTCAAACAACATTTCAATTTCCCACATTGTCCTGCTAATTTCTGAGGATTCAAGGATAATTGCTGGTAACGTGCTGCAGATGTGGAGACAGATCGAAAATCTGTTAACCACGTTGAACAACACAATTCACGTCCACATGAACCAATACCGCCTAGTCGGGAGGACTCTTGACGGCTTCCGATCTGACGCATTTCGATGCGAACTCTGAATTTATCTGCCATATCCTTAATCAACTGACGGAAATCTACACGTCCCTCAGCAGTATAATAAAACGTAGCTTTACTCAAGTCTCCTTGGTATTCTACATCGGATATTTTCATGTCTAGGTTCAAGTTCATGGCCAAAACCCTTGACTGAGTCATCAGGTCTTTTTCGAGTGATCTTCCCTTAATCCATTTATCAATTTCTTCTTGATTGGCGATGCGCATGATTTTACGCGCTTCCATCGCTTTAAAGTTTGGTGCTTTTTTCTTGACTTGTACTCTTGCTAACTCTCCTACAACGGAAACAACACCAACGTCGTAACCAGGAGCAGTGTCAACGATAACTAAATCGCCAATTTGTAAAGTCAAATGAGCTGCATTTCTGTAAAATGCTTTTCTCGCATTTTTAAAACGAACCTCAACAATATCGTACGGGGCTTGTCCTGCTGGTAAAGCAATATTCGCTAACCAGTCATACACTTCTAATTTATTACATCCTCCACTGCTGCAAGTACCATTGTTCTTACAACCTTTCGGTGTTCCACCGCCACTACTGCATGATGAGCAACCCATAATTTAATTTTAGGTAAAGTTAATCATTTCAGTGAAACGAATTATGCTTGATGGATGAAACGCATGGTTTGAAAACACATCTGTGTGAAAAGAATGCGTGCGTTCGCATTGCGATCAATGTGATAATAAGCGTCATCAAATGTTTCGATGAATTCTCGAATGTTATTTCCGGAAATAAAGGGTGCGAAATTTTTTAAAAATTGTTCCTCTTCACTGGAGATGCGAAGAAGTACATCGCCCATGTAATTTGACAATAGGCTTTGACGGAACATGTGCAAGGCATATTGAATGAACAATTTTTGACGTTCCTTCCCTTCCGCAGCAAGTCCATCCGCCCATTGCATCATTCCTAACACGTCTTTCTTGTATGAGGTGCGCATTAATTGAATGAAATGTTCCCGATAAATACCTTTATCATCTGATGCATTCAAGAAATCACACGCCTGAATGAAATTCCCTTCGGAAAATGCTGTAATGGATTCGGCTTGTGTTTTATCTAATCGAAATCGTGCGCTTAATTCGTTGGTCAAATACTCGCTTTCTATTTTAGGAATACGAATAAACTGTGTGCGTGATTGTATGGTTACTAATAGTTTAGATGGATCCTCAGAAACCAATAAAAACAAGGTGTTCTTCGGTGGTTCCTCCAATATTTTCAAAAGTTTATTGGAACAAGTAGCATTCATCTCCTCCGGCAACCAAATCAACATGACTTTGTAACCACCTTCGTATGATTTTAAGTTTAACTTTCGAATGATTTCAGCACTTTCTTCTGTTCCGATAATTGGTTTCCGTTCCTTTGAATCAATTCTTTTTGTCCAGCTATACGCATCAAAATACGGTTCCTCCTTCAATTGTGTTCTCCAATCTGCTAAAAAGGAATCAGAAACTTTACTGATTGCCTGAACAACTGGATAAACAAAATGAACATCAGGATGCTGTAAATCCTGAACCTTTAAACAAGATGGACAAACACCGCAACTATCGGTATCTGTTGGATTTTTGCAAAATAAGTACTGTGTAAAAGCCAACGCAAGTGGGAGTCCACCATGTCCTAACGAACCCATGAACAACTGCGCGTGCGCAATTTTGCCCTGTTTGATCTCACGAATGAAATCCTTTTTTAATTCAGTTTGACCTATGACGTTTTTAAATTGCACCCTTCAAAATTAATGGAATTTGACCGATTTTAGTCCTCTAAGCCTTTAATTAGTAAAACGATTTCCCCTTTTGGTGGATTTGCTTTGAAATAGGCAAGTTGTTCTTGAACATTTCCACGGTGATAGGTCTCAAAATGTTTGGTGATTTCTCTCGCTACAACCACTTGTCTTTCTGGCTCGAAAAACTCCATCATTTGCTCTAAAGTTTTCACTAAACGATGTGGTGATTCATACAAAACCATTGTTCTCGTTTCTTGCGCTAGGATTTTTAAACGTGTTTGTCGTCCCTTTTTGTGTGGAAGGAATCCTTCAAAGATGAATTTATCACAGGGAAATCCACTGGAAACTAGAGCAGGCACAAATGCTGTTGGACCAGGTAAACATTCCACTTCTATTCCACGCTCAATGCATGCACGAACCAATAAAAATCCAGGATCAGAAATACCTGGCGTTCCTGCATCCGACACAAGTACGGTGCAATTCTGTTGCTCGATGATGTCAATGCTTTTTTCTAAAAAGCGATGTTCATTGTGCGCATGGAAAGCAAGGACTTTCTTCGATATTTCGTAGTGTTTTAAAAGCTTGTGAGTAACGCGTGTGTCCTCCGCAAACAGTAAATCTGCTTCCTTCAAATAACGCAAACTTCGAAGTGTGATGTCTTCGAGATTACCAATAGGTGTGGGAACAAGTACGAGTCTTGACATAGTTGATGAATATTAAGCGAAAACGGCGCGAACCACTTCTTCTATTTTTGCACATGGAACAATTTGTATGTGCTTGTGTTTTTTTTCAATCCCCTTGGAGTAGGAGGAAACAATGATTTTTTCATATCCCATTTTTTCTAATTCGGAAAGACGCTGTTCCAAACGATTAACAGGACGTAACTCACCAGACAATCCAATTTCCGCAGCAAAAGACACTGTTTTTGGAATGGCAATATCCGCATTCGAGGATAAAATAGCCATGGCAACAGCTAAATCGATAGCTGGATCATCGACTTTTATTCCACCAGCAATGTTCAAAAAGACATCTTTCGCTGCCAATCGAAAACCACATCTTTTCTCTAAAACCGCTAATAACATGTTCAAGCGTTTTACATCAAATCCAGTAGAGGAACGTTGCGGAGTACCGTATGCCGCTGAACTCACTAAGGCTTGTACCTCAATTAATATTGGACGTATTCCGTCTACCATAGAAGCAACGGCAACACCGCTCAAGGATTCATTTCCAGAAACAAGTACTTCGGATGGATTTTCAACTGGCACGAGTCCTTGTCCTTGCATTGAATAAATCCCTAATTCATTTGTTGACCCAAAACGGTTTTTTATCGAACGAAGTAGGCGATAAATGTGATGACGATCTCCTTCAAATTGGAGAACTGTATCCACCATATGTTCAAGTACTTTTGGACCTGCGATGGTTCCGTCTTTCGTAATGTGTCCGATTAGAAACACGGGAATATTTGTTTGCTTCGCAAAGCGCAATAAATTCGCCGTACATTCCCTTACTTGAGCTACGCTACCAGGGGAACTTTCGATGGAATTTGTATGTAATGTTTGTATGGAATCAATCACTAATAATTGCGGTTGAACCTCATTCGCTTGAATTAAAATTTGTTGAAGATTTGTTTCAGTCAATAAATAACATTGATCATTCTCCAATCCGAGTCGCTCCGCACGCATGCGTATCTGTTGATCACTTTCCTCCCCAGAAACATATAGAACCTTCAAACGTTCCTTGATTGCTAGTTGAAGTAAAAGTGTGGATTTTCCAATTCCGGGATCACCGCCTAAAAGTGAAATAGAACCTAAAACGATTCCTCCACCCATCACGCGATTGAGTTCGAAATCTTGTAAAAAGATACGGTTCTCCTCACTCTGCTCCACATCCTGAATCAATAAAGGCTTACTCGCTTTGGTATCCTTCGAAAACGAAACAACATGTTTCGTTGTTTTTTCCAAAATCTCTTCAACGAATGTATTCCATTCCTGACAAGAAGGACACTTCCCAAGCCATTTTGGAGTTTCGTGACCACAATTTTGACAGAAAAAGGCTGATTTTGTTTTGGACATAAGTTAAAGATAAGGATTCGCGTGCAAATGTAGGAACAAGTTCTCATTATTTTTTCGGCATCAAAAATATAGCTTGTTTATTCAATAACAGAGGGTTAATATCTAGTTCATTTTCAATTCAAAAAAATATTTTTAATAATTTAGTCAAGATTGATTTTTAGAAAAACAAAAAATTTAATTTTGCCTTATAATTATTCATCAAACTATGTCGAAGAGAAGAGCTATTATCAGTTACGATAAATTATCCATTGACCAGAAAAAACAAATTCTCAGGGATTATCCGGATGGGTATATCAATCATTTAACGACCATCAAAACGCCAACTGGAGAAACCTTGGATGCACTCATTTGGGAGACCGATGAAGTCATTTATTTGGTGAAGGTGAATAAAATTGCACCTAAAGCGAAGCCAGTTGCAGAAGTCGATGAAGACGATTTTGATGAGGTCGCAGATATCAAGGATGATGAAGTGGAAGAGGAGGAAGAAGATGACTTCGATGATTCATTTGACGATGATGATTCGGATGAGGACGAATCTGACGAAGAATAAGAACAAGCATCTCGCTTTTTTTCTACTTTTGAGCTAAGTATTCATTATGACAGCTCAACACAATAATTTTACTACCATTCCACATTCTCCATCGATTGATAAAGTCGGAGTAGAAGAGCGCGTAGCTAGATTTCAGACCAGAAGTATTAAAGGTCCAAGTAAAATGCAAGGACTTTCCATGGTACTTTCCATGATTGATTTAACAACACTGGAAGGGAAAGATACACCAAATAAAGTGCGTCAAATGTGCTACAAAGCACAGCATTTACATGATTTTCAAGAAGGATTACCTACAGTTGCGGCTGTTTGTGTATATCCAAGCATGGTTTCGGTAGCTCGAGAGGCGCTGAAGGATAGCACCATTAAAATCGCTTCAGTTTCCACAGCTTTTCCATCTGGACAAGCTCCTTTCGAAGTAAAAAAAATGGACACCCAATTTGCTATCGATGCTGGCGCGGATGAAATCGACATGGTGATTTCACGCGGGAAATTTTTAGCAGGTGAACATGCTTTTGTGTTTGATGAAATTGCTGCTATCAAAGAAATATGTGGAGCGAAACGCCTGAAAGTAATCTTGGAAACAGGTGAATTGGCTACGCTTGATCAAGTCCGTCGTGCGAGTGATATTGCCATCCATGCAGGAGCAGATTTCATCAAAACTTCCACTGGAAAAATTCAACCTGCAGCAACCATGCAAGTGACCTACACGATGTTAATGGCTATTCGTGATCACTTTGATCGCACAGGAAAAATGGTTGGAATGAAACCGGCTGGTGGAATTTCCACTTCTAAGTTAGCACTACATAATTTAGTAATGGTCAATGAAATTCTAGGTGAAGCATGGTTAAGCAATGAATGGTTTCGCTTCGGTGCTAGTAGCCTCGCAAATGATGTGTTGATGCAATACATGAAACAAGTAACAGGCAAATATCAATCCGCTGATTATTTTACGATCGATTAATTATGACAGATTCAAACAATAAATGGGAATATGCGCCTTCGTTAGAAGGGACATCACATATTCAGCTTAAAGAAAAATATGATCTTTTCATTGATGGAAAATGGATCAAACCATCCAATAATCGGTATTTTGATACGATTAACCCCGCAACGGAAGAGAAATTAGCTGAAATCGCTTGGGCTTCGGAAGACGACGTTGACCTAGCCGTTATGGCAGCCCGAAAGGCATACAAGGAGGTGTGGTCAGTCATGAAGGCATCAGAACGCGCAAAATACATTTTCCGAATAGCCCGATTAATGCAAGAACACGCAAAGGAACTCGCGTTAATTGAAACATTAGATGGAGGAAAACCCATTCGCGAATCGCGGGACATCGATGTTCCATTGGCCTGCAATCACTTTTTCTATTATGCAGGATGGGCGGATAAATTGCAAGACGCTTTTCCACAAAGAAATATACAATCGCTTGGTGTTGCCGGACAAATCATCCCTTGGAATTTTCCATTACTGATGGCGGCATGGAAAATTGCACCCGCATTGGCGGCAGGAAATACTGTCGTGTTGAAACCAGCGGAAAGCACGTCGTTGACAGCATTAAAATTAGCGGAAATCATTCAGGCGTCTGGACTACCGGCTGGTGTGGTAAATATTGTAACCGGAAATGGAGATACAGGAGCAGCGATTGTCAATCATCCGGACATTGATAAAATTGCCTTCACAGGTTCTACGGCAGTAGGTAAGTTGATTCAAAAATCAGTGGTAGGAACATCAAAAAGAGTCAGTTTAGAACTTGGTGGAAAATCAGCGAACATCGTTTTAGAGGATGCGCCAATTGATCAAGCTGTCGAAGGAATTGTGAATGGTATTTTCTTCAATCAAGGACATGTCTGCTGCGCGGGTTCACGCTTATATGTTCAGGAGTCGATTGCTGATGAAGTTGTTCGGAAATTGAAACAACGCATGCAAAGTTTGTATGTAGGTAATCCACTAGATAAGAATACAGATATAGGCGCAATAAATTCAAAGGAGCAATTAGGTACAATTGAAAAATACATCAATATAGGGATAAACGAAGGAGCAGATATGTATCAATTGGAATGTGAAATACCTTCAAAAGGATTCTTTTGTCGCCCAACTATTTTTACCAATGTAGCACAGTCAAGTGTCATTGCACAAGAAGAAATTTTTGGTCCAGTTTTAACTATTCAAACATTTCGAACAATTGATGAGGTGATTCAAAAAGCGAACAATTCACCATACGGACTCGCAGCAGGTGTTTGGACAGATAAAGGTTCTCGCATTTTTAACTTAACATCGAAACTTCGAGCTGGTGTCATTTGGGCCAATACATACAATAAATTCGATCCAGCATCACCCTTCGGTGGTTACAAGGAAAGTGGCTTTGGCCGCGAAGGCGGACTCCACGGACTCGAAGCTTATTTGAAGTAAAACAACTTTCAGCCAACTAGCACATTAGCTAACTAGCACATTAGCTAACTAGCACATTAGCTAACTAGCACATTAGCACACTAACCAACTAGCACATTAGAAAACTAGCACATTAGCACATTAAAATGAACATACTAAAAACCTACAAAATCTACATCGGCGGACAATTTCCAAGAACGGAATCCGGACGATATTATCTTGTAAAAGACACAAATGGAAATCCAATTGCCAATGTCTGCCAGTCATCGAAAAAGGATATCCGTAATGCCGTGCAAGCTGCCCGTAAAGCATTTGGTTCATGGTCTGAACGCAGTGCATTTAATCGAGGTCAAATCCTCTACCGAATAGCGGAAATGTTAGACGGACGAAAAGCTCAATTTATAGAAGAATTAACACAGCAAGGACAAGGTCTTGAATCAGCAAAAAAAGAAATCGAAATGTGCATTGACCGAATTGTTTATTATGCGGGATGGTGCGATAAATACCAACAGATCTTAAGTTCGGTAAATCCAGTCAATTCATCACATTTTAATTTTTCCGTGGCGGAACCGACAGGTGTAGTTGGAATTTTAGCAGCGCAACATACTGGATTGATTGGATTGGTTTCTCAATTGATGCCAGTCATTGCAGGCGGAAATAGCGCGGTTTTAATTGCTTCGGAGCAGTTGCCATTTTGTGCCATTACCTTTGCCGAAGTATTGGAAACGTCAGATGTACCCGCAGGAGTTGTGAATATCCTCACAGGATCGGCAGAAGAAATGCTTCCAACATTAGCTGAACACATGGATGTCAATGCCATCTTCCTCTCAAATGTGCATGCTGAAATGGAGAAAAATACGCAGCTTTCTGCAATAGATAACTTAAAACGCGTCATCGTAAAAAATGACGAATGGACCCAAGATTCCACTCAAGGAATAAGTTTTATATCAAGTTTTCAGGAGATCAAAACAACTTGGCATCCCATCGAACAAATTGGGGGAGCGACAAGTTCGTATTGATGTTAAATACGAGGGAATTTTATTTTTTGCTTTTTAAACGATTGATTTCTTCTTCCAAAAACACAATTTTATCCTTTAAAAGTTTAATATTTTCCTCGTACAATTTCTTCATTTCTATTGGCATATCATAGCGGCCAATTTGTTGCTCAATTTTACTATTAAAGTTATTGAAAGCAACATTTTCATCAAAACCGATAATTGTTTCTACACCAACTTCTAAAACCTTAGAAATTTGTTGTAGTCGATCCATATTGATGCTCACTTCATCGCGTTCGATTTTTCCATATCCAGTAATTGACATGCCTAATTCTGAGGCAAGGTTTTCTTGACTATAGCCTTTGATTTCTCTGACTTTGCGAATGCGATTCCCGATTTTTAAGTCCATACCTCTTGAAAAGAATTAATTATGAATCAAAAGTAACATTTTAGCAATTAACAACATTAAATAAGGCATTATTCAATAGTTATTTTTGATAAAAATAATTTTTATGAAAAAAACACTATTGATTATTACGGTTTTAGCAGGTATCGGTTTATCCAGCTGTTCTAAACCTGGTTGTACGGATATAGACGCGACAAACTACTCAGAAAAGGCGAAAAAAGATGATGGTTCTTGTAGTTATTCTGAAAAATTAATTATTTGGCAAAGTTATGCAACGAGTCAATTGATTCAACAAGCAGGAATAACAGGCTTGAGCATATATGTAGATGGTAGTCTAGCCGGATCATTTTTAGCCACTAATTATTGGACGGGAACACCAAGTTGTTCTCAGGCGGGTAATGTTAACGCAACAATCGATATGGGACTTAATAAATTTAAAGTTGTGACTATCGAATATAGGGATCAAGATGGAACTTCCTTGGGAACTGAATTGATCACAGTTACCGCTGGTACTTGTAATACATTTGAAATTCAATAATATGAAAAAGGGTTTTTTAAGCTTATTTGTGTTATTGGCACTTACTTCGTGTATGATGACAAAAACCCCTGTTGGTTCTTATTTAGAAACTCCAGGTAAAGAAGTAACCTTCGATAAAGGGAAACAATTTTGGGTGTTTTGGGGATTGGTGCCCGTTGGAAGAACCCATGTGAATACTCCAAGTAATGGAAATTGTCAAGTAGTCACTAAATATAAATTTAGTGATGTACTTATTACTGGTTTAACGGGAGGAATTGTTTCCTGCTATTCCATCAAAGTGGAAGTGAAAAAAGAAAAATAATGAAAGAGGCTGCGGCCTCTTTTTTTTGCCTTAAAGTTTTTCCGTAATCTCACTCCATTCCTGCATGGCAGAATGAATCATGTTATTTGAACCCATCTCATATCGAGCGAGTTCAAAGTCTCCGTTCGAATTAGGCTTAAGTACATTCATGCGATTGAAGAAATCCATGGATAATTGGCCGCCAGCGTCTTTGACGAAGTGATTGATTTTATCCATCGAACAACCGGAAGCTTTTACGGCATTTTCATTGGCAACGATAACAACTGCTGTTTCGTGTAAAACGAATCCCACTGCATCGAGTGATTTCCCATGCGTTTGCCAAGAAGACACAAATTGTGTCAACGATTCGTTCAACCAGGAAATTTCTGTCGCCGACATTTTTCTGTCTCCAACAAATACCCACAAACGAGCATCCATAGGGAAGTGAGAAGGTATATTATAAGTCTGCTGCATGTGCAATTAATTCGGCAACATCCATCACTTTCACAGCGCCTTCTTTTTCGAAGTTTTTAACGCCGTCAGTCATCATCGTATTACAAAATGGACAACCTGTGGCGATAATCTCCGCTTGTGTCTCTAACGCGTCCTCTGTGCGCTCTACATTGATCTCTTTATTGCCTTTCTCCGCTTCTTTGAACATTTGTGCTCCTCCAGCTCCACAACAGAGTCCTTTGGTCTTGCAACGTTTCATTTCCACTAATTCAGCATCTAATTTTTCAATCAATGAACGAGGTGCTTCGTAGACATCGTTCGCACGTCCCAAATAACATGGATCGTGGAAAGTAATCTTTTTTCCTTTAAACGTTTCCCCGCCTTCTAAAGCAAGTTTCCCAGTATTGATCAAATCTTGAATCAATTGGGTGTGGTGAATGACTTCATAGTTTCCACCAAGTTCTGGGTATTCGTTTTTTAGGGTATTAAAACAATGCGGACAAGCCGTCACTATTTTCTTTACCTCGTATGCGTTCAAAACTTCAATGTTCATCATCGCCTGCATTTGAAACGTGAACTCGTTTCCGGCGCGTTTAGCTGGATCTCCAGAACAACTTTCTTCCGTTCCAAGAACAGCGAAATCAACTTGACATTTGTTCAAAATTTTCACAATTGCCTTGGTGATTTTTTTAGCGCGATCATCAAAACTACCAGCACAACCAACCCAAAATAAAATATCAGGTGATTCGCCATTTGCCATTTTCTCGGCCATTGTAGGAACTCTCATAGTCAGTATTTATTTCTCAAAAACTTGAATATTCACATTCTTATCAATCAGATGTGTGAATTTTCCTTCATATCGCGTTGCACGAACGATGTGATTATCAATCCAATGGTAATTTCCACCTCTGGGTTTCCCCATCATCATTCCATGAAACTTAAACCCATGCTTGTTTAACCAATTCTCGGTAACTTCTCTATGTTCTTCTAGTCTAGAAGTAAAAAAAGTGATAATGTGCCCTTGATCGTACCAGTCGTTCACCGTTTCTAAAGCGTCTGGAAAGAGAACAGCATGTTCCATTCTTTCAGGTTCTTCATTTGGAATATCCTCACAAATAGTACCGTCTATATCTATTAAATAGTTTTTAATGTGCTCAGGTAAGATAGGGGACAGGTATTTTCCGTCCTCCATTAAATCAATCAAATTTCCTTCACTTGGATTAGTCTTCATTTGCCCAATTTAAACGTTCTGTTTGCGCAAATTGCCAAGGTGCACCATTATTTTCAATGTTCGTTAACATACCCGTTAATTCACTTGGTACTTTCGATTCTTCCATCACTAAATAGCGTCGTAAATCAACGATAATGGATAATGGATCAATATTCACGGGACATTCTTGTACACAAGCGTTACAACTCGTACATGCCCAAATTTCTTCTTCGGTAATGTAATCGCCAATCAGACTTTTACCATCATCATATCCTTTTCCATGCTTGCGGTAATTTTCTCCTACTTCCACCAAACGATCTCTAGTATCCATCATGATTTTGCGCGGAGATAAAAGTTTACCAGTTACATTTGCTGGACAGGATGATGAACAACGTCCACATTCGGTACATGTGTATGCATCCAGTAAGTTTTTCCAAGTCAAATCAGTGACGTCCTTTGCTCCAAAACGTTTCGGTGCTTCTTCTGGATTCGCTGGTGCTGCATATGGATCTGCGTTTGGATCCAACATTAACTTCACCTCATTGGTAACAGATTCCATGTTGGTAAACTTTCCTTTTTGCTCAAGGTTTGAGTAAAACGTGTTCGGAAATGCTAACAAAATGTGAAAATGTTTAGAATAGGGTAGGTAGTTCAAGAACGCAAAAACCATCAAAATGTGTCCCCACCAACCAATGCGTTCAATAACATGAAGCGCATCGATGCTTAAATTCTCAAAGAACAATGGACCCATCCATGAGGAGATGGCAAAATCATAATGACCTTTTGCAAATTCGACATGTGAACCACCTCGACTATACAAAACTTCATCAGCACCGTTCATGCTGAAAATACAACAAATCAAAACAATTTCCATCAGCAAAATTAGGTTCGCATCTTTTGTTGGCCAACCTATCAGCTCTTTCATGGTGAAACGAGGTAGTTTCAATAAGTTTCTACGAATTAAAAATGCCAAAGTCGCAACAAAAGCTAATACTGATAGGATTTCAATGAAACTGATCATGAACGTATAGAATCCACCTAGCTTGAAATAAAAGAAACGGTGATGTCCACTTAATCCATCAATAGCAATTTCGATGAGTTCAATTTGCGTAATGATAAAAGCTACATAAAGTGCTAAATGCAGCAATGCAGGAATGGGTCTAGAGAACATTTTCTTTTGTCCAAAAGCAACCAATATCATTGTTTTTAATCGTTCCCCTTTGCGGTCGGAGCGATCAATGTCTTGTCCGAGTAATATATTGTAGCGCACTTTCCATGCGTTGTACGCGAAGAATCCTACTCCCGCGCTTAAAAGAATGGCAAATAATATGATTTCCATGAACATTTAAATTAATCTGGAATGGTATCTAACCATTTTTTGAATTTCACTTCCTCTTTCTCACTTAAAATTAGTCCTTCTGATTTCTTGCCGAACACAGAGAAATGGATATACCTGTTTGGATTTGCTTGAAGATCTGTCACAAGGTTTTGAAGGTCATTATTCGTAACAACTAACTCGTTGTAAAGTTTTTCATCATGAATAAGTTTTCCAAGAGTCCCATGTCCATTCTCCACATCTTCCAATACGAGGTTCAATTTTTTAACCGTTGTCTGAGCATCTAATAAGATGGACTTAAAGTCCGCACTGACAAAGTCGTCGGTAATTTTGCGTGTATTTCCGATAATCTTGGACAATTCATCGTTGCTACGTCGGATATTCATGGTGATCGACTCCACATTCGCCATGATTTTTGTAAACTGATTTCGTTCAGCAGCAACAAATCCTTCGATTTCGTTTGCCACGCGACCTAATCGTTTGATGGTAATCTTCACTTCTTTCAAGCTTCCTTCAATCTCTGATGTAGCAGTAGTATCCCAAAACGAGGACAATGATATAACCATTCGGTCGATGGAACTCATCATTTTTTGAAGTCTTTGGGATATTGGATCCGCATATGCTTTTACCTGTGTAACCATATCAATGGAAACTTTACCAGGGATTACACTATTTTCTTTGTAATATCCTTTCGAAATGTCCTGAGGAGTGTGAATTATTAAACATTTATTTATAAAATCTAGGGAACCGATTTCTACAAATGAACCTTTTGGTAAGCGAATTCCCTTTTCTTGGATGTTAAAGGTCATTTTTACTTTTCGGTTGATGGAACCATTCGGCATGGATTTTATACCGGTTACTTTACCAACAGTAACCCCATTTAGGGTAACATTACTGGACACCATAATTGACCCAGTATTAGGGAAATAGGAGCTGTATTCAGTATCTCCGCCAAGAAAACTGTTGCCTTTTAGAAAGTTAATTCCAGCATACAATATGGCAATTGATGCGATAGCAATAAGGGCGGCTTTAATTTCTTTTGTGAACTTCAAACTACTTTTTTTCTGCTAATTTAATAGCTTTTTCGATACTAATTCGTTCTCCATTGAGGAAGGCTGCAACGAAAGCATGATTAAATCCTTTTTCGATGAGTTCGTTTTTGTAGTTTTTAGCCCCGGCGAGGTCATTTTTGAAGGTCCCGGTACAATACTTAAAAATGTTATTTTCTTCGTATTCAAAAACCTCTAGTCCTTTAAACCTTGCAGCATTCAAGGCAACTTTTCGGTCGGAAGTTTCGATTTGTACACGGAAAACAAGTCCAGATGAATCAGCTACTTGAATTGGCTGTTCTATTATTTTTGGTTCTGGTGTTTTTTCAACGACTTCAACAGGTCGATTGGTTACAGGTTTTCCCTCCATTTGGCTTTTGTAATTCTCAAAAGCTCTAAACATGGCAGATGACATTTTTTCTTGTCCGTCTGATGACCCGATAAATTTTTCTTCTGTCGGATTAGGTAAAAAGCCCGTTTCGATTAGGACACTTGGCATAGTTGTTTTATACAATACTAAAAATCCAGCTTGCTTCACGCCTCGGTCGTAACGTCCGATTTTTTTAAATTCTTTTTGTAAATATTCCGCAAATTCGATTGAATGATTTAAATAAACAGATCCTTGAAGTTGCAATTGTATAATGGCATCTGGGGATAAGTCAAAGTCCTTGTATTTTGCTCCTTTATCGTCCTCTAAAACGATAATTGAGTTTTCTCGCTCCATGACGCGTTGTTGTGCCTCCGTTCTGTGTAATCCGAGTACATAGGTCTCCGTTCCATATGCTGAACTGCTTCCCGCATTGGCATGAATACAGATGAATAAATCTGCATTTGCTTTATTGGCGATGTTCGCTCGGTCGATTAATTCAACAAAAACATCAGTAGTTCGTGTGTAAACAACATTAATTTCTGGATATTTAGCTTTAATCTTTGCGCCAAGTTTTAAGGCCATTTCCAAACACACGATCTTCTCATGAGCAAAAGATCCGTGGCATCCAGGATCCTTTCCACCATGTCCAGCATCAATAACAACGGTTTTAATGCCATGTTTTATTGGAGCTTGTCCGTAAGAATTTAGGGAAACAAGAAAAAGAACCATCCAAGCAAATAAATGGAGTTTTTGTTCGTTTTTCTCAAACAACTTGAATTTTGGTAGCTTTGTACGTTTAAGGCGCATACGACAAAATTAAGAGCCAACTTTGACCAAAAGAACATTGATACAACAACTTTTCTTCGTCACATTGTTAATAATGTGCAATTCGTCTGTGGTTACAGCCCAGGACACCTTGTTTGTCAATGACTCAAGTATGCAGAATATCATCACCTATTCAGCGGATGAACGAATTTTAAATGATGTTGATAAAAAACAAGTCCATTTATACGGCAATGCAAGAGTCGAAATGGAAGGATTACTCATCACCGCAGGATATATTTTACTAGACCTTAACGCAAACGAAATTTGGGCAAAATATCGTTTTGATAAGGACAGCAATAAAGTGGAGTTCCCGGTGTTCACCGATGGGGGAGAATCAGTGACTTGTCACACTTTGAAGTTTAATACCAAAACAAAAAAAGGATTTTTAGAAGAATTGGCCATCAAGCAGGATGAATTTTATTTCCACATGGAAACAGCGAAACGACAACCGAACGAGGAAATACATTTGGTGAAAGGACGTCTGACCACTTGTGATTTGGATGAGCCGCATTACCATTTTCAATTGAGTAAAGGGGTAATTGTACCGAACGAACGTATTGCGACTGGACCTATGAATCTTTGGGTGAATGGTATTCCAACGCCGCTCGGATTACCGTTTGCATTTATTCCAACGAAGGAACAAAAATCAAACGGTTTGTTATTTCCAGAGTTTGTTCCTTTGTCGAATTACGGTTTTGGTGTTCAAAATTTAGGCTACTACATTCCAATCAACGATCAATTGCAAACCGCAGTGTATGCAAACTTGTATAGTCGAGGCTCATGGGGCTTGCGAAATGACCTAGATTACTCCAAACGATACGGCTTCTCCGGACGTATTTCCGTTGGATTCCAGCAATTTAATTTGGGATTCCCAACGAAAGACAAAAACAATAAATTAAGCATACAATGGTCCCATAGAAAAGCACCAAAGTCAAATCCTTATTGGAGCTTTTCATCTAATGTGAATTTCATTTCGGATAACACGGCAAAAAATAACTTAGACCCAATTAATCCTGAATATTTCACCAATTCATTCAATTCGGATATCAACATTAATCGATCATTCCCGGGGAAACCATTCAATATGGGTATGAAAATCTCCATGCGTCAAAATTCCATCGCGAAAAACATTGCGTTGGTGAGTCCAGTTTTGAATGCCAATCTTACACGGGTATTTCCGTTTAAAAACACCTTTAAAGCAAGTGATAAGAATTGGAAAAAGACCATAGAACGTATAGGAATCACGTACAACTTCGAGGGACAAAACAGATCAAACTTTTCTGATCAATTATTGTCTGTTGGTGATTTTAACGGTATTTCACAACAATTCATGAATGGATTCTCCCAATCGATGTCTATTCAAACGACAAGTGGATTGTTTGGAAATGCCATCAAGATAAATCCTTCAGTTAATTATGGAAATAAAATCAATTTCCAACAGATTCAGAAATTTTACGATCCCCTTGCTAACAAGTCTAAAAATGACACCTTGCAACAATTTGGGATGGCTAATGAAGTCAATTTCAGTGTCAGCATGACTAGTGTCATTTATTCTTATTATCAATTCATAGGAAAGAACAAACCCAAATTACGCCATTTAATTACCCCTTCTGTTGGATTCCGTTATGTCCCTCAATTAAATGAGTTAGCACAAGCCAATGTTGGAGTCAATCAATCTTTGGTAAAATATTCTCCTTTTGAAAATTCAATCTACAGTGTTGGGAATAATCAAAAAGCAGCACTATTGAATTTTGGAATCAATAATACCATGGAGTTAAAAGTGAAGTCAGACAAGGATACTTTGACTGGATTTCGAAAAATTCGTTTGATTGATCAATTGTCCATCAATGGGAATTATGATTTCATGAAGGATTCTATGCGTTTATCCAATCTTTCATTGAACTTGAGAATTAGTCCAGCGGATTGGATCAACTTTGTTTCTGGTGCAAATTTTAGTCCTTATGCATGGGATGTGAGCACAGGGAAAACAATGAAGGTTTATGCAAACTCAAGTCAGCAAGGACTTGGTCGTTTTATTTCATCGAATCTCACTACTTCAATTACAATTGCCCCAAAAAGAACACGGGAAAAAGTCGCAAACAATACTTCAACGGTCAATGAGCAAAATTGGAATTCGGAGTTTAATTACTATGCCTTGCATCCTGAGCGTGCCATTTACTTCGATATTCCATGGAAAATGAGCTTGTCTCATGTGTATACAATCAACTCGAATCAAAGCATTTCAAGCACGAATCCAACTAAAAATATTTTTGCTCAAACACTAGTGGTCAGCGGAGATGTGAGCATGACAAAACGATGGAATGTGTCCGGAAACTTAAATTTTAATTTGCAAGAATTCCGCTTAACAAACGCTTATTTTTCCTTGAATCGCAATTTACACTGTTGGGCCTTGTCTTTCTATTATGTACCGGTTGGTGGAAATAAAAGCTTCTTGTTTAGCATCCGCAATACTTCTTCGATATTCAAAGATGCGAAGATTGAAATCAGAAAACCACCGGCATTATTGTAGTAATTACTTGATGCCTTGTCCGGTCATTTTCCCAACCACATACGTGAATTTTGCTCCCAGAAAGACGATTTGTGCCGAATAGTGTACCCAAGCTAAGGTTATAAACAAGGAATTTGCGATTCCGATTTTCCCAAGGACAAAATAATTTTGTAAGTAGTAGTTGATTATAAACTGACTGAACACCAGTAAAATGGAAGTGAAAATGGCACCCTTGAAAGCGACATTCCATTGGACTTTTGCATCGGGAATGAACTTAAATACCAAGGTGAAAATCATTAAGTTACTGCCAATTGTCAAGATGTTCTGCAGCACAACAAGCGAAAAATCAACAATGCCACTATGGTAATGATTCCAATTTTGAATAGCAGAAAAAATAAATACCTGGGCAAAATAAAAGAGGATGATAATCAACGCGAAAACCGCTAGTAAACCCATCGAAATAAAACGAAAACCGATGATATCCATGAATAAATTCTCTTCTTGTCTATTTTTCTTCGTAACCATAAAGAACTCATTCAAACTTCGTTTCAGGGATACAAAGAAGGCGGAACAACTGTAAAGAAGTACGGCTACACTGACCATTTCAAAGAAAAAATTGGGTTTATGTAAGGACATGCCGTTTACAACCTCCATAATGGAAGAACTATCCTCCATGCCCATCTGATTTCGCAGTAAATCAGAAACCATTTCTTTCATGTTCTTCGGACCAACGATTCTACCAAAGATTGAACTTGTCAAATAAATAATAGGAATAAACGCAAAAAGGGTGTAATAGGCCAATGCCGCCCCATGATAAAATGCACCATCTCTTACATAGGTAATAAGGGCTTCTTTGAAAGCTGTGAATCCCCAGTACCAATTAAGTTTACTGCGTTTTTTTAACGATTTCGATTCCTCTGGTGTCATTTAAGCGTTCAAATTGATAAAGTACAATCGTTTCTCCCGTTTGGGTTTGAAAGTAGTTGTGGTATAGTCCACCCACAAAAATACTACGAATAAATTCAACGGTAAGAGCATCCTTCGCTGAAGAAACTCGGTATTCATCCGGACGAAAAAGAATGGTTTTATCTCCCATTTTCATCGCATTAACGGGTCCAAAAAGACGGGCTTGATGAAGATTGGAATAATGGTAGTATAAAAATTCAGGCTTGTATTTTTTACTCAAAGTTCCATTTTTCAAAATGCAAATGGAATCGCAAAGTCCAAGGACATCTTGACCTTCATGTGAAACCAAAATGATGGTAGTATTTTCTTCTTCTCGTAAGCGAATTAAATGCTCTGTAAGTCGTGCACGTAAATTTGCGTCCAGGTGACCGAATGGTTCATCGAGTAATAAAATTTCCGGTTGATCTGCAATGGCTCGTGCAATTGCCAAACGCTGTTGTTCTCCTCCGGAGATTAAATGTGCTTTGGTCGCTGAAATGGATTTAAGGTCAAATAAGCGCAATAATTGTTGAACGCGCTTATCACGTTTGTGATTTGGTAAATGCAAAACAACTTCACGTAGGTTTTCTTCCACCGTATGGTATACATCTAACTTGAAGTCTTGATTAACCATAGCGACCCGCTTAAATCCTGGGATCAATAATTGATGAACACGCGGTTGAACCTGTTGATCGATGGAAATCTCACCAGTATCTGGATCAATGAGTCCAGCGATTATTTTTAATAAAGAGGATTTTCCAGCACCACTCTTTCCAACGAGACCTAGAATTTCGCCTTGAGAAACGGTTAAATTTGCCCTTTTGATAATGGGTTTATTGAAGGATAATTGTATGTTTTTTAATACAATCATAAACGAATCAATTCTTTTGGGAACGATTTTGCTGCAATGAAGATTCCGGGAGTTGGATTGGACATTGGTTCGTAATCTTTCAAGAAGATTTCAATTGTAAATGTTTCTTCCGTTTTATCAAACTTTGCAGATGAAACAATGCTTTCTGAAGCACCTACATATACATTTGGAGCGTCCGAAGAACTGATTTCAAATAAATGCATGTTTGGAATGTCGAATTGAAAAGCTTCATTGTTCTCATTCATTCCTGCAAGTGGATAAGCGACATCGGATAATTCTGTCACTGAAGTTACATCACTTGAAATAGATAATTCATCCTCCCATTCGTACTTGATGTTGTCAATGGATTGATTCCCTTCATGCTCTAAATCAGCTAATTCTTGTGAATATAAATCGTTTAGAAGGTAAATGTGGATCTTACAGTTCATTTTTTATCGTTGTTTTTTTCAATTTCATTCACTTTGAAGGCGGATGGCATTAATTCAGGGACAAGTTTAAGAATTAAAGGGAGAAGTAAGCTTCCTCCAGGTAAAAGAAATAGTGCCAGTGAAGGCATTGTCTTTATTAAATCTAGGAATTGTGTGCGTACTTGTTCTTTTTCCGCCGCGCTTAATTCTTCTTTGGTCGATTTCTGAATCAAGGACATCAATTCCTTGCTTTCTCGCATTTCTTGAACCAGTTTATCTTTATTTCGACCTAAGATTCGAATCCATCGCTTGCTGAAAGCCTTAAAAACATAACCTGTTTCCGTTTCTGATTGAAAAACGAGAATTTCATTTTGGTTCTGAAGCATATAGGCATTACACATTTCAATGGACTCTTGAATTTCGGTGCTTGATAAATCAAGCGCCTGACCGAGTGACGCCAATTTTTTTTGTTCCTCTTCATTCGGTTGATGTGTTCCTTGAATAAGAAAAAGGCCTAGTTCGACCGTGAATTTTGAAAGTAATTTATCAACGACTCGTTCCTTTTTTAACACACGAAGCGTGACGCCAGTTAAAATCCTATTTTCAAACCGCAATTTTTTTGATTTTTCGAGTTCTGTTGAGGCTAAAAAGTGCCATAATACTCGTTGTTCTTTATCTTCTGCGTTATCATCGGTATACGCCGCATAGATCATTCCATTCATCAATGAACTTGCGTAATCAGCGTAATGACGGGAAAAGGATTGAATGTTTCCCTCTAAAAAAGCGCGGTATAAAACAACATCCAGAAAAATAAAGGCGTTTGAAAGGTGATTCAACCAATAATTTGCACCAAAAAAAGTACTTTTTACTTGAATGCGGTGCGCCAATATTTCTTCGATGC
Source organism: Crocinitomicaceae bacterium (assembly GCA_024643365.1). Taxonomy (GTDB): domain Bacteria; phylum Bacteroidota; class Bacteroidia; order Flavobacteriales_D; family Crocinitomicaceae; genus UBA952. The sequence goes on along the minus strand of JAHENC010000021.1, from coordinate 112,190 downwards.
TTTGATTGGTTTTTCCTGTAAAAATTCGATCAAACCATGCAAAAACGCCACCATCTTTTGTGTTCCCATAAAATTCGATGAGGTTTTCCATGAAAGCATTTTTATCGAATTCACCTTGGTTTTTTCTTAGATAGGTAAATAACAAGGTCTCAAAAAGGAGCAATTTCAGTTTTTCATCGTTTGTGTATTTCGATGAGTCTAGTTCATTTGTAAATAGGAGGTGTAAAGCATTTCCATAGACAAGTCCTGTTCGATGCGATACGAAATGTGTTAAGTCTGTTTCGTTGGTTTGAATGAGTTCTAAATCCAAGGAAATGACTCCTTTTTCCAATAACTGAAAAAACTTGGGAATCCAATTTTTGGATCCAGGAGATATGCTGTTCTTAAGGGAGGACATATCGTGCTGCAAGTCCAATGTTCCATCCCAAACTTAAACTTGGTATGATTTGTAAGTATGGTCCTGACTCGATTGCAAAGGTAAACGGGTAATCAGGAAGTTTATATTCTAAACCGATCACTCCATTTGCTCCTAGCATAAATCGATCATTTGCAGAATTTTGCATGATGGGATTTCCGGAAACAATTCCTACTCCGGGTCCTGCTCCAAAATAATAATCAAGATCATCCACCAACGGATGTTGCCATTCGTAATTCCCCTGCATCCAAATATAGTTTGTACTACCACCAAGGCTTACTTCAACGGCGTTGCTCGCATTCATATAATGCTTTGCATTGATTTGTGTGAGGCCAATATTAGAAAATCTAAGTCCAACGGAATTGGTATAACGCTGACCGAAAAGTGTCAAGGTAAATAATAGGCTACATGAGAGCAAGAATCGTTTCATCGTTTTGTTTTTACAAAGTTACAATTTGCCAGCTAGAGTAAACGGGATTTTTTTTGCTAAAATGACAGCTCCATCAACAGAGAAAACTTCTATAATTAATACATAAATTCCTATTGGAGCTTTTGCTTGTTCTGTATTTACACCATCCCAAGTGAAAAATCCGGATGTCCCCATTAATTCATTGGAAAACAATGTTTTTACCTCCCTTCCGAAATCATCATAAATTCTTGCTTTAGCTAATAATCCACTTTCAGAAAAAGCATAATTGACCAAAAGGATATCCTCAAATCCATCTTGATCTGGCGAGAAAACATCTTTTTGTAAGCTGATGGATTCGGTTGTTCCTAAATATTGATATTGGGAGTTCACTCGTCCAGGTGTGGCAAATCCAATGGACTCAGCTGCGGAATGCCAATTGGATGCTTGGTTAGAAGAAGCATTTGGTGATATGCGCTCCAAACTAACACCATCCGAATTATCAATTAAAGAAAATTGCCAATCTTCCGAATAGGAAACACGGTCGATTTGTTCGCTATTGTAAAATAAATAAACCGTTCCAGAATCGATATTATAACTTGGCATATCCATTTGAATCATTCTTCCAGAAATACTTGCGGGATAATTTTCGAGAAGAAAACTGGTGTCTTCACTGATGGCAACATAGGAATTCGGCTCCAAGATAAAGTGATTCGAAATCGTTTTTAAATTGGAAATGGTATCGTTGTCATAATTCGCTATTTGCCAGTCCTTCAAGTCAATTACTTTCGTAGATCGGTTGTATAATTCAATGAAATCTTGCCCACCATTCAAAGGGTTCGCTAAAATTTCATTAATGACAAGATCACCTACTTGCGCTTGTTCTGGCAAGGTGAATTGACCGATGAATGTGGTGTCATTTTGCCAGCAATCACTCACAGGACCAAGTTGAATTTGATAGTTGGTTGATGGAAGGAAATTCTCGTTAAATTGGATAATGAACTGTGGTGGCCCGTTTGGATTATCATTCACGTTTTGAATAAATGTTTCTTGAACACTTAAATTAGGACTCGCAATGATTTGTGTATTTGCCAGGCTGCTAGAATCCATTCCTTCTGAAAAGGATACTTCCAAGAAGTTTGGACTCAAGGCAATGAGCGAAAGTAAATTTGGATTTTGGTAATCCGGCGCTGCGCTGAAAATGGAATTGATTGTCCCTGGAGATCCTCCAGATGGATCATTCGACGCGGACCAATTATCGTAGTTGGAACAAGGATCGTTTAAATTTATTCGCTCCAAACTATATCCTCCCTCTTGTTTATTTGGGTCTTGATACCATTCGTCTGTATAGGTCAATCGGTCGATGAGCAATCCTGTCTGATCAGTTAATATAAGTTGATCCCCAGCATTGTTTAAGCTTGGGAAACTTGTAACACCAGCAACATTTGTAAATAGTCCAAAGTTTGCATTGGCCGTCAAAACAATATAAGAGCCAGGCAGTAACCAAAAATCACCAATCGTACCATTTGAGGAACCATCACTGATTGTCCAGTCTTGTAAATGAAAAACCTTTCCGGTTTTATTGAAAATTTCCACATATTCCACTTCAGGAAGTCCGATGACTGGTGTAGGGTCAGCAAAAAATTCGGTAATGATTACATCTCCCTTTTCGGCAGTATCCGCTACCAAATAATCAAAACTAGCCGCTTGATTACCGGTTATATTTCCAGCTAAATCGGAGAGGTTTGCCGTCATTAATGAATACGAATTGCCATTTGTCAGTGGAAACATGGTTGTCAAATGCACCAATGCTTGATTTAAATTGTCTTGTTGCGCAGAAACAAACGAGTTAAAGGGTAGAATGGCATAGTTTGCTACTTCATTGGCTGTTGTTGAACTGAGTGCCTCGTTAAACAATACATCGACTTGATTAGGAGAAATCACGGAAGCTTGAAGTAAGATTGGGGCTTGAAGATCTATAATCGCATCCCCAACATAGAGATCATCCAAATAGAATTTATTCGCATTACTTGATGTATAGGTGCACAAATAGCCAAAAAAGGATCCTGAAAGAATACTCGGGTCATTTGCACTTCCTTGAACGACATAATTGGTCCCGCCGTTGAAATCTGCTGATAATTCCCACGTACCATTCGTGTTTAATACAACTTTAACACCAACTGTAAAACTGTTCGAAATTTGCCCGTCCACACCTGAACATAATTGCGTAGGAATACCATTTACTAATTTGAAAAGACGAATCGCATCTACTGCATTTGCTTCTCCAAACAAAAGGTAGTAGCCATTTTGTACCGCCGTCAAATCGCTATTGTCTGCACTTAAAAAGACTTTTCCAAAATTACTGGATGAAGGAGTAAAACTTTGTTTAATCCAAAAATGCCATTCATGATTTAATAAATTACTACTCCCGTGAGTTAAACTCAAGTAGGAACTTCCTGAAATGGTGTTGTTTAATTGCAACTGTTGACTAGCATTCACAGTGAACTCAACAGTGTTTCCATTCCATGAAGGATTGTTACTGAAATCTCCATCTGAGAAATCATCCATGACTTGGGATTGAACATTCACCGTAGTCATCCATAAAAAAAACAATATTATTTGGGGAATCCACTTCATAGCTATCAAATATATTAATTTTACAGGCTCAAATAGCTTAATAACGTATGAAAGTAGCAGTTGTTGGAGCAACAGGTATGGTTGGACATGTCATGTTGCAAGTTTTAAAGGAACAAAATTTCCCGATTACCACTCTAATCCCAGTTGCATCTGAGAAATCAGTTGGAAAAAAAATGGAATTCGGCGGATTGGAATTTGAGGTGGTTGGACTACAAACAGCTGTGGATATGCATCCAGATATTGCCATTTTTTCGGCAGGAGGGGAGACTTCTTTGATTTGGGCTCCTAAATTCGCTGAAGTTGGAACAGTTGTGATTGATAACTCGTCCGCTTGGAGAATGGATCCAACAAAAAAGCTGATTGTTCCTGAAATAAATGGTCACACATTGACCAAAGAAGATAAAATCATAGCAAATCCAAATTGTAGTACCATTCAATTAGTAATGGTATTAGCTCCATTGCACCAACGTTTTGGAATCAAACGTGTGATTGTGTCGACGTATCAGTCCATTACCGGAACAGGTGTGAAAGCGGTGGAACAAATGGAAAATGAACGCACAGGTCAAACAGGTGAAATGGCCTATAAATATCCAATCGATAAAAATTGCATTCCACAATGTGATTCATTTGAAGAAAATGGGTATACCAAGGAGGAAATGAAATTGACGAACGAAACAAAGAAAATTTTGGATCCGTCTATTTTAGTGACTGCAACAGCCGTTCGAGTACCAGTTGTTGGTGGACATTCAGAAGCAGTCAACATCGAATTTGAAAAAGACTTTAATTTGGATGAGGTTCGTAAAATTCTTCATGAAACGTCCGGGATTACCTTGCAAGACAATCAGGACACTTACACATACCCAATGCCGAAATATGCACAGGGTAAGGACGATGTATTTGTAGGACGCATCCGTCGGGATGAAAGTCAAGCGAATTCATTGAATTTATGGATCGTTGCTGATAATTTACGCAAAGGTGCAGCAACAAACGCTGTTCAAATCGCTAAAATTGTGGAAGGATTACTTCAGTAAACTTTTAATTAAAGGTCAACTTGCAAGTTGCCCCATCTAAAAATACACATTGATACAAACGTGCTATAGGATGAATTAAAAGTGCTAAAAATCATTGAAATTGATTAGTTCATTTGTAGAACTAAAACAATTAACTATGAGCAATTTAGCAAACCGACCGACTTTCAAGTCACATTATGACAATTTTATTGGAGGGAAATTTGTTCCACCAGTAAAAGGAAATTATTTCGAAAACATTTCTCCAATCGACGGAAAATTAATCGCAAATGCAGCACGTTCAACCGCAGAAGATATCGAGTTGGCATTAGACGCAGCTCACGAAGCATTTAAAACTTGGTCCAAAACTTCCGCCACAACAAGAAGTAACATCTTATTGAAAATCGCTGACGTAATGGAAGCGAATTTGGAGTACTTAGCGACCGTTGAAACGATCGACAATGGAAAGGCAATTCGTGAAACGCGTGCTGCCGATTTACCATTATGCATCGACCATTTCCGTTATTTCGCTGGAGTTATTCGTTCAGAGGAAGGAACAATTTCTGAACACGACGAACATACTGTAAGCATCAACCTACATGAGCCTCTTGGAGTTGTTGGACAAATCATTCCTTGGAACTTCCCATTATTAATGGCGACTTGGAAAATTGCACCAGCTTTAGCGGCAGGAAACTGTGTCATCGTTAAGCCAGCTGAGCAAACACCAACATCCATCATGGTTTGGATGGAGTTAATCCAAGATTTATTACCTGCAGGAGTTTTAAATGTAGTTTCAGGATTTGGTCCAGAGGCAGGAAAACCATTGGCTACATCGCCACGTGTGCAAAAAGTAGCCTTTACAGGTGAAACAACTACTGGACGTTTAATCATGCAATATGCATCAGAAAATTTAATTCCAGTTACCATGGAATTGGGTGGTAAATCACCTAACATTTTCTTCCCATCTGTTTGCGATCATGATGATGAGTTCTTCGATAAAGCAGTAGAAGGAGCGGTGTTATTTGCCTTGAATCAAGGAGAAGTATGTACATGTCCATCTCGTATTTTAGTTCATGAATCCATTTATGATAAATTCATGGAGCGAGTAATTGCTCGCACAAATGCCATTGTATGTGGAAATCCACTAGATGGCAACACCATGATGGGAGCGCAAGCATCGAATGATCAATACGAGAAAATTCAGTCGTATTTGAAAATTGGTAAAGAAGAAGGTGCGGAAGTACTAGCAGGTGGAGATGCTAATCACTTAGATGGAGATTTAGCAAATGGGTTCTACATTAAACCTACGATTTTCAAAGGACACAATAAAATGCGTGTGTTCCAAGAGGAAATCTTTGGGCCAGTTGTTTGTGTTACAACATTCAAAACAACTGAAGAAGCTTTAGAAATCGCAAACGACACATTATATGGTTTAGGTGCAGGTGTTTGGACACGTGATGCACACGAATTGTATACTGTTCCGCGCGCAATTCAAGCAGGTCGTGTTTGGGTGAATTGCTACCATGCTTATCCAGCTCATGCACCATTTGGTGGATACAAAAAATCCGGATTTGGACGTGAAACACATAAAATGATGTTGGCGCATTACCGTCAAACAAAAAATATGTTGATTTCATACAATAAAAACAAACTTGGTTTCTTTTAAGTTAAAAGTGTTTCAATCTAACCCGGGAAAAACCCCCGGGTTTTTTTATCTTTAAAACATGAGTAATCCAAGAATCATTGCAACCGAGAAAGCAAAAGAACTCATTGCAACTTTGAAAAAGGACCATGGCGACCTTATGTTTCATCAGTCCGGCGGATGTTGTGATGGATCACAACCTATGTGTTTTCAAAAAGGAGAATTTTATTTGGGGTCATCTGATGTATGTCTAGGTGTAATTGAAGATTGTCAATTTTGGATGAGCAAAGATCAATTTGAATACCTGAAACATACGCATCTAACCATGGATGTTGTGGGCGGAAGAGGTTCTAGTTTTTCACTTGAAATTCCTTACGGATTTCGATTTGTGATTCAATCGCGCTTATTTACGGAAAGTGAATTAGTAGACCTCGAACCATTGCGTACTAAAGAGGATTTTTAATGTCCTGACATCTTTTGGTATTGTCGCGGTGACAATCCTTCCATTTTCTTAAAAACTCGGGTAAAGTAATTTGCATCGTCAAAACCTGATGCAAAAGCAATCTCGGTGATCAGTAAATTCGGGTTTTTCAACAAGTGTTTGGCATGACGAATACGCTCGCGTAGAAGCAATTCCACCGGACTCATTCCGGTTTCCCGTTTGATGTATCGATAAAGTGTCGCATTACTCATGCAGGCTTTATTCGTTAATTCTTTCATACTGATTTTTTGCGTTAAATTCCCTCGGATGAAATCAATCAAATGTCCGATGGGTGAATCCAGTTGTTTAACCGATGAAATAGAACTACGTGTTTGTAATTGGATGAGGTGAATCAATAATTCTTGTAAGGTTAAATCCGCAAGTACATCTTTTGTTATTTGTGCGCTCATGCAAATGCTCATGAGTTTATTTAATGTCCCTGCGATTTCTTCGTTATTAGACAATAAATAATGATCGAAATTCAGAGACCATTCTTCCTTATTTTCCTTTGGGTAGTTATTATTCAAGAAATCGATGATTCGTTGAATTTTTGTCCGGTCTATTTCTAGGGCCAAACATTGGGTAGGATTGTCAATACTGGCCTCGGGAAAATCAATTTTCATCTCCACATTAGAAGGTAAAATCACGGTCTCTCCGGGTAAGTACTCGAATTCTGGGTCTTCATACAAATGCATGACTTTCTTCCCGCGCAACATACTTGTCAATACAACATCGTTGAATTTCAAGGCTACTTTTTCAGTAGATTCATAGGTTTCGAATAAATTTAACTCGCAATCCTTCAAATTAAAAATCGTGCGATTTTCCACCAATGTCTTCAATGAAGATTCGTGTGTCAAATGCGGTTGATTCAATAATTTACCTTTTGTCGAGAGCATTTATCATTTTTCAGTTACCAATTTACAAAAAAAAGTCCATCATTCAAAAAATCCATTTCCCTACTTAATTGAAGAAAAAGATTTTTTATTGCCGTTGAGTGATTTAAAATGATTGTGTACATTTGTCCCGTCTCTAAGGGGTGCCGAAAGGCTGAGATTACACCCATTGAACCTGTAGGATAATGCCTGCGCAGGGAAGATGACCGAGCTAATTGTTATTTATTCACCAAGAATTAGCCCCTTGTTCTTGTTTAATTTTTTATAAAATGAAAACAAGAATTATTATCAACATCCTTTTTTTAGGTATTACTCACCTTGCGTTCTCTCAACAGCGCATCCATGGTGTTATTGAAGATCGAACAGGAGCAGTTATCCAAGCAGCTCAAGTTTCTGTATTGAATACCAATGTTCTAGTCAGTTCAGATGCCAAGGGAAAGTTTGAATTCACGCAAATCCCAACTACTGATTCGACCTACACAATTTTGGTTGAAAAACCGGGTTTTTTACCCCAATCGATGACAATTTCTTCAAATTCCAATGAAGAAGTCAAAGTACTACTTTTCTCCAACATGAAAACCTTAGAGGACATACACGTGAACACTACACGTTTGTCGGATTTTAGTACCTCTCAAATTTTAATACGAAAAATCAATCCACTTGAACGTAAGAATTTCGGACAGGATATTCCGGTTCTACTAGAGGCAACACCATCCTTAGTGACAACTTCAGATGCTGGAGCAGGAGTTGGTTATACTGGACTTCGTATTCGTGGTGTGGATGCGACTCGCATCAATGTAACGATCAATGGAATTCCAGTCAATGATCCAGAATCACATGCTGTTTATTGGGTAAACATGCCTGATTTAACTTCTTCGATAGAAAACATACAAATTCAACGCGGCGTTGGTTCATCAACCAATGGTGCCGCAGCTTTTGGTGCAAGCGTGAACATTAAAACACAGGACATTTCTGAAAAACCATTCGGCTCTATCGACCAATCCTTGGGTTCCTTTGGTACGTTTAAAACAACGGTCAAAGCCGGAACAGGAATCATCAACAAACATTTCTCCCTGGAGACCAGAATGTCCAGTATTCAATCCAAAGGTTACCTCGATCGCGCTAGTTCGGACTTAAAATCGTTCTTCCTCTCAGGTGCTTACATTGGACAAAAATCGGTATTAAAAGCCATTGTTTTTAGTGGTAAGGAAATCACATACCAAGCTTGGTATGGAACGCCAGAAAGTAGAGTGACAGGTGACACAACGGCCATGAATGCCTACGCTGATCGTAATGGATTAAGTTCTGAAGAACGTGATAATTTATTAAACGCAGGAAGAACCTATAATTTTTATACCTACAAAAATGAAGTAGATAATTATCAGCAGGATAATTATCAATTGCATTTTACACACACCTTCAACGATAAATTAATTTTAAACATTGCCGGACACTACACTTACGGTCGTGGATACTATGAACAATACCGTAAAGGAGAAAATTTAACGGATTATGGTTTAAATGCGATGATTATTGGTTCGGATACCGTCCAACAAACGGATTTGATTCGTCGCTTATGGTTGGACAATGACTTTCTTGGAGCAGTGTATGGTGTTACTTATAAACCAACAGCTCATTTGGACTTTGTTTTAGGGGGGTCTGCAAATACCTATTTTGGAAGACACTTTGGCGAATTGGTTTGGGCACAATATGCGTCAAACAGTGAAATCTACCAACGTTATTACAGCAACGATTCAAGAAAATCAGAACTCAGTTCCTATGCAAAAGCAGTGTATAAACAAGATCGTTTTGACGTGTATACGGATTTGCAATTTAGACATGTGGATTACTCCTTTATTGGAAAAGAATTAGTGAATGGAATGCCTGTCGATGTAACACAAGCCGTTCAATTCAACTTTTTCAATCCAAAGGTTGGAGGAAGTTTTAAAATTAACCCTAATCAAACCTTGTTCTTAAATGCTGGAATTAGTCACAGAGAACCTGTTCGTGCTGATTTTATCGAAAGTACAGCGCAAAATCGTCCCACTTTTGAAACCTTGCAAGATGTGGAATTTGGACATCAGATGAATACAAGTCGAATGAGTTTGACAACGAATGTTTATTTTATGAATTACCAAAATCAACTTTTACTTACGGGTGAAATCAACGATGTTGGCGCTTATATTCACTCGAATGTGGCAAAAAGTTATCGAATGGGCGTGGAGGTGTATGGATCTTATCGCTTTGATAAAAAGCTAAAAATGACTGGGGGAATTACGCTAAGTCAAAATAAAATTCCTCAATTTAATGAATACGTAGATGTCTATTTGGATACCTTGCCTTATTATACACAGCAAGTGATCACGCATACAAATACAGATATGTCTTTTTCACCAAATGTTACTGGTAATATTGGTTTTGAATGGATACCGATAGATAATTTCACCATTGCTTGGATGTCCAAACTTGTAGGCAGACAATTTTTGGATAATACCGGAAATGTCAATCGCAGTATAGCCCCATATAATTTCTCGAATCTTCAAGTAAATTATTCAATTTTTGATAAGTTCTGCAAAGAAATTCAATTTGGTGTGATGGTAAATAATGTATTAAACCAATATTATTCGAATAACGGTTATACGTTTTCGTACGCATATGGTGAACAAACCACCACAGAGAATTTCTACTATCCGCAAGCTGGAAGAAATTTCATGGCACGTGTGCTCTTAAAGTTTTAATTGTACTTTTGAGGAAATTTAGACCATGAAAATTCTACTTTCCTTCATCATTTTATTAAGCGCAGCTAACTTATTTGCGCAGCAAGTCGAGCTTATTACGGGCGGAGTTCCTGAACCAATGCTTGTGAGTATTGCTCCACCAGATTCGTTAGTTAATTTTCCTGATACAGAGGCTCAATACCCTGGTGGACCAGATTCGTTGGCTGAGTTTATTTTTGTCAACTTCATTTTACCACCAGATGATACTTCTGAAGTATTGTGGGATCAACGTGTTTACCTATCTTTCATCGTAGAGAAAGATGGATCTATTAACAATATTGTAGTCGAAAAAGGCGCGAATGAATTATATGATTCCATTTGTGTGGCGGTCGTTCAACAAATGCCAAAATGGATTCCTGCTCAAAAAGACGGCCTTCCCGTTCGTTCATTGATGCGCTTACCGATTAACATCGATGATGCCATTATCGGTCCGGATGATTTCGAACTCTCTGACGAAGAATGGTCAGAAGAAGATGACGAAGACGAAGGATCAAAACGCAAATTTGGTGGTGGACACTATGCTGGATTTGATGTATACTTTTCTCAATTTGCTAACGACAATGGCGATGTTACCTTTGACCAAAATCCATATTGGGAAATAAATCAAATGAAATCGTTTGGATTCAATTACAATATGTTTGATTTAAAGTTTCCAATCGCAGGAAAAGAATTAGGGATAACAACTGGATTAGGTTTTGGATACCACAATTATAGTTTCAGAAACAACTATGTTTTGGCGCATACGGCGGATACGATTTATGCTATTCAAGATACAGTATTCGATTTTAAGACGAATAAATTACAAGTCGGAGCGGTTTCAATTCCCTTGTTATTGGATTATTCCTTCAGTAAAAATTTCGAGAAAAGTTACTACATGGCAGTTGGGGTCATCGGGACGTATAACTACGCAAACAAACAAACCGTGACGGGTACCTATGCGAACGGAGATCAATTTGTAAATTCCACTATTTCAGCATTTAATATGAATAGATGGACATTAGATGCTACAACTCGTATCGGTTACGGTCACTTTGGTATGTTTATTAGCTACCAGTTGAATTCCATGTTCAAAACCGGACATACAGTGGCTGTTTATCCATTCCGCATCGGATTTAATATTCTTTTTGGAATTTAAGAGGCAGTAAATAGCAGTTCATTCAAATCATTTCCTGCTAAAAAGGACTTGTAATCCATGCGTTTTTTTCCTTCGGCTTGGATCTCCTTCAGCAACACAAATCCTCCTCCGCTTGGAAAGACAATTCCTTCGGGTATTGAGAACGGACCATTGATTCGTGAAGCTTCATTCAATTTTACTAAAGTTGAATCAAAAAGTTTAAACATAATCCAATTGGATTTTTTTGTTGACCAAAGTTTACACCATGCGGCAGGGTAGGGGGACAATCCTCTAATTCTATTGTGATTCAATTCCGCGGATTGACTCCAGTCAATTTCACAATCTGCCTTGAATATTTTTGGTGCAAAAGGTAAATTAATATCCGAAGGATCTTGTTCAATAGTTGAAACAGCACCTGAACAAATTTGATCGGCGGTTTCTACCGTTAATTCTGCCCCAATCAATTTTAATTGATCGTGCAATTCTCCTGCGTTTATGTCTTTAGATAATGAAATGGATTTCTGTGCGATGATAGCACCTGTATCAATGTTTTCATTAATAAAAAAGGTACTCACTCCAGTTTCCGTTTCACCGTTCATGATAGCCCAATTGATAGGCGCCGCTCCGCGGTATTTTGGAAGAAGACTTGCATGAAGGTTTATCGTTCCAAAAGCAGGCATTTTCCATACAACATCTGGCAACATGCGAAATGCTACCACGATAAATAAATCTGCGTTTAACGAAGCTAATTCCGTTAAAAAGGATTCTTCGCGCAATTTGTCCGGTTGCAGAATAGGAAGTCCATTAGAAAGTGCATATTGTTTGACAGCACTTTGCTGAATCTGCTGTCCACGTCCAGCTGGTTTATCGGCAACAGTAACAACGCCAACAACTTCATGTTTGGATTGCACCAAAGCATCTAGAATCCCCACGGCAAACTCTGGGGTACCCATAAAAACAATGCGTAATTTATCTTTCATTATACAATTTTCTTTTTCCAATCATACAAACGGAGGTAGCTGATAGAAGCCAATCCCATTAAAATAAAATAAATGTATTCTACCGTCCAAATCCAATATACATCTAAATTCCATTCTTTGATAAAAAGGTAGCAAAACACGACATAAACGCTTACCGTTCCAAACTCAATAAACATGGAATGAAGAGTGTTCCCCGAGCCATGAATCGTTTGAAAATAAACCGAAGCAAATCCATAAAGCATGATTGATACAGAAATTAATCTGAGGATTTGAGCACTTTTGTGAACATAGGTTTCCGCCGGATTGATAAGTCTAATCAATGCTTCGGGATAGAAAATGGCTCCGTGAAAGGTGACGCATAAGAACAATAGTGTCATGAGTTGTATCCGTTTTTGAATGGTTGGAATCTCATCAAATTTTTTCGCACCAATGTATTGAGAAATATACGTTTTTGTTGTTCCCGCGAAGCCCCAAATGGGCACAAATGCAAGAAAATAGATGGCTCGAATATTCTGTGACACCGTTAAATCAAATTGTCCTTTTTGCTCCAGCCAAGTGAAAAAAAGTGTCCAAGTTGCTAACGCAAAGAAACCTTGTAACATAAGCGGACTGCCGACTTTTAACAATTCTTTCATGGACGCGAGTTCAAACTTGAAGTGTGCAAATAGTTGATACTCCCTTCTTTCGGATGAAAAAATCAAATAAATCACAAGAAACAACATCCCCAACGCATCCGCAATGGTATTCGCTAACGCTGCTCCTTCAATACCCATTTCAGGTAAGCCATTTCTTCCGAAGATCAGCGAATTAGCAAGGAAAATATTACTGATGGCTGTGATCAATGCAGCATATAAAACAATCATTGTTTTTCCTTTTGCCAATAAAAAAGCCTGAATGGTAATTGTAATCATCGCGAAAAACAATGCAAAACTTCGAATCCGAATAAAATCGCCTTGCAATAAGGCAATTTCATTGTTCTTGGAATAACCAACTATAACGGAAGGTAGAAACCAATGCAACAGGATAAAGAATCCAATGGCTAAAAGGAAGTTCGTTAAAAAGGATGTTCCGAAAACTCGTCCAATCGCTGATATTCGTTCTTCACCGATTCTTCTTGCGATGATGATCTGTGCTCCATCCCCCATTCCTAGCAAACACATGTATACCGTGACGTATAAAAGTCCACCGTTACCAACTGCATCAAAAGCTTCGGTTGAATACCGGCTGATCAAGGATGCGTCCGTAATCAAGACAATGGACTGAATAAATCCAGAAACCATCATCGGAAGTGCCATTCCTAAAATCGCCTTATAATTGAGTGCAAGCATGTTAATCGACCTGTATAATCAATCCTTTTAAGTATTCTCCCTCTGGATGAAACGCGTGAATCGGGTGATCGGCTGGTTGGTGAATTTGTTCTAAAATGCGCACATTTCTTCCAGATTCAATCGCCGCAGCAATAATGGTATTGGTAAACAATGCTTTATCGATGACCTGTGAACATGAGAAAGTAAAAATGATTCCTCCTGGTTTAATCTGACGAATTGCATGTGCATTCAATCTTTTGTATCCTTGAATGGCTTGGTGACGTTTTTCGCGGTGCTTTGCAAATGCAGGTGGATCCAACACAATGATGTCGTAATCTTCTTGCAAATCTTTCATGTAGTCCATTGCATCTGCACAAATGGACAAATGTTTTTCTGTATAGTTATTTAAGGTGATGTTATCATCGGTTAAGGCAATCGCCTTTTTTGAACTATCCAATGAATGCACCAAAGATGCTCCGTGATTTAACGCTTGAAGTGAAAATCCACCGGAATAACAAAAAGTATTTAGTACTTTTTTTCCTTTCGAGTATTCACCAAGAATGCGACGGTTAACGCGTTGATCTATGAAAAAACCGGTTTTTTGTCCAGTAATCCAATCGATATTATATTTCACGCCATTTTCTAGCGCAACATGCGGTGTTTCGCAGCTTCCGAAAAGATAAGCATCTGTCACATCCGTTCTTTTTGGTAAGGTATCGGTTGACTTCGAATAAACCGCTGTTAATTTTTTTCCGAAGGCGTTTTTCAATGCGGTTGCGATCATCTCAACAGAAAAGTACATGCCAATGGAATGGCATTGAATCACGGCCACACCGTTGTAAAAATCAATAACAAGTCCTGGAAGCTCATCTCCTTCGCCATGACAGACGCGAAATATGTTGTTCTGTTTGGATAAAAGTCCAATGTTTATTCTGGAATCCACAGCCTGTTTAATTTTTCGATCGAAAAATGTTTGGTCTATTTCCTCGTAGTCAAAACTCAAGATTCGAACGGAAATCGTTGCATGTTGAAAATGCCCAATTCCTAAAAACTGGTCTTTTCGTGTCATCAGACACACTAGATCACCATCCTTTAAGGATTCAGTGGAAGTTTCAATGGCTCCTGAAAAAACCCAAGGATGTCTTCGCATCAATGATTGTTCTTTGCCTTTGCGGATGTGTAGTATAGGATATGTCATGGACGCAAAGTTACACAATCCGTTGTCAAACTTGCGGAAGTATCACATGCATCTGCACAGAAAATAGGTAGATTTGTAGGGTAAGTCCTATTTTCGACTTACTTTTGACCTAAATAAAGTAGAAATATGTCAAATAAAAGAATTCTTAAGAGAAACATCAATGAGATGGTTTTTGATGTGGTTGAAGAGTGTTTTCACCACCAAATGTTGGATGAGTCTAAAGCTCCAGCAACAGAAAAATTAATTACAGAGGCAGCGAGTTTCCAAGATGTTATTCTTGGACGTATGCACAAAGCAAAAGGTAAAGCTGAATTTCGCGCAATTGTTGCTGATGTTGAAGCAAAAGCCTTGACTTTTGTTGATGCGTTAAATGCATTGAATAAATAATTAGATGCTTCAGTTAGATTGGAAGCGCCTGCTCGCAGCATTTGGCGCATTTTCTTTTCTAATGGTTCTTATTACTACCCGCGCAACTGATTCCTATTGGAACGCAGTTGCGCTTGGTGGACTTATGATTTTCTTTTGGATATTTGAGGTGATATCCATTTACATTACAGCCTTATTCCCTTTTATATTTGCGATTCCATTAGGACTCCTAAACACAGCTGATCTTGCTGCTAGTTATGGAAACAATAATGTCTATCTGTTTTTTGGTGGATTTGTCCTTGCTCTTGGATTGGAAAAATGGAAAGTTCATGAGCAAATCGCTCGAAGAATCATCAATATTGTTGGTGATTCAAAACCTCGCATTTTACTTGGATTCATTATAAGTACTGGATTCCTTAGTATGTGGATCTCGAATACAGCCACCGCATTAATGATGTTACCAATGGCAATTGCCATCATACATGCGATGCCGGTTGCTCATCAAAAATCAAAATTTTCTCTATTGCTGATGCTCAGTATTGCATACGCGTCGAGTATTGGTGGAGTAGGGACCCTCGTTGGCTCGCCTCCTAACACGCAAATGGCAGCAATTCTTCAAAAGAATTTTCACATTACGGTGAGCTTTTTCGATTGGATGAAAATTGGAATGCCCCTCGCAATAACCATGCTTTTAGTGATGTATGGTGTTTTTTATTTCGCTCTTGGAAAGGAACGAAAGGAATTGCATGATGTGAATTTACCCAATGTTCCATGGACAAATGAACAACTCAGAGCTTTAGCAATATTCGGATTGGTTGTCATTTTATGGTCCTTCCGTGAAATTATAACTTCTACAACTGGTATCAATTATGGAGATGAAAGCGCTGCGATTTTTGGTGCAATCCTATTGTTTGTTATTCCAGGTAAAAGCGAGAAAAAACCATTGCTAGATTGGAAGGATACCGAAAAATTACCTTGGGGCATATTATTGTTATTTGGTGGTGGACTTGCTCTAGCACAAATTTTCGAAAAAAATGGTGTCGTTGAATCACTGACAAAGGTGTTCCAGTCCTATGAAAACATGTCTGTTCCAGCAATCGTTTTGTTGGTCGTTGTTATTTCAGTGTTTGCATCTGAAGTCATGTCAAATTTAGCCCTAGTGACCATATTTGTTCCGGTTATTGCAAGTTTTGCGAAGGAATCTGGCTACGATATTTTTCAGTTGTGTTTTTCCTTGACGCTTGGAGCTAGTTTGGCGTTTATGATGCCGGTAGGAACTCCACCCAACGCTATTGTTTTTTCATCTGGACATGTGAAAATTCATCAAATGGTGAAAATGGGCTTTGTTTTCAATGTCATTGGCATCGGTTTAATTACCTTGTTCGCTATCCTTTTTTTGTAATTCGAGAATATTTCTTATTTTCGATAACCTTAAAACTAAACTATGATTACTGCTGAAAGACTTTTTGAAGTCCCTGATCATCAATTAAAGAATTATCCAAATTCATCAATGTTTGTCACCAAAACAGCTGGAATTTGGGTCCCAATATCTACAAGTGATTTTATTGATCGTACCATGCATGTTGCACGTGGATTAGTATCCATAGGCATTCAGGCAGGAGACCGTGTGGCGGTGGCTAGTTCAAATCGATTGGAGTGGAATATTTTGGATATAGCCGTTCAAAAAACAGGAGCTATTTTAGTTCCACTATATCCGAATATTTCAGAAAATGACTATCGTTTTATTTTAAACGATTGTGCAGCGAAAATCTGTATTGTTTCAAATCAAGAATTAGCCGATAAAATATCGAATATTCGTAAGGATGTTCCGAGTTTAGAACACTTATTCTCCTTTGATAAATTAGAATCTGTACCGAACTGGTCTTTTATTGAAGAACAACGTACCCATACCGAAGAAGAACAGGTCCTTGAACGTATGAAACAAGTAAAAAATGAAGACCTCGTCACCATTATTTATACTTCTGGAACTACGGGTAATCCAAAAGGGGTGATGCTTTCTCATCAAAATTTATTATCAAACGTTGGCGGATGTATTGAACCAATTCCGGCGGATAATAATTCACGAGTGTTGACATTTTTACCTATCTGTCACGTTTATGAACGAATGCTACACTACCTCTACATGTATTTGGGATGTTCGGTATACTTTGCGGAGTCCATGGATACCATCGGAGATAATATCAAGGAGGTTAAACCGGATGTTTTCTCGGCTGTACCAAGATTAATCGAAAAAGTGTTCGATAAAATTATGGCCAAAGGGGAGGAACTTAAGGGTATAAAAAGAGGACTATTTTATTGGGCTTTAAACCTGGCTGAAAACTATGATAACGTAAATACAACTACATTTTTCAAAATCAAATTAGGTATTGCACGCAAATTGATTTTCTCGAAATGGCAGGAAGCATTGGGTGGAAATGTAAAAGCGATTGCATCGGGAAGTGCAGCACTTCAACCTCGCTTGGCACGTATCTTTCTTGCTGCTGATATCCCGATTTTGGAGGGTTATGGCTTAACAGAGACATCACCAGTGGTTTCAGTGAATAATTTCGTTACGGGAATCCGAATTGGAACGGTGGGCGCATTAATTGAAGGTGTTCAAGTGAAAATTGCAGCGGACGGAGAAATTTTGGTAAAGGGACCTAATGTAATGATGGGTTACTATAATAACGAAGAGGCAACGAATGATGTAATGGACAGTGAGGGATGGTTCCATACAGGTGATATAGGTGAGTTTCAAGAAGAAAAATTCTTAAAAATCACGGACCGTAAAAAAGAAATATTTAAAACGTCTGGTGGAAAATATATCGTTCCACAAGCCATGGAAAATCGCTTCAAAGAATCGCGTTTTATTGAACAAATTATGGTGATTGGAGAAGGCGAGAAGTTTCCGGCTGCTTTTGTCGTTCCTAATTTTGCATTTGCGAAGGAATGGGCACACCGACATGGTTTGCATTTCGAATCTATGAGCAACGAAGAAATAATTAAGCAAACGGCATTTATTGATCGCATGGATCGGGAGATTGCTGAAATAAATCAAGTGTTTGGTAATTGGGAACAAGTGAAGAAAATCGCTTTGCTTCCAGCTGAATTTACCATTGATGGTGGAGAACTTACTCCAACCCTAAAATTGAAGAGAAAGAAAATCCTTGAGAAATACCAAGAGGGATATCAGAAAATATTCAGTTAACAAAAAAGGCCATCGTAAGATGGCCTTTTTTATTCCTTTAAAAATGGATTAGTTTGCTTTTTTAGAACAACAAGATGATTGTTGTGTAGTAGAACAAGATTTACCTTGTTGAGAAGAACAACAAGAACCTTTTTTCTTTTTCTTTTTTCTCTTATCGTCGTCTTTTTTGACAACTTCAGTTCCAGTTACTGCAGCATACGTAGAAGTCGCCATTGACCCAGCGTAAGTGAATAAAGCTAATGCTAAAAATACTTTTTTCATGATGTTTGATTTTATAAGGTAAATATACAAATTAAATAAGTTCTCCAATACGCGTTAATTTTGCTTTAACAACATCTCCAATTGCTACATCAATTTTTGTGCCTAAAGGAAGGTATAAATCAATTCTTGATCCGAATTTAATGAATCCGAATTCTGAACCCATCTCAACGTATTGTCCTTCTGTTGGGTAATAACAGATTCTTCGGGCGACTGCGCCAGCAACTTGACGGAATAGCACTTCTTTTCCTGATTCATGTTCCACAACAACTGTGCTGCGTTCATTATCGGTACTGCTTTTTGGATGCCATGCAACCAAAAATAATCCGGGGTGGTATTTTACATATTTCACGATTCCTTTTATCGGATGGTAATTGGCGTGAACATTCAGTGGAGACATAAAGATGGAAATTTGAATGCGGCGATCTTTGAAGTATTCACTTTCTGTTGTTTCTTCAATAACGACAACTTTTCCGTCTGCTGGACACATAATATCGTTGGATTCGCCCTTGCATGTTCGACTGGGAACACGAAAGAATTGCACTACCAATCCAAGTAAAACAAGAAAGCCAATTTGCAAAATCCAATAGACAATCGGACAACATGCACTCAAAAAATAATGTATTATCCCACTCAATAAAATGGTGAAGATTAAACTCCACAACATAATATTTTTACCTTCTCTGTGTAATGTCATAGTTTACCAAAATAAATATATCATCGACCAACAATAAAAAAACGGAATTGCAAACAATGCCGCATCGAATCGATCTAATATCCCACCGTGTCCTGGAAGGATGGTGCCTGAATCCTTAATATTTAAACTTCTTTTGAAAAGTGATTCCAATAAATCCCCGAAAATAGCACAAGGCGCAATGATGATGGCCGAAACCACCCAAAAAAGGGTTTCTCCTTCATTTACATATGTTCCAATAATATATCCTAAAATCAAGGTAAATATTACTCCTCCAATGGTGCCTTCCCATGTTTTTTTTGGAGAAATACGCTCGAATAATTTGTGCTTGCCAAATAGTCTACCGCTAAAATATGCAAAGGAATCATTTGTCCAAATCAACAAGAACATACCCACTACATGTGGCAAATAGGAAGTATTTCTCAAACTTAAGTCAATGCTTAAATAGAACGGAATTACGACATAAACAATACCGAAGACCAATACTGAAATATTGATTAAAGGATGTTCCTTTTTAGCCCAAAGTTCATTCAAAATTAATGTAAAAAACAAGGGGAAAAGAATAGTGATAACTATGATTGGGAGCTTTGATAAGCTAAGTCCTATCAAAAGAACATAAATGAAACAACCAATAAAAATTCCAATTTCAGAACTCACTTGAACAACGGAATGATTATTAAACAAGCGGTAGAACTCAGCAAGTCCAATGACCATGAATACCGAAAAAACGGCCATCTGCGCATACGGATGCCAAAGCATAGAACCAATGACAACAGTGCCAAAGATTGCTCCAGTAATGCTTCTTAATGCTAAATTACCTAAAGGCATCGTTTAATCGTTTTTTCGCTTCGCTTTCAAACTCCGAAGTTACATATATTTCAAAACTACCGAAATCATTAAACATCGAATCCATCGTATTCCTTTCTTGAAATGGAATGTCAAGATCAGATAATATTAGCTTCGCTTGAACGAAGGAATATTGCTCTCGGGATTTAAAAACGAGTATTCTTTCCAAACTATTTTGCTTCCGTTTCTTCGCTCTCGTTTTGAACCTCGTTCTCGCTTTTATTCTCACTCTGAACTTCGCTCTCCTTCTCGCTCTGAATTTCGCTCTCGCTCTCATTCTCGATCTGAATTCCGCTTTGAACCTCCGTTTGCTCAACTAATTCATCGCTTTCCCATTGACGATTGCCAAAAATGCGTTCCAAGTCTTCTTTGAATATAACTTCGGTCGACAATAACTGTTCTGCTAAAGCGTTTAATTTATCTTGATTTTCAGTCAATACTTGCAGTGCACGTTGGTATTGGCCTTCTACTAGTTTAGAAACCTCTTCATCAATAATGCGCGCAGTGTCTTCAGAATATGGCTTTGTGAAAGAATCACGTCCCTGAGAATCGTAGTAAGAAATGTTTCCAACACGTTCGTTTAATCCGTAAATAGAAACCATCGCATATGCTTGTTTGGTTACTTTTTCTAAATCGCTAAGAGCTCCAGTACTGATTTTCCCGAAAGTTAACTGTTCGGCAGCACGTCCACCTAATGCTGAACACATTTGATCTAAAATCTGCTCAGTCGTTGTGATGCTGCGCTCTTCTGGTAAATACCATGCAGCTCCAAGTGATTGTCCACGAGGAACAATCGTTACTTTAACAAGTGGATGAGCGTATTGAAGCATCCAAGAAATTGTTGCATGTCCCGCTTCATGGAAGGCTATTGCTTTCTTCTCCGCTTTCGTGATGATTTTATTTTTCTTCTCAAGACCACCAACAATACGATCTACTGCATCCAAGAAATCTTGTTTCTCTACGTGCTTCTTGTTGTGTCTAGCTGCAATTAACGCTGCCTCATTACATAAATTGGCAATATCCGCACCTGAGAATCCAGGTGTTTGTTTCGCTAGGAAGTCGATATCCAATCCTTCTACCAGTTTCAATGGCTTCAAGTGAACTTGGAAAATTTCTTTGCGTTCATTTAAATCAGGCATATCAACGTAAATCTGACGATCAAAACGTCCTGCACGCATTAAGGCTGCATCTAAAACATCTGCACGGTTCGTTGCGGCAAGGATGATTACACCGGAGTTTGTTCCGAATCCGTCCATCTCTGTCAGCAACTGATTCAAGGTGTTTTCACGCTCATCATTGGAATTGAATCCGTTGTTTTTTCCACGTGCACGTCCAATAGCATCGATCTCATCAATGAAAATGATGGAAGGAGCTTTCTCTTTTGCTTGACGGAAAAGGTCACGTACTCTTGACGCACCTACCCCAACAAACATCTCTACAAAGTCTGATCCGGATAAAGAGAAGAAAGGAACTTTTGCTTCACCTGCAACAGCTTTTGCTAAAAGGGTTTTTCCAGTTCCTGGAGGGCCTACTAACAAAGCTCCTTTCGGGATTTTCGCCCCTAGTTCCGTGTATTTTTTTGGATTTTTTAAGAATTCAACGATTTCAACAATCTCTTCTTTTGCACCAACTAATCCCGCTACATCCTTGAAGGTAACGTTCGTTGATTTGCCTTTCTCATACACTTGAGCGCGTGATTTTCCAATATTGAAGATTTGGCCTCCGCCTCCTCCAGCTCCGCCGCCACCTGACATACGGCGCATCACGAACATCCAGATAATAATGATGATGACAAATGGAAGTAAGTAACCCAAAATATCTCCTAGGTAGTTTACTTCGGTATCATTTTGATAATCATGGTATCCACGATCATCCAATGCTTTCTCGAAATTCGTAGGACTACCAATGTTTTCGAGTTCAAATGTCACTTCTGTTGGTTTTCCTTTACGCGCCTTCAGCATCTTTTTCATTTTCGGAAAATCAAGTTTGTTTGTTTGGTTGACATACGCCACACCTTGATTTTTCAATTGAAATTCAGCTTTCGATTGATTAATAATTTTTACATTTTTAACACCTTTATTGTCCACTAACACCATCAAGGTTTCCTTGTACTTAATTGTGGCAGAAGGTGTGGAATTCATGAAAATATTGAAGGATATCAATGCGATTCCCAATGCTCCATATATCCAATAAATGGAAAAAGGACTTTTCTTATTTTCTTTCGACATAACGCTTAGTTCTTATTATAAATTTGGGATGTCTGTGCGAACAGCATCCGACCACAAATCCTCGATTTCAAAAAATGATCGAGCGTCTTTGTAAAAAATGTGTCCAACGACATTGATATAATCTAACAGGACCCATTCACTATTTGTTTTACCTTCAATATGCCAAGGTTTTTCTTTTAACTCTTTTCTTGTGAAACGTGTCACCGCATTTGAAATACCATCAACATGTGTGTTCGATTCACCACTACATATAACAAAGAAATCACACACCGCACTCGGTAAGTGTCTCAGATCTAGCACCGAAATGTCTTTCGCTTTGTTATCTTGCATTCCTTCAACAATGGCTTGGCACAATTGTTCTGATTCTGTAATTCCTGTCTTTTTTCGCATTTCAAATATTTAATACAAAACTACGTGATAAATTTTAATTTTACTGCTCCTTAATAACCGACATGACACCGATTGGAAAACAAATATACCACCTTGATTCTGTAGACTCCACCAACAATTTTGCTGCCAAATTAATTAACGACCAAATTTGTCAAAATGGTTCGGTAATATTGGCAGATAAACAAACAGCAGGTAAGGGACAAATGGGAAATACATGGGAATCAGCCCCTTCCGAGAATCTGCTTTGCTCGTTTGTTTGGAAGCCCGACAATCTGTCAGTCCTTGAACAAAGTAAAATAAATTGGATGATTTGCTTGTCCCTGCATAAACTACTTCTGCGTTTTGGTATTGATTCTTCAGTTAAATGGCCGAATGATGTTTATGTTGGATCTCGAAAAGTTGCAGGCATTCTTATTGAAAATCAAATTGAGGGGAATCGAATTTCTTGGGTCATAGCCGGAATCGGTCTAAATGTTAATCAATCTCAATTTGAGACCGCTAATGCGACGAGTATCAAGTTACAACTAAAAACAGAGATACGCATTAAAACAATTTTAAACGAGTTAACCGATATACTAAACGGGTATTTACTCCATTGGAATACGATTGAGTCCTCGCTGAAAGCTGAATACGAATTGTTGATGTATCAAAAAGGTGAGCTTGCGTTGTACTCAGATGTTCATGGAAATTTTGAAGGTGAAATCCTTGGAGTTCAAGATGACGGAAGAATTCTTTTGAAGGTGCAAGATGAAATCCGCTGTTATTCCTTGAAGGAACTTCAGTTTTCTTCGAAATGAGCTTTCATTTGAATACTCATTTGCTCAAAAAGCCCTTTTAAAGGTTTCTCAATTAGTACTTTCATGAACCCATTCACTTGTCCATCAAAGGTAACTTGTCCGTGACAATCGACTCCTTCTTGCTTAAGTGATATGGTCAATGTAAAAGAAAATGGACTACCCTCGCCAGAGCGATACTGAACGAATTCATCACCCTTTTCAGCAAACAAAAGATTAATCAAAATGCCACCTTGGGCTTTGAAAGAACACTGTTCTTGTGTTGCCTGAAATTCAGAAATTTTCTCCTGCGGCAATAAAAATGCGAGATTTCTAGCGTCGCAAAGAAATGCACGAACGGATGTCAGGCTTGCATGAATGGAAACCGATGTGCTTTGAATGATCATGAAAAAATTATTGATTCCAGGTGCTTGGATTTACACGCCACTCATGTAAAGTTGTTAAATCACCATCATTGATGTAATTCGTTTTTACAGCTACGTCAATTAATGTTGCGTAATCGGTGATCGTTTCGAACGGACATCCGGCTTCTTGAAAACCTTGATCAGCTTGTGAAAATCCATAGGTAAATGTTGCTAATAATCCTTTGACAACAAGTCCGCCTTGTCGCAACGCTTCAACTGCTTTTAAACTACTTCCGCCGGTTGAAATTAAATCTTCGATGACAACTACTTTTTGTCCAGCTTCATAAGCACCTTCAATGAGATTTTCCATCCCGTGTCCTTTAGCTGCTGCTCGGACATAAATGAACGGCAAGCCAAGTTCTTGCGCAACTAAAGCACCTTGAGCAATGCCACCTGTTGCAACTCCAGCAATCACATCTGGTTTTCCATAAACATCAAGGATAAGTTGAGCATAAGCTTGACGAATGTGAGTGCGTACTTCTGGGAAGCTTAATGTGACACGGTTGTCACAGTAAATGGGTGACTTCCATCCGGAAGCCCAAGTGAATGGTTTGTTAGGTTGTAAACGAACAGCTTTCGTTTTCAATAATAATTCTGCTACCTTTAGCGCTTGTTCTTGATTTGATGCCATGCCACAAAAATATAAAGTTTTCATGGATAAGCAGGTAATTCATTTTACTTCTGTCCCAATTCCAAATGTGGAAATCGTAGAAAATGCGATGCCCTTGAATGTTTTAGCTCTTCAAGGAATGTTTAAAAATCAAGAAATTCAATCGATTCATCCCCACGCAAAAGCAGCCTTAAAATCGTTCTTTATCCAATTTAATAAAATTAAAACAGCAGGCGGATTGGTCTATCACCCGAAAAGTGACAGCTATTTATGGATCAAGCGTTTAGGACTTTGGGATCTTCCAAAGGGAAAAATTGAACAAGGCGAAAGTTCAAAGGATGCGGCCATTCGAGAAATTATCGAGGAATGTGGCTTAACAGGTAAACTCAGTCTGAAGCATCGAATTTGTTCGACATATCATGTATATGAGTTTAAAAACAAGTCTATTCTCAAAAAAAATAATTGGTATTATTTGGAATATGAAGGGGATCTAACCACAAAACCACAGGAGGAGGAAAGTATTACAGAAGTTCAGTGGATCAAGAAAGAAGCCTTTGATCGTTGCCTTTCTCAAACATATCCATCTATTCAAGAAGTTATTTTGCATGCATTTGAATCCTAATTTTATGTTAAATTTGATTTCAAAAGAAAAATTCAAGTTACCATTGTAAAAAAAATAAAACCATGAAATACGCTTTACTTACATTCGCTTTCCTTTTCGTTGGATTTGCTCAAGCTCAAAAAGAATCAAAACCATCCACTGGATTAAAATTTACAACACTCGAAATCGTTCGTGAAAATATTCCTTACGACTCTAAAGATATGTTCGTGTTCGAATTCAAAAATGTTTCTAAAAAATCCATAACCGTAAGTAATGTTCAAACAAGTTGTGGTTGTACAGCAGCCGAGAAACCAACAGAACCAATTAAAAAAGGTAAAAAAGGAGCCATTAAAGTAACATACGACACGAAAAGAGTAGGTGCTTTTACCAAAACAATTACTGTATTTTCTGATGGAGGTGAACCAATTGTATTGACAATTAAAGGTTCAGTTCTATCTCCTTCCGATTCCCCAACGACAAACTAGTCAAGCTTTTTCTCCACTAACGGAGATTGTGCTGCAGAGATATTTGTTATCTTTGCGGCAAAGATTGTGTCATGGAAATAGGGAAAACGTACGAGCCGCAGAAAGCGGAAGACAAATGGTATAAACATTGGTTGGATAAAGGATATTTTCATTCTGTTCCAGATCATCGTGAACCCTATACCATCGTTATCCCTCCCCCAAATGTAACCGGTGTCTTGCACATGGGACACATGTTGAACAATACAATTCAAGATGTACTTGTCCGCAGAGCGAGAATGCTTGGAAAAAATGCATGTTGGGTACCAGGAACGGATCATGCATCTATTGCTACGGAAGCGAAAGTTGTTCAAAAACTTCGTCAAGAGGGCATTAAAAAATCTGATTTAACCAGAGAAGAGTTTCTAGCACATGCTTTCGAGTGGAAAGATAAACATGGTGGAATCATCTTGGAACAATTGAAAAAATTAGGTGCTTCATGTGACTGGGAGCGAACACATTTTACAATGGACAAGGAATATTCCGAATCGGTGATTAATGTGTTTATGGATCTCTATGCCAAGGGAAAAATTTACCGTGGTGTGCGCATGGTCAATTGGGATCCAGAAGCATTAACAGCAGTGTCTGACGAGGAAGTGAATTACAAAGAAGTGAATTCACGCCTTTTCTATGTGCGATACAAAATCACAGATACGACAGATGAATGGGTGACAATTGCCACCACTAGACCAGAAACTATTTTGGGTGATACTGCCATTTGTGTGAATCCAGATGATGAACGCTACAAAAAGTTAATCGGGAAATTTGCATTGGTTCCAATCATCAATCGCGAAATTCCAATCATTGCTGATGATTATGTAGACAAAGAATTTGGTACAGGTTGCTTAAAAGTAACTCCCGCTCATGATACAAATGACTACGAATTAGGTAGAAAATACAATTTGCCTTCTATTGATTTATTCAATGACAATGGGACATTAAATGATAACGGTGCACACTATGCAGGAAAGGATCGTTTTGATGTTCGTAAGGAAATTGAAAAAGAACTTGACGAAAAAGGATATTTAGTTAAAACGGAAGATATCATAAACAAAGTTGGATTCTCCGAACGCACCAATGCAGTAATTGAACCAAAATTATCGATGCAATGGTTCGTTTCCATGAAAGAATTGGCACAACCAGCACTTGATAACGTCATGAATGGAAACATTCAATTTCATCCAGATAAATTCAAAAACACCTACCGTCATTGGATGGAAAATGTGAAGGATTGGTGTATCTCTCGTCAACTTTGGTGGGGACACAGAATCCCAGCTTGGTATTTCGGCAATCGTCCAGATGATTTTGTTGTTGCAAAAACGAAGGAAGAAGCCTTGCGTTTAGCCAGCCAAAAAGCGGGAAGAGAAATCCTTGATTCTGAGTTAAATCAGGATGAAGATGTTCTTGATACTTGGTTCTCTAGTTGGTTATGGCCTATTTCTGTGTTTAACGGTTTGACACAGCCTGAAAATGAAGAAATAAAGTATTATTACCCAACAAATGATTTAGTTACTGCACCGGAAATTATGTTTTTCTGGGTGGCACGTATGGTGATTGCTGGGTACGAATACCTAGGTGATTTGCCGTTTAAAAATGTATACTACACGGGAATTGTTCGAGATAAACTTGGACGTAAAATGTCAAAGTCTCTTGGAAATTCACCTGATCCAATTGAATTGATTGAGAAATTTGGAGCAGATGGTGTGCGTGTGGGGATCTTGATATCATCTCCAGCAGGAAATGACCTTCCATTCGATTCTTCGCAATGCGAACAAGGAAGGAACTTTACAAATAAAGTATGGAATGCTTACCGCTTGGTTTCCTCATGGGAGGTTCGTGAAATCGAACAACCGTTGTCCTCAAAAGTGGCAATTGAATGGTTTGAAAATCGTTTTCAGAAGGTACTAACTGAAATCAATGATCAATTCGACAAATTCCGAATTTCAGATGCACTCATGGCTATTTATAAGTTGGTGTGGGATGATTTCTGTTCATGGTATTTGGAAATGATCAAGCCTGGTTACGAACAACCGATTGATCGTCAAACTTTGGAGAAAACAAAATTCTTTTTCGAGGAATTATTGAAAGTGATGCATCCATTTACTCCTTTCGTTTCTGAAGAGTTATGGCATGCGTTAAACGAACGCAAAGAGGGTGAGGATATCGTTATTGCTGAATGGCCGAAGGTGAAAACGATTAACGAAAATTACTTGACTGCCTTCGAAAAAGCTGAAAAAATCATCTCTCACATTCGAACGATTCGTAAGAACAACAACATCGCTAATAAAGTGAAGTTGGAAATGTACGTTCGTGCAGATGCAACTACACAAACAGATTTCGATGCAGTAATTTCAAAAATGGGAAATCTTTCTGTATTTGAATACGTTGCGGATAAAATGCAACAGGCGAATTCATTCATTGTTGAAGGAGTTGAGTACTTCATCCCATTTGGAGACACCGTGGATGTGGAAGCCGAAATCAAGAAAATGGAGGAGGAGTTAGGATATACAAAAGGATTCTTGAAAAGTGTGCAAGGAAAATTATCTAACGAACGTTTTGTTGCAGGAGCTCCTGCACAAGTGTTGGATTTAGAACGCAAGAAAGAAGCGGACGCGTTAGGTAAAATTCAATTGTTGGAAGAGAAGCTTGCGTCCCTGAAAGGATAAGTTAAATAAAGCGAAAATCAACCCTGCGGTTCTTTTGTTTGCCGCTATCAGTATCATTTCGATCTACAGGTTCCTTTTCGCCTTTGAAATCAATTTCCAAGCGTGACTTTGCAAGTCCGTTCTTTTCGAAAAAACGAACAAGTGCCGCTGCCCTTCGTTTGGATAAATCAATGTTGTATGTGTCCGAACCATCGGAGTCGGTGTGCCCAGTTATCAAAATGCGTAAATCCGAATGGCTTTTCACCATGCGAATCATTTCAATAAGATAGGATTCGTATTGTATCTGAATGATGTCTTTATCGTATTCGAAATAAATAGGCTCAAATTTAAAGGCGCGTAATTCTTCCATGCGTTTCTCCGGAGATGAAAGTCCATCTATGAGTTCTTGCTGAAATTTTGCCAATTGACTGATGGGCAGAATGTTTGGTGTGTTTTCGTTAATATTGAATATAGCCTTGTATAGGGTCAAAGTTGACTTATTGTCTTTGCTTTTTCCCAATAGGTAATCTTTTTTAGTGTCGTATTCAAAATCAAATTGTTGTTTATCTGCCGGTATGGCATTTTTAGATTTAAACCCTAGCCTCGTTTCCTTGATTTCTAAGTGTCCATTTTCGAGCACTTTACCAACAATATCATAAATGTAGTATTGACCTTCTGCGTTATTTTCATGCCTCATTTTTCCGTCAATCATTCCTTTTACAATTGTGATGTCTAGGTACACCCATGATGCTGAAGCAGTATGAGGATTGGATGGATCAGTGGTAAAAGAACCGCCTTGCCATGTTCCAGATAACTTTTGACCGTTCGACCAAGTGGACAACAGTAGAAAAAGAAATAGGATGGCTGTTTTCATTCCCTTTTATTCGTAATATTTCAAAAAATGTTCCACAAATTCGAACTATCTTTCGATTTAAATGTTCAAATGTAAATCCGAATTATGAAAACACTTTTTTTATTAATTTCAATTGTTGTCCTAATGAATAGCTCAGAAAAAGAAAACATCTACCAGTTTAAAGTAAAAGATATCCATGGTGACACATTTGATTTTGCTCAGCTAAAAGGAAAGAAAATCATGATTGTGAATACGGCATCTAAATGTGGCTTGACTCCTCAATATGAAAAGTTAGAAGAATTATACGAAAAGTATAAAGGAAAAAACTTTTTAATCGTTGGCTTCCCAGCAAATGACTTTATGTCTCAAGAACCAGGGTCAAACGAAGAAATTGAAAGTTTCTGTAAAATGAACTACGGCGTGACCTTTCCAATGATGGCAAAGATTTCGGTGAAAGGAAAAGACATGCATCCAGTGTACCATTTCTTAACAGAAAAGGCAAAAAATGGATTAGAAGACAATAAGGTGGAGTGGAATTTTCAAAAGTATTTAATTGACGAAAACGGACACCTGGTAAAAGTGATTTCTCCAAGAATTCAACCTGATGATGCGTCTATAACTTCATGGATTGAACAATAGTTTAAATCGTTGAAATTTTGTTGATAAGTTAGGCTTCCCAAGCCCTTTAAAACCTTCCTAAAAGCCCCGCTTTTTCTTATTTTTGTTAGACTTGAAAAAAGTGATAAAACGAAATAAAAAGAGATATGGCTGAAGAAGAAAGAAGAGATAATTATTCTGCTGATAATATTCAGGTATTAGAAGGACTTGAAGCGGTACGTAAGCGTCCCGCAATGTATATTGGGGATGTTGGCGTGAAAGGATTACATCACTTGGTTTATGAGGTGGTAGATAATTCAATTGATGAAGCGTTGGCTGGACATTGTGATAAAATCGATGTTTTTATTAACGAAGATAATTCCATCACTGTTGTAGATAATGGACGCGGTATTCCTACTGCGATGCACACTAAGGAGAAAAAATCTGCTCTTGAAGTTGTAATGACAGTTCTCCACGCCGGAGGTAAATTTGACAAGGATACATACAAGGTTTCTGGTGGACTTCACGGAGTTGGGGTTTCTTGTGTTAATGCCCTATCGATTGCTTTAAAAGCCACTGTTCGTCGTGAAGGAAAAGTGTTTCAACAAGAGTATTCCATTGGTAAACCATTATACGATGTTAAAGTTGTAGGAGAATCGACAGAAACGGGAACAGAAGTTACATTTAAGCCAGATGGAACAATCTTCGATTCTACAGAATATAACTTTGATACGCTTGCTGCAAGAATGCGCGAATTGGCATTCTTGAATAAAGGAATTACGATTTCTTTAACAGATAACCGAGTGACAGATGACGAAGGAAATCATCCAACGACAATGTATCATTCAGAAGGTGGGTTGAAAGAATTTGCTCAATACTTGGATAGAAACCGTGAAGCATTGATTTCTGATGTGATTTACTTCGAAGGTGAACGTGAAAATATTCCAGTTGAAGTTGCTTTGACGTACAATACATCCTACACAGAGAACATTCAGGCATATGTGAATAACATCAACACGCATGAAGGTGGAACGCACTTGTCCGGTTTCCGTAGAGGTTTGACAAATACCTTGAAGAAATACGCGACAGACTCAGGGATGTTGGCGAAAGAAAAAATAGAAATTGATGGTGATGACTTCCGTGAAGGACTTACGGCCGTAGTTTCGGTTAAAGTTCAGGAGCCACAATTCGAAGGACAAACGAAAACTAAATTGGGTAACCGTGAAGTTACAGCGCCAGTGAGTCAAGCTGTTTCTGAGATGTTATCTGCCTATTTGGAAGAACACCCTGCTGAGGCAAAATTAATTGTTGAGAAAGTAATTCTCGCTGCTAGGGCAAGACACGCTGCTAGAAAAGCACGTGAGATGGTTCAACGCAAAAATGTACTTTCTGGATCTGGACTTCCAGGTAAATTGGCTGACTGTTCAGAAAAAGATCCTGCAGCTTGTGAGATCTACTTTGTCGAGGGAGATTCGGCGGGTGGAACAGCAAAACAAGGTCGTGATCGTCATTTCCAAGCAATTATGCCTTTACGAGGTAAAATCCTCAATGTAGAAAAAGCTATGCAATATAAAATCTTCGAGAATGAGGAGATTAAAAATATTTACACTGCTCTAGGCGTTCGCATTGGTACAGAGGAAGATTCAAAAGCACTAAACTTAGAAAAACTTCGCTACCATAAAATCATCATCATGTGTGATGCCGATGTCGATGGTTCCCACATTGAAACCTTAATTTTAACCTTCTTCTTCCGTTACATGAAAGAGTTGATCGAGAATGGATACATCTACATCGCAACTCCACCATTGTATCAAGTGAAAAAAGGAACGAAATCAGAATATGCATGGAATGAAGACCAACGTGATCGCTTGATTACCGATTTAAAAGGTGGTGGTTCTGAATCTTCTGTGAATGTACAACGTTACAAAGGACTTGGAGAGATGAACGCAGAGCAACTTTGGGAAACAACAATGAATCCTGAAAGTAGAACACTTCGTCAAGTTACTATTGATAATGCAGCGGAATGCGATCAGATTTTCTCCATGTTAATGGGGGATGATGTTCCACCTCGAAGAGAATTTATCGAGAAAAACGCGAAATACGCTAAAATCGACGCGTAAGATGCGTTTTAAACATAATAAGCCAGTATCAACGTTCATACGAATGATACTGGCTTTTTTTGTGTCCTATGGGTTCTATTTGAACCTTTCTACAACACCACATCTTCCCATTGAAACTCCTCGCTTGATGGAAGGCGAATCGTATCTGCATCACCTAGCTTATGGATTCGTTTACGATGAAACGCATGAACAAGCAAAGTGGATTGCTTATTGCCTGACCAAATTAGAAGCAATGGGCGTTTTGGAACGATCAGATAACTTTAAGGAGGACCCACTTGTCAAATCAGGGACTGCTACCGATTTAGATTACGCAAAAAGTGGTTACGACCGCGGACATTTAGCACCAGCCGCGGACATGCGTTGGTCTGTTCAAACAATGGAGGAATCATTTTATTACAGCAATATGAGTCCCCAATTACCTTCGTTTAATCGGGGTATTTGGAAAAAGTTGGAGGAGGAAGTGCGCGATTGGGCAGTAACACTTGATTCTATTTTAATTGTAACAGGTCCGGTTTTGAGTGCGGATCTCCCAAAGATTGGCATCAACCAAGTAAGTGTTCCAAAATACTATTTTAAAGCAATTGTAGACCTCAAAGGGACTCACTCGAAAGGGATTGCCTTTCTGTTACCGAATGAAGGTTCAAAATTGCCGTTGATGAACTTTGCTCTTTCCATTAACGAGTTAGAGAAATTAACGAAGATTGATTTCTTCTATCAACTGGATGACAAAATAGAGAATACGCTTGAGTCAACTTTGTGTAAAACTTGTTGGCCATAAAAAAAACCGCCTTTGGAGCGGTTTTAGGATCTTTTCTGACTTCTTGATTAATGAATCAAGCCTTCGTATGTGGCAGCATCTAATAATTGATCATACTGAGATGCATCTGTTAATTTTACTTTGATCATCCAACCTTCACCGTAAGGATCCGAATTGACTAACTCTGGATTCCCTTCCAAAGCTTCATTGAACTCAAGAATCTCACCACTTACCGGCATAAATAAATCTGAAACTGTTTTTACAGCTTCTACACTTCCAAATACTTCTTCTTGGTTAAGCGTTTCACCGATTGTTTCGATTTCAACATATACGATATCACCTAATTCGCTTTGTGCAAATTCTGTAATCCCTACAATGGCAACATCTCCGTCGATTTTTACCCATTCATGGTCTTTTGTGTACTTTAATTCTGCTGGAATATTCATGTCAATTTTGATTTTTACAAATGTAGCAATTTTGTTCATTTGTTTCAAGCCTTTGGGAAAGACTTTATAATTACCTTTGCACCATGACTATTGATCAGTATAAAGACTTATTGAAGCGCGTTGAAAGCATTCAAAATTACTTGAAAATCGAAGAGAAGAGAATGCAAATGAAGGAGGAAGAGCTGAAAACGCAAGACCCTTCTTTTTGGGATGACCCTAAGAAAGCAGAAATTCAGATGAAATCCATCCGTGGATTAAAGTTTTGGGTGAATACCTTTGATCGTGTGCAGTCTTCCGTTTCTGATTTGGAGGTTGTCATGGAATTCGTCAAGGAAGGAATGTCTACAGAAGCCGAATTGGATCAACAATTTCAGGTAATCTTAACAGAAATTGAAGAATTAGAGTTGAAAAACATGCTTTCGGGTGAAGAAGATGCATTAAGCGCTGTTCTTCAAATTACAGCCGGTGCTGGTGGAACGGAAAGCTGTGATTGGGCATCCATGTTGATGCGCATGTACCTCATGTGGGGACAAAAGAAAGGATATAAAATCACCGAATTAAATTTCCAAGAAGGTGATGTTGCAGGTGTCAAAACCGTAACTTTAGAACTTGAAGGTGAATTTGCTTTTGGTTACCTCAAAGGAGAAAATGGGGTCCATCGTTTGGTGCGTATTTCACCATTTGATTCGAATGCAAAACGTCATACTTCGTTCGTTTCTGTTTACGTTTACCCATTAGTTGATGACAATATAGATATTCACATTAATCCTGCAGATGTATCCTTTGAAACGTTTAGATCTGGGGGTGCGGGTGGACAAAATGTGAACAAGGTAGAAACAGCGGTTCGTTTGCGACATGCTCCATCTGGAATTATTATTGAAAACTCTGAGTCTAGATCGCAGTTAGCGAACAAGGAAAAAGCAATGCAATTATTGCGTTCTCAATTATATGAGTTGGAATTGCGTGAACGTTTGGAAAAACGAAGTGAAATTGAGGCTGGAAAAAAGAAAATAGAGTGGGGGAGTCAAATCCGAAACTATGTCATGCAACCATATAAATTGGTAAAGGATGTACGCACTGGTACAGAAACGAGTGATGTCGATGCGGTGATGGATGGAGGACTTGATCCATTCTTGAAATCCTTCTTAATGATGTACGGTTCCTAGAATAAATCAATTAATTTTTCTAAGGCAATTCCTCTTGATCCTTTAAGGAGGATAAGTTGACCTTTCAAATTTAGATGGATTGCGTTTTCTCGGAATTCTTCGTGGTTTTCGAATCCTTTTCGGTTAAGCGTTTTGAAAATTGGACCAATGGTGAAGAATGGAATATTATTTTGTTTACAGTAGTCTAAAATCGTTTCATGCTCTGCTAAACTTTCTTGTCCTAACTCCAACATATCTCCTAGAATTACTAATTTTTCCATTCCTTTAATTTCATTGAAGGATTCCAATGCTGATTTCATACTCGATGGATTCGCGTTATAACAATCAATGATTAAGGTATTATGGTCAGTTTTTGTAACCTGACTTCGGTTATTCTGAGGAATATAGCCCTCAATCGCTTCATTGATTTGCTCAACTGGAACATCAAAGATATTACCAAAGGCAATTGCAGCAAGAAAATTATTGAAATTATATTTTCCTACAAGGTGCGTATGCAAGATTGGTGAATGATAAGAATGGTTATGCCAGCTGAAATGCACAAATGGATCCAAGTGACTTAATTCCCCAACGATCAATGCATTTGGCGCACTTCCATAGGTAACAAGTGGAAGGGGGTAATTTTTACATGCTGTCATAAGAATTTCATCATCCATACAAGCAAAAAGAACACCTGATTTTTCTTCAATAGATCGATAAAGTTCTGTTTTTGTTTGCAGAACACCTTCAAAATTTTTGAATCCTTCTAAATGAGCCTTTCCAATATTAGTGATGATTCCAAGTGTAGGCTCCGCTATTTCGCATAATTCAGCGATGTCTCCTGGTTTATTCGCTCCCATTTCAATGATAGCAACCTCGTGTTCTGAGGTTAGTCGAAGCAATGTAAGTGGTACACCAATGTGATTATTTAAATTCCCAATCGTACAGAGTGTATTGAATTTCTTCGATAAAACGGCATTTACAAGCTCTTTCGTACTTGTCTTCCCATTACTGCCAGTAATTCCAATGAATGGGATGTTAAATTTATTTCGGTGAAAATTAGCAAGATTTTGAAGAAAAGTAAGTGTGTTTTCAACATAAAAGATATTCTTATCGTTGGAGTATTGCTCTTCGTCAACAATGGAATAGGTTGCGCCTAATTCAATAGCTTTAGCGGCAAATAAATTCCCATTGAAATGTTCACCTTTCAAAGCAATGAACATTGATCCTTCCTGAATATTTCGAGTGTCCGTGGATATACCGGAGCATTCATAAAATAAATCAACTAATTTTTCCATGATGCAAAAATGCAAAAAAAAAGCCCGATTGCTCGGGCTTTTTTTAATTATTCTTTCGGACTTTTCGGTCGGGAACTTCCAACACGATCCATCGCACATCGGAAACCAATTGTTGCCGTTGATTTGTCTTCATCAAGGAATCTTCTATTACCGGAAGATAGCCAGTATACACGGTCGGCCCATGAACCACCTTTGTAAACTCTTGATTTATCAGAGATCAATGTTGTTGGCCATCCAGACGAACCAGCATTAATCATGTCATTGTTTAAGTTAAAGTTTTCATGTTGGTTTTGATACATGACTTGTTTAGAATCACGCAGACCATTGTTAATGTCATCTTTTCTCTTCGCATTGTTATAGAAAATAGAAGATTCTAAATCACCATCCATGTAGTCAATGTAGTCATCTTTACGGTAGTTGAGACGTCCAGCATTTTCTTCAACTGTTACATCTCTCCAACGTTGTTTTCCTTTTGTTTCAGTGATGAATTCAGTTAATCCATTACGTAGAGTCATTATCCAAGTAGTAATTGTTGGATCAGTGCTGTATGAGCGGAATTTACGCTCCAAATAATCTTTACTAAATAAAGCTGTGTCAATTCCTAAATAAGCATTTGGATCTGTACGTTCAAAGGCGATGCTCATTAATTCAAGGATATCTTGTTTTTTCGCTCCATCTTGAATTTCCATTGGCAAGTCTTTATTGAACAATACACGTTCAATAAATGCACTAGCAGCAATTGTTCTTCCCTGATTGTACAATGCAATAGCAGTATCCAACATGATGTTTAACGTATCCAAAAATTCGAACTGTAAACGTTCTTGAGATGTAAATTGAGAATTATTAGAAACATAGTAACTAGAAGGAGAGTTAAACTGGTACCCTCTAGGATCTTGTTTCGAGTAAATTCTTGAATTCATGGGATTGTTGTTCACCCCGCTTGGTTTAGGAGCAGCTGCAGCAGGTGCATTAGTCGTTGTATCAACCGTTCCATTCGTGAAATTTGATTGGAAGTTTGTTCCGGCTGTTTGTCCGTATTTTTTATTTGCGTAAGCTAGGTACTTCACACGAGCGAACTCATTTACGAATTCTTTCATTCCGTGAACATCGTAGATATTTTCATTTGCTTTCACCGGGCGATCGTAAAGACCGTTTGGTACTAACAATTGAGTTTGGTATTTATTTCCACGGAATGGCATAAATTCCTCAGAAACTTCACTAGTCATTGGACGATAAACATCCATTACCCACTCTGAAACGTTACCAGCCATATTGTAAAGACCGAAGTCATTAGGCCAGTAATCATCCACACGAGCAGTAATGTCTGATCCATCGTTTAGATTTCCAGAAACACCCATCATATCACCTTTTCCTCGAACGAAATTTGCTTGAATTGCTCCTGCAAATTGCTCTTCTTCTTGACGTACGTAGTGACCATCCCAAGGATAGATACGTCGGTCATTGATGTTTTCAGAACCTTCATCCAAGTTTCCAATTAAACCAAGCGCCGCGAATTCCCATTCTGCTTCAGTTGGTAGTCGGTAGTTTGGTAATAAGATACCATCTTCCATGCGAACTGCACGTGTACCCAATCGACCGTTATCTAAATCTGCATAAATTGGATCGTAATTTTCTAATTGGTATGGATCGCGTGGAACAGAACGTTTTGTTTTCGAATCAACTTTTGCTTTTGGTTTATTGTCCTTATTCATGACATATCCACCTTCTGACTCTACTGTGTAATTTCCGTTCAAGTAGTTTTCAGTACTGAACATGTTTTGAGGTACAGAAGCAAATCTTTTATCATAGTTTGCATCATTCGCAGCTCCAACATCTGTACTACCTTCGTCCGCAAAATGCCATTTAAGAATTCCTTCTCTAACTAAAATTGCTTCATTCACACGGTCAGTTCTCCATTTACAAAAATCATTCGCTTGCAACCAAGAAACTCCAACAACTGGGTAATCTGCATATGAAGGGTGACGTAAATAGTAATTCACATATTTTTCACGGTATCCCATTGCAGTTCTCCAAGATAAAGTATCTGGCAAACATTTTTTATAAACATGAGGATATGTTTTATTGTAAACACGTTTCATCCAATACATGTATTCTAACCAGTGTAGGTTAGTAACCTCTGTACGATCCATGTAAAATGAAGCAACTGTTACACGTGCAGCACGTGCATTCCAATCTTGCATAACGTCTTGTTCCGTTCTACCCATGGTAAACGTTCCACCTTCAATCATGACCAATCCTGGACCAGTTTCTTGTTCTTGTGCATCAAATTTCTCAAATCCACCGTTTTTGTAGTTGTTATATTCCCAACCGGTTGAACTTGATCTTTCTGGAGAACAAGAGGAAAGTACCAATAGTCCAACTACTGATACTCCTAAAAATCTATTCATCAATCGCTTCATATTCTACTTTGCGTTTTATTAACGATAATAATCTTTATTAATTGTTTTAGTTACACTTAAAATGATGGACAAGAAATTTTACGGAAGTTTTTCGGTTTTTTCTTGCACTTCAAGTTAATTCCCATTGAAATTTCATGCGAACCTCCTGAAACACCACCTAAATTTGAAACAGTTAAGTCATAACTGTATCCAACTCTAAATTTATCTGTACTAATTCCTAAACTTAAGATGAATGCATCTTTATTACGGTACCAAGCACCAATTGTAAAGCTTTCGTATCTCAAGTATGCACCAATATTAAATTCTTGGAATCCATTTTGATATTGGTAAATAATATTTGGCATTAACATAGTACTGCTTGAATAGCGACCACGTTGCCCGAGTTTAATGGTTGCACCCATATGTCCAGTAACGCGAATGGGTAAACGTGATTGACCTAAAATCATAGATTCATCTGGACGATTTAAATGGTGTCCTGCAACTCCGAAATAAAAGTTTTTTGTAAATCCAACTAATCCCGCTGATGCATCAAAGAAACCATGACGACCATTACCACGAATAACATCTCCTGTTTGATAAATGAATCCTCTTCTCGGATCGATCATATCACCAAACGTTAATTTATCCCAATCTAAAAATTTCTGAAAGTATGCTGCTCTTGCTCCAAACATCAAAGAGAATTTTCTATTGACCTTCAGATTGTAAGAATAAATTCCTC
Organism: Crocinitomicaceae bacterium; assembly: GCA_024643365.1. Classification (GTDB taxonomy): domain Bacteria; phylum Bacteroidota; class Bacteroidia; order Flavobacteriales_D; family Crocinitomicaceae; genus UBA952. Next base: position 73,417 of record JAHENC010000021.1, on the reverse strand, counting down.
CAATCATCGAAGTTTGAATTGTTCCTTGTCCCTGTTGGTCATGCATGGCGATAAGGCCAATTCCACCAGAAACATTTTTAGCATACGTATCAAATGCTGCACTGTAAGTAACAAAATTACCTGTTAGTTGCGGCCATTGATTACGATAGTTTAAGGCGATTCTTGGACAGCCAGTTGCTCCAGCAAGGGCAGGGTTGAGATACACAGGATTCGAATAGAACTGTGTAAAGGTAGGGTCCTGAGACCAAGAATTATTTGACAATGAAACAACAAATATATTTGCTATTACAATGACTAGAGTTCCGAATGTTTTCACAAACTTTGTTTTTAGCACGAACAATCTCAACGTAGTTTAGGTTTGAAAGGTTACAAATATCGAATAATTATTCAAATAAAATAAATATATTGACGTTTTTCTTCCATACAATTATTGAAAAATCTTGAACATGAACCGAATTATTTTCTTATTCTCTTTTCTTTTTAGTGCAAACGCTTCGTTTTCTCAAGTCGTAAAAGTCGATTTGAATTGGACTGAAACGCATAGTCATGAACTGGAAGGAAAAGTTTACCCCCTTCGTTTTATCGAGAATCAGGGAATCGATAATGGACTACCTTATTTTTTTAGTAAAACAAAAACAACTTCTACGCAGCAAAAGGTAGTGATTTCAGACATCGTAACGGAGCAAATCCCAAGCGCAGAATTGTCTTATTACAAAGCTTCATTCGTTCAAGTTGCTGAGGATTTTATCATTGAAGCCAACGTAACTGACGAAGCAGGACTTCCTTTTATCGTTGTTCACGCTGTACCCATTCGTTTGCGAAATGGTGTTTACGAGCGAGTAGTTCAATTATCATATCAACTTACTCCATCGGTTAGTTTCAATCAGAAAGATTTTGCTCAAAACTCAGTGATGAAGTCTGGATCTGGAACCTGGTACAAAATATCCGTCGAAAAGGACGGGATTTATAAAATTGACAAAGCATTCTTAGAGTCTTGTGGGATTAATACGGCTAGCTTAAATCCAGCTCACATTCATATTTACGGCAACGGTGATGGTTTGCTTCCTGAGAAAAATAATATACCGAGAACGGATGATTTAGCGGAAAATGCGATCTATGTTCAAGGTGAATCGGATGGTGTATTTAATGATAATGATTACGTTTTATTTCATGCTTGGGGTCCACACCGTTGGTCTAGTTCAGAAACGGTTTTTCCTTACGTTCAGATTCGAAATATCTACAGTGATGTATCGACTTATTTCATTAATATTAATGGGAATCAAGCGCCTTTGCGTATTCAAACTGATTTTCAAAATGACATACCTGCAGATACGACAATTAGTTCCTATGACTTTCGGGAAGGTTATGAAAATGATGTGGTTAACCTTGTTGAAGGTGGTCAGAAATGGTACGGTGAATTGTTCGACGTGGAACTGGATAGAACCTTCAATTTCTCTATTCCAAACTTAGACACGGCAAAATTGGACTTTAAACTAGATATCGCTTCGAATTGCCCTTACAACACTCTATTAAATACGATTAATGCAAGTGTCAATGGACAGAATTTATTTACGAATATTTTACCAATTAATTCAAAGGAATTTTCAAGGGGTGAATACAAGTTTTCAATGAATAATCCGCCATCGTCCATTGCCTTGAAACTAAGTGTATCGCGTCAATCTCCGTTAACATTAACTTATCTGGATAGAATCTTTCTAAGCACCAAAAGAAAATTGGTTTTTTATGGAACTCAATTTGGATTTAGGGTGAAGAATATTCCAAGTAATCAACTTGTTTCCTATGACATTACTGGATTACCTTCAAGTGGATTTGTTTGGGATATTACGGATAGACATGTGCCAAAAAAAATGTTTGTGAGCGCAAATGGAAACTATAAATCCTTTAAGTCAGAGGGCGGTTTAAAAGAGTTTGTCGCATCAAATGGAAGTTCATTTTTCACACCAGAAAGAGTAGGGGCAGTAAACAATCAAAATCTACATGGCCTGGAGCAAGCGGACTATCTTATTGTTTCCCATCCTGATTTTTTATCCCAAGCGAATAGATTGGCTGATCTTCACCGCGCGGAAGGATTAGTTGTTCATGTGGTAAATGTCATGCAAGTTTATAACGAGTTTAGTTCTGGAATGCAGGATGCAACTGCAATACGAATGTTTGCCAAAATGTTCTATGATCGCGCGCTTCAAAACGACCCTACATCAAAACCTAAATACCTTTTGTTGTTTGGCGATGGAACATATGACCCTAAAAACCGAGTGGACAACAACAATAATTTTATCCCAACTTATCAGGCGGTTATTAGTGAAAATCATATTGACGCACTCGTATCCGATGATTACTTTGGAATTCTAGGCGATAATGAAGGATTTTCAAGTACGGACTTGTTGGATGTAGGTGTTGGACGCTTTATCGTAAGTGATAACATCCAAGCGAAACAACAAGTGGACAAAGTCGAACATTACCTCAAAAATGGGTCAGACCTTTATCCAAATAATTCCTCTTGTTGCTTGGGTTCAACCGACTTGAGTTCAACTTTTGGAGATTGGCGATTAAAGTTTGTTCAAATAGCTGATAATGATCCATCGAATCAATTTATCGATGATAACGCAGAGCCACAATATAATTATGTCAAGTTAAATCACCGTGAAATGAATGGTGAGAAATTGTACATGGATGCTTTTCCAATGGTTATCACTACAGGTGGAATACGTTTTCCTGCATTATCTGAGTCCATTACCGATAGGGTTCAACGTGGTATTGTGATGATCAATTATGTTGGGCATGGGGGAGAGGTTGGTTTAGCCGAGGAACGCATTGTTACGATCCCGCAAATTCAGTCATGGAATAACATAAACGCCCTGAATCTTTTCGTTTCTGCGACTTGTGAGTTTACCAGATACGATGATCCAAAACGTGTTTCGGCTGGAGAATGGGCCTTTTTAAATCCAACTGGATCCTCGATTGCCTTAATGACGACTACTAGAGCTGTCTATATTAGCGTGAACGAAGTGACAGGAGATGCTTTTTATCAGCAGGTATTTGAAAGAGATGCTGCCGGGAATCCGAAATCCTTTGGTGAAATTTCGATGTTAACAAAGAATAATTCAGGGTCAAGCGGTAATAAACGAAGTTTCACCTTGATTGGAGATCCAGCTTTGCGCATAGCATTACCTAGATATCGCATCATTACGGATAGTATCAATGGTATAAGTCCACTCGTTCAAATCGATACAATTAATGCCTTAAGTAAAGTTCGAATCAAAGGACACATGGAAGATTGGAATGGTTCGATCCTTAACACATGGAATGGGGAGTTGACGCCAACGATTTTTGACAAGTTTAAAACCCAACAAACACTTGGTCAAGATCCACCTCAAGTATTGAGTTTTCAACAACAGCGTAATAAAATATACCGTGGAAAAGCCAGTATTGTCAATGGATATTTTGATTTTGAGTTTATCGTACCAAAGGATATTGCGTTAAATTATGGATTAGGGAAAATCAGTTATTACGGTAACAGTGCCATTACTGATGCGCAGGGATTTGATACGATGTTAATCATCGGTGGTATTAATCCGATTGGACTAAACGATGATATTGCTCCAACTATTCAATTGTATATGAATGATGAAGCATTTATTTCGGGAAGTATAACAGATGCAAATCCTGTTTTATTTGCTAAGGTTTTTGATGAAAATGGAATAAATACGGTTGGAAATGGGATTGGGCACGACATCGTTGCGGTCCTCGATGGTGAATCTAGTAATCCATTTGTTTTAAATGATTTTTATTCAGCTGGACTTAACGATTATCAAAATGGAGAGGTGAGGTACCAGTTTCAAGGATTATCTAAAGGAAAGCATACCGTTGAATTGAAAGTTTGGGATGTGAATAATAATTCTGGTACCGCAAAAATTGATTTCATCGTTCAGGAAAAGGAAGTTCCGGTCTTGGATCATGTGTACAATTACCCAAATCCGTTTACCACCCGCACTGAGTTTATGTTTGAGCATAATCAATCATGTAACCAACTTGATGTGCAAGTTCAAGTATATACCATTTCTGGCAGACTTGTTAAAACGATTCAGCAACAAGTACAAACTCAAGGGTTTCGATCTGAGGGCATCGAATGGGATGGAAAGGATGATTTTGGAGATCAACTGGCAAAAGGAGTTTATGTTTATCGCTTAAAAGTGAAAAATATCGATGGTCAAACAGCCGAAAAAACAGAGAAATTGGTTATTTTGAAGTGATTCCACAATAAAAAACCTAGTTTTTCGTATATTTACGAATCATTAAGCATTGTTATTTATGAAGCACGTTTTTTTCGTTTTATCATTCTGTTATTCTTCTTTTCTAGTCTATGCTCAACCAAATGGTGGAGGATCAGGTGTAACGGATAATGACTTGCAATTAAATACCATCACAACTGCCTTGCCTTTCATGGCAATTACACCGGATTCCAGAGCCGGTGGAATGGGGGATGCGGGAACTGCTTTAAGTCCTACTTCTACTTCTGTCTACTGGAATACTTCCATGTTGAGTTTTGCTAAAGAGAAGTCAGAATTAAGTTTGTCCTACACGCCTTGGTTACGCCAATTAACCAACGACATTAGTTTATCCTATTTAGCAGGCTACTATCGCATCAACAAAATACATACCATCGGCGGTTCTTTGCGCTACTTTAGTTTGGGTGAAATTACCTTTACGGATATTAGTGGAAATGTACTTCGAGATGACAAACCGAGTGAATTTGAATTAACTGGAGCCTATGCTTTTCGTTTAGCAAAGAAGTTAAGTATTGGAATCAACGGTAAGTTTGCTTATTCAAATCTAACCGGTGGTTTAACTGTTGGTGGGGTAAATACGAAGGCAGGTGTAGTCGGAGCAGCAGATTTCTCTATTACGTATCGAAACGATGATGCGAAAATCGGAAATACAGATGGTACATACACATTTGCTACAACCTTGAACAATCTAGGTAATAAAGTGGCTTATTCTGAATTGTCAAAACGAGACTTTATTCCCATGAATTTGAAAATTGGCAATGCTTTCGAAGCAGAGTTTGATGATTACAATAAGGTAACATTTGCCATAGATCTTCAGAAGTTACTTGTGCCAACACCAGCATTTTATGATAACGTGAATGGAAGCTACACGATGTTATCTGGAATGGATGGAGATGTAGGAATTATCAATGGAATTCTTCAATCGTTTTACGACGCCCCTGGGGTCGTATCAAAGGATGAAAATGGTGATTATATTCAAAACAATGATGGTTCTTACGCGGTGGTTAAAGGTTCCAAATTGAAAGAAGAATTGACGGAAATTAACATCGCGGGTGGGATTGAATGGTGGTACAATGATGTACTAGCTTTCAGAACAGGAATGTTCTATGAAAATAGAAACAAGGGTAACCGTCAATTTTTAAATTTTGGTGCAAGTTTGAAATATAACATGTTCTCCATAGATTTCTCTTACCTCGCATCCGTGAGCGGCAGACAAAGTCCATTAGCAAACACCTTGCGTTTCACGCTTAGATTGAATCTTGGACGCACTGGTGGATCAACACCAAGTGGAATTTAAAATGCAGATTCGAATTGGATATGGCGTTGATGTTCATCGTCTAGCTGAAGGCTACGATCTTTTCATTGGTGGAAAGAAAATTGAATCCGATTTTGGGGCCGTTGGTCATTCCGATGCAGACGTGCTTTTACATGCAATTTGTGATGCCTTGTTAGGTGCAGCAAATCTACGTGATATTGGATATCATTTTTCTGATAAGGACCCTAAATACAAAGGGATAGATTCAAAAATACTACTAACGGAGGTGATGAAACTTGTCAATGAAAAAGGATATCATGTAGTTAATGTTGATTCTACGGTAATTTTAGAAAGACCAAAATTGAATCCTCATATTCCTGAAATGTGTCAAATAATTTCTGAAATATTAAATGTGGATATTGATGCGGTGTCTATTAAGGCAACAACGCATGAATTAGTGGATTCATTTGGAGAAGGACGCGCGATAAAGGCATATTCGAGTTGTTTACTGCAGAAATAAGGTCCAATTGTCGGAGTTGTTTTCATTATTCTAACGTTAATTTGAATTGAACATCATGAGAAATAAAATCATTTCTACTGTTAACATTCATGTTAAAACGTGGTTCCGTGCGGACTTATCGAATCCGGAAGACAGTCAATATTTCTTTAATTACAGAATTTCCATCGAAAATAACGGAAGTGATTCGATTCAATTACTTCATCGTCATTGGATGGTTGAGCATTTGGTTTTTGGCATTCAACATGTTGATGGTCCAGGTGTGGTTGGAGAACAACCGATTATCAAAGCAGGAGAACAATTTGAATACGTAAGTGGATGTGAATTTTGGCTTCCTATTGGACGAATGAGTGGGTTTTACACGTTTCAAGATATGTCCACAGAACAGTTGTTTTCTGTTCCTATTCCGCTTTTTACACTGGAGTTCCCGGCCTTATTATCTTAGTTTAACGTAGATCACTTTTTTCGTCTCGAAAAAGGATTCTTCAAAGGTGTCAGAGAGTAAAAATTCTTTATGTAAATGTTTCACAGGTTTCATTTCCTCCGTTAAATCTCCTCCTTTTAGGTAAAGAATTCCGTTCACTAAGTCATGCTCAGATTTCTTTTTCACTTTGCCTTTTACCCAAGTTAAAAAGATGGGCATTTGAGTTACCGCCCGGCTAACAATGAAGTCAAAATCACCTTTTATTTCCTCTGCTCGTGCATGATGAGCGCTTACGTTCGTTAATCCGAGTGCAGTAGCAACTTCTGTAACTACTTTGATTTTTTTACCAATGGAGTCAACTAAGACAAAGGAAGTTTCCGGGAATAAAATGGCTAATGGAATTCCTGGGAAGCCGCCTCCAGTGCCAATATCGAGAATCGAAGAGCCCGGTTTAAAGGCACATACTTTTGCGATTCCAAGGGAGTGTAAAACGTGGTGAGTATAAAAGTTTTCCGTATCCTTTCTTGAAATCACATTGATCTGTGCATTCCAAAAAGTATATAATTCTTCCAATTGAGCAAACTGCTGAAGTTGAATCGGACTTAAATCGGGGAAGTATTTCGTTAGGATATCCACTGGGTTAAATTGTATCTCTCGTTTTGTCCATCATAGCCGCAAGGAAATCCCGTGCACGAAAAAGCTGAGCTTTAACCGTTCCTAATGGAAGGTTCATTTCCTCTGCAATTTCCTCGTAACTTAATTCCTCAAAATATCGTTTTTCTACAAGTTCTCGGTATTTTGGTTTAAGTTTACTCACAAGTAAACGCATGTGAATGATTCGTTGACCGTGAATAATTGTTTCCTCCGGGTTTAATCCCGTTGAACGAGCATCAATGCGAAGGCGACCGCCATCTTCAGTCATCATGCCTTTATCGATTGACGTGACCTCAATTCGTTTTTTACGGATGAAATCGATACAGTTATTCGACGCGATTTTGAATAACCAAGTGCTAAAAGCAAAACTAGGAGAATATTGATCGAGACGACTAAATGCTTTGCCAAATGCTTCGATCGTTAGGTCATCCGCGTCGTCGGAATTTTTTACCATTTTCAGCATCATGTAGAAAATCGAATCGCGGTAACGATCCATTAAATCGGCATAGGCAGCTTGATTTCCTTTTCGTGCTGCTTCAACCAACACGAGGTCGTGTTTAGCTTTATCCGATAAATGTTCGTTCTCTACCATCTATAGTACTTTTGACGTTCTGATATGTAAAACAATATTGGCATCAACAAGGCATAAAACAAATCCCAGAAAGGTAAAAAACGAATAAAACTTTTCTCTTTCAATTGAGATAGACAACGTCCTTGCAGCCACCACTTTAACAGTAAAACAACCCCAAAAATGCTGCTACTGAGCAAAATGAGATCTTTACTGAACAGCAAAGTAATAAAAGATACCCACATCAAAACGAGGGATAGCGGATATATTCCTAACAAGAGTTTCTTAATAAAGCGGTATTTCCCAGATGCAGCGTAGTGACGTGTCTTTTGGGTCATCCATCTTGACCATGAAGTTGGTGCTTGGGAGTAGCAGAACGAATCCGGATTTAATTGAATGGAATAATTTGATTTTTTTGCTGCTTCTTGAATAAAAAGAACATCATCTCCTGTTGGAACGGAATAATGTGATTTAAATCCATTCACCGAATGGAAGACACTTTTCGTATAGGCAAGATTTCTTCCAACTCCCATATAAGGTAGTTTCGCCAAGGCCATGGAGAAATAATTAACACCAATCCATGCAGTGTCAAAACGAATGAGTCGGTTTAAAAATCCTTTGTTTTTCAAGAAAGGTGCGTAGCCAATAACGATTTGTTTTGAACGAGTATATTGGCTTGCCATTTGTTTGATCCACTGGTTATTGGTTGGTTTGCAATCTGCATCAGTAAGCACAAAATGTTCATATTTTGCAGCTTTTATGGCTAATGTGATGGGTAATTTTTTTCCTGGACGCAAATGTTTGTTTTTGCTCAACTCTACCACGCGTAAATTTGGAAATTGTCGTGCAAATGCCGTAAGGATCCATCCACTGTCGTCAATGGATTGATTGTTTACAACGATTACTTCATAAACGGGATAATCTTGGCTTAAAATAGCCGGAAGATTTTCATAAAGGTTGTCCGATTCGTTCCGTGCAGCAATAATGACACTGACGGGCATCCAATTTTGATGATCATCAATCGGTTGGGATTTATGAAATGCAAGTCGGCTGTAGATAAACAAGACGTACAATACTTGCACCACAACAAACAATGCGAAAGCAAGGAATGCGATGGTGAAAAAACTAATTTCAAACGTAGGTATAAACTTCATAGGATAACTTCAGTACAAAGATGAATTCTCAAATCAAATACACGTATCTTTGTTGCAGTTATTTTTCAACATTTTTATGCACTTTGAACTTCTGACGCAAAATTCTGACTCAAAAGCTCGTCTGGGTCGACTTCATACGGATCACGGAACCATTGAAACTCCGATATTTATGCCTGTCGGAACAGTTGGTTCCGTCAAAGGTGTCCATCAACAAGAATTACGAGACGATATTAACGCTCAAATCATTTTAGGAAACACCTATCATTTGTTTTTGCGACCTGGAATCGAAGTTTTAGAAGCTGCAGGTGGTTTACATCAGTTTATTGGTTGGGAACGTCCAATGTTAACGGATAGTGGAGGTTATCAAGTGTACTCTTTGTCAGGAAGAAGAAAAATCATTGAAGAAGGGGTTAAATTTCAATCTCATCTGGATGGTAGTTATCATTTCTTTACTCCAGAAAGAGCGATTGACATTCAACGTTCAATTGGTGCAGATATTATTATGGCATTTGATGAATGTACTCCTTATCCTTGTGAGTACAATTATGCGAAAAGATCAATGGATATGACGCATCGATGGTTAAAACGCTGTTTTGAGGCCATGGATGCATCCGAACCAAAATATGGTTATGAACAAGCGCTTTTTCCAATCGTTCAAGGTAGTGTTTATAAAGATTTACGCAAAGAGTCGGCGGAAACAATCGCTTCTTGGGATGCTGTAGGTAATGCTATTGGTGGATTATCAGTAGGAGAGCCGGATGATGATTTGTATGAAATGACGGAATTAGTGTGTGACATTTTACCAGTAAATAAACCACGCTATTTGATGGGAGTTGGTACACCGACGAATATTCTTGAATGTATTGCATTGGGAATTGACATGTTTGACTGTGTAATGCCGAGTAGAAATGCCCGTCATGGACTACTTTACACTTGGGAGGGAACCATTAATATTAAAAATGAAAAATGGTCAAAGGACTTTTCGCCTTTGGATGAAACAAGTGGTGTCTGGGTGGACCAAGTCTATACCAAAGCATATTTACGTCATTTAGTGAAGTCGGGAGAGTATTTAGGAATACAAATTGCTACGATTCACAATTTGGCCTTCTATTTGGATTTAGTAAAGCAAGCAAGGGAACATATTCAAGCTGGGGATTTTGTTGCATGGAAAAATCAAGTTATACCAAAATTGTCGGTGCGACGTTAGATTGATATGCTGAAAATAATCGATCGTTATATTATCAAGAAATTCCTTTCAACATTCTTTTTTATGTTGGGAATCATCATGTTACTTTCGATAGTTTTCGATGTTTCCGAAAAACTCAGTGAGTTCATTTCGAATAAAGCTCCAATGTCAGAGATCATCTTTGACTATTATGTGAATTTCATTCTTTTTTACGGAAACACCTTTTCATCCATGATTATTTTCATTTCTGTTATCTGGTTCACCGCCAAGATGGCCCAGGATACAGAAATTATTCCCATTTGGTTTAGTGGTCGACCTATTACACGGTTTTTAAGGCCTTATATGATTGGCGCAACTTTTTTAATGATTCTTTCATTTGTTCTTAACCACTTTATTGTGCCTCGTTCATCCAAAGTTCGTTTAGCGTTTGAAGAAAAGTACTACCGTGATATCTTATCCGTGGAGGATTATCAAGCAGAATATCCAGGAAACGAAATGGTTTATTTCTCTAATTACACGTCCTCAGAAAATCAGATTCACGATTTGACCATTCAAAAGTGGAATGACGAAAACGAGCCCATTTACTTTTTTAGAGCCCGTACCGCGAAAAGTATTCCAGGAACAAATCGTTGGGCCGTCAGGGATTACTATGAGAAAAATTATCAATTTCCGAAAGGTAAACTCATACATGGTCCCCGAAAGGATACTACATTTACCTTTACTTTGGAGGAAATTGCTCAACGTGAAAATGTAGCGGAAACGATGACTTATAGTGAGTTAACTCGCTTAATAGAACGAGAGAAAATTAAGGGTTCCGCGTTAGTTCCGACCTATGAAATAGAACTTCACCAAAGAACATCCTATCCTTTTGCGTCGTATATTTTAACGATAATGGGTGTTTCTGTTTCTTCGAGAAAGAAACGTGGAGGAATTGGCGTAAACGTAGCCATCGGACTCACAATTGTGTTTGTCTACATTTTTTCGATGAAGATGTTAACGGTTGCATCTATGAATGTGGGTTTACCTGCGATTATTTCGGTTTGGATTCCTAACATCATGTTTGCTTTAGCGGCATATATTTTATACCGGTTTTCTCAAAAATAAGGTAATTTTTCTAGGTCAATCCATTTACCATCTTCGGCGGTTTGCGTATTTGGAAAAACACTTTTTGCTTCCAATAAATGCTGTTCACTTGTATCGTATCGAGAGGAAAAATGTCCGATAACCAAGTGCTTCACATTCTTTTTTTCTGCCATTTGAGCAGCTTGTTTAGCTGTACTGTGATAGGTTTGCTTTGCTCTGGCTACATGTTGTTCCGTGAATGTTGCTTCGTGGTACATTAAATGAGCCCCTTCGATTGCAGATTCATATCCTGTCCAAGGTTTGGTGTCAGAGCAGTAAACATAGGATAATGACGGAGAAGGTGGAGAGGTAAATTTTGTATTTTTTAATACACGTCCATCTTTTACTACATCCATTCCTGCTTTCAATTTCGGAAGGTCTTCTAAAAGTAATCCTGCTTCTTTGATAGCGGCAGCATTGAGGTGTAAGGGTTTAGGTTTTTCTTCAATCCGATACCCCCAAGTTGGGATGCGGTGTTTTAAGGCAAAGCTTTTAATTTCAATAAGACGGTCCTCGAAAATTGTGTGTAGAGACTTTGTTTCAAGTTGAACGAATTGAATATCGAAACAAAGTTTGTGTCCACCGACTTCAATAAACGAGGTGATTAACTGCTGTAATTCTGGTGGACCATAAACGGTTAAGCCACGCGTTCTACCCAATAAATGCATAGATGAAATTAACCCGGGTAGTCCAAAAAAATGATCACCATGTAAGTGAGAAATGAGGATATGGGTAATACGTTGTAGTTTAATGCCAAACTTACGCAGTTGCAGTTGGGTGCCTTCACCACAATCAATTAATATGTGTCGATTATTGCATTCGATGTATTGAGCTGTTGGATTTCTTTTCCCTGTAGGAAGAGCAGCTCCACTGCCTAAAATACAAACGGTTAAACTCACGCGATTAGGACATCAATTCCTTTCTCAACCGAACTTGAAATACTTAACACTTTATCCAATTGTGCGATTTCAACCATTTTCTGAACATTGCTTTGTAGTCCGCACAAGGCAAATCCACCGTTGGTGTCTTTACAAAGACGATTTGCAATAAGGATGGCACTTAAACCGGATGAATCGCAATATTTGGTTTTAGAGAGGTCTAATAAAATGAAATTACTTCCAATTTTATTCAATTGTAAGAAATGACTTTTCAGTTCAGGTGCATTACTGGCGTCGAGTTTTTCGACATGTGTAGATACAACTACTATTTTTCCTTGAGGGTCTACTGTAAAGTTCATCACAATCGTTTTGTCAAATGTAAAAATTTTCAGCGTTCAATTTTCGATGCGAGTAAATAAATTACTGCCATGCGAACCGCCACTCCATTTTCTACTTGGTCAAGAATAATGCTTTGCTTTGAATCTGCAACATCACTTGATATTTCCACGCCTCGGTTAATTGGACCGGGGTGCATCACGATGATTTCTTTCGAAAGTCCGTCTAGGATCTCTTTATTCAACCCAAACAACATCGTATATTCTCTTAGAGATGGGAAATATTTTATGTCCTGTCTCTCTAATTGAATGCGCAACATATTTGCTACATCACACCATTCCAATGCTTCACGAAGGTTGTGAGATACTTTCACTCCTAAATCACCTATGTATTTAGGTATTAAGGTAGTTGGACCACACACCATGACTTCAGCACCTAATTTTTGAAGGCAATATATATTCGAAAGGGCTACGCGAGAATGAAGGATATCACCTACAATCACCACTTTTTTTCCTTCTACACTTCCTAATCTTTCACGAATGGAGAAAGCATCGAGCAATGCCTGGGTTGGGTGTTCATGGGTTCCGTCACCAGCATTGATGACGCGAGCTTTTACTTTTTGAGATAGAAACAAGGCAGCGCCTGGATTTGGATGCCTCATGACCACCATGTCCACCTTCATCGCTAAGATGTTGTTGACCGTATCTATTAAGGTTTCACCTTTTTTTACAGAACTACTTGCCGCACTAAAATTAACAGTGTCAGCTGAAAGTCTTTTTTCAGCAAGTTCGAATGAAAGTCTTGTTCGAGTAGAATTTTCAAAGAAAATATTGGCAATCGTAATATCTCTGAGGGATGGAACTTTTTTAATTGGACGATTGATAACCTCTTTAAAGCTATCAGCTGTCTTGAAGATTAACTCGATATCTTGTCGCGTTAAATCTTTAATTCCCGTAAGGTGATCAACACTTAAATTATTCATTGCTTTCTTTTGTAAACAAAACCACTTTATCTTCTCCTTCTGTTTCTTTCCACTCAACGGAAACGCGCTCTGAAATGAGTGTATCGACTGTTTTACCGATGTAATCAGCTTGAATCGGTAAGTCACGACTAAAGCGTCGGTCGATTAGTACTAATAACTCCACCTTGGATGGACGTCCAAATGTCAATAATGCATCAAGGCCAGAACGTATGGTTCTGCCGGTATAGAGCACGTCATCAACTAAAATGACACGTTTATTTTCGATGCTAAAATCGATGTTTGTGATGCTCGGAATCATGGGTTTTTCTCGTCGACGAAAATCATCGCGATAAAACGTAATGTCCAGATTTCCACATTGAACTTCTTTTCCAAGAATAGATTCCAAATAAGACTTAAGTCTTGTCACAACGTGAATACCCCGTGGTTGTAAACCAACGAGTACAGTATCCGAGAAGTCGTTGTGGGATTCAATTAATTCATGGGAAAGACGTTTCAAAGTGAGGTCCAAATGTGTTGGATTCAGAATGACTTGCTTTTCCATTGAGACAAAGATAAGGGATTTTATGTTTGAATGATGTGCAGATGAAATTTTTATCGATTAAATAAATCTAAATCAATATCTGCCAATAGAAAGAAACTCCCTGTAATAAGTATGAGGTCTTGATTTGATACTTCGGACATGAGTTTCTTTACTGTTGCATTCACATCGTTTGACACGGATAAAATGCGTGGATCAGATTGTTTTAATCTTGCTAAATCAGGGGTTTTCAAACTTCGATTATTTCGAAATTCACATAAGTGAATCGTTGTTTCTTTAGGGAAAAGCGATAAAATTGACCCTACATTTTTATCCTGTGACGCACCATAAACGATGTGTAAATTTTCAAAATGAATGTTTCTCAAGTCCTTTAGCGTTGCTTGAATACCATCCTGATTATGTGAAACATCAAGGTAAAGAAGTGGTTTCGAATTCACTTTGGTTAGCCTTCCAAACAATCCAGTATTTTGATGGAGGTTTTTAAGGGCCTTTGCTAATGTATCTTCTGTAACGGCGATATTTAGTTTGGACAATGCACAAAGTGCAGTTTTTAGGTTTGTTTTTTGATGTCCAGGTAATTCGAACGTGTCGATGATTCCCCAACTTTCTTGGTCCGCAAAGTAAATTGGTGCACTATGACTGCTTGCTTTTTCTGTAAAAACTGCTTCAATTTCTTTTTGGGTTTGTCCAATCACCACGGGTTGATTCGACTTAATGATTCCAGCTTTTTCCAAGGCGATTTCAGAAAGTGTTTCTCCTAAGAATTGTGTGTGGTCGAGACCGATGTTAGTGATAACAGCAATTTTAGACTGAAGTACATTTGTTGAGTCAAGTCGTCCACCCATGCCCGTTTCAATTACCGCATAGGTACATTTATTTTGTTGAAAATGATCAATAGCCATGGCGAATGTCACCTCAAAGAAACTTGGCTCAAAATCGAGTTGTAGATCAATAACTCTTTGACAAAAGTCTACCACGGAAGATTCATCAATTTGAATTCCGTTAATGCGAATGCGTTCCCTAAAATCGAAGATATGAGGGGAAGTAAATAAGCCCACTTTCTCGTTGTTCTCGGTCAGAATAGAACTCATGTAGGAGCAGGTTGAGCCTTTTCCATTTGTTCCCGCAACGTGAATGATGGAAATGTTTTTGGGATGAATCCCAAGGAAATGAAGTAAGTCTGAAGTTTGTTTTAACCCTGGTTTATACGCGCTTGCACCGTTGTTCTGATAGGATGGGAACTGATCAAAAAGCCATGAAACGGCCTGCGTATACGTTTCGAATTTCATTTCTAAATCAATTGGACTAAAAACACGGCAATTCCGGAAAAATAACCTAGGGCAGCCAATAAGGTAATACGCTTTAAATACCAGAAAAAGGAAATTTTCTCCATTCCCATGGCTACGACCCCGGCAGCTGATCCAATGATTAACATCGAACCACCCGTTCCCGCGGCAAATGCAATGAAATGCCATATTTCATGATCTAATCCGAATTGAAACATTCCCATGGAAGCGGCAACAATTGGAACATTATCGATAATAGCTGATGCTACTCCCAATAATGTGACAAATACATTCACATCCATGCTTTCTTGAACTTGAATGCCAAAGCCGTAAATCATTCCCATCGATTCCAAGGCAGCGATGGTCATAAGAATTCCTAAAAAGAACAGAATACTGGGGAGTTCAATTTTCGTCAAAGCTTTAAACGTTGGACTAGTATGCGAATTAGTCGTGGTAATATCGCTTAATGAAAACTGACGTTTGCTGATGATTTCTGCAACAACTGAAATGAGTCCTAATGAAAACATCATTCCCATGTAAGGAGGTAAATGAGTTGTCATTTTAATGATGGGTACGAGAATGATTAGGAATAAACCGAGAACTAAGATTACTACGCTTTGTTTTTTTGATTTTTCTCTTGGTTCTGTTTGTTGAATAGTTCCTTTAAAGGCCTTCATTTTTAATGCGATGACCAATGGAACTAGGATGGATACAAGTGCGGGTAAAAAAAGATGAGTAATGAGACTTCCTGCATTCACTTTGTGATTCATCCATAACATAGTCGTAGTTACATCACCTATAGGGGACCATGCTCCACCTGAATTTGCTGCGATAATGATAAATCCGGTATACCATCTGCGCAATTCAGCATCTGCAACAATTTTCCTTAAGATGCTAATTAAAACGATCGTTGCAGTTAAGTTGTCAATCAGTGCAGAAAGAAAAAATGCCAATAAACTAATCACCCAAAGTAAGGAAATTTTACGTTTTGTTTTAATGAGTGTTTTAAAGCTATTGAATCCATCAAAATGATCGATGATTTCGACAATGGTCATTGCTCCAATGAGAAAAATAAGAATTTCGCTTGTTTTCCCAAAGTGATGCAATAGTGTAGCATCCAATTGCTCTCGTTTCTCGGACAAAGAACCTATCAGTTCGGGGATACTC
The DNA here is from genome assembly GCA_024643365.1 of Crocinitomicaceae bacterium. Taxonomy (GTDB): domain Bacteria; phylum Bacteroidota; class Bacteroidia; order Flavobacteriales_D; family Crocinitomicaceae; genus UBA952. The sequence goes on along the minus strand of JAHENC010000021.1, from coordinate 57,043 downwards.
ACTTGTCCGCATTTAGGATCTATTTGTAGACCGATACTTGGGTCGAGCCAAAATACAGGAATACCAATAAAAATAACAGCCCAAGATAGGACCATCATCAATAAAGATGGAACGAGTTTATCTATTTTAAGGGTATGTTCCAGTGTAATTGAAACATAACCTAGTATAAATATGAGTAAAAGGGTAGCGTACATGTATTACACCAATTGCTTCAAGGCAATTTCGAATGCTGTTTTAGCAATTGTTGTTTTGGATGGATTCAAATCATACGCTTCCTTAAGCGCATTGTAAATAATCGAACTCGTATCTTCAAAGATTAATTTATCCTCAATTGTTTCTAAATCGTTGCTCATCAAGTATGCAAAAACACGTGCCATTCCACAATTTGCAATGAAATCAGGTATGAGAGAAAGGTTCGCATCCGCTTTTTCAGCAATTGGCCCGAAGAAAATTTCTTTATCAGCAAAAGGAACATTTGCTCCAGAAGAAATAACTTGTAGTCCTGCTGCTAGAAGTTGATTCAAATTTTCTTCAGAGAACATTCGACTACCAGCACAAGGAATAAATACATCGGCAGGCGTGCTCCATATACGTGAATTTACTTCATCAAACGAAAGCATTTGGTCACTTTTTAATTCGTTTCCATTTTTAGAAAGGAACAATGATTTTACTTCTTCGAAACTGAGTCCATCTTCTTTGATGATACCACCGACGCGGTCAATGATTCCAACTATTTTAGCACCATTCAAAGCCAGGTAGTAAGCCGCTGCGGACCCCACATTTCCCCATCCTTGAACAATCACTTTTTTATCTTTCACATCACCACCCCATAAGGAGAAATAGTGTCGAATGGATTCCGAAACTCCGAATCCGGTAATCATATCAGCAACAACAAATTTTCTTGATACATCTGGAGTTAATGTTTCATCCTCAATAACTTTTAAAACGCCGCGTTGCAATTGACCAATTCGGTTCATTTTCTGCGCTTCTTTCGGTTGAAAGTGTCCATTGAATACACCTTCTTGCGGATGCCAAACACCACATGATTCTGTGATTGGAATCACTTCGTGAATTTCATCAACATTTAAATCGCCACCTGTTCCGTAGTAATTTTTCAATAAAGGACTTACTGCCGCGAACCAACGTTTCAAGACACCTTCCTTTCTTGGGTCTTTTGGATCAAAGTTAATTCCAGATTTCGCTCCTCCAATTGCTGGACCAGCAACGGTGAATTTTACTTCCATTGTTTTCGCCAAGGATTCAACCTCACGTTTATCGAGTCCAACACGCATACGTGTACCGCCACCAGCTGCACCGCCACGAAGTGAGTTAATGACAACCCAACCTTCTGCTTCCGTTTCAGCATCTTTCCACTCAAAAACGATTTCAGGTCGTTTGTTCTCAAATTTTTGGAGTAAATCTTTCATTTCTTTTGTTGTATAGGTTGCAAAATTAGGAAAATGGTCCTTTTATTGCGGGTTTTTAAAATTATTTTCAAACAATTCACCAAGGACTATCTTCCTCGATGGTATACTCCCGTACAAAGTGATTTTGAAGCACCGGTAACACTCGGAACATTTGTCGATTCGTTTCTTAAATAACGAGCGCCCAAAAATGCAAAGACGATGGCTTCTTTAAAGTCGATGATTTGATTATTTGGAATCACACATTTTCCCTTGTAATGATGGGATAAACGTTCAATGAAGTATGTGTTTTTCGCCCCACCACCAGTGATGTAAACAGAGGATAATTTTTCTTCGTTTAATATACGGGCTACTTGAAATGCGACATGTTCTGTATGTGTTCGAAGCAAGTTTTCTAAAGTATCAGTTTGATCAAATAGGGGCATGTATTCCTGTTGCAACCATTCTGTCCCAAGGGATTTCGGACCTTTACTAGCGTAAAATGGCAACGCATTCAATGCTGAAAGTAACGATTGATTTATATTTCCGGATTTAGCTTTTACACCATTGGCGTCATACAACATTCCGGTTTGTTGAATCAAGAGATTGGAAGGTAAATTTGCCGGTGAAATATCGAAGGCGTGAATGGTATTGTTCTTTTGGAAACTAATATTTGCAAAGCCACCAAGATTCAAGAAAGCGTCAGCCTCCTCTGAAAATAATTCAAAGTCCCCAATAGGAACAAGCGGTGCTCCTTGTCCACCAGCGATTACATCTAACGTACGAAAATCATTGATTACAGGAATGCCCGTAAGAAAAGCAATGGTAGATCCACAAGCGATTTGAAGGGTGAATCCATTTTGAGGTTGGTGAAAAATCGTTTGTCCATGTGATGCAATCGCGTCAATTTGACTTTTCTCCAAACCATGTTCATCCATGAAACGGAGAATGCAATCTGCATAAAATCTACCGAGTTCTTTGTCTAAAATGAACAGCTTTTCAGCGGACATTTTCGTCGCAAGATTTAGTTTTTTTAATAGTGTATCATCAAGATCAAAGGTATGAGCATGCTGCAATTGATAGTGAATTTTATCACCATAGAATTCAAAGGAAACATGAGCAATATCCAATCCATCAAGTGAGGTACCAGACATAAGTCCCAAAATCTCCATTTTATTCCTATTTATTTCTTTCATGCTTGGTAGAATTCGATTATTTTTGTTCAAAATTAAAAAATCAATCAACATGAATTTTGAATTGACAGAAGAACAATTAGCAGTTAAGGAAGCTGCTAGAGATTTTGCTCAAAACGTTTTAAAACCAGGAGTAATCGATCGTGATAATAATCAGCGTTTTCCTGCTGAAGAAATCAAGCAACTAGCTGAGCTTGGTTTTATGGGAATGATGGTTGATCCGAAATACGGAGGTAGTGGAATGGATACGATGTCCTATGTTTTAGCGATGGAAGAAATCTCTAAAGTAGATGCTTCTGCATCTGTTTGTATGTCCGTAAATAATTCATTGGTTTGTTGGGGATTGGAGAAATACGCTTCAGAAGAACAAAAACAAAAATTCCTTGTGCCTTTGGCAACAGGAGAAAAAATCGGTGCGTTTTGTTTATCGGAACCTGAAGCTGGTTCTGATGCAACATCTCAACGTACAACTGCGATTGATATGGGAGATTATTATTTGGTGAATGGTACAAAAAACTGGATCACCAATGGTTCATCTGCATCAACTTACTTAGTGATTGCACAAACGAATACAGAGCTTGGACACAAAGGAATCAATGCATTGATCATCGAAAGAGGAATGGAAGGATTCATCGTTGGAGCGAAAGAAGATAAAATGGGAATTCGCGGAAGTGATACACATACCTTATTGTTTAACGATGTAAAAGTTCCAAAAGCTAACCGTATTGGTGAGGATGGATTTGGATTTACTTTTGCAATGAAGGTGTTAAGTGGTGGGCGTATCGGTATTGCCGCACAAGCCTTAGGAATTGCTGCAGGTGGATTTGAGTTAGCACTTGCTTATTCAAAGGAACGCAAGGCATTTGGTAAAGAGATTTACAAGCACCAAGCAATTGCTTTTAAATTGGCTGACATGGCGACAGAGATTGAAGCTGCGCGTTTATTGGTGTACAGATCAGCGGCAGATAAAGATGCTGGAAGAAATTACGACCAATCAAGCGCGATGGCGAAGTTATACGCTTCAAAAGTTGCAATGGAACAAACTGTTGAGGCTGTTCAGATTCATGGTGGTTATGGTTTCGTAAAAGAATACCATGTGGAGCGTTTGATGCGCGATGCGAAAATCACACAGATTTATGAAGGAACATCTGAAGTACAGAAAATCGTTATTTCACGCGGACTTTTAGCAGATTAATTCATTTAATTCAAGTAATATGTTAGCTCCTTTTAATCTTCAAAAGTGGATCAATGAAAACAGAGATTTGCTGAAACCACCTGTTTCTAATAAGAATTTATACAGGGAGGCTGGAGATTTTATTGTGATGGTCGTTGCTGGTCCAAATGCCAGAAAGGATTATCACTTCAATGAAAGTGAGGAGCTTTTCTATCAAATAGAAGGAGATATTTTAGTGCGTGTTCAAGAAAATGGTCAAGCGAAAGATGTGATCATTAAGGAGGGAGAAATGTTCTTACTTCCAGCGAACACGCCACATTCTCCGTCGCGCGGAGAAAATACAGTTGGATTAGTGATCGAACGCGTTCGTAAAGGAACGGATTTACAAGATGGTCTCATGTGGTTTTGCGAAAAATGCAACCATCACTTAAAGACATATCGTTTTCCTTTAGAAAATATTGAAAAGGATTTCATTCCTCGATTCAAGGAGTTTTATGGCTCAGAAGAAATGAGAACTTGCGATAATTGTTCGCATGTCATGGATGTTGATCCAAATTTCGTCTAGATAAAAGTTGAATTAAGCCTTATTGAGGTTGGTAAGTAAAGCGATGAGATTCTCCTGTTTGGAATAGATCTTCAACAATTACTAATTCTTTATTGCGCAACTCTTTGATACTGTATTCATGTGTTGGTTTCGAAGTAGTGTCTTCGTAGAAATAAAGTGTTTCATCTTTTTCGGCGAATTCCCAACGACCATTTGAATAAGTTCCTTGAATTTGCCCAAGCGCATTGTAGGTTTTAGACATGGAATATGTCCCATCTTTATCAATGCTAAGTTTTGTCGTGTAGTCCACATCATACGCATTGTTTCCACTTACTGAGTATGCTTTCAATTCCCAATCATTACACAAACGTGCTTTTCTTGTTAACATAGAATAATTAGGACCTTCACTGTATTTATTACAAGAAGAAAATAACAAAGTCGAGATAAAAAGGGCTGCAAGTACGATTCTCATGATTCAGTTTTTTTCAAATGTACTAAACAAACTGCAATTTTCAGCATAAACTTTGTAATTTTGTAGAATGAAAATGTTCATCTATTCTCTTACCGTTGTTGTCCTTTTTTCTTGTCAAGAAACGAGCGAAAATTCGAAACCACTAACTGTCAAAAAAGCAAAGACTATTGATGTTCGAGCGAATAGTCAGGCAGACTATGCAGTTGAAGGAATGGTTTGTCAAATGGGTTGTGGTGGATCCATACGAAAAGAACTAAAAATGACAGATGCAGTCGAACGTGTTGAAGTGAATTTTGTGGAAGAACAAAAGGAGCAAGTTGTTCATGTTCAGTATGATTCCACCAAAATAACCACTCAAAAAATCACTTCGATTTTAAACAGTATCAATGACCGACAATTCAAAGCGAGCCTAATTTCTAATAAGGCACTGTAATGGAATTGTATTATCGAGAAATGGGGGAGGGACAACCCTTGGTCATTTTACACGGACTTTTTGGTTTTTCGGATAATTGGCAAACCCAAGCTAAAAAATTTTCAGAGTTCTATAGAGTGATTCTGGTGGATTTAAGAAACCATGGTCATTCTCCTTGGTCATCAGATTTTTCCTATCCAATAATGGTCGAAGATCTCGTTACTTTATTTGAAAAGTTGGAATTACAGCAGGTTATATTGCTTGGACACTCGATGGGAGGTAAAGTTGCGATGCATCTTGCTCAGGGATATCCGGAATACTTGCAAAAATTGATTGTAGTGGATATGGGTGTTAAATCTTACCCAATGCATCACCAGCACATACTTGAGGCTTTCAATCGCATTGATTTAAGCAGTTTATCTGCGCGTAGTGAAGCTGAGTCTATTTTGAAACAGTTTATCGATTCTGAAGGGGTAAGACAATTTCTCTTGAAAAACCTATATTGGAAGGAAAAGGGAAAACTTTCTTGGCGTCTCAACTTTCCCGTGCTGGAGGCAGCTATGCCGGAAATATTGAGTGCTCTTCCGGAAGATGAGGTTTTGATTACTACTCTGTTTATTCGCGGAGCGTTGTCCAATTACATTTTGGACGAAGACATTCCTGTCATAGAATCTTATTTTCCAGACTCAACATTAGTGAGTATTGAAAATGCGGGACACTGGGTACATGCAGAATCGCCAGACGACTTTGTCGATTGTGTTCTTGGTTTTTGTTTGAGATAAAAAAAACCGCCCATTTCTGAGCGGTTTCCCTATTTGCTAATTCGAAGTTCTTAGTGTTGAACGATGAATTTACGTGTTTCAACAGTTGATCCATTTGTAAGGATTACTGTGTAGATTCCGTTTGTTAAAGCTGTTGTGTTGAACGCTGTAGCAGTTCCATTTACTGTTTGATTAGCAACAACTTTTCCAGTCAAGTCAATGATTTGAATTGATCCTTCAGTGATGTTGCTTTCAATAGTAACTACCTCAGTTGAAGGGTTCGGGTAAACTGAAAGATTTGCGTTAGCAGATTCATCCAATCCTAAAACTCCCATATTCATACGGATTGCGAATGCGTTACCGTTTGAGTATGTAGCATCACCAATTAAGTGAATCATTGAAGCGTAAGATGGTTGAAGAACCGTTTCGTCATTCAAAATACGGATGATGTTCGTGTTAGAAGCATCAACTTCTGTCAAAACTGCTGCGTAGTAAGCATCATCTCCTAAAGCTACTGGTTGGGGGAAGAATACCGTAATTTTTCCAGCTGCAACATCAGCTGCAGTAACTGTGTAGTAATCACTTTCAGCAACGTTTCCGTTTAAGTCAGTCAAAGATTGGTATCCATCAGCAAAGAAAGTAGCTGTGTCAATCATCGCTACTTGAATTGAAGTTCCTGCAGTAGTAGCATTAGAAATTCCGATTTCCAAAGAAACAACTACATTGTTAGTGTTACCTCCACGTAAGTGGTACATGTTTGCGAAAATTGTTCCAGTTGGCGTATTGAATGAGTTAGACCCAAGCGTTGTTGTAACTTGTAATGAAGATGGATTTACTCCGATACCATCCAATGCGTAAACACTGTTTGTTACTTCAAAGTTACGGTTACCAACGTTGTTTGCAAATAGTGTACTACCAGCAACTTCCTCTGTAGAAGAGATGGTGTAAACTCCGTTATACAATCCAACCGCCAATGATGGAGTTTCTGTAGCTCCGTAAGCGATTGTGTCTCCTGCAGCGATTGTTCCAATAGCATAGTTGTAGCTTAATCCAGAACCGAAGTTCACGTTTGCAACTGTATTTGTGTTTGTAGATGCACCAAAGTTGAATGCACTTCCACCGATGTCGTAAGAAGCGTCTAAGTGAGCTACTGGTGTTTTACCATATTCAATACCAATGTTGTTTGTTCCAGCAACAAATGGTGTTAATGAACGCAAATCGTAAGCTGGTTGCTCAACAATTTTCAAGTCATCAACCAACCATGCGTAATCCCAAGCACCGATGTAACGAAGACGTATTTTTACGTTTGCTTGTCCACCAGCAGCTGAAGTGATGTTTACTTGAGAGTTTTCTTGATAAAGCGTACTTGTCGCTTTGTCTAAGTTTACAGGAAACTGAATCCAAGTAGCACCATTGTCGTTACTTACTTCGAAGATTGTCTCCGTTGTTTGCCACATACGTACTCTTTGGTTGAACTCAAGAACTACATTAGGGTAAGAAGAACAGTCAACAGAACCTGTAAATGTCATAAATGCATCTTGTGTTCCTGTACTTGTTCCAACTAAATCTGAATCGAATAATGCATATCCGTTTTCGTTTGTTACGGTGTTGTTAGGATCAACCCATGCACCTGTACTGTATCCAAGTGACGTTGAAGTACTGGTTGAGATAACCCAATCTTGGTTATCATTAGTTGCGTTCGAGAACGCCCATTGAGAAGCAGTAGAAAAATCATTTGACCAGATAGTTACCTTTTGCTGAGCAGTAGGTTTTACAGATGGTTGTTGAATGTTTTCCACATTCATTTCTTTTGCAGCTACTTTTTGTTTCTGTGCAGAAACTCCAAGGCTAGCAAATGCCAAAGCAGTTAATAAGTAGATTTTTTTCATAATTAATTAATTTATAAGTGAAGCGAATTTAATAAAAATTCTAATGGTTACAAATAGTTTCGATTAATAATCACGGTGAAATAAATATTCTGCAAGTTCCTCTAATTCTAGATAAGAAATGTTGTCGGACATACTCTTTAAGGCGTTCATTGCATGAGTATAATGTTTAGACATTTCGTTTTTACAACGCTCTTGTATAGATAAGGATTCGAAGATGGATTTCGTTTGTGATAATTTCTCCGATGGATTTGGTTCATTTAGTAGTGATTCCAACAGCATTAGCTGATCTTCCGAAGCATATGTTTTTGCCAAAATGGAGAGAAGTGTTTTTTTGTTTGCAAGAACATCACCCCCAACTTGTTTACCTACTTTTTCTGGATTCCCGTATAAATCCAATAAGTCATCTTGAATTTGGAATGCAATTCCAAGGTGAACTCCAAAATCGTACAAAGCTTTACGATTCTCTAAGGATGTTTCACCTATAATGGCTCCCATCTCCAAAGCACAGCCAAGAAGCACCGAAGTTTTTAAACGAATCATTTCAATGTATTCTTCGCTCGATACATCGTTTCGCGTTTCGAAGTCCATATCCATTTGTTGACCTTCACACACTTCAATCGCTGTCTTGTTGAATAACATTAAAAGTGCAGGGATTAAATGTGGCGGATTTTTACAAATTTCTTCGTAAGCTTTTACAAATAATACATCACCAGATAAAATGGCAATATTGGTATTCCATTTCTCATGAACCGTTTCTTTGGCTCTTCGAAGCGGTGCATCATCCATAATGTCATCATGAATAAGTGAGAAATTGTGAAATAGCTCAACAGCAAGCGCTGCGGAAATACTTTCTTCCACCGATTTATCAAATAATTTCGCGGACATCAGCGTTAACATCGGTCTCATTCGTTTTCCGCCTAAGGTCATGAAGTACCGAAGAGGATCGTATAAGTTCAATGGACTTGTTGGGAATGAAAAGGAAGAAATTTCTTTTTCTATCAGCTTACTGTATGATTCGAGTGTGTTCATTTTTGTTTTAACAATTGGAGCAAATAAGATCCATATCCACTTTTAACAAGTGGTTCCGCAATTTGTTTTAATTGATCTTTGCTAATAAAGTCATTTCGATATGCTACTTCCTCAATGCATCCTATTTTGAGTCCTTGTCGTTCCTCGATTACTTGAACAAATTGTCCTGCTTGCATCAATGAAGCGAATGTTCCGGTGTCTAACCAAGCAGTACCTCGATCGAGCACCGCAACCTTCAATTTTCCTTGTCTCAGGTATTCGGCGTTGACATCGGTAATTTCATATTCCCCACGTGGTGATGGTTTTAAATTCTCAGCAATTTCAACCACGCTATTATCGTAGAAGTAAAGTCCAGGAACGGCGTAATTCGACTTAGGCTGTTTTGGTTTTTCTTCAATAGAAACGGCATGCATTTGATCATCAAATTCTACCACACCATAACGTTCAGGATCGCTTACATGGTAAGCATAAACGACACCACCTTCTGGATTATTATTTTCTTTTAACAGGGTATCCATTCCAACACCATAAAAAATGTTATCTCCAAGAATCAGTGCGACTTTGTCGTTACCGATAAAAGATTTCCCAATAACAAATGCTTGTGCAAGTCCGTTTGGAACTTCTTGAACGGCATAAGAGAATTGACAACCTAGGTTTTGCCCATCTCCCAATAATTTCTCAAAATGGGGGAGATCATGTGGCGTGGAGATAATTAAGATTTCTTTAATGCCAGCACTCATCAATATAGAAAGTGGGTAATAAATCATTGGTTTGTCGTAAACCGGCATTAATTGCTTACTGACGGCCAATGTTAGTGGATGAAGTCTGGTTCCAGATCCTCCCGCTAGGATAATTCCTTTCATTGATAAGTTTTAATTTATTACAGCCAACGAAATAAGTCATCAAACAAGCGCTTACCCCAAGGTGTACTCCCGTAATCTTTTTCAATTTTCATGCGAAATTCGTTTGGGGTAAAGAGTTTGTTTTTCCCTACTTCAATCAACATTTCTTCTTTTGTTGGTTTCATTTCCTCTACTTTTTTCGCAAAGTAAATGATGCCGCCATCCTCTGTTGCTAAGCCTAGAATCGTTCCTGGTAGTCCACAGAATCCTTCTGGGCCAACAGAAGGAACCAATGCAGTTGTATACCATGCATAGATACGAGTACTGTCATTTTTCTGATAAACTGCTTTTCTACATTCATAGCCACAGATGCTTCTTTTGCTATCCGTAATCCGCCAATTTCGTGCCGGTAAACTATCTTGCAAAAATACATTTTGTCCCATGAGTCCAAGAACGGTTAATTGTTTACCAGATGTCAGGTTTTGATAATAACTATTTTTAGTTGTCATCCATGCCATGTCATCTACCTTATCTGTTGGAACTGCTTTAAATACGGATGCCGTATCATTAAAATATAAGGTAAAAAGTTCCGTGCGAATTTTATTTTCTTCTGTGACCATTCGACGCATGCGTTCTTCGGTAAATTTCTTCTCCAAGTTCGTTCTACGTTCGAAAGTAATTTTTCCTGAAGAAATATATTGACTGTATGCGTTGAATCCTAGGCAAAGAATCAATACGAGTAGTTTAATGCCAGCCTTTAAAATCATCTTCTTTTGTTTTATTGTTGTTGAATTTGTACGTTAATTTCACAAGGAAATAGCGAGAAATAATTTGTGTGTAATTATCCGTAATCACGTTTCCATTAATTTGACGCTGTAAATTCAGGTTTTGATTTAAGATGTCATTTGCGGAAATGGCAAGAATGACATTTTCAGTAGGTAAAAATGCTTTGCTCACTTCAAAATTAATAATGAAAATATTTCTATTGAAGGCAGCGGCTCTACCTCTATTAATTGTGTATGTTGCATCGGATTTAATTTGGAAATGATGTGGTAATCGCCATTCACCATCGATAAAGTATTTCTGTGTTGAATATGGTTGATTTGAAATACTAGATAAGGAACTAACGGGATTGTTGTATGTGTAAGTGTTACCAATGGTAATGTTCAATGAATCTAATTTCAATTCGATGTCAAGACCTCCTGTGACCGCTGTTGTTTTCGTTACATTCTCTTGTCCATTAATGAAGTTCGTGTATTTGTTGTATGATCCATTTACATTTGGAGCCAACTCAATTTTTCGATTGAAGATTGGGAATCCACCACCAGCATATACATTCGCGAAGATGTTTCCATCTACATTCACCGTTTTGGCAATCGTTCGTCCAAATTGATCGAATTCAGTGGAAGTGGCAAATGCATTGTTTGTTAAACTAGCATTTCCACCTGACCAGAAATAACGTCCAGATAACGCTTGCCAAACATTTGCGTTCAAGCGCAAGTTATGTACATAGTTCGGTTTTAAGTCAGGATTACCAATTTGAACACGGTTTGGATTTGTATTGTCTTGAACAGGTTGTAAATCATTGATAGAAGCAGGGGATGAAGAGGTTGAATAGTTCAACCCAACTCGCTTGCTCATTCCAGGTTTAAATTGATAGGAGAATTTCGGAAGGAAGTTGTTGATGTTTTGATTGGTTACAACAGAATTAATCAAGTTCATACTTTGAACATCAATGTTTCTAAAGCCAATTCCACCCGTAACCGTATGTTGACGGTGTTCGAAAATCAACATTCCTGTTCCACGATGTTGGATGCGCGTATTATCAAATTGATTGGTGTATAATCCAACTGCTTCCGAGTAATTCCCACTTGCATCTTTTTCAAACGTTTGTTTGTTTTGATTGGATTTACCTGATTCCAAATAATATTCAACTTGGAATTTCCATTTTTTTGCGAAAGGCTCTGTGTACGTAAGGATTCCGTAATTCGTGGTATTTGCGTTGTCGTTGATTTTACTTTGGTCGATGGTATCAGACAAGGCACCACTTTTCAATGTGTACAAGGTACCGTCAGATTGATTTGAACTAGCACTTAGGATATATTTTAATTCTAATTCTCTGTTTACTTTTTTGAATTTCCTTCTTAAAATCGCCTCCGAATTACTGCTCATTCCTTTCGAACCATTTACGTTACGAACCCCGGTTCCCAGATAAGGTGTGGTGTCTGTTTTAGTCAAAAAGTTGTTTTGACTAAAATTATCGGATTCACCCATATCAACATGAAGGTTTGGACGAAGTTCTAAATACGTAAGTGAATCTAAATTAACTGAATAGCTAAGGTTAAATCTGTGTGAAAGGTTTTTGGAAACATTAGCAGAAGAATCTCTGGTGAAATAAGAGCTATCCTGTTGTAAAAAGTACTGTGATTGGCTACTTGAAACAGCATTTAATCGGTTCTCAATATAGGAGTAGTTAAATCCGATTTTCCCTGTCTTTCCGATTTTATCTGAATAATAGATTCCCGTTTTTAAGGTCTGTGGAATACCTGAAGAATTGTTACGGCTTGACTGATCCCACATCGTCATTCCGCTATTATTACGTTCATTTTCTAAACCGAATTTATTCATATCGCCAAAACCAAAGTTTGATTTCGGGGTGTTGGATGTCAACATGAATACGGAAATCTTTTGTTTTTTATTAAAGTTATTCAATAACACTTCGGATTCATAGAATGGATTGTCCCGTACTAATCCAAAATCTGTTGCGCCAGAAATTTTCCCGAAGTACCCTTTTTTGGCACTGTCTTTTAGTTTCAAATCAAGAACTTGGATTTTGTCATCTTCTCCAACGGCTGCATCTTCATTTTTCTTCTCGTAAACTTGAACAGAGGCTACGCCATTTGCTCCTAGATTTCGTGTAGCAATGGTCGGGTCAGATCCAAAGAATTCATCTCCATCCACTAATACTTTACTTATTTCTTTCCCCTGTGAAGTTATGCTTCCATCATCAGCTACTTTAATGCCGGGAAGTTTTTTTAATAAATCTTCAACTACGGCATTTTGACCAACATTGAAGGAATCAGCCACATATACAAGTGTATCACCTTTGAAGTAAATCGCGTTTTTGTTCGTTAATACGGTGACTTCCCGAATATTTTGTGTTTTTTGTAATAATTGAATGCGTGGAACTTTAATGTCATAATTATCTTTGCTACCGATAATGTAAAATGTTCGTGTTTCTAACTTTGGATGTTCAATGATTAATTGAAAGGTGTCAATTGGAAAACCAGTCAGCACGAAATCTCCCATTTGATTACTTCGTGTAAATCCTAAAAGGACAGAATCTTTGAGTCGAAGCGCCATAACCGATACGTTCTTTAAGGGAACGACATTGGAAGTGTCGTAAATGACTCCGCTTAATTTCATTTGTTGTGACCAAGTGGACTGGAATCCGAAAAGAATCATGAAACCAAGAAGGAACAAGTACTTTATTGAATTTGGAGAGGAAGTATATTTATTTGTCAAAACGGATATAATTTGTTGTGTTGTAAATACGCTTAAAAAGGAAAAAAGTTCATTATTTCACCTTAGAGGTAAAGCTTAAGTCCACCAGTGCTTGAAAAGTAAATCCATCAGGTTCTGTAATTGGAGAAAACTGAACTTCTAAAAGCTCGTTTTTATACTTGTTTTCTGCACGGGATAACTGCTTCAGAATTGGACTTTCCACATTGAAGGCAAAGGTACTCGTTTGTTTTTCGGTTCCTAGAACGATGAATTTTCTTCCGAAGGCTTCGTCAAATCCACGAAAGCGTGTTTCGAAATCTCCCGTACGTTTGATTATTGCCAAGGCATTTTGATGGTTCAGTGCTCGATTCTCGGTTTTTTTGAGTTCGGTACGATCTAACTCCTCTGTGGATGAGTATCGACTAAACGTTGCAATGACAGCACCAGTTAAACTATAATAACTTCGTTGTTCGGTGAAATATGGCTTTTTTAATTCATAATGGTAACTAATTTGACGACTCATTGTTTTTAGTCCATTCAAGAAATAAAAAGTGCGTTCCGTTTTTTTTCCAGATGCTAAGTTTTCATTTTGTTGAAGTTTCAGCACTTCCATCTTTTCGTCAATCCATGCATAAGCCTCTGTTGTATTTCCATCAGAATCAGTATAAAACAAACTTTGAATCTTTGAGAGTGTTTTGTTACCATCTATTTTCAATGCATATTTTTCAAATACGGCGAGGTTCTTATTTTCTTCAGTAAAAGCTATACGTTTTTTTGTAGAAGGGGATTCAATAGTCTTTTCGCCTTGATTTTTACATGAAATCAGAATGAGCAAGGAAAAGCTTAGGAGAAATTGTAAGGAAAAGTTGACTTTCATGGGTCAGTTAAAAAATAGCTCCGTGAAATTAAGCAATCATCTTCAATTTGTCATGCAGTATGTAAAATCTTTATGTATCTGATTTTGTTTCGTAATTTTGTTAGATGTCAAAAATACTTGCAATTGATTTTGGATTGAAGCGCACGGGCCTAGCAATCACTGATGATTATGCGATCATTGCGAGTCCACTTACGACCGTTGATTCTAGTACTTTAATGGAGTTTTTAATTCAATTATTCAGTAAGGAATCCATTTCCATGATCGTACTTGGATTCCCAACAAGATTGGATGGGTCTGATACACACATTACGGAAAATGTCCGCCTGTTAAAGGAGGTGTTAGGGAAACAATTCCCACAATGTAAGATTGTATTACAAGATGAGCGTTTCAGTTCGTCGCGCGCCATGGAAACCATTCATCTAGTGGGTAAGAAAAAACAAATGAAGCAAAAATCACTAGTGGACAAACTTGCCGCTACGTTGATTTTACAAGATTACCTCTCACAACAATAATTTCAATAAGGAATTCACTAATTTTACAGCATGATTTTACCTATTGTCGCTTACGGAGACCCAGTTCTAAAAAAAGAAGCTGAGGAAATTGATGAAAAATACCCTGACTTATCAAAGTTGATTGCTAACATGTTTGATACTATGTATCATGCAAAGGGAGTGGGACTTGCGGCCCCACAAATTGGTAAAAGTATTCGTTTATTTATCGTAGATGGAAGTCCATTCGCTGATGAGGAAGACGATGAACCAGATCCAAGAGCGGAGGGGATTTCAGATTTCAAAAAGGTATTCATTAATCCGATTATTGAAGAAGAAACAGGTGAAAAGTGGTCTTTTCAGGAAGGTTGCTTGTCAATCCCACAAGTACGTGAAAACGTTTTTCGTCAAGAGAAAGTACTCATCACATATTTCGATGAAAATTGGGAATTCCATGAGGAAACATTCGACGGATATGCTGCTAGAATCATTCAGCATGAGTATGATCACATCGAAGGAATTTTGTTTACGGATCACTTGTCACCATTGAAAAAGAAAATGTTAACGAAGCGACTACAAAATATTACCTCAGGGAGAATCGACGTCGATTACAAAATGTCCTTTCCAGGTGGTAAAAAACCAAAAATGATATGAGATCAATTTACACCTTAATCGTACTGCTAAGTTTTGCGCTTATCGTTGAATCATGTGGCGGTCCTGCAAAAACGGACAAAAAAGCAGAATTAAAAACGAGCATAAAGGAAATGGAAGATTCCATTATGGCTATTCAAAAAGATCCGATTCAAGCAGCTAAAATGCCTAGCTTAACGAATATTGAACTCATTAATCGTTTATTAGCTTATTATCGCGCCTATCCAGAGGATTCATTTTCGGCGGATTGTTTGTTTAAAGTACATATCAAGTACAGTGATTTACAAGCATATGAACAATCTGTCGCCTATGGTGACACTTTGATTCAATTGTTCCCAAATTATGCTAATAAGGATTTTTTATTGGAAAGTTTGGCGAGCACTTATGATGTATTAATCGAACCGCGTGACCCTGAAAAAGTAAAATTTTACTACGAACTTTTGTTGAAGGAGAAAATCAAACCAACAAAACGTAAGGATATTGAAAACCGACTCAAATATATTGACATGGACTTTTTTGAGTACAGTCAAACACAGTTTTCAGCGAAGTAAATTAACGACCCAAGTCTTTAAAGAATTCCGGATACGACTTTGAAACGCAAGATGCGTTCGAAAGTTGAATGAAATTGATGGCAATACATGCTGCTATTGTTCCTGCCATCGCGATTCGGTGATCATTGTGAGTCTCAATTTCTCCGCCTTTAACTTCGCCAGTTCCATAAATGCAAATTTCATTTTCACTTAGTTGATAGGATATTTCAAATTTATTCAAGACTTCACACATCACCTTTAAACGATCAGATTCTTTATTTTTAAGGCGATTCACTCCTAAAATTTTGGAGGTTCCTTTCGAGGCACAAGCAAGGACAACTAGAATAGGGAATAAATCGGGGCAATGAGAAATGTTTGTTTCGAAGGGTAAGTTTAACTTCGATTTATGTACGAATAGAACATTGTCCTTCCAACTTATCGTTGCGCCGAAATCTTGAATTACGCGAAGAATTTCTCGATCTGCTTGCAGTGAGTCCTTTTTTAATCCGTGCAATTCAAGCATTCCCGAAATTGCCGCGCCGACAATGTGATTAGCTGCTCCGCTCCAATCTCCTTCAATTTGTATTTCTTCCTTTTCAATACGTTGATTTCCGGGTATATGATAGCTACCATCATTCATTGTATGTATGACAATGCCAAAATCGCGCATGCGATTAATGGTCATTTCCAAGTAGGGTTTGCTTTTTAGATTTTCAACGGATACGTAAGAATCATGTTGCAAAAATGGAGCGAGTAAAAATAATCCACTAATAGCTTGTGAACCTGCTTCGCCATTCACACTTACCTTATTTTTAGTAGCTGTTCCACTAATGTGTATCGGCAATTTAAATCCATTGGACTCAACAGCAAATCCAATTTGTTTCAGAATGAGGCACAATTGCGAATGGTCGCGATGTAGTAGGCTTCCGGTACCAGTCAACGTTAGATTTTTGGTGAAAGCCATTCCAACAAATGCCAACGTCCGCAGGGCGAATCCACTTTCTTGAACGTTTAAGCAAATGCTTTCCTTTTGTTCAACTGATTCGGGATTTACGGTTAAGGTTTTAACGTCGTAATTCGCGCCTAATTCTCGAATACAGTTCAACATCGCGGAGATATCTTCAGATTGATCTAGTCCAATTAGTTTAGTTGGTTTAGTTGCGAGAGCGGCAAGAATCAAACAACGTTGCGCATCACTTTTGGAAGCGTTGGAGTGAATGACATGTTGAACTTTAAATGGATTAATCGTGGTCATCTTTTGATAGAATATCAGATTGAATACGAATAGAATCCTGATGAATCAGTTTGAAAAGTTGTGTGACAAATTCTTCTGAGATTCCTTCTGAGCTTGCTTTTAAAACATTGCTTCGAAGTGCTTCTTCCCATCTATTGGATTGCAATATGACATGATTTTTGTCCTTCTTGAATTCCCCAATCTGTTCTGAAATTCGCATGCGATTTTTCAATAACTGAATGATTGATTCATCCGTGTGAGTCAATTGCTCTCGAAAGGCAAGCATGGCGTCCTCATCAATTTCCGCACGATTACGAATTGTTAGAGAATTCAACAATTCCTTTAATTCTGCCGGAGTGATTTGTTGTTTAGCGTCTGTCCAAGCAAGAGAAGGATTAACGTGGGATTCAATCATTAATCCGTCATAATTCAGGTCCATTGCTTTTTGAGCCAACGGCATAAGTAAATGTGCCCTTCCTCCAATATGAGAGGGATCACAAATTAATGGGATTTCTGGTAATTCTTGTTTAAGGTCAATTGGGATTTGCCAATTCGGGTCATTTCGATAAAGTGTTTTTTCGTAAACAGAGAATCCACGGTGAATTGCGCTCACATCAGTTATTCCAGCTTTCCAAATGCGTTCAATTGCTCCGATCCAAAGTTTAAGGTCTGGATTCACCGGATTTTTCACCATGACTTTGATGTTCGTCCCTTTCAGAGATTCTGCAATTTCTTGAACGGTAAATGGATTAACGGTAGATCGAGCACCGACCCAAATCATATCGAAGTTATTCTTGAGTGCTAATTCGACATGTTCTGCTTTTGCGACTTCTGTTGCTATTTTCAAACCGTACGTTTCGCGTACTTCGCACATCCATGAAATCCCTACATCACCAATTCCTTCGAATTCTCCAGGACGTGTTCTTGGTTTCCAAATACCAGCTCGAAAGTAATCGATACCTACTTTGGACAATCCTAGGGCTGTCTCAAGAACTTGTTCTCGGGTTTCCGCGCTACACGGACCAGAAATCACTAGGGAATTTACTGGAATCATATTCGATCGTGTACAAAAAAGGGGAACGAATTCCCCTTATGATTATTTAGCGTAATTAACAGATCTTTTTTCTCGAATGACGGTCACCTTGACTTGTCCAGGATAGGTCATTTCGGTTTGAATGCGCTGAGAGATTGTGAAAGATAGTTCCTCAGAACGCTGATCAGATACTTTCTCTGCTTCTACAAGAACGCGAAGTTCTCTTCCCGCTTGAATAGCATAAGCACTAGAAACTCCTTCATAAGATAAAGCAAGGTTTTCTAGTTCTTTAATACGTTTAATGTATGCCTCAACGATTTCACGTCTTGCACCAGGGCGTGCACCTGAAATGGCATCACACACTTGTACGATTGGTGAAATCAACGTGGTCATTTCGATTTCGTCGTGGTGAGCACCAATGGCGTTCAATACATCACCTTTTTCACCGAATTTCTCAGCGATTTTCATCCCTAGGATAGCGTGAGGTAATTCTGGCTCTTCGTCTGGAACTTTACCAATATCATGAAGTAATCCTGCGCGTTTTGCCAATTTAACATTCAATCCAAGTTCAGCTGCCATGATTGCACAAAGATTTGCTACTTCTCTCGAGTGTTGAAGCAAGTTTTGTCCATAAGAAGAACGGTATTTCATTCTTCCCACCATACGCATCAATTCTGGATGAAGTCCGTGAATTCCTAAATCTATACATGTACGACGACCAGTCTCAGCAATTTCTTCGTCCAGTTGTTTACGTGTTTTCGCTACCACTTCCTCAATACGAGCTGGGTGAATACGTCCATCAGAAACAAGTTGGTGTAAGGATAAACGTGCGATTTCGCGTCTTACTGGGTCAAAACACGAAAGAATGATTGCCTCTGGTGTATCATCAACGATAATTTCAACACCTGTTGCCGCTTCTAATGCACGAATGTTTCGTCCTTCACGACCAATAATTCTACCTTTTACCTCGTCGGATTCAATATTGAAAACAGAAACAGCATTTTCGATGGCTTGCTCTGTAGCTACACGTTGAATCGATTGAATAACGATTTTGCGTGCTTCTTTATTCGCATTCAATTTCGCTTCTTCTGTGATTTCTTTGATGGTAGACATAGCTGCTGTACGAGCTTCATCTGTAAGCGCAGTCATCAAATCTTTTTTCGCGTCCTCCGGACTCAAGTTGCTTATTTTAGATAATTCAGCCACTTGTTTTTGCTGAATTTTATCTAATTCTTGTTGGCGTAACTCAAGCGCACTTGCTTTCACTTCATAATCAGCTTTTGATTTCTCCGCTTCTTTCTCTTTGCGGTTCAGGTCTTCAAGCTTTTGATTTAGTGTTTTTTCTTTAGCACGGTAACGATCTTCGTTTGATTGCATGCGTTTTTCTCGCTCGCGAATAGATTCCTCGTGCTCTTCTTTTTGTTTTAAAAATTTCTCTTTGGATTGAAGTGCGCGTTCTTTACGAATGTTTTCTGCCTCGATTTCGGCATTTTTAATAATTTCTTGACTTTTAGATTTGATTAAGAAACGCTGTGCAATCACTGTTGCTCCTGCGCCACCAATCAAACCTATTAATAATCCTACTGACCACATATTCTTTTAATTATGTATGAATATTGGTCGTTGAAACGAACGTAAATTATTGAATTCCGTCTAAATCTGAAGAAAGGTTTTGCAACGCCTCCTCAATTTCACTATAGTCTACAGGAACTTGTGCAACGGGTACATTCTCACTCGTCGCTTTGGCTAATAATTGCAAAGCAGACATAGCGATCAAGTCTTGATTATCATTTACAGCATAATTTTTACGCAGCATTTCCACTGCTTTATTAATATCCGCAGCAGCTTTCGTTACCTTTTCTTCATCACTTGCCGGCACATTAAGTGGGTAAGTTCTTCCTGCAATGGTAATTTTAAGTGATACTTTGCTCATTATGATTGCTTCAACTGTTCGATACAGAATTCAATTTCTTTTACTAGTTCATCAATTTCCTGTTCAGTTCTCCCTATTACCGGAGCAGGAACTTCAACGACTTTGTTTTCAGCCAAATGTAAAGCTGACTTTAAGGACTCAATTTCGGCCTTCAAGTGAGTATTAGCCGTTAATTCTTTGGCTAATTCTTCCTTATTACGATCGATTTCTTCTTGAAGAATCTCGTTTTTCGAACGTTCTGAACGAAGGGCTTCCCCAATTCGAACTGCTTTTCGACTAATTTCTTGTATGGTATCTTGAATCTTTTCAGTCATTACTTTTGACTTTGTACAAAGTTAACAAGCATTCGATTACATTTATCATTTTTCCCAATCTATTTTGCATTTTTTTTGAAAGTGTATCTTTGTCTATGTTCAAATCCTTTACATTCCTCCTTTTCTTAGCAGTCAATTTTACCGTTTGGTCTCAAATGATTACTGCGGATTCAATTTGGTGTCTGCCAATTGGAACGGCTAAACCGGAATTAAGTGCTGGTTTCGGAGACATTCGTCCTAATCACTTTCATATGGGATTGGATTTTCGAACGGATGGAATAGAAGGGATTCCACTTTTCGCAGTGGCTGATGGATACATTTCGCGTATTCGGATTTCCCCAAGTGGCTACGGCCGTGTTATTTATATTGATCACCCGAATGGACTAACTTCTGTATATGCTCACTGTTCTCAATTCTCTGAGCGGATTAACTCCTTTGTTATTCCGACTCAAATTCAATTTAAACAAAATGAGATTGATTGGAAATTTAGTCCGAATGAACTACCCGTAAACAAAGGTGAACAAATTGCCCTCTCTGGAAATAGTGGGAATTCGACCGGTCCACATTTGCATTTTGAGTTGCGGGACACAAAAACGGAACATGCTTTGAATCCTCTTCTACATGGATTTCATGTCAGTGATGCGACTCCACCAAGTTTACACGGCGTTCGTTTACTTGCTATTGATGAAAATGGATATGTTATTCCGGGTAAATCATTGGTTGTTCCGTTAACCAAGAATGTTCATCGAGTGAAACTTCCCCAAGATTTTATTCAAGGAAAGGGTAAATTGGGAATCACAATTTCAGCAACGGACCCGATGAAGTTAGGTGGACATGGATTTGGTTTGTTTTCAGCGGAAATAGTAAGTTCAAATCACGAACAATTTGGTTTTGAAATGGCTGAAATTTCTTTTGATGATTCGAGGTACGTGAATAATCATATGGACTACGATGAATATAAATCAAAGGGAATCAAATACCAGAAACTTTTTCGGAATAAGCATAATCCATTGACTATTTATCAATTAGAATCGCTGGGAGGAATTTCCTTGAATGGAATGGATTCAATTTCCTGTTCTTTAATGTTAGAAGATGTAAACGGTAATGTAAGTCAACATGAATTATTGATCGAATATCCGTTTGATATGAATCATAATAAGCATCCGTTTTTTGATTCACTTCTTTATTTCATCCCAGAGGCATTATATATATTTCGTTCCGAAAACATGAAGGTGTTGGTGGATCCAAATACTTTTTACGAGCCTATCAAAAAGACGATGAATTTTTCTTTGGGACAATTTGGAAACTCAAAAACAGTCATTCAAAAGCCAATTTGTATCGAAATGAGGGCGAAGAACACTCCTGCAATCGAAAAACAATATTTAGCGATTAATGGTGATGCGCTGGAATCTACTCGCGAAAATGGTTGGCTCGCTTCTGAGTCCAAGCAATTGGGAACTTTTTCCATCAAAGTTGATACGATAGCTCCAAAAATTGTATTCATGCCAACATCGAGTAACGTGGTTATTCCAAATCAATTTTCCTGGAAAATGACGGATGGACAATCAGGAATTGCCAAGTACGAGTTATTGATAAATGGCGAATGGAATACGGTATATTTTGATCAAAAAAGCAATTTGGTTACATGGAAAAATGACCGTCGCGCTACGATAATTGGTCCACCGTCAGAAAATGTACTTTCGATGGAATTTCGAGTAACAGATCGTTGTGGGAATGTTCAAATATGGTCGAAAGTGGTGAATGTTATCGACGAACCCCGTTAGCATCTTTTAAATAGATGGGAGAGAAGTAGGCTAGATTTTCGAATTCTTTCTTTTGAAATTTCTCATAGGCAATGGATGCTTGTCCTTTTGCGCTACAGAATACATTTTCGAGCCAAGTTATCTTTCTGTTCGCCCACAATTCTTTACATTTTGATGCGCCATCGCCAAGAACAACAAACGGTTCGAACTCCGAGAAACTATCATCGCTTAAAATGATAGCATCTAATTCTTGAAGGGTTTTTCCATCTGCATCAAATACTTGGGCATACACTTCCATGCGTCGAGCGTCAAGCATGGGAATAATCCGAATGTCTCCTGTTGGAATTACGTTTTTAAGTGCAGTTAAGGTATCTATCGCAATAAAAGGAATGTTTAATGCGAAGCAAAGACCTTTAGCTGTAGAAAGCCCAATTCTCAGTCCAGTATAGGAACCTGGTCCCGCCGAAACACTCACGGCGCCTAGTTGTGATAATTCAATTTGAGCTTCTCGCAACACATCTTGTATGAAAAGTGTCAGGGACTCACTATGAATATAACCATCAGAAACGGTTTCCTTGATTGAGATAACAGTCCCGTTGTTTGAGAGTGCTACACTACATACTTTCGTGGCTGTTTCGAGGTGAAGAATGTAGTTATTCATCCCCAAGTTCAAATTTAAATCCAACACCGTGAACGTTCGTAATTTGAATCGTTGAATCTTCTTTGAGGTATTTTCTCAGTTTTGTAATGAAAACATCTAAACTGCGACCAACAAAATAGTCATCTTGTCCCCAAACTGTATTTAAAATAATATCTCGAGCGAGCAATTGATTTTTAAATCGAAACAAGGTTCGCAAAATCATGGCTTCTTTTTTCGTTAAGGTTTGTTTGGTTGATGGAGATGTTAAGGTGAAGTTTTCCGTATCGAAAAGAAAGATTCCTAATTTAACGATTTTCTCCTCCGGCTGGATGACGTTAACCTTCACTCTTTTCAACAATGCGCGCACACGCAATTGAAGTTCCTCCACACTAAAGGGTTTGGTTAAATAGTCGTCTCCACCTGCATTGAACCCTTCGATTTTATCTTCGGTCATTGATTTTGCAGATAAGAAAAGAATGGGAATGTCTGTATTTACTTTTCGAATGTCCCTAGCTAAAGTAAATCCATCTTTAACTGGCAACATTACATCAAAAATACAAAGGTGATAGGGTTCGTCGTTGAATCGACGTAGCCCTTCAGATCCGTTTTCACAAAGTGTGACTGCGTATCCATCGGAACGCAATTGATCGGAAATAACGATTCCAAGGTTGATATCGTCTTCTACAATGAGGATTTTTATTTTCATGGAAACGTCTTAAAAAGCCAAGAGCCTTGGAAAAACCAAAGCTCTCAACTATTAACCTAAACCTACTACTAGTTCACACAAAGATAATTGAATTTCAGATGTTAGGTTACATAGTTTATGTTAATTTTTTCCTAAATAATAAAATCAATAGAGTTTTACAGGAAATTGCTTCTTGCTATAGTGTATCTTTGATGTATAAAAAAAACGATATGGCTTTTATTTTTGTGGTTGATGACGAGGAAGATATCAGGGAATTGTTGCGTTACAATTTGATTCAAGACGGACACCGTGTTTCTACCTTTGAAAACGGAAGTCTTTGCTTGAATGCGGTAGCGCTTGAAAAACCAGACCTTATTTTACTAGATGTCATGATGCCAATGATGGATGGAATTGAGGTATGTGAAGCTATAAAGAAGAATGAGGAAAATGAAGACATTATCATTTGTTTTTTAACTGCTCGCAGTGAGGATTATAGTCAGATTGCTGGACTTGAAGCGGGAGGGGATGACTACATTTCAAAACCAATCAAACCGAAAGTATTATTAAGTCGAATTCATGCCTTGCTAAGACGTAAAACAAAATCAGACGTCAAAGATGTTATTTCACATGAACTTAAGATAAATAGAGAACGATATCTTGTTGAAAAGGATGGATTGGAAATTCAATTGCCGCGCAAAGAGTTTGAATTACTTGCATTGTTAACATCAAGGCCAGATTTCGTTTTTAAACGTGAAGTTATCTTAGAGCAGGTTTGGGGTTCTGAAGTCGTAGTAGGTGATCGCACTATAGACGTACATATTCGCAAATTGCGCGAAAAAATAGGTGAACATACTATTTCGACAGTGAAGGGAATTGGATATAAATTCAATAGATAATTTTGGTTCAATCTTTGTAAGGATTCAAAAAATTAGTTTTATGAAAATAGTTTACTTCGTTATCGTTTTGCTCTCTTTTCAGTGGGCACATGCACAGACATTTGAAGACCAGTTTAAATCCGTTAAGGAGAGGTTGGAACGTTGGGATCCAATTCGTGGCAATTGGTTGGCTCTTTCGATGATTGCGCTTTCTGAACATAAAAACGTTCCTGACCGAACATTCCCTGAGGATTTTACTCCGTATGAAATGTTGACCATGGTTCCTCTTGCTGAACGTAGAGAAATCGAAACAATGATACAGCAAAATAGAACTCCAAATGGTTCTTTTGCAAATAGTCAATGGGAAACAGTTGATTTAATTGTGACACACTCGATGTGTAGTCAGATTATTGGACGCAGTTATGGTGATCCGCATTTGAAGTCTTTTGATCAAGCGACTTATTCTTTTCAAACAGTTGGGGAATTTGTTTTGTCCAAATCAGAGAAGAACACCTTCGAAGTTCAAACACGTCAACGTGCTCAATCCGACAATTTCTCTTTAAATGCAGCTGTAGCTATGAACGTTTCGGGCGATCGTGTTTGTTATTATGCCAGCACGAAACCAGATCAAATGAATGGTAATTTACGATTGAATGGAATGCCGATTCAACTTCAAGGAAGAACATATTTCCTTCCCAATGGTGGCGTTGTTCGATTTGAAGGACGAAATTATACGATTGCTTGGCCGACTGGAGAAATGGTCATTTTGGATGTGCGTTCCTCAGGTGGATTTGGTGGATTCTTGAATACCACTGTTCATGTCTTTGAGTGTGATCGTTCTTCTTTCCAAGGATTGTTAGGGAATGCAAATGGAATTGCTGAAGATGATTTTCAAGGACGTAACATTGATCGTCCAAGACCAAATTATATGGCGTTTTCAACGTTTGGAAATTCTTCCTTACAGCAAGCATCTGCATTTGCCGAGAAGGAATACCTTTCTTTTCTAGCCAAAGATTTCGCAGAAGATTGGAGAGTAACAAGTCAAACTACGTTGTTTGACTATGCTCCAGGAACGTCAACAGAATACTATACGGATCGAAGATTCCCCATGGTTCATTTAACTGTTGCCGATTTAAATGATACTCAGCGAGATAATGCACGTGCGCGATGTCAAGCTATGGGAATACCTGCTGATGAAATGGGTGGATGTATCTTTGATCAAGGTTATTTAAATATTCCCCCAAATCAAGTTCCCTTGCCTTCAAAACCAAATCCAACAGAAACGGTTTTGGGAACAATCAATCGTCCTGCTTTACATACCAATCAATTGGTTTTTCCTGAAGAAAATTTAGCGCCAGTAGGAGGAAACGTACCGCTACCAATGCAAGAAAAAAATCCAACGATGAATCGTGAAGAATCGAATCACTCTATAGAGAAACCGGGACGTGAGAACGAAACAAGACCAAGTGGATTTAATAGTCGGCCAGAGGCTCCGGTGAATAAACCAACACATACGCCGGTTCCAGTGAATCCTGTTCGTCCTGCGAATACTGCGCCAACAAGTCCGTCGAAACCGCCTCATAATCCAATTCCTGCGAGTCCAGCCAAACCAGCCGTACCAGCTGTGAAATCAGGGAAAGGTTAAGTTATTCAAATTAAATAAAATAGAAGGAGGGATTAAATATCCCTCTTTTTTTTGTTCAAATTTTGATACAAAAAAGGGCGAGAATTTCTTCCCGCCCTTTTCCTGATAAGAGTTCACCCGATTATTTAATTACTCGGTAGGTAAACGCGTTTTGAGTGTTTTTCAATTGAACAAGATATGTCCCTGTAGCAACGTTTGTTAGATCAATAGTTGCATTAGAAGGATTCACTTGACCACTTTGAATGATTTTTCCATCCATGTTCGTTAAGGTAAAGTCGAACGATGACGTAATGTTTCCAATGTTCAATTCGTTTTGAGCTGGATTAGGATAAACGATCATTTGAGATAAATTATTGCCTTCAATACCAGCTTCTTCCAAATTAAATACAGAAATGATGTTGTAATAAACAGGTTGAGATTTGATTGGACAATACAATTGTAAAATTAAATTATACAATCCTGAAGTTCCAAAAGGAATAGAGTAATTGTAATTTACATACATGTAGTTTCCATTCGTGTCAACCAAATACCAAGTTGTATACAAAGAATCTTGTGTAAACATCGTATTACCAAAAGTCGCGGAAACCATATAAGCTGTATCTAATGCAGCTAAATCAATGGAACAGTTGTAAATCCAACCTGAACTCATTGTTCCGATGACATTTGATCCTGTTGCAAGGTTACCAATCACGGTTACCGAATCAATGTTTGGAGAAGAATTCCCAATTGTACAAGACCAATTGAACGTACATTGATTATTGTCTTGCACCATAACAGTGTAGTTTCCAACACATAAATTCCCAATGCTTAGAGAAGTAGATCCGTTTGACCAGAGTACAGTGTATGGATTAGTTCCACCAACAATATTAATTGTAGCAGAACCATCACAAGCTGTAGAACTTGTTGCGTCGATATTTGAGCAATTCACATAAAACCCTGCACATGGATTTGCGATTGTTGAATCCACAACCACCGTAGCACCTGAAGTTTCAGAACATCCATTTGCGTCGATTACGGTAACAGAATACGTTCCAATACACAGATTCATTAAAGTTGGAGTGGTCATCATTCCACCATTTGACCATTGATACGTATATGGTGCTGATCCACCAACTGCTGTAACACTAACTGACCCATCGCACACATTGGCAGCGGAAGTTGGCGTACTTCCACAGAAAATAGAATATCCAGCACATGGATTTGGAAGGTTCGTACCGATTGTGAATGTAGATGTTGAAGTAAAACCACCTCCCATAAACAATAGGTTGTATTGACCGGCGCACAAGTTAGTAATCATGTAACCACCATTTTGGATAACGGTGTTACCTTGCATCCATGTTAAACTCGCAGAAGTAACGAAGTTATTTGTGTCAACAATTGCTGAACCATCACATAGTCCGGGAGCACTTACATTTGTAACATTCACAATGATTTGTGATTTTGCTTCAAATGTCAATAAACTTGAAAGGATAAAACTTAAGAATAAGATTCTTTTCATAATAAAAATTTTGTGTTAAGACGACCCGAAGTTACGAAAGGTTGCTTATAAATCCTTGTGTATTGCTTAATTTTGATTCATGAAAAACTTAGGATTGAGGATTTTACTCCTTTTCTGTATACTCGGCGGACAATTGAACGCACAAAAACAACCCAAAATCGTCGTTGGAATTGTTGTAGATCAAATGTGCTACGATTATTTATATCGGTTTCAGCAGCATTTTGGTTCAGGTGGATTTAATCGCTTTCTAAACAAGGGATTAAATTGCCGAAATACGCTTTATAACTATGTTCCGACTTACACCGGACCGGGACATGCATCTATTTATACA
Source organism: Crocinitomicaceae bacterium (assembly GCA_024643365.1). Taxonomy (GTDB): domain Bacteria; phylum Bacteroidota; class Bacteroidia; order Flavobacteriales_D; family Crocinitomicaceae; genus UBA952. The sequence continues at coordinate 29,323 of JAHENC010000021.1, read as the reverse complement.
GGAACTACTCCTTCTAATCATGGAATTGTTGCCAATGAATGGTACCAGCGTTCAACCAAATCATTTGTTAATTGCGTTTCGGATAAAACTGTTCAAACAGTTGGGAGCTCCTCCAACGAAGGACAAACCTCTCCACGGAATTTAAGAACTTATACCGTTACAGATCAATTAAAGTTAGCTTCACCTGAATCAAAGGTCATTTCGATTTCTATCAAGGACCGAAGTTCTATTTTACCTGGTGGACATTTAAGTGATGGTTCGTATTGGTATGATTACGCAAGTGGAACATTTATCACGAGTACATACTTCAAAACAGAATTGCCTAAATGGTTACAGCAGTTTAATGCAACAAAAAATGCGGATAAGTATTTGAAAAAGTGGGATTTGTTGTATCCGAAAACCAATTATAAATCGATAGATGAAAGTCCTTATGAAGTAATTTTAGGCGGCAAAAAATCGGCAACTTTCCCATACGATTTCAAAGAAATGTCGGCAGTATCCAATAACGCTCATCAGTTGTTTACCATTTCTCCATTTGCGAACGAATTATTGACTGATTTGGCTATTGAAGCGATGTCCAGAGAACAGTTGGGTTTGGACAATAAAACGGATATGCTTTGTATTTCTTATTCTACACCGGACATTGCGGGGCATGCATTTGGGCCTTATTCCATAGAAATGGAGGACATGTATGCACGTTTGGATCGACAATTGGAGAAATTGCTTTCTCATTTAGAGTCGATGTATGGAAAAGATGGTTTTGTGGTTTTTCTGACAGCAGACCATGCCGTTGTTCCAGTACCACAAATGTTGGTTGACCGTAAAATGCCTGGCGGATATCTGTTCTTGAATGAACGACTTTCCGTATTAAAAAATGAGTTAGTTCTGAAATATGGAGCTGACTTGATAGAGGCTGAGGAGAACCAAAATATTTATTTGAATCAAACTCGATTGGATTCATTGAACGTTTCAAAACAAGATGTCGCAGATTATATTGCTGCTCAAATTAGAAAGTGGCCGGAGGTAAAATTAGCCATCACACAATCCTCGCTTATATCTGGCAATGAAAGCCTCGATGAATGGGGACAAATGATTCAAAAAGGGTATGATATCGCCCGAAGTGGTGAAGTGATTTTCATGTTGCAACCTGGCTATTTATCGAAATCGATAGACGAACCAAAAGCGCATACAGGAACGTCCCACGGTTCCGCGTTTAATTATGACACTCATGTCCCTTTACTTTGGTACGGTGCAAACATTCCTTCTCAAAATTGTTTTCGTCCCATTCAAATTGTGGACATTGCTCCAACTTTGATTCATTTGATGAATTTACAGCGCACAGGGGCGATGACTGGAACTCCGATTTTAGAATTACTTCAAAAATAAGCCATGTCAGATCGCGATTTTTTCCTCTCCCACCTTGGTCAAACAACTCCCTTTCCATTTCTTGTGGAAGTGGAACGTGCAGAAGGTATTTATATATACGATAAGCAAGGAAAGTCCTACATGGATATGATTTCTGGTGTGGCGGTTAACAACATTGGACACCGTCATCCGAAAGTAGTTTCTGCATTGAAAACTCAAATTGACAAGTATTTACATGTCATGGTTTACGGAGAATTTATTCAAGATTCTCAGCAATTATTGGTGAAAGAATTGTTGGAGGTGCTTCCTGATTCCTTGGATGGTGTTTACGTTGTAAATTCTGGTACAGAAGCCATTGAAGCTGCTTTGAAATTGGCTAAAAGAGTGACGGAAAGAACAGAATTGATTTCTTTTCGTGGATCCTACCATGGCAGTACACATGGCTCAATGAGTGTTTCTGGAAATGAGGTTAAAAAACAGGCATTTCGACCATTATTGCCTGATGTTCAATTTTTACAACTGAATCAGCACATCGATTTAGAACGTATTACCGGAAAAACAGCCGGTGTCATTTTGGAAACTATTCAAGGAGATGCTGGAGTACGACGTCCAACTGTAACGTTTATGAAGGCACTACGTCAAAGATGTGATGAGGTAGGAGCATTGTTGATTTTAGATGAAATTCAATGTGGAATGGGAAGAACAGGAAAGTTGTTCGCTTTTGAGCATTTCGATATTGTTCCAGATATTTTAACGCTTGGCAAAGCTTTAGGAGGTGGAATGCCGATTGGGGCCTTGGTTTCGTCTCAAAAAAGATTGATGGAATTCACACATGCACCGATGTTGGGTCACATTACAACATTTGGCGGACATCCAGTAATTTGCGCAGCGGCAGCAGCGGCAGTTCAGGTGTTAAAGTCAGAAATTGAATGGGAAGAATTGGAAGAAAAAGCACAACGATTTGAAGAACGTTTTAATCAGCATCCGGAATTAGTCGAAATTCGAAGAGTTGGAATGATGTTCGCTTTTGATATGGTCAGTGCTGAACGAGTGGAGCGCGTTGTTTCACGTTGTATGGAGAAAGGACTTTTAACTTTTTGGTTTTTGTCTCATCCATATAGTTTTAGGTTATCACCGCCATTAACCATCACAGAAGATGAATTAAATTTGGCTGCTGATTTAATCCTTCAAGCCATAGAAGAAACCCGCATAGATTAGTGCGTTTCTTTCGAAAGCCGTATCTTTGCAGACGCTAAAAAAATAATGAAAGTAACAGACCATATAGAAAACGCTCAAGACACTCTATTCTCCTTTGAGATTTTACCCCCTTTGAAAGGAAAGAGTATTCAATCAATTTATGAAGGGATTGATCCTTTAATGGAATTCAAGCCCAAATTTGTGAACGTTACCTATCACCGTGAAGAATTTATCTACAAGGAGCGTGAAAATGGATTACTAGAAAAAATCGCCATTCGTAAACGACCAGGTACCGTTGGAATCTGTGCGGCCATTATGAATAAATATGATGTGGATGCTATACCACACTTAATTTGTGGTGGTTTCAGCAAGGAGGAAACGGAAAACGCATTAATTGATTTGCAATTTTTGGGAATTGACAATGTTTTGGCTTTAAGAGGAGACTCCATAAAAACAGAAAGTTCTTTTCGGCCACACAAAGAGGGACATGAGTTTGCTGTCGACCTAATTCATCAGATCAGTGATATGAATAAGGGGAATTATATGATGGACGATGTTCAATTAGAACCAACGAACTTCTGTATTGGCGCCGCAGGATATCCTGAAAAACACTTTGAAGCAATGAATTTGGAAACGGATTTATTGAATGTGAAACGAAAAGTGGATGCAGGAGCTTCTTATATTGTCACTCAGATGTTTTTTGATAACGCTAAGTTTTTCCGTTTTGTTGACGCTTGTCGGGCAGCTGGAATTACGGTTCCGATTATTCCGGGTGTGAAACCATTGAAAACCTTAACCCATATTTCATTCTTGCCTAAATTCTTTCACATAGATTATCCAATCGAACTTTCTACTGAGTTGTTAAAATGTAAAGACAATAGGGATGTAGAGCAAGTTGGAATTGAATGGGGAATTCAGCAATCGAAAGAACTAAAAGCACATGGCGTTCCATGTATACATTATTACACGATGTCTAATTCAACTTCGGTTCAAAAAATTGCGCGTGAAGTATTTTAAAGTAGTAACTATGAAAGCAATCCTTAGCTTATTTTTATTGTTCACCCTATCTGTTTATGGTCAACAGATCGCGTTTAAAAATGCATTGGTTATTGGTCAATTTGATAAGACAGAGGATCGTTATGCAATGGAATTGAATTTAGTGGAGATTCTTCAACAAAACGGTTACAAAGCCTTGCCGTCATTCAATCTTTTGAAACAAGGAGAAGCGTTAGGGAATTTATTAAATGATTCTACCCGTAACCTATTAAAATCAAAAGGAATTGATGCTTACGTTGTGTTAAATGTTAGAGGATATGACCGTAAGTTCAAATCTTCTGAGTCGAAAACGACCTTGAAGGAAATGTTAGATATGACGAGTATTTATCACATTTACAGAGACGAAGCTACTTCAGTAACGTTTGAATTCACCTTTTTCGATTTGAATAATCAATTGATTGGACGAAGTTTATTGAAATGCGGTAACGTTTCTGATCGTGATTCCGTGATGAAACGATTTAGAAAGAAATTACCTAAAACAATCGCGAAGGATTGGAAATCGTAAACGTGCTTATTGCATTTCGTATTGCTTCTGCATTTCTTTATCCTCTGGAGTACTATAAACACCACATTTATTCGGTTTTTCAAACAACTTAATAAACTTCACTTGTGCTTGAATAGGCCAATATCCAGATGAATGCCAATCAAAATAGGCATTAAATCCATCCCAGTTTTTCACCGTTACGATTGGAATTGTAACACTTGGGACGAACATCCACGCCTTGTTTAAACGAATACCGACCCCTAAACTGTAGACGAATTGAGCAGCTAGTTTTTCTTCTGTTAAACCTTGATAGTTGCGTGTTGCAAAAATCGGATAAAAATAGTTCGAATAGGTCGTGTCATGAGTGGAAGCACAATATGCGAATTGAATACCGATGCTGTTATCGACGAAATGTTTTCTAACTTTTACAATTTTCTTTTTACCGAAGTAAATCAATGAATGTGCGCTATATCGACCGTATAAGTAGCCGTTTTTCATTTGTCCAAATTCGTTTTGTGTACTAATCACATCGCCAAACGCATTTTTATAGGTGATTTCGGTTTCTTCCGTTCCACGAATTAAGCTAAAACCAATTCCCCAATCAAAGTAATCAATGACACGGCTTTTCTTTAAGGCTTTTATGGGTGTTCCTTTCCATTTTGGAAAATGTACCATTCCGAATTCTGCATAAAAACCCAATTTGCTTTGTGGTGTTATGCTGTAATTTCCTCTAGCACCGTTTAACGTGGTAAGATCACCAAGAATTGGTTTCGTATGAAAGGAGTAGGTTGGACCAATTGAAAATTGAATACCGTGGTTACTCACCACCATGTAATCGTTTCCTTTTTTCTCTGATTTCACAAATCCGCCTTGTGAAAATAGTTGCGAAGAAAATAGTAGTCCAACGATACAAATGAAATTTTTCATACTTAGAATTTAAAGTCAGCGCTCTTTTCCAATAAAATATCCATCACAATTTTTGAGTCCCATTCCGTTTCAATGTTCGGTAGCGCCATCACTTCATCCATGATGTCGCTTTGGACTTTTCCTTGTTTATATGCTTCGCTGTAGCGAATGTTGCTAAATGTTACTTGAGAATAAAGAGGCAACCAACGATCTGGGTGCAGGTCACTAAATTTCGCTTCAATTTTCTTTCTCAATAGAAATTCTGGGTCTGCCACGTAGTCGCGCATCACGAAGTAATTATCTAAGGATAAATCTTGCAATGCATCTCCATCTGGTTTCCGTTCGATGCTGTATTCATCAAAGATGGCGTTCCAATCGTGATTATGTTTGTGCATCAGGCGATTCATCACTGTACAATCTTCAAAACCGGCATTCATTCCTTGTCCGTAGAACGGAACCGTCGCATGTGCAGCATCTCCCATTAAAGCGACTTTGCCATGTGACCAAGGATAACAACGGATGATAGCCAAGTTGGATAATGGATGATCATCCCAAGCGTCAGCAATGTTTGGCATCATTTCATAGAAATCCGGGAAGGTCGTTTGGAAGAAGTTGTTCACGGAATCACGTGAAGTAAGTTTATCGAAAGCGTTTTCACCACCTTCATGCGGCATAAATAAAGTACAGGTAAACGATCCGTCTTCATTCGCCATTGCCATCAGCATAAAACGTCCTCTCGGCCAAATATGCAAAGCGTTTTTGTCCATTTTATATGATCCGTCCGCATTGGCAGGTAATAAAATCTCTCGGTATCCGTCCGCTACAAAATTTTGACTGTAATTGAAACGGTTTATTTTTTGGAATGAATTATATCTTACTGCTGAGAAAGCACCATCAACGCCAAAAACGAGATCCGCTTGCACGGTGAACTCTTCGTTTGTCAAAGTATTTGTAAGGGTAACAATTCCTGCTTTCAGGTCAACTTTTTTACATTCATGATTGTAATGAATGGTTGCATCGCCATGTTTTTCGGCCATATCCATCATCACCGCATTGGTTCTACCCCTAGAAATCGAATAAATGGCTTGACCTTCTTTTCCGTATGGTTGGTAGGTTAAATTCCCTTGCATGTCATGCATCATTCGTCCGTACATTGGAATTCCAATTTTACGAATCTCATCACCAACACCAACAGCATCAAGTGCGGTCCATCCGCGTACAGAAAGTGCCAAATTGATTGATTTACCGGCACTAATATCAGCTTTACGTATGTCTGAGCGTCTTTCATAGATGGTTACATTGTATCCAGCTTTCGATAGGTAAACTGCCCAAAGAGAACCAACTAATCCAGCTCCAATAATGATGACTTCTTTTTTCTGTTCCATGTTCAATTGTTAAGGTAATGTAGGTTCGAGCTGACTTTTCTCATGTCCAACAAAGTTAAAAACTTACACGGATGAAAACACTTTTCAAGGTAGAATTTTCAACACGGATTCCGGGAAAACTATCCGATTTTAAGGAAGCTAATGTTTCGTTTTAATCCCTGATACTTCGTGCGTTTCACAGGACTTCGTTGAAAAAGTATTTGAAATCCTTCTTCTTGAAGATCGATCCATTCTTGTTTTTTCAAGTCAAGTAAATCTGGATGAGGTTCAAATCGTTGTTCGTCGTGGAGTACAGAAAATCGATTCCAAGGACAAACATCCTGACAAATATCACAGCCGAACATCCAATTATCCATTTTTCCTTCAAATTCTTTCGGCAACAGTTCATCCTTTAATTCAATGGTTAAATAGGAAATGCATTTAGAACCATTGACTACATAGGGTTCGATGATGGCATCTGTTGGACAAGCATCAATACATCTAGTACAAGTACCACAATAATCTTTCATAGGCCCATCGGCTTCTATTTTCAAGTCTAAGATTAAATCTGCTATGAAAAAGAAACTTCCTTTTTTCGGATGAATTAAATTGCTATTTTTTCCAATCCAACCGATTCCTGCTTTCTTCGCCCATGCTTTGTCCATAACAGGAGCCGAATCCACGAAACCACGTCCGTTGACTTCCCCGATTTCTTCTTGTATGAAAGCAATAAGATCTTTTAGTTTGTCTTTGATGACGTAATGATAATCTTCTCCGAAAGCGTATTTAGAAATTTTCGGTGCTTCAGGGTCACTTTGTTGTTGGTTGGTATAATAATTAAAAAGGAGGGAAATAACGGTTTTAGCATCATCTACCAATAATCGGGGATCGAGCCTTTTGTCAAAATGATTGGCCATATAAGCCATTTCACCGTGGTAATTATTATCTAACCATTTTTCTAATCTTGGAGCCTCTTCTTCCAAAAAGTCTGCAGTAGAAAAACCTACATGAAAAAATCCAAGTTCATGCGCTTTATTGGTGATAAGTTGCTTGTAATCCACTTTTGGAATGATTAGAAAAGCCCACCTTGAGTCCAGCCAATATCTTTTCCAAGGTGACGATACGTTTTCTCAGTTGCTTTTCTTCCTCTCGGTGTTCTCATGAGGAATCCTTCTTGAATTAAGAAAGGTTCATACACCTCTTCTAACGTTCCTGCATTTTCACCAATTGCCGTCGCGATTGTTGTGAGTCCAACAGGGCCTCCGCTAAATTTATCGATGATGACTTTCAGAATACGGATGTCCATTTCGTCCAGTCCATTTTCGTCTACATTCAAGGCTTTCAATGCAAATTCGGTGATTTCCTCATCGATTTTCCCACTTCCCTTGATTTGCGCAAAGTCACGTACACGACGAAGAAGTGCATTTGCAATCCTTGGAGTTCCGCGGCTTCTGCTGGAGATTTTATAGGCTGCGGATTCATCTATTTCAATGTGAAGTAAATGAGCAGAACGTTCAACGATGGAAGTAAGTGTTTTTGAATCGTAGTATTCCAAGCGTGAATTGATACCAAATCGCGCTCGAAGGGGAGAGGTGAGTAGTCCTGAGCGAGTAGTAGCACCGATCAGTGTAAATGGATTTAAATTAATCTGAATACTGCGAGCATTCGCTCCAGAATCGAGCATGATGTCGATGACGTAATCCTCCATCGCTGAATACAAGTATTCTTCGATGACAGGACTCAACCGGTGGATTTCATCGATGAATAAGACATCGCCAACACCAAGGTTTGTGAGTAATCCAGCTAGGTCGCCTGCTTTATCTAGTACGGGTCCGGATGTAACTTTGAATCCAACGCCAAGTTCATTAGCGATAATATTTGCAAGAGTAGTTTTTCCTAGTCCCGGAGGTCCATGAAGTAGCACATGGTCTAATGGTTCGTTTCTCAGTTGAGCCGCGCGGACGAATACTTCTAAGTTTTCGACTACGGTCGGTTGTCCAGCAAAATCACTGAGTGTTTTGGGACGCAGGACTTTATCAATTTCCTGTTCGCCATTTTGTGCCGCTTCGTCTCTATAATCAAAAGAATCTTCCATCTTATACAAAAATACAAAAGCATTCCAAATGGAGCTCAGTTCTATTTCTGTATTTCCAATAAGAATTCATTCATCGTTTCGAAATGAAAATCCGCTACGGATAAACGGGGATTTGGGAAATGAGTTTTCTCTGGAATACAAACGACTTTCATTTTCGCAGCAAGTCCAGCAATGACACCATTAAATGAATCTTCAATCACCAAACATCTGTTTGGGGAAACCTGCAGTTGTTGAGCGACTGTAAGGTATACAGCCGGATGAGGCTTTCCAAATGCTTCATTTTCAGCAGAATGTGTCACGTCAAAGTAGGAATGAATGTTCAATTCCCTCAATACGACTTGAATAAGACGGTTTGAAGAGGATGTTCCAAGTCCAATTTTAATGTTTTGATACCTTAAATAATCCAATGTTTCGATAACACCAGCTAATGGTGCAGCATTTTGAGAGATGAGTTCAATCATTTTCACGATTATGGCCTCTTCCACATCTCGTTCATTTTCTACTCCCCAATTTTCTTGGATATTCCAAAAATGAATGACTTCATCAATGCGCAATCCAACGGTTTTTTGAAAATCGGATTTTTTCAGGGTTGAACCAAGGGAATGAAATACTTCTTCCATAGCGATTTTCCAAAGTGGTTCAGAGTCGATTAGGACACCGTCCATGTCAAAAATGACCGCTTCGAATTGGGATAAATGAATCATGGCAATTGAAGTTTAGTAAATTTTGCAGGTCCTAGAAAATTATTTTTTTCGTTTGAAATGAAAAAGGTACCAGGACCAATCGCCACACATGATTCTACCTGTTGGATGTGTGGATAGAAATATAAGTTAGATTTTGTCATTCCTTGTTTTTGGAATTCCAATTTTATCATTCGATTATACGTTGTTAAAATCATTGAATTGTTTTGAGTGCAAGCACTTGTGACGGCATCTTTTAAATAGGATGTTCTGTTCAATTTTAATTCTGTCACTTTGGAAAGCGTTTTCGTTTGATTGGATTCAAATTGCACCATATAAATAAAAGAAAGTCCATCGAAAGGTTTAGTGCTATTTTTTGTGAAAATCCAAAGTTGTCCTTCAAAATAGGTCATCGCTTCAGCATCGAAATAGCGATCATGATTATTGGGGGGGAATTCTTTTTGTTCTCGGTAAGAAATGGACATTTTTTCAGCGGTCACCTCGTTCAGTATAGCAATGTCGCTGCGATTGACCCTGTAAATACACAGATCCTTACGTTCATTCAAGTTGTTGCCAAAATCGCCGATATACAGGTAGTTTTCATCCATTGCGATGGCTTCCCAATCGATGTTAGTCGCATTTGTGATATTAATTTTACGGGTGATCTGTCCACTTAAGTTGAGCAAAAAAAGTATGGGTTCGTTACCACCATCGTTGATGGCAATTAACGTTGAATCATTCCATTTTTCTAAACCGGATATTTCAGATAATTCAGAAGGAAGTGGGAAGTCTGTTTGTGCAGAGACGAATGAACTTAAAAATAAGATAAATAGTCCAAGCGTGTTCTTCATCACGATTCAATAAAAAGTCGAACAGTTTCAATTTTTCGATCACTGACTTCTTCCACAACTAATCTGTATTTTTCAAGTTGAACACTGTCACCTTGTGTAGGAATGGATTCTATGTGATGAATGATTAATCCTGCAAGTGTGTCATATTCTTCCGATTCTTCTAATGAAAGTTTAAAGGTTTCATTTAAGTAGTCAATATCGATTCTCGCGGAGAATAGAAATTCCACTTCGCTCACTTTTTCTTCCAGCCAAATTTCTTTATCATGTTCGTCCTCAATTTCACCAAAAATTTCTTCAATGACATCTTCTAGGGTGATGATTCCTGCTGTCCCACCATATTCATCGGTGACAACGGCGAAACTTCCCGCTTGTTTCGTGAATTTTTCTAATAATTCTTTTCCGGAAATCACTGTTGGAACAAAGCTGATTGGCTTGAGAATTTGTTTGATCGATTTAGGTTTCGAGAATAAATCGAACGAATGGACATATCCAATAATGTTATCGATGTCGTCTCGGTAAACGATTAATTTTGAGAGTCCTTTTGTGATCAGTAATTGTTTGACTTCTTCGATGTCATCTTCAATTTCTACTCCAATTATCTCCGTTCTTGGAATCATACAGTCACGCGCTTTGATATTCGTAAAATCAAGGGCATTACGAAGAATAAGCATCTCGTTGCTAAATTCTTCTTCATCTTTGATGCGTGCACTGAGTTCATCCACATAATGCTCGAGATCCACCTTCGAAAAAACACGAGCGGATTGTTCTTGGTTGGAACCGAATAATTTTAGAATGATATAGCTAAAGAAGAGGACAAATTGAGTTGGGAGATACAATAGAATGTACAGAACAAGCATTGGAGCGAGTGTAACATCTAGAAATCGGTTAGGATTCAGTTGAACGAGTGCCTTCGGTAAAAATTCTGCTGTAACGAGCACAATGATAGTGGAAGCAATCGTTTGAAGAACCAGTAACAGTACTTCATCCGAAATACCTAGCCCCATAAAAAATTGATTCAATACGCGTGCTGCAGCGATTCCGTACATCACCAATGCAATATTATTTCCCATGAGAAGGGAGGCAATCATTGTTGATTCACGATGAAAGAAAAGACCAATAATTCTACTTTTCAACGAACGGTTTTTCTTCATTACTTCAATCCGAAGTCGGTTTGAAGATAAAAAAGCTAGTTCCATTGCTGAAAAGAAAGCAGAAGCAAGAATGGAAATGAGAATGATGATAAGATCTACACTCATAGTTGTGGAATAAATATCCGCGGGTTAACGTACATCTTGACCGATGTCCTTACGGTAATAAGCTCCGTCGTAGGTAATTTTAGAAATAGAATCATACGATTTCTCTAAAGCAGCTTCTAAGTTTTTTCCATAGGATGTAACCGCAAGAACTCGTCCACCGGCTGTAAGAACAGATGGTCCGTCAGCACTTGTTCCGGCGTGGAATACGATGCTGTCAACGATGCTATTTAGTCCAAAAATGGATTTCCCTTTTTCGTAATCTCCTGGATATCCACCAGAAACCATCATGACTGTTGCTGCACTTTTGTCAATAAATTGAATGTCTCTTTCTGAAAGTGTATTGCTTGCCACTCCTTCGAATAAATCAAGGATGTCAGATTTCAATCTTGGAATAACTACTTCTGTCTCTGGGTCACCCATTCTGCAATTGTATTCAATCACATAAGGATCTCCTTTAACGCTGATCAAGCCAAAGAAAACAAATCCTTTGTAGGTGATTTTCTCTGATTTCAGTCCTTTGATTGTTGGAACAATAATACGGTTGTGTACCTTATCCATGAAGCTTGCATCTGCGAATGGAACTGGTGAGATAGCGCCCATTCCACCTGTATTAAGTCCGGTATCACCTTCTCCAATTCGTTTGTAATCTTTTGCTTCGGGAAGTAATTTAAACGATTCGCCATCTGTTAGAACGAAAACAGAAAGTTCAATTCCATCAAGAAATTGTTCAATGACAACTTTGCTGCTTGCTGCGCCAAATTTTTCGTCAAGAAGCATGCTTTTGAGTTCGCTTTTCGCTTCGTCTAAGTCTGAAAGAATCAAGACTCCTTTTCCAGCGGCAAGTCCGTCGGCTTTCAGTACGTATGGACCTTTCATTGCATCTAGGAATGAAAGTCCTTGTGTGATTGTTTCTGCGGTAAATGTTCCGTATTTCGCAGTTGGAATGGCATGTCGTGCCATGAAAGCTTTAGCGAAATCCTTACTACCTTCTAGTTGAGCACCAAATTTACTTGGACCAATGATTCCAACTTTTTTAAGTTGTTCATCTGCTTGAAAGTAATCGTATATTCCGTTTACAAGCGGTTCTTCTGGTCCAACAATGACCATGTCAATTTGTTGAGTGACAACGAAATCTTTAATTCCATCGAAGTCTGTTGGAGACAAATCTACATTTTTACCATGTTTTTTTGTTCCAGCATTTCCTGGAGCGATAAAAAGTTCATCTAAAATGGAGCTTTGTGCAATTTTCCATGCGAGGGCATGTTCTCGTCCACCGGATCCTAGTAAGAGTACTTTCATGAACAATGATTTAAAATCGATTCAAATAAAGCAAGTCCATCTTTATTCCCTAGATGTTGGTCGGCTGCTCTTTCCGGATGCGGCATCATTCCAAAAACATTTTTGTTTTTGTTCGTAATACCTGCAATTGAATGAATGGAACCATTTGGATTCGATTCATCCGTTATCGAAGCATTTTCATCACAGTAGTGAAATAAAACTTGATCGTTATCTTGAATTGATTTTAGTGTGTCGTCACTTGCGAAAAATCTACCCTCACCGTGAGCAATTGGAATTTTATATGCTTGATTTTGGTTTAGGTCCATACTTGGAGCGGCACTTGAACTCGAAGGTTTCAAGAATACATTTTTACAAATGAATTTCTGTGTATTATTATGAAGCAATGCTCCCTCTAGTAATCCTGACTCCGTAAGAATTTGAAATCCATTACAAATCCCCATGACGTAACCACCGCGATTCGCATGTTGAATGACTTCTGACATGATTGGCGAGAATTTTGCAATAGCACCTGAGCGCAGGTAATCCCCGTAGGAGAATCCTCCTGGAATAATTACCATATCGACCTTTTTCAAGTCCGTATCTTTGTGCCACAATTGCTCAACCTGTTGACCCAGTAAGTCACTCAAAACATAAACCATGTCTTGATCGCAATTTGATCCTGGAAATGTTACAACTCCAAATTTCATTTTATCTTAAATTATCGTTCAAAATTAATCATTTAAACCGCTCATTCCGGTGTGAAGTTGAGGAAAAATTTCACAAAAGAGTAGAGAAGTGCTATGTAGAAAAAGATATTAGCAGGAATACCTGATCTTTTACTTAAAAAGGCATACGTTAGAAAATAGGTCAGAGGGATAATTGCCAAGGATAAATAGAGTAATGATCCTGAAAAATAAAAGTCGACACAACCCAAGAGGAATAATGCTGTAAAAATCAATCCGAGCATTTGGATTTGTTTTTTCAATCGCAAGGAAGATTTAACCATGCGAGCTCCTAGACTAAGAAGGCTTATGAATAAAAGAATGAAATACAAACCTGCAATTGGGTAGGCATTCAAGGCCAAACGAAAATCATGAAGTTGCCAAACGGGAAATTTCCAGGTGAAAACAAGTGCGTCCGTTAGAAATAGGTAGCTAAAATAATAGAGGAGGGGAACGCTTATTCCAGCAAGGCATAAGAACAGTTCTCGCCAATTAAACGGACGTATGATCACAATCATGATTAAAATAATGGGAATGAGGATTGTTAGATAGGGAAGTAAGGTCATTGCCATACTGAACAACATTCCCGCATTAAAAATGGTCATCTTACCATCGGTATTTTGCTTCAAGTAGAAAATTGCTCCAAGTGTTGCTATGACAAAAAAGTGAGCAAGTAAAACGGGGTTAAATTGATTTAAGGGCACAAACATGGGAGTGAGCACCACGTAAATCAAACTGATTATGTACGTGTTTTTGTCGAGGAATTCATGACTATTGAAAACTGCATTAAGAAAAACGGCATTTATCAGAATCAAAAATGATTGACCTAAATAGACCCAGAAATTACTTGATGTTGTTTGACTGAAAAAGAGTCCATCTACTCTGTTTGACACGACTTGTTCCACCCCAAGAATGTCCCCAAGAACATAAAGGGCGATGAGCAAAGGTAATAGTAACAAAACCGCTGTTCGGTTGTCTAAAAACAGTCGAATCATAAAGCGAAGGTACTTTTTTCTGACGGGCACTTTGTACTATTGTGAATAACTCGATGGAATTGTTCAAAATGACTCAATTAACGATAAATTAATTCTTTTTTGGTTTTTGATTTTCACTAAAAATGATATATTTGCTTTCGTTCTCAAATGGGGATGATTTTGAAAGATTACCGGTATGACTAAAGAAAGAAATAAGTTTTCAGATGCTGAACTCGCTGAGTTCAAAGAATTGATTCTAAATAAATTAAAGGAAGCACAAGTGGATTATTCCCTACTGGTTGGTTCATTGTCTCACAATGATGATCACGGGACAGACGACACTGGTAGAACTTTTAATATGATGGAAGATGGATCTGAAACACTTTCGAGAGAGGAAGTTGCTCAGTTAGCCGCTCGTCAAGAGAAATTCATTCAAAGTTTACAAGCTGCGTTGATGCGCATCGAAAACAAAACATACGGAATTTGTCGTGTGAATGGAACATTAATTCCGAAGGAAAGACTTCGTTTAGTTCCACATGCAACAATGAGTATTGATGCTAAAAACGCTCAAAAATAGTGCGTAAAAAACTCTTGTTCGTTTTTCTATTTATTGCCATTCTATTGATCATCGATCAATTCATGAAGGTCTACATTAAAACAAGTTTTGAACCTGGTCAAACACGTGCCTTATTCGGAGATTGGTTTGTACTGCATTACATTGAAAATCCTGGAATGGCTTTCGGAACTACTTTTGGATCCGGTATTTGGCACAAACTTGCGCTAAGTATATTTCGTCTTATCGCCATTGGATTCATTGTCTATTATTTAGTGAAACAAGCAAGAAAAGGTGCGTCCCTGGAATTTTTACTCGTTTTTGGGTTAATCCTTGCCGGCGCAACAGGTAATCTCATCGATTCGATGTTCTATGATTACTTTTTCACCTTAAATCCATGTGATTCGTTTAATCAACTTTCAGGATCGGGTATAAAAGGTGTTTGTACAGATTATGGTTTTAATTATCCAGTGGAACTCCGTCATCAAGGATTTATGTTAGGTAGTGTTGTGGATATGTTTCAGTTCAACGTTAACTGGCCAAAATGGATTCCGGGTGTAGGAGGAGAGCAAATATTTCCAGCAATCTGGAACGTGGCGGATGCAAGTATTTCTACAGGGGTTATCTTGATTTTAATTAGACAGAAAGTGTATTTCCCGAAGAAAAAAGAATCAAGCGAATCCGAAGATTAGAAATTCCATTTCATGTTTCGGTCATCTAGAATGGCAAAGGAAATCTTCCAGTCAAAAGTCGGTTTGATTTGATTTCCGTCAGATAGAACACCATAAATCCCCACTCTTAATCTTCTTCTAGACATCTTGAAGTTGCGTTCCAGTCCGCCAAGAACCTCGTAATGTTGCCAATCGTATTCTTTGACGTACATGGCACCTGCTCCGGCAACTAAACCAATTCTTGTTTTCTTGAAGTAGGGAATCTTATTAAGGATGGCTCCATTGTCATGGTGAACAACGTGCGCTTGAAATACATAATCGATCGTAGGCAACGTTGTGTCGAGACCTTGGAAGGAGTAAAGAGGATTAGAGAACCAAATCGGATCGCTTCTACGTTGGTATTTATAATCTGGATTGTACAATTGTCGAGCGCTGAGAAATTTCCCGACAGAAATTCGGTAATTCATTGTTCCCAATGTTGAAATTTTGAAGGATTGCATGGCATCCACCTGCAGGTATTCATGGTCCACATCGCTTCCAAATAATTTCGGAATGCCACGTTCATAATTCACACTAAACGTTGGCCAAGCAGAACCTAAGACCACTTTTCGATATGGTTCACGCATATACTTTTGTTTAGGTGTGTAACTGAATCCTAAATAAGCAATCAATGTTTGATATGGTTTGAAATCCGTAGGATCATTATTCGGAATGATGTCGTCAATGGTGTTGAGAAATTTAAAGTCTGTTAGACTTCTTCGTTCCGAAAATCCAAGGGAAGAGTAGGCGTAAAAGCCATTGAACAGTTCGTAATCAGCAGACAAGGTCATTTTCGTCGCTTCAATGAAATTATCTCGTTTATAAATTTGTGTAATGGCATCGTAGCCACGGATGACATCGAAATCATGGTTAATTGCGAAGCGGACAAATCCAAAATGAAAGGGATCAAATCGGTAACGCCACCAAGTATCACCTTTCACATCTTTATTTAAAAATCCGTACGAGATTCGAGAGTAGGTTTCTAAAGAACGTTCATCTTTCCATTTTTTGAAATAGTCAAAACTCGGATTCAGTCTTGGTCCACCTAGTCCAAAAGGTTGTATGAGTGTCGCAACAGAACCAAGAGACCATTGAATCTTTTGCTCCCGATTTCGGTGATCCACTCCAAGCCAAAGAATCTTGAGTGCGGTAATTTTATTGAATACCTCATCGACGGAGTCAAGGTATTCCTTTCGATTGTAAAAATCGCGGATGCTGTCCTTGATAATAATAAATCGTTGTTCTTCTGGACTAAGGCTGGTTTGACGTGCAGATGACCAGTAATTTGTATCACGTTCGTATGCTTCTTTTGTTGTTACCGCTAATTCTGTGTTAAAGAATTTTTTACTGAATTCTGGATCGAAATTGTAATTGGAAAAGAGTGCTGTTGTTTGACAAGCCGACGTTTCGTTTTTGTATTTAACTCCATAGCTTAAAACTTGTTTGTCAAGAACACACATTGTGTCACCAAGGATCGAAAATGTTTGATCAATTTCAAAATGATCATAAATGAGCAAGTTTCCTTTGTTCATCGTTAGCTGAAGTTTCTGAACGAGAAATAAGGAGTCTATCACATAGATATATCCCTCTAGGGTTGTAGTTGCGGTGTTTCTGGGAATGATTTTAATTTTACAAATGGTTTGACCATTCTCCACATAGGTTTCTTCCAATCTATATTTATAGGAAAGGATCCCTGGAACCGAAATAGGGGAACTTACGGGTGTTTGATGTAAGTCATCTAAGTGTAATAAATTCTCAAAAAAGTTAAAATTAGATTTAACCGTTGTTGTATAGTACAAGGATTGATCTGATCCATGCAATGTATAGGCATTCCGAATTTCTTTGACTTTGTTTCCGGGTGCATAATTACGTTTCAATTGAACCTCCAAAAGATTCATGTTGTCAACCCAAGCTGGCGCTTTTGGCAAACTTGCTTCCAATGGGTCCGCCGCCACTGTTGCGTCCTCAGATTCGACTTTATCTCCTTTTTTATTTTTTTGTTCCTTTACTTTGACGTCCTTCTGCTCACTTGCTTTGATGTAGACATCAACGGCATGCGCATAATTCCAAGGATTCATTTGCTCCCTGCGTTTGACCACTTCGAGCATGATTTCTCGTCCAATATTTCCTTTTTTTGTATTCACAACAATCTCTTTGTAGTCCTGTTCCTTTTCTGGAAATAACTGAATATCGCGTTGAAGATCTGCGTTACTGATGGAGATATACGTTTCTCTATCTTGGTAACCTAATGCTGCAATCACTAGGAAATATTCTCCAGGCATTAGGGAAAGTTCGTATGATCCATCAACCGCAGCAACGGTGCGCTGATCCGCGGAGTTTTTTACATAAATTTTAGCGAATGGGATAGGAGATTTTCGCTCATCAACGACCTTTCCACGGACAAAATTCTGAGCGAAAAGTCCATTTACAAGTAAGAGGAAGAAGATGAGAGAGAATAATTTCATTTGGAGTTATGACTAACTATGTTGGTTTTTGTTACACAAAAGAGGTTTTAGGCCTCTTTTTCGTTGGATTTGTCTTTTAGGAATTGTTGATGATTTCCAACGCGTTTCATCATCCAACGTTTGACGAAGAACGTTGCGAGTGCGATGATTGAGAAAACATAATTGGATGCATATTTTTCAAATCCCTCCGTGAAACATAAGTAAGTTACCGTAACGAAAGAAACGCTTGCTACTGCTAACCAGAAGTAGCTCATAATGGTGTTGTATAGGTTCATGTTATTTGAATTCGAGTTCGTTTTCCAATTGGAATTTTCCAACGGGTTTAATTAATTCATATTTACTAAAGTCCTGCTTGGTTCTGATGCCTTCCCCAAAAATTGTACCTTTTGGAGAGCGGACCTTAACCGAAGATTTAGAATAGATTGTACTATCTTTTTGGTTCCAATATAGTGCTTCTGTTTCTAATGTTTGCTTCTTTTCATAGTTGTAGAGTCTCACTGAGTCTCTAACCATTAGTGTTCCTTTAGTGTTGTTTATTTCACCATAAAGAGCTGTAAGTTTTGAAACGATTTCACCTTTCTCATTGAAAAAATGAACTTTCAAACTGTCCTTTATCTTGGTGATTTCCTCTTTTCCACGAAACGTTTCTGCTAATGCAGCAAAAATTTCTACGCGGGCATATCCTTCGTCCGCATAAATCATCTTCAGGTTTTTTGTGGTTTCATCGGGAGAATGCGCATCAAAGCTAATACGCTCGATGGCATCTAAATCATTTTCGCAGGAGTTAAGTCCCACTAGAAAAAGACTCAGTAAACTGATTAATCCAATTTTCGTTGTCTGAACCACTTGTCAAAATTGGAGGGTGCAAGTATAAAACTTAGATTTACGGAAGCAAATTTCTCTTGTATTCCGAAACTTTGATTGCTAGTGCGAGAACCCAAATTAATGGAGAAGTTAACGGAAGAAGCTGACATTTGAGCCATAATAGGAAGTCCTAATCCAAAACTTACTGCAGATTCTTGGTATTGAATTGCATTCGTGGTGTATGGCAGAGATTGCGTGTAGTAACCAATTCGATAAGTCATTTTCTCTAAACCCTTCAAGGTAGAAATGTTTTCCATCAATCGGGACTCTGGACTAAATTGTGCACCAAAAGAAAGACGTTGAAATGAAGTCATTCCGAAGTCAGGAATTAAATCATGAGCATTGTGATCAAGTGCACCAAATTGATAAAGGGAAGCCATCAAACTCAATTTTGGATGAAGTTCTCTTGTTTCGCGTTTCCATCTTGGAAGTAGAATGCTGTAGTTAAGACCAAGTTCTAAAGTGGATGAGTTCAACAAGTGAATGCGACTACGACTAAACGCGATGGTGTCATAAGTTGAACTAGAGTTTATGTTTGATGCGGTGTAAAATTCATCTTGGTAATCACCAGTGATGGTTTGATTAGGGAGATATACAGAACTAAGACTGATCAAATGGTTTTTACCAAGTTGTTGCTGAAAATAGGCTCCGAGTTCGTAGTGAAATGAACGTATAATCAAGGAGTTGATGTTTATTCCACCTTGATTAGAACCAGAAGCGATTAATTTTGCTTGACGTTCATTGGTTACTGTCCCAAATAAATACGAAGCGTTACCGCCAATCGAAAGTTTGGTTTTGGGACGATAAACGAGTCCGTAAGAATAGCCTAAAAATAAGTCCTGAATGGCTCCGCTACCTTTGTAAGTATATTCCAATGAATCGAAACCGGTAAAAGATTTGTCGGTAATTTGGTAACCTCTCGCCGAATAAGGTTTTAATCCGAAAGCGAGTCCCATGTTTTTTTTGATTCTTACCCCAATGGCAATATGATCGATCATTCCGGTAAATCCAACTTGCGTTTTGGATTGCTCAGAATAATTAGAAATTCTTGTTTGAATTCCATACGAATAAAGAGTATTTCCTGTACTGAGCGTGTTATATGTTGCTGGATTATAAAAATTCAAAATTGTGGAGTCAAATACATTGATGGTGTTTTTACCTAATGCATCGAAAATGCCATGGTTTTGTGCTGAACTTTCACCGAGTCCGTAGTAGGAAGCAGGTTGATTGGTAGTAGATTGCGACCAAGTTTGTGAGAAAACAAAAAGGACAAGGAAATTAAAGAGAATCTTCATTCAGACGGTAAATTTCTAGAATTCCTTCTAGGGTTAAATGTTCGAGTACAAAGATGTTACTTTTTTGCTCGAAATCAAAATATCGTGCGTCTCCTCCAGTGAGGTAAACGTCTAATTCAGGGAATTTTGTTTGGTATAGTTGGATAAATTGGGTGATTTCGGCTTTCCATCCATTAAATACACCACTTTCAATGGATTCCTTCGTATTTTTTCCAATGAGTGTCGCAGTTGAAAGAACTGGAATCAACGGTAGTTTTGCGGTAAACGTTTGCAGGGATTTCGCTCTCATCTCTAATCCGGGGGAAATGGATCCACCTTCATACGTTTGCGTTGAACTCATGAAGTCAAATTTGATGCAGGTTCCTAGATCAACAACTAATTTTGCTTTCGTTGTATTCTTGCTTGCCACAGCTGCCATATTGCACAGACGGTCGATTCCCAATGTTTCGGGAGTTAGGTAGTCCATTTTGAAAGGCAAATTCATTTGAGCATTGATGTAAATCCTGTTATGAAAAAAATCTTCCAGTGGTTTTTTCCATTCTTCTGTAAGCACAGACGATATGACGATAGGAATGTTACCATCGATTTCATTCCAAGGAAAAGAGCTCAAATCGAAGCGTTTAACATGAGAAACCACACCGTTTATCACTGATCCAAGTTTCACTTGAGTGTTCCCAGCATCCAATAAATAGGCAGTTGTTTCGTCGAGCATGACACAAAGTTAAGTAGCTTTCAAAGAAATTTACGCGACTTTTTGATTAGAAATAAAAAAAAGTGTTAAATTTGCCCCACCAATAGCTGGTGCCTTAGCTCAGTTGGTAGAGCAAAGGACTGAAAATCCTTGTGTCCCTGGTTCGATTCCTGGAGGCACCACTAGCAAAAGTCCTGACGGAAACGTCAGGACTTTTTTTTTGAGATGTATTTTGTGTATGTATTATATTCGGAAAAGGCAAAATGTAAGTATACTGGCTATACTGAAGATCTCCCACGTCGATTAAATGAACACAATCAAGGATTATTAGGAAAGTTCACAAAAGGAAAAGGTCCTTGGATTTTGATACATGTGGAGGAATTCTCCACTAGAAAGGAAGCCATCATCCGAGAAAAGGAATTAAAAACAGGAAAAGGACGAGATTACATTAAGCAAAAGACGGGATATTAAAGTCCCTGGTCCGCCGCGGCGGAGATTCCTGGAGGCACCACTAGCAAAAGTCCTGACGGAAACGTCAGGACTTTTTTTTTGAGATGTATTTTGTGTATGTTTTGAAACTCTTTTCCTTGTCTGGTGAGCTAATGCGGTAAACTGCGACCCAGTGGGAAGTAGTTAATATTTGTTGCTCGAAATTATGAGATTAGCGAATCAAGGTGATAAATCCTTGTTTTTTGATTTCGGTTCCACCTAGCATGACGCCGTTTAACAAGTAAAAATAGACACCATCCGTATGTGGTTTTCCATCGGTCGAAAGTCCATCCCAAGCAGCTACACCGGTTTGATCCTCTAAAATGCTTACCAAATTACCCCAGCGATTGAAAATGGATATGTCATAGGATTTAAATGCTGGATATGGTAGTACCACGAAGTCATTGACACCATCCCCATTTGGTGTAAACACGTTTGGTATCCAAATGTCCGGATCACTTACGAAAACAGTTGTTTCGTACGTTGAAATACATCCTACTTGATCTACAACTGTGAGTGTGATGACATGAGGACCACCTTCTGAAAAGGTTGTTGTTGGTGCAATGTTGGATGTCCAAGTAAAGGACGTGTCTGCATCTAAATTCCAGGTCCAACTGACAATCGGTGCATTTGTAAAGGTTGATTGGTCATTAAAATTGATGATCCCGTTTATGTCCGCATAAACTGGATTTGGAACAAAAAAGGCATCCAAATCGTCGTCATTTACCGTAATTGGATCTAAAGGCATAAGAATCTGACACCCAACAGAGTCGAAAATGGTAATGCTTGGTTGGTATGTCCCTGGTGTTGCGTAGAAGTAATTAAAGTTTAACGAATCAGAGTAGATAGTGCCATCACCTAGATTCCAAACTAAACTATCGATGTTAGATATATTCGTCAAGTAAAACAGCGCTCCTTGTGTGCAAATCGTGGCATCTTGTAGCCAATTTGGTGTACCCATCGGACCGCCAATTGAAATGTAGTTCAGCACCGTTGAATCATCGGTACAACCATATTGATCTGTCACAATGAAGTTTAAATCAAAGGTTCCGTTGGTCACAAGCGTATTTGACGGATTCTGAAGTATGGAGTTGTTTCCATTCCCAAATGACCAATTCCATCCAGTAATGTCACCATAGGAGAAGGAGGAATCTTGAAAATTACAAAAGATTGGAGGACAATCGTATTCGCCGTTTGAATTTGGAATAGCACCGGTGAAGTAGAAATTTGGAATGGCTAACGGCGTTGACATAATCAAGGTGCGATCAATGGTGTCTTTGCAGCCATTTCCATCCGTAGTAATGAGTGTTAAAATGTGCGAATTTGACAATTGCCCATTATTTGGATTAGTTAAGGTAACAAGCGTGTCTGTACTCGTTCCAATCGTTGAACCATTCAGAAACCATTCGTAACTTAAATTGCCTGTACCAGTCGATTGGTTGATCGTTAGATTCGTATCCAAATCACATAAAACAGTATCGATGTCAAAGTCTGCTGTCGGTTTCGTAATGGTAATGGTCACTCCGGTTGGCAAGGATGTACAGCCGAAAATATCAGTTGCTATGATAGTAGCGGTGTAAGCCCCTTCTCCAAAGAAGGTATGAACGATGGGTTGATTGACATTATTCGTAACTATCGTGGAATTATCATCTGAAAAATTGGTACTGAATGAACTTAATGGAAGTCCATTTGATAGACTAAAAGATGAATTGGTGAAAGGAACTGTAAAAGGTGAACAACCATTGTACGTATTCGCTAGAATTCCAGCAATCGGTTTATTCACAACTTTAACCGTCTGTGTGGCCGTTGATGAACAACCCACACTATTGATCACCATGTGTGAAATGGTGTAATTTCCTGGAGCCGGATAGGTATAGGAAATATTCGGTGCATTATTAATAAACTGACCATTTCCCATGTTGTAAAACCAATTACTTACTGGATGTGATCCCGAAGCACTACTCCATGAAGTACTGATATCCGTTAAATTGATGGCTGTGCCGTTACAAACAGTATCATTGGACATACTGAACTGACTGGCCAACTGAGAAATGGTTATGGTTGAAGTGATACTGTCAGAGCAGCCGGTGGTATAGTTGTGTATGACCTGTTCAATGTTATATGTTCCATACGTTGAATAGGTATGACTAGTATTTCCACCGTTGGGGACATCGAGTTGGGCATTGGTGAAATTTACATTTGGTGTATTATCAAAGAACTCATAATGCATGTCTACATTATCGGAAAGTACCCCATGAATGGAATTATCATCGATGGTAACGTTTACAGGAAAGGAGCTTGGATTACAAAACAGAAAAGAACTCGGTGTAAATTGAGCAATTGGCGCGAGAATATAAACGGCATCTTCAACGATAAACGTATCCTTACAACCCCGAAAGTCTGCTATGAATGTTACGTCGAAATAGCCCGTATCTGATTGAAATTGGTGTGTTGGATTCTGGTCAATGGATGTACCGTCACCAAAATCCCAGAAATATGTAACTTCATTGGCAGTGTGCGGTACTGAGATATATGTTGAACTGGTGAATATTACATCTTCGTTGGAGCAAGCAATCAATGGATTGTAGGTGAAATTTACGGAGTCAATGTGTCCTACAGTGACATAATCGTTTTTAATGATTGTATCCGTACAGCCTGATTGGGTGGTGATAATTAATTGAACATCGTAAACGCCAACTGGATATGATTGTGCTGGTGGAAAATGACCATTGAAGGTTTGACCATTTCCGAAATTCCATTGCCAACTAACAATGGGGTTCGATGGCGTAAAAGAAGTATCAATGAAATTTACAATGAGTGGATCACAACCTGCAGTATCAATGGCATAGAATCCAGCTTGTACGTTTGTAATATTTATATAATCATTCAAGGTCGTTAAACCAGTGCATCCAGCTGCTGTAGTTAGACTTAGTGTGACATCGTACAAGCCACTTTGTGTATAAACATGAGGCGGTGGTGTCAATCCTGTGTAGGTTTGACCATCTCCAAAAGACCAAACATATGTACCTGGAATTGTTGTGTTACTGGTAAATTGTATGGATCCTGGTGCACAATTCGTAGTTGGATTCGCACTAAAAATTGGATTCGTATTAGCTTGAATGGTAATGGGTTGTGTTATCGTTGAGGTACAACCTGAGCTCGTATTTTGTGAGGTCAATTGAACAGTATATGTTCCAGGAGCATTGAATGCGAAAGAAGGATTTTCCAAGGAGCTGTTTCCTTGGGTACCAAAATTCCAACTCCATGAATTCGCTCCAGCGGTTGAATTATCTTGAAATGAAATCGCTTGTCCAACACAGCCAAAGGTAGGAGCTGTAATTCCAGCTTGGAAATTTGCTACTTGAATGCTTTGTGTACTTGTGGCTATACAGGAAGTAGTTGTATTCGTAACGTTTAAAGTAATGGTATAATTTCCGGCTGAATTATAGGTAATATTTGGTGGATTCGCGGCACTTGAGTTTTGACTATTCCCAAAATTCCAAGCATTACTGAAATTCGCTCCACTTGAAGAATTATTGACAAAGGACAAGGTCAGAGGAACGGTACAACCCAAACCGTTAACAGAAAAGGCAACAATCGGTAGGGGATTTACAGTGATAAAAGCCGTTTTTATTTCTGCATCCACGTTACCAACTGAATTTGTCACGACTAAAGTAATGGTAAATGTACCTGCTGTGCTGAACGCATGAGATGGGCTAACCAGTGTTGAAAGTGCCCCATCTCCAAAATCCCAAGCATTTGAAACGATGGCACTTGCTCCATTTGGCAGCGAAGTATTCGTAAAGTTCACCGGGACACCAACACACACCACCAAAGGATTTGCTGTAAAATTAGCTGTAGGTGTTTGTGCACGCGAAAAAAACGTCAATGCAAGTAGAATTACAGCTAATAGTATGCGCATGAAGGAAGCTAGTAGTTTAGGTCTTAGCAATAACGCAAAATAGTGACTTAAAGTTGCTTGATTAGACATTTTTATCAAGAAAACTTGACTTCAAATCCTCATGGATAGAAAAAATTAGTTGCTTTTTTAATAAACCAACGATTGATTTATCTTGATTTCACAAAGTAAATGGTTCTTAAAACGACAGGTTTTTGGAATTAACTGAAAACCGTAATTTGGATGCTATTTTGGGAAATTCAATTCCATCCCTGGGAAGAACACATGTCCCATAATGAGTGGATTGAAAACAAAATATTGACATTTCACCAATTCTCCACTCGGTAGTTGGCACCAGAACTTATTCATGTCCATGTTTTCCATCTCTCCAAATTCGTTTCGTTGCGCTTCCTTGGTTGCGATTTTGAACATACGCAATTTTGTTGTTGGCCCTTGTTTTTCTTTCACTGTAAGCACGCAAAACGGTGAAGAACGTTTCAGGCTATCGCATTGTTTTTTGCTTAATTCGTAATTCGCTAATTCAAAGTGAATTTTCTTGTAACCCTGTAAATAACGGTAAATGTTTAAGGTGTCAACGCTAGGTATTTTACTGCCGTTTTGAGTCAATTTGAAACGATTTCCAGTAGCAGTAATATGGAAATTACGGTGTTTTTCTTGAGGATATTTAATATCAACACTGGCAATTTGCTCCATTTCGAGCTCGAATATGTTCGTGCAAGCCCATTTTCTTGGGTCAGCAAAAAAACGAGGTTCAATGATTCCAGCCATTCCTTTAATTTGCATCATCACGGGATTTGAACTCTTGCCGCCATCTGCCGTTTCTAATAACATGATTTGGCCGTTGTGATCTTGAGCAGATGGACCAATGTACCACGTTTTTGTCCATTCACCATCCTGGAAAATTTCCACTTTGGTATGACTTGCAGACATCAGTTTTATAAATTGTTTATGGCTTTTTTCGGATAAATACCCTTTTAAAGAAATGTTTCCGAGTGCTTCAAGAATGTAATGAGCGCCTGATTGCATAATACAACCTCCATTTTTGTCCGTCCATTCATCTCCTTTTCTCATCAACGTGAATGTATTTGAAAAAGCATCAGATATGATGATTTTAGTAACCGAATTCGTGTCTTTTACCGCAAATTCAATGAATTCCGAGTCACTTGCGCCGTCTTTACGCGTTAAGTCTATCGCAAACCATCCAAGAACGACTAACACTACGACTAGGGAGAGGAGGATACTTATTTTTTTCATGGAGGATTATTTTCTTGCGTAACGACGAGTTCGAATGTAGTTCATGAGCATGCTGAGTAGAATGATGATCCCAAGCGGCAAAAGCATGTTTATTGTTTTGTAGAATCCAGCGAATTTCGTCACCTTTTCCTTGTCAATTTCCTTGATGTCAATTTGACGACTACGGATGTCAAGAACGGAATTGTCTCCCATCATGTAATCGACTATGTTTTGAAAAAACTCTTGATTTCCGTAATAAAGTGAGATGCGACGTTGGTATAAGTCGTAATCCATTTTTAATTCATTGAATCCATTCGGACGGTACAAGTAGTTCAATCCTTTTGGATTCGGCATAGAATCATAAGTATTGGCGAAGAAAGTTCCGTTCCCAATAAGCAATACCTTTCCTTCTTTTTGACTTTTTGCTTGAAATGCATATTTTTTTGGAAGGTTTTTTACAAATTCAGGAGGAAGGCGGTTGTTGTAATGGGAGCTAAAATAACCTTCCACCATTCCACCAAGACAGACTTTATTGATCTCATCTTCTGGATTGTCAACTAATTTTGGTGATTTACCATAATTCAAGGGCAAACCAAGATTAACAAATGGTTGAAGTCCAGATGGAATGGAATTTGTTGAGGATGTAAGCAGGCTTGTTTGCTTGATATTTGGTAAATCCACGAAGCTAACTTCGTTTGCGTATTTCAACAATATTGGATCCACATTTCGGGTAATTGGGTGCTTTGACGGAGTTGCCATCACGTGAAAAAACCATGGGATAAAGGTAGATTCAGCAAAAGGGACAATTTTGGGAGCACATTGAACATCCATCATGTAATTTTCATGCACCTTAATGCCATAGTCAAAAAGAAGTCTGTCTAATTTTAGGTTCTTCCTCATAGAATGAGTCATTCCCCGTGCCATGAGCGTATCCTCATCATGTTCCAGTGTATTCATGAACACCATTAACTTTCCACCGCGCATGACAAATTGATCTAAAATGTACATGCTGCTGTCCGAGTACGGAATACGTGGATTAGCGATGATGACACCATCGATGTCGTTTAACGCAGCAATAGAATCGGTTAAATTCACATCGGAAAGCGTGAAATAAGGCGCTAAAAGAGCTCTCGCACGCATGGTTTGTTGGTAGGTTAATTCACCGTGTCCTTGTAGGAAAGCAATTCTTGGCTTATTCACTTGTGTCAAACGACGCATACTAGCAATCAAGTTGTATTCTAGGTTGTTCAGCGAGGTTTCAATGATTTCCGCCATGTCTTCCAAGCTGTTTGGATGTCCGGGTTGCGTTCCTGGCAGGAATTGCACCATGTTCTCCTTCGTAATACCATTAACGGTATAACTCATGATTGCACCTGGAAATAGCATCACTTTACTTTGTGTGCCATCCTTCATGTACAAGATCTCCAAAGGCATGATTCCTTTTCCTTTATCGTACAATTGCGCGCGCATGGCATTCACTTCTTCTTCAGATCCAACATTGATGTCCGTAAATAAATACTCAATGCGATTTCCTGCAACACGTTTGAAGTCCTGTAGTTTATCCTTTAAGGCTGTTTGAAAGTGTTTTATTTCAGAAGGCATATTTCCTTCCAGGTAGATTTGAATGCTGATTCTGTTTTCGAAATTATCCTTGTTGGACAAGAAGTTTTCGGTACTATTAGCCAATGAATAACGCTGATCTTTGGTCATATCGATCTTATAATAGATCAATGAACCAATAATATTTACGAGCACAATCGCTACACCAACAAGTGCGAGAACTGTCCAGTTGAAAAGTCCTTTTGTGAGATTCTTTTTCATGTTATTTTTTCAATGTTTTAATCACTGTTAAAGAAGCGAATAAGAACAGTGTATTGAGGGAAATGAAATAGATGATGTCACCAGAATCTATGACGCCTTTTTTAATGGAATCGTAATGAAACGCTATTCCAACATACTTAATGAAGTAATCAAGTCCACCAAATTGACTAAAATTACCTAACAAGTTAAATCCATCGTAAAACACCCAACACAAGAACATCGCTAGAATGAACGCAACAATTTGACTGTTGGTGAGTGAGGAAGCGAAAATACCAATGGATACAAAGACAGCTCCAAGTAAAATGAGTCCAACATAGGATGTCATGGTTGCACCTGCATCAATATTTCCGGCTGGTTTCCCGAGGTAATACATGGAGATGAAATAAATAATAGTTGGAATGATGGCCACAACAAGTAATGCAACACCAGCAAGGTATTTAGCGAAAACGAGTTTGAAATCGGAAATAGGTCGTGTGAGGAGTAATTCAATGGTCCCGGTTCTTCTTTCCTCAGCGATGGAACGCATGGTAATGGCCGGGATCAAAATAAAGAAAATAACAGGAGATAAATTGAAGAAAGGAATCATGTCTGCTTCTGTCCCTTCAAGCAGATTCGTGTTGTACGAAAGAACCCAGTGAAAAAGTCCGGAGGCAATTAAATAGATAAGGATAAACACATATCCAATAATAGAACTTAGAAAACTATTGATTTCCTTAAAAAATAATGCGCGCATATGATGATTTCAATCCTCAAAAATAAGGATTTTCCGCGTACGATGAACAGAGTTTGAAATTGCTAGACAGGAAAATATAGATCAAAAAAAAATCCCGCGAGAGGCGGGATTTTCATGATGAGAATGTACTACTATGCTTTTTTTACATTGATTGCATTCAAACCTTTACGACCTTCTTGTAAATCGTACTCAACTTCGTCATTTTCTTTGACTTTGTCGATTAATCCTGTAACATGAACAAAATATTCTTTGTTCGTGTCGTCTTCGATAATAAATCCAAATCCTTTAGATTCATTAAAGAACTTTACTGTTCCTCTACTCA
>JAHENC010000014.1 GCA_024643365.1 Crocinitomicaceae bacterium | reverse complement strand
TGCGCCTGTTACAAATTGTTTAACGTTATACGTTCCTGTACCAGCAAGAGAAGAAGATGGTCCTTGTAAGAAGGTTGCTCCGCTTTCGATCGTAAGCGTTCCGTTGTTGGTGAGGGTGCCAGTTACCGTTAAACGACCACCTGACTGAACGGTTACTGTAGTTCCCGAGGCAATTGTTAAGTTTGTGTAAGAAGGATAGTTTGT
This sequence comes from Crocinitomicaceae bacterium, assembly GCA_024643365.1. Taxonomy (GTDB): domain Bacteria; phylum Bacteroidota; class Bacteroidia; order Flavobacteriales_D; family Crocinitomicaceae; genus UBA952. The sequence goes on along the minus strand of JAHENC010000014.1, from coordinate 3,859 downwards.
TAATCCTGCAGGAATGATTTCATTTGCAGAACCACATGGTACAGAAGCTGGATTCCAGTTCGAAGCAATAGATGGATCTGAAGATGTTGTCCCTGTCCAAGTGTAAGTATCCGCAATTGTGATGGTTCCAGTTGCATTTGTTGAACCACAACCTCCTGTTAATGGAATAGTATAATTATAAGCTTGAACCGCAGATGCAGTTGGAAGCACATCATAACGTGCGATCATCATAGCTCCACATCCACCATCATTTTGTGCCGAACTATATACAACTCCACCAGAACGGTAATAAGCGTGTGTTTGACCAAGGGAACCATCAATTTCACTTGATGATCGAACTGAGAAACCACCTGAAATTGCAGGAGTGTAGGCCGGTAAGTTATTGAAAATAAGGGCTAATTCGTCCTTACTAGGAATAAACCAGTCGCTATATACACCATCCGTATAATTATAAGCGTAACCAATCGCTTGTGATGTACTAGTATGACCGGCAGTAAACAAGTTATTCGTATTGTTTAAACCTTCGCCAAGAGCAGTTGAAGTTGTAGCTGTTGGAGATCCCATTGTCCAAAACCCTGTACAAGATGGACCATTTTTATAACTTGGATCTATGATTAATACCTTTCCAGCCACATATCCGTTGTCTCCCGGTTGAAAAATATAAGCAATTCGGCCTCCATTGTAAAAATTACCGACTGAATAAGTATTTGAAGGTGAACCAGAGACAGTTAAAGTATTACCACTATAAGATACGGATACACCTCCAGGCAAACCAGATGGAATACCAAATCCCGTTGCACCTGTTGTAGCATGTGTAACGGCGGTCATAGAAGTACCATTACAAAGGCTAGGTGATGAACTCGCTGAACCTGCAGTATTTACCGCAGAAACTGTAATTGTTCCTGTCGCATTAACAGAACCACAACCACCTGTCGTAGGAATAGTGTAACTAAACGTACCAGAAGCTGTTGGTGTACCAGAAATGGTAATTGTATTGCTTGCGAATGAAGCACTAACACCAGCAGGTAAACCCGTGGCTGTGCTAATACCTGTTATACCAGATGTTGTATGAGTAATATTCGTAATTGCTGAACCTAAACAAACAGATGGAGAAGAACTTGCAGATCCTACAGTATTCGCAGCAGTTACTGTAATTGTTCCTGTCGCATTTAAAGACCCGCAACCACCAGTCGTAGGAATAGTGTAACTAAACGCTCCCGAAGCTGTTGGTGTACCAGAAATGGTAATTGTATTGCTTGCAAATGCAGCCGTAACACCTGCAGGTAAACCTGTAGCTGTTCCAATTCCCGTAACGCCAGTTGTTGCATGGGTAATATTAGTTAAGGCTGAATTGATACAAAGTGTTGGCGTTGAACTTGCAGAACCCACGGTGTTGTTCGCATTAACTGTTATTGCACCTGAAGCAGCTCCTGCGGTATTACCACAAGAAGAATTGAAATAACATCTGTAATACAAAGTACCTGCTGTTGATGTTGGAGGTGTATAGGTTGCAGTAGTTCCACCCGAACCACCTGAAGCAGTTGTAAATGTACCATTACTTGCTGTTGCACTTTGCCATAGGTAAGTAACACTTGGACCAGTAGCAGCGGCTGTTAATGCAGTAGCTGAACCACCAATACACAAAGACTGTGCAGATGTACTAGGACTTCCCGTAACTACTAAATCAGCTAACATTGTTGATGCTAAACTGATATTGACAGTACTTGTTCCAGTGGATGCAATCGTCATAGTTCCTGTTGAACTAGTGTTATTAGAGGCCGGTATTCGCACATAAATAGTAGTTGTGTTTACCGTACCTGCAGTTTGAGTTAATGTTATGGCCGTTGTTGCGAATCCTGATCCACTGGTTGTAGAAATTTCAAAACCTGTCGGAGGTGTTATCACGATATTTCCTTGAAGCTCTGTACCTGAAACTGTAAAGCTTTGCTGAGCAGATGCTGAATTAACACATTTATTAAAGGATGTAATCGCTTGTGAAACGGTTACCTTCGCACCCATTAGGTTTTGAACAACTGAGAAGAAAGCTGATGAACGCGCTGAAACTAAATGGTCAATTTTATCATCCCCATTTAAATCAACTCCCATTGCTGTTCCATTTACCTCTGAGTATGATGTTGAAGAACCGATCATGTATTGTGCTGAGTTATTAGCTAATAAACCGGGATATGATGTTGTTGATAAAGGATTACCCTGATTAAAATGAGTCCAACATTTATCCCAAGTGGTTCCACCCGTAATATCTAAACGACCAATGCCACGATAATCTGCAAATGAAATACCAATTAGGGCCTCATAAAGACTTAAAGACAACGTAGAAAATGAACTGTTAAATGAACTAGATGTAATTCCTGCAGCATTGTCATTTTTATGTAAATACCAAGACCTTGTCATTACATCGAGGTCACCGTCAGCATCCATATCTGCAATACCCACATTTTGACTTGAATTAAAAAGACCAGCAGTTGAAATATCACTTGAAGAATAAGCCACACTTAGAGTGCCTGATGTTGAATTTGTGTTTGCAATAAATTTAAGTAAACCAGTAGATCCATTAATTGAGGTTGCAACAACATCAACTTTTCCATCTAAATTCATATCACCGATATCAAAAGCAGTAATATTATCTGTTCCTGCGGAAACAGCATCTACATTAATAGATGTTAACGATCCTACACTAAAAGTCCAAACGCCACTAACTAAACTCGTTGTATTTTTCCAAATATTAATATTGGAACCAGACATTCCAACAAAATCTAATAAACCATCTAAATCCAAATCAGCAACTCGGACAATATTCGATCCAGAAGAAGGAATTAGATACTTTACTGCAAATGAAAATGAACCAGAAGTAGAGTTATTAATAAAAATATTAATACCGGAACTACTGGTTGAAATTATATCCAATTTTCCATCTGCATTCACGTCACCAGTAACAATACAGTTTGCACTTCCGTCAGTGGTTAAATTAGTTGATGCACTAAAACTAGTTGATGAAATTGTAGTTCCTGCAGTGGTAATTTGATTTCTATGCACTCTCAAACTTCCAGCTCCAATTTTAACAACATCTGGCCAACCGTCATTATCAAAATCACCCGAAGCAATTGTCATATCCATATAATCACTTGAATATGAACCTGAAGCAAAAGTGACAGCTGTCGCCCAATTTGCATTACTTGCAGCATTTGAAGCTGCTGTACTTGGATTCACAATATGGAAAGGTAAACGTGATTGACCTATTTTATTACTAACAACAACAGAGATAGGTGCATAAACAGCGCCTTTAGGTACAGTAACAGTCAATTGCGTTGTTGATGCAGTATTAACCGTAGCTAGAATAGATCCAAAACGAACGATGTTATTGGATGCCGTTGAGCTAAAATTTGAACCTGCAATTGTAACCGTTGCACCTACAGCTGCCTGTGTCGGTGAAAAACTCGTAATCGTCGGGACCTGCGCGAAGCTGATCACGCTGATCACCAATGAAAACAATAAACTTTTAAATTTCATATTATATTTTTTGATAATTTGTTGCAAAAGTAGTAAGTATAATTGTATTTACTACGTTAAAACTTGAATTGTTCGTAAATAATAATTTAATAAAACACGAAAACCCCGACAGAATCGTCAGGGTTTTACTTTATTTCTCTTTTAAAGCGTAGCGCTTACTTGAAGATTTTAAATGCTTTGATGGACATTAATGGATCTTGAGTGGGAGCGCTTGCTGGATCTCCAGGATATGACATCATCACCAAGGAGATTTCATTATCGATGCGTACTTCTGTCACTTGTGGTGCTTGGTACGTTCGCTTTGTAGTTGTCTTGTTATCTTGATTTTTCA
>JAHENC010000022.1:81005-82635 GCA_024643365.1 Crocinitomicaceae bacterium | reverse complement strand
GCTGTATTTGATGTCGCGCTGCTATTGTCATTTACGGTGTAGTTGATACTTGCTGTACCATTGAAGTTGGCAGCAGGAGTGAAGGTCACGATTCCGTTTGTTACGGTCCAAGTTCCTTGTGTATTGGTAATCGTTGTTTCAAGACCAGTTGTTGTTGGATTTAAATCAACAGTGTTGACGTTAATTGTTCCATCTACATCTGTATCGTTACTACAAACATTCAGTGTTACTGGTGTATCTTCGTTGGTAGTAGCCACATCATTGTTAGCGGTAGGTGGACAATTTGTAACTGGATTAATAGTTAAACTCAATGCATTAGAAATACACGTGATATCATTCGTTCTACGAACAGTTAAATTGTATGTGCCAGAAACTACGTTTGTAAAAGTTAATCCAGATTGATAGGTCGTTCCATTGATGGAATATTCATAATTGCCTACTGGAGATGAAACACTAATTGTACCTGTTGGAGTTCCACAAATAGGTTGTGCAGTAACTTGAGCCACTGGATTACTTGGTTGACCCAATGAAGGATTAATGATTACTGTATTCCCTGTAGTAACACATGAATTATTCACATTACTTCTCACTGAAATAGGGTAGTTACCAGGACTTAAGTTAGTGAATGAGTTAGAAGCGAAGTAAGTTGATCCATTGATGGAAAATTCAACACCACTTTGAGTTGTAAATGTAATATTTCCTAGGTTATTCGAACACGTTGGTTGAACAACTGTTGCGTTCGGTGTTGAAGGTATTCCAGAAACAGTAATTGCAGTAGCTTGTGATACATTGGCACAACCACCGGTTCCAATAATAGTGTATGTTATTGAAGAAGAACCTAAAGTAAGTGCATTGATTATACCGCTTGTAGGATTGATTGTTGCAACCGCAGGCGTTGCTGATGACCACGTCCCACCGGTTATTGATGAATTCAATGTACTTGTTCCACCCAAACACATAGCTGTTGTTCCAGTTATTGTCCCTGCGCTTGGTGCTGCAGTTACGGTTACTGTAGCTGTTACTGATGCATTTGCGCAACCACCCGTTCCAGTTATTGTATAAGTCATTACGGATGTTCCGGCTGTAACACCTGTCGCCACACCAGTCGATGCGTTGATAGAAGCAACAGAAGGAGAAGCTGAAGACCATGATCCACCTGTAACAGTAGAAGTCAGCGTGGAAGTTCCATTCGAACAAATAGCTGTTGTTCCAGAAAGAGTTCCTGCAGAAGGCGCAGCGGTAACAGTAACGGTTGTGTTTGCTGTAGCGTTCGCACAACCACCCGTACCTAAGACGGTATAGGTCATAACAGTAGATCCTGCTGATAATCCTGTAATTAAACCGGTTGTAGAATGAATCGTTGCCACTGAATTTGTAGCTGAAGACCATGTTCCGCCCGATAATGACGAAGATAATGTTGGAGTAGAACCGACACAAATTGCCGTTGTACCATATAAAATCCCAGCAGATGGGGGAGTTGTCACTGTAACGACTGTAGTAGCTGTTACATTCGCACATCCACCCGTTCCAGTTATTGTATAAGTCATGACAGATGTTCCTGCCGCAACACCTGTCACTGCACCAGTAGATGGATTGATTGTCGCTACCGCTGGAGTAGCCGAAGTCCAAG
>JAHENC010000022.1:0-80905 GCA_024643365.1 Crocinitomicaceae bacterium | reverse complement strand
GTCGCTACCGCTGGAGTAGCCGAAGTCCAAGCACCACCCGTTACGGTTGAACTAAGTGTAGAAGAACTGTTGGAACAAATCGCTGTCGTTCCAGAAAGAGTTCCTGCTGAAGGAGCCGCTGTTACGGTTACTGTTGAAGTAGCGGAAACATTCGCACATCCACCCGTTCCAGTTATTGTATAAGTCATTACAGATGTTCCTGCCGCAACACCTGTCACTGCACCAGTAGATGGATTGATCGTCGCTACCGCTGGAGTAGCCGAAGTCCAAGCACCACCCGTTACGGTTGAACTAAGTGTAGAAGAACTGTTGGAACAAATCGCTGTCGTTCCAGAAAGAGTTCCTGCTGAAGGAGCCGCTGTTACGGTTACTGTTGAAGTAGCGGAAACATTCGCACATCCACCCGTTCCAGTTATTGTATAAGTCATTACAGATGTTCCTGCCGCAACACCTGTCACTGCACCAGTAGATGGATTGATCGTCGCTACCGCTGGAGTAGCCGAAGTCCAAGCACCACCAGTTACGGTTGAACTAAGCGTAGAAGAACCGTTGGAGCAAATCGCTGTCGTTCCAGAAAGAGTTCCTGCTGAAGGAGGTGTAGTAACCGTTCCTGTCAGTGAAATAGTTTGAGTGGAAGCACCACTAGATGTTACATTCAGCGTTCCAGAAACTGAGCCACTTGAAGCGGTGTTAGCTAATCTAAGATAAACTGTGGTAGCATTTAAGGTACCGCTAGCGGTAATAGAAATCGAACTCGCGTATCCACTTCCGCTACTCAAACTTACTTCATATCCAGTAGGAGCAGTTACAGTAACATTTGAAGTTAAGTTCGATCCGGAAACAGTAAATGTTTGTGCTGCTGAAGCAGTACCCAAACAACTAGCGAAGTTTGAAATACTCGAGGAATTAATTGTTAAGGAAGCATTTGAAATAACAGTGATAGAATAGGTTGCAGACTGAGCACAATTGGAATAAGTCATTGTAACTGTTCCTGCTGCAACGCCTGTAACAACTCCTGATGAATTGATTGTAGCTATTGACGTGTTTGATGAAGACCAAGTTCCTCCACTTGTAGCATGAGCTAATTGAATTGTCGAACCTGCAAGGACTGAAGTATTTCCTGAAATCTCTGGGAAATAACCGGAAACGAAATTACTGGTAGTTCCGTTGAGTGTGAAATTCGTTATAGTTCCATTATTGGCTGAATTAACAGAGTTAGTTAATGTCGTTACGGCAGTATTGTTTCCATTTTGAATCCCTTGGTTAAAATTATAATAGGCCAATAAATTGGTTTCATTTCCTAGAAATTGTGTGGTTGTATTCGAACTAATCTGAGCAGTGGTTCTTGCAATGTTCCAAAAACGCAATTCGTCAATTTTACCATTGAACAAAGTATTAGACACTGATGAGCCAACCATCTTCCCACCAATAATTCTTGGTGACGAATTCTGGCCTGTTGCGTTGTTAGTTGTTGTAGCTGCGTCTTCTACGCCATTTATAAACATTTTTACTGTACCACTTTGACGCGTCACAGCAACATGTGTCCATTTATTAAGAGGAATTGGGTTTTGAGAATCCAATCCAGCAATCCAAATTGACCCATCACCGAAATTGGCATGCAATTTATTTGCACTTGTGATCGCCATGGATGAAATTCCATCCTTTGCAAAAATTTCAGAGTGGGCTAGGGATGAACCTTCCCAATATACCCAGGCTTCCACAGTTACATCAGATAAGTTTTCTATAATATCTCCGACATTAACATAATCGTCAACACCATCAAAATCTAAAGCGTTATTGAAAACAACAACTAATGGTGTTCGAGTGCTTGAACAACCTGCTGAATTCGTTGCTTGTGCATAATAAGTTGTTCCTTCGATTAGAGAAGTTGTTGAGGCCAACGGTGTTCCACCCGTCGATGCGCTGAACCATTGTAGCGTTATTCCGCTACCAACTGTCGCTTGCAAATTAGCTACCGTATTTCCAGGACAGGCAATTTGTGGAGATGTTACAGTTGCAGCAAGTGGTAAGGCATTCACTGTAATTGTAATTGTTGCCGTTGCATCAGCACAACCGCCGGATCCAGTTACCGTATATGTCATGATGGAGGTTCCTGCAGTAACACCTGTCACTACACCAGTAGATGGATTGATTGTTGCAACTCCTGGAGTAGCAGAAGCCCAAGTTCCACCACTTACTGTTGAGCTAAGTGTAGAAGAACCGTTGGTGCAAATTGCTGTCGTTCCGGAAAGAGTTCCTGCTGAAGGAGCCGCTGTTACCGTTACTGTTGAAGTTGCTGAAACATTCGCACATCCACCTGTTCCTGTAATTGTATAATTTATAAGGGAAGTCCCTGCTGTAACACCTGTCACTGCACCTGCAGTGTTTACAGTTGCAACAGCTGTGTTAGAACTAGACCACGTTCCAGTAACTGCAGTAGTTTGTCCATTTGTCCAGTTTGATGTGCTACCTGTTAACGCAAAATTAGACATTGTTGCATTTGCCGGACCACCGTTGAAATAATTAGCCCCACTTTGATCAAGAATAGTAGTTGCCGTATTTGGTTGATTCGAAATACCTTGGTTAAACCTATATAATAACCTTAAATCCGCTTGAGGTGATAAGGATGCATTCATATTAGTTTGAATTTGCAATTGTGTCTTAGCCGTTGTCCAAATGCGGAATTCTCTAACTTTGGCTCCCATTGTTACAGAGCTACCCCAGTTATCTTTTCCAATATAACAGTTGTTTCTTGTGGCATTTGGTGTGCTAACTGTCCAATCATTGGCAGACACCACAAGACTACCATTAACATAAATACCAGCAAATGTCCCATTTCTAACTGCGGCAAGATGTACCCACTGATTTAAGGGGAGGGGAGTTGGACTATTGATAAAGTGCCCTTGTCCACTAGCATTGTAAATATTGAATCCAGGTTTTCCATTGGTAGCCTCACTTAAAACAAATAATACGTTATTATTAGTTATACCATTACCAAAGTCGAATAGGCGTTGATAATTGTTGTGAGAATTTATGTAAACCCAACTTTCGATAGTAAAGGTGTTATCATCAAAATAAACACCCGCTGGAGCAGTTGCAAAATCATTGACCCCATCAAAATCCAAAGCAGAGCTGTTAGCGGAACTATTCTCTACTAAAAAAGGGGTTGACGATCCATTGCAAATATTTTGTGTTCCTGAAAGTGTCCCTGCTGAAGGAGCTGCTGTCACAGTAACCGTTCGAGTTGCGGTTGCATTCGCACATCCACCTGTACCTGTAATAGTGTAAGTAATGGTTGCTGTTCCAGCACCAATACCTGAAATTACTCCTGAAGAGTTGACGGTTGCAACGGCTGCGTTACTTGTTGTCCATGCGCCACCAGAAACTGTCGAGGCAAAAGTTGTTGTAGATCCCACACATATAGATTGTGTGCCTGAAAGTGTTCCGGCAGAAGGAGGTGTAGTAAAATTGAGCACAATATTATCAGACATTGTTGAAGTCCCTACGACTGTTACCGTTAAGGTGACAGTTCCGGCTGTGATATCCGCAGCACTCGGCGTATAAGTAGCCGTATTTGTTGTTCCATTTGTAAACGTACCTGTACCTGCTGTTGTCCAGGTTATCGTTCCGTTCATAGAGTTACCAGCAGTGGTATAGGTGCTGCCAGAGCAAACCGCAGCGCTTGCGGGACCCGCATCTGCAATGGCACAATTTCCGACAGAAAGTGCAAGATTGGCACTTACCGAATTCGGACAGCCTGGTACATTGTAGGTGTAAACTAGATTTACGGTGTTGTTTCCTGAACCAGTAAACGTTAAGTTGTTTCCAGTCAGCGTTGCCGCGCCAGTTAAACTGTAGGTTCCGCCGGAAGGAGTCGCTGTAATATCAATGGTTGTTCCGTTACAATAATCTCCCGTAGTACTCAAAACTGGAGTTCCGGAAATGCTAACGTCCACATTTGTTGCACCACAGATGTAAACTACTGCTGTTGCAAAGGTGTAAACCGCTTCTGTGGTTCCATTATTCGTGCCATCCCCCATACTTCCTCGAATGCGATGTCCTACATAGCCAAAATAGTCCTCACATTTTTTTGCTAGCATGGAGGTATGTCCGCCTGTTTCCACTGCTAAAATACGGTCGGAAGTTGTAATTCCATTCGGCATCCCTGGATTTTGGCTGGCAGTACTTCCTCTACCTAACATGGAATAATTGGCATCCCCCCAATTGTAATTAAGCGAGTCTGTTGTGAGAATATTAATAGCTGCATAATTCAAATCATGTTCATTGGGTGAAATCCAATGAATATTATTCATTACTGGACCGGTCGTAGAGGTAAATCTTGGTTGAACCCATGATTTCCTTTCGCTTGATGTCCAGTCACCAAGTTGATTCATAGCATTATCACCTAGTGCATACATGTTCCCATTCGCATTTAAAACATAATAACTTGATTTGTTGGCATTATCATTTCTAGTTGCCCCAATCATTTTAATCGGATTGACACTTGGTAAAGTCATTAATGTGGCTCTTGTTCGAGTAGTCATTACTGAATTGTCTCCTAGGTAAGTTTCTTTACCCCATGTATATAGTTGTCCAGACGATGTAAGGGCAAAAAGAGTATTGTAACTTCCCCTTACTGCAATTACGTTAGATAAAACAGGATTTCCTGCGGCAGATGTTGTCACCTGATGCCATTGTGAAGCATTTGCGGAGGATAATGTACCTGTTAGCCCTTTACCTGCGTTTTCAGCAATTTGAGTAAGGACATAAACAGTACCAGAGCAGGTTGTAAGGGCAATAGTTTGATATGTTACAAAAAGCATCTTCACATCTGTCGGAGATACTCCTACCGGTAATCCTTGGGTATTAGAACCAACGGTTATTTTTTGAAATGCATTTGTTGATTTTAAACCTGTATGTAAAACTGCACCGGCAGTTCCCCAAGCAAAAAGTCCTGTTGTTGTAAGTACAATGCTTTGAACATCTTGAGCCGAATTAGAACCTAAATGTGCTTTCAAAATCGTTCCTGTAAGTCCTGGATAGTTAGTAGCATTTATTTCTGTGGGTGAAAGAAGGTTGTCTACTCCATTGGTAGCCACGCTTTCTCCCCAAATTTTATAAGTTCCTTGAGATGTTCTCACCACAGTAGTATGGAAAGACGAAATAAAGTTATCGTACTCAATCGAAGCAGCATCCGTATTCGATCCCATTCCGAAATTTAAGTAATTCGTATTTGGACAGGTTGCTTGGAATCCACATTGAGCCAAGGTATTCGTTGAAGCGAAAACACCTAAAAACAAAAGAGTGATTAGGTGGATTTTGGCAATAGTTAATTTGTGAAAAATTGTATTCATTGAATGATTATTTATAATGATTGTGGATGGTAGTATGTTGAAATAGCGCCGTTTTGATCGACAAAATCAATCATGATGTAGCTTTGTTTAATTGAGTTCCCATTCAAGGTATATTGAAGATGGTGTTGACCAGGAGTGAGGTTAAGTTGTTGTTCGGAACGTGTAACTGAAATCTGACAACCAACTCCTTGAACCATCACTTTTAGATCGTTCAAATCAATAGATTGTGAGGAATCGCTAAAAATAGTAAGTGTTACTGGAACGTCTAAAACCAAAGAGTTTTGTAAGTTTTCAGTGGTAAGCGTTTTTGAAAAACTTAAATTTTGAACATCAAATGTCAAGTCATATGCGGAGACACTTATCGCCCAAGATTCCGGAAGTCTGGAATGATGACATTCTGATGGCTGTAATGCCGAAATGTTTGAAATGGATATTGTGTATTCTCCTGGTAATGAGAATACATAAGCATCAATGTTACCGAAACTTTGATTGACAACTACTTCATTATTTTCATTGCGAATTTCCCAATCAAATGCATCTGTTGAATGTAGTCCAAGTTGATTAAGGTCAATATGGTGATTGTAGGAAATTCGAAGTTTATTTTGTTCATTCTCTTGTGAGACAATGTTTTGAGCATTAAGATGGAACCCTGTAAACAGACACAATAGTGATAGGAAAGTCAGCTTAAATTGTCCGGGGGTTAATTTCAACATAAGATTTTTCATTCAAATAAATTTAGTCAAATGAATAGAATATTAGCATTGCTTAAAATATCAAAGTCTATTCAAAATTTTTGCAAAGGTAAAGCCATTAATCTATATCGAAAAATTTATTTATACACATCTTTTCGATAGGCGATTATACATCTTGTTTATAGATTCTAATATTTATTGACTGAATTTATTATATACCTGATTTATATCATTTTTTAAAATCATTTTATGATTAATTTTGCATCTATGCGCATTTTGAGCACACTATTTCTTATCATGGTTTTACTGAGTAAAACTATTTACAGTGTCTTTTGGCAAGTGAATTTCCACTTGAATCAGAAAGAAATTGTGAGAATGGAATGTGAGAACAAAAACCGGCCAGAAATGCACTGTAATGGTAAATGTTACCTCGCTAAACAATTGCAAAAAGCAGATGATCAATTAGATGAGAAAAGGGAGGAGTCTTCCAGATCTCTAAAGCATTTAAAATGGATGGAAACTTCATTGTTTGCTTGTCCAGATAAGGTTTTGGTAAAAATGGAGTTAGCTTCATTTTCATCATTGGAAATGACTCATTTTCACGATGTGAATTTCTATCACTTTGAGAATGTCTCGGGCTGTTTTCACCCACCCTGTGGTTAAACGACAACTTATTTAGTTCGTTTAATTAACCAATAATCAATGAAATACATATTTTTATTGGGCATGCTTTTATGGTATGTCCAGTTGACTGCATGCGACCTTTGTGGTGGTGTCGGAAGTAATGCCTCAATTGGGATATTTGCTTCCAATCGCTTTCATTTGATTGGATGGCGTCATACGTATAGAATGTTCGATTCCTACCTGTATGGCATCAAACATTCGTCGGAAGCAATCTGGCAGTCAGACCTTAATTTTCGCACACAGCTTGGAAAAAGGATTCAAGTTTATGGAGCTATTCCAATACAGGTGGCTCGACAAAAAACGGATTTTACTACCAGCATCGTATCTGGTTTTTCGGATCCCAATGCACTGTTCACGTATTCTTTGATTGATAAAAAGGATTCCATGAATGTAACGCATGACTTTCTAAACGTCGGAATAGGTGCCAAATTTCCATTTGGTAAATTTCTATCCTATCAGAATGATTTGAAAAACTTAGCTCCTGGCACAGGATCATTTGATGGATTGATTCTCGCAAATTACACCCATCGATTTGAATATGGTTGGTCTTTTCAAGGAGAGGCCAGTCATGCTTTGAAAGGAATCGATCGGGAGGGATATGAATACGGAAATTCATCTCAACTTTCAAGTTCGATGATATACAATCGAAAAATTCAAGGATACCGATTGATTTCTTCCCTTGGATTGCAATTTGATGATTATCAGGCGAGTCGATTGAATGGTGTCCAAATTGTCGGTCAAACGAATCGTGGTTACATTCTGGCAATGAAAGCAAGTGTCAATCTTTTAATGAATCGATTTCTCTTTTCTGCTCAGGTGCAAGCTCCAATCAAACAAGAATTGAATCAAGGTGCTATTCAACAAAAAATCGTCTTCGGACTCAGTTTAAATTATTTAATTCAAAAAAAACAACATGAAAAAAACAATGATTAGTATGGCTGCTTTTGCCATTTTATTATCCATTTCTTCTTGCCATAAAGGTGACGCAACATCTGCCACAATTGACATTATGGAACCTATAGCAAATGATACCATTCCCTATGATGATTCTTTACATTTTGAAGGAACAATTGTTGGTGATGGGACAATGTACGGTTATCAATTAACGTATGCGAATGCCTTGACCGGTGACGAATACTTGAAAATGGAATCGGAAGAAAAAGCAAAATCTTACGCTTTTCATGAACATTGGCATAATCAAGTTTCGGATACAACAATGGTTACGGTCAAAGTAGAAGCTACCTTAAATCACAAAGGTCTAAAAACAGAAAAGTACCTTCATGTACTATGTTTGCCTCAATAAGTGAACATTAAAACTAGGCGTCAATGGAATTCCATTGACGCTTTTTTTATCTTTGACAGTGAACATAAAAATTCAATGTTGCTTCGTTTTCTAGGATGATTTTTTTCTTTTGGAACGAAAAAATTAACTTTAACAAATGAAATGTGTCTTTTTTTGTTTGATTATTTTGGCCAGTTCGCTTTTAAATGCGCAATCGAGTCATGGTATTTATGCGAATTCGATGAATGATTTATCAGGTTCTACATCCATAGGGAAAATAGATGTTCCTTATTTCGCATTACTTCCAAAGCTAAAACACGAATTCGGGAGCGTTTCCAGTATGAACCTCGGTTTATCTTGGATCGATTTCGGGGGAGATGATGTGGTACAGGCTCCTGTTTGGTATTACCACGGTCCATTCGTAGAAACGGGAATTTCCTTTAAAGATAAGCGTAATTACATGGTTAATAAATTGGGATATGAGGGCTTTTTTTTAATCTTCGGTGGAAGAATGAACGTGATTCATCAAACGGATTTTTCTGCTCATCAATTTTCACTCCGACCAGAAATTGGCCTATCCTTGTTTAGTGTTTTGACGATTACATATGGCTATAATGTAAACTTACATAAAAGCAATTTGGGACTGCCGAATGGATCGGTTTTTTCGTTGAACATTGCCTACTTTTTCTTTAAAGAAGACGAATGAAAATCCCACTAAATAAGATGAATCAGTATATCGTTCCACGGTGGCTTTTATTTCTGGTCATTAGTTTTCATTTTAATCTTTGTTTCGCCCAAAACTGGGACATCGATCTACTGAAGGAAATCAATCTTGACCGAAATAAGTCCTTAGATCCGACTTTCAAGTTGATCACGAAAAGTGTAAGTCCGCTAAGTATTGGGACACCCTTTGCTGTTTTCGGCCTTGGACTCATTCAAAAGGATAGTAGTTTAAAAAGTAAAGGAATATTCATGGTGGAAGCATTATGTGTGAATGCCTTTACAACGACTGCATTGAAATTAGCATTTAAACGGGATCGTCCTTTTGTGACTTATCCGTATTTGGACAAACAAGCAGACGCTGGATCTTATTCCTTTCCTTCTGGTCATACTTCGAGTGCCTTCGCATTGGCTACTTCTTTGAGTTTAGCATTCCCAAAATGGTATGTGATTGCACCGGCGTATTTATATGCAAGTGCTGCAGGATATTCACGGATGCATCTTGGAGTTCATTATCCAAGTGATGTGCTTGCGGGAGCGATTGTTGGAGCTGGTTCGGCAGTTTTATCAAACTATTTACAGCGAAAGATTTCTACCCAATATTCAAGAAAAAAAGCATTAAAACTGTAAAGTCTTTTATTTCGAAACATCGATTTTCAATTTCTTTCCTTTTATTTTTTCTGGACGAATTTTAGCCAACAAATCACGAACGTTGTGACGTTTAACAGCTACATAGGAACTGAAATCTTGAACAGTTATTAGTCCAATGTCTTCTTTGGCAATTCCCCCTTTTTGACCGAGGAATCCAACGATGTCAATTTTATTGATCTTATCTTTCTTTCCACCACTGAAGTATAAAGTTATCCACGGACTCTCTACCGGAGCATCCATTTCTTTGGGAAGTTTGAATTCCTCGCGTGGAACGTTAACATAATCAGGTGTGCGTTCATCTGGATTCATGAATAAGTAAGAAGAACCATTTGCTTTCATACGAGCCGTTCGACCATTTCGATGAATAAACGCTTCTTCGCTTTGAGGAAATTGAAAATGCACGACGTGTTGAATCTCCGGAATATCTAGTCCACGGGAACCTAAATCTGTACAAATCAAGGTGTGAAAACTTCCATTACGGAATTTAATTAATGCTCGTTCGCGTTCATCTTGTTCCATCCCACCATGGTAAACAATGGCATCGTATCCATTTTCTTCTAGATAGGTGCACACACTTTCGGTCGCTTCACGGAAATTACAGAAGACGATGCTTAATTCACCTCGAAAAGAGCAGAGTAAGTCAAATAATCGTTCAAATTTATTCTGATTTCGAACGGGAAACTTCCAAAAAGTAATGTCGGGATCTTCTGATAAATGCAACTGATTGATTACTGCTGGATGGTCAAAAGAAAGGTAATTGGGAAATTCTTTGTGCTCTGTTGCGGAAACTAAGGTCAATTTCTCTAAGCATCGAAATTCTTCATTGATATAACTCATTTGATCATCAAATCCGAATTCCAGGCATTTATCGTATTCATCCACAAAAAATTGTTCGACCATGGATAAATCAATTGTTCCTCTTGAAATGTGATCACAAATTCTACCTGGTGTACCAATAAGTAGGGCAGGAGCCTCCGTTAAACTTTTCTTTTCAGTTGAAATGGAATGTCCACCGTAACAACTAAGCACTTTGAAATTTGTTTTCATGGAACGCCAAACGTCTTCAATTTGCAATGCTAACTCACGGGAAGGTGCAAGAACCAATGCCTGAATGTGTTTGGCTTCTGGATCTAAATTCAAAAACAACGGTAAAAGAAAGGCAAACGTTTTACCGGAACCTGTTTGAGAAAGGATGAGCACATTTTTCGATGTGACACTTTTTTCTAAGGTTTCTTCTTGTAAGGAATTTAATGAGTCAAATCCAATAGCGGAAAGTACCTTGGAAATCTTTTCTTGATGTTCGTTCATGCAACAAAGATACGTCGAGTTCAGTGAATTTGGCTCATTCGATACTTGATTTACCTTAGAAGTGGATGAACCTAGCAAAATGCGCGTTCATTCTACTCCTTAATAAACTTTGATTGAAGAATTTCACCGTTGATGGTTTTCAACACACAAACATACAGACCATTTTCCAGCTGGGAAACATCCAATGTTGCGGTTGTCATGTCTTTTTGAACAAGGATGATGTCACCCGTCAACGATAAAATTTGAATAGTTGCTAAATTCTCTGAATTCGCAATGGATAACTCGTTTTGAACCGGATTCGGGTAAAGCTTCATTTCGTTCGCTTGAATTGTTTCGATTCCTGTTACTACATTGTGAAATAAAACGTTGTCTACATACACAACACCACTACCAGATGGATTCCCAGAGAAAATCAACTGTGCGATGTGGTTGTTTGAAGCTAAATTCACGAAGTTTGTTAAAGGAATGTCTAATGTGATCCAGCTTTCCAAAATTGGATTGAAGGTTAATTCATGTTCTGTGTCGTCTCCTCCAGCATAAGATAAGTCATTGCCAAAGTCTACTAATTTGACACGGAACTCAGTCATGTTTGGTGTCCAAACGTTCAAGTACAAATGCGTCATATTGGAAACATTCAAAATGTTACTTCCCGTTGTCTCAACACCTACAAAGTTTAGTCCTGTATATTTTTTCGTGTCATTACCTTGAATTTGAATGTCATTCAATGTTCCTTGAGACCAAGCCGTTTGCCATGTATTCACAGGGACATCTGTATACACATTACTAAACATCGAAATCACATCTACTGCCGCGAAATTTGGATCAGGTGCTGGTGTCATGGGTGTTCCTAATGGTGGTCCAGGAGTTCCGAAAGTGATATTGTCGAAATAACAAATATTAGTAGATGTACGGTTTTGAAAATCAGGGAAGATGATTACTTGGTTGATGCCACTGGATGTTGGTAAGCCAAGAATTGGAGTGAAATCGAATGTTAATTCCTCCCACTTGTTTATTTGTGTGTTCGCCACCAATAATTCGCCTGTTGACGCACCAGATGCTGTGGCAAATTTTATTCCTACGTTACTAATAACTGGTTTATTTACCATGATTTTAACAATGCAATTCGCGGGAGTTAGTGTGAACGTTCCAACTTCGCCATGCGCACATTCCACTCCTGCATAAGGCATTCCCCCTTGAAGTGCTGTGAACTTAGCTACTGTTGAAGATGCATTGATTCCGGTCACATCAGGATTGACAACAAGCTCCAATGGTGGATTCCCAATATTTTCAAATACGGTCCATGTCCATGTTAAACCGAATTCTCCAGGTTCAAAACTGATGGGGCCATTTTGTGAAATGGAAATCAATGAATTCAATAGAAAACAAGAAAATAAAAGTTTACGCATGTTGTAGGTTTTGGTTAAAAGTACAATAATTATTTTAACTGGTGCTTTAATTTGTGCAACACATTAAATATTAGGTTAAAACTCAAATTCTCCTAGGTCAACAACATCATCTGTAACATTCAGTCTGCGTGTGATTTCACGTTTGTACTGAAGACTTGTTCCATACTGTTTAAACAATTGAATACTCAATGTTGCTTTGCCATTTACGGTTGGACGGTGATCTCCGTAATAATGTGCTTGAATTTGATATGTTCCACGTTGTGCAGCGCGTATCATGTATTCTTCTGGTCCATATCCTTGTGTGAAGTCATTGGAAATTCGTCCACCATTTTGAGTCAGTGGGTATGAATACATACATTTTTCGCCATCTGGTTCCGTAATCCATAAATCTACATCGGTATCATCTGTATCCCAATTGAGTACAATGCGAATATCTACAGGCATCTTACGAATAAACGCTTTGTCTATGTAGTCGAATTTTAGGTTTCTCGGATGACTAGAAATGATGTTGTTGATTTCGTTCAAGGCTATGCAATGAATTCCAGCAAAGCGTCCATCGTATGGTTCTTTGACTACTTTGTATAAATAACGAATGGCTTCGTTGTAATTACCTATTTGTTCGAATGCGAGTCCTAGGTCACGGTACGACTGAGGTTCCTCAGGACGAAGTTCGATCAAGTGTTTGAAAAGCGCTAATGCCAATTTCTTTTCACCTAGTTGCAAGAATCGTTGAGCGACAATACGGAGTAAACTGTGATTTTCCATGTCCAATTCGGCAATGTTCGAGAGGACACGAATTCCCTCAGCATAATGTTTTTTGTAAATAAAGTAATCGCTCACGTCCAAATAAAACGAAGGTTGACTAGCATATTTTCTACGTTCATCCAAATAAACGCTATAGGCTTGAGAGAGCGGAGTGAATTTAATTCGTTTCATATATGGAGACTTGGGGTCCCAGGCTTTCACGCGCAATGTACCACGTTCGACGTTGTTTAGACTTGAATTCCCATTGACATTCGTAACTGAAAAAGTATAGGTTCCAGCGCTAGTCAAATCACTCGCTGAAATATTGGAATTAAAATCTCCGTTTGCCCAGAATAAGGTCACCGCTCCAATGGACGTAGGTAATATTTGTATATCCGATCCTTGTCTTATTGTGTCCGATAATACATTCGCTTCTTCGTTATGTGCAACAACAGGAGGAATGAAGGCCATTGTTTGTTCACTGGAATTAGCTGATACGCTAGTTGTAGATGGTGTCGGGACGGAAAGTTCATCACTAGATCCTTGCACAGTTACATTGCTCAAAATCACCGCGTCATCAGGCGAGGGAGGAGGGGTATTCGAACGATTTCTTTTTCTCTTTTCTTCTTTTCGATGTTTTTTCCACCACGCTTGTTGTATTTTCCACTCTTTTTTAATGTTTGTCAGATGGTCGTAGCTATTCTTTTTCTCTTCTTTAATCGCCGCCTTCAATTGTTTGAAATATTCTTTCTGTAAACTATGTGGCGGAAGGATGCGGTGTTGGACATAGTCTTCGACGCGGTCGAGAATCAACAAAGATGAATAATCAGATACCAATCGGTATGTTAATCCGGTTTCAAGTATTTGTTTTTCGTTTTGTTTGGAATTTTCTTGTAGTTCATTCAGTTGATGGATCGCCCACATTTTCTCCAAATTGGCCTGGGCTTTCTGATTGTTAAGCTCTAAAGGAATCCTTGTCTTTAGTAATACTTGTGTTCCAATTCCAAATTTTGCTGTTACGTATGGTCGAATTTTGCTTAGTCTTCCAGAAACAGAAAGAATGCCATTGTTTCCTAATCCGCTGCTTGGGTAATAATTTTCCAATGCTTGATCTGCTTCAAATCCCATGAAATGAAGTGATTTGGAATTTAATCGCTCCAAAGCCTCTTTTTCACTTAAGGTACAGAGGTCGATGAATTCACCATGTGAGGATTTTGATATATTTTTCAAGAAACCATTATCTGATTTAATGGCGCTTTGAATGCAATAGATTTCTTTAGATGTTGTTGGACTTTTAGAACTTCCTAAATTTTGAAGTCCATCGGTAAATAATAAGATTTCTTCTCCTTGACAAGTATTCCATGGTAACTGATTCAGTGTAGTACCACCATCATAAACCAACGTTTTAATGGTTTTTATTAACGCGTTGCTTTTTCCATTTTTGATGTAAAAGGTTTGAGCCGGTAATGCTTTAAATCCAAATGGAATGAATTCCACTTCACCCTTTTTCATCGATTTTAAATACCTTTTCAGTAAACTGATTTCCTTTGGAATTTGCGATAGAAACCGAGAACTGGAAACATCCCAAAGAATCGTGATTTTTTTTACCTGTTTTTTTCGAGCATATTTCTGTGGCAGCGTCAAATTCGTATGAAAGAAAATACCATTGGATTTTTGTTCACATGCTGCTACCGTTTCAGATGAACGATTCGGAAGTCGAATAACAATGGGTTTATTGGCTAAAAATTGTTTTTTACGAATGGAGGCTTTATACATTTCTGAAACTTCAGCCAATTTAAAATCATCAGAGCATGAACGGATAATGTTGGGGTTTTCAGTCTCTCCAATAATTGAAAGTTGATAAGAGAATACGGGGATTTTTTCTTTAAAGAAGAGTGGGAGGTAGTAATAAGCATGTTTGACATCCATCGCAAGTTCATGCATGTATTCGATAATGATGTGTTTAGTTCCTTTGGACGGGACTGGGAAGACACGTAATTTAAAGTTATTCCCTTGCGTTTTTTCAATTAATCCCGGATCGATTCCTTGTCGAACAGTAGCCTCATAGGCCATGCGCGCTTTTACTTTTTCAACAGCTACGCCAGGTCTCATTTCACCATTGACATCCATCGCAAAATAGGAGATAGTTTGTCCGTCGGCAAGTGGAAATTGCAATTCAGCCTCTAAATCACGCGATTGATCATTGTAAAAATACATGTCATAACGTGTGCGTGCAACGCCATTTTCAATAGTAGATGATATGGATAAATTTGAAAGTTTGACAGTTTTTTCGCGCTCATTTGAAATTTTCAAAACGGGAACAGCTTTATTCGTTAGCAAGGTTTTTTCGTGAATCAAACCATCTGATTTACGGTCTAAAAGACCGGCATAAGGATCCTTTTGATTACTTGGATTTTCAGCACGATTCCAGTAATTGAATAGTATTCCAATTAAAACAGCGATCAATAAAATAATGCCAAATCGAATGTGTGTTTTAGATGGAGTAGGAAAAGATAGATTCATGTGTAGTCGTTTAGTGAGCCTCTGTACAACTAAGTTAAGACTAGGTTCATCGGTGTGCTAAAAAAACGAAAAAGTTAGGTTTTTCTAACTGGAGAAATTAGAAATAGAATTTCAATGCACATTCTATTCCAATCGAATTTGGACGAAGAATAGTTGATTTAGAAATGGATTTTAAAGCATAGCTGTATTTTGGAGCGAGCATAACGGAAAAATGTTCAGAGACAGGATATTCAGCACCCAATTGAATCAAATGGAAATATGAATTGGAAATAAGTTGTGATGCTATGTTGTTTTGAATGGCATTAAATCCGCGAATGTTTAAAATTTGAGTCGCTTGAGTAATGTGGTTGTATATTAAACCAGTTTTCATGGTAAATTTAACTTTATTCAATTGGAAAATAAAGCCAGCGGTAATGGGAACTTGTATGCTTTTTACCGTGTTTGAAAGTTGATAATTTAAATGGAAAGCTGTTGAATCTTGGAAATTCAATTCATTTTCTTCTTGATCTTCTGGGTCATCCATTAAATGGTTTTCATGAATCTGAAAGTTACCTATTGAAGATTCGAAATTCAATTGATTCACAAATGGATCGATTTGTACAAGTTGATTCTGCACCTTTTGTAGTGTCACATAGCTTGAAGAACCTAATCCAACACCTATTTCGAAGTGTCTTCCGAGTTGTGCTTGAACGGCAAGTTTGAGATTTGTGCTGGACAATCCTTTTTCGTTGGATGAGTTGACATTTCCTGAACCATAAATATCGAGTGGTTTTAAGCGGTTAAAGGCAGTTGGTTCAAATCCAATACTAGCGGAAAATAAACTAGGGATGTGTCTTTTATAAGGTAAACCTTTGGCCAATGAAATTTGGGGACAGGTAGGTAGGCAGGTAATTGGAAGAATAGCGATTTTTTCAATGATGAAATCGCTCTCAACATCAAACGGAAGTAAGTTTGATTGCTCCGTCAATAAATGTGATGATTGATCAGTACTTTGTGCTGCTGGGATAAATGAAGCTGTTGTATGTAAAAGTTCAGACGAAGAATGATTGTTTTGATTTATCTTTTTCGTTGTGAGCCTTGAGGAAAGTGAGGCATCTTGTTCGCCTATTGAATTATTTTGATTTCTGAAATCGTTACCTGTACTGGCATTCAAAGTATACAAATGTAATTGTTTCGTGTACTCTGAATTCGCTGCATCAACGTGTAGTTGATGTTGTGATAATCCCTCAATTGGAATGTCTTGAATTATTTCTTTCGATTGAACATTCTCACCCTTCAGATTCACACCTTGGTTCTCATTTTGGTTGGATGATAATTGAGATTTAGAAGGCACTTTCTTTTCTCGAAGGCCTTGGTAATTCTTAGTAGAAACGATTTGCGGACTACCTTGGCGCATACCAATTAAATATCCTGTTCCAAGAGATAGTAAAACGAGTAAGGCTGTTCCAATAAGCCAATAATAATTTTTAGACAGCACTTTTTGATCCGAACGAATAAGTTCATCGTTCAATCTTTTCCAAAGAATTTCTTCTGGGAACGCAGCTTTCCCTTGTAGTTTTTCCTTTAGTTTGGACTCAAATGGATCAAGTTCTTTTTTCATGGTTTAGCTGACAATACTAAATAGTTTGGCTTCTTTGGCTAATAATTTCGTTTTTAATATGTTTTTCGCATCGAACAAATGAGACTTTGATGTTCCAATGTTAATTCCTAATTCATCCGCAATTTCCTTGTGTGAATATCCCTCAATAACAAACAAGTTGAAAACTACTTTCGCTCTTGGTGGTAATTCTTGTACCATTTCGAGTAAATCCTCATGTGCTAAGTCATCAATAATTGACGGTTCAACATCTGAATAATGTTCAATAATATGTAAATGTTCAGTTGACTCATATCTTTTATTTGCGCGAATATGATCTATGGCGGTGTTAACGAAAACGCGTTTAATCCAGCCGGGAAACTGATTTTTATTAGACAATTTTGCTAAATTCTCAAAAACTTTAATAAATGCATCTTGAAAAATATCTTCCGCTTGACTCCTATTCTTCGCATAGCGAAGACAAACATTAAACATTTGAGCTGAAAATAAATCGTAAAGTTCTTTTCGCGCCTTTTCATCCCGTTGGATACAACGATTAATTAGCGTTTCGAAAATACTCACTTCTTCTTGCATTGAGCTTAAGACGAGAAATGTATAAACTGGTTGGGTTATGTGGACGATTTTACTTAATCATCAAAACCAACCATCCACCGATTGTTCCAACTACCGAAATAATTAGTACAACCGCTTGTATAGGTGTCATTTTGATTTTCTGTCCTTCTCCTTCACGGGCAAGTGCAAGCACCATTAAACGCAAGTATAGATAGGCTCCTATTAAGGAAGCAATGATCGCTAAAATAACGAATGGTAAATAATTCGCAAAAGCACTTGAGAGCAATAAGTATTTCCCGAAGAATCCAGTGAATGGTGGAATTCCGGACATGGACAAAAGAGAAATAACTAATGTGATGCCAATTAGTGGATTTGAATACCCAATTCCTTTCCAGTTTGTTAGTTCATCTGTTTCTTTCTCGACAATCATATTGATGGTGATTAATGCAACGGTTGAACTCGCATAGCCAATCATAAATATCCACAACGATGCTTCTCCAAATTGTTGATTTAAAACGGCAAACAATGCAAATCCTGTATTGGCAATACTGGAATAAGCCATCATTCTGCGGAAGGATGTTTGTTTCAAGGCGGAAAGATATCCCAAGAATAAAGATACAATAATGGCAAAAAGAACCAATCCAGAAACGAAAGGCGTTAAGGCATTGAAGGTGAAATTAAACAAATGTACAAACGCAAATAACGCGGCTAATTTCACGACTGATGCCATGTACGCCATGACAGCATTTGAAGATCCTTGATAAACATCTGGCCCCCAGAAATGGAAAGGAACAGCACCAACCTTGAACATAAACGCCGCCATCATCATCAAGACACCAATAATTAACATCGGTGAATGTGACATCCCCATGTCAACCGCCATGCGAATTTCATTTAGTTCGAACGAACCAGTTGAACCATAAATTAACGCAATTCCAAATAACATAATGGCTGTAGCGAACGATCCTGTAAAGAAATATTTCACAGATGCTTCAGATGCCAGTGAATTCCCCTTTTGAATTCCAACTAGGACATAAATAGGAATAGACAGGATTTCCAATCCTAAAAAGAACATGAACATGTTGCTGAATCCGATTAAACACAAGGTTCCAGTCAAGGAAAAGAGAATTAATCCATAGTAATCAGCGGTGTGTTCTTCTTCTTCTTTGTAAAACACATAACCCAACAATACGGAAAGCAAGGTGAGTCCAATCGCTAACAAAGCAAACATTTGTTGTGTGCGTGAAAACGTTAATCCAGCATAAGAACTAAAGAATGATTGAGATTCGTTGATGTAGAACATGGAAATAAATGCACCTATTAAGCCGATTGACGTAACCGCAAGTGTCAATTCACTCTTTTTTAACATCCCAACAAACAGTCCGATTAGTCCTGTGATAAATATGATAATTACTGCGTCCATCTTATTATTTTGTAAATGTTAAATCTCCCGCCATCAATTCTTGTGTGAATTTGATACTTGGTTTAATGAAATCAATGATTAATTGAGGATATAATCCAAATCCAACTGCTGCAAGTGTTAAAATTCCGAAAACAGCATATTCGTTCCATGTTAAATCCGCAAATACGGTCACATTCGTCGGTCCAAACATGGATGCTTGATACGCACGCAACATGTAAACAGCACCGAATACCAGTGTTGAGGCGGCCGTAATTCCAATCACCCAATGAGCAGTAAACAATTCTTTGATCAATATGAATTCTCCGATGAATCCAGCTGTAAATGGAACAGAAACGGAAATAAAAGTCATCACCGCAAACCAGAAGCCAAAGCGAGGAGCAACTTTCGCGATTCCCCCTAAGTAATCGATGTTTCTTGTCTGCAATCGGTCTTCAATGATCCCAGCACAAAGAAACAAGGCTACAGCAACAATACTGTGGTTGATGATTTGAACCATCGATGCCTCAATTGCTGAAAAAGTAAATAGCATGATTCCCGCTGCGATTAAGCCTAAGTGACTAATCGATGCATAAGCGAACAATGTTTTCAAATCTTTTTGTTTCATGGCGATAATGGCTCCATAAACGATTCCGATGCCGCCAAGAGTTATTACGGGCCATTTTAAATAAACCAGACCTTCAAATCCGATTGGAATCATCCATTTAATCATCCCGAACAATGCCATTTTTAAC
The DNA here is from genome assembly GCA_024643365.1 of Crocinitomicaceae bacterium. Taxonomy (GTDB): domain Bacteria; phylum Bacteroidota; class Bacteroidia; order Flavobacteriales_D; family Crocinitomicaceae; genus UBA952. The sequence goes on along the minus strand of JAHENC010000022.1, from coordinate 61,238 downwards.
ATCAATGCTGAAAGTAACATAGTTCCAGCCATCGGTGCGTTTGTATATGTTGGCGCTTGCCAGGTGTGGAAAGGAAATAACGGGATTTTTACAGCAAATGCAAATAGGATTCCTCCCATGATTAATGCGGCTTCCACTGATTTTCCATCGAAATTTGCTTGCACTAATTGAAAGTAAGAGAAGTTCGGTGAAAAGTAAGCTAATCCGATGAATGACAATAACATCATTAATGAGCCCAGTAAAGTATACAAAAAGAATTTGAATAATGCACGGTTGTTCTCTTGTTTTCCAAACCAATATAGAATCAAGAAAATTGGAATCAGGGTTAACTCCCAGAATGTGTAAAACAAAATACCATCAAGCGATGTGAATAAACCAATTAACGCACATTGCATCAAAAGTACTAATCCGGTAAAACGTGCATTGGAAGAAATAGCTCTGTTCCAATTTGCCAATAAAATAATACTGATGACAGCATTGGTTAATAAAACCATCACTAATGCCAATCCATCGTAGCCCATTTTAAACGTTAATCCTAAGGGGAAAACCTCCGCTGGATTAAGCATCAGTACGTAGTTTTCTGGATCAAATTTTATTAAATGATCGATCGAAAATAGCAACACAACGATACTGGCAATTAATCCGTACGGTCTAACCCATTTTGAGGGAAGAAAAAACGCTATAATTCCAAAAATAAGTGGTAAAAAGATTAGTTCCAAAATGTTGATTTTATAATGTAATAACTAATAAATCCGATGATACCCATAACCATCCAGAAAAGATAACTTGACAAGAAACCTGATTGCCATTTACGTGTGTAATTACCACTTGCTTCAATAGCACTGGTCAAGCGGAAAATTCCATTCGTCAAAACGCGTTGTTCAAATTGACTTGATAGGGTAGTGGACAACCACAAGATTGGTTGAACAAAAATTGTTTGGTACAATTCATCGATGTACAATTTGTTGCTCGATAATTTTTCCCAGGCAGTCATATCTACATCTTCTTTCGCAATTGCTTGCTTCTTCACATAAGTCAAATAGGCCCAAGCCATCACTGATAATGCAACAATACTCGCTATACACATCAACATGATGGATTGATTTCCATCCATGTGTTCTGTTTCAATTTGATTTAATCCGTAGGTTGTGCTTTCTAAAAAGTGAGACATCCAATGTCCAGCGTTATGAAAAACAATACCGGGTAAATTCAAGATCCCACCAAAAACAGAAAGAACAGCTAACACCATCAACGGAATTGTCATGGATAATCCACTTTCATGTACATGAGATTTCAATTTATCGCCGCCTCTAAACGAACCGTGAAAAACCAAGAAATACAAACGAAACATATAAATGGCGGTCATAGTAACAGCAATCATGAGAATTCCATAAACCAATGGACTCGACATCCATGCATGTGCTAAAATTTCATCCTTGGAAAAGAATCCAGACAAGAATGGGAATCCAGCAATTGCAAGGGTTCCAATTAAAAAGGTGATGTGTGTAATCGGAGTTAATTTAGATAATCCGCCCATTTTGCGAATGTCTTGTTCGTCAGACATAGCGTGAATGACACTTCCTGAACCAAGGAATAACAAAGCTTTAAAGAAAGCATGTGTTGTAACGTGAAACAAGGCTACGGTGTAAGCACCCATTCCTAGGGCAACGAACATTAATCCCAATTGCGAAACGGTTGAATAAGCCAATACTTTTTTAATGTCGTTTTGACGCATGGCAATAAACGCCGCGACAACAGTCGTCGCAATACCAATCACCAAGATTAAATCTTTCGTTGTTGGAGCTAATTCAAATAAGAAGTTTGAACGTACGGTTAAATATATTCCGGCTGTTACCATTGTCGCCGCGTGGATTAATGCCGAAACGGGCGTTGGTCCCGCCATGGCATCAGGTAACCAAGTGAACAATGGTATTTGAGCACTTTTTCCAGTTGCAGCTAAGAATAGACATAAAGTTATCGCTCCAGCAATTCCAGTATACAACTCAGGACTAGCAGCGATCATTTTTCCAATTTCAACAAATTCTAGTGTGTGGAATTTGTTTAACATCATGAATAATGCGAACAATAATCCAGCATCACCAATACGGTTCATGATAAAGGCTTTACGCGCAGCTAAACTGTTGGCAATTCCTTTTTCGGTATCGTTGTAATGGAATCCGATCAATAAATATGAACAGATACCTACACCTTCCCAACCGAAGAATAAGACAAAGTAGTTACTTCCCAATACCAAAAGGAGCATGGAGAAAATAAACAAGTTCAAATACGTGAAGAATTTATGGTATCCTTCGTCATGGCTCATGTAACCCATCGAGAACAAGTGAATCAAAGAACCAATTCCTGTGATGATTAAGGTCATCCAAATAGATAATGAATCAATTTGAAAGTTCGCATCCAAGGTGAAATCATCAAATTTCGCTACTTGAAACAAATGAACAATGGTCGTTTTATCCAACCCTGTAAATAACGTCAGTCCGATAAGGAAAGAAACGAACACCAAGATAGTCGCAAGCGAACCAACAATGATTTTCGGCATTTTCTTTCCAAGTATACCATTGATAGCAGCGCCAATTAAAGGCAAAGAAATCAAGGTCAATAATAACAGATCTTTTCCCATTTTCTTAACCGTTTAATTTGTTGAACATTTCGATATCGATGGATTTGCTGTTTCGGTATGCCATAATTAAAATGGATAATCCGATGGTAGCTTCTGCCGCGGCAACGACGATGATAAAGAAGACAAAGATTTGTGCTTCTCCATTTCCAAAGAAGGTAGAGAACGTCACTAAAAGCAAATTCACAGCATTTAGCATCAATTCGATACACATCAATAAGACAATCATGTTTTTTCTTGTGAGCACACCAATCGCTCCAATGCTAAACAAAGCAATGGATACGAAAATGTAAAAATCTAAGGATGCCCCTATATTGTTTAACTGTTCCATATTTTAGTTCTTAATCGATGATTTGTTTTTCTCTTTTCGCTAGTAATACAGCCCCAACCATCGCAGCGATGAATAGGATAGAAGAGATTTCAAACGGCACGAGGTATTTGGAAAAAAGTAGTTTACCTAATTTTTCAACGAGTCCAGCATCCTGAACTGCAACTTGAACGTAGCCTTTTCCATATTGAAACGTGTCTCTTAATGCGGTAATCATCACAAGGAAAAGTGTTCCACCTGCAATCACAGCGGTAATCACACTCATTCGTGTGGACTCAGGTTCCATTTCCTTGTTCAAGTTTAACAACATCAAAACGAATAAGAAAAGGACCATAATTGCTCCTGCATAAACAATCATATTAACGATTGCTAAAAACTGCGCATTCATCAAAATGTACATGGCAGAGATAAAAAAGAAGGTAATTACCAAGTAAATTACACTTCGAATTGGGTGTTTGCTTAAAACGACCATCAATCCTGATGCAATCGTTAAACTTCCCAATATCACGGAGATCATTTGTAAACTCATTTTTCAGTTCTTTTTCCGGTGAATTGTCTTTTTGTAATGTCGATGCGATCATCAACTGCTTCAACTAGCTTGTCTTTTGCATAGATGAATTCGTCGCGTTCAAATTCCGTTGTTACGATTCTATCTGTTAAGAAAATGGCTTCTTTCGGACACGCTTCCTCGCAAAGTCCGCAGAAAATGCAACGTAACATGTTGATTTCGTAGCTAGAAGCATATTTCTCTTCACGGTACAAATGTTCTTCACCTTTTACACGTTCAGCAGATGTCATGGTGATTGCTTCCGCTGGACAAGCTACGGCACAAAGTCCACAAGCTGTACAGTTTTCACGTCCTTGCTCATCTCTTTTTAAAACGTGTTGTCCACGGTAAACTGGTGCGAATACACGTGTTTCTTCTGGGTATTTAATCGTTTTACGTCGACGAAGCATGTGTTTCATCGTCGTCATCATCCCGCCAACAATCGCTGGAATGTAGATTTTCTCCCACAAAGTCATGGGCTTGTCGGAAACGACTTTCTTTCTATTAGTTAAACTTTCCATTTTTTATTTCTTTTACATCCATCCTTGATTCCAAGCAACTACTAAGCCGGTAATCAACATGTTGACAATCGCAACAGGAATTAATACTTTCCATCCAAGGTGCATCAATTGATCAAAGCGGAAGCGAGGTATGGTCCAACGAATCCACATGATCACAAAGATGAACAAGAATATTTTCAATGCAAATGCTGCGATACTTAAGATCGCTAAGGTATTTCCGGAGAAGGCATCCATTCCAGGGAAGTTATATCCCCCAAAGAACAATACAGCCATAATTGCCGAAGAAACGAACATGGATGTGTATTCAGAGAATAAGTACAATCCTAATTTCATGGAACTGTATTCTGTGTGGTATCCACCGATTAACTCCGATTCACATTCCGGTAAATCGAAAGGAGCACGGTTTAATTCTGCAAGCGAAGTAATAAAGAAGATAAAGAAAGCAAGTGGTTGATAGAAAACATTCCAATTCATTCCATGCTGACTTTGAACGATGTCATTTAAACTCAAACTTCCCGTTAACATCACAATCGTAATTGCAGAGATTCCCATCGCTAATTCGTAAGAAATCATTTGAGATGACGCACGAATGGCTCCGTAAAGAGAGTACTTGTTATTCGATGCCCATCCACCAATCATGATTCCGTAAACACCAATAGAAACTACTCCAAAAACAAATAGGATTCCAATGTTGAAGTCTGCTACTTGTAAACTGATATCACGTCCAAATAAATTCACATTTGTTCCCCAAGGAATCACTGAACTTGTGATAAGCGCGGTAAACATGGATATTCCAGGTCCAATGATAAATAACCATTTATCTGCTTTTGCTGGAATAAAATCTTCTTTCAAGAACATTTTTGTCCCATCGGCAATCGGTTGAAGGATTCCAAAGGGACCAGCGCGATCCGGACCAACGCGGTCTTGAATCCAAGCGGCTAATTTTCGTTCAAAATACGTTTGATATGCTGCAACTCCAAGTGATATGAGGAAAAGCAATAATACCAAAGCTGATTTTTCTATGAGCATTGCTGTATCCATTATCCAATTTTATTTAGTCCTTTATCAATTTTTGTAGCATATTTCCCTTGAGAAATAACAGAGTGACGATCGATTTTGCGAGGACCAGTAATGTTCCATGCGCTCGGGTCTTTTTTCTCAAAACGACAATCGTTACAAATCCAAGCTGTTTTGTCTTCAATGTTTTCTACTTCACCATATTTATCCTTGCGGGCAGTAACACGGTAAATTTCATTTCCAAACATCCAAACAACCGCTTTTCCTGAACATTTTGTACATGCACATTCTGCTTCCATTGGTTTCAAAAACCAAACACGGCTTTTGAATCGGAAAGTTTTGTCAGTCAATGCACCAACTGGACAAACATCAATCATGTTTCCAGAGAAATCATTGTCTACTGCATTTTCAATGTATGTGCTGATTTCCGCATGTTCTCCACGGTGCATCACACCATGTACACGTTTGTCAGTCAATTGATTCGCTACATGTACACAACGATAACACAAAATGCAACGATTCATGTGCAATTTGATTTTGTTACCAATGTCGATTGGATCAAAGGTTCTTCTTTCCTCACGATAGCGTGTTTTTGCGGAACCATGTTCGTATCCTAAATCTTGAAGATGACATTCACCTGCTTGGTCACAAATAGGACAATCAAGTGGATGGTTGATTAACAAAAACTCAACAACACCTCCACGATTATCGTGAACGCGTTGACTCGTTTTGTTTTTTACAATCATTCCGTCCATCACTGCTGTCGAACAAGATGCCATTAATTTTGGCATTGGACGTGGGTCAGCAGTAGATCCTGCAGCAACCTCTACTAAACATGTTCTACATTTCCCTCCAGTTCCTGGAAGTTTGCTGTAATAACACATTGCAGGTGGAACAACTTCGCCACCAATTTGACGAGCGGCATTCAGAATCGATGTACCCGGTTCTACTTCTACTTCAATATCGTCAATCGTTACTTTAATCATAGCGCTTTTATCTCTTCAACACGAGGTTGGATTAAACCATAATTTCTTGTTTGTGCTTCCGCTGGATGCGTCACATGCCATTCAAATTCCTCACGGAAATGACGAATCGCAGCAGCAACTGGCCATGCAGCAGCATCACCTAATGGACAAATGGTATTTCCTTCAATCTTTTTATTGATTTCTTCCAATAGCGTAATGTCCTCCATTGTACCATGTCCATTTTCTAGACGGTGCAATACTTTTTCCATCCAGCCTGTTCCTTCGCGACATGGTGAACATTGTCCACATGATTCATGCGCATAAAAACGAGCAAATGTATACGTATTGCGAACGATGCACTGATCTTCATCAAATACAATGAATCCACCTGAACCTAACATTGATCCAGAAGCAAATCCACCGTCAGCTAAACTTTCGTAAGTCATTAAACGGTTTTCACCTGCAGCTGTTTTGGTCACTAAATGTGCCGGTAAAATCGGAACAGATGATCCACCAGGAATACACGCTTTCAAACGTTTTCCGTTGGCAATTCCACGACAATAATCATCACCGTAAATGAATTCCTCTACAGAAACACCCATTTCAATTTCGTAAACACCTGGACGAACCAAGTTTCCACTAGCTGAAATTAATTTTGTTCCTGTGCTGCGTTCAATACCGATTTTCGCATATTCTTCGCCTCCGTTATTCACAATTGGAACAACAGCTGCAATGGTTTCAACATTATTCACAACTGTTGGACATCCCCATAGTCCTTTGACTGCTGGGAATGGTGGTTTCATGCGTGGATTTCCACGTTTTCCTTCCAAAGATTCTAATAATGCTGTTTCTTCACCACAGATATAAGCACCGCCACCTGGAGCAACAACAAGATCTAAGTCGTAACCGGATCCCATGATGTTTTTACCAAGCATTCCATTCGCACGGGCTTCGGCGATTGCTTTCTCCAATATGTGGAGAATGTACATGAATTCACCTCTAATATAGATGTAGGAAACATTCGCACCCAATGCATAACTGGATGTAATCATTCCCTCAATCAATAAATGAGGAATTTTCTCCATCAAATAGCGGTCTTTAAATGTTCCAGGTTCAGATTCATCAGCGTTACACACTAAATATCTTGGAACTCCTTCTGGTTTCGCCAAAAATGACCATTTCATCCCTGTTGGGAATCCAGCTCCTCCGCGTCCACGAAGTCCAGATTTCTTCACTTCTTCGACAACTTCGTCCGGAGTCATTTTTTTCAAAGCCTTCTCAACAGATGCGTATCCACCATTTTTTCGGTAGACATCAAATGTTTCGATGCCTGGAATATGTACGTTTTCGATAAGTAACTTTCTACCTGCCATAATTCCTTAATTTACAAATGAAGCTGCACGATACGCTTCAATGATTTCATCTACTTTTTCTTTTGTCAAATGTTCATGAAACTTGTATTGACATTGCAATACAGGTGCATAACCACACGCTCCAAGACATTCTGCCGTTTTCAAGGTAAACATTCCATCAGCAGTAGTACCACCAACTTTCACGTTTAATTTCTCCTCGATGTACGCAATGATTTCATCACTTCCAACGATCATACATGGTCCAGTTCGACAAACTTCGAAAACATAATTTCCAACTGGATTCAAGTGAAACATCGTATAGAATGATGCTACTTCATATACCTCAATCGGTTGAATATTTAATATTTCCGCAACTGTATTCATTGCGGGAACACTTGTCCAACCATAATTTGTTTGAACAATGTGTAAAATTCGAATCAAGGCACTTTTTGATTTCCCTTCAGGAAACATAGCGATAACCGAATTGATTTCAGCCATCATTTCTGCACTGAAAACAACGGGCGTGGAGTCTTGATTAATTGGACTTTCTATTTTCATATTATGCGTCTAATTCACCTGCAATAACGTTCATACTACTTAAGGTAAGAACGGCATCACTAATGGACATACCAGAAATCATTTCAGGGTATGCTTGGTAATAAATAAAACAAGGTCTTCTAAATTGTAAACGATAAGGAGTTCTTCCTCCATCGCTGATTAGGTAAAATCCTAATTCACCATTTCCTCCTTCTACAGAGTGATAAACCTCGCCTGGAGGAATTTCTGTTTCTCCCATGACAATTTTGAAATGGTAGATTAGCGCTTCCATGTTGTTGTAAACATCTGCTTTTTCTGGAAGGTAGAAATCAGGTAAATCTGCTTTGTACGATCCTTCAGGAAGGTTTTTGTATGCTTGTTCAATGATACGAACACTTTGACGAATTTCTTCTTGACGAACCATGAAACGATCATATGTATCTCCATTTACTCCCACAGGAATAATGAAATCGAAATCTTCATACGAAGAATACGGATGCATTGCACGAACATCGTAATCCACACCTGTCGCTCTTAAGTTCGGTCCAGAGAATGAATACGCCAATGCACGTTCTGCAGAAATTGGTCCAGCCCCTTTCGTACGATCCATGAAGATTCGGTTACGAGCCAACATTGAATCGAACTCTTCAAAAGCTTTCGGGAACGTTTTCAGGAAGGACTGTAATTTTGTATGGAAAGCCGGTGTGAAATCACGTTCGAAACCACCAATGCGTCCAATGTTTGTTGTCAAACGAGCACCACAAATCTCTTCGTACAACTCGTAAATTTTCTCGCGTTCAGTAAATGGATAAAAGAAGCTTGTTAAAGCTCCAGCATCTACACCAATCACAGAGTTACAAATCAAGTGATCTGCAATACGTGCTAGTTCCATAATGATCACGCGCATATATTGCACACGCTTTGGAATTTCTGCACCAATTAATTTCTCAACGGTCATTTCCCATCCCATGTTGTTAATAGGGGAGGAGCAATAGTTTAATCGATCCGTAATCGGTGTGATTTGATTATAGGGACGACGTTCCGAAAGTTTCTCAAACGCACGGTGGATATAGCCAACCGTTTGTTCTGATGAGATAATTTTCTCCCCATCCACTTTCAATACATTTTGAAAAATACCATGTGTTGAAGGGTGAGTTGGACCAAAGTTAATGGTTGCAATGTTTCCGTCAATCGTCTCTGACGATTGAGCGAAAGCTTCTTTTGTTTTTAGTTCACTCATCATTATTGGTTATTACGTCCAAAATAGCGATCATCTTTATCTTCACGGGTATCATCCTCCAAAGCGTATTCTTTGCGCATTGGGAAATAGTCCATGCTGTCTTCGTTCAAAATGCGACGCATGTCCGGATGTCCGATAAATTCTACTCCAAAAAAGTCGTAGGATTCTCTTTCCATCCAATTCGCACCTGGAAAAATGTCCACCAAAGAGGCGATGGAAACATTTTCTTTCGGCAAGTAGCATTTGATTCGAAGTCTAAATAAATTCTTCCAACTGTGAAGTTGATATACGACAGCAAACTCACGTCCAGCATCTTCTGGATAATGAACGGCTGCAATATTTGTTAAGTAGTTTACACTTAATGTCTCATGGTTTTTTAACCATTCGATGATTTCATGTCCCTTCGCTGCAGTTACCTCTATGGTTAATAAGCCATAAGGTTCTTCATGAAACAACACATCGTTCGGGAAAGCTCCTTGAATCAAGTTCAAGATGGCTTCATTATTCAGCTTTTCCATCTTCGATTTCTATGTTATAGTTTTGCATCAAGTGTTTGTATTCGTCACTGTAACGACGACGATTCGATTCGTTTTTTACCAATTCGTGAATGTTCATCACACCATCAATAATTTGCTCTGGTCTTGGTGGACATCCAGGCACATAAACATCTACGGGAATGATGCGATCAATTCCTTGTAAAACGCTGTATGTATCAAAGATTCCTCCTGAACAAGCACACGCACCAACAGAAAGAACCCATTTCGGCTCGGACATTTGTTCGTATACTTTTTTCAAAACTGGACCTAATTTTTTTGAGATGGTACCTGCTACAATCAATAAATCCGCTTGGCGCGGAGAGAAGGACATGCGTTCCATTCCGAAACGAGATAAGTCATAAGCACTACCCATCGTTGCCATGAATTCAATTCCACAACATGATGTTGCAAATGGTAGTGGCCAAACTGAATTTGCGCGTGCAAGTCCAATGGCTTTGTCCAATGTCGTCAACTGATAACCTTCACCGTTGATGACTTCTACGTCGTCTATTTTTCCCATTCTAAAGCACCTTTAAGTCTAATGTATAAGAATCCAACTAGGAAGAACCCAACAAACATGATCAATGCGAGTAAGCCCTCCATTTTTAATTCGTAAAAATTAACCGCGTACGGATAAAAGAAAATGACCTCCACATCGAATAATACAAATAGGATAGCTGTCATAAAATACCTTACCGATACTGGGAAACGTGCATTTCCCTCCGCTTCAATACCACATTCGAAGTTTTCATCCTTTCGGTCAGAATTGATACGGGGTGTTAATTTGTGCGTTACCACTAACGTAAATATCACAAATGCAGCAGCAACCACTATTTGTAACAAAAGCGGAATGTAATTAGCGCTTGTAGAAATTTCTTGCATAGGAACTGATTTTGTCCGGTTCTTTGTTTACTAACAAACTTATTAAAATTAGGTTTGTTTAAGCGACACAAATTTACCTTTTCATTTCAATTCCCCAATGAAAATGTGGATAAAAAGGCAAAAAAAAAGAGCCTCCGATTGAAGAAGGCTCTAATTTAGAATCATTATAACTTATTCTGACTATAATTTTACGCGAAGTCCAACGGCTGAACTCATTCCTGGACTAAAAGTTGTGCCAATTCCAGTGATTGTATTTATGTTTAAACTTGGTCTCGATTCAGCATACACATGAAAAGGCATCCAGAAGTCACGTTTTTTACCAATACAAAAGTCAACACCGAAAGGAATATACAATGCAGCACCTAAAGAATTTTTGTTTTGGAATGTTTCGTTCTTTCCTGATTCGTTATAATAACCTCCATTGTTGCCATTTATACTAGATGATTCCCAGTATCTTAGAGAGGTTGTTGCATGGTAACTCATTCCAATCGAAGCTCCCAATCCTGTGTGTAATGACCAACGTTTTTCCGGGAACATGCGGAAAATCACTGCGCCATCTAAACGGATTTGTTGATTGGAATAATTCATATCATAGGACTTTGAATGGCTTGAATCAATAAATGTTTGTTGTCCGGTTTGTGATGAAGTCAAAGTGTCATAAGGTGCCGATTCGTAAAATGAACCATGCGCGGACAATAATGAGTAATTACTCACATGCGTGATGCCCACACGAAAGTTGATTTTCGGCATTTTTGCACATTCTAAACCTAATTGAAGGCTAGTGGAGTTAGAACCGGAATTCATTCCAAATCCATTGAAATAATTGTAGTTATAGGGTGTGAGTTGACTTAAATCCATTCCTAAAACAGCTGAATTTGGAGCCAGTTTAGCGAAATCACTCAAGGTTCCTTGTTGTGATCCCATTGAACCAGTACCACTAGAAATATGAATTTCACTGATCTTTAAATTTTGGGAAAAGGCAGCGGTGCTTAAAATTAATGCTGCAAGTAGGGTCACTTTTTTCATTTTGTAGTTGTTTAAATGTACGGCTATAACGTATTTTTTTATTTTTTTATTTGAATCATGGACGTTTTTCGTTGTCCATCCGAAAGTACCAAACTAAAAATATAGGTTCCGTCGGACAAATCATTTAGACGAATTAGTCCCTCTTTGGTTACTTTTTGAGTTAAAATAAATCTTCCGGCTTGATCAAAAAGGTCGAAAAAATCCGCGTTAACTGGAATGTTTTGAATGGTAAATTCTCCAGAACTTGGATTCGGGTAAAGATGCATGTTTTTTACATCCAAACTTGACTCCATTCCTAGATTCAGGTTAGGGTCCTCTGTAATGCTTCCTACTTTATTGATGATCCAATTTTTTGGGTCGATACTTATGGAACCACTTAATGTTCCGATATTATAAATGCTGAATTGCTCGTTATTTGAGTTAATGTTGAAACGAATGATCGTGTCCGTTTGTCCTTGACGAATAAACCGTAAATCGATGTCGTTCGTAAAGGTCGGTGTCACCTGCGACATGGACGATGTGTGCGAGATCTCGATGGCAACGTCATTTCCAGTCTGATTCCATTTCACGGAATAGGTTGGATAACCTTCTCCAAAATACCATTGATTGAAAAATGGTGATAAATCCATTCCGGTAAAATTCTCCATGAAATTTTTAAAAGCAATTCCGGTCGCTGTGCTGTCTTTGAATGCAACTTGAAAAGCACGCAGGCCATCAAAGAAAAGTTGGTCGTTATTGATTTCGTAACGCAATGAATGTATAATCCCTGATCCTTTGTCGTAGGTTAAGCGACCACTGAAAATGCGACTTTCGTTCAAGCTATCTAGGACCCAAACACTTCCGCCTGACTGATTCATGACACTGTTGTGAACCTGCTGCATGAATGGACCTTGTTCGCCCGGATACAGATTTTCTAGCATCAAATATTCGCTATACGATGCAAATCCTTCGTTGATCCAAATGTCACACCATGACGCACAAGTTACGTTATCTCCCCACCATTGATGTGCCAGCTCATGCGAGGTCAGTGTCTTTTCGAAAAATCCTTGGGTTGTCATTGTTTGGTGTTCCATTCCGCCGGAAATGGGTGCCATGCAATGTCCATATTTTTCATCTTCAAACGGATAGGGTCCATACAAATCATAATACAATTCGATGAAATCTGCGGTTTCGTCTATCTCTGCTTGAAAATTCGGCAAGGTTCCAGGATTGTCGTAAATGTAATTTTGAATTAAAATGGGATTCGGAGCTCCAACTGGATTTGCATACACATTGTATTCAATGTACTTCGCCACGGAAACAGAAATCAGGTAATAATCGATGGGGTGTCTGTGTTTCCAATCGTAGCGTGTTTGACCATTTCCGAGTGGCGTAACATGCTCCAGGATACCGTTGGATCCTGCTTTACAGGTATCCGGAACGGTGATTGAAACTGCACAAGAGTCCGCTTTATCCGTTAAACTTTGTTTACAAGGAAACCATTCAAATGCAGAAAAGGGTTCGGATAAAGACCAAACGACTTTGTTTCCCCAAGAGGGAGAAGCGGCAGCGGTCATTCCGCTTCCACCCAATGGATTGGTTTGTGCTGTAGGTGGAGTTCCATTATAATCTACTTCGATGATAAAGGATTGGTTCACAAGTGCATTGACTGGAACTTTCACCGCGCTTGCAACGCGCGAATAGTTAACAGGCTGTCCATCAAGGCGAATTTGGGTAATAGTTAAAGTAGAGAATAGTTCAAACAAAGCGCTGTCCAACGGTTGTTTTGCCGTCGCATGAATACTTCCTGTACCACTTAAACTTGTGGAGATATTTGTCATGCTGAGATCCAATTGGTAAAAATGGACATCGTATTTTTCCGTTTCAGCAATTTGACCAATATTCAAAGTGGCACTCTTCACCATTTGAGTTCGATGGTCTCTTTTTGCGCAATGAACGGCAGACTCTTGTCCAAAAGAAATACTGCTAAGGAGAAATAGGAAATACAGTAACAATGAGTTTCTTTTCATTTTCATAATTTTCACTAAAATTAATTGAATTTCATCAAGACTTGTTTGTTGAAGTCATATTTATCAATTCATTTTTACTGTTACTTAATGTGTTAAATAGGTGTTAAATCGAACCATGAATGGATGAATCCTTCAAAATTGATGTACATTTGAAATATGAGGTTCATTAGTTTTCTATTAATGCTGTATTTTTCATTGTTGTCCCTTGCTCCAAATTGGCAAGGAATTCAATTGTTAAATGCGTCAGCATTCATCGAACACTACGAAGAATACCAATCTGAATCAAAGGAAGCGACGCTATCTTCCTTTATTAAGGAACATTATTTCAACAAATTCGCTGATTTTGACAAGGAACATCAAGAGCTTCCTTTAAAAACGACAGTTCAAGTTGCGGCGATTTATTTTACGGAGCATTTCGAAACACCCATTCCTGTTGTTCAAACGCAAGTTGAAGTATTTGTTGAGCAAAATCAAAATAATAGTAAAGTGATTTCATTTATTTCAAATGATTTTCATTCTATTTGGCATCCGCCTCAATTGTCTTAATTGATCCTGCAGTTCTACTGCTTTCTTTCAATTAGTTCATTCAATCTATTTTTATGTTAAATCGAATCATTCATTGGTCGATTCAGAACAAGTTAATTGTTGCTGTTTTGACTTTGGGAATCATTGTTTGGGGACTTTTTTCCCTTTCTAAATTACCCATTGATGCCGTTCCGGACATCACAAATAATCAAGTGCAAATCGTCACTGTTTCACCGTCTTCAGGAGCTGAGGATATTGAGCGTTTTGTCACGTTTCCCGTGGAGCAGTCAATGGCAACAACACCTGGAATCGAAGAAATTCGTTCGTTTAGTCGTTTTGGACTCAGTGTCGTTACTATTGTATTTTCAGAGGAAACAGACATTTACTGGGCACGTCAACAAGTTTTGGAGCGCCTATCAGATGCAAAAGCTTCCATTCCACCGGGATATGGTGATCCATTTTTGGCGCCTTTAAGTACTGGATTGGGTGAGATTTATCAATATACGCTGAAAGCAAAGCCGGGTTTTAGTAAGAAATTCACACCAACAGAACTTAGAACGATTCAAGATTGGATCATTCGTCGTCAACTTTTAGGGGTTAAAGGGGTTGCTGATGTCAGTGGATTTGGTGGGAACCTAAAAACATATGAAATCGCCATTGATCCGTTTCTGCTGAAGTCCAACGGAATAACTTTAAGCGATGTTTTTCAGGCGATTGAACGAAACAATCAAAATACTGGAGGAGCATACATTGAACGGAATTCTATGACAACGTATATTCGTACAGAGGGACTCATTCAAAGTTTAACGGATATTGAGAATATTCAGGTGAAACATTCGGAGTCCGCTATGCCAGTCTACATTCGCGATGTCGCAAAAGTGGAATTCGGAAAAGCGGTTCGCTATGGAGCCTTAACCTATAATACTGACGGTGAAGCAGTTGGGGGCATCGTATTGATGTTGAAAGGTGCTAATTCATCTGAGGTAATAAGCTTGGTGAAGGAAAAAATGGCCCAAATCGAGTCGAATTTACCAGAGGGAGTTGAATTAAATGTCTACTTAGATCGAACAGATCTTGTGGATCGAGCGATTTCAACGGTGACAAATAACTTGATTGAAGGAGCCTTAATTGTCATCTTCGTTTTGGTGCTTTTACTAGGGAATTTGCGTGCCGGACTTATTGTCGCTTCAGTAATTCCTTTGGCGATGCTGATTGCCATTTCGCTCATGAATGTTTTTGGAGTTTCAGGAAACTTAATGAGTTTGGGTGCCTTAGACTTCGGATTGATCATCGATGGCGCAGTGATCATTGTAGAATCAACATTACACTTACTAAACAAACGGGGAAATAGTATTTTGTCGAAGGACCAAATGAATCAACAAGTATACGAATCTGCCTCAAAATTCAGTAAAAGTGCCGTTTTTGGACAAATCATCATTCTAGTGGTGTATTTACCGATTTTAGCCTTGGTTGGCATTGAAGGGAAGATGTTTAAACCAATGGCACAAACAGTAATCTTTGCCATCTTGGGCGCATTAGTTCTTTCATTGACGTATGTCCCGATGATTTCTTCCATGTTCTTGTCAAAGAAGATATCTACGAAAGAAACAATTAGCGATAAGATGGTTAATGCTATTCGATCGAAATATACTCCGATGTTGAAAGCATTACTCCGTCGTCAAAAGATGGTGTTGGCAGTCATAGCTGCATTATTTGTTCTGAGCATCTTTGCCTTCAAACAATTAGGCGCTGAATTTATTCCATCACTGGATGAAGGGGATTTCGCCGTAGAAACACGTTTGATGACTGGGACAAGTCTCACTAAGACCATCGAAGCAACGGGAAAAGCATCTCAAATATTGCTATCGAATTTCCCTGAGGTTAAAAAAGTTGTAGGGAAAATTGGGACAGCGGAAATTCCTACGGATCCAATGCCAATGGAGGCTTGTGATTTAATGATCATTTTGAAGGATAAAGAAGAGTGGACCTCTGCTTCCTCCAAAGAAGAACTCGCGGGTAAAATGCAGGCGAAATTAGAAGAGAGTTTACCAAACGTTTCATTTGGATTTCAACAACCTATTCAAATGCGCTTCAATGAGTTAATGACCGGAGCAAAACAAGATGTCGTGGTGAAAATCTACGGTGAGGACTTTAAAAAATTAGCGCTGTACTCCAAACAGATTGGATCTATTGCTTCGAAAATAAAAGGTGTCCAAGATGTTTATGTGGAAGAAATGAGTGGTCTACCTCAAATGATTGTCCAATATGACCGAGAGGCCTTAGCGAGATACAACGTTTCATTGGATGAAGTGAATCGTGTGGTCAATTTGGGTTTTGCGGGACAAGCATCTGGATTTGTATTCGAAGGAGAAAAACGATTTGAATTAGTTGTGAAATTGAAGCCAGAATTCAGAGACAACATTACGGACCTTAATCAATTATTTGTAAGCAACGAAAACGGAGAGGAAATTCCAATCTCCGAATTGGCTCATATTTCCATCAAGAATGGCCCCAATCAAATTCAACGTGAGGATGCGAAACGAAGAATTCTAGTAGGATTCAATGTGCGCGGAAGAGATGTGGAAAGTATCGTGATGGAATTAGAAAAGGAAATGAAAAACAAGGTGAAGTTTGATACAGGATACTTTCCAAAAATCGGTGGAACCTTTGAAAATTTAATTCATGCACGTGATCGATTGATTATTGCTGTACCTGTTTCCTTATTACTGATTTTCTTTTTATTGTACTTGACCTTTCAGTCTTTAAAGCAAGCGGCATTAATTTTCTCGGCTATTCCATTGGCTTCCATCGGTGGGATTTACGCTTTGTACTTGAGAGACATGCCTTTTTCCATTTCAGCGGGAGTTGGATTCATTGCTTTGTTCGGTGTAGCCGTATTGAATGGCATTGTATTAATCGCTGAGTTCAATACCTTGCGAAAAAGTGGAATGCCGATTATGCTTGTGGTGATTCGAGGAACAGCTTCACGATTGCGTCCGGTGTTGTTAACCGCAGCAGTTGCTTCACTTGGATTTCTGCCAATGGCGCTTTCCCATGGTAGTGGTGCTGAAGTTCAGAAACCATTGGCAACCGTTGTAATTGGTGGTCTTATCAGCGCAACGCTCTTAACCTTGTTTATCTTGCCAATTCTTTATTTAATCTTTGAAAAACCTATGAAACGATTCAAAGCGAAAAATCTTAGTTTGATGATTTTCTTCCTGATTGGTATTTCTAATATGTTTGCTCAAAACACCTTGAATTATCAAAAGGCATATGAATTAATGTTGAGCCAAAACGGACAAATTGCAGCTTCAAAGTTAGAGCAGAATAAGCAAGAGTTATTGGGTAAAGCAAATTCCGGAATCCCATCTACAACGATAAATGGAATGATGGGACAATATAATTCGTATTACAAGAAGGATAATAATATCACCATCAATCAAAGCATTCCCTTTCCAACGACATTCAAGGAGGAAAAGAATCTAGGAAAGGAGAAAGGAAAGTTGTCACAGATTGAATCCGAATTATTAATTCGTGATTTATCACAGAAATTGGCCCTTTCTTTTGATCAATATCGTTTTGTTCAGACGGAAATTAATTACCTAAAAAGTTTGGACAGCTCCTTAAATATCCTTGAGCAGAAATCGAAAATAAGGTTCGAACTTCAAGATATTAGTCGCCTGGATTATTCATTGATTCAAACCAAACGCATGAGGCTTTCAAATGATATCTCACTTTTGGAATCGGATCTTTTGGGAGAAAAAAGAAAGATTGCTTCCTTGTTAAAGTTGGATGAAAACACCTTTGATATCGAACAAGCGGTTTATCAAAAGCAACTGAATATCTTGCAAAGTGGAGTAACGGAGAATCATCCGCTCATGCTATGGTACAATCAAAATGAAGGAATTTATCTACAAGAAAAGAGAGTGAATGTATCCCATCAATTACCAGAAATCAATCTTGGATATTTTAATCAAACCTTGGTTGGTATTCAAAATGTGAACGGAGTCGATACAAAATTCACTCAAGCAAATCGTTTTCAAGGGTATATGGTCGGAGCGAACGTCCCATTGTTTTGGGGAGCGTATAAAAATCGCAATGAAGCAACGGCACTTTCCTTGCAGCAAAACGAATTGGAAAAAGAACAAACAACACAAGCAATGCAGCGAGAATTTTCACAATTAGTAGATCGCTTGAATTTATTGTCAGTCAGCATTGACAAACTAGGTGGACAACTTACGAATGAATTGCGATTTTTAACAGATGACGCAAAAGCGAAATTCGAAGTAGGGGAGATTTCATTCATCGAATTTCTTCAAATCCAACAACAACGAAGTGAATTGGAACTTTCCTATTTGCACTTAATTAATCAATATAATCAAACCAGCATCCAATTAAATTGGTACCGCTAGAAAATAATGATAACATGAAAAAATTAAATTCTTTCCAACTTTTTACGGTAGTATTCGTCTTAGCAACAATGATGTCTTGCACGAGTAAAAATTCTGAAACGACCGAAGCCGAAATAACGGCACCAAAAAGCAATGTGGTCACGTTAACGGCTAAGCAAGTGGCTTCCCTCGGGATTAAAAGTAACAACATAAGCAAGTCTCTCATGGGAATGAGCATTTTTGCCAATGGGATGATCGATGTCCCACCACAAAACAAATCGTTTATCTCTGTTCCCTTCGGTGGGTATATTCGAGACATTAAGGTACTTGATGGAATGCGTGTTTCGAAAGGACAAGTATTACTCGTTGTTGAACATCCAGAAATCATCCAATTGCAACAAGATTACTTGGAAGTATTGGGTAACATGGAGTATTTGAAAGCTGAAATGGATCGTCAAAAAGCATTGCTAGACAAAGAAGCTGGAAGCGCGAAAAACTACCAACAAGCGAAAAGTAACTGGCAAGTGGCACAAGCCAAACTATCAGGACTAAGTGTGAAATTAGAAATGGCGAATGTGAACGTCGCTAGTCTTAAAAACGGAGTCATTCAACGTGAACAAAGAATCAAATCACCCTTTGCCGGTGTTGTGACGAAAGTAAATACGAATGTTGGTTCATTTGCTGATCCAAAGGATAATTTATTGGAAGTAATTGATTTACAACATGCCCATGCTGAATTAACAGTATACGAGAAGTATCTTAAGTTGTTGAAATTAAATCAGTTGGTAAGTTTGAATTTCGTAGATACCGACGAGAAAACCACCGCAAAAGTCTTTTTGATTGGAAGAGAAATTGGTCCTGATCGAACCGTGAAAGTTCATTGTCATTTCGACCGTTTACCCAAGGAAATCGTTCCAGGATCCTATTTAAAAGCAGAAATTAATGTGGATGAAATGGAACATTATGTGGTGCCGACGGATGCCATTGTCAGCTTGGGATCCAAAGATATGATTTACGTTACTGCTGATAATCGTCATTTTATCCCCGTCGAAATTGAAATTCTTTCGACTCAAGGAGAATTTACTGCAATCCAAGCAATCAATGAATTGGATTTTTTAAACCGTAAATACGTAAGCAATGGTGCTTACGAATTATTATCCACACAAAATAAAGAAGTAGAGTAAGATGAAAAAGTTAAATGGAATTTTAGGATTAGTATTTGTAGGAGCAACATTCGCGTTGAGTTTGAACTCGTGCAAAGGTACCTTTGCTTGTCACGAAGATAACATCAGTGCTGCTGGTGCAGATGATAGCCATAACAAAGGTCAAAACTGCATGGTTTGTCACCAAGCAAAAGGTGAGGGGAAAGGTTGCTTTATAGCCGCTGGTACCGTTTATGATATGGGCATGACGAATACTGTTTCAAGTGGTAAAGTAGATTTTTACACGGGTCCAAACGAAACTGGAACTTTAAAACAAACTGTGATGATTGATTCGAAAGGGAACTTCTATACAACGGCTCAGTTCAATCCAGAAGGATTGTATCCAGTCGTAACTGGTCCTACAGGAAACAAAAAAATGATGGGGTCTTCCTTGAGTACGGGAGCATGTAATTCATGTCACGGAAG
Organism: Crocinitomicaceae bacterium; assembly: GCA_024643365.1. Classification (GTDB taxonomy): domain Bacteria; phylum Bacteroidota; class Bacteroidia; order Flavobacteriales_D; family Crocinitomicaceae; genus UBA952. The sequence continues at coordinate 41,099 of JAHENC010000022.1, read as the reverse complement.
CTCTACTGATAAATTATGGGTTGATTAACGCTTTTCTGCGTTCAACTTCAGCAATAAAGAGCTCCTCGTTTTCTGGTGAAATGAGGAGCTCTTCGTATTTATTGTAATGAATTATTAAGCAGTTCCAGGAAGTGCTCATCTTCCAACCAGCATAGAATCCATTGGACTTTTCGAATCTACGGATCGATGAAATGGGAATGGTTTTCTTGAAAAAGTACATGGTTTGACACACCAAAGTTTCGTCGTCAATAAACGTGTAATACGTGCTTTTGACAATGAAGTAAAAGAATAGTCCAATGAGCATCCAAACAAGAGCAAGCAAGTAAATGGGTGATAAATCGTTTTCTTGCCAATAAATCAACGCGCATATTCCACCGTATGGAACGAGGATAGCTAGCCAGATATAGAAAATAAATCGATCGCGCTTTCCTGCGAACCTCATTTTACCAAGCGAAAAGTGGACGTTGTGACATCAACTCATTTACTTCTTTTCTTACTTGTGCAATCGCATTTGCATCAGTGCGATTCATCAAAGCTCTGTCGATGAGTGAAACAATGAATTTAATTTCATCTTCTTTCACGCCACGTGTTGTAATTGCTGGTGTTCCAATGCGGATTCCAGAGGTAACGAATGGAGATTCGGTGTCATAAGGAACCATGTTTTTATTTACAGTGATATCTGCTACAACCAATGCATTTTCTGCATCCTTACCAGTAATGCCTTTCGAACGTAAATCTACCAACATGCTGTGATTGTCTGTTCCACCAGAAATGATGGTGTAATCCAAATTCATTAATTCTTGTGCGAATACTGCTGCGTTTTTTTGAACTTGTTTCATGTAAGTTGTATACGATGGATCAAGTGCTTCTCCGAAGGCAACGGCTTTTGCAGCAATCACGTGTTCCAATGGTCCACCTTGGATTCCAGGGAAAACGGCTGCATCAAGTAATGCTCCCATCGAACGTAGGTTTCCGTTATTCCATTTAATTCCAAATGGATTCTCGAAATTGTGACGCATCATGATGATTCCTCCACGTGGTCCGCGAAGTGTTTTGTGTGTAGTTGAAGTCACAATGTGACAATGGTCTAAAGGATCGTTCAATAATTTCGCCGCAATCATTCCCGCTGGATGTGAAATATCGGCCAAAACCAATGCACCAATTTCATCCGCAACTTTACGAATGCGTGCATAGTCCCAATCACGTGCATATGCGGATGCTCCACAAATGATCATTTTAGGTTTTTCGCGGCGTGCAGTTTCTTCCATAAGGTCGTAATCAACCATTCCGGTTTCTTTTGCTACACCATAGAAAAATGGTGTATATAATTTTCCAGAAAAATTCACTGGTGAACCATGTGTTAAATGTCCACCATGCGATAAGTCAAATCCAAGAATTTTATCTCCAGGATTTAAACATGCAAGAAATACTGCTGCATTTGCTTGTGCTCCGGAGTGTGGTTGAACATTTGCCCAAGTCGCACCAAAAAGTTGACACAAACGATCAATCGCTAATTGTTCTACTTTATCAACGACTTCACAACCACCGTAATAACGTTTTCCGGGAAGTCCTTCTGCATATTTGTTCGTTAGAACACTCCCCATCGATAACATCACTTCATCACTCACGAAATTCTCGGAAGCAATAAGTTCAATTCCATGTAATTGGCGGTTTTTTTCTTCGTTAATTAAATCGAAAATAGCTTGATCTTTCATTTTTCTGTTTTATGAGTGCAAATATCGTAATTAAAGTCTTTTTATAAGTGCTAAGGTGTGACTGAATTTTTCATATTCTTCACTCCAAATGCCTTTTTCTTTTAGTTCGTCTATGCGAATTCTACCGGAAGCATGTATGATTAGTCGATCTTTCCCGATAATCCCAACATGAATGATTTTTCCAGATGCATTCGCGAAATAAGCAAGGTCATTTTCAAGGCAATCTTCAAAGGCAATGTCTGTCCCTATTTCTGCTTGTTCGTACGCATCCCTAGGTAAATTATATCCATGCAGGCGGAAAACAGCTTGGACGAATCCAGAGCAATCAATTCCCCAGATCGACTTTCCACCCCAAAGGTATGGGGCATTGAGGAATGCTGCAGCGTCCTCCCAAATAGTTCTTTTTACATCCAATGATATTTTTTCTCGTTGAACGTTCACATCTCCAACTTGAAAAGACAAGTCCTCACCGATAAAGCTTCCTTTCGAGGTGAAAATCGAACCGAAAGGGGAATGAAGTTGAAGAATTTCCTCTTTTTGATAAGCAAAGGAATCCATCCATCGACGAAATTCCTTATCCGTCAAAGGTAATACTTGTTTGATGTCCATATATCCTTCGTAACCATCTAACACCGTTCGAATTTTAATCCATGGTTGTCCGTGTTGAAGGACTTCAATCGGTTCGCCAAACAAAAGTTGAGAAACCATTTCTGAGGCGTCACTCGCTTCTTTTCGAACTGGAGCGACGGAAACGAAGCAGAAAGCTTTTGTTTGACTTGGACTTATTAATTTTAAATTGTTCATATCGTCTATCAAAAGTAGAAAATTAAAACTGATTAATGCCTAATTTTACCTCAAGTAATCCATGGAAAACGAACGACTCATTTTAGTAACCAATGATGATAGTGTAAATGCGAAAGGCATCCATGCACTTGTTGAAATGGCTCAGCAATTTGGACGTGTTATCGTCGTTGCACCTGACAAACCGCAGTCAGGGATGGGACATGCGATTACGATTAATCATCCGCTTCGACTTTTTCCTTCAGATTTATTTGGACAAGTGGAAGCATATGCCTGTTCAGGAACGCCAGTTGATTGTGTGAAATTAGCCATTTCGGAGGTTCTTCATCGAAAACCAGATTTCATTCTTTCAGGGATCAATCACGGTGAAAATTCCTCCACAAACGTGCTCTATTCAGGAACCATGTCTGCCGCAATTGAAGGCGCAATGGAAGGAATTCCATCCATTGGATTCTCCTTGGCTGATTTTGCTCCGGATGCTGACTTTGAGGCCTGTCAATACTTTGGAGCTCAACTTTTAACACAGTTCATTCAGAATCCAATCTCTACAAGTGTTTGCCTCAATGTGAACGTGCCTAAATTGACGATTTCAGAAATACAGGGAATTCAAGTTTGCAAGCAAGCGCATGCTTATTGGGCGGATCGATTTGAACGAAGAAAGGATCAATTTGGTCGGGAGTATTTCTGGCTTTCTGGTGAATTTGCTGATGTTGACCAGCGCCCAGACACAGATTTACAAGCGCTCAAAAATGGATTTGTTAGTGTTGTACCAACACATTTTGACTTAACCGCCTACGAAACGTTACAACAAATGAAAAATTGGAAAATATGAAAAGAATAACAAAAGAACATGTTCTTGGTTTCTTGATTGGGGTATTGACTCCAATTATTTTTTTACCGGTGATCGTCTTTATTTTGGCGCAATCACGTCATTCTGAATTCTCCTATTTGTGGAGTCAGGTGAATGATTCAGTGGAGTACCTTAGTCGCTATTTGTCCCTTGGATTAATTCCTAATTTACTTTGGTTCTACTTGTTTTTAAACAAGGAAAAGTATGCGTATACTAGAGGAATTATTTTTGGCATGCTTATTTATGCGCCATTCATGGTTTACGTGAATTTGATTAAGTAAGATGTCCAAGCAAAACGTTTTTATTTTAAGTGGTGAAGCATCAGGAGATTTGCATGCAGCAAACCTCGTTCGCGCTTGGAAAAAAAACAGTTCGAAATTTGAATTTCAAGCTTGGGGTGGAGATCGACTTGCTGCCGAAGGAGTCGAATTGAAAAAACACATTCGGGACCTTGCTTTTATGGGTTTTGTGGAAGTGCTACAAAACTTACCAACGATTCTTAGAAATTTCAAATTGTGTAAGCAACACATCATCGAATTTCAAACAGATGTATTGCTGCTGGTCGATTATCCCGGATTTAATTTGCGCATGGCAAAATGGGCGAAGTCGAAGGGGATTAAAGTGATTTACTATATTTCACCAACGGTATGGGCATGGAAAGAAAACCGCATTCATCAAATCAAAAGAGATGTTGATCGAATGTATACGATTCTTCCATTTGAACCTGCTTTTTATCGGAAATTCCAGATGGAAGTTCAGTATTTTGGACATCCACTGTTGGATGAAATTGAACGTTTTCATCAACAGAAACAAATACCATTAGCTCTAAATTCTTCTAAACCTATACTCGCAATATTGCCTGGAAGCCGAAAACAAGAATTAAAGAAAAAACTTCCTTCGATGTTAAACGCAGCCAAGGCATTTCGGGAAACACATCAAATTGTGGTTGCTGGAGCGCCAAATTTACCTGCGTCATTTTATGAGGAATTCCAATTGGACGAACAGGTGACCTTGATTCAAAATCAAACGTATCCATTACTGAGTCAAGCGGACTTGGCACTAGTGACTTCTGGGACGGCAACTTTGGAAACGGCGTTGTTTCGTGTTCCACAGGTTGTTTGTTACAAAAGTTCATCGATTTCATACCGCATCGCAAAAGCGTTGGTAAAGATTAAATTCATCTCCTTGGTGAATTTGATCATGGATAAAGAAGTTGTTCGTGAATTAATTCAACAGGAATGTCAAAGTGAATTGATGATTCAAGAGTTGCAAAAATTGCGACAAGGAAAGGAACAGAGAACGGAGATGTTGATTGCATATGATCAACTGATTACCTTGCTTGGTGCGGAAGGTTGTAGTGAAAAGATGGCAGTGGATTTAATTCAATACTTGAACTAAATGCTCAGAATTCTACTTTTTCTTCTTGTCTTATGTCCAGTATTCATGAATGCTCAAAATATCCGTGTTGGAGTATTTTCGGATAAATCCATTAAAGAAATGGAAGGGATTGTTGGGAAAGGAACGTATTTCGTTTTCAAGGATTCCATTCAATTAGCAAAATTAGGTCCTGCAGATGTTTTTAAAGCCACATATTCCGGTGGAGTGATTCGCGTATTGGTAAATGGCGTGGAAAAGGGAAGAGGGAAGTCCATTCGTTTGATTCAAGATAGACAAGAAGACTATTTACAAGTCAGATTGATTCTTCCGGCAGCGAAACAACGATCTTACGAAGGAGATTTTGATATTGAAATCAGAAAAGAGTCCTTAAACTTGATCAATAACCTCGATATGGAAACATATCTGGAAGGTGTAGTAGAATCTGAAGGTGGTCCAGGTCAAAAATTAAATTATTACAAAGCTCAAACGGTGATTAGCCGGACGTACGCAATGAAATATTGGAATAAACATAAAGAAAATGGATACAATCTTTGCGATCGCGTTCATTGTCAAGCTTATTTGCATCACCGTAGTGCCACGGTTACCATAGATTCTGCAGTGCATCAAACGCGAGGACTCGTTATGATTGATCAAGCTGGTGACTTGTATCCAACGTATTTCCATGCGAATTGTGGTGGACAAACATCTGAGCCCCATTATGTGTGGAACGAAGAAATTCCAAATTTATGTTCTTTCAAGGATACCTTTTGTATACATACGCAACAAGCAAAATGGGAGAAAAGAATACCGAAGGAACAGTGGACAAAGTTTTTAGTGGATAAATACAATTTTCCTATCTGGGATTCCGTGAGCAACGAGTTGATGCAGCATTTTGTTCAAGAACAACGTTCCGCATTTTATTTACATCCCATTTATGGAATTCCACTTCGAGACTTGCGTGAGCAATTCAAATTAAAATCAACGTTTTTTGACGTGGATATGGAAGGTGAGGAAATGGTATTACACGGACGCGGTTTCGGACACGGAGTCGGACTATGTCAAGAAGGAGCAATGAATATGGCCAAAAAAGGCTATTCTTTTGATCAGATTTTAGGGTATTATTATCCGGAAATGAGGTTGATTGATCGGACGAAACTTATTTATAAGTAATCACAAAAATCTCCTCGTCATCACGTTTGAAGAATTTCTCTGAACGCGCATAAGCTTCTAAATAGTCTGGATTTTTTAAGCGGCGAAGTGTTTGCTTCGTTTCTTTGAGCTGCTTGGACATTTCCATGTTTTGTTCTGAAAGCTGATTGACCTTACGCTGTTGTGATATGAGTGTAAAAACATCCCAATCATCTAAAAATAGAAAGTAGATCATGAAAACAATTCCAGTGAGGATGTATTTGTTTCGGAGATAAGTTGGGACTTGAATTTTCATACATCAAATATACAAGCATAAAAAAAAGGAAGCGTTCACTTCCTTTTTTAGTTTTTAAGATTCGAATGTTCATTTATTCTGTTTCGAAGCTATTGTATTTCTTTTCGTAATAGGCAATAAAGTCTTTGTCGTATTCAAACCATTTGGATACATGCTTTAACATTGCTCGAGCATTCGCTGTATTTCCATCACGCTTGATCAATTGTTGAGCACTTAATATCAATCCGGTTCTTAATGCGTCTTTGTCAGCTTCGGTAAAATTATCTAAGTCTGTTAACTTCATTAAGTTTGGAATTTCTGTTTTCCAAATTAAGTTCGCTGTTTTCGCATCTTTGTTTTGAAAACGAATCGCTGCTTCCACAAATTTAATCGCCATTGGATTTTTAGTAATCGTAGAATATTGTTCAGCAGCATCAAGCATTTCAGCGTTAACTTCCGTTAGTTTTTCCTTATTCGTGTTAGAATACAAAACAGGATAACCATCTTCGTCTTCTAAACGATAAATAATACCGTTATCCAAAAGTTCACTTTGGAAGTTTGTTAGCCACATTTCGTGAATAGGCATGCGGAAAATTCCATTTTCATCCTTTTCAATCGCTGTTGCGGTAGCAGTAACTGCTTCGTCAAACGGGTCTAGAATCGCTGGATCTTTTAGGTCCTTGCGGTACATACCATAAAATCCTTTTGCTAAGAAAATGTAAGGTGTAGGATCTCCTGCATATTTAGGTTTAACGACATAGTCGGATGCTCTTTTTACCAATTTAACGAAATTACTATCTGCATGAATTTGTGTTAATTCATCTAGATTGTTCGTGACTGTAATGAAATTGTCACGATCCTCAGAGATGTCAAATTCTTCTTCTTCGACTTCTCCGTTTTTCAATTTTTTGGATTTTGAATACGTAACAGACAATGAAACACTGTAATTACCTACTTTTTTGAATTCAACTTCGATAATGTCTGACTTTTCATCTCCTTTTGTATACGTCCAGTCTTTGTCTTTTGTACCTGAAATGGTCCAAAGTGTTGCTACTTTTTTTGTTCCAGCAGGAGTGAAAATCGACTTCATCTCAATGCGGTTCGTTTTACTTCCTTCGTCATCAAGGGTAATTACTCGTTTGGATTCTTTTAATTGCAAACTTGGTTGTTGTGCAAAAAGCTGACTACTCATCCAAAGTAGACTAAGTAAACCCGTAAAAATTAGTTTTTTTGAAAACATAAGCTTTGTTCTTTTATTGAGGCTTTTCAATTATTGTGCCGAATTTACAAAAAATTATTCATGACTTTTAATGAGGAGCTTTAATATCTCCTGTGCAGCTTTTGCGATTTTTGTTCCTGGACCATAAATTCCAAATACGCCTGCTTCATATAAAAAGTCATAGTCTTGTTGCGGAATAACTCCACCAGCAACGACCATGATGTCAGATCGGTTCAGTTTTTTTAACTCCGCAATGACTTCCGGAACTAACGTTTTGTGTCCGGCAGCAAGGGAGGAAACTCCTAAAATGTGAACATCATTTTCAATCGCTTGCTTGGCAGCTTCACCCGGTGTTTGGAAAAGTGGTCCAATGTCTACATCAAAGCCAATATCCGCAAACGATGTTGCAATTACTTTGGCGCCACGGTCATGACCATCTTGCCCCATTTTCGCAATCATGATTCTTGGACGTCGTCCTTCTAGTTTGCTGAAAACACGTACAAGTTCTGTCGCTGTTAAAAAGTCTTCATCTTTCATAATTTCTTTGGAATAGACACCACTAATCGATCGAATCACTGCTTGATAGCGTCCGTAAACACGTTCCAACGCATCGGAAATTTCTCCTAGGGTACATCGTGCCTGTGCTGCTCTGACAGCAATTTCTAATAGATTACCGTTTTCGTTTTTCGCGGCGTGTTCTAATTCGATTAAAAGTTTCTGAACGAGTTCCTGATCTCTTTTTGATTTCAGAGCATTCAATCCTTCAATTTGTGCATCGCGTACTTTTGAATTGTCGATTTCTAGAATGTCAAAATCTGACTTGTCTTCATTTTGGTAACGATTGACCCCTACAATGATTTCTTGATTAGAATCAATACGCGCTTGTTTTTTCGCTGCCGCTTCTTCAATGCGCATTTTCGGAATCCCAGTTTCGATGGCTTTTGACATACCGCCTAGTTCCTCTACTTCTTGAATCAATGTCCATGCTTGATTGACCAATTCATTTGTCAGTGATTCAATGTAATAACTTCCAGCACTTGGATCGATAAACGAGGTGATTCCTGTCTCTGTTTGTAAATAGATTTGTGTGTTTCGTGCAATGCGCGCGGAAAAGTCAGTCGGTAATGCAATGGCTTCATCTAACGCATTGGTGTGTAAGGATTGTGTTCCTCCCAAAACAGCAGAAAGAGCTTCGATACATGTTCGAGCGACATTGTTAAATGGATCTTGTTCTGTTAAAGACCATCCAGATGTCTGACAATGTGTTCGTAAGGCCAAGGATTTCGCTGAGGATGGATTGAATTCTTTGATCAATTTCGCCCATAATAGTCGCCCAGCACGTAATTTTGCCACTTCCACGTGGTGATTCATGCCAATTGCCCAGAAAAAACTTAATCTTGGTGCAAATTCATCTATTTTAAGTCCTGCGTTTAGTCCTGTTCGTACGTACTCTATACCATCCGCCAAAGTATAAGCTAATTCCAATGCGGCTGTAGCTCCTGCCTCGTGCATATGGTAGCCAGAAATACTGATGGAATTAAATTTTGGCATATTTTGCGACGTGTACGAAAAGATATCCGCGATGATTCGCATGGAAGGGGTAGGTGGATAAATGTACGTATTTCGCACCATGAACTCTTTCAGGATGTCGTTCTGAATGGTTCCACTTAATTCTGCTAAACTGACTCCTTGTTCTAAAGAGCTCGCAATGTAAAATGCCATAATCGGTAATACGGCGCCATTCATGGTCATGGAAACGGACATTTCCCCCAAAGGAATTTGATCGAATAATCGTTTCATGTCCTCAATGGAATCAATCGCCACTCCCGCTTTTCCAACATCTCCTTTCACGCGCTCGTGATCGGAATCGTATCCACGGTGCGTTGCTAAATCGAAGGCCACGGACAATCCTTTTTGTCCTGCTGCTAAATTTCTACGGTAAAATGCATTGGACTCTTCCGCTGTGGAGAATCCGGCATATTGACGAATGGTCCATGGTTTGGAAACATACATGGAAGCGTATGGTCCGCCGAGGTATGGAGCAAATCCAGAAGTGAATTGAGTATGTTCGATATTTGACACATCCGTCAATGTATACATGGACTTTACACTAAATCCTTCATTCGTCATTCGTTCAACAATGTACTTCTCTTCCGTTGAACTTTTTGCTTCGAACGCTGGAATCGTTTTTAAATCGATTTTATTCATCTCAATGTGTTCTTTCAACGGTTAAATATTCTTTTCCTAAATAGTTGGGTAACGTTCCCCAAGATTTAGCTTTGCTTTCGTCATTGTTCAAGTAGCTGTGCACACCTATGAGCTTTTCTTTTCCACTCAACCAAGCGTCTTCACGTTTCAGTCTGGTTTGATTGATGTCCGAAAGACATGTTTCCATCAATTCTTTACCATGTAATTCCGATAAAGATTGAATGCGACCCCATGTTTTTTCGACGATTTGAACCGTCAATGCTTCTACAATCCGACTTCCTTTCATAGGATCTTGAACCCAGTCAAAATGCGCTTCATCATTGAGTAAGTTGTAAACATTCAAAGACATGCGCAACGTGAAATCATCTTTCCCTTCATGCGCATATTCATCCCATGGATGAATGATAAGACCTTGAATTCCGCCAGCATAAGCGGACATAGCCTCACTCGTTTGACGGAGTAAATTCGTGTATGGATCCTTCAAGGATTTATTCATCCATCCAATATGCGCTTGAATTCGGTATGCTGGATGAGTGATTCCATGTAAGGCGGCAATCTTTTGAATCAAATAATGAAGTGCGCGAATTTTTGCCATTTGGACAAAATACTGTGAACCAACACCGACACTAAAGACAACTTCCGAACGATTTCCTTCGGATAAATAATGGTGGTATGCCGTTGCAATTAAACTCAATTCTTGTTGAGCATTCGCTCCGATTTGCTGTAACTCGAATCCATTGAAGTATGGAAGGCAAGTTGAACGATTTTGGTTAATGAATTCATCAGAAAGCAAAACAATGTGCGAAAGCTGTTCCTTCGATAACTGTGTCGTTAATTCGCTGATCTGAGCTTCTCCTTGAATAAGAATCTCGGTACGGATGTACGCCAATTCAATTTGATCAAACACCAACGTCCAATCAACTTGTTTCTTTTCAATACGAACGAAAATAGCATTCGCGCCCTGCATTAAGGCAAGGAGGATTCGTCGGTTACTTTCTTTTTCATCCACGATGCGCTCGAAATGTACGCTGTTTACGTCATTCGATTCAGATGGCGAAGAAATGGTAAGTAAGTTTGTAGGGACTTCGGTAATGTTTAATTCCAACTCTTCGATAGAGTCTTTGAATTCAATTTGTTCCGTTTGACCACGTAATTCTTTGTGAATTTGGAGTACCCAATCTTCATGAGCAACGGGTTCAAATGGGTAGTTTAAATTGGACATAGCTGTCTAAAGTTTCTTTTTTCAAATATACGACAGAAGTTTGAATTGAACTTCGACTAAACGATTAGAATCGACAACTTAGGGCTAGTTACAATCGAAAAATGTATTTTAGTTGCTTCAATTCAGTGTTTGTGAAACAGCTAGTCATTTTTTTCTTCATTTCTTGGTCTTTGTCCGCATTGGGTCAAACGAATTTTACAAATGGAGCTCGTTCCTTATCCCTAGCGAATGCCAGTGTAACCATCAACGACGTTTGGGCGCAAGTGAATAATCCCGCGGCGCTCGTCGGGATTGAAAAGCAAGCATTCGGAATTAGTTACCAAAATCGATTTGGATTAAAAGAATTACAGTCCCAAGGCATGGTTTACGCCATTCCGGTGAAAAAGGTAGTCCTTTCCGCTGGAAGTCAACTATACGGATATCAGCAATACCGGACGATGAAAAGCGGTCTCGGTGTTTCCATGGCGCTTTCAGAAAAGGTCTCCATGGGCGTAAAATTAAACCATCATCTTCTTCGATTGAATGAAAATTATGGGACTTCGTATTCCTTTAGTGGAGATCTTGGATTGATGGTGAAGTTCAATGAGCATGTCCATTTTGGATTCTCTGCAGTCAATCTTGGTCGATCAAAGGTGTCCCCGAATCTCAATGAGCGCTTGCCCAGTGCCTTACGATTGGGCATGAGTTACCGTTTGTCGGAACAGTTAGTCGTATTATCAGAACTTGAAAAAAATGTCATTTCTCCACTTCAAGTCAAATTCGCAACGGAATATAAACCAAGCATGAAATGGTATTTTCGTGGAGGCATCTCAACGGCTCCTTTATCATTCGCGTTTGGAATTGGTGGTCGTTTTAAAGATCAGTTTCAGTTAGATTTTGGAACAGCCTATCACCAACTGCTAGGTTGGTCGCCACATGTGTCTTTTCAATTTGATGTAAAGTAAGATGAGATTACTTTGTTGCTTGCTTCTGCTGTCCTTTGGGAACGTTTTTGCGCAAGATCGCAGTGAAATTATTCAGCAACGAATCGAGTTTATATCTGAACAAGTTCAGTCCGAAAACATCGACTTAACGAACATTATCGAACAACTCAATTATTATTTTGATCACCCAATAAATTTAAACACAACCACCGGTGAGGAACTGGAGGAATTGTATCTACTTTCGGGTATTCAAATCAACGATGTACTCTTGCACAGGAAGGCGTTTGGAAAATTTATTTCCATCTATGAATTGCAAAGTTTGAACTATTGGGATGCTCAAGTGATTCAACTTGTTCTTCCTTTCGTTCACGTGGATGACCGTCTCGATCAATTACACATAACCTGGAAAGAAGCGATGAAGCAGGGTCAATTCGAAGAATACATCCGTTACCAACCGATGATGGAATCCAAAGCAGGATACCATTCTGTTAGTGATTCTGTTCAACAAGCTTCCAATAAATACTATTACGGAAATGGAGATCGCTACTATTCCCGTTTTCGCTATACCTACAAGACAAATATTTCCGTGGGAATAACTGCTGAAAAGGACGCCGGTGAACAGTTTTTTCGTGGAACACAGAAACAAGGTTTTGATTTCTATTCCGCTCATGCGTTTTTTAAAGGAGGAAAGTACTTGAAGTCAGCTGTGATCGGGGATTACCAGATTCAAGTGGGACAAGGACTTAACCTTTGGTCCAGTTATGCCTTTGGTAAAACCTCCGATTTAACAACAATGAAGCGAACAGCGATTCCAATTCGCGCATATACTTCTGTGGATGAGTCGCGTTTTTTACGCGGTGCCGCGGCAGATTTTGGCTACGGAAATTGGTCCTTGCTTGTATTTGCTTCACAAAAGAAAATGGACGCCGTTTCCTTGTCCGATTCCACCTACGACGATTTGGAATTCGTTTCGACGATTGATTTATCAGGCTTGCACCGAACAACGAATGAAATCGCGAAAAAGAATGACATTTCTGAGCGCATCGCTGGAGCAAATCTTCGTTACGTCAATGGCGCCTTGCGTTGGGGAGCAGCGTACATCAATCAGGGATATGACAAGCCTTTTAACAAAGCCATTCAGTATTACAATCAATTCGATTTTCGTGGGACTTCCTTTTCTTCATTAAGTTCTGACTACAGTTATGTTTTTAGAAACATGAATGTCTTTGGGGAAGTTTCCAAAATCCTTCGTTCGGATATTTCAGTCCAAAACGGATGGGCAATGGTGCATGGTGCAATGATGTCCTTGGATCCAAGTTTTAGTTTTGGACTACTTTATCGCAATTACCAAAAGGATTATCAAACCTTGTATAATGCAGGATTCTCAGAGGGAAGCAACACGCAAAACGAGGAGGGGACGTATGCGGCCGTCAAATGGAAACTTGCTTCCGCTTGGTCTTTGAATGCGTATGTCGATTTATTTAAATTTCCATGGATGAAATACGGCGTCGATTCACCATCCTACGGACATGAAATTTTACTCCAACCAGTGTACAGGCCATCTAAAACGTTTGAGATTTACGGACGATTTCGTCAACAAATGCGTCAGAAAAACAGTCGGGATAGCGATGGCACCATTACGGAAATCGAAGATGTCATACAGCGCAATTACCGCTTGAACATGTCCTGTGTGTTAAATGAATTCATCTCGCTGAAAACACGTTTGGAATACGTGACGATTCACCGAGCGAGTAATACACCAGAGAAAGGAATGTTGTTTTCCCAGGATTTAATCATTAAACCTAAAAGTAGTCCTTTCGATCTGTCGCTGCGCTTTGCTCTGTTTGATACAGATAGTTACGATACGCGCATTTATACCTTCGAAAGCAACGCCTTGTACGTATTTGCTGTTCCAGCTTATTACTACCAAGGAAGTCGTGCGTATGTGTTGTTGCGATACAGTTTTTGGCGTTCGTGTGATTTATGGATCAAATATGGTGTCTTTTTATACGAAAACCGTAGCTCAATAAGCTCCGGAGCAGAGCAAATCATCGGAAACCGAAAATCTGATTTGCTTATCCAGCTTAGGATTTCCATTTAATTTGATTTTTTTTCAAAAAAAACTGATACGTTTTTAAAATTTAAGCGTTATCCACTTAAGTGAGGACTGCAAGCCTCGCGATCTCCAAAAAAATCAAACTAGAACTAAAACCAAATCTTATGGCTGTCAACTTGACTTACCATCAGAGTGCATTTCGTCTGGATGAGGAAATGAAACTCGTTGAACGTGCGAAAGAACATCCGCGTTATTTTGCTCCTTTGTACGAACGTTACCACGAAGCGATTTTTCGCTATGTGTTCAAACGTGTGGATGAAACCGAAAGTGCGTATGACATCACTTCTTGTGTATTTATCAAGGCAATGGGAAGTATCCAAAAATATGAGAACAGGGGAGTACCCTTTTCTTCTTGGTTATTTCGCATCGCTAAAAGTGAGTTGTATCAATCTTTCCGCGATAAAAAAGCGCAACGTACCGTGAGCATTGATTCCGTAACCTTGAAGCAGGTGATGGATGATTTTACAGATGACAGCAGCGAGGAAAACAGAGCAAAATTATTGGTGGCTTTAGGAAAACTGAAGGAAGCACAATTACAGTTAATCGAAATGCGTTTTTTTGAAAAACGTTCTTTCCGAGAAATTGGTGAAATTGTTGGGCTTTCTGAAAATAACGCAAAAGTAAAAACGTTTCGTGCGCTTTTGAAATTGAAAGAAATGTTTAATAAAAAAGAATGAACATGATAAAATTTCTACTGGACAGGGAAGAGCCTAGCTCCGAACAAATTCGACAACGAATGGATTTTGAATCCATTTATGGTGGAGTGAAATATCAAAAATGGATCATGAATCCTTGGGTTTATGTTCTTGGTGGTGTTTTTACTGCATTGATTTGGTTCTAAACTTTGGTTCTTTCCCTGCGATGTAGAAATTAGTTTTTACATTTGTATATGTACCAAATCGTTCGTTCCATTTTGTTCCGCTTTGACGCGGAAAAAGTCCATTATTTTGTTGTTGGACTCCTACAGTTAATCGTGAAATTTCCACCAACAAAGTGGATTTTTCGTAACATCTATCACGTAGAACATCCAACATTGGAACGTGAATTTATCGGTTTAAAATTCCCTAATCCAGTTGGACTTGCTGCTGGATTTGATAAAAACGCCAAGTATTTCAACGAATTGGAAAGTTGTGGTTTTGGATTTATTGAAATCGGAACCGTAACTCCCTTGGCTCAACCAGGAAATGACTTACCTCGCTTGTTTCGCTTGAAAAAAGACGAAGCCATTTTGAATCGTATGGGGTTCAATAACGATGGTGTTCAAGAGGCATTGAAACACTTGAAGGCAAGAAAAAATCACCAACTCATTATTGGGGGAAACATTGGGAAGAATAAATGGACTCCCAACGAAGAGGCGTTAAATGATTACATGATTTGTTTTGATGCGCTGTTCGATGAGGTTGATTATTTTGTGGTGAATGTTTCTTCCCCAAATACACCTAACCTACGTGCGTTGCAAGAAAAAGGACCATTGATGGAATTATTATCCACCTTGCAGCAAAAAAACGAAGCAAAAGAGAAACCCAAACCAATTCTTTTGAAAATTGCGCCAGATTTGACGAATGAACAATTGGATGAAATCATCGAGATTGTACAAGAGACAAAAATCGCTGGACTGATTGCAACAAACACAACAATTAGCCGTGAAGGATTAATCACTCCGATTGCGGAAGTGGAGGCTTTAGGAGCTGGGGGTGTTTCGGGAAAACCTTTGACACAACGTTCGACCGAAGTGATTCGCTACATTCATACAAAATCAAAGGGAAGCATTCCAATGATTGCGGTTGGTGGAATTCATACGGCAAAAGATGCATTAGAGAAATTAGACGCAGGAGCGACCTTGGTTCAATTGTATTCTGGATTCATCTACGAAGGCCCTGGATTGATTAAGGAAATCAATCAAGCATTGATCAAAAAAGCACAGCATGCCTAATTTAAAAATGGTAGAATGTCCGAGAGATGCGATGCAAGGATTGCATGAATTTATTCCAACGGAATTAAAGACTCAGTATATCAATCATTTATTGGACTGTGGATTCGACACCATCGACTTTGGAAGTTTTGTTTCGCCCAAAGCCATTCCACAAATGCGCGATACTGCTGAAGTTTTGAAAGGATTAAACCTAAATACTTCCTCCAAATTATTGGCGATTGTTGCCAATGAACGCGGAGCAAACGATGCGGCTTCCTTTGATGAAATTCATTACCTAGGATACCCATTTTCCATTTCTGAGCAATTTCAACAACGAAATACGAATACGTCCATCGAAGATTCTTTGCATCAAGTGGAAAAATTACAATCCATTGCCCAACAAGCAAAGAAGGAATTGGTGGTATACTTGTCTATGGGATTCGGGAATCCTTACGGGGAGGAATGGAATCCGGAATTGGTTTTGAGTTGGTCAGAACGATTACACAAGGACTTTGGTGTTTCCATTTTAGCACTTTCGGATACGATTGGATGCGCTGATCCCACGGATGTGCGAAATTTGTTTCCCATTCTTCAGTCAGCCTTACCAAAAGTAGAGTTTGGTGCCCATTTCCATACCGTCCGAGAAAAAGCAGCAGCGGTGATAGAATCCGCTTACGAAGGTGGATGTCGTCGTTTTGATACTGCGATTAAAGGATTCGGCGGATGTCCGATGGCGAAAGATGAGCTCACTGGAAATCTTGCCACAGAGCAGTTGACCGCTTGGATGATGGAAAGAGACATTGAAACCGGATTGGACATGGATGCTTTTCAAAAAGCGTTTCTTGCCTCAAGCACTATTTTTAATTCGTAATTTAGAAGCATGAATCGATTGAAAACGAAAAAAGGCCTACTCATTGTGTTTGTGACCCTCGTTGTGGTGGTGCTTATGGTAACAATGAACCAAAAATCAGAGAATCCAAAAGAGATAGAAACTCCGATAAAAGAAACATCAAGTATCGAGTACATTTCTACAGATTTTAATCAAAATACCTTCACAGATGGGAATGAATTGAAATTATTGAAGGAATTAAAGTTGTGCGATACGACGGTTCTCGACGGACAACTCGGTTCATGTTCACCAAAGTTTTTCCGTTTCTTCAAACTAAATGATGCTGTTTCATTGAAGAATGCTTTTTTATTGTTGATTAACGGTGCGGCCTTTCCAAATGATCCAGCGAATTTTAAGTCGAGAAGAATTTTGATTTTTGAACGCGAAAAAGGTCAATTAGTCTTGACAAATACGATCAAAGGAAATGTAATAGAACGTCGTAAAAATGGACCATCGACTTACGATGATTTAGTGATTCGATTTCGCTTAGACGAATACGACGAAGCGTATCATTGCGTGTTCAAGTGGAAGGACGGCAAATACGAATTCAGCAGTTGTGAGGAACTTTATTCTTACAATTGTAAAGGTAAAGTGAAGCCGGAACTCATTGATTCCGTTTCGATTGAAGTGAATAAAATCCTCCATGACGAAAAGTTACTTTTTTAGTTTTCTCCTGTTTTTGTCCTTTCTGAGTGCATGTTCAGGAAGCGTTCGCACGGACACGGTAGATTTCACACAGGGATTTACGGATGGCAACAGTAAGGTTTGGATGGTGGAAAAAACCATTTCCCCGGATGGAGCTGTAAGTATTAAGCAGTCCTTGCAACAAGAAGTCATTGTTTTTTACCAAACAGGAAACTGTCTACTCACGAATCTTCAGAAATTAGCTTCGGGAAATGGAGTCCATGGAAAGATGGAGTTTGATCACGAAAAACACTACGTCACACTCAATTTTCCACATGAAAAACGGGAGTTTGAGTTTGAATTCACCAATGAAAATCAGTTGATACTTTATCCACTAGAAGGCTCTGATTATACAAATGCGATGGAATTGATTCCGTTTCCGGAGTTTCGTTAGGTTGTGGCAGAGGATTGAATAATCCCAAATTAAGCGTTTTTAATCTTGGAATCACCCCTCACACCGCTTTCGAATTCTTGAAATTTGTTCCTTATTGTTCTTATAAAATTCCCTTGGAGTGTTCTTTTTGTACAAGGCTAAATACTTTTCACCATTCTCACAATCATGAAGAATAAAGTATAGGTGCATGATATTCCAATAATCGTTTGAATTTAGTTCTTTTTGTTTGAGGTAAGCGGCGATTGATTTTTCGTACAAAATGGAATCTTTGCTTAATACGTTGAAACTTTTGTAATAAGCCATTCCTAAATCCTGGTAATACCAATCGAGATTGGTGGTGAATTGAGTGGTGTCAAGTAAAAGCAAGTCATATAGAATGTTGATAAGTGTAGCCGAATCTTGCGGCGTACAAGTTAACTTGACCTGTGTTTTACGGTATTCTTTGTAATCGGTGATGTGACGATACAAGCATTTGTTTTTAATCTTATGGATTTCATCATTGGGAAATTGTTCTTCAGTAGGTGTCATCGAAAGATAAAGATCCACATGTGTAATGATCTCTTCACATTCATTTAGGGCATTAAGACAATTGAGATAATGCGCAATATTATAATGATCCAAATTAGATAAATTTTTAATGTGCCTAATTTGAAGCACCGCATTTTGGAGGTCAGCGGAATCCTTTGAAAATATCCAGGTGCAAGCATATGCCTGGGATAAATCTCGGTGATATAAGTCCAAATTAGCATCAAACTGATTGGTGTCTAGCGCCAGAAGTTCATGAAGTACAGTAGAAAAAATCATGGAATCAACAATTTGGCAACCAAGTGTCTGGTGCTGCTTTTGGTAAACTCCATAATCGGAGGTCATTTGCGCACTGACAAGGTTTGATAGCGCAAAACACAAAATGATTAAATAAAATTTCATAATTCAAATTAAGCAAAAATTCTTTTTAGTGTCAGAGTATGTTATCCTTTATTATTAAAACGATAAGCCAAACCAAAACTGATGCAATTTGCATTTCCATTTACTCTGATCTGAGTTGAAACCGGTGCTTGATTTGTCACGGTATAGCTAAAAGGGATGATCATTCCTCTGCTAAGTCCAAACTGATGTCGGTAAGCAATGGTAAACAGAATGTGATTGCTTAATCGAAGGTCTTTACTTATTCCTAGATATGCCGTAGGAAATAGTTTGTTGTTGTAATGGTAGGAATAGTTGTAGGTTAAAATGACTTGATTCGTATTAGTAGGGTCCGTCGTAAATACGTTTCCTCCTCCGCTTCCACCTCCGCTACCACTTAGGTAGGAGAATGAAATCCCTCCGTTTACATTGCACAAATACCTATTCGTTTTTGGAAAGGAAAGCATCCTTCTTTGCATACCTAAATCAACCGTAAATAAATTGAAAAGACTAGACCCACTTAAACCCGAGAAATTTTTTCGCAACCACAGCCAATACGAATCAATGGAAACGCCGGGTTGAAAAGACCAATTATTTTTCCATCCAATGGTAGCATTTAATCGCGTACTTGAACTGGGGCCTGTGGCGTTTTTGAAAACATTATCCGTATTATTTAAGATCTTGGATTGATTCATAAATCCACCCTGATGTAGTTGAATTAATACAGCTTTCGAAGATTGATAGCGATTTTTAATCGCGACTATTTTTTTTGCTTCTTTGCGATCGACACTATCCAACAGTAAGGTTGCTATTTCAGCATTTTTTTTGTTTTTCGTCCAAGTGTAATGTATACCTAAATGGACACTGTTTCCTGAATACGAGTAAGTGCCATTGGAAAAAGAAACGAAGTCACTAAAATTGTATTCCATGGAGTATATCGGGCGAAAAGAACCCTTGAAACTAAAATCAATACCGAGCAAATTTTTATTTTTAAGTGGGAATTCATAACCCAATTGCAGCGATATAAAAGGATTAGCCGATTTTTCAAATGTATAAACGCTTTTTGAATAAAACAGTTCTGAGTAAGTGGAGTAACTAGATTCTGAATTCCCCATCAATCTAACTCCGCCATTAAGCCCAAGGGAGAAAAAGTTCTTCTTAACGGGAATTTTATAGTGCAATCCAGCACCTAGATTACTGAGTAGATTAGATCCGGAAGACCTGCCTATATTTGCTGGATAAGGGAAATAACTGATGTTTTCAAGGCCAAAATTGATGTCACAACGAAGGTTTTTTGGAAGTTGTATACCATAGCTTACATTTAGCGAGGTATGAATATTCGAAAGATTATCCAACGGATTGTTTTCACCAATGGTTTTATTCTTTGTCATTCCTATTCCGGAACTCATTCCAACGGTGAAGGTGTTTCCTTTCTGAGCAGTTAGCAATTGGGAAAGAGCTAGGGAAATGATGATCAGGCAGTATTTCATAAAATGGGTTGTAAGGAATACTAATTTCTTGCAATCCATTAGTAACCGTGTTCATAATCTTGTACATAGTAAAGATAAGATTTTTTCAATCGTTTAATTTGGAAATAAAAACAAAATAACAATGGATAGGATTTTCAAAACCCCTCATACGCGCCTAAACCAAATAAAGCAAAATCGTATTTTGCGGGATCTTGCTCGTCGTAGCTTCTAAACAGTTCGATGAGTTCTTCGTTTGTTTTCCAATCGTTTTGCGTACGGGTGAGGAGTCCGAGTTTGCGGGCGACATTGCCTGTGTGGACATCCAAGGGAATCATGAGTTCGGAAGGTGAAATGCTCTTCCAAAGTCCGAAATCGACACCTTTGTCGGCTGAACGAACCATCCAGCGTAAAAACATGATCAATCTTTTGGACGCGGAACCTGAAGCTGGATTCGAAACGTGTTTCTGTGTGCGCGATAAGTGTTCTCCTTGGAAAAATCGAACTCGAAAAGCACAAATGCGTTCCTTTAAGGTGTCGTCAGGAACTTGTTTGGAGAATGCTGATTCTAGTCCGTCGTGTTGCTTGTAAACATTATTCAAACAGGAGAAGAATCCACCAAGGTCTTCGTTGTTGAAGGTTCTGTGAACAAAGTTGCTTGGAATTTCACCTTGGTAGGACATGATGTAATCATAGGGTGAATTTCCCATGATCGACAAAATACGTTCGCCACTTTTGACAATGCTTTTTCGGTTTCCCCATGCAATCATCGAAACAATGAAAGCGACGATTTCAATGTCTTCCTTATGTGTAAAACGGTGGGGGAGTTGAATGGGATCTTCTTCCAAAAAACGTGGATGCTCGTAATGTGCCGCTTTGAAATCGAGAAATTCGTGCAGTTCAGCTGGACTCACAATGCTTAGATGAAATTTCCGTCGCGCATGACGAGTGAACGGTCAGCCATTTGTGCGAAAGATTCATTATGCGTGACTATCACAAAGGTTTGCTTGAATTCCTCGCGCAATTGAAAAAACAACTCATGCAATTCTTGCGCGTTCTTGGTATCCAAGTTTCCGGATGGTTCATCAGCAAAGATCACCGCTGGTTGATTCATCAAGGAACGACAAACTGCCACTCGTTGCTGCTCACCACCGGATAATTCGGATGGTTTGTGCGTGGTGCGGTGTCCAATGTTCAATTTTTGAAACAAGTGTTGAGCACGTTCTTCCGCTTCTTTTTTACTTTTTCCACCAATCAGCGCAGGTAACATCGCATTTTCTAACGCGGTAAATTCCGGTAACAATTGATGAAACTGAAAAATGAATCCAATGGAGGTATTTCGGAAATCAGCAAGTCCTTTGGATGAAAGGGTGAATGGATTGATGCCATCGATCAATAATTCACCAGCATCTGGACGGTCTAGTGTTCCAAGTATTTGTAGCAAAGTTGTTTTTCCAGCGCCTGATGATCCGACAATGGAAATAACTTCCCCTGAAGCAACAGTTAAGTCAACGCCTTTCAAAATCGAAAGATCGCCATACGCTTTTTGTATTCCTGTTGCCTTTAACATTTAGTCTAATTTTAGGTTGTGACCCATTTTATCGCGCTTCGTCTCCAAGTAATGTTGATTGTGGACATTGCTGGCTACTTCTAAAGCTACATTTTCCACGATTTCTAATCCGTAGCCAATTAAACCGGTGCGTTTCTTAGGATTGTTGGACATCAAACGCATTTTAGAAATGCCAATGGAACGAATGATTTGCGCACCAATTCCGTAATCTCTTTCATCTGCTTTGAATCCAAGTTTCTCGTTTGCTTCGTAGGTATCTAATCCTTCCTCTTGCAATTTGTAGGCTTTCAATTTATTCAAAAGTCCGATTCCTCTTCCTTCTTGATTCATATAGACAATCGCTCCTTTACCTTCTTTCTCGATGACTTCCATCGCTTTGTGCAATTGTGGTCCACAGTCACATCGGCAAGAACCAAAAATGTCACCTGTCAAACAAGAGGAGTGAACGCGAACCAATACAGGTTCATCTTTCGTCCAAGTTCCTTTTGTTAAAACTAAATGATCTTGGTCGTTGCTTGTATCTTTAAACGCACGCAATTGAAAATCACCGAATTCCGTCGGCATGTGAACAGAAACTTGTTCTTCAATCAAAGATTCGTGTTCGACACGGTATTTGATCAAATCCTCAATGGAAACGATTTTTAAGTCGAATTTCTTCGCGATTTCAATTAAACTTGGTACACGCGCCATCGTTCCGTCTTCGTTCAAGATTTCAACGATAACTCCTGCTTCTTCAAATCCAGCTAAACGGGATAAATCTACTGCAGCTTCTGTATGTCCAGCACGACGCAAAACGCCGCCCTTACGTGCACGCAATGGGAAGATGTGTCCTGGCTTCCCTAATTCTTCCGGACGGATTGTTGGGTCAATCAAGGCTAAAATCGTTTTAGAACGATCACTCGCAGAGATTCCGGTTGTACATCCGTGTCCAATTAAATCGATGCTCACCGTAAACGGTGTTTCGTAGGCAGCAGAATTGCTTTGCACCATCATTTCTAAACCCAATGCGTTGCAACGTTCTTCACTGATGGGAGCACAGATGAGTCCGCGTCCGTGAGTCGCCATGAAATTGATGACTTCTGGTGTTGCGTTTCTCGCTGCTGTTAGGAAGTCGCCTTCGTTTTCACGTCCTTCGTCATCCACGACAATGACAACGCGTCCTTGTTGGATTTCGATAATGGCTTCTTCGATCGTATTTAATTGAAAATTCATGTGCTAAAAATAAGGATTTTATTGGGATGAGGCTTCATTGAGAAGCATCAAGCAATGCGTTTAAGTGTTTCTAGGTAATAGTTCCAAAACTTCTGTACGGAGGAGATTTGTACTTTTTCATCTGGAGAGTGTGCCGCGCGAATGTTTGGTCCGAATGAAATCATGTCGACTCCTGGTAATTGTTTTCCAAGGATTCCACATTCCAATCCAGCATGACACGCTTTCACTTTTGGTGTTTCTTGATACATTTCCACATACAAGGATTCCATTAAGCGTAACACTCCTGAATTTGGATTTGGTTTCCATCCTGGATAATCGCCTGTTTGTTCGACCTGACATCCAGCATTTTCAAAGGCACTGCGCATCACCATGCACACTTCGCGCTTCGTTGATTCCACACTGCTTCGTTGCAAAGATTGTGAAACAAAACTTCCGTCCTTGATGATGATTCGCGCCAAACTCGAAGAGGTTTCCACCAATCCAACGATGTCTGGACTCATTCTGTAAACACCATTGTGAACGGAACAAAGTACAGAGATGATTTTTGTAAAATCGCTCGTTGCCATTGCTTGTTCAGTTGTCGTTGTCGCTTGAAGCTCAAATTGACAATGTGGTTCAATGCTGCTATATTCTTCTTTCAATGTTGCGGATACCTCTGCGAAAACGGCTTTCACTTTGGCTAAATCTGTACTGGAAATAACGGCTGTCGCTTCACGAGGAATGGCATTGCGCAAACTTCCTCCATCGAATGAAATCAATTGGATGTTCGTCACTTGTTTCATTTCCCAAAGGATTCTCGCCATCCATTTATTGGCATTTCCACGACCTTTATCGATGTCCATTCCGGAATGCCCACCCAATAATCCACGAATGGAAAGTTTCATCGTTTCTCCTTCCACTGGAACTTGTCCGTAGGTGTAAGTCGTATTCGTGTCTATTCCTCCGGCACAACCAATGGAAAGTTCATCGTCATCTTCGGTGTCGATGTTCAATAAAATGGTTCCACTTAAAAAACTTGGATCCATTTTGATGGCACCAGTCATTCCAGTTTCTTCATCGATGGTAAAAAATGCTTCAATGGCAGGATGTGGAACATCTGTCGAGGACAAAATCGCCATAATCGCAGCCACTCCGATTCCGTTGTCAGCACCTAAAGTTGTTCCGTTTGCACGTACCCAATCTCCATCGACCAACATCTCAATTCCTTGTTGATCAAAATCGAACGTGGTATCTGCATTTTTTTGATGTACCATGTCCAAATGCGCTTGAAGAATAACCGTTGGACGATTTTCCATTCCGGCAGTTGCTGCTTTGTAGATGTACACGTTTCCAATGGCATCTTCTGCGGTTTTCAAGTTCAAGGATTTCCCGAAATCCACCATGAATTGACGCACGCGTTCTTCTTTTTTAGATGGACGTGGAACGGCATTTAAATCAGCAAAGTGATTCCATAGTGCACTTGGTTGTAGTTCTCTTACTGACATATTTATGGGAATTTAGGGTATTGTAAAAAATCAGGGTCTCTTTTTTCTAAGAAGGCATGTTTTCCTTCTTGTGCTTCTTCGGTTAAGTAATAGAGTAGGGTAGCATCGCCAGCCAATTCCATTAATCCATGTTGACCGTCCAACTCAGCATTCATCGCACGTTTGATCATGCGGATTGCCAATGGACTTCTTTTCATGATGGTGCGTGACCATTCAACAACGGTATCTTCTAATTGGTCAAATGGAACAACTTTGTTGACCATGCCCATTTTCTCTGCTTCTTCTGCAGTATATTGATTACACAAGAACCAAATTTCTCGTGCTTTTTTCTGTCCGACGTGTCTTGCTAAATATGATGAACCGAATCCACCGTCGAAACTTCCCACTTTCGGTCCAGTTTGACCAAAAATCGCATTTTCTGAGGCAATCGTTAAATCACACACAACGTGAAGTACGTGTCCACCACCAATCGCATACCCATTCACCATGGCAATCACTGGTTTAGGCAGGGAACGAATGGCTTTGTGTAAATCCAAAACATTTAAACGCGGAACACCATTTTCAGAAATGTATCCACCAACACCTTTGACGTTTTGATCTCCACCTGAACAGAATGCTTTGTCGCCTTCTCCGGTAAATACCACGACATTGATGTCTGGACGCTCACGACAAATGTTCATCGCATCTAACATTTCAAAGTTCGTTTCCGGACGAAATGCATTGTATACTCTCGGACGATTAATCGTGATTTTACCAATTCCTTCGAAGAACTCGAATTTAATGTCTTCGTATTTTTTAATTGTTTGCCAATTACGCGTAGCCATAAAAAAAAGTTTTTGCAAAGGTACAACATCCGACGGCAATGGAATGTTTCTTTTGGAAGAAATTATCTATCCAATTCGGACAGATGTCATGCTCAAACTTCCGGCTAAAAGTGCGTCGTTGAACAGGCTCAATTCTTCGTCTTTGGTTTTTAATCCAAGGGAATAGAGCAGGGGAATGTAGTGGTCTGGCGTTGGAACAGCAAGTTGCATGGCGCTGGGTCCTTTTTGGTAATCGATGATGGCTTGGAAATTTCCGTCCATCAAGTGCTGATTGATAAACGACCTTGCTTCCATTGCCCAGTCGTATCCGTAACCAATGTCATTGATGCGACCAAAGTCCACGCGGCCAAGGTTGTGAACGATGTTTCCACTACCAATAATCAGGACTCCTTTTTCTCGCAAGGATTGTAATTGTTTGGCCAAATCAAAATGCCATTGCATCGGCTTTCCGTAATCGATGCTCAATTGAATGACAGGAATATCTGCTTCCGGATAAAAATGTTTGAGTATGCTCCAAGTTCCGTGATCCAATCCCCACGCATCATCTAATTCGACATGGGTTGGCGCCAATAATGTCTGTGCTTCTTTCGCCAATTCTGGACTTCCGGGAGCGGGATATTGCACATCAAACAAAGCTTGAGGAAATCCACCGAAATCGTGGATGGTTGGCGGCATAGACATCGCGGTTAGCTTGGTTCCATTTGTTAACCAATGAGCAGAAATACACAGAATCGCATTTGGTTTCGGAATGGAACTTGCTGCCGTTCGAAATCCTTTCACGAAGTCGTTTTCTTCAATGGCATTCATCGGACTTCCATGTCCAACAAATAAAACGGGCATTTTCGGTGTTTTTGAAAATCCGTGAGATATGCGATTTAAATCAGCTAAACTTGTCATGCTAAGTCCTATTGAAGATAAACCAATGAGTTTGAGGAAGGTTTTTCGTTCCATGTGTCAAAGGTACGAGTGATTGGTTTTGCAATCGCTTGATATACGTTAAGACTTACGTTCTTAATTGATTTGAATTTCATCGATAAAAATCCACGGCATGTTTCCTTCGCCGGGAAGTCCCGATGGAATGGTTGGTGAACCTGTAATGGTCAATCGAAGGATTTGCGTTTTTCCTTTGTAGGGAAGATTCCAAATTTCTGAGTTTGGAGCATATCTATCTAGGCTTACTCCTTCGCCCATGCCGATTCCATTGTTTCGTTTGGGTAATACGGATGCGATTTCTAATTGAAAAGGCGCATGGATCCAACTGTTTTCGTCTTGCAGAAAACTCACCTTTACTTCGTTGATCTTGGTTATTTTCCCTAAGTCAATTTCTAGTACGATGACATTTGTGTTAAATCCAATCCACTCATGTCCTTTCCACGGACGCGCACCGTATTGTCCATCGAATAAAACAACGTCACTTGCATTGTATTTTGGACTCGGTTGGGTGATGTAGTTCACATTTGCGCCAAGGGCTAAGTGATTCGTGATGACAATGTGCTGCGTAATGCTTGGGTCCTCCGGATGGATGGTAAACTCCGCTTTTTTGGTTTTCTTTTTCGTGCGCATTACGGGAAATGAAAGCGTTGATTCCTTCAGTTTTCCTTCTTCGATCAACATTCCGGTGGACTGTAATTCGATGCCGGTATTGGTGCGAATGGTTTTCAAAGAAGCTTTCAAAGCACTTTTCGAATAGTTGACTTTCCAATGATCTAACAAGGGGAAGTGTGTTTGTACAAGGACACTTAAAAAATCAGTATATTTCAATCTATTCGTGCTCCACAAGGCTTCACTCAAAGCAATCGCACGTGGGTAGGTCATGTACTCGACTTTGGAAAATGTGGGGATGTATTCGGTCCAGATGTTGGCTTGTCCACCTAAAATGTATGCGGCTACTTCCGGACTTGCATCCGCAGGACAAGGATTAAACGAAAGGACTTTTTCCAGTGAAGTGTATCCGCCAATCGCCAAAGGTTCATCCTTTCCTTTGCCTTGGTAATGGTCGAAATAACAATGTGATCCCGGCGTCATCACGAAGTAATGTCCTTGCTTCGCCGCTTCGAGTCCACCGTCGAATCCACGCCACGACATCACCGCAGCATTTGGGGAAAGTCCACCTTCAAGGATTTCATCCCAACCAATCATTTTCTTTCCTTTGGAGGTAACAAACGCGTCCATTTGACGAATGAAATAACTTTGCAATTCGTGTTCATCCTTCAAGTGATTTGCCGACATAATTCCTTGACATTTTGGACAATTGTGCCAACGTGTTTTTGGTGCTTCGTCTCCACCGATGTGAAGGTATTCACCTGGAAATAATGGAATGACTTCCGCTAAAATATCTTGTAAGAATTGAATGCTTTCCGGTTTGGAGCAGAAGATGTCATCGAAAATGCCCCAAAGTCCTTCTACACCTTGTTGTTTTCCCGTACACGAATATTCAGGATACGCTGCCAATGCTGCGCGTGCATGCCCAGGCATTTCAATTTCAGGAACAATCGTCACGTATTTCTCCGCTGCATACGCTACCACTTCCTTGATTTGTTCTTGCGTATAGAATCCACCATAGCGTTGTTTTGTATAGGTTCTCGGAGTCGTCGTGTAATGTTCGTTCACCGTACTGTCTCGCCACGCACCGATTTCTGTCAATTTAGGATACTTTTTGATTTCAATGCGCCATCCTTGGTCATCGGTTAAATGCCAGTGGAAGGTATTGAATTTGTAGAAGGACATCAAGTCGATGAAGCGTTTGATTTCCTCCACAGTGAAGAAATGACGTGCGACATCCAAATGCAGTCCGCGCCATTGATAATTTGGATAGTCCTTCACGAAACACTTTGGCAAGGCGAGTCCATTTTCGTTGCGCTTCATCAATTGCATGAGGGAAGTCATCGCATAATAACACGAGGCATCGCTTGAATAGGAAATCGTGATTCGTTCAGCCACATTGATGCTGTAGGAATCTTGTTTGACATTCACCAATTTCTTGAAATTCACCATCCCATTTTGAACATCGGTTTGTATGGTTAGACCATGAAACGTCTCTCCGAGGAATTTGAATTGCGCGAGAAGTCCGGGATGAATTTCCGAAGGATTCACCGTCAGAGTTTGGTTGATTTGAAAGTTTCCTTCACTTTGTACATACGTCACGGGACTTGGAAGGATGCTAGAAACTTGGGCGTGGCTTGTGTACATCAAGCAACACAAAAGGAAAGAAAGGCAATTTTTCATGAACTAAAATTAGGTGTTTTTTTTCTGCTTTTCCCTGCGTTGAGGAAAAATCCGTGACTGCCTAAAATCATTTCCTTAACTTTGTCCAAAATCAACGCATGAAAGTATACAATAACATCCTCGAAACCATTGGGAATACGCCATTGGTGCGCATCAATAAATTAACAGCTGGAATTCCTGCGCAAGTTTTCGCGAAAGTCGAAACAACGAATCCCGGGAATTCTGTCAAAGATAGAATGGCTGTGAAAATGATTGAAGATGCAGAAGCAGCAGGATTATTGAAACCAGGAGGAACCATCATCGAAGGAACTTCCGGAAATACCGGAATGGGATTGGCTTTGGTGAGCATCATGAAAGGATATAAGTTGATTTGTGTCTTGAACGACAAACAATCCAAAGAGAAGATGGACATTCTTCGTGCTGTTGGCGCTGAAGTAGTTGTTTGTCCGACGGCAGTTGAGCCAACGGATCCACGTTCGTACTATTCCGTTTCTCGTCGCTTGGCGCAAGAGATTCCAAATTCATGGTACGTGAATCAATATGATAACTTATCAAACCGTCAGGCGCATTACGAATCCACTGGTCCCGAGATTTGGGAACAAACAGAAGGAAAAGTGACGCACTTCGTAGTCGGAGTTGGAACGGGTGGAACCATTTCCGGTGTTGGAAAATACTTGAAAGAAAAAAATCCAAACATCAAGATTTGGGGAATTGATACCTATGGATCCGTATTTAAAAAGTACAAGGAAACCGGGATTTTTGATGAAAACGAAATCTATCCATACATTACTGAAGGAATCGGCGAGGACATTCTTCCCGCGAACGTAGACTTCGATGTAATTGACTTATTTGAAAAAGTAACCGACAAAGATGCGGCGGTTTACACGAGAAGAATTGCCCGTGAAGAAGGAATTTTCGTTGGGAACTCTGCTGGTTCGGCGATCAAAGGATTGATTCAATTAAAAGATCAGTTGACAGCAGACGATGTGGTGGTGGTTTTATTCCACGACCATGGAAGTCGTTACATTGGAAAAATATTCAACGACGATTGGATGCGTGAACGTGGATTCTTAGAAGAAAACATCCTAACAGCAGCGGACTTAGTTGCGAAACATGCCGACAAACCATTAGTATCTTTGTATGCAGAGGAGTTGGTGTCACATGCGATTGCGAAAATGCGCAACTTCGGCATCAGTCAAATTCCAGTGATGAAAGATGGTGTTTTTGTTGGATCCATCGACGACAGTCATGTGTACCAATTGTTGGTCGAAGATCCAGCTTTGCGTGACGCACCGATTTCGTCTATTATGAACGCACCTTTTCCAGTGGTCAATCACGCAACGCACATTGAGGACATTTGCAAGTTGATCAACAAGCAAACACCAGCTGTTTTGGTACAATTGGAAAACGGTAAGTTTCACATTGTTTCACGTTACGACGTTATTTCAGCAATTTCCTAATGATTGGTAGAAACTTCGTCGATCAAATGGGGCGAAGTGTTCGCATTCCCCTGGAGCCCAAGCGAATTATTTCCTTGGTTCCATCGCAAACGGAATTGTTATACGATTTGGGTTTAAGCGATGAAGTGATTGGCATCACCAAGTTTTGCATTCATCCTGCCTCATGGTTTCGTGTGAAACAGCGCGTGGGTGGAACAAAGCAATTGAACATGGATCTCATTCGCTCTTTGCAACCTGATTTCATCATTGGAAACAAGGAAGAAAACACCAAAGAAGACATCGAAGCCTTGGAAAAAGAATTCCCCGTTTGGATGAGTGATATTTCCACCTTTGATGACGCTTTAAGCATGATTGATGTCCTAGGTGACATAGTTAACCGCAAGGACGAAGCAGAGTTTTTAGTCGAGGAAATCACCGAAGCATTTGCTCCCCTTGAAAACCTCGGTCAACAAAAATCCTTCCTATATTTCATTTGGGATGATCCCGCATTTTTGACAGGAAAAAACACGTTTATTGATTCCATGTTAACGAAAATTGGCTACAAAAACGCCTGTGACTTGGAACGTTATCCCGCCTTGACTGAATGTCCAAACGTTCAGCCAGACGTCGTTTTTCTCAGTTCAGAACCTTATCCATTTAAGGAAAATCACCTTCTGAAGTTTCAAGAAATGTTTCCCAAAGCAGACATTCGCTTAATTGATGGCGAAATGTGCTCATGGTACGGATCACGGATGAAGTTGGCGGCGAATTATTTTGAGCATCTATAGTATTGATTCATTGACACATGTGATTATTTTTTGATATATTTATTCAAAATTGACCCATGCGTTTTCTTTTTTTTCTCCTGTTTTTCTCCTCGTTTTATGTTTTTTCTCAGTCTTATCAATTGTTGGATGCGCAAAACCGCGAAGCCATTCCGTTTGGAAAAGTCATTCCGAGCAAGGAAAATCCACGGTTAACGGACATCGATGGAATCTTTCAATTGCAAGACACCCTTCAAAGCATTCAAGTTCGGGCAACGGGTTATTTTGATACAATCGTTCAGCTATCCATGGTTGAAAATGGTAAAATCTACCTCATAAGCAAAGCACAAAATGTGCAAGAAGTGGTGGTGAAACCAGGTGTGAATCCTGCCGAACGCATAATGGCGCTGGTGATTGCCAATCGCATGAAAAACCATCCCTTCGAAAACGATGGATTCATCTCGAAACAATACAGCAAATTCACCTTTGACTTGGATGATGCTTCCCGAAAAATTTTGGAGGATACTGTAGTTGATCCAACGGATACGAACCTTTATAGCATGAAGCAATTCTTCGGGCGACAGCATTTGTTCTTGATCGAAACGGCTTCTCAACATTATTTCGAACCACCCTACAAAGAAAAGGAAATCGTAGAAGCATACAAGGTGTCTGGATTTACAGATCCCATGTTCTCGACCTTTGCACAATCCATGCAGTCCTTTCATTTTTATGACAATCAAGTAGAGCTACTCAGTGAACAATTTGTTAATCCCATTGCCTTTGGTGGAATCAAACGCTACCTGTTTATTTTGGAGGATACCACCATCAATGGCGCAGATACGACGTTTACCATCTTTTTTCGACCGAGAAAAGGGAAAGACTTTGAAGGATTAACTGGACGCTTGTTCATTAATACGAATGGATTCGCGATTGAAAAGGTCGTGGCAAAACCTTACCGTTCAAGTTCTGGAGGAACAGAAATAACCATTATTCAAGAATATGCCTTTCTCAACGGAAAAAAATGGTTTCCTGTAAAATTATCTACGGAGGTTCAAATGGTGTTTGCGGCCATCAATGTTTCCAAGGGGAAAACCGCTTTTGTCACAGGGAAAGGGGCGACGTACATGGAGAAGGTTCAGTTTAATCCACCAGAATTGGATAAGGTAAAATTCAATAACATCGCTGTCCAAACCAAAGTGGGTTCGGAAAAAATAAATGATGCTACCTGGGATAGTTTGCGACCATTTGTATTAACAGATAAAGAGAAAACTACGTATGTGAGCAATGATAGTCTATCGAAAGAAGAGCATTTAG
This sequence comes from Crocinitomicaceae bacterium, assembly GCA_024643365.1. Classification (GTDB taxonomy): domain Bacteria; phylum Bacteroidota; class Bacteroidia; order Flavobacteriales_D; family Crocinitomicaceae; genus UBA952. The sequence goes on along the minus strand of JAHENC010000022.1, from coordinate 9,165 downwards.
ATCGCTACTTGAAAATGGCAAAAGTACTTTCGTCTGGAAGAATTCCACTTGGATATGTAAACCTTGATGTGTCAAGATTATTCTCCGTAAATGGTTTTGAGAAAACCAGGCTTGGACTTGGATTCGAAAATTCAGATAAAGTCATTCCGTGGATGACCGCAAGCATATATGGTGCCTATGGTTTTGGGGATAAGGTGTGGAAATACGGAGGAGCTTTGGACTTTCACTTGGATCCAAGCACCAAGACAAATCTGAAATTGTTTTATTCCAATGATGTAGTGGAAGTAGGAGGGAACGTGTTATACAAGACAAGTTTGTTCTATGCCCAGGATCCCGGACGTATGCTTTTTGTCAATAACATGTCTTACCAAAAGAAAGCGGGTATTCAGTTTTCGACAATTATCCGAGCAAACAAACACCTGACACTCGAATTGAATTACCAGCAAAATCAATTCACCAATGGATACCAATTTATGCAACAAGCTTCTTGTTCCGCCTTCATGAGTTCCCTTTTGTTTTCTTGGGCCATTCGTGAAAAGGGAGTCATTCTAGGAGATGTTTTTTTACCCAAAGGATCCAAATTCCCGAAAATTCAAATCAAAGTAGAAAAAGCGTGGGACATGCCTAGCCTGGATGTCGCGTCCATGGATTTTCTCCGACTGCAATTCAATGCTTTTCACGTCACAACCATTCCCGGAAACGGAAGGTTTACGTGGAATGTCCGCGCAGCCTGGACAAATGTTCCAACGCCATTGCTGTACCAACAGGCTGTTCATGCTTCGTATGTTAAACGTTCCATTTCGATTCCAAATACCTTTGAAACAGTTGCCGTATCAGAATTCTATCACCAGCAACAAGTGAATGTATTTCTGCGTTACATCTGGAATGCACAACGCACGAAAGCCAAATGGAACGAACCGCAATTCGGCGTGCATTATGCCTTTGGTTATGGAACGATGTCCAATCAAAGTGCACACAATCTTTCTTTTCAAACCATGAACAAAGGCTTCCACGAAGCAGGACTATTGTTCAACGGGTTATTCGTGAGTGGACAATCAAGTATGGGATTCGGAATCTTCACGCGTTTCGGAGCGTATGCGAATACAGGAAATTGGAAAACGAATGTTTATCCGAAATTATCGTTTGGATACGTGTTCTAGTCGAATAAAGTCGGCATGTCCGTTGTTGGCGGTGTCAACTTCGGAGCAGCAGGTTTTTTCGCAACAGGAGGAACAATAGGCGGCGCAGGTGAAGGAACAACAGGCGCAGCTTTTTCTTGAGCAGTTTCCGCTGGAAGTGCTGATTTTAATTGAACCAATCTTCGTTTTATTTGCTCCAAACGGGAAATGATTGCGTCGTGATTGGTGGTTTGCTCAATGGCAATTGTTGGGGTCGTTTTCGAACGAAGTGCTTTCTTCGCACCATCAAGGGTATAACCTTCGATTTTCACAAAATGATAGATACGGTTGATTTTATCAATTTCTTTTACAGAAAATAAACGATTGCCTTTTGCGTTTTTCTTGGAGATTTCAAATTTAAATTCCTTCTCCCAAAATCTTAGTAATGAAGCGTTTACGTCGAGTAATTCCGCTACTTCCCCAATGGAATAATAGAGCTTGCTAAGTTGTTGAATATCAATTAAAGGCACCTTGTTACTTGAATTAGTTTCCGAAAATAGTTATAATTTTGCAATCGATAGATGAAAAAGAGATTTCTACATACATTTTTCGTTCTTTTTGTGTTGTTGATCGCTCGTTCTGGATTTTCTCAAACAGCGACAAAGGATAGCTTGCTAACATCGGGCATCGACACGACCATCAAAGTTCGACCGGTCAATCCCAAAGCGGATGCGATCATTTCGTACGCGAAAACCTTTTTAGGTGTGCCGTATCGTTATGGAGGAACAACACCTTCCGGATTTGACTGTTCAGGTTTTATCAATTACATCTTCGGGAACTTTGGCTTTTCACTCGTGCGCACCAGTTACGGACTCGCAGAACTAGGAGAGACAATCAAATTGTCCGATATTCAACCCGGCGACTTGATGTTTTTTAAGGGAAGCAATGTCAATTCTACCTCTGTCGGACACGTTGCCATGGTTGTGGAGGTCACACCCTCGGCAATTAAGTTTATTCACTCTGCAAATGGCGGAGTGCGTATCGATAATTTTAAAACATCGGAATACTATATTCGACGATATGTCAAAACAAAGCGCTTAGATTACGGAGGGTGATTCCTGAACAATACGTCGCATTAATCGTTACTTTTGAGTAAAATTAAATAGCGTGAATCAAGAAAAATTGAGCGAAAGAAGAAATTGGTTGTTCATCATCCTTGCTGGACTCTTTATCACAAATGCAGTGACAGCGGAGTTGATTAGCAATAAATTGATTCAAGTTCCAATAGAATTCAATCTATTTGGAAGCCATTTTGGTCCATTTGCAACGATTATCGGAATCCTGCCTTGGCCCATCGTTTTCTTGCTGACAGACTTAATGAATGAATTTTATGGTCAAAAAGCGGTTCGTAGACTCTCGTGGATCACCGCCGGACTCATCGCTTATTGTTTCATTATTGTCGGTATTTCCTTGGCGATTCCAGCGTACGAAATTCCCGGGTCAGACTTAGCCGACAATGCTTCGTATCTCAAAGTATTTGGTCAATCACAAATGATTATAGTTGGTAGTATTTGTGCGTTTCTCGTTTCACAATTGTTGGACGCTTTCCTTTTTGATAAGATCAAACACAAAACGGGAAATCGATTTATTTGGCTAAGAAGTACGGGAAGTACGGTTGTCTCACAAGTCATCGATTCGTACATCGTTTTGTACATTGGATTTGTATTGCCAGGTAAAATGAGTTTCGGTACCTATATGTCAGTTGCACCAACGAACTACATCCTGAAATTATTGATCGCGGTCAGTTTAACTCCCTTGATTTACTTGGGACATTTCTTGATGCGCAGGTATCTCAACAAAGCGGAAGGGAATTCGAGTGCGCTTAGCGAATAGCTCGATTTTTTCTTACTTGAAAAATCAACACCACAAGTGCTAAAACAGCCGATCCAGCACCAATGAGGAAGGCACGGTAAATTCCAGTAGGACTATTGTCGTAAACGAAAAGCGTGATCACCGATCCAGAAATAATTCCAAATTCTAAAGCGAGAAAAAGTGTTCCAGCACCGACGCCACGACGATCCTTGTGCGATAAATCTGCTGTCCAAGCAAAAAGGGTAGGACTCGACATCCCCGTCGCAAATCCAAAAACGATGGCTGCGATGATGTAGGAGATTTTGCTATCTACCAGGGCAATGAGAACCATGCTGGTAATTAAGATGGAAACACCGATGATCAGTGTTTGCGGTCGGCCGATTCGGTCCGAAACAGAACTTGTGAGCAAACGGATGATGATGGTAGAGATCACGTAAAACCCAAAGAAAAATCCTTTATTTTCGATATGTAACATCCCTGAAATGTCGGGTGTGATCACGAAAATGATTCCAGAGCAAATAGCCGTAAGGTACATTACAAATGCAGCAGGAAGGACATTCGGCTCGAAGACATCTTTCCAAGTAATACGCAAATGTTTGGCGTTTATTTTTTCCCGTTTCTCTAATGTTTCTGTTGCAATCGTAATCATGATGAACGCAATGCAGGTAATGAATGCTGCAGACATAAATAAGGTATCAAATCCAAACGCTTGATAAATCCATGAACCGAGTGATTGTCCAACGCCAATTCCGAGGGAAATGAAGGTTCCCCAAATTCCCATTGCATTTCCTCGTGATTTCTCCGGGATGACGTCAGTTAATAAGGCTGTTGCACCGGTTGGAGCGAATCCAGCACTAAATCCATGTAAAAAACGAAGGACTAGGAAAAAAGCGATGGATTCCACGAAGGAATAACTGAGGCAGATAACAAAGGAGCAAATAACTCCGGCGTACATGACCCATTTGCGTCCAACGATGTCTGCAATTTTCCCGGAAAATGGACGAGAAATGGCCGCGGAAACAGAAAACAATAGAATGATTAATCCTTTTTTATTTTCTCCGCCAAGATTCGTGATGAAATTGTTTAATTCAGGCATGATCAGGTTAAAACCGGTCATGAAAAAAAACATCGCAAAACATACGATCCAAAAATTGCGACTATACCTAGATTTCATGGCACAAAAGTACGCTTTTATCTAGCTTCGAACTTTTTTCCAAACACTTTGTTTCATAAGCATGAGAATAACCTTGCTTTTTGTTTTGAGTTTTTTGATGAATGCCTGCGCACAGACACCTGATAAAAAAGACGCGCCTTCTACCAAGAATTCATTTGTCAACTGGAATGGTAGAGCCCTTCCGGAAAATGTGTGTGCGGTAATTCGAGATGGAGCAACGGAAGCACCATTTACCGGTGAATTCTGGGATCACCATGAGAAAGGAACCTACACCTGTGTTGGATGTGGAACGGCTTTGTTTTCTAGCTCAACGAAGTATGAGTCGGGCAGTGGTTGGCCTAGTTTCTATGATGTCTTAACGAAAGGAAAAGTAAAACAAGTGCGTGATTTGAGTGATGGAATGGATCGTATTGAGATTCGTTGTGCAAAATGTGATGCACACCTCGGGCACTTATTTGATGACGGACCGAATCCGACTGGTAAGCGTTATTGCCTTAATTCACTTGCAATGGACTTCGAGCCGATTGCTTATATTTACACAAACAAAAAAGGAATGAAAAAAGCGACGTTTGGTGCTGGATGCTTTTGGTGCATCGAGGCATGTTTTAAGGATGTGAAAGGAATTATATCCGTTGTTCCGGGTTACGCTGGAGGGAAAACCGTGAATCCAACATACGAGCAAGTGTGTACGGGAACTACAGGTCATGCGGAAGTAGCTCAAGTCGAATTTGATCCGACGGTCATTTCTTTTGAAGAATTGCTGGAGATATTCTGGTTCGTACACGATCCAACCCAATTAAATCGTCAAGGAAACGACACGGGAACACAATACCGTTCAGTGATTTTCTATCATGATTTGGAGCAAAAAGAATTAGCAACAGCCTACAAAGAGAAATTAACCAAAGAAAAAGTGTGGGATAATCCGATTGTAACGGAAATTGTGGCAATTAACAACTATTCAGAAGCTGAGGACTACCATCACAATTACTTCGAAAATAATCCGCAAAACATGTATTGTCAAGCTGTTGTTCGTCCGAAAGTAGAGAAGTTCAGAAAAGTATTCAAGGAGAAACTAAACCATTAAGGTCCTACGCTTCCGGAGCCAAACGAAGAACAATCCCATCGATGTCATCATTCAATTGAATTTGGCATCCAAGACGACTGTTGTTTTTAACGAAGAACGCTTGATCTAACATGTCCAACTCTGCATCGCTTTGTTCTGGAAGTGCTGTTTCGGATTCCAAATAACACTGACAAGTGGCACACATCGCCATTCCACCGCATTCGCCTAAAACAGGTAATTCATATGCTTTGCATAATTCCATGATGTTCATGTTCATGTCTGTTGGTCCAACCAACTCATGTGCTTCACCTTCGCGATCGATGATGGTTACTGTAATCTCATTCATATCTTTAATTGTAAATTCTAACTAAATTACTTCCGTTGAATTGGACGGCATATTGACGTAGTCCAAAAGCACTATTGGAAATGGGTGAGCCATCGTAAAGTGAAAAGGTGGCATCGTTGCATGTGTCTTTTAAGACCAGGAAGTTGTCATTGTCCGGAAAAAGCGGAAGAAAACAGGTTCCATCTGGATCCACTGGAGAATGTCTATCGAAGGCTACAAATTCATCAATTCCACGACGGTAAACAATGATTCCGCGTGAACCACCTGCTACGTAATTCCATCCGCCAACTCCTTGCAATTGATTGTAACTCGGAAGTTGGATGTCAATCGTGATGTCAAACGGAACGTAAGGAATGGGATTCTGTGGTCCTTTGTCACATTTACTGGATGACAATAGGATCAAACAAGAAAGGAATAGTAGGGCTCTCATAAAACAAATATACTGAAAATCTAAGCTTACAATTCACTCATTTTGAGTTCCCATTCAGCCATAAATGCAGCTAGTTTTTGTTTAGTGGCATCGTATTCTGTAAGAACTTCGGTATGTGCATTGTTTTCATCAAAAATCAAAGTAGCAATATGTGCCTCCATTGCAGCGATACGTTTCTCTGATTCATCTATTTTCCGTTCAATTTGCTGAACTTCTTTCTCCACTTTGACATTCGTAGGTTTCTTTTCTTGAACAGGTTTCTCCACCTTGACAACCTTTTCCTTAACAAGTTCTGTCACTTTTCCAGTTGGAAGGTCCTTTTTGGACATTTTATACTGCAGGTATTCATTTAAGGTAAAGTGGTGAATTTTTAAGTTTCGATTTTCAATATCCCAAATACGGTTGCAAAGTCCATCTAAAAATTCCCGGTCATGCGATACGACAACGAAAGTACCTTCATAAGATTGCAATGCTCTTTTGAGTACATCCTTGCTTTGAAGATCCAAGTGATTGGTTGGCTCATCTAGGATTAAGAAATTTGATGGACTCAATAATAATACACATAGTGCGAGACGCGTTCGTTCTCCACCAGATAGAACACTTACTTTTTTCTCCACAACTTCTCCCGTGAAAAGAAAGGTTCCTAAAATTGAACGCAGGTCTTTTCGGATGTCTCCTACAGCAATGTCATCAACTGTTTCGTAAATCGTTTTTGTTGGATCTAATTTCTCTGCTTGATCTTGTGCGAAATAAGCCACATTTACATTGTGTCCATATAATACATCACCTTCGTACTCAATTTCCTTTGTGATGGATTTTAACAAGGTTGATTTACCAACACCGTTTGGACCAAGTAAGGCAATTTTTTCACCACGTCCAACAGTAATATTCACGGATTCGAATAAGGTACGATCCCCGTAAGTCTTACTTAGGTCATTCATTTCGAGCACCCATTTTCCAGGGTGGACACTCAAGGGGAAGGTTAATTTGATTTTCGAAACGACATCTTTCTCTACTTCGATGCGTTCCGTTTTTTCTAATTTCTTCATGAGGGATTGTGCGAAAGAGGCTTTGCTGCTTTTGGCACGAAACTTCTCAATCAGTTGTTCTGTCTGTTTGATCTGTTTATCCTGTTGTTTTTTGGATTGTTCCATGCGTTCCATTTCTTCGGCGCGCATTAATTTGTATTTCGAATAGGCAAAAGGAAAATCCAATACACGTCCTTGGCTTATTTCCAAGGTGCGTTTTGTGACATTATCCAAGAATAAACGGTCGTGAGAAATCAAAATCACCGCACCATCGAATCGTTGCAAGTAATTTTCTAGCCAACTGATGGAAATAATGTCGAGGTGATTTGTCGGTTCATCCAATAACAGGATATCCGGATTATTTACAAGTATTCTTGCTAATTCTGCACGCATTTTCCATCCACCTGAACATGCTTGAATCAGTTTCTGTTGATCAAGGTCTGAGAAACCAAGTCCATCTAATGTAGCCTTGATTTTTTCTTCCCATTGAAATCCTTCTAAAACTTGGAATTCGTGATTTAACTCACTCAGTTCATCAAGTATTCCGGAGTAATAATCGGATTCATAGTCTGTGCGATTGACTAACTCGTGATTAATAAAGTCTAAGCGCTCACGAATTCTATTTAATTCAAGGTTGGAGAGGAAGAGGTAGTTGTAAACCGTTTCATTTGATTTGATGATGATATCCTGAGTCAAATAACCATATTTCAATCCTTTCGGTTGATGAATTGCCCCTTCACTTGGTGTGATGTGTCCGGATAGTAATTTAAGCATGGTGGACTTTCCAGCACCATTTTTACCGACAAGTCCAATCTTGTCCCCTCGGTTAACTTGTAAGCTTACTTGTTCAAATAAATAGCCTTGTGGCAAGAAATATCCTAATTTTTCGAGTTGAATCATGCCGCAAAGTTACTCTAAAGCTTTTGTTATAGAATAAGAAGGCATGGTTTTTGACAGAAATTTTAACGAAATACAACATAATTCCAAAAAAGTTGTTATATTTATTAAGAATTAATATAAAGAGATAATGGGAAGACCGCCAACAAAACCAGCGCGATTGAGAAATGGATTTTATATAGAAGTTAAATCTCAGGGTTCAAGTGCTATTTTAATCCGTAGAGACACGAAGGAACAAATGCTGATTGCAGCTGAAGATTATAAAAGAACAAAAGACGTCACTATTAAAGGTGAAATGTTGAATGACAAATGGGTAGTTGAAAAATAGTAAATGATTGATACGCTCATGAATCAAAACAAAAATCGTGTGAATTACCGTTTTCCTCTGTGGTTAACGGTAATTTTTTTGCTATTGATTTTGGTTCCATGCGCCATATTGACCAACCAGATTATTCTTGCCAAGCTATCTGGACTCCTTTGTTTGCTAATTGTAATCGTTGCGCTTCGATTTTGGTTTCGTGCCGCGAAATTAAATTCCAATGTCCGAGATCGTGTCATAATAAATAGAAACGACTGGTTTGATTTAGAACGAAAGTACCCATCCTTATATAAGTGGAACAAAATGGATGTAAGTATCCTAAAAGATCGCATTGGATTATTATTGGCTAATGTAGAAATGCGTCAAGATAAAGAGATGCTTTGTGGGCGTAATGAGGCGGTCGAAATGGCATTTCAGTTTTGTGTGTATTATTGGGGTGAAGATTATCCAAATATGGAAAATGCATACTTATATATAGGTGCAGAAAATCAGATCAGTTTATTGAATCGGGAAAACGAGGAGCTCTTGCAACAATGGAGGCTGGGTTTTTCACAGCCGAGTGAATCGATACAAGCACTAAAAGCACACTATAGATTGAATAACTAAGGAGTAGTGTAGAAATTGGAATTTTTCTTTACATCTAAAACTCCAAATATCAATAGGTTATAATTTGATTCGAAAAAAAATCAAAAAAACTTTCAAAAAATTGTTGCACATCCAAAAAGAGTACATATCTTTGCACCCCACAACGGAACAAACAACGGTTAGTTCAATCGGGAAAAAGTCTTAAAGTTAATTAGAATGAGAGTTCTACTAACAACTAAAGAAGTTCTTTGAAGTATTGAGAAATAAGGAAACAGCGTTTTTAAGAAAAGAACATAATAAACATACTCGAGCTCTTATGAAAATTCAAAGTTA
>JAHENC010000025.1 GCA_024643365.1 Crocinitomicaceae bacterium | reverse complement strand
TACAAGCATTCATCACAGAGTTGGTGAATGAAGCAGTTCAGACCGCATTAGAACAGCATCAAGAATCGTCAGTTACAGAACTGGCTGAGAACAATCAAAAAGCCGAAGTACTCAATGCCACTCAGGCAGCAGAGTTTCTGCATATTGCCAAACAGACTTTGTACTCCATGACGAGTAGGCGAAAAATCCCTTTCTACAAGAATGGAAAGAAGATTCTATTTCGAAGAGGGGATTTAGAAGAATGGCTTGATGCTGGAAAGCACGAGCAAGAGAAAAACATTCAGCGAGAGGCATTAAGGTATGTGCAGGATAAACCTTTAAGACGTTAATCATGCATTCAAAACCATTCAATGTCGAGCAAGAAGATTTATTCTTATTACCGCAATACCAGGACGAGCTTTGCGCTAACTTGCCTGAAGAAATATACAAACATTTGCCCGATCCACTTAAGAGTTTGTTTGAAAACATCAATAATCCGTATGAGCGAGACATCTTATTACTGGGCTCAATCACCGTTTTGTCGGGTTGCATGCCAAATGTGATTGGCTTCTATGACCGTAAATGGGTTTCTCCTAACCTCTACACGTTTATTGAAGCACCAGCAGGCTCAGGTAAAGGTGTGCTTAGTTGGACACGCCTCATTGGCATGGAAATCCATAAAATGCTTTTGGATGAGACACGCTTGGCCAAACAAGCATTTGATGAACTCAAGAAAGAGAAGATCAAGAACAAAGACCGGGATCTTGCTCAACTGAAAGAACCACCATATAAACTACTTTTTATTCCTGCCAACAATAGTGCGAGCTCGGTGGTGCAAACCCTCAGTGAAAACGACGGGGCAGGGATTCTCTTCTCAACTGAAGCCGATACACTCGCCAACGCCTTAGCGCAAGATTGGGGAAATTTCAGTGATGTACTACGCGGCGCATTTCATCATGAACCAGTAGAGATGCAACGACGTCAGAACCGCGAACACTTTTCAGTAGAACATCCACGTCTATCGGTACTTCTTACCGGGACACGCGGACAGGTTTTTCGCTTGATACCGAACACTGAAAACGGATTGTTTAGTCGTTTCATGTTTTATTCGTTTCCAGCTGTCCCAAGTTTCCGGGACGTATTTGTCCACAATGGGACAGATCCGGGACACTCTTTTCGTGAATTGGGACAGTTGGCCCAGCAGATGTACCAATTTCTAAAAGCACAATCTGAATCTATACAACTATATTTCTTACCCGAACAACAAGCCGATTTTATTGCCTTTTTTCGTGAAGTAACAGAGGTTGCACATCGAGGATCTGGCGTTCCTATTTTAGCCACCATTCACCGCCTTGGACTCATTAGTTTTCGCATCGCGATGGTCATGAGCATGGTGCGCTATTACCATTTTAAGAAACGAAAAAACCAGCTTACGGTCAAAATACAGCAGGCAGATTTGGTCATTGCCAAAAAGATTAGCTTAACGCTATTATACCATGCCAATATGCTCATCGCCGACATGAAAGACGGTAGTAAAATCATTCAAACACAAGCAAAGCAGCAGCACTTTTTTGCAGCCCTCCCCAATGAATTCAGTTGGGCCCAAGCATTAGAAACAGGAAAGCAATTCGGAATGTCACCGTCATCTGTCCGCCGCTACTTATTGGGTGGCCAATTTGAACGAATTACCAAAGCAAACTACCGCAAAATAGTCAAACCAGAGAGCGGTGAACATTGAACAAATGAATAAATGAACATTGGGGAATAGAAATATTTGTCAAGATATACAGCAAACGTTCATTTTTATTCATCTTGAGCAATAGTTGAATGAGATGCAGTAAATATTTTTAATTTCAATTCATTAATTCTTATTATCATTCTCTATCTTTGTATAATTACAAATAATTTGGTAACATGAAAATAATCATCAAATTAGCTAATGACAAATCCCAAAGAAGGATAGATTTGTCATCATTTGAAAAAAATGCTCGTAGAATTTTCACAAAAGATGTGCGTACTCAAATAAACAGAGCAAAATCAATTCAAAATTCATCCTCTGTAGTTAAATGCAACAACCCTGTTTAAAAATCATTGCAGGTTGCAACGGTGCTGGTAAATCCACGTACTCTAAGTTATTTTCTGAAGATACAGTGCCATTTGATTATGATAAACGATTCTTGGAACGTTATCGATCTATGCCCGATTCGGAATTACGCGAGCAAATAGCAATAAATAAAACAACTGATGAATTTACGAGCGAATTAGATAATGCCTTCAGTACGGGAAGATCGTTCACCTTTGAGACTAACCTAATGATGCCTTATCCGGATTGGATAATAACGAAAGCAAAGAATTTGGGTTATCGTATTGAGATGTATTTTTTTTGTTTAGCCACAGAGCAATTGGCAAGAGATCGTGTAGCTATTCGGGTTAAAAATGATGGACATTTCGTCGATGATAGAACTATTGGGATTAAGTGGAAAGAAGGGTATAAAAATATAAACTCACATTATTCAGATTTTGATTATCTGCTTTTCATTGATAATTCGCAAGAGGCTCTACCAGCTCTATTATTCGAGATGGAACGATACGCTGAAAATAGCTTTGCTTTGAGAAAATACTGTGAAGAACTACCTGAATATACTGAAAGAAGACTGCCTGCAATATTTAAACTCAATTTAAAATAGGAAGTTGAAAATCAAAAGTGCTCAGATGCTAAATCCAAGGAAAAATCCAAAGGCTTAATATTTTACAACCCCAAATTAACTTTAAGTCTTCTAAATCACTTGAATTTAGCTGCCATATTTTTTTAGCTCTAAATTATCGTCAACAATTTCGGGGTGAGCGACATTATTAATATCATATTTAAAAACAATGCTTGGATAAATGATTGCATCTGTGTTTCTTAAAATACTGAGTCTTGTATGGTAAATTCTTGAAAAACAATTATTTAATTAGCCAATTTTTTTTCTACTCGCTGCAACATAGATTTCAAGTGTATCATCATCTAAGATGTCAAAATCATATCCGCGTCTATCAAGTATTTCTAAAAACCTAACAATGTGAGCCTCATCTGGTAATATTTGGCCATTTTCTTCTCTCACTGTAACTCCAATCCGATTACATTTTTCAAGAAGTTTTAACATTGATGTTCTTTCTAAATCATCTCGGGATTTGATGGAAGTAATCAACTTTGCCGCAGTTTTTGAATGCCCGACAAATTCGGCTATGAAATTGAAATTTACAAATTCAATTCTCGCTGACAACTGCCTCGTAGCATCAGCCGCAGAACCTAAAATTTCATCCTCCATATTAGCAATAAAGTTAAATCCTATGGGATGTAAAATGTCAATATCGTCTTGGTGAATAATAAAATCAAAATCATTGTCGAGTTTAAATACATCATCGCCTATACCTTGCAATGTATCATCAATGAAACGAATGAGTTTCTTTCTAAGAAGCCCTTTAAAGATTGTAGGTCTTTTAACGGCTATTTTTTTCGATCCATCATTGTGTCGGAAAATAGCAAAGTAATATGTTATACTTTTGGCAATTGGACCAATTTCGACATTTTCAATCGGAATATTAATTTGATTATAAAGATCGCGAAGCGATTGTAAATGTTCGTTATTTAGAGGAATAATTAGTTTTTCAGAAGTTGCATACTTCTCACTTGCTTCATATAGTTCTGGTTCTCCATCAATAGCAAAATAAGTATTATAAAATTCTTCATGCATATCATAAAGAAACTGTCTAACAGAATCATCTATGGGAATTCGAACTATTGATTGTTCACCTTCAATGATGGCGCAAATTCCAAATTCAATATTTCTGTAATCTTCAATTGGCATAGTTATACTTTTTTAATTCAACGAATACTGAGCTACTTAGTCTATGAACTTTAATTTCATTGAGATTTTTAGGTAAAGTTGAACGAGTTGTTAAAAGAATTGCTGATTCATAACTCTCAATAGTATAAACCCGGTATCCTTGCATGGCAAATAGAATATTTACAAAGTGTAAATTCATATTCCATAACACAAAAAGAACCAAACAAATCGCGAACAACATGGCTCCAAATTCGCGATTATCACTGATCGAAACGCTATAAAGTGGCAGCAAAACTGTAAAAAAGTAAGTAAACAAATATTCCATATTGTTCGTTGTTTTAGACACATCCAAAACGAACACATCATTGCTTTTACGTGCGAAATAGATTCTTAATTTGATAACAATAAAAGGAATGAACAAAAGCAACGTGACTGCAATCTGCAAGTGATTATCTTCAATAACATTTTTGTTGATTCCGCGAATTCCAACAAGAAGGAATAAAGGAGCCATACTACTTATTAGCATCATAAATTTCACAAATGGTAGCCCTTCTATTGATTTCACAGTCAACTTGATTAAAGTATTATTTTCGTGTTCATACTAACCGTTTTTTCAAATCAAAACCGGTTATTAAACCAGCCAATATACCCACTCCCCATCATCAATCCAATGGTATAAATACCCGAATTAATTAGTATTCATACCAAAATATCGTTCAAGTTCATTCTATGAACGTTTCATTCGCATTAAAACTGATGGAAACGAAGATTTAGCACCCTAATGATAGTATGAGTGGAAAACAGGGTAGGAGTTGATTGTGAAATTTGGGATGATCAGTAGAGATTCGCCGGTTCTGCAGCTGTTTTTCTAAAGAATCAAGCAGGTTACCTTTGTATTTGAGATCTTTTTCCGGGTTATTCCTAACAATTTACTGGAAATTCCTATGAAATTACATCAAGATTCCAGTTTTTGTTGAAAATTCCGAGTTTTTCCGTTGATTTTAACGTAAAATCCCCATGGATTTGTAAACTTTTCATGTGGTTTACCTTAGTTTCAAGAAAACTTACGAGTTAAGACTCCCAAATTAGCTTTAAGTCTTCTAAATCACTTGAATTTAGCTCCCATATTTTTTTTAGCTCTAAATATTCGTCAACAATTTCGGGATGAATGGCGATATTCACATCATGTTTCGAAACAATGCTTGGATAAATGATGGCATCTGTGTTTTCTACAATACTTAGTCTTGTGCGGTACAGCTCTTCGTACCCTAAAATTGCACTTGCAAAATAATCATCCTCAATCAAGAACAAATCCGAGAGATGTGCTGAACGATTCATCATTTCTTTTATCAGATTGTTTTTTTCAATTGGACCTTTAAGGTTTTCTATTCCCGCATGATATTCTTCTACTGTTTGAATATTAAATCTTTTCAGAGAATCACCATGTTCAATTTTCGCAAATAATTTCGTCCTTATTTTAGCGCTTTCTTTCCATTGCCATTCCGTTAATATTACAGCTTCGTTATTATCTGTGATTTCGGCAACTGCGCAAGCTGGTTCAAATGACCCATAAAAGACAGGATGATAAGGGATATTCGCACGCCGCAATTTTATACAATCTTCTTTTTGAAGGTAAGTGAGTTCTTTTTTATCAGTGATATTATCAAAGTCTTTTTTTCTTGCTCTATAAATTGGTTTCGAATGGTCTATTTCTGTACAATAACCAGACATAGATACTACCGAGTTTTTAAAAAACCCAAAATCTTCCCAAAAATTCATACTTATTTTTTTAGCAGATTAATGTCTTCATTCGTTTTATTCATGATCATTCAATTTTTAATCTCGAGCTTTCAAAACATAAAGATTCCTCCGTTAGCGTCCTATTTTTGTAATGAACCACTCAAAATCGACCCAAGCTATTTAATGGTGAATATAAACAACTATATAAAGCAATTAACGATTTTTAAATAGGCGTTGTGTAGATTTCGACATACTTAAAATTATGCTCAACGAATGTTTCTAAATAACCAATTACATTTTCATTTTGATAAATACCGTATTGAGTAAATCTGCCTTGATGTTCATGTAATTGTTGAGGATGATCAATTCTTATTACCTTGAATTCACATGAATCATTGGCTTGAATGATAGTCTCCATTGCAAATTGGACACATTTATTGAACTGATGAAGATTGGTATTCTCAAATTTACATTCGAAATGTTGCATATGTTAGTGTTTAATAATGTTATAAATTATTTAAACCTGATTTATCGTTACGTTTTAATCTTCATCTGAATGATGTATTGCTTACGCTAAAAAATAAATTAAGAATCCTACGAAATACTGGATAAACGGTTTGGCCTTTTAAATAATCGCCAATGAATAAAAATAATTCGTTCATTTTTAAAAAGTAATTTTTGATTAATTGATTGCCCAAGCTTTTCACCCAACCCCCCTCTTATAACTTTATGATTTTCCCTAACCAACTTCTCGACTTTCCAATTATTTTAATGTGGTATTTACCAGCGAGTTCCGAGTTGAGGTCTACTTCGAAGCCTGTGAATGCCGAAACTTGTTTATAGTTGGCTACTAGGCGACCGAATTCATCCGTAATTTGAATATCGAGTAATTCGTTGGTTGGTAAATGGATCGTGAACGAATGAAAAGTCGGATTTGGATACATGTTTAGTTCCGCTTCGTTGTTATCAGGTACATGCGCCTCTTGAACCAATTCATAATCTAAGGTGTCTTTACATCCTCTGGTGCTCACTGTCATTTGATAAGGTTTGGACTGCGCATATTGATGCTGCGCTAAAAACAGTTCGCTTGAATCTGAATACGAAGTTTGGAAAGTGGTCGATGGAGTACCATCACCCCAATCTATAGTTGTTTCAAAAAATGAATCAGCCTCAATTTGAACTGAGACCAATCCATTTTGCTCATTGGTTTGCACATTGTGCACCACATCGGTCATTCTACCGAGGCAGTTGACTTTGGCTACGAAGGCTTTTTGGTAAAAGAAAAAATCTTCCATAATGCCGCCATAAATGATAATATCATCTTTCGGCAATGAAATATAACCTAGTCCTAAAGTAGAATTTTCACTAGACGTATGAAAAGACCGTTCCCAAATTTCTTCGCCATTTGGGTCAATACAAAGTAAGCGCGTTTGTAGGCTTTGGTCACCATCAATTTGCTGATAATCGCCGTCAGTTCCTTTAAAAATATCGTTACCGAAAAATAAAAGGTTGCCAGATTCAAGCTTCAATGCCCCCCAAATATTTGATGCATAGGGTTTTGCTTGGTCTTGAAGATGCAATTTTTGAATTGGATATAAGTTTTCCCAGAGAAGATTCCCTTCTTGATTAAATTTTTTGATATAACTTATAAAATGCGTATTATTTACAGAATTTGAGGAATCTCTTACACCAAAGAAAAACAAACTACTATCAGAATTCTGAAATGAACAAGATGTTATATTTTGATTCAACAAAAACAATTGTTTTTTCCATGTGAAATCTTCATTTAATAAAAAGAATTGCCCTATTGATGAATTGATACTTGTATTTGAACGTATTTGAACTAGATAAGATTTATTTAGTAATTGTCGAACATGATGAATAGTGCCAATATTTGAAGGTATATGTGGAATAATATGTGATAAATCTGTGGTGAACTTTAATGCCCCAGTTGTGTCAAAAATACTAATTAATGCACGTGAATTAGGACTTCGACCAAAGCAAATTATATCGCCATTTTTTTGGATGGTAAATTCAGAATACCAATCTGAATCTATTATAGATGGGTATGCATCTAACTCAAATTCTGTACTAATTCCTTGTTGTATATTCGTGTACTTTCGGAGGGTTCTTACAACGTTATCCTGCATTCCCATATCAATGAACTGGTCGTCAACAAACCCTGATGAAAATGGTGGGTTTTCAATTCCCATTAATGCAACGTTAGGCTCAATTCTCTTTTCAAGGAGCACTCCTGTATTAACATCAATAAACTCGAGTGTCCGTTGATAAATTTGGTCATTTCCACCCAAAAATTGTTGACCCAATAATAAAACAGTATCCTCGGATAACAGTACTCCTCCGGCATAAAAATGATAATATGAAGGATGAGTTGAATCTGAAGCTAAGTGAATTCTATTAAAATACGGATAACTTGAAGGGGTTTGAGACCTTCCCCAAATCCCAAAAAACATGACTGCGGCAAACGCTATGAATCTCATTCAAGAATAATTAATTTTTCAAATTCGGTTGGCATACTAAAATCAGAATAATGAACGCGTATTAGATAATGCCCACTAGCAAGCCCGTTTAGGTCTATATTGAAAACATCCTCATTGGTACTGGCAGACTTTACGATTGTCCCATTTAAGTCAATTATATCCATGTATTTCCCTAATCCTTTATAATTAAATGATAAAGTCACTCTATTTGTAGCTGGGTTAGGTGAAACACCAAAACTAGCTAATTCTCGTGTCATCGTATTTAATAACGTAGTTGAAGCAGATATATTTCTATTTGTATTAATTTCATAACCATCGGCAAAATCTAATATCGCTTTACTTGCTCGGTTTTTCCTTGAAATAAAAGACATGTTATTTTCTAATAGTTCAAAAGTAAGGCTGTCATTTTCCTTAACATTGTCGAGTGCTTGAATAAATAACAGTTGGTCCTTTAATATAGGTGTTAAAATATTTGTATCAAGTGCATTTAAAAGATTGTTTTCGGCGAACACACCTGAGAATAAATACTGATTCATTTTTGAATTTAATAAAAGACTAGAATTTGCCCAACTAGGTGTTTCAAATTGAGCAGAATCAATGTATTTGTTAATGAGTTCAGACTCCAACATTCTAAGAGTCGTTTGTTTTCCTTCTATCACTTGCTTGAGCTCTTCCAAAGGTGTTCTACCATCATCGGAAACAAGTATTAATTTAATCCAATAAGGAAGCGTGGAGTTCATCACTGCTAATCTAACGTCATCAGAAAGAGGCATATTGGATTGTAAAATTTCTTTTTTATCCAAGAATGAATAACAGGATTGTAAAAGTTCTTTCTGAATAGTATCGCTAAGAAAAGGTGAGTGAACAAGTAGCGTATCTTTAATACTAGTTATCCCTGAGCAGCTGTTGTTTATAAGTTCAATCAATTCGTCACGACTTCCTAACCTTGCAATTTCCTTGAGATCGTGTATTTCATTGATCAATACATTAGTCATTTGAGATAGACTGACAAGTGTATGATTTTCCTCGTAAAAAGGGCATGCTGGCTCACTCGTACTATAAAATACATTTACATTTCCAGCTGTACATGTAGAAGTTAATCCTAAAGGATAATTCAATTTTTGAAGATAGTACCACGAATTACTACTATTTGAAATTACTTTTGGTTCATTGCAATCTGAGTTGAATAAATTCGTCATAGGATATGTTAAAGCCGTTGACGGATTAATAGTTTTCACATATTGTTGATTGTTAATACTTCCATTCGCAACATGGATATCTACCCCGCCTATCGCATGTTCAAATGAATTACAGTCAATAAGTGCAATGTTTTTACCACCAAGCTGTATTGAGACATCAAGGTTATTAAATGTATTCCCTGTAATTTGAGCAATTCCACTGCTTAATTCGGAGTCTTGGATAAATACACCCATATTTTTACCTGATGAAACCGACCCGTTGAGGCTAATTCCTGTATTTTGGAAAACATTATCTGTGTTTGCTTTAAAACTGGATAGCTTGGCATAAATTCCAAAAGCATATTTGGTTTTTTCTGGTATGTAAGCCAAGGGGATGTTAAAATCACATTTGGTGATGTTATTATTATGTGCGCCTTCAAGTCTTATTCCGTAAAGATTATTGTTGAAAGAAGTATTTTTAATTTGCGCTGAACTCAAATCAAAAGTGTTGTTAACATATACCCCACAATATAATCCTTCGAAGATAGAAGCGGTTGTATTTGCTGCTGGACAAGGAATACCTTGTGTTTGGATACTCGTACAAAATTCATTAATGGCAAATTTTGAATTAACAGAGTAAACACCAATTCCATTTTCATTGGGATTGGTAGAATTTAATAGACTAATGAATTTATTGCCAAGGATTTTCATTCCATTGATATCCCACATTGATATATGGGTAGTAGGAACAATGCCGTATTCTTTGAAGTTGCTCAATGTTTTAAACTCTGATCGATAAGCAAATGAAGATTCGGTTATTGGGCTCCCATTAGAATTATAGGCATTGTAACGCATCATTTCAATGCTACGTTGATTATTTGTAAAATTGGATTCATTAATTTGAAGAATTCCACCTCCAGTATGTGCCCAATCGGTTAATTGGCCGAGCGTCGCTTTTGTAGAAATAGCTGTTCTTGCATTGTTAATAATTGAATTGGAAACGATTACTTTTCCTTGAAAAACAGCAAGTTGGGGTTGATTTGGAGAACCTTGAACCTCGATACCATCCCATAAAGCCAATTCACATTCCGAAAGGGACTGAAGGGTAGCGTTGATTATTTCTAATTTCCCTCCTGGTTCGATTACAATTTTAGTTGGGATTCCTACAATTTTACTGTCAGCAAATTCAATAATTGTGTTAGTTATCGTTAGCGTTTTTCCTGATGGAATTTTAACAGTGCCAATAACGGTTTGAGGGCTATTCCAAGTTGTGTCTGTAGAAATGAGTATTTCATTGTCGATTTGATCCAATATCGAGTAACTAAAATTGTTTTGACAATCTGAATATAGTTTAGCTGTGTAGTAGTCATCCATATTGTGAGATGAATTACCACAAACGAATAGACCCCCAAATTGATCGGATTCGATACTATACATGCACTCTGCTTTTTTTCGATTGCCCGGTGCATTTTGAGGAGGCATGTCATCCACATCAAATGTTTTTTGCCAAGCGATACTTAAGTCGGAGTTTAACTCAGCCATGTAAGTATCAGTATTCCAAACATCTAAAACTAAATCGTCTGCTTCACAACTTCCAAAAGAGCTTTCAGTTGAGGCGATATATGAACTTATAATAGGACCAAAAACTGGATGTGAAACATAAACGCTATCGGCATTTCCGTTGAGGTCTGGAGCAATTTTAGTTGAAACAAGTGCGTACTTTCCGTTATTTTTTTGTGTTAATCCAATTTTTAGGTCGTAGGCTCGTAATTCACCTAAATATTCTGTATACAGCAATAATCCAGTAGAATCATACTTTTTAACAAACGCTTCACCATAGTTAATACCACTACCATAGCCGCCGTTACCATAAATAATATAACTGACTATGAAGTTTCCGTCTGCATCAATTAAATTGTCTTGAAGCTTAAGCATTTTCTCATTACCCGAAGAATCTACAATTGGGTTCATATCGTTCTGTAGAGTATTTTGGTTAATCACAAATAAATGTCCGTTTCGACCATCTTCGTACGGTAGTGAATCACCAAAAACGTTATTGCAATTGACAATGCATCGTCCATTTTTACAATTCAAAAAATTAGTACTATATCCTTTCAAAGAATCACTAATTAAGCGATAATCTTGGGTTAGATCATTAATGAGACCATTACTCTGAATATTCATTAATAACGTTTGCTCCATCCCTTGAAAAGGTGGCCTCAAGCTAGTTCTTATAAGTAATGTATAGTCACCTGTACTTTCATTAATTTCAATGTCTTGACCATAACAATTATTATATCTAATGAAATCTACCTCTTGAAAAGGTGAATAATATGTTTTGGGTCCATATAAATATGACCATTCTTCTTCGCCAAAAGCATTAAATTTGATAACAATTGCATGACTAATATGATCAGTTAAGGTGTCGATACTAAAGTTTGTAGAGAAATTTTGAACTAATGGTGTTTGATTTGCATATTGAGGATTATATAAAAATGGGATCGCTTGGTCATTGTATAAAGCATGAGTTTCACCAATTACAATAAATCCCCCATCAGGAGTTTGTTTGATTGCATTGAAAGCAGAACCATGTGCGATAGTTTTAGACCATTCCAGAAGTCCACTTGGGTTGTATTTGCCAATGGCGCCAATATATTCAGAATTCCATTGGTTTGGGAGTAAGCCGTGGTCACAATCCGCCACACTTTCATAAAGCTCATTAATAGAGGAAGTAGTTGAATCATCAGTGGGATATGGCATGTATAGATCATTCAGCTGATCGTCTCCTTCATTGTATTCGATATTTTTAAATGTCGTATAACCACACAGGATATAACCGTCATGTACGCCATTGTTATAATAAGATTCTGAGTCGTACCACCAATCTTCACCAGACTGTTCTTGCGATTGAGGTGCACCAAGAGGAAGTGCATTCGGATATTCAAAGATGAACTGATGTGAAGGCGGGTTGACTGGCATATTTTGTGGCCAGTGAACGATTCTGTTTTGAATGTTTGGCGCATTTTGCGCTAGAGATTCATTGGCAATGAGAATGCAAACTAGTAAGAATAAGCGTAAAAGTGAATTCATAGTTTAGATTTTGCGCTAAACTATCATTGCTTTTTGATTTACAAAATAATATAATACCCTACCTTTAAGGTAATTGTACCTAAAAGATAATATTCTGATTTTTGACTTAAATCTTTCGTTTACAACTCCAATATAGAGAATCACCTTTCTCAGCATTATTGGACCAATTAAGTGGCTGTAAATTACCCAAATGATCAGTCCCGCCGTTGGCTAAGGGATTTATGTGATCGATTTCCCATCCATGTTCAGAATTCCTATTGCCATGCTCTGAATATTTCATCACCTTTCCACATTTATCCCATCTCCATAGTTCTGGAGAGAAGTTAGGGATAATTCTTCCCTTACTCCAAACTAACCTTTTGGTTGTCTCTTGCCAACTACCTCCATTTTTATCTTTATTATATTGTAACGCCATGGTGTTATTATTTTTGATTATTAAATTACCCCCTACCTCACCACCAACTTCTTCACCCATTGGTTTTCACCTTGCGAAATATGAGCAAAATAAACTCCCGGTGCTTGTTCGCTCAGATCAAAAGAGTTTTTAGAAGAAAGTTCATTGAGCTCAAATGCAACCACTTGTTTTCCTTGTTGGTCTAGCATGGTAATAAGCATGGGTTCTTCACTTAAGCTTGAAACTTGAAAAATTCCGTCTGAAGGATTGGGGAAAATGCCGATTTCAGTTGGTGTGGCTGTGACCACCTCCAAACCTAGGTATTGTCCAGCTGGGTCGTATCCGTCTTGGTCGGTTCGGAAGGTGAAGAAGCAATTCAGGCCATCGTGACGACCCCTTCCAGCAAAAATAAGATCTCCATTCTCTGAAATTTTAAGAGTATGGATACTGTTATCTTCATCAATAATAAAATGTTTGATAAAAACTATAGGCCCATTTTTTCTGTATTTTGATAAAAAAGAAAAGTACTTATCAGTTGTATAATTGTACACCCAACCAGTCAAGTAAATAAAACCTGAAATGGAATCTATTTTTATATCTTCAACTTGATAACTATGTGACGATTGTGGAAGGCTTCCAATTTGTCTTTCCCAAATTATATGAAAATTTGAATCAAGATATGTTAAAATAACTGGATTTGGAGTGAATTGCGAATTAGGGGTATTCTCATTAGGTCTTTCAATGGATATTGCAAACTCTTTGTTAGCCCCTGCAACTTGTATCAGTTCACCAAATGCTTTTCCATTGTCATGTCCTGGATAATCTAAAAAAACTTCCTTGCATACTTTTGTGGTGTCTTCGTTCCATCGCCAATAAGAAGGATATGCCCTAATTTCATTACTTCCAATTGATCTGAGCCTATGAATATTCCCAAAAGTTATGTAGTCATTTCCAAATGCAAAGGTTTTAATTCCACTTCCATATATAACAGGTAGATTTTGAAAGATGTTAAATATAGGTAAAACTTTTTTTTGAGTTTGTTGTCCTGTATTGTCAAGCCTGTAAATTACTGGAAAACCATATGGCCACGCCGACGGACTTGTTCCAGTAAATGATGAAATATCTATTAGTCCTGTAGCTAAGTTTGTATTGAATTTAACTTGATTTACCGATTTTATAAATGCAATAGTGTCTGTTGCATATGAATGAATGTTAACAACACCATTGGAATCAATAAGGACAGTCCCCATTGAATCTTGCTCCAACATATCATTGTGTTTATCATATATTAATAGAACTTGGTTCTCTAAAGAACAAAGAATCCCTTTAGATATGGACCAAGAATCTTCTAAAAAATCAAATAATATAGCATCGTTGGACTTGTCTATTTTTACGAAGCAGGCTCTGGGATTAATACCCATATTTAAATACCCGCTTAATAAATAAGCCTTGTTTGTTTCTTCTATTTGGAGAGGTTTAAAATTGTTTATGGAATTTCCAAAACTTCCATATGATGGCGTCGAATAGTAATACCTAATTCCTCTTAGATTATTATTTTGTTGAGAATAAGCGTAATTTGAGACAACCCAAATCAATATGAAAAGAAGCTTGAATTTCATGATGCAAATTTTTTCGTTAGTCATATAATTGATAAAATTGAATTATAAAATAATTCAAGGACGGAATTCTCCGCCCTTGAATTATCAAATTACTTTAATTAAATCTTCGTGATTTGAGTTTGCGCAGTAACACCGTTTGAATAAGTTACTTTTAAAATATACACACCATTTTTAAATTCTTCAATATTCAAAAATGAGTTGTTTGCTTTAAATGTCCCATTGTAAACTTGCGTACCATTTAAATTGTAAATTTCCACTGAAGCTTGATCATCCTCGATTAATCCCAAGTCAAAACTGATAAAGTCGGTTGTTGGATTGGGAAATACAGTAAAGGGAATTTCAACAATGCGACTTATCTCTTCTGTAAGAGCATTCATACTCTTGACATAGTTGATTTCATCTATTTCTGAATACACGTCTTGGTTTAATACGAATTCAAAAAGTTTTGATGCAGTTTGAGCTTCACGAGATTCTGGCGCTGAATTAATCAAATTAACCAAACTGTTGTATACAGTGCTGTCAGAAATTGCCGCAAGTATTTTCCCCGGCTGATTTAGTTTTTCAATTAATAGTGCTTGAAATGTAGCATAAAGTTGATTGTTATAATTTGAATTATATTCTTGAAGTAAGCTATCCGATGATAGTTGACTATTCAATGAAATCAAGAATTCAAGTTTAAAACGAAGGAGTTCTTCTGGATTCAGCTTGTTTGAAAACAAGGAAACAAGAGTATCCATTTTATTCAAAATACTACTATCTGCCATGATTTTTCTATAAAGTTCATTCCCGACAAGATCAATTTCTTTTTTGTTGTATGTAAGATCTTGAAGCAATAAATCAAACGCACTTACACCTGATACCGACATTAGTTGTACCTTATAATATGCAGGGAAATTTGAAGCACCGAGCACTAATTTAACCGATTGTGTCAAAGGTGCATTCATTACGAGAAGGTCGTTCGCCATTCCAAGTGGAATCCTCGGCACCTCATTAATTAAAGTGATTAGTACTTCATCACTTAAACGACCTGAAAGTTGGCTTAATGAATTAAATATAACTACTGGATCATCATTGTTAATTGATTGGATTAATAAAGTGCTATTACCACCATCAATGCTATCCTGAAAATGGCTGATATTATCTGCAAGATTATCTTTTAATGAAATTAGATAAGATGAACCAAATGGGTATTTTTTTGATGGACATGAATTTTCAAAATTAAACGTATTATTACTCGGTTGTAGCGCTGTATTTGCATTATTGTATAAAGTAAAAAAAGGTTCAGTTCTCATTGATGGAATTGAACTAGGATCATAATAATAACTAATATTATACTGTAAAGGGGAGTACCACCAATCGGCTTGTTGACTAGGAATTTGTGAGAACATGTTATTGGCTGGGTCAATAGAATTCTGAGTTATTGTTCCTTGTTTACGAGCAACAGGTCCGGTCGCAGTTATGTCTGAAATCTGGCTATTGTAAAATTGATTACACTTGAAAACTAAACCTGTATTACCTTTTACCCCACCAAAATTGAAGTCGTTTTCATAATCAATTTGTGCGTTGAATTTGTTTGCAGTAATTCCATAAGAAAAATCATAAAGTGCGTTTCTGTAAATTTCATTACATGCATCAACAGTCCCTCCTAGATTACTATTATCTACAATAATTCCATGTGAGGTAGCATTTGTATTTTGAGCATATAACTGATTGTTTTCAATGGAATGGGATTCACAAGAGGTCAAATGTATTCCAACTAAGTATAATGGAGAATTTAATGTACCATTCATAGGAGAAGTTACTGTACTATTCATATGAAAAGTATTTTCATAAATTGCTGAATTAGCTATACCTGTAAACACAATTCCACGGATAATTTCATTAAAATCTGTATAAGAAATATTGACTGTTTGATTTTGATTAGTTCCTGTAGCATCAATACCAAAATCTAAATTATTGAAGCTTGAACGTGTTAAATTTAAACATTGGCCACTAGGATCAAGTGGTCCTGTGCATAATCCCGTCACAATGTATTTTGCATCGACACTTTTAATACCCGATCCTCTATTAAAGTTTACAAGATTAGGATTACTATTGGAAAATTGACAACCTTTAAATGTTACGCCGCTTACATCATACATCGAAACATGCCATTTTGGATGAACATTTGAGAATAGGTCTATGGATGTCGTGAAATTTGTTGTTACAAATTCACTTTTATTTGCAAAAGGATAAGATAAAAAGGCAACATCTTTCCAGTTATTTAAAAAAGTCGAATTGTATGATTTGATAATACCACCTGTTTTAGACCAATCAGTTTGAGTACCAATCAATCCATAAACACTCACACCTTGTTGTGCATTTGAAATGGTACTGTTGGTTAGATTCAGCTCGCCTTGCTCGTTATAGTCTTGATATTCAGTAACATCACCCTGTAGTTCGATGCCCCTCCATAGCTCCCCACAGTTAGTGGAAGTAAGTGTTGAATGATCAACTATCAATTTAGCTCCCGGTCTTATTATGATTTTACTGCTTGAACCAAAATGAATTTCAGAATCATTAATTTCAAGCGTACCACTTGTGATATCCACGATACCCGAAATGACATAATTATTGAAATTGGACCAAGTCGTGTTATTTGATATAGTTATATCTGTAATATTGATCCCTTCATCAAAGGTACAGCAACCTGCCGAACTTCCATTGGCATATTTCGCGATGTAGTCTTCACCATCAATTTGTTTTGGGATATGGGCAAATCCAGAATAACTGTCGATACCTACCGAAACAATGTCATTTGGTAAGGAGCCAAATAGGAATGGTTGTAATTGCGGTGATCCATCTATCTGATAAATCAAATGGCAAAAACCTTGATTGTTTATCGCCAATATTGTATTGTTGAATGTAATTTCAAGTCTGGCGTTTGATGAGAAAGCTGCATCGGAAATATTTACTGATGGATTAGAATTAAAATCTGTATAAAAAATTCCACTTGGATTTGAAAAAAACAATCTATTTCCCATGTTTCGTTCGATACTTGATATTCCAGATTGATATGTATTGAAAATGGAATGTCCGTTAGTGTAATTAATTGTATTTAAAACTCCATTTGTGGGATTAATAAAAATACTGTAGATTTTACTACTTCCATCTACCAAATTCAACTCATCTCCACTAAAGTTTAATTCAACATCTGTAATAGTTTCATTCGAAACGTGTAACCCTGGAACTAGGCTAGAATTTACCAAAGAAATATTACCTATTGCTGAAATTTTAAAACATTGAACGAATAGGTTGGGATTGTTTTGAATACTTTGTTTGATATCAAGAATATAAAAATATCGTTCATTATTTCCATTTAACCTGCCAACAACCATATCACGAAATTTCCCAAACTCTGTTGAAATGGTGGTCATGGAAGAAAAAGATCCTTGATTGTTATTAGCTGCAAGATCTATAACATTTGCATTTGTGTAATTTTCCCCAAATGGAGCACTATAAGTACTGAGAACAATGTATTTACAAGTTGAATTTGGAAATGGTATGATTACGTTTTCAGGTGAGCTGTAATCACTAACATCCAATTCACCAATGATATTTCCGAATTTATTATAAACTTTGTCATCGGTAATGTTCAAAACCATTCGGCCTTGTTGGTCATGCGCTCCATCACTACCATATACAGGAGTAATGTTATTCATTTGAGGTGTTGAGGTTAATATTGGTGCACCAGAAGAAAAATCAATTTGTTGATTCCCAAAATACCACACATGTTGTTGGCTTTGGCTCCAGGTTTGTTGCAACACGGCAGAAAGCACGAGTGTCGCGAAATAAATTGCATACTTTTTTTTCATATAAATAGATTTAATTAATAATTAACCAAATCTATTCGTGTTCTTTTTAAATAGAAAACATGCGATACCTATAATGGTCAGGGATATCCACCTTTTTTGCATTGACTAATTCGGTTATTTATACCTTGAAATCCGGCGAAGTAAGACAGCTTCGTCTTGTTGTTTCAATTCGTCCAAAATTTCTTGATTGGTTCTAGGCTGGTAAATACCATCTAAAATGCTCAAACGAATGAGCTCATTGGATGAATTTACATTGTATACCTTTAAAATATTCAGACGAGCATTTTCAATGGTTTTTCTTGCAAGGCTTAAGCGGTCTCCTATTTCTTTACTGGTAAATCCATCACAAATGTATTTAATGATGAGTATTTCTCGATCCGTAAAACCGTGTGGATTTGCATTTTGCTCATCTTTGACGGGATGATGGAGTTGGTTAAAAATCACCTGTTCTGCAAATCCTGAAATGTATCGCCCTTTCTCCATTACTTGATTTATGGCTTGCGTAATTTCTTGTATGGTACTTGATTTTAGTAAATAGGCAGAGACGCCTTCTTTGATTAGTTCCATGGCGACATCGTTATCGTTGTGCATGGTCAACATGATGCAATTAATTTCTGGATGGTTTTCCTTTAAGAGGCGAAAAGTTTGAATCCCATCCATAGTCGGCATTTCAAGGTCTAAAAAGACAAGGTCAATAGAGTGTTGAACAAGTTTATTTAAAAAGTCTTGACCGTTTTCAGCGCTGAATACAAATTCAACTTTAGGGATTTTACTAATGATACTCGCAAGTCCTTCTCTAACGATGTGATGATCCTCCACCAATGCCACTTTGATTTTCATATCCTTAATTATTTGTGAAAAGATTCGTGCTGAGATTGATAATTCCTTCCGATTTGGTGCGTTTAAAAGTCAATTCACCTTTAATGATATTAAGTCTGTACTTGATGTTCATTATTCCTAGACTGTCTGAATCCAGTGCAAATTTCTCAAAGTCTTTTTGCTCAAGTGCAAGACCGTCATGTATAATTTCTAATTTCAGTATATCTTCCTCATTGCTTAAGCTCATTTTTACATCAGAAGGTCTGCTATGTTTTAGTAAATTGGTGATGAGTTCGTGCGCAATGTAGTAAAATTGAATCATGGTTTGTTCTTCAATGTGTATGTCAATGGCTAGTTCAGAGTTAAAATTGTGCTTTGCAGTTAGTTGCTCCATCTTTTGATGAATGGTTTTTTCCAATGCTTTTGCCAATCCAAATTTAACCAAGTAGTGAGGTACAAGCCCTTTTGTAATGCTCCGCAATTGATCTATCCCCAAATCAAGCAACCTAGTTGATTTTTCTAATGATTGGATATCGACAATTCCATTTTGAGCTTCTTGGTGAACGATGGATAAATTTAACTGAACAAGCGATAAAAGGGCACTGACTTCGTCATGTAACTTCCTTGCGATTTCGGTTCTTTCTGATTCCTGTGTGGTAATAGCAACGCCAACTTTTTCCAATTCTTTTTTTTCAAGTTCTTCTTTTAAAAGGGCATCTCCAAGATCTTTAATTTGTCTATTTTTTTTAATAAGGTAAATTATTCCAACTGTCATAACTGCTGAAATAATCATCCCGAATAGTATTAAAAATTTTAATTCTTCTGATTTTTCCATAGGGCATAAGACAAGCTAAAATTGAGGAGAATGTATAGTGATAAAATTATTGGTTCTAAAAAATTAAAAATAGTTGTGTTGCTTCTAATTAAATTTTCAAAAAGAAAATAAATTAACATTATTGTATGGAAAGCAAAAATTGAGGCTAACACAATAAATTTCTCATTATTAAGAACCTTTGGCTTACCGACAAGTAAAACATAATAAATGAAACTAATAGTCGAGTAAGAAACTATTGTGGTAAGCCAATTATTTTCATAAACCCCTTTATTTAAATAGATTTCATAAATTTCAATTGCAATAATAATAAATTGAAAAACACGAATGTATTTGAATGATGCTGTAGCTTTAATTAACTCGGTGTAAAATATAAAGTCTAATACAACGGTCAAATGAAAAATTGGATAAGATGTAATGTACGGCTCTGTAAATAGACGAGTTAAATCAGATAAAAACTTATAAATTAGGAAAGAGATAAAAACCTTTTGAAATTTATCTAAACTATTTGATTTAATTCGATTTAATGAAAATAAAAACGGAAATAAACTGGAAATCGAACTTATATAATAGTAAATAATCAACACTAAGAGTTTAAAGGATTATCTTCACTACCAATAGGAGGATTATTCCCCATTTTATTTGCTATTAATCCATCTGTTATATCATTTCCTAGTTCATCAACTCCAACAATAACGAGAGTTCTTGAACCTGAAGAATTAACAGCAAAATACATTCTTAAACCGGTACAATTATCTTGATTAATGATTCGTCTAATTATGTTATTTGAAACCGCTGCAGCAGTGGTTTCACCAGGTTGAATGGTTGCTCTGTAATTTGCAGTCATTTCAGAAGCTTCTTGTAATGAAATGAATTCACCCATTTGATCAGTTATAGACATAATTTTATTTTTAAAGTTAGTAATTAGATTATTTTCTCTGCCAAAAATATGATTTCGTTACAAAACTTGGGCATTGCAGTTGTTCAATAGGGTGTAGGTGCTCTTGAAAATAGGTGTAATTACCTTTTTGGGGATAAGGGGGGAACCTTCATTTTACTTTTCTTGTTTGAATTAGTGTTCGTTGATATTTGATTCTTGATTCATGAAATTTCATTAAATCATTAAATTTTTTCCAACATTTTCTGCTTTGTCTTTTAATGGAATTATCCCCATTAATTGATTTCATTGAGTTATTTGCTTTGTCAATGTAGCTCAAATAATTCCCCCAATAGTATTCGTTCGTTTTTTCGTAAACTGATTTGTTCGCTTTTGAGGGTCTATAAATAAGTTTTCTTTTTGCTCCTCTATGTGTAAAACGCTTAAAAAGTTTTGACTTGAATAAACTCTTGTCAGAATTTTTACTGTAAATAGCCAATGAAGTTGATTTTTTGAATGAACTTTTCATTGATCTATAAAATTTGGAAAATCCAGAAGTTTTTATCAGTGCTTTTTGTCCATCAAACGAGAATCCCAAGTATTCAAGCGTCTTATTGAAATTTGGTTTTTTAGTTTTTTCATTAATCTCAAAACCGGTGAATTTTCCTTTTACTTCCTCAAATCGGAAAACCTTTGTCTTACTTGGTTCAATTTTTAATTCAACAACGGTTTCAATTTTGTCTCTGATCAATTTTATTATTTGATTTTCATAATCTTGCTCGCAAACAATTATTAAATCATCACTGTATCTTTGATAAAATCCATTAATAGAAGAAACCTCATCAAAAATATCTTGATCAAAGTCTAACATATAGATATTTGCCAATGTTGCACTAATAGGGCTCCCTTGAGGAATTCCAATTAAATTATTTTTTGAAATAATAAGATTTAGATTACTTTTTAAAAACTCCTTTTTATCACAATAATGACTTGCTCCTTTTTCTTTGAAGAATTTACTTTTTTTAATCTCCTTTCTGACAAATTCAGTTTTTTTTGAAGAATTTGGAATACCCTTTTTTACTATCATGGTGTTTCCATAACTTTCAAATAATTGGTTTCCTTCTATGTACTTTATATTTGTTAGAGCCTTAAAAATATTATAGTGGTCTTTGGGTAAGGAAGCTTCGTTCAGAACTTTTGCCCATTGCTTTTTTAACGTCTTATGATTCAGATTGTCAAAGAATGATGTAATGTCGGCAACTATTACGGATAGCTTTTTTGAATCACTTCTTTGGATAAACTCAAAAACAGTTTTTGCAAAATCGATGTTACATTTATTCTTATTAGAGTCCTTTGAAATTGGAATTTTGCGATATGCTACTATAGATTCATTAAAATTAATATTACCTAAATAGTTCTCATATGCAATTGTTAAAATTTCATTGTATTTCGATAGAATGAGTGAGTCAAGGTGCGCAGCAAAGAAAATATCACGAACCTTGGGCTTGCTTAATACTCTTTTTCTTTTGCCGCTTGGATTTATTATAGATGTAGACTGGTCTGCACGAAATCTTCTTTTTATAATTGATTTATGAATTAATGGAAGGAAACTGTGTGTCCTAACTTTTTCAGAATTTTCAACATAGTCCTTTACCCAATTATAATCCTTGATGGTAATTGGTAAACCGATATGAGGATACTTTTTTGTTTTAAACCAGGTTTCTAATTCCATTTTAATCAAGTTTAAAAAGAGGGGGCAGATACTATTAGTAGCAGGTTAAAAATGCACATGCTCATTCGAAGCTTTAATCCTCTTTTGAGGGAGGCAACGCTACTCATCTCAGGTATAGAAATTGTTACCTTAGTCTGTAAATTCATAACCACAATAAATATGCTTAGAAAATCCATCCACAGGACCAATTTCAGGGCATCAACAGTTCTTTGTCTGTTGATAACTCATTCCTCATTAATTCCTTTGCAGGAAAATTTGGAAATTGGTATTGTCCTTCCCAGCTAGCGTATATCCTAGACGTGGTACCATTTTGCAAAACGTATCATTTCGACCCTCTGCCCCCAGAATCTTTGTATTTATTTCATTTAGTTTTCTTTTGTTTTTAATTGGTGATCAACATTCTAAGTGTTTAAGAGTTAACTTGTAAGGCTTTGATCCTTGGCGTTCGCGCGGGTTTTGGAGTGTAAAATTGTTAAACTGTGCTGAACTTGAATAGAAGCACAGAACCTCATTTAACCTCTGAATCACAAATTTCTTGTAGCCGCTGTTACAGGCTGTTCTTCTCTGCGCATAAAGTTTTGTCTCCATTTATTTGGCATTATTAAAATGTTTTTCGTCGAGTAAGTTTACTGTTCCACATTCACACCTAACATAGTTTGTTTTGCTAATATTTTGATAATGAACAAATGACTTACACGAGGTGCAAAATATGACTTCTTCAATTTCAATCCACTTTTTAAAAATTGCCTCAATCTCCTCTGAAGTGAACTGAGTCGCTTCATTTTTCCAGTGCACACAATAGTTTCTGAATATTGTTCCAGTTTCAAATTCATCAAGTAATTCAAAAAGGTTGTTTTGTTTATTGGGGAGTTTGATTTTATCTCTAAATCTTTTTGCAAGTGGATTGTAGTAGTCTGAAAGAGTATAAACATTTTCTACCCTGTAAGGAATTGGCGTTTCCATATTCTGACAAAGAATGCCAAAAATCCATTCCAAATATTTACCTAACGTTTGACCAGCAGTTATAGGATTATCCTCTTCTAGATATGCTTTAATTTCTTCCAAATAGTTTTTTGACGGTTTAAATTTAGGTCCAGTTGAATAATCCCAAGATGTGAATTTATATCGTTGCCATTCAGGAAATTTTCTTTGCACAGTATCAAAGAAAATTTGGTCGTGGGTAATCATTAAAACTTGAAATTCACTGAATTTGGAAGCAATTAACTTTGCGACTCTTGGTCTTTTAAAACTATCAAAACTATTTACAACATCGTCTAAAATAAAAAACTTGAAATCTTTGTTGAAACGTTTTACTGCTGCTAGAAAGAAGGCCAGACCAAAACTATTTACTTGACTTTCACTCAGAAATTTAAACGCAGGTGTAATTTTCTCAGAAGCAAATTCAATCTCTAATTCAACAGCTTTATCTTTCCCTGTAATAAGTTTTAATGCAGGATTTTTAATGTCAGGATTTGAGTTTTCTAGAACATTAAAGTAATCAACTACATCAGCGGAAATAACAGTGAAAGTATTTTGAATTTCTGTCTGAATGTATGTAGTAAGGGAATTGAAAAACGTTTGAAGATTATCTGTGATGTCTTCCAAATATGTCACTTTCGCCTTATTGATTGAATGACTTTTGAAATTGTCAATAATGTTTGAAAGGTTTGTGTAATCCTGTGCTAAAGTTTTTGTAGTTTCATCTCTTGACAAAACTGCAATTTTATCAGCAACGAGCTTTTTACTCGCTACTTCATCGGAAATTATGGTTTCTATTTTTGCAATTGCTGTTTCATTACTGATTAATAGTGTTGCTAAATCTTTAAGCGGTATTTTAAGCGTTGTAATTAAAGTTGGCAGCGATGAAGTGATTGTTGATAAATCATTAAAGAAAGTTTGAAATACCGACAATATAACAGAACTACTCTCAGCTTCAATAGCGGCTATTTTTCTTGAAATTCCTTCGAACTGTTTTTCTAATAATGTTTTTTTTGATTCAAATTCAATTTTCCTTTTATTCAGTGCTGCCAAAGAATTGTGTTTATCTGTAATATGCTGCAACAAATCACCATCAAAAGTTTCATCGCAAACTGGACACATGGTTTTCTCTTCCAGTTTGGTAATTACCTCAATGCTTTGTTCGTAAAGAGACGATAGAATAAGTTGTTTTATATTTTCCTCATTCTGCTTCAAGTCAGTAAATAATTCTTCAAGTGCTCCGCAATTTGCTTTTGCAGTTGTGATTGGATAAAATTGGTTTTGTCTTAATTGAAACGCTTTCCACTCAGTAAGTTCTTTTGTAACCGGATTTTTCTGAACGATTTTTTGTAGAGCAGTCTTGACTTTTTCTGCTTGATTGAAACTTGTGATGATCGTTATTTTATGTTTTGCTGCAATCGTGTTGATGAATTTAACAGCAGTAGTTTCATCAACCGTTGTCAATCCTGTAATCATATTTATTGCATTGTTACTTGTTTCAAAATCTGTTTTAAGTTTTTGTAAATTAATTGATTGCTTATTAAGACTTGATTGTAATGTATCTTGAAGCAATGAAAATTTTTCAAGCCCAAAATATTTTGCAATGTATTCGTATCTCGCAGCTTTACGCTTTTTACAAATAAAATCATTTAGGTCTGTGTATCGCAAGTAATTTGGGTAAGTACTTAATGCTCTGAATTCATTGTATTCTCCTGTCGTAGTTGGCGTGGTTATTTTCCTGGGATTGAATGTAGCGGTTGCATTATTTATTGAAGTGTGTTGGAAGTCAACTGAAATGTAGCTGTTAATTCCACCCGATGCTTTGTGTGGTAAATCAGTTAATAATACACCTTCTCGGCTTAAATTTTCAATATAGAAATTATGAAGCCATTCCCAAGCATCTACCATTGAACTTTTACCTGTTCCGTTTCTGCCATAAATCAACGCAGAGGTCGTCTTATTATTTTTGACAAAATCAATAGAAACAGGCAACCGAAGTCCCCTGAAATTTTCAACAGTAATTTTCTTAATTTTCAATATCTTCAGTAAAAGTTTTTCTAATTTCTTCTTCCTTATTTTTCAGACCTTGATTAACAGCATTCTCGAATTTTGACATGTTAAAACCAGCATCAGAAATGAATCCTTCTAGTTTTGCAACAAAGCCATTTAGTTCAGCATTTTCAGTCTTAAATTCTGCTATCCAATCTCTTAGTTCTTTCATATTCAAAGTATATTTGTGTTTGGTGTTGTTTAGTAGTTGTCGTTATAGAGTAGCCTATAACTTATATAAATGGCTACGTTTTCACTTTTTAATAGTAGTTCAACACAGAACAAAATAAACAACTACCCATGAAAAAATCAACGGTAATTACACCCTAATCATGAGGGTACTTTATTAAGTAAAAATCTTATTTGATTTGGGAACCTACTATTCCCCGCCAGCTTTTTCTATTTTTGCTAATCGGCTCATTAATATTTGTGCGTCGGCACGAAAACTGCTAATTTGTGGCGATTGTGGCACATGCATCAATCCCTTCACTTTTTAAACGTAGTGAATTTATAGAAAACATTAAAAACTATACAATCAACGATCAATATGTATAGAAAAATGGATTTTCTATACATAAAGAAGGACCATTTTTCAAAGTATAGGCAAGAACATGTCTATTCTGGCTAGCACCTCTTCAAAATCAGGCTGACCGTTGTAATATAGCTTTGAAGTGGATTGATAACGAGATTTGAATGATTCTCGAAATTCAGTTTCTGTTAATAACAGGGCCGGATGTTCTTGTAGTGGTATTTGCTTGTCAGCTCCTTTTATTCTTACCGCTTTGTGTGCTAAGTACTCAGAACTGCCTATGAATGATTGAATGTCAGAATCACCCAATAAACAATATACATCATAGTATTGGCGCATAAAGTTTTTATCATCAGAAGCACCAGGATTGTCTTTGTTACGATATTTCCTGATGATCGTTTGCAGTTTTTCAATCAACGTATATCCTGGGTGATAACATTGAACGCCAATGGCTGTGTTGTTGATGTAATTACTGCTTGCATTTATTGAAACAAGGTGTTCCCAAATCCAGGATGAAATATCGATGGGCTGATTGGGTGTTATGGTGTCAAAACCAGCCTCGAGTAAAATACCATCTTTAAGTCCTTCAAGTGTTGGTGTGTAACTTTGATAATACAAGCGAATTCCCCCGCTGCGGTATTTTTCGGGGTCATCAAAATCATGATCTCGCTTAATTTCAATAATTCCATTAATTGAAAGTGATTTGGCGAGCACATCATAAAATTCTTTGCGTGCCGCTCTTACTTTGGGTTTATCTTCTTTTCCTTCGATTTCTAAACCAAAATTGGTTCGTATGTGAATGTCAATGTCCTCTGAAAAGCGATGAATTAAGCCAAATCCTTTCGATAACGAAGTGCCTCCTTTCAATTCAAACTCAATTCCCTGTTGTTGTAAGGAAAACAACGCATGCATGATCCAATAGTCCTTCTCAATTAATGTAATATCAATTCCTTTTTTGGAGGATACGATGGAGAGAAGTTCCTTGAATTCCGGGTCGTTATGAATAAAATCAAGCATGTTGTAGTACGTTTCTAACGATGGATTTTAAAGTTCGCTTTGTTTTGCCTGTTCCATATTGTTGAGTAGCCTTCATCAACACATCTGTATCGAAATTGCGTACATTTGATGGCAATTTATATACAGCATGGATTTGGTCTTCCGCTAGGTTATCTAAATTATTTAATAAATCAACGAGTAAATATTCCCTGTAGATATGTTTAGGGAAAGCGGATTTTAGTTTGAACTCAAAGGTTTTTCCATTCAGTTGAAACTCGCCTTTACGCTTATGGTTGTAAACCCATGTTGTATTATAAAGCTGTGTAAGTCCAAGCCCTAATGAATTAAATGTATTTGGGGAAACCAAAAGAAAATCGTCGTCCTTCAGAAAACGTTCTACTACTTGGCGATCATCCGGTGGAACAGCCCCAAATTTAGATTGCTTTGGTGCGTAATACAAGCCCTGGTTCAATTTCTCCAATGTTCCATCTTTAGTGAGCGACGCTAAATGCCGATCTATGGCCGTGGAATAATATTCTAGGTCAGAACGGCGATATACTTCACCTTGCTTGATATGTTGACGGAGTAGTTCCATGACTCAATTACAAAAGTAAAGTACTTTTTTTGAATTGCATGTAAAAAAAGGAAAAAATCATGCAGATTGGATAAATTATTGAGCCTGAAAACTGTCTGCCAGCACCAAAGTTTATCAATTACTCAAATGTTTCTATTCGCGCCTTCCGCCCACTAACGCAAAACCCGTATTATGACATGTTTATATTTTTATTCCATTTCCAGCTGCAAAGTTTATAATGTCCATTGATGGAACCCAAAGAGAGATTGCTAGTCGAGCGGAATTGTCTTTATTATTTTCTGATACAGACCCGATAACCATACCGAAACATTTTGCTTCAACCGTAAAGCCCGGACAACCACTTGAACCACTATAAGTCAAAGAGTCCGTTTCATAAGTGTCTAACGTTATATTATTGGGATTAGCGTGAGGATAAGCTGCAGTGTTATATGCAGAAATGTAAGCTCCTTGAAAACGTTCCAGAAGATTAAATGCAATTTGATTATTTACAAAAGAAACTTGCGCAAGTGGAAAGCCTAAAGCTCCAGTATTTATGCCTGAATCTATTTTTGTTTTATATAATGGAATTACCGAGCTGTTTGTCGGATTTGTTATTTTAATAAGAGCTAAATCTCTTTCTGTGTCTTCAACAATAAGCGTTGCAACTAACATTGGTGTTCCAATGTCAGGAGCACGAATTAATTCAATACTCTGATGTAAAGTCTTTGTTTTATCTCCGTCTAAATGTAATACGTGTGCAGCGGTCGCACAAACACCCGGAGCAATCATAAAAGCTGTACCTGTCCCACAAACAATTTGATTGTTTCCAACTGCTGACTTACAAAGCACTCCATAAATTGATTCCCTAACTGTTTTATTTACATTTCTGAACATTGTGTTTATTATTAAATGTTTGATAATTCATTAACTATTTTTTCTGTCCCATCCAAAGCTTGTTTCAATAGAGGTAGAACCAATTCATTATTTGTTGAAAAAAGAAAAGATACCCAAGTAATGACTTCTTGTTTACCTTGCCCGATGATCTTTGCAGGGTTATTGGCATCGAAGGACTGTCCTCCCGGAATGACGAGTCCACCAAAAGAAATCGAGGTCCCATGTCCTAAACTAATTGAAGCTCCTTGTCCGAGTGAAATTGAAGCTCCTCCAGAAGATATATTTAATTGTTTAGTTTCTTTTCTTATTTGAGGAGTTAACTGTTGGTGTTTGTTTTCATTATTTAACTCCATAAACTTTGGCAACCAACTATTAGCAACATTTTCAAAGTGCTGGTAGCTTTCAATTTTTGTTGCAATATCAGGTCTATTCGCAGTTACTCCAGGAAGATTTTTTTCAATAATATTATTTGATTGAAAATGTACTTTGTCTAAGGAAGCCCAAGCATATGGAAAATATATTCTTGGCTTTGAAGGTGTGCTGTTACCATACTTGTCGAAAAGTCCGTGGGCAGTAAAGTCCAAAGCAGAACGTAAATTCTCCATAAAATTTTTTATTTCAATCAGAAGAGTTTTTTTAATTTCCCTGTCGTGCAATGATTCTTTGTAAGCCTGCTCAATTTTGTTAAAGGTCGGCTTGCAATGTCCTACTAGTTCTTTCGCGTCATCAAATTGTCCCATGTGTGTCTATTTTAAATGTGGCATAACTTGTATACATGCCTACTTCTTCATTTTTTAAACGGTAGCTCAACCCACCAAAATTAACAAACACACCCTCCAAATCAAAGGGTACAAATACCTAGATTCATTAGTATTTATTCCAAAATTTCAACAGAAAATCACAACTAATCATCCCCCATCTCCAACATAGGCCGAATATGTTCGCGCAACCAGGGGACATCGACACCCCACGAAAGAAGTCTTTCTTCCGGAATTTTCATGAGCGCTTTTACTTGGGATACTTCAAAATAATTCCTCTTCCTAATCCGAGTAGGCGTAAGCTTGCCGGCTTTGATGTAATTGTCCATGGTTCTGCGGCTGACGCGGAGCATTTGCATCACATCATAGGTGTCTACCCATTTAGAGGTGAATTCGCCAACAGGGTTTTTGAAGTTCTCGAAATCGGATTGTAGTTTCTCCATTTGAGATCTTATGAATTTGAGCTCCTCGAAGATCATTTCGTTGGTGACGGTTTTACTGTTTTTCGCTTCCATAGACGACTAAAGTAAAATCATTTTTTGGAAAGTAAAAGGCTTGTCACTTAATGGCTGAGTTTGTCACGCAATTTTGGACATTTCTGGACATAATAGTACGGAAGGAGTTTCAAAATGGAGATCAGAAAGCGCAAAAGCGCATGTTCATTTATTCATTTGTTCAATGTTCACCGGGGTACTTTTTTGAAGAAATGAGGTAGGTAGAAATCGGAAAAAATCGATAAGAAAATACAACTATTCGAAAATTATTTTATCTTCGTTTTGTCGTTCTTTTTTGTTGCTTACATGTTGCTCAAAGAAGCCGAAATCTGATGAGTAGTTGCTCATTTGTTGCTCGCGAAAATTTCGAAAAACCACTCTGGCAAAGGGATACAGGTTTTATCTTTTGTTATCAATTCATGTATTGAAAACAAGTGGAACGATTTGGTCGAATGGAACACAATTAACTTCTGATGCACGTTTAAAAACCAACATTCAACCATTACAAAATAGTTTAGATATCATTATGAAATTGAACCCTGTTCATTATGATAAGAAAAACTCCATCGAGTCAACTGATTACAACAAATCAGAGAATGGATTTATTGCCCAGGAAATTCAAAAAGTACTTCCGTTTGTGGTGAAAGAAGGCAATGATCAAGATAAAATTCTTTCCGTAGATTATAATTCAGTTATTCCTGTTTTAACAAAAGGAATTCAAGAGCAACAATTGCAAATTGAAGCTCAGCAAAAACAAATTGATGAAATGAAAATGTTGATCGAAAAATTATTGAAAGAGAAAAAATAATTTCATTCAAATAAAAAAGTGCTTTGTACCATGTGCAAAGCACTTTTTTGCGTTATACAAAATCAAAAGATTAATTCTTTCAGTGTTTACCTTTATTTCGATAATCGTTTTATCTATGAAAAATTGGCTCCAAACCTCTTCGAACTAATCGAAAACACTCTTCAATAAAATACTCCACCAAAGCAAATTAGCTCTACACCGCCACGGAAGTCCATTCGCAAATTAACCCATTAGCCCATTAGAAAATTAGCCCATTAGCAAATTAACACATTAGCAAATTAGCACATTAGAAAATTAGCAAATTAGCACATTAAAAAACCTTCCCTGGATTCAAAATCCCCTTCGGGTCAAAGACCTTTTTAATGTTTCTCATTAAGTCCAATGTAACTTCGGGAAAAGCTAAGTCCATGTAGGATTTCTGTACGAGACCGATGCCGTGTTCGCCTGAAATTGTTCCACCAAGTTTGATGACTTCTGTGAATAATTCGCGAATCGCTATGGGTAATTCAACATTCCATTTCTCGTCGCTCAAGTCGCCTTTGATGATGTTTACATGTAAGTTACCGTCACCAGCATGTCCATAGCAAACGGAGTGAAAACCATATTTCTTTCCAATTTCTTTTACATGGAAAAGTAGTTGAGGCAAGGCGTAACGTGGAACAACCGTATCTTCTTCTTTGTAGATGGACTGCGCTTTCACCGCTTCACCTGCTTTTCGGCGCAAACTCCATAGTGTGTTCTTTTGTGCTTCGGAATCTGCGAATAGAATTTCGTCTGTTTCGAATCCTTCAAGAACGCCAAGAATTTTCTCGCATTCCATCATCAACTGATCTGGATCGAATCCGTCCACTTCGATGATCAAATGTGCTTGATGATTATCAGCAACTGGAATCGATGTTTCACCTGTAAAGGATTGCGTCCAAGTTAATGCGTCACGCTCCATGAATTCTAGACCGCTTGGCGTAATTCCCGCTCGGAAAATGGCCGCCACTGCTTCGCAGGCTTTTTGTGCATCGAAAAATGGTACGAGCATTAACAGGTCATGGGTTGGATGTGGAATCAACTTCAAAACGATTTTGGTGATGATGCCTAAAGTTCCCTCGGACCCGACAAGCAATTGAGTTAAATTATATCCAGTTGCATTCTTCAAAACATTGGCACCTGTCCAAATGATCTCTCCGGTTGGAAGTACGATTTCTAAATTTAAAACGTAATCCTTCGTCACCCCGTACTTTACAGCTTTTGGTCCGCCGGAATTTTCTGAAACGTTCCCGCCTATAAAACAAGATCCTTTACTCGCTGGATCTGGTGGATAAAATAATCCTTTTTCCTTCACTGCGTCTTGCAATACTTGCGTGATGACGCCTGGTTCTGTAGTGACTTGATGATTTTTCTCATCAATATGTAAAATGCGATTGAATTTCTCCATGGAAAGCAAAATTCCTCCGTGAATTGGAAGGGCGCCACCACTCAGTCCCGTGCGTGCACCTGCAGGTGTAACTGGAATTCCATGTTCGTGGCAATACGCCATGATTTTAGAGATCTCTTCGGTGTTTTCTGGGCGCACAACGAGACTAGGAGGGAAGGATAAATCCTCCGTTTCGTCGTGACCGTATGCGATTAATTGTTCTTCTGTATGGATGGCATTCACGCCTAAAAGTGCTTCGAAATAACTGAAATCCGCAGCTGAAAGCGCATGAAATGTATAGGTTGAATCCTGCATGACCTTATTTTCTATCCGTGTGTTTGTCTTGCGAACTTAGGAATAATTCGCTTTGAGCGAACCGTTTTCACCCTGAATTTTAATCACCGAAACCACAAAACAATTGAATTGTCCCGCTCAGTTTCCTGCTTTTTCCTTTATCTTTGATAAAACATTACATTACATGTCAAAAGAAGTATACTTGGTGGACGGAATTCGTACGCCGATCGGAAGTTTTGGAGGGAGTTTGGCACCAGTTCGTGCAGACGATTTAGCGGCACATGCCTTAAAAGCATTAGTTGACCGACATCCAAACTTGGATTTAACGAAAATTGAAGATGTCATTCTTGGTTGTGCCAATCAAGCTGGTGAAGATAACCGTAACGTTGCTCGTATGGCTTCGCTGTTGGGTGGAATTCCACAAGAAGTCGCTGGAGAGACAGTGAATCGACTTTGTGCTTCTGGATTAGCGGCCGCTGTAAATGCTGGACGTGCCATGAAAGATGGAGCAGGGGATTTGTACATCGCAGGTGGTGTCGAACACATGACACGCGGACCTTGGGTAATTTCAAAAACGAGTAGCGCATTTGGTCGCGACGCACAAATGTTCGATTCTTCCTTCGGATGGCGCTTTATCAATCCAAAAATGGAAGCAATTTATGGCGTGGATTCCATGGGGATGACTGCTGAAAATTTAGCAGAACAATTCAATATAAGCCGTGAGGATCAAGATGCCTTCGCGTGTTGGTCTCAAGAAAAAACGGCAAAAGCAACAGCAAGTGGATACTTTGAGGGTGAAATCACTCCTGTATCTATTCCTCAAAGAAAAGGAGAGCCGAAAATCGTTGCAACGGATGAATTTGCACGTCCATCGACAACCATTGATAGTTTAGCTGGATTGCGTCCCGCGTTTAAAAAAGATGGTTCGGTAACTGCTGGAAATGCTTCCGGATTAAATGATGGAGCTGCAGCTTTACTAATGGCAAGCGAGGATGGATTGAAAAATCATGGATTAACACCTATGGTTCGTATGGTTTCTGCAGCGGTAGCTGGTGTGGAACCGCGCATCATGGGAATTGGTCCTGTGTTAGCTTCTCAAAAAGCATTAAGTCGTGCCGGACTAACACTCGATCAAATGGATATCATTGAAATCAACGAAGCATTTGCGGCGCAAGTTTTGGCTTGTACAAGAAACTTAGGATTAGCAGACAATGATCCGCGTATTAACCCAATGGGTGGAGCGATATCTTTGGGACATCCACTTGGAATGTCAGGAGCACGTTTACTTTTAACTGCTGCAAGACAATTAAATGCGACAAATAAACGTTATGCGTTGGTGACCATGTGTATTGGAGTTGGTCAAGGATACGCAGCGGTAATTGAACGAATGTAAGGATGAAAAAAACGATTGTACTTTGTTTCTTAATTGTACTCGTTTCTTGTAAAAAGGAAGAGACAGCTTGGAATATCGATGTGGAAGCACCATTGCTTCACGATACCTTATCCCTGAAAAATTGGGTCAATGATTCCACGCTGACAGAAACAAATGGAGAAATTGAGATTGATGTTACTCGTACATTGTTGGATATCGGATTGTCCGAACTAATTAAAATTCCGGACACCTCTGTAACTCAGCTTTTCTCTCCAATCATCACTTTGAACAACATTCCTCCGGGTACGACTTTCGTCAATGCTGTCGAAGAACATTCGGTAGATTTAGACGATATTCAATTGAAGTCTATTCGTGTCAAAGATGGACGTGTGAAAGTGAAAGTGTACAATCCGCTCGGAACCAAAGTATTATTTAAAGTTCAAATGCCAGGAGTCACGCAAAACGGTGTGATGTTCGAACAAAACTATAGTGTGGAT
This sequence comes from Crocinitomicaceae bacterium, assembly GCA_024643365.1. Classification (GTDB taxonomy): domain Bacteria; phylum Bacteroidota; class Bacteroidia; order Flavobacteriales_D; family Crocinitomicaceae; genus UBA952. The sequence continues at coordinate 52,297 of JAHENC010000025.1, read as the reverse complement.
GAAGGTTCTGTAGCAAATCCAACGATTCAAGAGGAATGGTTGGAATTAAGCAACTATCAAATCGACTTACGCGGAGTGAGCGGTTTGGAATACAACATCCTTCAAACGAAATTAAGTTTGACGACAGATCCAAATGGTGTTCCAGTGTCCATTAGTTCCGCTTATGATTTTAAATTTGAAGCGAGTCTAACAGATATCAAAGTGGATTATGCGAAAGGCTATTTTGGTTCGAAGGTATTTTCAGATGTCGCAGACTTCAACATTGATTTCTTGAGTAAAATCACAGAAGGAACCTTGGATTTACCCGAAACTGCCTTGCAAATAACCATTGAAAACGGAATTAAAGTTCCTGTTCGTGGACAAATCCATTACTTAAAAAACACCAATCAGTTAGGAAATACGGTATCATTGACATCGCCTGAAATTGGGCCAAGTTTTTACATTTCACCGGCTGTTGGAGCTTGGTCCTCACTTCAATCAAATTCACAAGAACTTTCATTCGATCCAGTGAATTCCAATTTAGAAACTTTTTTGGAGAATCTTGGCGCAGCAAATGAGGCATCCTACGAAGTGCAATTAAATCCATGGGGAAATACATCCGCTGGGAACGACGAAGCTTTTCCAAATAGCCGAATTAAAGTGAAAGCGAGCGCGCAACTCCCCTTGAAACTTGGATTGGACGGACTTACTTTGCGCGATACCTTTGATATTAACCTAAAGCAAAATGATGAGAAGACTCATGTAGAATCAGGTTTGATTTATTTAGATGTCAGTAACGCTTTCCCCTTTAGCTGTGATCCAGTGTTGTATTTAATGACAGAAGATGGACAGATTTTACATACATTGATTGGAAGCAGTCAGATTTCTTCCTGTGAAATGGCCGCAATCGATCCTTTGGATGGGTTGAAAAAGCAGCCTTCTCACATCGAGTTTTTACTCGAAAAAGAAGCGCTTTCTGATTTATCAATCATCAAGAAGATCATTGTGGAGGCGCGCTTTGATTCTCCAAATGCGTCTACAGGACTGAGTGAGCCAAAACAAGTTCAGGCAAAAGCATTCTTGTCCTTCAAACTTCGAATGAAATTGAATACAAAAGTAATTCTATGAGAAATTTAATTGGTTTAGTCTTGTTCATCGCTTGTTTGCCTGTTTATGGTCAAAACATGCTCCCACCTGTTCAAGATACAACAGGGAAATACAAAGGGTCACTTACCTTGACTTCGAATGGTGATTACGCATCAAACTCGATTGGCAAAAACATCGTGCAGTCCTTTTTCTATGGTGGATTCATTGATCAAGATATGAAGAACTCCAGTATTGAACGTCTTCAAAACATTAATCAGTTTGGTTTGGATATGAATGCGGAGTTATCCTTTCGTTCGAAAGGGAATTTGTCTAAAAAAGAAAGTAGTCCATTTTACAACCATGGTTACACAGTTCAGGCTGGATACCATCAGTTTTCCTCTGTCGTTTTTTCGAGGGATTTATTTCGCTATGCTTTTGAGGGAAACAATTTGTTTCTAGGAGATACAGCGGACTTTTCCGGAACGCGTTTCCAATCCATGGGGTATTCGAAAATTGGATTTGGGATTTTTAATCGTACCACAAATAATGCCCTGACACTAAATGTGATTTCGTTGAATCAATTTGCGTTTGGAAACATGGAAACGGCAAGCATCATTCAGGACAGTCAAAATGATACGATTCAAATGGAATACACAGGTGAATTTGCTTTTGCAAAAGGATCAGGGTTTTCAAAAGGATATGGACTTTCATTTGATATCGATTATAGAATTCAAACCAACGAAAATGACCATGCAATGACGTTTCAGTTATTAGCGAAAAACATTGGATTTATCCTCCCAACTAATATGACACGTTATTCTGCTGATTCTTCCTTTCAATATACAGGATTTAATTTGAATCAACTGGTACAACAAAACATCTTGAGTACGGTGAATCTTGCAGATACACTTGGAATTGAAAAAGGTCCTGAGAAAAGAGCCTTATTGTTACCTGGATTCATTCAGTTTTCGAAATTGGTCGATATGCAAGCAACTCAACGTGTTCAAAGTTTCTACGGAGCACGAATGTTTCTTTCACAAAACTATATCCCTTATTTCTTTGCGGGAGTACATGGCAAAGTGACCAAACATTGGTCAACTGGTGTTAGTGCTTCCTATGGTGGATTCTCTCGCCTAAAATGGGGGATGTACTCGAGCTTTCAACTCTCACGCTGGAACATTGGCGTGGCTAGTGAAAATTTATTTAGTAAAACAGGTGAATCCATCATACTTCAGGTAAAATGCGCATTTTAATATCCATCTTTAGCTTGTGCTTGATTTGTTCAAGTGCATGGTCCCAACAGTCCTTTTATAAATTGTATTCAGGAAATGGATTTGATAAAGGAGAGGACATCATCGAATTGCCCGATACTTCTTACTATGTAACGGGGAGCTCTGGTAGTTGGGGCGGAAATAGTCAAGCTTTTTTGATGAAAATCGATTCACTTGGAAATTATGTTTGGAGTCAAGCATACGGCGGAGCAGAATCCGAGGAGGCTATTAAAGTGATGCACCGTCCAGGAAGCGGATTTTACCTCGCTGGAATGTCCAATTCCAGTAACCTTGGGAATTTCGATGCCATGCTGATAAAAACGGATGAAAACGGAAATCAGGAATGGTTGAAAACTTATCCAACTTCTGCATGGGAGCGCATCAATGATGCCGTCATGACGAAAGACACTGGATTCGTGTTGATTGGACAACGTCAAGCGCTTATGGGAGCTAATTCAGACATTCTTTTAATGCGAATTGATAAAAACGGGGACACACTTTGGACAAAATCTTTCGGGACCATTGGAGATGATCAAGCCAATGCGATTACACGCTATCAAGATTCTTTGTACATGATGGTGGCGGATGTTTTTGTGCTAGATTCCAATTTGGTGAAAGGCTCACTGATCACTTTTAATGATCAAGGGACAATTTTATCACAGATAATGGTTGGAAATTTACCAGGTAAATATCATTTGGAAGATATCGAACCAGGTGAAAACAAATTTTACATCACCGGTAACCTAGAAAAAGAACCTTTCAATCATGATAATTACATGCGAGTTATTGATGAGAATGGCGTTGTGCAAAGCGAGTATACTGAAGGTGATAATCCTTTGGACATCTTTCCTACGGATCGAAAATTAACGCAGATTGTATTTCTTCCAAATCCAACTTACATCATTTCTTCTGTTTGTCAGTACACGAACCTATCTTTTACAGCATTTTCTAAGGATTTAAATTTTGGTTTTTATGATGCAACATTTGGATATTGGATGGGGTCTTCATCTTCCATCATTAATGCTGGACTAGATCAATGCAACCAAATGTTTCCGACACACGATGGAGGGTATATTGCTGTTGGATTTAACACGATGATCGTGGATGGACAGAATGCCGTAAATGGAGGTGCGAATGTGTTTGTGTTGAAGAAGAATACACAATTGATGATGCCAGTCACAACAGATACCGTGTTTACACTGAATCAACTCGTTGAAACGATTGAATTAAATCAAACAATGGTTGATTTGACCATGTATCCCAATCCGACGTCTAATGATTTGAATGTCAGTTTGAGCGAGCAGGTAAGTGGAGATTACTTCGTAAGTGATTTAATGGGTAAACGCCTCTTGACAGGAAAATTAGAATCCAATTTCACGATTGAAACAAGTACATGGAATCAAGGAATTTATTTCTTGAACATCGGACAGCATTCCTTCAAATTCATGAAGCAATAAGGCTTATTTTTTAGCGCGTCGATCCAATTCTTTGATAATGAGTGAAAGTTCGCGTCCGGTTTGACCAGCAACAGATGTGTTTTCGTCCGCACGTCTCAATAAGTAAGGCAATACTTCTTTCACTGGTCCAAAGGGAACGTATTTAGCGACATGGTATTTGGCATGTGCTACATTGTATGAAATGTGATCACTCATTCCCAATAACTGTGCAAAATAAAATTGCTCACTTTGTGGATCAATCTGTGCTTCTTGCATGTAGTTCATTAACAGTTCAGAACTGGCTTCGTTGTGAGTGCCTGCACATAGGGAGAAAATCGAGCGATTATCTAAGATCACTTTCAATGCAGCGTTGTAATCGTTGTCAGTGTCAGCTTTCGTTGCCTGAATCGGAGATGGATATCCTTTTTCAATCGCACGCGCACGTTCTTTTTCCATGTAGGCACCACGCACTAATTTGATTCCGTATTTTACGTTGTTTTCATTTGCTAGGGAAATACAATCATTGAGGAAAGCAAGGCGATCGTGACGGTACATTTGTAAAGTGTTAAATACAATGCACTTTTCTTTATTGTATTTCAACATCATGTCAAAGGTCCACTGATCAATGGCATCTTGAATCCATGATTCCTCCGCGTCAATGAAAACGGATGTTCCCGCTTTATGTGCTGCTTGACAAATAAGATCAATGCGAGAAACAATAACGTCAATTTCTGCTTGTTCTAGTGCTGTTGGCGTGTAGTCTTGTGTAGAGGCTTTCTCAATTAAATCGTGACGGCCAATCCCAGTTACTTTAAACACGGCAAATGGAATATGTGGATCATTTGCTGCGCGATGTATTGTTTGAATGATGATATCAACCGTTTGATCAAAATCTTCGTCGCTTGTTTTTCCTTCCACCGAATAATCAAGGATGGTTCCGATACCGAATTTCCCTAAATCTGCAATCGTTCGATCACATTCAGCAATGGACTCTCCGCCACAGAATTGACGAAAAATCGTTGCTTTAATGGGCGCAGAAATAGGTAGACGAAGGTTCAAGGCTAAATTCGTAGCTTTTTTTCCAAATTTCACGATGGAAGGGGAAGCGATGATGCGAAATAGCCAATATGCTCTTTTTAAGTCACGGTTAGATTTGCTTGAGAACGCAACTTCGGTGTTGTCGAATGATATCATATTCCAAATTTACATCGTTTTTTAGAATAGAAGTCATCTCGAAAGTTTAATTTTATCGCACGAATGAAAACCATGAAAATCGAAGGGAACTATTGTCGGCTTGAAATCGGATCTATTTTAGACGGTGGATTTCAAGCGTATTTGAAAACATTTGAAAATCAGAAGATTGTTATTCTTGTGGATGAAAACACACATGATTACTGCCTGGAATACTTGATCACAAGTTTCCCTGAATTAGAACGAGCAGAAATTATGTTGTTGCCATGTGGAGAAGAAAATAAAGTGATGGAAGTCTGTTTTCAAGTTTGGCAAGCATTTACGGAGTATCACGTGGAACGAAAGGACCTCGTTATCAACCTAGGTGGTGGAGTCGTAACCGACATGGGTGGATTCATTGCATCCATATTCAAACGTGGACTTACCTTTATTCACGTTCCAACTTCTTTATTGGGAATGGTTGATGCATCAATCGGCGGAAAAAATGGAATTGATTTAGATGGTTACAAAAATCAATTGGGAACCATCACTCAACCAGCATGTGTGTTCATCGATTCAGGATTTCTAGCGACTTTACCTGCGGAAGAAATTTTCAATGGATACGCAGAAATGCTGAAACATGCCTTAATTGGTGATGTTGAGTTATGGGAAGAAATTCGCCATATTCAATCAGAAGATGAATTGATTCAACAAGAGGTCATCGTGAAAGCCATTCGAGTGAAAACGAACATCATTGAACAGGATCCTTTGGAAGGTGGTTTACGTAAAAAGTTGAACTTCGGACACACTGTTGGACACGCACTAGAATCTTACTTTCTTCAATCTACGCCCATTTCACATGGACACGCAGTGGCTTTGGGAATGATTGCAGAGTCGTATATCTCGATGAAACGAAACCTACTGACGAAAGAAGCATACAAGGAAATTGAATCGACCATCATTCGTTCTTTTCCAATGATTGAGCTGCAAGCAGAGGATGTTTCACAAGTTATTTCATTGATGTATCAAGACAAAAAAAACGAGGCTGGACAAATTCGTTCGTGTCTTTTGGATGGTATTGGTAGTTGTATGTACGATCAAGAAGTGAAGGAGGAAGAAATAGGGGAGTCCTTGTTTCATTTAACCTTGCTCTTTAATTTATAGCAAAAAAAAAGTCCCCTGACAGATTCGTCAGGGGACTTTTTTTTAGTTCGTTTAGATTAACGAATAATCGTCATTTCTTCCACGATGTGTTTTGCTCCTGCGTATTTGTCGATGATGAACAATACGTAACGAATATCCACATTAATTGTTTTTTGCAATTTCGTGTCAAAGATTACATCTCCGGCCATTGCTTCGATGTTTCCATCGAATGCCAAACCGATCAATTCACCTTTTCCATTCAATACTGGAGAACCTGAGTTTCCACCTGTGATATCATTGTCAGTCAAGAAACAAACTGGCATGTATCCAGCTTTATCTGCGTACTCGCCGAAATCTTTCTTGTCGTTTAATTCCATCAAACGTTTTGGTAAGTCAAACTCTTCATCATTTGGTTTGTATTTGTTGATCGCACCTTGAAGTGTTGTGTAGTAGTTGTATTTCGCATCGTTGCGTTTGTCAGCAGGCAATGCGCTCACGTTTCCGTAAGTCAAACGTAAAGTACTGTTTGCATCTGGATACTGAATGGTACTTAATCCTGACTCACGAAGTCCAGCAACCAATAAACGGTATGATTTCGTAAAATCATCTGTCATTTTGATGAGTTCTTCTGATCGGAACATCAGGTGAGTTGTAATGTCAGCAGACAATTTCATCAAAGGATCATTTGTCAATGCAGCTTCATTTGGTAATTCCAAGAAAGCCAACATGCGCTCTTTTGATGACAAGATGGACATCGCGAATGCCGCGTTAATTTCATTTGCAACGGAACCATCTTTGTACATGTCTTCTACGGCTGGTACTAATTTGTATCCTGCTTTTTTCGCGTACAAGTTCAATCCGTCGATTAAGATATCGATTTCAGCTGGAACATATGTTAATTCGAAAAACTCATTGATGGCAGCTGTTAATCCAGCTTTCATTTCTGCACGTTTCGCTGCATCAGCTTTCGCATAAGCTTGAAGTTGTCCACCTAATGAACGACTGATTCCTGCGTAATCTGAGAAACGGAAAACGATTTGTAAGTAATTGTCGTGACGAGATTTTTCGTTTGTTGCAGCGTAGAACTTGTTGATTGTTTCAACCACAGATCCGTATTTCACTTTGTTTGCTGATTTGTTTGCCCAAGTGTTGAATTTCGCTTCGTTTTTCGCTTTTGCAGCTGCTGTTTGGAATTCAGTTAAGGCATCAATCATTCCTTGACGGTTTTTCCAATAGTTCGCGATACGTGCATATTTAGAAGCATAATTCAAACGAACATCATCATTTTTATCCATGTATTTTTTCATGGCATCCATGCTTGATTTAGAAGCTTCTACCCAAGCAGGATAAGCGAATTTTACGTTTTGGTCAATTCCACCTGCAGGTAACCAACGGTTGGTTCTTCCCGGGTAACCTAAAATCATCGCGAAATCACCATCTTGGATCCCTTTGATGTTTACAGGTAAATGGTGTTTTGGATGTAAAGGAACGTTTGCAGTTGAATAGTCAGCTGGATTTCCGCTAGCGTCCGCGTATACGCGGAACATCGAGAAGTCACCGGTATGACGTGGCCATTCCCAGTTGTCTGTATCCCCACCGAATTTACCGATGCTATTTGGAGGCGTACCAACCAAACGAACATCTTTAAAATCTTGGTAAACGAAATAGTAAAACTCATTTCCTTGGAAAAACGAACGAACACTCACCGTGTATTTTCCGCCTTCACTGTTTTCTTTTTCGATCGCAGCAATTTCGTCTTTAATGACTTTCTCGCGCTCCGTTTCTGTCATTTGATCGTTTACTTTTCCTAAGATGCGTTTACTGACATCATCCATACGTACGAAAAAGCGCACATACAAAGATTTCGGTTTTAACTCCTCTTGGCGATTTCCTGCCCAGAATCCATTAGTCAAATAATCTTTTTCTGGTGTTGATAATTCTGCAATTGCATCGTATCCACAGTGGTGATTTGTTAAAATCAATCCGTCTTTTGAAATGATCTCAGCGGTACATCCACCATTGAATTGAACAACGGCATCTTTAATCGAAGAATGGTTGATGCTGTAGATTTCTTCCGTTGTCAACTGCAAACCCAACTTCTCCATATCCCTGTGATTCAGACGTTCAATGAACATCAAGAACCACATTCCTTCGTCCGCACGAACGAAAAAGCCAACGAACAAAGCGATGGCTAAAAAAGTACTTTTTAAACGTGTATTCATTTGTATAGTTTTTTGAAGGGCTAATTTACGGATTTCAAGTCTAGTAAAAAAAAGGACTTTTCCACAATTTTTTGTAGGGTGTTCAGTTTAAATCCCACTGTTTTTTTAGTCATTTCGTCGCACTAATCCACTCTGTGATGATTTCAGATAATTCAGCTCTTCCATTTTCGATATCCTGCATGGAATTGAATGTGATGATTGCTCGGTCGTTCTCTTTCCAAAGTAACAGTTTACTCTTGTGGGATATTAGTTTGTTTTCTGGATTCGCTTGCTTTTTCGCTCCTCGATGAAAAATGAGTTGGACTTGTTTTTTCGGTGGTTGAATTCTCATCGTTATTCGGTCCTCATTGTGATAACAGTAGTTGGGACCATTCCATTTTATATTTTCCGTCAAATTTAAATCTGCGGTTAAAATGCACGTTCTAAGTAGCTCAATTTCCTGTTTAAACGGATGATTTAATTCATTAATGAAGTTTGATACTTCATTGTTTTGATTGGAAAATTCGTTGGGCATCATTTCATATTTGAATTAGGATGATAAATGAAAAGCCATTTTTTCTTCCGCTAGTAATTTTTCTAGTTTAGGAATCGAACTTTTTCCCATTCCGTGAAATTTTAACACTTCCTTTTTGCTGTATTTAGATAGCTGTTCCAAGGTGGTTATGCCGTTGTTTTCTAACGCACGCCTTGCCGGTGCGCTGAGTAAGGATAGGAAATTTTCATTGGGTAGTTCCTTGGTTACTTTATCTAACGAAAACGATTTCATTTCTTCAACATCATTTTGACTCCAACACTAAATAGAAGTGACCTCCCTTGATTAATGTACACAGTACTTCCTCCAAAATGATCAGGCCAAGTATCCTTCCAATGATCAGCGTAAAGTTCATTTTTTGAAAAAAGGATAAATTTATGTTTGATTAGATATTCGACATGAAGTCCTAGTAGCCAACCGTAATTACCTGAAGTACGAACGAATCCACCCGCACTCGGACAAATCCGAAGTTTATTGCCAATGATGAGTTTCAAATAGATGGGTTCCGTGAAGGTCGCATACGTTTTATCAAACAAGACAAATGGATCGGTATTGAAGGAAAAGTAAGCGTGCTTCGGACGGAATTCGAAGTTTCCACTAACGAAATAATAGTTGCTGCCTTGACAGGGCAAATATCCGAGATTTAAACCTGCGTTGAATTCTTGTGAATGGGCGTGAAATGTCAATGAAAACAATATTAGTTCGAACAGAATTTTCAATTTTGAATTTCTAATTCGTGGGAATATATTCTTCATTGTCAGTTAGATTTGTTGAATAAAGATATAAAAAAAAATCTTTTTTTTCCTCTCTTTCTCGCACTGATTCTCCCCGCAACGGCGGACTCTACTTCTTATACAACAACTTCTTCATCCGACTCAAAGATTCTGGTAAAATCCCCAAATATGAAGCGATTTGATGCTGTGGAACCAATTGTTCGATGCCTGGATGACGTTGAATCAATTCCAAGAATCGCTGTTCTGCACTTGCTGAAATCGTCAAAAGAAAACGTTTTTGAAGGACCGCCAACGTTCGTTGAGCCATGATTCTGAAAAGTCGTTCCAATGGCGGGACTTCAACAAATAGCAATTCCAAATCATCCTTCGTGAAGGAAAGAAGGTAACTGTCTTCCATTGCTTGGATGTTCATGTTCGTTTTTTCTTGGCTGTGGAAAGAAGCAATGTCTCCAACCCACCAATCCTTGAAACCAAAATACAAAACATGTTCGGAAGCTTTTTGATCAATGTAAAACACGCGAAACGTTCCTTCGACAATGAATCCCTGCGTGTAACATTCGTCGCCTTCCCGCAAGAAAAATTCTTTTTTCTTCACCTTTTGCAAATGAAAACGGCTTTTAATTAAGTCCTCATGTTCAGGTGTTATGCTGATTTTATCCTTGATATAATCAATCAGTTGTTTGTGTGCAATTTCTTCTGTCATGACTAAATTCTTGGGATGTTCATTCGAATGCGCCACTCTTTGGGATGGGAATTATTAAATCGATTTCCCAAATGTTTGATGATGCCAATCTGTTGTCCTTGGTAGCTAAGTAAAGTGTAGCCTTGTTTTCCTTCGAGTGGAAAGGTGTCACCGTGTAAATAGTGTAAAGCTTCTTGTCTGCTCAATTCAATGTTTGGTATGTCTGGATGCAAAGAGAAATTCAATGCCAATTCGATTTCTAACTGCCAGCCTTTTCGCTGTTCAATAGCGATGTGTGTCCCGCGTTTCATCCACTTTAGGACATTGCTGATTTCGTCGTAATGCTGTACACAGAATTCCGTTGTTGCGTAGATGTTTTCTTCTTCCTTAAAATAGACATGTGGGAAATTCGAATCGATTTTTAGCGGGATTTCAGTTTCGTTCAACGTTTGAATTCTGCCCGATTTCCGCTTGTTTTGACCTGAAAATGACTTTTTTTGGAGTAAAACAGCGTAAAATCCTTCACTTTTGGCAATTCCAGGAATGAAGTGGTATCCGTATTCGTTGACATCCTGTGTGAGTCCATCAAAGAATGGAATGGAAACAATTTCCGCGTCGTGTTCTTCGAGAAAGGCAGCAATGCATTCTTCGTTTTCCGCTGGATTAAACGTACAGGTCGAGTAGAGTAGGTAGCCATCTTCTTTCAAACTTGGCCACACGGATTCCAAGATGTCAGCTTGACGCACTGCGCAATGTGCTGCACTTTCCAAGCTCCATTCCAAACGCGCATTTGGATCCTTGCGGAACATTCCTTCACCTGAACAAGGTGCATCAACCAAAATAAAATCGAAGTAGGAGTGAAGCTTTTCAAAATCCGCCGGAGCATTGTTGCTGACAAACGTATTCGAAAAACCCCATTTCGTCAGGGTTTCCGATAGAATATAGGCCCGCGAGCGGATGATTTCATTGGAAATCAACATTCCATGATTGTCTAAATAACTCGCCAAAAGAGTGCTTTTCCCACCTGGGGCAGCACATAGATCTAATAAAACTGGATTTTCAGGAAGTTCAATGCTGCGAACAATCGCATCAATGTACATCGATCCTGCTTCCTGTGGATAATACGTTCCAGCGTGAAAAAGTGGATCTAGCGTAAAGGAGGGACGTTCTTTCAAATAGCGTCCATCTGGACACCAAGAAACAACTTCTTCCGTTTCGAATTGGTTGGATTTTTTCCTCGGATTTAAGCGTATCGAAATAGGTGAATCGCTGTCTAGTGAGGCGAGCAAGGGCGTTTGTCCCAATGGACCTGCTTCGATGCGATCAATAAAATCTTTAGGCAATGAAATCATGGCCTAAAAGTACCAATTATTGTTGAATTTCGACGCGAATAAGCAGCTTCGATTGTTCATTTGCAATGCTTCTGCGATCAATGCGGTGTCCAATGCAACAAATGATTTTTTCGTCGTCACAGAGGACAAATCTTTCTTGTTTTTCACTTGCAGGAACGTGATCGTCTTTTAATATGTCCGAGATCAGTTTTGAGCCACTTAATCCAATAGGTTGCATACGGTCTCCTTTTGTCCATGGACGCACATATAGCTCTCCACGAATCTTCGATTGATCTAAAAACAATGTGTTTTTATCAAATTCAGTTGGGAGCGATGAAATAAATTGCGCTTGAAATGTCGGCGTAGCGAATGAAATTGGATTCGTCGAAACGAAGCGCAAGAAATCACGTTCTTTAACGATTGCCTGAAATGGACCATCGTTGACTTTCCAGTTCAATCTTTTTCCAGCCTCGCTTTGTAAAAGTTCTGGTATTTTCTTTGTGAAAACGACTGGTATTGATAGTCTTTTTAATATTTCAACTAATTTAAAATCAGATAAATGAAATATTTCATCTAAAGTAATAGTTTTGTTTTTTAGTATTTCATTGGTGAGCGCCTCAATTTCAGCTTGATTCTCCTTTAATGTGGATTGAAAAACGCTTTGAATGATTTGAATGGAGTCCCGTAATGTGGGGATTTCCTGTTCCAAGGAAGGAATTAATTTAAGGCGAAAAAGATTTCGCAAGTACTTCGTGTTTTGGTTGCTAGAATCTTCACGCCAGCTCAAGTTCATTTCCTTGGAAAGTTGCACGAGTTCCATTTTGGAAAAAGGCAAGAAAGGACGAAGGATGCGTTCGTTTTTCTCTAACATTCCTTGCAATCCTGATAGTCCCGAACCACGAAACAATTGCAACCAAAACGTTTCCAATTGATCGTCTTGGTGCTGTGCTGCCATCAAGTAGGAATTCGGAACTTGATTCAAATGTCTTTCAAAAAAAGCATAGCGCTCTTTTCGTGCTAGTTGTTGCAAGTTTCCTCCTGAAATTAGTTTTTCTTTGAGATCAACTCGGTGAACATGAATTGGAATGGAATGTAACAGACAATAGCTCTCCACAAACGCCTGATCTCCATTGCTTTCTTCTCCACGAAGTTGATAATTGACATGAAGAACAATAATCGAAAGTGAATTTCTTCGACATGTGTCCAATAACAACATCGAATCGTGTCCACCGCTTACTGCAATAAAATATTGCGCTGCAGGATGTTTTTCAATGAAAGATTGGAAGTATGTCTGGAACTTATTCAGCATACATGCCATTTAAGATTTTCTGAATTTTTGTTTGACATTCTTCATACTCTTTTTCTGGATCGGACAGTATCGTAATAGCGCCCCCAACTGCGCAAGAAAGGTATTGTTTTTCGCGGTTGTAGATCATGCTACGAATGACAACATTGAAGTCGAAATCGCCGTTTGGACGAATGTATCCTATAGAACCTGAATAGATTCCACGGTTGAAATCCTCTGTTTCATCAATGATTTTCATCGCTTCCACTTTTGGTGCGCCGGTCATACTTCCCATTGGAAAACTAGCTTTTAGGATGTCGATAAAGGGTATATCTAGTTCGACCTCACATTCCACCGTAGAAATCATTTGATGCACGGTTTCAAAGGTGTGAATGCCACACAATTCACTCACATGAACACTTCCTTTTTTAGCGATACGCGACAAGTCGTTGCGCACAAGGTCCACAATCATGATGTTTTCTGCGCGTTCTTTTGGATCGTTTTCTAATTGTTGTTTCAATGTTTCATCTGCGTCTTCATTGATTCCTCTGGGAGCTGTTCCTTTGATTGGCTGCGAAATAACCGTACTTCCAGATTTCTTCAAGTATCTTTCAGGACTACCGCAAAAGATTGCATGTTTTTCTGTTTCTAGAAAGGTGGAAAAAGGTGCTTTCGTAATGCGATTCAACTTGAAATACGTGTCCAAGGGGTAATCCAATGCGACATTTTCAGCATAAAACTCTTGGCAATAGTTGACTTCGTAAATGTCCCCTCGTTGAATGTGGGTTTTTAATTTCTCTACTTGAGAAATGTAGTGCTCCTTGGTTGTTCTGGCTTTAAATCGATAGGGAAAGGAATGAAAATTGTGATCAATTTCCTCCTCCATGAAGTAATCCAAAAATGTAAAACTTTCTTCATCTTGATCACCTTGAAGGTATTCGAATTTCTCCTTCTCTAATTGAATAACAAATTTCGGAACCCAAAAATGAGCAAGCGGATAAGCCACATCGTCGGTATGAGATGATGTTAGTTTTTCAAATTCATTTTTTAACTCGTATGAAAGTGATCCGAAAAGATAGGATCCGGAATTTGAATGAATGTAATGCTGTAATTGGTCAACCGATTGACCCTTTTCCAAAATAAATTCATTTTGGATGCCGAATGCTAATAAGCCTGTTCCATCGTTACTATTCAAAAAACAAACGTTTTTCCACTTTTTCATAGCACAAAATTAAAAGGATTTAGGTTTTGTTTAACGGAAACACAAGAATCTTCAAACACTTTCGTTATTAAGTTGTTACTTTTGCATGGAATTCTAGTAACAGAATCAAAATGAACACGTCAAATTAGTAAAATCCCTTCGTGGAATATGAAATTAGTACTCTCCTTTCTATTGATTACCATCTCATTTACCTCTTTTTCACAGTCAAAAGTGACCTTAAGTGGATACATCACCGATTCCAATGATGGAGAGGCGATGACAGATGTTAAAGTGTATATTCCTGCCCTAAAATTAGGGGCAATGTCTAATTCTTATGGATTTTATTCCTTAACGGTAGTTCCGGGGAAATATGCAGTGGAATATCGTTCCGTGTCCTATGGTTCTGAAGTTCGCGAGATTGATTTGACAAAAAGTACCATACTCTCTATCGAATTAGGTACCAAAGTAAGCGATTCGAAGGAAGTTGTAGTCAACATGAAAAAGACGGAAAATGTGACATCGACGAAAATGGGTCAAATTGAATTGCAGATGGACCAAATTAAAACCTTACCTGCATTCATGGGTGAAGTTGATGTTATTAAAACCATTCAGTTGCTTCCTGGTGTTTCTTCAGTTTCAGAAGGAGGACAAGGGTTTTACGTGAGAGGTGGTGGTCCAGATCAGAATTTAGTTTTACTGGATGAAGGAGTCGTTTACAACGCAGCTCACTTGTTTGGATTTTTCTCCGTGTTTAACGCGGATGCGGTGAAATCTGTTAACCTTATAAAAGGTGGAATGCCGGCAAACTTTGGTGGAAGGATGTCTTCGGTTCTTGAAGTTAACATGAACGAAGGAAACATGAAGAAATTAAAAGTAACCGGTGGTATCGGTGCGATTTCGTCGCGTTTAACATTGGAAGGTCCAATTAAGAAGGACAAAGGATCCTTTATCGTTTCTGCACGTCGAACATACATTGATATCTTGTTGAAAGCGGCTATTTCTGATACGTCTCCATTCGCTGGTTCTTCTTATTTCTTTTACGATTTTAATGCGAAATTAAATTACAAGTTGTCTGCTAAGGACCGTATTTACTTGAGTGGATACTATGGTAAAGATGTTTTTAATTTTTCTGATACCAAAGGTGGATTCGGCGCGAATATGCCATGGGGAAATGGAATTGCAGCATTGAGATGGAACCACTTATTTAGTGACAAGTTATTCATGAACGTGACAACAACGTTCTCTGATTACATGTTTAAATTTGGTTCGCAACAAGATGAGTTTCGTTTTGAACTCGCTTCTGGAATTCGTGATATAGGTGCAAAAGTGGACTTTTCCTATTTCCCGAATCCCATTCACCGAATCAAGTGGGGTGCAGATTACAAATACCATACGTTTACACCAACGAGCGTAACAGCACAAAATGATACAACCGTTTTTGATACTGGTTCAGCGCAAAAATTATATTCTCATGAAGCAGCAGCTTATGTATTGGATGAATTTGACTTAAATGATAAACTTCGATTGAATGTTGGACTTCGCTACAGTGCGTTTGCACATGTTGGTCCGTTTACTCGCTACATTAAAGGAGATGGAATCAGTACGCAAGACACGACAATTCAATACCAAAAAGGTGATTTGATTAAGTTCTACCATGGACTCGAACCACGTGTTTCCATGCGTTGGTTATTACCAGATAATAGTTCGATCAAAGCTGGATACGCATACAACTACCAATACGTTCACTTGACTTCGTTAAGTGCTGTTTCCCTTCCAACAGATATTTGGTTTCCAACAACGGATATTGCAAAGCCTGAAAAAGGATGGCAAGGTTCAGTTGGTTATTTCAAAAACTTTTTTAATGATAAATTCGAAAGTTCTGTTGAAGTGTATTACAAAGAAATGAAAAACCTTATTGAGTTTGAGGAAGGTGCGTTGCCGGGAGATAATGTGAATGATAACACCGATAATATTCTAGTCTTCGGTGAAGGTAGAGCCTATGGAATTGAGTTCTTTTTTAAGAAATCCGTTGGACGCTTCACAGGATGGGTGGGATACACTTGGGCAAAAACAGAAAGAAGATTTCCAGACATTAATGAAGGAAATATCTATCCAGCCAAGTATGACCGACGTCACGATTTAACGTTGGTAGGTACTTATAAACTCAATGAACGTTGGACTTTCTCTGCTAGTTTCATTTATGCAACAGGAAATACCTTGACTTTACCTAGTTCTTGGTACGTTCAAGAACAAAACTTATTATTCAATTATGGACCGCGTAATTCAACGCGTATGGCTCCATATCACCGATTAGATTTGTCTGCTACTTTATACAGTAAAGCATACAAAACGAAAACAGATCCTGCTACTGGAAAAGAAATTGAGGTGAAGAAAACGTACCGAAGCAATTGGTCGTTCTCCATTTACAATGTGTACAATCGCATGAATCCATTCTTTTTATATGTTGATAATGATGGTGATTTTCTCTCCGGAAATTTCAAATTATCAGTAAAACAAGTATCCTTATTTCCAATCATACCTAGCGCAACATGGAATTTCGAATTTTAAGTAAACTACTCATAGGCATCAGCATTGTGTTGGTGGCTGTTTCTT
This sequence comes from Crocinitomicaceae bacterium, assembly GCA_024643365.1. Taxonomy (GTDB): domain Bacteria; phylum Bacteroidota; class Bacteroidia; order Flavobacteriales_D; family Crocinitomicaceae; genus UBA952. Next base: position 35,612 of record JAHENC010000025.1, on the reverse strand, counting down.
GTACAAAGGAAGTTCAAATTGATATTCCAGGGTACAAAGACCAATTAGTAATAGACGGAAGTATTGAAACCGGTCAACCAGCTGTTGTTCTGTTAAGTACAACCAATAATGTCTATTCTCCGACAAACTTTCAGGCCTACCTCGAAGGATTTGTATCCGGAGCAACAGTAACGATTTCTAATGGCGTTCAAACGGATACCTTAACAGAGATTTGTTCGGATAACCTTCCTCCTGGAACAGAGGAAATTGCAGCGGCATTCTTTGGTTTGCCTGTTGATGTATTGGTAAATCTTCACCTTTGTGCGTACATCTCCCTTGGAATGGTTGGTGAAGTTGGAAAGACCTACACCTTGAAAGTGGTCAATAATGGTACAGAGTATACATCGACAACAAATATTTATCCGGCGACACCCTTGGATTCTCTTTATTGGAAACCGGAAGGATCTTACACCGATCGTGGATTCTCATGGGCGAAACTGAGTGATCCATCTGTGAGTGGAGATTCCTATGCATGGCAAGTGAAATTAGCAGGAATGCCTAATTTCTCTAGAACCTTTAATCCGTTTTTTAACGATAAATTCTTTAACGGACAAACGTTCGATTTTGCGTATGAAAATCCAATGAGTTTTGATGATCCAAATGGAGATCCTGAATATAGAGGATACTATAAGCTTGGTGATACCGTCATTGTTAAATTATCCAAAATGGGTAGAAAGGAATATAATTTTTTCGAGAAAAAATACAATCAAATGTATTCGGCTGGAAATCCTTTTTCAACGCCCACAAATATCCCAACAAATATCCAAGGTGGTGCCTTAGGAATTTGGGTGGGGTATTCTCCCTGGTTCGATACATTGGTTTGTCAATAGACTGATTTTCGCGATTTTCTTTGTGATTAAATGTAAATTTTAGCAGTCCTAATGTAATGACTTGCTGAAGATATAAGGTGAAATTTGACCTGTAACAATACAGTTGCACTTAACGAATTTACCGATGAAAACAAATGAAGAATTGCAAAAAGACGTACAGGATTCCATCAAATGGCAACCCTTATTAAAGGCCGCTGAAATTGGTGTCACAGCTAAAAATGGTGTCGTAACATTGACAGGGAATGTCAATAGTTTCACGAAGAAAATCGAAGCGGAAAAAGCTGCAAAAAGTGTTGTTGGAGTAAGAGCAGTAGTGGAGGACATTAACGTGAAATTTACTAATTCTCATGAAAAAAATGACGAAGACTTAGCAACTGAAATCCTTTCTAGTATGAAATGGGATTGGTCAGTACCAAATGATAAGGTTCAGGTGAAAGTAGAGAACGGCTGGGTGACGATCGATGGAAGTGTGGAATGGAACTACCAAAAAGAAGCTGCGCGCAGTTGTGCGGCTAATTTGATAGGTGTAAAAGGGGTTACGAACAATGTTTCCGTAAAAACAAATTCAAATGACGCCATTGAACAAGCAGATATTGAAAAAGCATTGTCGAGAAGTTGGATGGTTGACGATCACAATATCCAAGTCAAAGTCAATGGAAATAAAGTAGTTCTTCGTGGTGCGGTAGAATCAATCTTCGAAAAGGATGAAGCGGCAAGATTGGCTTGGAATGCTCCAGGAGTAAATGAAGTAGATAATGAATTGGCTGTTATCTACGAATTCTGAAGAAAAATCATTTTATAGCATAAAAAAAGTGCGGATGTAAAAACCGCACTTTTTCATTGATAAAGGTGAGAATTGATTTTATGCGACTGTTTGAATTCTTCCAATTTGTTCCAGAGGAATGCGGTGCATGACTTCTAAATGACGGTATTCTGTTGGTGATAAGCCCGTAATTTTCTTAAACTGATTCGAAAGATGAGCAATACTACTGTAGTTGAGTTTGTAAGAAATCTCAGATAAATTTAATTCACCGTAAAGCAATAATGCTTTGATTCGTTCAATTTTATTGATGATGATAAATTGTTGAATCGTCATGCCATTCACGGCTCTAAACACATTGGATAAATAGGTGTAGTTGTGTTTCATTTTTTCGCTTAAATAAACGGAAAAGTTTGTTTTTACATTTTCTTCAGAATAGTGAACCATTTGAATAATAATGAGTTTGATTCGCTCTGATAACAATGTGCGGTTGTCGTCAATGAATTCTAGTCCTTCCTGTTTTAGTTTGGACTTTAAATCCAATTCTTGAATCAAACTGAGTTCTTTGTACAATTCAATCTCTCCCAATTCAACTGAAAGATAGGGAATTCCCATATCTAGTAATATGATGACCACTTGGTTCACGCATCTTGCGCTAACCATATTCTTGATGTTAATTTTCATCGCTTTGGTTTTAATATTTAATCGAATTTATTGCAAGAATTTGTGTTATCTATTGCATGTGATAGCAGAAGATTTACACTTTTCCTACGGCGTAGATTTTTCGCTTAATGCGTTTCAAAATTTGATTCGAATAAAGGGTTTTCCGAGGGAACGGGGAGGGTAGACCATTGATGTTTGCCAGACTCATGGTAAATTTCAGCGTGAATACCAAAGTCGTTTTCAAGTAGGACTTTGAATTTTTGAACACTCATTTCAGCATGGAATTCAAGTATGCCTTCCGCTTTTTTTTCTTGGCAATCCAAGAGGATGTCGCGCGGTTTTTCTGCAAATTGTTCCCGCTGCAAATGTGCATGCTTCGAATGGTCGGACTTCGCTGCTGTTTTGTAGTAAAGTTTTAATAAGAGGTGTGGAAATAGTTCGTTGAATTCGTTGGTAAGTGAACTAACTTTTCGTTCTGGTAAAATTTCGATCTTGAGCATAAGGTGTTGTAATTTTGAAATTGTTGTGAGTGTTCATGGTTAATTGGGTCGTTTGTTCTTGATCTTTTTGTCGTTGGTGTTTTTCCATGCGATTTCTCGCCATTAAATAGGTAGTTGTGGCTTCTGCGCCTTGGTTGATGTTCACTTGTTTTGCTTCAATGCCATCTAGGCATCCGCCGGAAATTGGATTGTATACGATTTGATTTAATTGATTTCTTCCAAGATACCATTCAAAGGCTCTTGTCATTCTTGTAAGGTAGTCATAATTACCGAAACAAACGTAAAATTCTGATAATGCGATAATTGTATATGCAACATCTATTGGTTGCTCTCCTTCAGTTGCGCTTGTTTTTCCGGGTTCATACCAGGTTTGATTCGAAATGACACGGAAATGTTCTGGTTGAAATAAAATAGAGCAGAGGTAGTCGAAACTCTTTATGGCAACTGTTTTAAAGTGTTTGATTCCGGAAATTCGATCACCGGTAAGTACACCTAAGAGAGTCTCATTTGGTGTAAATGTGGATAGGGTAGCAGTAATTTCTGGTGTAACTTGGATGCTGTATAACTTACCAGTTTTAGCTCTCCGGTAGATCAATCTCCCATTCTTCAAACATTCAGGTTTAAGTAGAATTAAATCACGCAGGTTAATACCTCTGAGCATAAAAATTAACCTGCCAATATTCCAGTATGTGTAACTTGGGTGAGTAGGAGGTAAGTTTAGTGAAAAATAGCTTTTGATTTCTTCCATAGTCATCACACGTGGAACTGTCTTCTCTTTTCTCATTCTGTGTTTTCTAAATGGATACCATTCCAGCTTTACAATGTCTTGGTTAATTGCTTTGTTACAAACTGCTCTAAAAGTTCGGAGATACACACTGGCACCATTAATAGACATCCCCCTTTTGTATAACTTAGTTTCCAAGTTCATGACATCTTTGTAGGATAATGCAGTGAAGGGTATATCTAGGTTAATCTCTTTACTAATGGTACTGAGACTCTGCTGGTATATTTTCACACCTCCGTCCCGGCCGGCCACCTTCATATTATTTATAAGGTTATCCCAGTATTCTGCTACTGTAAATTCCTCAGGCTGCCTGTTTAGAATAAATGCTTTAGCTTCAGACAATTGTTCATGTCCTTGGTTATTAATAATGTACTGATAAAACCTAGTCCTGTATTGGGTATCAAGGTTCATTAACAGTTCATTTGCTTTAGGGTTACCTATAATTAGGTTGGATTCTGTATGGAATTCTGTGGGTTTCACACTAATTCCTGTGGTAATGTAGGATTTTTCTCTATTTACAGAGAGTTTAAATACAAGTGGGAAAGCCCCATCTTTCTTGGCTCTACGCATATCTAGAGCTAGTGTTAATGTTGCCATTGTGAGATACAATTATGGCAATACCTAAGACAAAAATTTGCACACAATTTGCACACATTTTACCTTTTTCACCCTAAAATCAGCCAAAAACAGTCTTTTTTGAAGAAAAGTTAAGTGCATTAAAAAACCCAGTAAAGCCTTGACTGTACTGGGTTTCTTGTGTGGGAGTTGAGGGATTCGAACCCCCGACCCTCTGCTTGTAAGGCAGATGCTCTAAACCAACTGAGCTAAACTCCCTTGTGATTTATGAGTGCAAAGATATGCATACTTTTTAATCCTGCAAGACTTTTTTGAAAAAATTATTGATTGGATTTTAATTCTTCGATTTTTGCTAATACGTCATCTAAGCCTTCTCTGAATTTCTCGAAGTCCTCCTTATAAAGGAAAATCTTGTGCTTCTGATAGTTACCGTCGCCTTCGTCGCCAAATGTCTTTTTGCTCTCGGTTAACGTAATGTACAAATCATTTCCCTTCGTTGCTTTGATGTCAAAAAAATAGGTCCGCTTCCCAGCTCGGACTACTTTTGAGTACATTTCGTTTTGTTCATTGCTCATACACAATCATTTGAGTGTCAAATATCTATTTATTTTTGAAATAAAACAAATGTTTAGAAATACACGTAACTTTATGATAGATGTTTCGTAGAGAAGAACTTATATAAAAAAGTGCACATGCGTCTAACATGGACTACTTTATTGATTGTCATGATTTTAGTTTCTTGCGGGGGTAAATCTGTTGGTCCTGCAGTGAAAATCGACTTCAAAGAAATTCAGAAAAAAGGAAAATTAACCATCCTTACAGAAAATAGTTCCCTTTCCTTTTTTGAATACCGAGGGAAACGTCTTGGTTTCGAATACGAAATCATGGACTCCTTTTGTAAAACTCAAGGATTAAAGATGGAGGTAAAGGTAATCACTGATACCAAAGACTTTCAACGATTACTCAACAACGGTGAAGGTGATGTGATTGCTTCCAACTTGGTTGTTTCCTTGGAGGATGAAAAAAGACTCGCATATTCGACTCCATATTACTTCACCCATCAAGTTTTGGTACAAAGATCGAATGATACCTTGATCAAGGAGCCAGCGGAATTAGCGAATCAAACGGTTTGTGTTCGAAAAAACTCTCCTTTCTCTCGACGTTTAACGGATCTTCAAGATGAAATCGGTGCACGAATTAACATTCGCTACAAAACGGATAATCCGATTACGGAGGATTTAATTGAAATGGTTGCTAATAACGTGATTCCATTTACCGTTGCTCACGAAAACTTGGCACGAATCAGTAAGGAAATGCATCCAAACCTGAATATTGATACACGTATTTCTTTCCAACAAAAAATTGCTTTTGGACTTCGTTTGAATAGTCCAGAATTGAAAAAGAAACTAGACGAGTTCCTTTTGTCCTATTGTGCATCTCCGGCTTACACCGATTTGAAAAAACGCTATTTTGATTACTTGGATACGAAACCAGTTGAATTTTACATTACAAAAAAAGGACACCTTTCTCCGTTTGATGATGTGTTTAAGTCAGTCGCTAAGAAATATGCTTGGGATTGGAAAATCATTGCTGCTGTGGCGTTCAAAGAGTCTCGTTTTAATCCAAATGCGCGTGGATTTGGTGGTGCTTATGGAATGATGCAATTTATGCCTAATACTGGTCCGAGTTGCGGTGTTTTCCCTGGTTCGACTCCGGAGGTACAAATTGCTGGTGGAATGCGCCTATTGAATCGAACATACAACATGTGGAAGGCGGTTCCGGATCCAGAACAACGCATGAAGTTTACACTTGCGTCTTATAATGCTGGTCCTTGTCATATTCAAGATGCTCAAAGCCTAGCGCGTGCAACTGGTCTGAATCCATTAATTTGGGACGGAAATGTAGAGGAAATGGTCCGTCACCTCGATGAACCAAAATATTACCGTTCCGAACATGTGCGTTGCGGCGCCTATCGTGGTCATGCTGTTTCCTACGTGAAAAAAGTATTCGCCATTTATACGTCCTGGAAGTAAATGTCTCTTGTAAAAGGTAAGGTATTCATTGTTCAAGGTCCAACAGCATCAGGTAAAACCACGCTGGCCATTCAACTTGCGAAAAAGTTTCAAACGGAAATCATCTCTGCGGATTCACGACAGTTTTATCAAGAGATGTCTATTGGTACCGCTAAACCGAGTCAAGATGAATTGGCGGAAGTTAAACATCATTTTATACATTCTCATTCGATTCAACAAGATGTTTCTGCTAGTCAATACGCAAAAGAAGCAAAGCCGGTTTTGGATGATCTCTTAGCTCGAAATCAAGCGGCAGTGATCGTTGGAGGCTCTGGAATGTTCATCGATGCATTGACTCTTGGGTTAGACGAAATTCCACACGATAAAAAAGTTCAGGAAAAATGGATTGCTTTGCATGAAACTGAAGGACTTGAATTTCTACAAAATGAATTAGCGCGTTTGGATCCCGTTTATTTTTCGGAGGTCGATACGCTGAATCCAGTTCGACTCATACGTGCACTAGAAGTTATTGAACTTACGCAAAAACCGTTTTCTGAATCTCGAAAAGGACAAGTGAAATACGATTATGACATTGTTCGTATTGGCATTGCTTGGAATCGCTCTGATCTTTACCAAAGAATTGATCAACGCGTTGATTTTATGATTGGAGAAGGCTTGTTTCAAGAGGCGAAATCGTTGTTTCCACTCCGAAATTTAAAAGCCTTGAACACCGTTGGGTACGCAGAGTTCTTCCGATATTGGGAAGATGAATGTCATTTCGACGAAGCCGTTGAAAAAATCAAACAGCACACCCGGAATTATGCAAAACGTCAACTTACATGGTTAAAACGTTACGATGATCTGGTGGAATTAAATCCCTATGCATCGGAATCACTCATAGAACAACTTACACAGAAAGGAATGCGTTGAAACTGATTCGACTCATGTTCGCCAAGTTGAATCAAATTTCTTTGGTTAAAGAAATGTTAAAAAAAGATCAACTATTTAAATTAAAGGCATATTCGTATCATAAAACTTATTATTCCCTATGAAAAATATTCTGACATTTTTGTTTTTGGCTTGTGCGTCAATGACATATGCACAAAAAATACGCTTGAAAGTTGAAGGACAAAAGGACACTACCGTGTTTTTAATTAAGTACTTCGGATCGCGATTGAATTATGCTGATACAGCTCAAATGAAAAATGGTGAAGTTGTTTTTGATGGAAAAAAACAAAAACCAGGAATCGTTGGCTTGTTGTTGCCAGGTCAAAAATATTTTGAATTCGTATACAACAATGAAGAGATTCAATTGGAAACGAAAGGTCCAGACTTCATGGGTAATTTGGTGATTAAAAAATCCGAAGAAAATAAAATCTTTATCCCGTACGTAAAGTACATCAGTTCGAAAAAAGGTGAAGCAAATAAATTGGCCGAACAACGCGCAAAATTAAAGGATACGGATCCAGAGTACAAAACCTTAAGTGTGACAATTGATGCCTTGAACAAAGAAGTGGACGAATACCAGAAAGCCATTGTTCAAACCAATCCTGCGATGCTCGTTGGAAAAATCGTAAAAATGTCCTTGGATGTCGTTGTGCCGGAGATTCCTAAAAATGAAAAAGGGGAGATTATCGATTCAAATTTCCGATATAAATACTATTTCGAGCATTACTGGGATAATGTTGATTTAAAAACAGATGCCTTGGTGAATAATCCTATTTTCCACAATAAATTGGAGTATTATTTTGGGAAAAACATGATGATTCAACATTGGGATACCATCATTAAATATGCATTCAAATTTTGTGATGGACTTGATCCAAAATCAAAAATGTATGAATACAGCGTTGGATGGATTGCCTCAACCTTTGGAAAGAGTCAAATTATGGGGATGGATAAAGTCTACATTTACATGTTGAATCGCTATTTCTGTACAACGGATCCATCCACCGGAAAATCACCAGCAACATGGGTTGCAGAGGATAAATTTGAAGAGTTATGTAAGGATCTGAAATGGAAAATGAACTTGGTTGTCGGTGCAAAGCCTTATAACCTCATTTTAAGAGACACGTCTGATACAAAATGGTTGGATTTCTATTCGCTGAAATCTGAATACACGATTTTATATTTCTGGGATCCGGAATGTGGACATTGTAAGAAAGTAACACCGAAGTTGGTGACGTTGTATAACGAGAAATTTAAAAACCGCAACATCGAAGTATTTGCAGTCGGAAAAGGAATTGGTAAAGATTTTGAAGCGTGGAAAAAATACATCCGTGAGAATAACTTGAATTTCATCAATGTTGCGGTTACGAATAGTATCTACGAAATAGCGAAAGCTACTCCTGAGAAATTGGTTCCCTTGTACACAGGAGAAAAAGGCAAGCCGACAACATTGGAATCTTTGAATTTCCAAACAACCTATGATTTATATTCGACGCCAAGAATTTTCGTTTTGGATAAAGACAAGAAAATCATCGCGAAAAATTTATCCATTTCTCAGTTGGAGGATTTGATGGATAACTTGCAAGGAAAGAAAGATTTACCAAAATTATTTGAAGAAGATAAAGAAGAAGCTGAACACATGCAGCAGAACAATTAACTTTGTTGCATGACAGATGCACTTCGCTTACACATTGATAAAAGCCAAAAAGCTTTAATAACAACACATAAATCTCCCGATGGTGATGCCATTGGGAGTGTTGTTTCATGGTATTTCTTCCTGAAAAACTTAGGGAAGGAAGCACATGTAGTCATTCCTGATCGTCCAGCAGATTTCTTGTTGCCATTTTTAAAGGATGTTGATTATTCCATCTTCGACCAAGGGTTTCATCAAGATATTGCTAACTTCGACACCATATATTGTTTAGATTACAATGGTGCAGGTCGAGTGGGGAAGGAAATGGAGTCGTTTGTATTGGATTTTCCAGCAACGAAAGTCATGATCGATCACCATCCACATCCACAGGATTTTTGTCAAATTACCATCTCTCGTCCAGATGTTTGCTCAACTGCTCAATTAATCTTTGAATGCATTGAAGAAATGGGCTACATTCATCAACTTGATGTGGCAGTTGGAAATGGAATCTACCTTGGAATGTTGACCGATACAGGATCATTCCGTTTTCCTTCAGTGAAAGCGAAAACACATGAGGTATTGGCTTATTTACTCAAAATTGGCGTCAATCATGTCGATATTCATGAAGCGATTTACGACGTTAATACCGTTTCTCGTTTGCAACTAAGAGGATATGCCATCGCAGAGAAACTAGAACTTTTTCCAGGATTACCCATCGGATTAATCAGTTTAACCTTGGAGGAATTACATCGATTCCACTACCAAAAAGGCGATACCGAAGGATTAGTGAATGTCATTTTGTCCATAGAAGGAATCTCCATTGCAGCCTTCTTTGTGGAACACGAAGACGGAATTAAAATTTCATTCCGTTCAAAAGGAAAGTATTTTGTGAATGAATTCTCAGCGAAACATTTCATGGGTGGTGGACATCAATATGCCGCTGGTGGATTTTCAAATGAATCCTTAACTGTAACAATTGACCGCTTCCGTTCGTTAGTGGAAGAGTTAACACCAGTGAAATGACCCGTTTATTCTATTTCTTTCTTTTCATTAGTTTGTTCGCTTGTCGAGCAGAAAAAACGAAGGATACCGCAACGAAAAAGTGGGGTACAGCTCATTCGGTGGATTTCAATCAAGAGTTAAACGCTCGAGAAGAAATTAAAATCAAGCTTTTTTTAGCTCATCACCAAGAATTGAAAATGGATTCTATTCAAAGTGAATCTGGATTGCGTTTCATGCGTTACTCCCACGGAATTGGTCCGGATCTTGCGAAAGTAGGTCAAGAGGCGATTATCCGCGTGAGAATTGAGTTGTTAGATGGACGCGTTTGCTACGAAACAGCAAAAGGTGAAATTGAACGTGTGGTGATCGCCAAAAGTGAAAAAGAAACAGGAATTCATGAAGCTTTGCAACTCATGATGAAAGGAGATAAAGCAAAATTAATCCTTCCAAGTTATTTGGGACACGGACTTTTAGGAGATCGAATGAAAATCCCGCCGCAAAGTGTATTATATATTGATCTTCAACTAATTGATTTAAAGTAATGACTCGAATTATTCTCTGCTTATTCGTACTAACGTTGACTGCCTGTCACACAACGTCCGGAAAGAAAACCGTTTCTGTTAAAAAGGACATTCAAAAACCATTAAAGAAGTCTGATCAAATAGATAAGGAATTTAAATCGACAAAAGACAACTTGAAATCCTTTGAGAAAGGAAAAGTTGCGGATGTAAAAACCTTCTCAAACGGACTCGTGATCAAATGGATTTTAAAAGGAAAAGGAAGAAAATTAAAGAAAGGGGAGATGGCGCTCATCGACTATCGTTTAGCTTTGCCTGATGGAAAGATTGTTGATGGGAATAACCGCATCAATATGCCCTTTATTCCATTTGTAATCGGATATAATATGCAAACTCCAGGTTGGGACCTAGCACTTCAAGAGTTGACACCGGGGGATTTTGTTAAAGTAGAAATTCCAGCGGAATTGGCTTTGGGAAGTAAAGAAATCAAAGGAGTTATCCCTGCAAACTCAGCAAATTGGCTGTATGTTAAAGTGGTAGCACTTGTTATGCCAAGTATTCATAGTGAAGGAATCACCTCATGGAAAATCAAAGATGGTGAAGGACTTAGTTTGGCAAAGGATCCAAGCAAGGAGTTGTCCTTTCATGCAATGGTTTCAACGGAATCGAAAGCCTCCGTCATGAATACACGTTTGGGTAATTACCCACTGAAATACACGCCTGGACAAAAAACCATTGTTCCGGGATTGAGAAAAATCATGAAGAATGCAAAAAAAGGTGAGCGGTATTTCATTATTCTAGATGCACCTCAAGCTTATGGTGCGCGTGGGTATGCAGATTTGGTAAAACCAAATGAACAAGTCTTTTACAACATTGAAATCATGGATATCAGGGCCATGTAAAAGGAATTCACTATCTTTGAAATCCTTATTTTTTCGAACTTGACCCGTAAAATCCTACATATTGTTTTTTTATTCGCTTGCTTAAGCTCTCAAGCATTCGCGCAACGAGCGTTGGATACTGTGGATACGGAGATAGGAAAGGTGATCATCTACTCCAACAAAACTTGGGCACTGTATAATCCGTTTAAGTTTGATGGCATTATGAATGCACGCATTCATAAAATCATGACAGAGGATCAAGATGTTCCTTTTACACTTACTTGGAATAATGAAGTCTGTTTTACTAGCCGAAACGATTTGTCCAAATTGAAAGACACCATTTGGTTGTGTGTCAATGATGAATTAAACGATGGGTTTTCCATGCCAACAAAGGGAATTGTAACCTCGCGTTATGGTTATCGAAGCGGAAGGTATCACAATGGAATTGATATTGGATTGAATGTTGGAGATACCGTGTATGCTACTTGGTCTGGAAAAGTGCGCTATGCGAAATACAATGATGGTGGATTCGGTAATCTCGTAATCCTTCGTCACAATAACGGGTTAGAAACGTTTCACGCCCATTTAAGTAAGTTTTTGGTTTATCCAGATCAAGAAGTGAAAGCTGGAGATCCCATTGGACTCGGTGGAAATACAGGGCGTTCGTTTGGCCCACATTTGCACTTTGAGATTCGTTTTTACGATGCACCAATGAATCCAGAAGAAATCATTGATTTCGATAAACGATTTTTGAAGAATGAAAACTTGTTTGTGCACAAAGGACTCTTTCGTCCAGGTGCCAAGCCAACAGATTATTATGAGGAGCATCCTGCGGAAACTCCAACTGCTGTTACTCCACCACCTGTGGTTGTACGAGCGCCACAAGTTAAATATTACCAGGTCCGTTCTGGAGATACCTTAACGGAAATTGCTGACAGAAATCGAACGACTGTTTCGAAAATATGTTCATTGAATGGAATTAAACCAACAACTGTTCTTCAAGTGGGGAAAAGTTTAAGAGTAAAATAGATGAAAAATTATTTCTTCATATTCAGTTTTGCAGGCTTGTTTTTAACAGCTTGTTCAAACTACAATGCAGTAGTCAAAGCAGATGACTTTGCGGCAAAGTATAACCTAGCGAATGAGCTGTACGATAATAAGCAATACGAAAAAGCCATCGTTTTGTATGAGCAAATTTACCAGCATTCGCCAAAAAGCGCAGAAGGTGAATTGTCGTATTACCGTTTAGCTAAAAGTTATTTTCAAGTGGAGGATTACTATATGGCTCAATATTATTACAGTGCCTACATGCAGCGTTTTCCTTACAGCGTAAAAAATGAAGAAGTATTATTCATGGTTGCACTATGTAGCGTGAAGAACTCACCTGAACATTCATTGGATCAAACAGAAACGGAATTAGCCATCAATAATGTTCAACAATTCATCGACCGTTACCCACAATCATACCTCATTGATTCGTGCAATCAAATCATTGATCAATTGCAATTTAAGCTAGAGACAAAGCAATACGACCAAGTGAAACTTTACGACAAAATGGAAAACTACAAAGCCGCTATTGCTTCAGGCGAGTTGTTTCTTGAGGGTCATGGACAATCAGATTTTGCCGAAGAAATAAACTACGTGGTGGTTAAAAACTCATACTTTTTAACGATCAATAGTATTGATAGTAAAAAATCAGAGCGTTTCGAACAAACTAACGAAAGATTCCGTACCTTTGTTCTTCGCCATCCGCAGTCAGAATACTCGAAAGAATTAAGTTCGTACCTTGATAAGTTGAGCGAGAACAACAACTGAAAAGTGAATTATGAGTTATAAAAACACACCAGCAGAAAAATCAACCATCACGCGTGACACCATTCGTATGGAAGAGAAAACAGGAAACATCTACCAATCTTTGGTTGCTATTTCTAAACGTGCGAATCAGATTTCTTCTGAAGTTAAAGAAGAATTAACGCAAAAACTACAAGAATTTGCATCAACAACAGATAATCTTGAAGAGATTTTCGAAAACCGTGAGCAAATTGAGATTTCCAAGCATTATGAAAAAATGCCAAAACCAACAGCTATTGCAACCCAAGAGTTATTGGATGACAAAATCTACATGCGTAAACCAGAAGAAAAAGAGTAATGCAGGGAAAGCGCATCCTTCTAGGAATTTCAGGAGGTATTGCAGCTTATAAAATTGCTTACCTTATACGAATATTAAAAAAACAAGGGGCAGAAGTCAGAGCAATCATGACTCCTGCCTCTTCTGATTTTATCAGTCCCCTCGTCGTCTCCACCTTGACAGAAAATCCAGTTCACATCGAATTTTGGAACAAGAAAACTGGAGAATGGGCCAATCATGTTGAATTGGCACTTTGGGCCGATGTACTCATCATCGCTCCTACAACGGCGAATACCCTTGCAAAAATGGCTAGTGGCATCTGTGACAACCTGTTGCTCGCTACATATTTTTCTATGAAAGGAAAAACCATTATTGCTCCTGCGATGGACTTGGACATGTATCAACATCCAACGGTGAAACGCAACATGGATACTTTGCTTTTGGATGGAGTTTCGATCATACCTGCCACGGAAGGATCATTGGCAAGTGGACTTGAAGGACAAGGTCGCATGGAAGAGCCAGAGAACATTGCGGCATACCTTCAAGATTTTTTTCAGTTGAATAAAACGGAAATATCAAAACGTGTGTTAATCACTGCCGGACCAACATATGAGGCAATTGATCCCGTTCGATTCATTGGAAATCATTCCAGTGGGAAAATGGGTTATGAATTGGCAACCGCATGTTTATCAATGGGATATCAAGTGCTTTTGGTGAGTGGACCAACTTCCTTGCAGTTAACTCATCCGAATTTACAACGGATAAATGTGCAATCGGCTCAAGAAATGTTAGGCGCTGTTCAAGAGCATTGGGATACTTGTCAACTTGGAATATTTAGTGCTGCTGTGGCGGACTATCGTCCAGAAAATGTAGCAAATCAAAAAATCAAAAAACAGGCGGATGATCACATTCTGCATTTGGTGAAGAATCCAGATATCTTAACGTGGGCATCAGAAAATCGAATAAATCAACAAATTGTCGTTGGATTTGCCTTGGAAACAAATAATGCGAAGGAATATGCGTTAGATAAATTGACGCGTAAAAATCTTGACTTCATCGTTTTAAATGAGTTCGTAAAAGATGTAAGTGGATTTCAAGCCGAAACAAATAAAATTACTATTTTCGATAAGGAGAAATCTGCTTTTGAATTCCCGTTGAAATCAAAAAAAGAAGTAGCAAAAGATATTCTGTCTATCGTTTTAAAAGATTAAAAATGAAAGGATTAATTATTTTATTATTGGTTTTGTCGGGAACATCTTTTTCCTATGGTCAAGAACTAAATTGTCAGGTTTCTGTCCTTGTGGATGCAAAAGTGGAGGTTTCTTCCACCGAAAAAGAAATCATCAAACAAATGGAACAAAGTATTTTTGATTTGATGAATAATACCCAATGGACAAAAGATAAATTCAAGACGGAAGAACGCATCAAATGCAATATACAGATTCAAATTCGTGAAATTCCATCCACAGGAACGTATAAAGGATATATTCAAGTACAATCGACTCGTCCCTCGTTTAATTCAAGTTATAATACCTTGTTGATGAATTTTGAGGATGCAGATTTTGCAGTTTCCTTTTCTCGCAATGCTGTTTTAGTGTATGCGCAAAATCAGTACCGTGATAACTTGACATCCATTCTTGCTTTTTATGCCTATTACATGATTGGATTAGATTACGATTCATTTTCCTTAAAGGGAGGGACACCGTACTACATTGAAGCACAAGCTATTGTTACAAACGCTCAAGTAGGAGGTGCACCTGGATGGAAGTCATCAGAATCAGGAAAACGAAATCGTTTTTATTTGGTTGATAATATGTTACAACCGGTGTTTGATCCGATGCGTGAGTGTCTCTATATGTACCATCGCAAAGGAATCGATAAATTGTATGAAGACAAAGTCGCTGGTAAAAAAGCGATTTATGATGCCTTAAATAAATTAACGCCTGTCGCTGCAACACGTCCAAATGCTGTTAACTTACTGAGCTTTCTTTTCTGTAAGATTCCTGAATTTAAAAATGTATTTTCAGATTCAGAACTGAAGGAAAAACAAGACTTGGTGACACTTTTGAAGAAACTAGACTCTGCAAATTCAGCTCGTTATCAGGAAATTTTAGACTAATGTTAGCAGCACTTCGCATTTCAAATTTTGCCTTGATTGACGAAGTTGAATTGAACTTTCAATCAGGATATACCGTTCTAACCGGGGAAACCGGATCGGGAAAATCGATATTATTACATGCCCTACAGTTGATTTTAGGCGAACGGGCAGAACTTTCTGTTATCGGTCCATCATCACCGAAGGCAATCGTTGAAGCAATTTTCAATCTGAACGATTCCTACCTTTCTTTTTTTGAGGAACAGGACTTGGATTACGACGCGCAAACCATTATTCGTCGAGAAATTGCGAAGGAAGGAAAATCTAGAGCATTCATAAATGATGTTCCGGTTTCACTTCAGACTTTAAAACTGTTGACTTCTCGTTTGGTTCAAATCCACTCGCAATACAATACCCTAGAACTGAAATCGAAATCCTTTCAATTGGAGTTGATTGATGTCCTAACTGGACTCGTTTCTGAACGCAAGAAATTCGAGAAAAAATATGCGGCATTTGAATCCATTACGAAGGAATTAAAATCCTTGGACGAACAATACCACGCAGCAGTTCAAGCGGAGGATTACGATCGTTTTATTTTGGATGAACTACAAGAATTATCCTTGGGGACAACAGATTTTACTCAGTTGGAAATCGACATCACTCGAATGGAAAATGCTTCTCATATTCTTCAAGTATTTGGGGAGATGAGTCAAATTACTGCGGAAAATGGCACCTACGAACAATTATATCGTTTAAAAGCAAGCGTGGATAAGCAATCTAATTACGATCCACAATTATTGTCTATGAAAGAGCGTTTGGATTCGATTTTACTCGAATTGAAGGAGCTTGCGTTGGAGGCAGATGATGCGATAGATCAATTAGATGTGAATGAATCTGAAAAAGCATCCATGATGGAAAAATGGAATGCATTTAACAAGATTTTAAATAAACATCGCTTGAGTTCGGTTGATGAATTAACTGCCATGTATGAACAATTGACGCGTAAACTAAATTCACTCGATGAATTGTTGCAGTCCTGTTCTCAAAAGCGAAACGAGCACACGGATCTTCAATCAGAACTCTGGAAAGATGCTAAATACTTGCAGGAACAACGTCAAAAACGCATTCCAGCCATACTAGCTGTTCTTCAGGATCGTTTGAAAGAATTAAAATTACCTCATACAACTTTGAAATTTGAATTGAGCGAGTTAAGCGAGTTCAATCGAACGGGATGTACAGGTGTTGAATTCTTGTTTTCAGCTAATTACGGAATCGAAGCTGTACCCATTGAAAAAGCAGCAAGTGGGGGAGAATTGTCCCGTTTGATGTTGGCTTTGCAACAATTGATTTCCGAAAAACAAGACTTGCCGACTATTTTCTTCGATGAAATTGATACGGGGGTTTCTGGTGATGTCGCATTGAAAATGGGACAATTACTCGAGAAAATGGGAGAAACTGTTCAACTCATGGCCATTTCACATTTACCACAAGTGGCAGCGCGCGCAGCGCACCATATGGTTGTGGCAAAAGAATTGCGAAACGAGCGCATGCAAACAACCGTAAGAGTTTTGGAGTCAAAGGAGCGACCAGAAGAAATCGCACGCTTGATGAGTGGAGAAGTTATTACCGAAGCGGCACTTCAAAATGCCCTCAACTTGTTAAGTGAAAAATGAGTGCTAGTAACTATCAACAATGGCTGAAGGAACAGAGCTATCCAACTCTTGCACATGGTGATTCATTTGTCTTTTTAGGAAGTTGTTTCTCCGATGAACTTGGACAGATCATTCGTTCAAATGGTTTTGAGTCCTTGGTGAATCCCGGTGGAACTATTTTTCATCCCTTGGCTATTGCGAAACTTATTCAATGGAGTTTCGATGAATCCATCTCCTTTCGCATTTTACAGCAGGAAGATATCTTCTTTGTATGGGAATTATCTGGAACGGTGTTTGGAATGAGTCTGGATGAGTTGAATAAGAAAATGGAGAAACTCCGACTGGAACTCAGGGTTTTTCTTCGCACATCCACACATTTATTCGTTACTTTCGGCAGTGCTTGGGCGTATCGCTTGCGTTCAGATGGCGAAATCGTAGCCAATTGTCATAAACAAAATAGTCATCTTTTTCAAAAAGAAAATAGTCAAGTCACTGAAATTGTTTCAACTTGGAAATCGGTACTTTCCTTATTGAAAAAGGAAAATTCGTCGTTAAATGTGTTTTTCACCGTGAGTCCAGTTCGCCACATCAAAGACGGCTATATTGAAAACAATCGCAGTAAAGCACGTTTGTTGATGGCTGTCGAAGAGTTGCAACAAGAAAAAGGAGTGTTTTATTTTCCAGCGTATGAATTTGTCTTGGACGATCTTCGAGATTACCGTTACTTTAAATCTGATGGAACCCATCCATCACAGGAAGCTGTTTTAGAACTTTGGGATTTCTTTCAATCCAGTTTCTTTACGGAGGAAACCATCGATTTACTTTTGCAATGGCAACAGATTCGTCGAGCCGAGCAACATAAAATCTTATATCCAAAGAGTCAAGCAGCGCGTAAACATATGGAAACAACCATGAAGCGAAAAGCACAGTTTTTAGCGGCGCATCCCTTGTTTCATTTACCTTAGTTCAATCTCTTTCCCTACTTATTTGTTTACATTCGGATATAACTGTTTATCAACCGAATAATTCCTGCTGTCCGATCGATATTTGATTTTTATCATCGAAAATTGAAAGAAATGGAAATAGCACACATTAAGAACCGTATTCATGAAGTTCGAGGCATGAGAATCATGTTGGATTTTGATTTGGCCCAGTTGTATACGATAGAAACCAAAAGATTGAAGGAGTCTGTTCGTAGGAATATTAAACGTTTTCCGGAAGATTTTATGTTTGAACTAACTTCAAATGAATGGGAGAACTTGAGGACGCAAATTGCGACCTCAAGTTGGGGAGGGAAAAGATATCTTCCTTTTGCGTTCACTGAACAAGGAATCGCTATGTTGTCAAGTGGGGACACAATACGATAACATCAAAACGAATCTTTTGAAAAGAGCACGAAAAATGTATCCTTACGGTAATGGAGTTATCTTCATTTTAAACAAAAATGGAATGGATAAATGTAAAGTCATAAAATTTAAATAAGAACAACTTTTTTAAATATTAAATCATACATGTGTTAATCAAGAATTCCAGAACTTAAAAACAAGAATATCTCTCCGTTTAATGATTCAAAGACCATTCCTGCTCAAATTGCGCCAAGAATTGTAACATAAACTGATGTCTTTCTTCTGCCAATGAGCGCGCAGTGACTGTTTCCATGCGGTCTTTTAACAAGAGTAATTTTTCGTAGAAATGATTTACAGTGTGACTCTTCGACTTGGCGTATTCCTCTTTGGTGGCGTGAAGTAGGGGAGCGATACTCGGATCGTATAGTGGACGTTCTTTACATCCTCCGTAGGAGAATGCGCGAGCAATTCCAATTGCTCCAATGGCATCTAGTCGATCGGCATCTCGGACAATCTTTCCTTCAATTGATGTTGCTTCGTCGGAAACAAGTGCGCCTTTGTAAGAAACGACTTGGACAATCTTCGCAACACGATCTGCCAGTTCGAATGGACAATTCAATTGATTGAGTAAATTCAAGACTTCACGTGAGCCTGCGTCAAAATCGCCGCCATTGTATTTGTGGTCTGAATAGTCGTGAAGTAAGGCAGCAAGTGAAATTTCATCCGCATTTCCTCCTTCAATCGTTTGCAAGCACAGTGCTGTTTGCCAAACACGTTTGATGTGAAACCAATCATGGCTGCCTTCTAATCCAGTGAATTTTACTTCAACGAGCTGGGCAACTTGATCGATTAAGTGCGTCATTAGTTTTTTGTGAAGCGTTTTGTCGATGTCATTCCGTTCATAGTGCAACGAATCAAGTACATTCCTGATGGAAGCGCCTGAACATTCATGAAAGTTAATGCTGTTGTTTGAAGCAACATCCCGTTCAAATCCAGAAGTTCCATTTTTTCTAACTTTTCAGTTCCAGAAACATAGATCAAGTCTGAACTTGGATTCGGGTACACCACAAAACTGATCGTGCTAGGTTCCTGAAGTCCAGTAGCATCGTCCTTGCGTACTTCGATGTCGTCAATGTACAATTTGAATCCATCCAACGTTCTGTTGACAAAAGCCACGTAAATCGTTTGGTCATGGAAACCTTCGGTGAATAAATTTACCTCGCGATTCGTCCATTCAAAATTTTCTTCCTTGATGTATCCAATCGTATCCGTAAAGCTGGAAAGCTGATTATCAGTCGTCGAAACCAACACTAAATAATCGTCTGGATAGGATGGGTCGTGGGATTTAGCATTCCATTGAATATAATTTCCATATGTACCAAGCGCAAGGGGAGGAGTAATCATCCAACGGCTAGCTGAATCTAATGCTGTGAAAAATGAAGTCGAAGCAGCTACAGTATCCAATGCGTTTTCTGGGTCTACAACCGTAATCCATGCACTTGTATATTCCGCAACCAATGGATCTGGTGTGTTTCCGTCATTGTCAACTAGCGTATAGTTTGCAGGAATTCCTTCTTGGAAATCCGTAGACATAATAACGGTTTGTGCAAACGCTGGTAAGATAGACCAAAGAAAAGCAAGCGTAAGTAGTTGTTTCATACTGTAAAATTAATGTTTAAAGTAGCAAGTTCCAAGAACACGAATCCGCATACAATTTGTTACTTAGTCTACCAAGGTAATCAGGATGTCATTAAATTCTTGGTAAAAGGAATCAAACTCCATTAAATGTTTTTGAAAGAAGGCGTAAATCTTAGGCCAGTCGGCTTTTTCGTAAAAATTCACATCCGCTAGTTCCCAGGAAATACGTCCAATGGTGAGTCCTTCTGCATTGTGAAAACTTGGATCCCAGTTTGTTGGAATGGACATCGCATTTTCAAGTACGACTTTCAATTCCGTTAATTGTTCCCAAAAGATCACCTGAATTCCCGCATCGCGAAACTGAACATCGTAGCAAATGGCTGTTTGATGTCCGGTGCAAATCATACGTAAATAGGTATTCTTAACCTGAGTTGGATAATTAGCCCAATTGACACGTCGACCAGTACTGGACATCTTTCCACGCATGTGATCCTTAAATCCGGACCAAAATGCTTCGTTGTATGCCTTTCTTTCTTCCTTTGGAAGCATGCTTATTTGTTTCCTTTCGCGTAATCCGCTAAGAATTGTTGTAAGCCTAAGTCCGTTAATGGATGTTTCGCTAACGCTTTAATCGCGCTCAATGGACCAGTCATTACGTCTGCACCGATTTCCGCACAGTGAATGATGTGCATTGGGTGACGAACGGAAGCAGCAAGAATCTCCGTATCAAATGCGTAGTTATCGTAAATCACACGGATTTGCTGAATCAATTGAATTCCATCTGTTGAAACGTCATCTAAACGACCTAAGAACGGTGAAATGTATGTCGCTCCTGCTTTTGCAGCCAATAAAGCTTGACCAGCAGAGAAGATTAATGTACAGTTCGTACGGATTCCTTTCGACGCAAAATACTTGATTGCTTTGATTCCTTCCAAAATCATTGGAATTTTCACCACAATATTTTTGTGTAAGGCTGCCAATTGCTCACCTTCACGTACCATTCCTTCGAAATCCGTAGAAATAACCTCTGCACTAACAGGGCCATCAACGATGTTACAAATGGCAACATAGTGATTCAAAATGTTTTCCGCTCCAGTGATTCCTTCTTTAGCCATCAAAGATGGATTGGTTGTTACACCATCAAGGATTCCTAAATCGTATGCTTCTTTAATTTCTGCGAGGTTTGCAGTATCGATGAAAAATTTCATGGGTCTTATTTTTTGTTTTTATTCATTTCCAATTGCTTGCGTTGCATCTCTTCCAATTTCTCTTGGAAACGCGATTTTTTCTTTGTCTTTTCGCTGCCGGATTTGTTCGCCTTGCGTTCCGCCATTTTCACACGAAGTTTTTCTTCATCCACAAAGAAATGTTTGATGACAACCATCATTAAAATGGAAATCAACGTCGAAATAAAGTAGTAGTAACTTAATCCCGAAGAGTAGTTGTTGAAGAAGAAAATCATCATGATAGGGAAGATGTACATGATTACTTTCATGTTCGGCATTCCAGGTTGTTGTGGTTGTTGCACATTTCCACTATTCATAAAGGTATATGCTAGGGTCGTTCCAGCCATTAACAAGGTGAATAAACTCACGTGATCACCGTAAGGCCAAATGGAGAATCCGAAATCAAAAATAGAGTCATAAGAACTTAAATCTTCTGCCCAAACGAATGATTGTTGACGTAATTCAAATGCAGCAGGGAAGAAACGGAAAACGGCAAGTAGAATAGGCATTTGGATCAGCATTGGAACGCAACCCGCCAATGGACTAGCGCCAGATTCTTTGTACAGACTCATCATTTCCATTTGCTTTTTCATCGCATCCTCTTGTTTTGGATACTTAGCTGTCAATTCATCCACTTCTGGTTTAAGGATGCGCATTTTAACCGAAGAAACAAACATCTTCCATTGAATTGGCATCAAAATCAATTTCAAAATTAAAGTAAGAATCAAAATCGCAATTCCAATTCCCATTCCGTAATCGACAAGCAAGGTAAAGATTGGTTGAACCGCGTATAAGTTGATCCAACGGAATAAGCCCCAACCGAAGTTCAGGATGTCGTCGTAGTTACTATTGTATGTTTTCAATAATTCGTAATCATTTGGACCAAAGAACCAGTTGAATGAAGCTTTGTTGTTTGTAAAATCCAAAGCCATCGTTGCACTGTAACCTTTTAACAAAGTCCAACTTTTGTGTTGATTTCCTTTAAAGGTATTGATTCTGAATTTCGTTCCTGATTTTGGAAAAGCATTAGCAGGTTTCAAAATAGAAGAGAAGTATGATTGTTTAAATGCAACCCATTCGATGTCATCTTCCGCAACTTGATTGTCGTTGCTTGTCTCACTCAAATAATCCAATCCTTCGTTTTTCTGATTGAAACAAACGGTAGAAACACGTCGTTGCTCACTAAATAAACGCTCTGTTTTGTTATAGTCTGCTTTCCAATTTAACTTGATATTATCCGTTGCAACATCTTTTAAGTCAATAAGTTCAACGTTGTAATCTAAATCATAGCTTTTGTTTAAAGAATACGTTTGACGAACTTTCCCTCCAGCCAATGGTGCTTCGAATACGATGGATTTCGCATCTTGCTTCACAACTTCGAATAAGTAATTGCGTGTATGAAGTTTTTGATTTCCAACAGGGATTACTAGTTGATTGTATGCATTTCCATTTTTAAACAAACATAATTCAGCATCGCGTTTGTCCGCAAAGTCCTTGTAGGACTTATATTTTTTCAAATATACGGCAGCGACAATTCCTCCTTTTGTATTGAAATCCACATGAAGGACATCATTCTCTAAGCTGATGATTTTTCCCGTAGCAACTTTTTTCGCTTGTTGTGTTTTCTGTTTTGGGGTGATTTCCGATCCTGCATTGGCAGAAACCGCTGTGTGGTCTTTTTCCTTATTCGCAGGTTTATCAATTACTTTCGTCGTTGATGCTTTTGCTTTTTTCTTGTAATCATCCGCTGATGGTTGATTCATGATGGAGAAAACCGTGAGGATAAGTCCAATCAATACAAGTCCGGTTACCGAATTACGATCCATATTCTTTCTTTTACTTTTTATTAGTCAATGCCGCTTTTATAAATGCGACGAAAATAGGGTGGGGTTGAGCCACGGTACTTTTATATTCAGGGTGGAATTGAACACCAACAAACCATGGGTGAGTAGGTACTTCAACGATTTCCACCAATCCTGTTTCAGGATTTTTTCCTGTTGCCGTCATTCCAGCTGCTTCGTAAGCCGCTAGATAGTCGTTGTTAAATTCATAACGGTGACGGTGACGCTCAGAGATTTGGTTGGTATTGTAAGCCAAAGAAGCATTTGATTTTGGTTTCAATTCACATTGGTAAGCACCCAAACGCATTGTTCCACCCATATTGGAGATTTTTTTCTGTTCCTCCATCATAGAAATTACTGGTGCATTTGTTTTTTCGGACATTTCTGTCGAATGGGCATCTCCTAAATTCAATACGTTTCGTGCAAACTCAATCACCGCACATTGCATTCCCAAACAAATCCCCAAGAAAGGAATGTTATTTTCACGAGCGTGACGAACTGCTTCAATTTTTCCTTCGATTCCACGAGAACCAAAACCTGGCGCGACCAGAATACCATCCAATCCGGATAGTTCAGTTGCAATGTTTTCAGGTGTTAATTCTTCTGAGTGGATCCATTTGACATTTACTTTCGTTTCGTTGGAAACGCCAGCGTGTATAAACGCTTCACTGATGGACTTGTATGAATCTTTCAATTCAACATATTTTCCCACCAATCCAATATTTACCTCATGTTTTGGATTTTTCAAACGCTCTAAGAACGATTTCCAATTGTCCAAGTTTGGTGTAGATTTTTTCGATAAACCTAATTTATCTAGCACTACAGAATCCAATTCTTCTCCGTGCATCAATAATGGAACATCATAAATAGAAGACGCATCGCGCGCTTCTATGACCGCGTTTACTGATACGTTACAGAATTTCGCAATTTTTTGACGTAGTCCTAATTCTAATTCATGTTCTGTACGACAACATAAGACATCCGGTTGAACACCCAATTCCAATAACTGTTTAACAGAGTGCTGTGTTGGTTTTGTTTTTAATTCACCAGCAGCGGACAAATAAGGAATCAACGTTAAGTGTACGACAACACAATCGTTTTCAAATTCCCAAAGCATTTGACGCACAGCTTCCACGTAAGGCAAGGATTCGATGTCCCCAACCGTTCCGCCAATTTCGGTAATTACGATGTCGTATTTTCCGTTTTTAGCAACCAATTGAATACGTTCCTTGATTTCATCCGTAATGTGAGGGATAACTTGAACGGTTTTACCTAAATAATCCCCACGACGTTCCTTCTCAATTACAGACTGATAAATTCTACCCGTCGTTACATTGTTCGCTTGAGAAGTTGGAACATTGAGAAAACGTTCGTAGTGACCAAGGTCAAGATCTGTTTCCGCTCCATCGTCCGTTACGTAACATTCTCCATGTTCATATGGATTCAATGTTCCTGGATCGATATTGATATATGGATCTAATTTTTGAATGGTTGTGGAGTATCCGCGTGCTTGTAACAGCTTCGCAAGAGATGCGGCAATGATGCCTTTGCCTAAAGAAGAAGTAACGCCCCCGGTTACAAAAACATACTTGGTTGAATTGGACATAAATAAATTTGTAACTACGGGAGACAAAGTTAATACATCCTTTGCACTTGTCTAGACAAATGTTAACAAAAAAGAAGAATGTTTATTTCTTTTTGTGCCAAACGAAATAATCCTGCTTTTGTGTAGGACGATTTTCTTCGATTTCTCTGAGTGGTTCACAAGGTAGGAGGGAAGCATGACAATCCGCCGGAAGTTGCTGATAAAGAGCTGTTCCTTCGGTTTTCCACTGAATCATTTCATCGCTTACTTCCTTTACAATTTTCGCTGGATTCCCCACAACAACACTACGTGGAGGAATATTGGTGTTTGCCGGAACAAAACACAAGGCGCCAACAACCGATTCTTTTCCAATCACCACATCATCCATGATGACACTGTTCATGCCAATTAAACAATTTTCCTCTAGAATTCCTCCGTGTATAATGGCTCCATGTCCAACATGTGCTCCTTTTTTCAAGTGAACAGTCGTCCCGGGAAACATGTGGATCGTACAGTTTTCTTGGACATTACAGCCATCTTCGATGATAATTTGTCCCCAATCTCCACGAATCGCAGCACCAGGACCAATGTACACATTTTCACCAATGATGACGTTCCCAGTCACGCAAGCTTGTGGGTGAATGAAACTAGAAGCTTTGATCACAGGAACGAATCCATTAAATGAGTAGATGGCCATGACGTTGATTTTGGACGAAATTAAACAAAAGTTGAAAACAACACCTTTTATTATGTTAAATAGACTTTGGTAACATGAGTTACTAAAGAGTTTCTTCCAATCAGTATCTTTGCAATCTAATTTAGAACATATGAAATTTTTAATGTCAATACTACTTGTTGGATTATCAGCAGTATCATGTGCACAGAATCGTGTATCACAAACAGAATTTAAAAAATTAATGAAGGATCCATCTGCACAGATTGTAGATGTTCGAACTTCTAAGGAAGTAGCAGAAGGAAAAATAGCAGGTTCGATGAACATCGATTATTTTTCAGCGTCGTTTATTGCGACAGCTCAAAAGAAATTAGACAAGAACAAACCAGTCTTAGTGTATTGTGCAGCAGGTGGAAGATCAGCGAGTGCAGCGAAAGATTTAAAGAAAGCTGGATTCAAAAAAGTATACGACTTAGAAGGTGGATACGATTCTTGGAAGGACTAATTGAATAGAGGGATTGTTTTTGCAGTCCCTTTCTCTTTAAACATCTATTTAACATAATATTAATTATAACTCAATTATGTTATTGTTGAAATAAAACGAACTCATTTGATTTTCCTTTGTTTAATGGACATTAACGATACACCAAGACATTTATAGTAACTTTGTTTTATGCACACAACGGATTCACAAACATTAAACGATTTAGAATTTGAACTCATTCGCGAATGGTTGGAATCATTTTGTGTTGGTCCAAGTGCGAAACTTCGGGCGCAGAAATTAATTCCAGGAAATCGCTTCAAACAAATCCGAATTGATTTGAATCGTTTGAACGAATTTAAATCCATTCGAATTCACGGTGAAAAATTCCCAGCTTTGGATTTTGAAGAATTAGAAACGGAAATTCGATTGTTAGGGATTCAACAAGCCGTCATTCCAATTGAAGGATTTAGACGCCTGTATCAAGCATCGGATTTGGTGAATCACTTGATTCAATTCTTTGAAAAAGCTTTGTTTCAATATCCTTTATTAAAGGAACTCACAAACGACGTTTATTTTACAAAAGAAATTCTCACGGAAATTGATAAAGTCTTTGATCGTGCGGGAAATGTTAAGGATGATGCTTCTCCAGAATTAAAAGAAATACGTGGACGAATTCGTACGTTGCGTGTACAAATCAACCGGAATTTCGACCGAGAATTACGGAAATACAATAAGGATAAAGTCCTTGGTGAAACGCTTGAAGGATTCATTAATGATCGTCGCGTATTAACTGTTCAGTCTACATTTAAACGAAAAGTCCCAGGGAATATTCATGGTTCAAGTAAAACTGGTAGCTTGACATTTGTTGAACCAGTGATCAATGTTCCCTTAAATAATGAATTGGAATTCCTTTTCGACGACGAACGCAAGGAAATTCATCGAATTTTACAAGTACTAACGTCAACCATTGCGCATTTTAAACCATTGATTGAAGCGTATCAAGTCTTGTTGGTTCAACTGGACTTCATTAATGCGAAATGTAAGCTTGCATTGGATTTAAACGCGAATTTACCGGCCATCGGACAAACAACTGGCTTTGAAATCAAGGATGCCTTCCACCCTATTTTGTGGAAGTCCAACCAAGCTTCTGGTAAACCAACCTTTCCACAAACTGTTTCGATGAGTCCGAGTTCACGCTTATTAGTGATTTCAGGTCCAAATGCTGGTGGAAAAAGCATCACCTTAAAGACAGTCGGATTGCTTCAAATGATGTTGCAGGCTGGACTTTTAGTTCCCGTTCAGGAGAACAGTATCATGTGCTTTTTTAGTACAATATTATCTGATATTGGAGATAATCAATCCATTGAAAATGAATTAAGTACATACTCTTACCGTTTGCAAAGGATGAAGTACTTTTTGGAAGTGGCAAATCATCAATCGCTCTTGCTTTTGGATGAATTCGGAACGGGTTCTGATCCTGAATTAGGTGGAGCACTCGGTGAAGTGTTTTTCGAGCAAATTTACCAGCTGAAATCCTTTGGGGTGATTACCACGCATTATGGAAATATCAAGCTGAAAGCGAGTGAATTACCGCATGCACAAAATGGTTGTATGTTATTTAATGAAAAGAACTTACAGCCCCTGTATCAGTTTTCGATTGGACAACCTGGAAGTTCCTTCACGTTTGAAGTGGCACAAATGAATGGTATTTCCAAAGAATTGATTGAGGACGCGAAAAGTCGTCTCGATCAAAAGAAAGTTAAATTGGATACCTTATTGAATTCCTTACAAAAAGAACGCAATCAGCTCCTTGAAAAATCCCGTAAGTTCGACCGCGTCTCTAGTGAAGCCATTCGGGCAAAAGCAGAATATGAATCCAAAGAATCTAAGTTGGATAGTCGATTAACCCAGGTTAACCAAGTTACGGAAGTAAATGGCAAGCAACTGCAAGCTGGAAAGAAAATGCTTCAATTCATTGAGCGATTCAACGCGAAATCGAGAAAAAAGGATGTGAATACGGTTCTTTTTCAAGAGTTGACACAATTCCTCCGAATGGAGAAGTCCAAAACGGAAATCAAAAAACAAGAAACGGTTGCTCCAAAGAAACCAACGAAGAAGCAGCAAGAAAAAGTAGAAACCTATCAGCAAGAACTGATTGAGGTTGGATGTCAAGTGCAGTTAATTCAGACAAATCGCATAGGAATCGTTGAAGAAATGAAAGGCAAACAATTGTCAGTTATTTTTGGTCAAGCCCGAATAAAAGTGAGTTTGGATAAGTTGCGGTTTTTGAAAAAATAAATCCATCCAAGATTAAATCTGTATTAAATCAATCGATTTCACTTAATTGTAACAATAATCACTTAGAAATCTCTAGGAATTCCGTAATTTTGCGCCACTTTTTCACTTAAATAACAAGATCTAGCATGAGTACAGCATTAGGAAATCACATTTTAGTAGAATTTATGAATTGTGATCCACACGTCATGAACGACGTGGCCGCTATTGAACGCGACATGGTTGGAGCAGCGCAAAAAGCTGGTGCAACAGTGATTAACTCTACATTTCACCATTTTTCTCCTTACGGAGTTTCTGGTGTGGTAGTTATCCAGGAAAGTCACCTAGCCATTCACACGTGGCCGGAATATGGCTACGCTGCAGTAGATTTATTTACGTGTGGAGAAATGAATGCCTGGATTTCATTTGATCACTTGAAAGAGTGTTTCGGTGCGAAATCTTATTCAGCATTGGAAATGAAAAGAGGTTCAGTGAATTTGTTGCAACGCAATGATTTCGATATCTCTTCAGCTCGCGAAAAAGCTGCAGAATGGAGAAATCCTGAATTCTATACGCGTAACGTATGGTTTACAGATAAAGATGAAGATCAAGCATTGTCTTTGCGTTTCACAGGAGATGTTTTCGTTGATGTTCAATCACCTTTCCAACGTGTACGTATTTTGGAATCCTTAAAATATGGTAAAATGTTGGCATTGGACGATATGGTCATGACAACAGAAAAAGACGAATTCAATTACCACGAAATGATTTCCCATCCTTCCCTATTCACTTTACGCAATGCGAAAAACGTATTGGTGATTGGTGGTGGTGACGGTGGAACGGTTAGAGAGGTATTGCGTCACTCAAACATTGAGAAAGTAACGATGGTTGAAATCGACGGTGAAGTAATTGAGGCTTGTAAAGTACATTTGCCACAAATTGCAGCTTCATTTGATGATCCACGTTTAGAATTAATCGTTGACGACGGAATCGCTTTCGTGAAGAACGCAAAACAAGGAGAATACGACATCATCATTGTTGATGGTTCTGATCCAGTTGGTCCAGCAGAAGGATTATTCTCTGTAGAATTCTACACAAATTGTTACAATGCGTTAAAAGCGGAAGGAATTCTTGTTGCACAGGGAGAATCTCCAAAATTCAATGAGAAAGCATTTGCAGAATTGAATCAAACCTTACAAGGAATTTTCGGTGAAAACAATGCGCCGGTTGGATTATTCTTTGTTCCTACCTACCCTACTGGTATGTGGAGCTTCCAATATGGAATCAAGGGGAATTGCCATCCGAAAAACGTTCAAAATGTAGACGAAATCCGTCAGTTTGTTGCTGACCAAGGATTACGTTATTACAACGAGGACATTCACTTTGCGACGTTTGCAACCCCAAACTTTGTAAAAACATTATTACGTAAATAATCAGTCGGAAGCGACAAACGAATTTAAATAAACAATTGAGTATGCAAATTTCAGCAAACAAGGTAGTTACGTTAAAATACAAGCTATCGAATCATTCAACTGGCGAGCAGATTGAAGAAACAAACGAAACGAATCCACTTGTGTTTTTATATGGTGTTGGAAGTTTAATTCCTGAATTCGAAGAGAATTTGGCGGATAAAACAACTGGTGATACGTTCGATTTCCACATCATCGCTGCAAACGCTTATGGTGATCACGATCCTCAACACATGGCAATGATCCCTACGAACATTTTCCACGATGAGGAAGGTAAATTTGATGATCAAATGTTTCACGTTGGTGCCTTGGTTCCAATGAGCGATAACGAAGGAAATCAATTGCGTGGTAAAATCGTTGAAGTGGACGAAGAGAATGTGAAAATGGACTTTAATCATCCATTAGCTGGAACAGACTTGCATTTTGCAGGAGAAGTGTTAGAGGTACGTGAAGCAACTGTAGATGAAATTGCACATGGTCACGCACATGGTCCAAACGGACATCAGCACTAGGAACTGACAGAAAATCAGAATATTATCTTTGTATTGCGGAATTTTTTTATACTTTTCGGAACTTTAAGTGAAAAGAAAACTAATTCATGGCAACAATATTTGAAACAAGGTTAATTGGGAACATCGGAAAAGATGCATTGACAAAAACAATGGATCGTGGCATTATTGCCATTAATTTTCCGGTTGCTCACAATAAAAACTGGAAGGACAAGCGCACAGGCGAGGTTAAAACCAAAACAACTTGGGTGAATTGTACCATATGGAAACGCGAAGGTTCCAACATGCGTATCGTTGATTTTTTAAAACGCGGTACGATGGTTGAAATCATTGGTTCACCAGTTTCAAAAGCCTTTCAACACGAAGATGGTTCCATTCGTTCAGAGATTCGTTTAAACGTTTCTAAGACGAATATTCTGCGTCCCGCGAGTCGTGAAGACGAGCTTTCAGAGGATTTAATCGACAATGACGATAATTCTTACGAAACTTCTCTAGACGACTTCACCATGGATGAAGATGATTTTTAAGCACTTAGAAATAAGAGTAAAAAAAAACTCATTTTTTTTCGCATTTCTGATTTTGATTAAATAAAAATTTATTTATATTTGCATCCTCAACAAGAGAGCAACATTCCTCCTTAGCTCAGTTGGTTAGAGCATCTGACTGTTAATCAGAGGGTCTCAGGTTCAAGTCCTGAAGGGGGAGCAAAAGAAGCCCAGTAAACTCACGTTTTACTGGGTTTTTTGTTTTCCCACCTTTCCCCTTATAACAGCCGGAGCTTTAGGAACAATCAATTTTAGCATAATCACACCCCCTACCGTGTGCAAAACCGTGTGCTATTGTTTTCATAATTGGAATTGCCATAATCAATAAAAAAATGGCAACATTAAATTTAACCCTTGACACAAGAAGAGCAAGGAAAGACGGTACTTACCCAGTAGTTTTCAGATTAAGAACCCAAGACAAATTCTGTGACATTGGCACAGGCTTTAAAATTCTTAAAGAACAATTTGATAACAAGTCTAATTGTTTATTGCATGACATGGAAGGTAATATCGTCTTGGAGCAATTGAAAACCTATTACCTCAAGAGGCTACGAACTTTTACAGCTGAGCATTTAGGCTGCAACGACCTGAAGCAGATTAAATCATTTCTAATTGACACGCCTCAAAATGAGATTACCATCATTGATTTCTGGAATCAACACATTGAAGAGTTGAAAACTGCCAATAGACATGGTGGCGCTAAGGTTTATCAAACCAGTTTATCGGTAATATCCAAAGAGATTGTATTGAATATCCCATTTTCAAAGCTAGACTACAAATCAATAATAGAGTTAGAGAGTAAGCTTTTTAAAAGAGGAATGAGTCCAAACGGTATTGGTGTTTACATGAGGTCATTTAGAGCAATCTGCAACAAGGCGGTACATTTTGACATTATGGGCTTGGAGTGGTATCCATTTAGGAAATACAAAATCAGAAAAGAGAAGACCACACCACGTGTTTTTACCATGACAGAGATGAAAGCCTATTTCAATCTTGAGTTAGAAAGTACTCATCCACTTTATCGCTCATGGTTGATTGGCAAACTGATATTTATGCTTAGAGGTATCAATATCAAGGACTTACTATTACTATCATTAGATAATATTAATGGTGGTAGAATCATCTACAAGCGCTCCAAAACAGGTAAACTATACAGCCTTGCGTTAACTCCTGAGGTTCAAGATGTCATCAATAAATTGCAGAGCGGTAATACATTAATTGGTGTTTTAAGTGATGTCGAGTTGAAGAATAGACCTCATCTAGTTGAAGTGATTGTCCAAAAAAGAAAAGTCATCAATGCGCATCTCCGAAAATTAGGCATTTTGATCAATTCTAAGGAGGCACTAAGTACCTATGTATTCAGATATTCATATGCAAACATTTCAAGACAGCTAGGCTACTCTAAAGACCTCATCGCTGAAGCTTTAGGGCATTCTTACGGCAATAGTGTAACTGGAATCTATTTAGAGCAGTTTGACAATGCGGTGATTGATGAGATGAATCGGAGAGTTGTTGATACCATGTTGAAAACTCATGATTAATAAAATGTCAATATTTTGATTATTTATTAATCAATTATTAATTTTGTTTATCATTAGGTCGGAAGTATTAACAACAGCTAATGTGGTAAGGAAAGCTTACAAGGGTTACTGTGGGATGTATGTAAAACCCAAGGATGGCACTAAGAGATGAGTCCTATGCATACCGGATAGTTGGTTATTCGAAAGTTAATCTCAGGCTAAACAGCACCAATGACTAGTTTAGACATTCGGGGAAGGAAGCAAAACTTTTGAGCCTTAAGAGTGTGGTGATCTCAAGTGTTAAAACTTGCTTGGGATTACTGCACTCTTCATTCAAAAAAGAAAGCAATTTAAACACCATTCATTATACTATACTAGTTACGCGCGCGTGAGGCTTATAAATGATGATATATACTATCATTTACAGTAATTAACCTCTACATTTTGTCATTAGGAAATAACATCAAAGCTAAACAATCAAATTTATAGGTAAATTGCTATTGTTGATTGTGTAATGTCATTTACTACTTTTCAAACCCAAATTTACCAAATGCCTCAATGTGTTGTTTGAGTTCACTATTCTTCCCTACAGTAAACTCAAGTTTATTATCACGGTAAATTACATTTACAAACTGCTTAGTCCATAAATTCAACTTCATTGAATGAAGGTTGGTGTTCTGGAAAAGTAATTGCTTTAATGCTACCTCAACTTCGAGTTTGGCAGTAAATTGCCCTGATTGTTCTCGTCTTAGAAAAAAGTAGCTACATGACTTTCTTTTCCTAAAGATAAGGTCTTTTGAGCCAATGGTAGATTTGAGTTGGCAGAACTCCTTATATATCCCCATATGGTAACGCTCCTCTAATCTATCCAGTGGTGTTTCGAAAACTTTTTTTCTCCCATTAAATAACCTAAATGAGCCACATGGTTTGAGAAATCTTGGCGGTTCAGATAGAAACCCAGAAAAATGTGCTACGACTGGTATATTCTCCAGTTTTTTGAAGCCCAACTTTTTGAAGTCCTTACGCTCAAAAAAGATTTTGTCATATGACACTAACTCTTTCTCCATTATACTTTGAAGGAACAACGCATCTTCCTTTTTAAATTCTAGGATGCTGTAGGAGAGATGATTGCCTTCAATATGGAGTTTGGTCATTAAATGAATTGATAAATGTTCAACTTTAAAACTTGGTAAATAATATTTTAAAATACTTCCCTAAATAGCTATTATATAAAATGATTGTTGCCCACCAAAAAAATGTATACCCTGACGTTGTAATATTTGCTTTAACAATAATATCGTCTAGAAACAAACTTAAAATAAAATTTGGAATAAGGAATATCCCATGCCAAATTCCTGAGTACCAAGTATATTCTATATCTGATTGCACATCACACAGGTAATATGCAACTAAACACGATAATAATAGGAAACCTAGCATTTCTAACAGAAGAACGGATTTCAATTTCATTTCTGAATTCATAATAATTGATTTTTAGTTTATATTTTTTAGCTGTTCACAAAAAGGACCGTCGCATTTCACAAGTTCATCCTTTACATATTTTGCTTTGATTAAAATTCTACCAGCCTCATCAAGTTGAATGAAATCACCATTTTTTTGATCATTTTGATAATATGTTTTGCCTATGAGTAGTCCTGTGTCGTCATAGGTATAGAAGTAACCATTGTGCTTGCCATTTTTCAATGAGTAAAGGGTTACAATGGTTCCTTGATTATTGCAAACTTTTATTTTTCCAGTGTAATCCTTCAACTCTTCTGAATATTTACCATTTGTTTCCAATGCATCAACATCGGAACACTTTGGTGCTACCCTATCTGGATTTTGATAAACCTTCAGATTGGATAACTCAACATTTACTAATTTAGCTTTAGCGCTTTTATTATCTTCACAGCTCGCTAGAATGAGATATACGCCAAAGATGAATCCAACATATTTTATAAAATTTATTTTTTCCATACGGTCCTCATTAAGTACAATGCAAGCGGAATAATAATAAATGCTGCAAATCCTCCACTGCTTGCTTGATTACCTAGGCTCTGTACGATTAATCCTACAATTAACGCAGCAACAATCAAAATGAGTAAAGAAATTCCAAATCTTTTCATAAATGAAATGAAAATTGTTGACTCCTTAACTTCCTTTAGGTCGTGTTTCAAGAGGTAATTCCTTCTGTAAAGCCAATATCCAGCTAGAAGAAATAATATTAGAAAAAATTGAGGTCCAAGCATATTAATTTTTCTTCAAATATAAAATAATTATAAAAACTAACAATATACTGTTAGTAATAAGAGCACGGAAATGTAGATTTTGTGCCCAATGGATAAAAAGACATACAGTAAATTTCTGGGGCAATACCTTAAACAAATTAGGATTGAGAAAGGTATGTCACAGTCTGACTTATCAGATGTGCTTGGTAATAATTTTCAGAATGTTTCGGCAATGGAAAGAGGTGAATTTACACCGACAATCCACACTGTACACAAGATTGCACAGGCATTCGGAATGAGTTTGTCAGAGTTCATTTTAGGTTTTGAATCCTTCCTACAGCGCGTGTCTGCATAAACGGTTTAACATCCTCACTCAAATTCTTTCAATCACCGAACTGGTGTTTACGTTCACCTAGTACTATTCTATAGTTATATGCTAAATATTTTCATGTGTTTCGGTTCCTCATGATTATCCCCCCCTACCCTTCAACCAAGTTCATCCACCCCCGTCAAAAACAGGCAGGAGTATTTTACAGGGGCTTCCCACTTATATCCTATACATAAATCAAAAGAATAAAAATTTTGAATTATGAAGTATCTAAAAGAACTACAGGTTAAGTATACACCTAGTAAAAAAGTGTACAAAAATGAACGCATCACCAACTCCGAGCTAGCCTTTCAATATTTGAGTGATACATTCAACCATGAAACTATCGCATGTCAGGAGCAATTCAACGTGTTATTCATCAATCACGCTCATTTGCCCATAGGATTCTACAAGGCATCTGTAGGAAGCAATACCGCAACGGTAGTAGATATTAAACTATTAATGGGATTAGCAATCAAATCACTTTCATCTGGTATAATCATTGCACACAATCATCCATCAGGAAATCTGCAACCGTCAGAAAATGATATTCAACTAACAAAGAAAATTAAAGATGCTTGCGCTTTATTTGAAATCAATCTACTTGACCATTTAATCCTGAGCCCGTGTGGAGGCAAATACAGTTTTGCGGATAATTCAAGGCTGTAAACATTTATTAGTTAAATCAATTAAAATCAGGCAATTTCACTATGAAAACCGTGCGCAATTTTGCAGTGATTGTTCTGCAAAGCCCACTGGTCCTAGAGCTCAGTTGGTTAGAGCATCTGACTGTTAATCAGAGGGTCCTTGGTTCGAGCCCAAGAGGAAGAGCAAAATTAAGCCTTACAGAAATGTGAGGCTTTTTTGTTTTTGAACCATTCTCAAT
>JAHENC010000026.1 GCA_024643365.1 Crocinitomicaceae bacterium | reverse complement strand
TCCCAGCGGGATCACTGAAAAAACCTTCAAACGATTGATATTCAAAAGTTTGGAGGTTTTTCTTTTTAAGTATAAAACAAAATTTTGAAACATTTACTCTTTGAATGCACATTGTAATCAAAGAGATTCATATTAATTTCAAACTTAATTAAACCAATCTATATCTATTTAGAATTACTTAAATCGTTGTTTAACTGATTTAAGGTTGATTTAATCATCTTTAAAGTATTAATGTGAAGTAAAGTTAGTTTTGGTACTTCTGTGCTCTTATAACCCTTCTTAATGTATTCTAAAGGTTATAATCCAAATCAAAATTTCATTGCATTAAACAATTAGTTGATATTTTCATTGAGTTATGTAAAACGAAACTAAGGATTTTAATAGCTATGCCTCAGAACTTATTTGTTAAGGATTCGTTTTTATTACACGAATAGTCTTTATTTTATCGTTATAATTTAATCTCAAATAATATACTCCAACTTCATATGGCATTTCTATCAAAAAAAAGGACTCAGAATCATTCTTCTTAAATCCGATTTTTTTACCTAACGCATCTAATATATCGATTGATTCAACCAACTCGTTCGTTTCTATGAATACTTTACCATTCGTTGGATTAGGATAAATCCTGAATAATTCATTTGAAGTTGTCTCAACAGAATTTTCCTCAACCTTTCCAACATAAACATCATCTAAATAATAATAGCCAACCCAATTAGGTATTTGTTTCATTCTAATGGTATCTATATTGGCATCATCGAAGAAGTTTCCTAACATAACAAAGGTATATGCTGAATCAGCAACAAAGGTTCCGGAAATTGTAGTCCAATTCAGGGTATCTGTTATAACGTTGTTTGAATAAAGATGAGCAAAATTGTCAGTTGGAGCTGAGTTTAACGAGCTATAAAGAGTATTACCAAATCGTAATCCAAATTTGTTGCAAGCCACACTTCCATATGCTAAGTTATCGTTTGAAAACACAACTTTCATACTAATTTGATATGTTGATCCAACCTGTAAAGGACTAAGTAGCTGGGCGCCAATGTACTCTCGCCAGAACACATGACTTGCATACGTCATAAAACCTACATAAGCACTTCCCGTTGCGGCCGTTTGATAACCGGTAAAACTTTGAGGAACATCTGTACCATTGGTTGGAAGGCCGTCAGGAAAGCATGAGTTATAGTAATCAGGCGTTTTACCAAATACTTTCCAATCAGTTGCTAAATCTGCATAGTAATTCGATGTTGTCGGGCATGTTGTGTATAATTCAAAACTTGGATTTGGAACAAGATTTTGACAAAATGCATCAAAATTTAATGAGCTTATAAAACAAAAAAATAATAAAACTCTAATTTTCATATAAAACGTATCAGGATTACTCCCGTGAAGAAAATTAGTTGCTTGATTTGCCATAAGATATGTTTTATAATTATAACTCTTCAAATTTAGCAAATAACTTTAAAACAAGAATTGATATTATTACTGAGTTATTTCAATCGTTTTGAATAGGTGTTATATTGATATGATATTGATCAGATGTATGTACAAGTGTTACTTTTTAAGGTTTTTTTAATATTACTTTGTAGTTATAACAATTAACTTTTTAAAATTTTTTGTTTTATAAATTAAATTATCTATTTTTTTTTGTTGGGTCTATTATTGATGGGTGAGTCAGAATATCTGTATTAAAAAAGTTGTTTTTAGGTAATAATTAACTGTCTTTTCAGATAATAAAGTATTTACGTGAATATGACTGTGAAAGATACAATTATCCAATCTATCAATTGGCATATCCATTATAGAAAATCGCTTCTAGATATTCAATTACAAAAATATTATTTATAATTTCTCTTGAATGCCAATTGAATAAAATTGGTTTCAATGAATAAAAAAAGCCTCGTTTCAAAACGAGGCTTTTTTTATCTTATCAATGTAACGTGTCCAACTTCATATTTACCATATTCATCGAGTAAACCTCTAAATTTGATTTTCCAAGTGTAAATGCCATCTTGGGCTTTTTCTCCCGTCATTAATTTACCGTCCCAACCTTTTAGGTAATTGTCTGTTTCAAAGACTAAATTACCCCATCGGTTATACACTTCGAAACTAAACTCATTGACATCAAATCCTGAAGTAAATACTGGTAAGAATAAATCATTGACACCATTTAAATCAGGAGTGAATGTGTTTGGTACAAAATAAATTAACTCTTCACGAACGGATACATTCATAAACATAGAGTCAACACATCCAGCTTCATTATAAGTGTAAAGTGTTACAAAATAATTATTGATGATTGGAGGGTACGTATGAACAATGTCTGTTGATACACTAGATCCGCCATCACCAAAGTCCCACACATACGTATATCCATTCAATGAACCATTTGTAAATTCAAATTCTGGATTAGTTGTGTAATGAATAACAGAATCAACTGTGAAGAATGCTGTTGGATTTGCATACAAACAAACTATGTCATTTTCTGTTACTGTTGCTGAACAACCTGTTGTTGCATCTGCTACTGTTAATGTAACATCAAAACATCCATTTGTGTTGTAAATGTGGTCTACAAATGCTGGGTTGTTTGAATTCGTTCCATCACCAAAATCCCAAGTCAATAAGGTGTTTGGTGTATTCAAATTATCTGTGAAGATAATTGTTTGACCTTCACATGCTTTGTCAACAGATGCTGAGAATGAAACAGGCGGTGCAGCACCAACTGTAACTGTTTTAGTAATAGAATCTGTACAACCATACGTGTTTGAAGCAAATAATTCAACATCAAATGATCCGTTTATTCCTTGGTAGGTATATGTTGGATTTGTTACAAATGAACTTGTTCCGTCTCCAAATGTCCAATAATAATTAGATGCTGGTGTCGTTAAATTTGTGAAGACAGTCGGTGCGTTTTCGCAAATATTATAATCAATCAAAGAAAAGTCTGCTGTTGGTGTTGGATTCACAATAACCAACAATTCTCCTAGGTTGCCTTGACAACTATTGGCAACAGATGTTGCGCTGTAATTGTAAATTACCGTTTCAGGAAGTGCAGTTGAATTAACCAATAAATCGGAAATGATATCCGTTGTTTGATTGGCAGTAGATTCTCCAAATACATTGATATTTGGTTGCGCTAACCAGTTGAATGTAGAGGCAATATTTGAAGACAACGAGAAATCTACTGAATTTCCACTACAAATTATAACAGTATCTGTTGTTGGAACAAATGCTGTTGGGTTAATTGAAACTGTAACTGGGAAACCATTGCTTGAACAACCATTCAATAGGGTAGTAGGGTAAACAAGGTATTCAACAGTTTGAACAGTTGTAGAACTTGCATTTGCTGTTAAAACATCATTGATGCTTGCTGTGGAAGTTAAACTAGTTGTTGCTCCTGATACATTTGCTGTATTTGGTTGATTTGAATACCAAACAAATGTTGAAGGTAAGTTGGCAGATAATGGAATTGATAAGGAATCACCTGAACAAATTGTCACAGCACTTGGTCCTGTGTAAACCAAAGGTTGACTCACAAGTACAGTAATTGATTGAGCTACCCCTTTACATTGTCCATCGACAGATGTTGGAATTACTGAATAATTGACAACTTCTCCAGAACTGTTAGGGTTAGTATTCACTAAAATATCATTGATGATATTTCCGTTAACTTGAATCGTACTTGTTCCTGTTACATTTCCATTGTATGGCGGTGAATCAAACCATTCAAACGTTGAAGGAATGTTTGCGCTTAAGTTGAAATTCACTTGACCTCCTGAACAAATTGTTGTTGTCAATGGAGGGTTTACAACTACATTTGGATTTACAGTAACCGCAATGTTTACAGCAGTTCCAACACAACCAAATGGTGAAGATGTTGGTGTAACTGTATAAATAACAACTTGAGGAGTTGTTGTATTATTGATTAATGAATCATTTATAAATGCAAATGAATTTGTACTTAAACTCGCTCCTTGTACATTTGGAATATTCGGTTGAGTACTCACCCAAGTAAAGTTAGTTGGGATATTCGCAACCAATGGATGATTGACAATAGAGTTGTTACAAATTAAAGTGTCTAATGAACTAATAACAGTTGGTTGTGGGTTAACTGTTACAATCACTTCAAACGGTTGACTTAAGCAATTGCCTGCTGCTCCTGATGTTGCTATCACTGTATAAGTTGCTGTTCCAGCTGAAGCAGAAGTGTTAAATAAAGCTTGACTAATTGAGCCTTGATTATTCATTG
Source organism: Crocinitomicaceae bacterium (assembly GCA_024643365.1). Lineage (GTDB taxonomy): Bacteria > Bacteroidota > Bacteroidia > Flavobacteriales_D > Crocinitomicaceae > UBA952. The sequence continues at coordinate 28,350 of JAHENC010000026.1, read as the reverse complement.
CAAAACCTCCAGTAACATTTGCAGTCATTGTTGGTGCAGCCCAAGAATAAGTTGTGTTAACAGGTACAATCTCTGTCGGTTGTCCGTTAACTGGTGTAACATTGAATGCAACGCCACTACAAACTGTTACTTGTTTCGTTAACACATGAGGTGTTGGGTTAACAGTAACTGTTAATGTAAACGATGCGCCAGGGCAATTTCCTGCTGCACCAGAAATAGGTGTCACAGTGTAAGTTGCAGTCTGAGGAACATTTGTCAAGTTTATTAAATTTTGTAAAATTGCTGGTTGACCAGTTGCAGCAACCCCTCCAACGATTCCACCAGTAGTTGTAGGGATTCCCCAACTATAAGTTGTGTTAGCAGGGATAATTGTACCTGCCTGGTTGTTAGTAGGAGTGAAAGTGAACGTTGAACCACTACAAATAGCCAAAGTCTGATTTGGAATTACTGGAACTGGGTTCACATTTACTGTAACTACAAACGGATTACCCTGACATGAAGCTGGTGCTGGCGTTATTGGAGTAATTGAATAAACCAATGATTCAGTAACGTTGGTTGTATTGATCAACGTTTGATTGATTGTACTTATCAATGTTTGAGCAGAACCACCAGAGATTGGATTCAAAATACTTTGTGTTGGTGTCAACCAAGAATAAAGTGTTCCAGCAGGAATAATCGTTGCAGGTGGGTTATTCACTAAAGCATAATTGAATGGATTTCCACTACATATTGCAAGTGTGTTATTCGTTAATTTAGGTGTTGGATTAACCGTTAAATTGATATCAAAGGTATCACCAATACATGATTGATTTGTTGGAATAACATGGTACAATGCAGTTTGAGCTGTATTAGTAGGGTTTACCAATGTTTGACTGATTAATAATTGATTTCCACCAGCTGAACTACCAGTCATTAAACCTGAAACAACAGGCGTTTGCCATGTATAGGTAGTTCCGGCAGGTACAATCGTAATCGGTTGATTATTAATTGGTGCAACTGTGAATGCTGTATTACTACATGTTGCTAAAGTGTAATTTTGAATTTTCGGAACAGCTTTAACATTCACAACAATTGTGAAGTTTGTACCAGCGCAACTTCCCGCTATTCCTGAAGTAGGAGTAACTGTATATGTTGCTGTTTGAGTCAAGTTTGTTGTGTTGATCAATGTCTGTGAAATACTCGATTGATTTGCAGCAGCTGATCCACCTGTCATGCCACCAGTAACAATTGGAGATGACCATGAATAAGTTGTTCCAGCAGGTACAATGGAGTTAGCATCGTTGTTGTTCGGTTGAACAGCAAAGGCTAAATTGCTACACACATCAATATTCTTATTTGAAATACTTGGTTTTGGTTGAACCGTGATTGTAGTTGTAAAGACAGGACCAACACACGCACCTGCAACTCCAGATGTTGGTGTTACAAGATATGTTGCTGTTTGAAGAATATTCGTTGGATTAATTAATGTTTGAGAAATCGCATTTTGATTTACTTGTGAACTTCCTCCAGTTAAACCTCCTGTTACAAATGGTGTAGACCAAGTATACGTTGTTCCATTTGGTACAATTGAATTTGGTAAACTGTTTGTTGGTGTAATGTTGAATGTGTTTCCGCTACATGCAGCTGCATTTTGTCCTGGGATTAATGGAGTAGGATTAATAGTCATTGTTAGAATAAAGCTATTTCCAGGGCATAATCCACTTGTGCCTGATGTAGGAGTTACAGTATATGTAGCTGTTTGTGGAATGTTTGTGTTATTTACTAATGTTCCACTAATTGTTGATCCATTTCCTGCTTGTCCACCTGTCATTCCACCTGTTACAATAGGAGCTGACCATGCATAAGTTGTTCCAGTTGGAACAATCGTTACTGGTGCGTTATTTGTTAATGATACATTGAAAGGAGCACCACTACATGCAGCAGCAGATTGATTAGGAATAACTGGTTTTGGATTTACATTGATTGTAACTGTAAATGGATTTCCTTGACAAATTCCAGCATTACCCGAAGAAGGTACAACCGTATAAGTTGCAGATTGAACAATATTTGTAGGATTATTCAATGTTTGACTAATAGATGTTTGATTATTTGCACCTATTCCTCCTGTTAAACCACCAGTTACAATTGGGTTCAACCAAGAATAAGTTGTTCCAGCAGGTATAATTGATGAAGGAGGAACATTTACAGGAGTTACATTAAATAAATCGCCACTGCAAATTGTTTGAGCTACCGATGGAACTACTGGAGTTGGTAATACAGTTACAGTAACCGTAAATTGCTCACCAATACAAGCGCCTGCAGCACCAGATGTTGGAATTACAGTATAAATTGCAGTTTGATTAGAGCTAGTCGGATTTTGTAATGTTCCTTTAATTGTTGTTTGATTCGTTTGAGTAATTCCACCTGTAATTCCACCATTCATAACTGGAACTTGCCATGAATAAGTTGTCCCAGCAGGTACAATTGTTCCTGGAGGAGCATTTGTAGGTGAAACGGAGAATAATGAGTTACTGCAAACAGAAGTAGCCATATTTCCAATAAATGGAATCGGTTGAACAGTTACAACAACTGTAAATGTGTTTCCATTGCAATTTCCTGTTAAACCAGATATTGGTGTTACAGTATAAGTTGCTGTTTGTGAAATACTAGTCGTATTTATTAAGGTTTGAGAAACTGAAGTTTGATTAGAAGCTGCTGATCCACCTGTCATACCACCTGTTACAACTGGATTAGACCATGAATAAGTTGTTCCAGTTGGAATAACTGCATTTGCCACACCATTAATTGGATTTATTGTGAATGGATTTCCACTACAAACGATAGCAGTTTGTGCTGGAACAAATGGTTTAGGTTGAACAACAATTGTTGCAGTGAAGTTAGGGCCTACACACGCACCATTTGCGCCAGATGTAGGAGTTATGGTGTAGGTTGCATTTTGATTAACAGATGTTGGATTTGTTAATGTTTGCGAAATCGAAGTTTGATTTGAATTTGCTGAACTTCCTGTTATACCACCAGTTACTAATGGACTACTCCAAGTATATGTAGTTCCTGCTGGTACAATTGTTCCTGGTAAATTATTGACAGGATTTACAGTAAATAATGTCCCACTACAAATTGCCGTGTTTTGAGCCGGAATAAATGGCGCAGGATTAACTGTTAATGTCAATGTAAAAGGTGAACCATTACAGCTTCCTGTAGTTCCAGATGTAGGTGTGACAGTGTAAGTTGCTGTTTGTGCCAAATTGGTTGGATTCGTTAGTGTTCCAAAAATAGTAGAACCATTTCCGTTTGTTCCTCCGGTTAATCCTCCTGTTACAGTTGGGGCAGACCAAGTATAAGTTGTTCCTGATGGAATAATTGTACTTGGTAAAATTGTCGCTAAAGAAACACTGAAAGGAGCTCCACTACAAGCACTAGCTGTTTGATTTGGAATAAGCGGTTTTGGATTCACATTCACAGTAATTGTAAATGAATTTCCTTGACACGTTCCTATAGCACCAGATGTTGGTGTTACGGTATAGGTAGCTGTTTGAACTGTAGTTGTAGGGTTTGTGAGTGTTTGACTTATTTGATTTTGATTAATCAATGAACTTCCTCCTGTAATACCACCTGTTACATTTGGATTGGTCCAGCTGTAAGTTGTTCCTGAAGGAACGATGGATGCTGGTGGAATGTTGGTTGGAGAAACAGTAAATGTGCCTTCACTACAAATTGTTTCTACAAAAGCAGGTACTACTGGTGTTGGATTCACATTAACTAAGATTGTAAATGTATTTCCAATACATGCACCATTTACACCTGAAGCAGGAGTAACAGTATATAAAGCAGTTTGATTTGTACTTGTTGGATTGTTCAAATTACCAAAAATAGTAGCTTGATTGAGTGCAGCAATACCGCCAGTAATTCCATTATTCATTTGAGGAATTCCCCAACTATAAGTTGTGCCTGTAGGAACAATTGTAGTAGGAGGTGCGTTTGCAGGTGTAACACTAAAGTTACTATTACTACAAACATTAATGCTCGTGTTCGAAATAACTGGAATAGGTTGAACATTTACAACAACTGTAAATGGTAAACCAACACAATTTCCTGTTACTCCAGATGTTGGTGTTACTAAGTAAGTAGCTGTTTGAACCAAGCTTGTTGTATTTATTAAAGTTTGAGAAATTGACACTTGATTAGTTGCAGCTGAACCACCAGTTACTCCTCCTGTAACAATTGGTGCAGACCATGAATAGCTTGTGTTTAAAGGAACAATTGTATTGGTAGCACCGTCAATAGGGGTAACTGTAAATGGATTTCCACTACAAACTGATGCATTTTGAGTAGGAATAACAGGTGATGGATTCACAACAATTGTTGCTGAGAATGGAGTTCCAACACATGTTCCTGCAGCACCTGATGTTGGTGTTATAGTATAAGTTGCAGTTTGTGCAATTGATGTTGGGTTGTTAAGTACTTGACTAATTGTTAACTGATTTGTTCCTGCACTTCCTCCAGAAACACCACTTGTAACAACTGGTGTTGGCCAAGTGTATTTAGTTCCTGTTGGAATAATTGTTGTTGGTAATGCAGAAACAGGGTCAATTAAAAAACTAGAACCACTACAAATAGAAAGGTTTTGAGCAGGTACAACTGGTGCAGGATTTACTGTTATAGTATATGTAAACGATGAGCCAGGACAATTTCCAGTCAATCCTGATGTTGGAGTTACAGTATATATCGCCGTTTGCGGAATTGCCGTATTGTTGATTAAAGTACCTGAAATTGTTGTTCCATTTCCAGCTTGACCATTTGTTAAGCCATTGGATAGAACAGGCGCAGACCATGAATATGTCGTTCCTCCTGGTACAATTGTCGTTGGTAAATTCGTTGCTATTGAAAGAGCAAAAGGCGCGCCGCTACAAACACTTGTCGTTCTGTCAGGTATAGCTGGTTTTGGATTTACATTGACTAAAATTGTGAATGGATTTCCTTGACAAGAACCAGCAGCACCTGATGCAGGTGTAACAACATATGTAGCTGTTTGAACAGTTGCTGATGGATTGGTTAATACTTGTGAGATTAATGATTGATTTGATTGAGCAGATCCACCTGTTACTCCACCTGTTACTGAAGGAGCTAACCAACTGTAGGTCGTTCCTGGTGGAACAATTGAAGAAGGTAAAACATTTACAGGTGAAATACTAAACGCATTTTCACTACAGATTGAGGCAGTGGTGTTAGGAATTACTGGAGTTGGGTTTACAGTAACTGTAACAGTGAAATTTGAACCAATACAAGATCCTGCAACTCCAGATGTTGGAATTACTGTATAAACAGCATTTAAAGCACTACTTGTAGGATTCACTAAAGTACCTGTAATTGTAGAAGATGAAATGCCTGCTATTCCCCCAGTTATTCCGCCGTTCATTTGTGGTATTCCCCAAGAGTAAGTTGTTCCAACTGGAACAATTACAGACGATGTTGGAGAACCATTAATAGGAGTTGTGTTAAATAAACTATTGCTACATGCACTAACAGTTAAATTAGAAATTACTGGTTTAGGATTTACTGTAACGATCAATGTAAAGGGATTCCCTGAACATGCTCCTGCAGCACCTGAAACTGTAGATACAATATATGTAGCTGTTTGTATAGAATTTGTAGGATTCGTTAATGTTTGAATGATTTGAGGCTGCGCTAATAATTGAGCTGAACCTCCTGTAATGTTTCCAGTAACATTTGGTGCTGTCCATGTATAAATAGTTCCACTTGGAATATTTGATGGTGCAAAATTTATTGTTTCGCCACTACAAATTGTTAAAGTTTGAGTTGGTATTACAGGAGTAGGATTGATTGTTACCACTAATGGGAATTGTGAACCAACACATGTTCCTAATTGAGGTGTAATGGAATACGTTGCAGTTGAACTAGATGTAGAACTCGATGATAATGTTTGATTAATTGAAGTTTGATTGAGTCCTGTTGTTGCATTTTGAACAACACCTAACGGATTACTAATTGGTAATGTCCATGAATAGGTTGTACCTGAAGGTACAATTGTTGTTCCATTATTGTTTATAGGACTTACTGTAAAGGCATCTCCACTACAAATTGTAATTGTTTGTGCTGGAATAGTTGGTGTAGGTTTTACAGTTACAATGTATTCAAATGGTAATCCAACACACGTTCCTGCTGCTCCTGATGTTGGTGTTACAGTATACGTAGCTGTTTGATTTAAATTTGTCGGATTATTGAATGAACCATTTATAGTTGTTTCGGAAAGACCAATTTGAGCTCCTGTTAATCCACCTGTAATTGCTGGTAAAGCCCAAGAATACGTTGTTGAATTTGGAACAATAGTATTTGCATTTGGAGAACCATTAATAGGTGTTAAACTAAATGCGACACCACTACAAACAACTGAGTTTTGAGTTGGAATAACAGGAGTAGGGTTAACTGTAACTGTAACTGTAAATGTATTACTTGAACATCCTCCAAGTGTAGAAGGTGAAGTTGCTGTAACAGTGTATGTTGCTGTTTGTGCAATATTCGTTGGGTTTACAAGTGTTTGACTTATTGTTGGTTGGTTAAATTGAGCCAAACCTCCCGTGATACCTCCTGTTACAATTGGTGCCGACCAAGAATAAGTTGTTCCTGTTGGGACAATTGTACTTGGAGAAGCGTTTACTGGAGAAAAGTTAAAACTTGTTCCAGAACAAATAACCTCAGTTTTATTTGGTATAAAAGGTTTTGGATTTACATTTACAGTAATTGTAAACGTATCGCCTACACAATTTCCGTTAACACCTGAAGTTGGTGTAACTATGTATTTTGCTGTTTGTGTTACATTAGTAGGATTTACAAATGAACCTGAAATAAATGTTTGATTAACCCCTGCTGATCCACCTGTTAAACCTCCTGTAACAACAGGTGCAGACCAAGCGTATGTTGTTCCACTTGGTACAACTCCAAATGCTAAGGTGTTTTGCGGTGTCATTGTAAATGATTGACTACTACAAATTGTAACAGTTTGATTGCCTATTTCTGGTGAAGGTTGAACAGTGATTATTGTACTAAATGGAGTCCCTACACATGTTCCTGTTGCACCTGATGTTGGTGTAACGATATATGTCATTGTAGACAAGGTGTTCAAATTACTTTGTAAGGTTCCAAATATTGTTGCTTGATTTATACCAGTTGCTTGACCATTAATTGAGTTAATGGGTGATTCAGTTGGTAACCCCCAAGTGTAAGTTGTATTTGTAGGAACAATCGTGTTTCCTGCATTAACAGGTTGAATTGTAAAATCAGAACCGCTGCAAATTGAAGCTGTTTGAAGTGGGATAACTGGAGTTGGATTAACATTTACAAGAACATTGAATACTGGCCCAACACAACCATTTCCAGTTGAAGGAGTTACTGAATAATTAGCTGTTTGATTTTCGTTTGTTGGATTCGTTAAAACTTGAGAAATATTATTCTGATTCAATTGATTGGATCCTCCTGTAATATTTCCTGTAACTGCTGGAGCTGTCCAAGTATAAGTTGTTCCAGAAGGTACAATATTCGTTGGTTGACTATTAGATGGTTGAACTGCGAAAATTGATCCACTACATGTTGAAGTTGTCATGTCAACTATGAAAGGAGTAGGTTGTATAGTAACCGTTACTGTAAAAGGAGCACCAAAACAATTCCCTATTGACCCTGAAACAGGAGTGACTGTATAAGTTGCTGTCTGTGCCAATGCAGTTGGGTTTATCAATGTCCCATTAAAGGAAGATTGAGGAACGTTTTGAGCAACTCCTCCTAACATGTTCCCTGTAACAATTGGAGCGCTCCACGTGTATTTTGTTCCTGCTGGAACTTTTGTTTGTGGAGTAGGATTTCCAGTTGTTGGTGTAAAACTAAATGCTGAACCACTACAAGCAACTAATGTACTTGCAGGAATAAAAGGAACTGCACCAACTACAATGTTAACAGAGAATGTTGGTCCAACACAACCATTGGATGCAGTTGGAGTAACTGTATAGGTTGCAGTTGACGTAGCATCTGTAAGATTGCTTAATGTTTGAGAAATTAAATTTTGATTGGTTTGAATACTTGTACCTGAAATAGAATTAAACGGATTCAATGTTGGTAAATTCCATGAATAACTTGTAGTAGTTGGAACGATTGTTGTACCATTATTTACTGGTGAAATAGTAAATGTTTGTGCGCTACAAATTGTATCTGTTTGATTTGGTATTTGAGGTTTAGGTTTTAATGTTATGTCTAAAACAAAGTTTGATCCAACACAAATATTATTCGGACCTGAAGAAGGTGTTACAGTGTAATATACATGTTGATTATTAAAATCTAAATTGGTATGATTTCCAGTAATTACTGATAAATTATTTCCAGCTGAATTTCCTGTTACACTAGCTGGTAAACTTTGATTTGTCCAAGTATAGGTTGTTCCAGTTGGAATGATTGTATTTCCACCATTGGTAGGTGTAAATGTCATTGCTGTTTGACTACAAATACTTGTAGTTTGATCTGGAATAGTAGCTTTTGGAAGAACGGTAACTGTTAAGTTAAATGAGTTTGAAATACATGTTCCACCAGATGCAATGTTACCAATAACAGCATAAGTTAAAGTTGCAGTAGCATTAGTTGTATTTGTAATTCCTAAAGGTTCGTTTATACTAGTTTCATTTGTGCCACTTGTTCCACCAGTTATTATCCCAACAGGATTAGAAACAGGTGCAGACCAACTATACGTTATTCCAGTTGGAATAATAGATGATGGAGGATTATTGGTAGGTGTAAAATTTATAGCAGAACCACTACATACTTGTAAGGTTTGATTTGGAATAACTGGTGTTGTATTTACAGTAATTGTATAGGTAAAATCAGTTCCGGTGCATGCTCCAAATTTCGGTGTAATCGTATAAGTAACATCAGCAGATGCAGCAGTTAAATTGGTTAACAGTTGTGAAACTGTTGTTTGATTCGTTTGTGCACTTGTTCCAATTACAGATCCATTTGGTGATTGAGTAGGTAAAGCCCAAGAATATGTTGTTCCAGCAGGTAAGATTGTATTTGGTGGATTATTTACTGGATTAAATGAAAACGATTGACCACTACAAATTGATGCTGTTAAGTTTGAAATAAATGGTTTTGGTTTTACAACAACTGTTACTGTAAAACTATTACCTATACAATTTCCTGTTGCACCTGAAACAGGGAATACAGTATAAACTACTGTTTGGAATGTATTGGATAAATTTGTTAAATTTTGACTGATTGAATTTACTGCTGTAAATACACTTGATTCACCTGAAACTTGTGGGTTATCTACAACAGTCCACGTATATAAAGTATTTGCTGGTATTGTATTACCATTTCCATTCGCAGGAGTAATCGTGAAATTTGTTGCACTACAAATAGAATCAATATAGTTAATGACAACAGGAGTAGGATTGACTGTTATAGTAGCTGTAAAAGGTGAACCAATACATGTTCCTGATGCACCTGATTTTGGAAAAATTGAATAGGTTAATGTAGCTGGACTTATTGCTGTATTGGTTAAGGTCTGTGAAATTGTACTTTGATTCGAAGCAGCTGTTCCTCCTGTAATTGCTCCAATAGGCGCACTCGTAGGTAAAGCCCATGTATAAGTCGTTCCAGTAGGTAGCAAGGTGTTCAACTGTCCACTTGCTATTGCTATCGTAAATGCTTGTCCACTACATATTGTTTGAGTTTGTGCTGGAATAACTGGTGTTGGGTTAACATTTACCGTAACATTGAATAGTGTTCCATTACAACCATTAGAAGAAGGATTAACACTATATACAATCGATTGTTGGACGGTTGAATTATTTGTTAAAACATTGGACAATGTTGCAGCTGGTATAGCATTGTTAATCGCTCCAGTGATTGATGAGTTTGAAGATGCCGACCAAGTGTAAAGGGTTGATAGTGGAACAATGTTCGAAACATTAGTTGTTGTATTTAAAGTAAATGCTGCTCCACTACAAATATCTACAGAATAATTCGCTATTGATGGTTTTGGCATTACAGTTACTGTTAATGTAAATGTTTGTCCAACACAATTGTTGTTATTTGTAGCTACAGGAGTTATTAAATAATTAATGGTTTGAACCGAATTGGAAGTATTGATTAATGCTTGAGAAATTGTTGAACTTGGACTTGAAACAGCAGAAGCTCCTGTGATAGATGAATTGTTTGAAATTGTCCAAGTGTATGTTGTTCCAGCTGGAACAGTTAATCCATTTCCATTTACTAAGTTTAGGTTAAACGTGTCGCTACTGCAAATTGTTAAGGCTTGATTTGAAATAATTGGTTTTGGTTGAACCGTAATTGTTGCTGTAAATGGTAAGCCAGTACAATTTGATGTTGAAGGAGTAATCGTATAATTTACTTGACCACTAGTATTACTTGAAGTAGCTAAAACTTGACTTATTGAACTTGAATTTGTTCCACTTGAACTTCCATTAACTGATCCAACTGTATTAACAACAGGTGTTGTCCAAGTATACGTGATAGGTGAAGGTACAATGTTTCCAGATCCATTAGTTGGGGTGATGTTGAATGCGCTACCTGAACAAATGACACTTGTTTGATTTGCAACATACGGCATTGGGTTTACAATGACAGTTAATGTGAAAGTAGATCCTGTACATGCTCCGTTAGCACCTGAAATTGGGGTTAATGTATATACAACAGTTTGAGCTGTATTTGTCGTATTAACTAATGAATCATTTAACAATGCTAAAGCTGTTGATGAATTTGTTTCACCATTTACATTTGATTGATTGGCAACAGTCCACGTGTATTTTGTATTTGCAGGAATAATGTTTCCGTTTGTATTTGAAGGGCTGAAATTTGTTTTAGATCCACTACAAATAGTAATAGATTGGTTGGATATTGCTGGTTTTGGATTCACAACAGATTTAAACGAGAAAGGAATTCCAACACAACCATTCATTGTTGGTGTAATGGTGTACAATAATTCAGCAGTGTTAATTGTTGTATTGGTTAATGTTTGATTTAATCCGCTTTGATTGCTTAATGCTGAACCACCTGTTATTGAACTTGCAGGAGATGAAACTGGAGCACCCCAAGTAAAAGTTGTGCCAGTTGGGTAAATTGTTGTTGGAGGATTGTTTACAAGCGTTAATAGAGTTGTTTGACCACTGCAAATAGTATCAAATTGATTAGGTATAACAGGTTTTGTTTTTACTGTTACAACCACATTAAATGGTGAACCAATACATTGATTGTTTAATCCTGTAGATGGTGTAACTAAATAGTTTGCTGTTTGGTTTGTTTCAACTGAATTTGTTAATGTTCCATGAACATTTGTTTGTGCAGTTTCATTGATATGACCAGAAATACCATTATCAACAACTGGACTTGACCAACTGTATAAAACACCTGTTGGAACAATTGTTCCTGGTAATGCTGTAATCGGTGAAACAGTGAATGATTGACCGCTACAAACAGTTGCAGTTTGATTTGGTATCGTAGCTTTTGGATAAATTGTTACGACAACTGTAAAAGGTGATCCAACACAATTTCCAGTTTGTGAAGAGGTGGGAGTTATTGTATATGTTGCAGTAGCATTAGCTGCAGTTGTATTCACTAAATTAGTTTGATTGAAATTTGTTTGTGCAGTTCCAGTTGAAGTATTTGAAATGGAACCTGCTGGAGAAATTACAGGATTACCCCAGCTGTAGGTTGTTCCTGTTGGAACCAATGTGTTTGGAGGATTGTTTGTTGGAGAATATAAAATGGAAGATCCGCTACAAATTTTAAGTGTTGTGTCTGGAATTAAAGGTGAAATATTAATTGTTGCTGCAATATTAAATGGCGTTCCAACGCAAAAACCAGGACTTGGTCCAGTTGGTGTTATTTGATATGTTGCTGTTTGTGAAGCAATAGTAGGGTTGTTTAAAGTTTGAACTATCGTAGCTTGATTTAAGCCTGTTGTCCCCCCTGTTAACCCATTTGTTACGGCAGGTATTGCCCAAGAATAAGTTGATCCAGCTGGTATCAATTGTCCATTTACATTTGTAGGTGCATAGCTTAATTGAACACCACTACAAGTAGTTATTGAATAGTCATTTACTAGTGGAGTAGGGTTTAATTGAACGTTTAATGTAAATGCATTTCCAACACAAGAACCATTTGCTCCTGAGGTAGGAATAAATGTATACGTTAAATTTTGTGTTGAAATTGTTGTATTAATAAGTTGTTGTGAAAATGATGATGAAGCTATTGTTGAATTTGCATCGCCTGTGACAGAAGTATTGTTTGGAACGGTCCAAGTGTATGTTGTTCCAGATGGAATAATTGAATTGTCAATACCATTTGTTGGATTTATTGATAAATTAGCACCACTACAAATTGATTGATTAATGTTTCCAACAAAAGGTTTTGGATTGACAGTTACAATTACAGTAAATGTTGCGCCTGTACATGAACCTAATTTGGGGGTTACTGTATAGGTTAATGTTGCTGGAGTATTTGTAGTATTGACTAAGTTTTGACCAATATTTGCTTGATTATTGGCTAAAGTACCTCCTGTTATAGCTCCAACAGGATTACTGATTGGAGTAGGCCATGAATACAAAGTTCCAGTTGGAACAATTGTTTGTGGAGATTGATGAACAGGGGTTGTTGAAAATGAAGTTCCACTACAAATTTCTTCAAAATAATTTCCAATTATTGGTAGTGGATTAACTGTAACTGTTAATTGTTGAATCTGACCAACACAACTTCCTGTTACAGATGTAGGTGTAATGGTATAAACAACTGTATGACTAATTTTAGTTGTATCACTTAATACATCATTAATTAAATCCCCTGTTTGGGTTGAAGTGCTTTCTCCTAATACAGAAATATTAGATGTTGCAAACCATTCAAATGTAGTATTGATTGAGCTTGTAAGTGTTTGTGCAACTGAAGATCCTGAACAAATTGTTTTGGTTGCAGCACTTGTTATAACTGGCAAAGGATTAACCGTTATGGTAACTACATTGCTTTCAATCGAACAAGCTTTGTTGTTCAATAAACTAGTGGTGGTTAATTTGTAATAAGTCGTTGTTGTTAATGCTGTTGGATCAAAAGATGCATTTGTAGCATTCGTTATTGCATTGAATCCAGAACTCGCACTACTTGTAGAAGAGCTCCATTGATAACTGGTTGTTCCGCTTGAAATTCCATTTACAATTGTGTTCAAAACACTCGGGTCATCACCACTACAAATTAATTGATTGCTTCCGATTGTATTTGCAGAAATGTCATTTACAAAAACAATAACAGTATTACTAGTAGCGATACATTCGTTGGTATTGATTGTACTGGTTACATTTCTTCTGAAATACGTGGTTAATAATTGTCCTGCTGGTGGATTGTAAGTAGCTAGTGTTGCACCAACAATATCATCAAAAATAACACCATTTGTTGAGCTTTGCCATTGGTAAGTTAAAGTACCTAAACCTGAAGCTGCAGCTGTTTGTGTTAAATTAATTGGGTCACCGCCACTACAAATTGTCTCATTTGATCCAATTGTTCCACTTTGAATGGTGTTTATTGTAATTGTGATGACATTTGTATATGCATCACAACTTTGACCGTTTAATGTACTTGTAACTTTTCTTCTATAATAGGTTGTTTGTGCAAGTCCTGATGGTGGATCGTAACTTTCATTGATAGCACCAACTATTGGTGTGAATCCAATAGATGTACTAGTTGTTGAACTTTCCCACTGATATGAAACTAATCCACTTCCACTAGGAGGTGTTGAAACAGAGTTAATCGATGAAGGGTCTCCTAAATTACAAATTGTTTGATTTGAACTAATGTTTCCAGCATTTACATTATTTACTGTTACAGTAACAATATTGGTAATAGCACTACAAGTAACGTTGTTGAAAATGCTATTTGTAATTCTTCTGAAATACGTAGTTGCAGTAATTCCAGCAGGTGGGTCATATGTTGATAGTGTAGCTCCTGAAATATTAGTAAAATTCACATTATCTGTAGAAGATTGCCATTGATACGATAAAACTGCTGTAGGATTTGTTAAAATTGGAGCAGTTATTTCAGAGATAATTGCTGGGTTTTGTAAATTACAAACTGTTTGATTTGAGCCAATAACTCCAGCTGTTAAATTGTTGACAAAAACTGTAATAACTGCATTTGAATTAACACATGTCTGACTATTTAAAACGCTTGTGACAATTCTTTTGTAATAACTTGTAGCTGTTAATCCATTAGGAACATCGTATGTTGCATTTGTTTCATTTGTTATATCAAAAAATCCAGCTGTAGCACTTGTTGTAGAAACCTGCCATTGGTATGTGATTGAGCCTGGACTAGCCGCTGCTGTTAAAACAGTAAATGCAGATGGGTTTCCGCCATTACAAATCGTTTGATTAGCTGATAATGCTCCAACGTTTAATGTGTTTATTGTTATTGAAAGAGGGTTGCTTGTTGCTGTACAGTTTTTACTGTTTAACAAACTTGAAACTATTACTTGATAATAAGTATTGTTCGAAATAACTCCTGGGTCATAAGTTGGAGTTGTTCCTCCTGAAATAGATGTGTATCCTGTTGAAGAACTAGTTATGCTTTGCTGCCATTGGTATGAAATTGTACCACTTGCAGAAGCAGGTGTTACAATCGTGAAACTTGCTGGATCATCTCCCGAACATATTGTCTGATTAGAACCGATTGTTGAAGCAGAAACTGAATTTACAAAAACTGTTAAAGTATTACTGAATGCAGAACATGATATTGTGTTTAAAACATTCGTAGTTACTCGTCTATAATAACGAGTGATTGATGGAGTTAAAACTGGCGGATTGTAAGTAAGACCAGTTTCTCCAGTGATGTCTGTGAAAGTTGTGTTGTCTGTTGAAACTTGCCATTGGTATAACAATCCTCCTAGACCAGTTGAAGCCGTAGTTTGTGTAAATGCAATTGGATCTTCACCTATACAAATTGTTTGTGTTCCCGCAATTGTTCCTCCAGTTACATTGTTTACTATAATTGAATCAACATTACTTATTGAAGGGCATGAAATTCCATTTAAAGTGCTTGTGGCAATTACTCGGTAAAATGTAAGTTGTGTTATACCAGATGTTGGATCAAATGTTGAGCTTGTTGCGCCGCTAATATCAGAAAAACCTGATGTTGCACTTGTTGTTGAAATTTGCCATTGGTAGGTTAAAGCTGTTCCTGTGGCTGCTATTGTAGGTGTGATCAAACTTGGGTCTCCACCATTACAAATCGTTTGTTTAATTGGTAAAACTGGTGCTGATACATTGTTGATTGTAATCAATAATTGATTAGTTGTGTCTTTACAAACAATATTGTTTAATGTACTACTGGTAATTCTTCTGTAATAAGTGTTTAATATAAGTCCTGAAGGAATGTTATATGTTGCACCTGTTTGACCAGAAATATCAGTAAATAATGTATTGTTTAATGAACTTTGCCATTGATAAGATAATGTTCCAGATGATGTTGGGTTGAGTGTATTTGTAAATGCTACAGGATCTCCACCTGAGCAGATTGTTTGATCTTGACTAATCGTCCCAGCATCAATTGAATTTACAGTAATTGTAACTGCATTTGAAGTGTGCGAACAACTGACAGAAATTAATGTGCTAGTAGTAATTCTTCTGTAATAAGTAGTTGCTGTTGTAGGTCCAGGATTGTATGTTGGGTTCGTAGCACCATTTAAATCACTAAAAGAAATATTGTCTGTAGAAATTTGCCATTGGTAAGTTAATGAGCTTCCGGTTGTTGGAGTAGTTGTCTCTGTAAAAGCAACTGGGTCATTTCCAGAACAGATGGTTTGATCACCTGAAATTGTAGCAGTAATATTGTTAACAAAAACCGTTAAAAGGTTGCTTGTTGAGGTACAAACTTTACCATTTAAAGTGCTTTTTGTAATACGTTGATAGTAACTTGTTGAAGTTTGATTTCCTGTTACATCATGTGCAATGTTTGTTGCGCCTGTAATATTAGTAAATACTGTTCCGTTGGGTGAACTTTGCCATTGATAAGATAGTGTCCCTGAACCAGTTGATGCAAAAGTTTCTGTAAATGGAGCTGGATCGTCACCATTACAAATTGTTTGATTAGACTGAATACCACCTGCAGCAACTTGGTTAACTGTAATGGTAATAGTATTACTTTCTACAGAACAATTAACACCATTTAAAGAACTCGTTGCTTTGCGTTTAAAGTATGTTGTAACCAATAATGCACCAGGTGAATAATTTATGCCTGTAGCATTATTAATTGGTGTAAATGAAACGTTGTCTGAAGAAGAAAGCCATTGGTATGTTGGTGTTGAGCTACCTGTTGCAGATGTTCCATTTAATTGCGTGGGAACATCGCCTTTACATATAGTTTGATTGGTAGAAATAGATCCTGGTAAAATTGAATTCAATGTTAAGGTTACAACATTACTTTTTGAAGTACAACTGACATTATTTGTAGTACTTGTTGAAATTAATTGGAAATAGGTTGTTGCAGAAAATCCTGTTGGAGGGTCAAAACTCATTCCTGTTTGTCCAGAAATAGCATTGAAATTTGATGACGAACTAATTGTATTGCTTGTCCATTGGTAAGTTAATGCGCCTGTTCCAATAGAACTCGAAGTAAGTGAAAGTGGTGAAGGGTCATCTCCTAAACAGTATGTATTTGCTACACCAATCGTTCCTGAACTAACTGAATTAATTGATATAGTAATAATATTCGAATAATTTGAACAAGGTGTTCCGTTCAACGTACTTGTAACTTTTCTTCTATAATATGTTTTTGTATTCAATGCAGGAGGAGCGAATGTAGCTAATGTTGCACCTGGAATTGTAGTGAAATTAACACCGTCAATAGAGTTTTCCCAAGTATAACTTAATGTTCCTGCACCAGCTGCTGAAATAGAATCTGTTAATGTTGCGGGTGTTCCATTTAAACAAATAGTTTGGTTGCTAGCTATTTTTCCAGCATCTAAATTGTTTACAAAAACTGTTGCTGTGAAATTTACTGATGGGCAATTTCCTTGTGTGGTGCCTGTTACATTGTATACAACAGATTGATTGGTCAAAGTTGTATTTGTAAGTGTTTGAGAAATCGTGTTGCCAGAACCATTAGCTTCTCCTGTAATTGAAGGATTGTTTACAACTGTCCATGAATATGTTGATCCAGTTGGAACGATTACAGACGGAGGGTTATTAATCGGTGTCGCGTTGAAACTTGAACCACTACAAATAGTGTATTGCGCATTTGGAATAACCAAATTTGGAATAACATTAACTTTGAATAAGAAAGTATCACCAATACAATTACCTGTTACTGGTGTTACAATGTAGGTGGCAACTTGTGTTGTATTGGTTGTATTTATTAAATTTCCTGAAATAAATTGACCTGATCCACTTGCGCCACCTGTAATTGAGTTAGGTGATGAAAATGTTGGCAAGCCCCATTGGTAAGTTGTACCTGTAGGAACAATTGTATTTGGAGGGTTGTTTATTGGTGCAAAACTGAAAGGTGAATTGCTGCATGATGTTATGGTTTGTGTAGGGATAAATGCTCTTGGATTGACAATAATTGTTTTTACAACAGAATCCATCCCGCAGTTGTTTCCAATGTATAAAGTAACATTGTAAGATCCTGGCTGTGAAAAACTTATGCCGATTGAAGGTGAACCATCTATCCAAGTATTGTAATCATAAGTATTAATATTGTTGTAATTGTTTCCATTTGAAGAACCTAATGATCCATTAACTATTGAAACTGAATTACTAGGTGATATTTTCCAAAATATTTTGTTATCATTTGAACAAGATAATTCATCAACATTATTACCTGGTAAAGATTCATCAGTAATTGTAACTAAGTCATTAACACATACGTTTTGACTTGGGGTAACGGTTGATATAGCTTCAACTTCGCTTCCAACTCTAATTGGTGCAATGGTAATACTTGTTCCATTTACAGAGCAAGCATTAACAGCTGTAAAAGTTATAGAAAATGAATTGTTATATGTTTGTGAAGATGTAACAGCAGTTTGATTACATGAAATGTTTTGGAATACGTAAGGAAAAACATATGGATTTTGTGGGAGAGAATCATTGAAAGATATTGTTGTGCCGTCATTGATAGAGACTTCGTAATTTGTTCCTGGAGGATTTACATATAAACTTCCTGATTTAGCACCAATGGTAATTGAATAAGGGTTCGGTTTACATGCAATATCACCACTTCCAATAAGTTCTAATGTGGGTGGAGTTGTTCCAACAAACACATTGAAAATTCTATTATTGGTACAGCCATTTGGATAAGTAATAGTGTAGTTTAATACAAACAATCCTTTTGCATAAACATGATTAAATATTGGACTGGTAGAGTTATTTGTATTGTTTGTTGAATTAATCGAATTGTCGCCCCATGAAATTGTTTGAATTGTTCCAGCTGGGTAAGATGATTGTTGGGGATCAATTAAATAAAAAGTACCACTATTTCCAATTGTTGAACATCTTTTAAAAGTCCAAATATTATTGTATTGAGATAATGAATAATTTGTAGTTGTTTGACCAGGGCCAAAGGCTAACATAGGCGCCGCAACATTATTCGTTCCAACATTCACCGTAATCGATACAGAATCTGTCCCAATTTTTAATTTTGCAATGTAATTTCCAACAGTATTGTAAATGATTGAATGTGGACCAACGGATGAAGCAGAAGAAGTGTTTCCCCCTGTAAAAGTCCATGCGTATGTTGGGTTGGAGTATCCAGTACTTGTGTTTGTGTATGTTACAGTTTGACCTTGACATATTGACAAAGCCCCATTTGTAGCGGAAGGATTTGATGTAAAAGATACTTGGCTATTTGCAAAAAGCGCAAAAAAAGTGAATAAAAAAGTATTAAATAATAATCTTTTCATAGGGTTTCTGTTGTAAAAAGTTTCGCCAAATAATAAAATTTGACATTTTCAATTTACAAAGAAAATAAATAAAACGAATTCAAAGCCAAAAATCTCGACTTATTAACAAAAAAATGTTATTAACTTTAAGATTGATCTAAGTCAACAATCGTCAAGTTAGCAAATCGCAACAGAACTGTTTTTGCCCCATGATGTGGGAAAAATATTGTCGCTTTCTTATCTGCATCTTGTCCTTCTAATTTTGTTACCTTTCCTTTTCCAAATCGATCGTGTAGAACATTGTACCCAACTTTTAAATCCAATGTTGCACCTGTTTTGACTTTAGAATTGTCTAACTGACTCAATGATTTGAATGAACTCGCTGGAGTAGAAACGCTTTTATTTAATCCACCAGTAAATGGTTGGTCGAATTGACTTGCTCTGCCTGATAAAGATTTTCCCATCCCACGTTGTTGCGCTTCAAAATTTAGATGTTTTGGGTCGATTTCTTCGATAAAACGACTTGGTTCGGATGAAACTAAATTCCCCCAAATAAAACGAGAGGTAGCGTAAGATAGGGTGCAAGTGTCTTTTGCGCGTGTTACTGCAACATAAAACAAACGACGTTCTTCTTCTAATTCCGATCTTGAATTTAAGGCCATTTGAGAAGGAAATAAATTCTCTTCTAATCCAACTAAATACACATGTGGAAATTCCAGTCCTTTACTCGAGTGAATCGTCATTAGGGTGACGTGGTTTTTTTCATCGCCTTTGTCTTCATCTGCATCGGTTAACAAGGCAACGTCTATCATGAATTCAGCCAAAGATTTGTCGTCGTCTTCTCCTTGAGTGATCGTAAATTCCTTGATACCACCTAATAATTCTTCAATATTTTGGTAGCGCTCAACTTCCTCTGGACCTTTTTCTTTTTCGCTGTACAATTCCTTTAAAATACCAGAAGATTTAGCAATAGTTTGGGCTAAATCATAAGCGTTTATAGAAGTTAATTGTGCTGTAAAACTTTGAATCATAGTAACAAATTCATACAGTTTCGACTTCGTTCCAGTGTTTAATGCAACTGGATATTGATTGAAGTTGCTAATCACATCCCACATGCTAACACCGTATTGATTCGCTGCGATGATGATGTTTTCAATTGATGTTTTCCCAATTCCACGTTTTGGGTAATTGATGACTCTTTTTAATGCTTCTTCGTCACGTTGATTGGTTGTTAAACGAAAATAAGCTAATAAATCTTTGATTTCTTTTCGTTGGTAAAATGACAAGCCACCATAAATTTTGTAAGGAATATTGATTTTTCGTAATGCTTCCTCAAAAGAACGGGATTGTTTGTTAGTGCGATAAAGAATTGCGAAATCGTTATAAGTAGAAGCTGTTCCTTGTTTTAAGTCAAAAATTTTGTTGGTGATTACTTTTCCTTCTTCGTTATCTGTCAAGGTGCGCACAACGGCTAATTTTGAACCATCTGAATTGTCAGTCCAAACGCTTTTTTTAATCTGATCTTGGTTCTTTGCAATTACGCTATTGGCTGCTTCAACAATGTGTTTGGTGCTTCTGTAATTTTGTTCTAACTTAAACAGTTTAAAGTCTGGGTAGTCTTTTCTGAAATTTAATATGTTCTGAATGTTTGCGCCTCGAAAGGAGTAAATACTTTGGGCATCATCTCCTACAACACAAATGTTTTCATAAATCGCGGCCAATTTTTTAACAATCAAGTATTGAGCGTAATTGGTATCTTGGTACTCATCAACTAATATGTATTTGTATTTCTGTTGATAGTAATGCAAAACATCTGGAAAATCACGTAACAATACATTTGTTTGGTACAATAAATCATCAAAATCCATTGCGCCAGCTTTGAAACAACGTGTGGCGTATGTTTTGTAAATCCTCGCTATTTCTGGACGACGCGCTTGCTTGTCTTCGTTCATGATTTCAGCATTTGCAACGTATGCATCTGGTGAAATTAAATTGTTTTTTGCTGAAGAAATACGTCCTAAAACCATTCCCGGCTTGTATACTTTGTCGTCTAAATTTAATTCTTTTACAATGTCTTTTAGCAAGCTTTTAGAATCTTGGGTATCGTAAATGGTGAAATTAGACGGATAACCTAAGCGATCTGCATTGTAACGTAAAATTCGTGAAAAAACAGAGTGAAAAGTTCCCATGGTAATATTTTTCCCATCTGTAGAACCAACAATTTTACCAATACGTTCCGACATTTCCTTTGCTGCTTTATTGGTGAATGTCAACGACATGATGTTGAACGGATCAATTCCTTGTTCGAGCATGTGAGCTATGCGGTAGGTGAGTACACGTGTTTTTCCAGATCCAGCACCTGCGATAACCATTGTTGGGCCATGAATGGCTTCTACTGCTTCTCGTTGACTGCTGTTTAACTCGTTCAAATAACTCATAGGGAATAGAATATAGGCAAAGATAATAAAACAAACTTGAACGAATTATGGCTCAACTTAGAAATATCAACAAATACAGTTTAGTCAATTAAATTAACACTTTAAATTTTAGTATTTAATTCACACGATTTATTTTTTTAAATTAGATTAGTTATTAATTATTAAAATCTAACAATATGAAACCATTTTTTTCACTTTTAACTTTTTTGGTCTTTTCAAATGTTGTATTTGGACAAAATTATTCCTTAAGTACACTTGTAAATACCGACACAATGAATATGTTTGCGATTTATAAAAATCCAACTGATCCCTCAAGTATTCTTGTTCTTGAAAATGGAGATTGGACTAATTCAGGTCCAGAATATAATATATTTTCAGCAGATCTTGCTGGGAATTATTCACCTATCATTTCAACAATATTTGGAGATTTAAAAACACTTCCAATTGAATTTGATGGAAAATTCTACTTTGCAGCTGAAACTCAGTCTTTAGGTGTTGAGTTAATCGCTTTTGATGGAACAACTGCTTCAGTTATTGATGTTGAAATTGGAGCGATTGGTTCTACTCCATATAGTCTAAAAGTTGAAAATGGTTTATTGTATTTTTCAGCAATTAAAGCAGGTAAACATCAAATTTTTAGCTTTTCAAATGGAACTGGTTTAAATCAAATTACAAATGAAGATGGATCTGAGGGATTAATTTTTATATCAAAAATAGACACAAATCTTTTCTACAGTAAATATGAAATAAATGGTCTAATAGAATTAAAGCGACTAACTAATTCAGGTTCATCGAGCGTTATAAGAAGTAGTAATTTTAATATCAGTGGTATTTATGCAAGTTGGCCTAGTATAGTTAAGGTTGGATCTCGATTTTTGATATTTGAAGATTTTAGGGATTTAATTTTGAGAAATTCGAGAGTTTTGGGTACAAATGATTTTGTAACAATTGATACACTCATTGATGAAAATAATCTGCCAATTCAATTTGAAGAGAAATTTGAAATAATAAATGGACATATTTTCGCAAAACTTCATCATCATTATTATGAATATAATGGATCTAATTTTAGTCAGTTTTACCCAAGTTTAACAAATGGTTTGATAGATTTATTCTATTTTGAAAATGCCTATTACGGTTTAGCAATAAATAATGAAGGTGAGCCTGATAAGATTTTCAAATTTGATGGAGGTGTGGCTACAGAACTGTATTCTAGTCGTCATTTGCACTTATTGTTATTGAATGATCACGATGCGTATTTCAGTGACTTGAATTCTGATTCAACAATGCAAAGTGGTATAGTTCGCTTGAGTTATGATCAGATTGATACAATCCCTGTTTCTTTAAAAGGTTTACATTCTCCCATTCAAAATACCGCTTTGATGTGGGATAATAAATTAACTTTTTTATATTCAAACAATCTGTTAATTGAAAATACGGATATCATACAGTTGGATGGTTTACTTTCAATTAATACAAAAGAAAAAGACAGCTTTAAACTGTTTCCAAATCCAGTAAAAGAGGATAAACAATTATTTTTATATACCCAAATTGACGGACATTTAGAATGTTTTAATACAATTGGTCAAAAAGTTAAATCGCAAGACATCTTCATTGGGAATAACACAGTTGATTTAAGTGGATTTGCTTCAGGAACTTATATCTTAAAATTAAATGGTCATACGTTTAAACAAATTATCGAATAGGGGTTAGATTTTTTAGCGAGACATTGAAGGTCAATAAATAAATTACTACCTTTGATCCCATAATTTTTTTAAATAGCTATGTCCCATAATATTAAATCAGGTGTTGCAACAGGTGACGATGTACAAAAGATTTTCGACTATGCAAAAGAGAAAGGCTTTGCATTGCCTGCAGTCAATGTTACAAATTCCAATACAATCAATGCTGTCATGGAAACAGCTGTTAAAGTAAATGCTCCAATAATTATTCAATTTTCGAATGGTGGTTGTATGAGTATTGCTGGAAAAAGCTTGAAAAATGACAATGAAAAAGCGGCGATAGCAGGTGGGATTGCTGGTGCTTTGCATGTACATCAATTGGCTGAATTGTATGGAGCAACCGTTATTTTACACACTGACCATTGTGCAAAAAAGCTATTGCCTTGGATTGATGGTTTGTTAGAAGCAAGTGAAGCTCATTTTGCAAAAACAGGAAAACCATTGTTCAGTTCTCACATGATTGATTTATCAGAAGAACCTATCGAAGAGAATATTGAATTGTGTAAACACTATTTAGCGCGTATGGCTAAAATGGACATGACATTGGAAATTGAATTAGGTATTACAGGTGGAGAAGAGGATGGAGTTGATAATTCAGATGTTGATAGTTCAAAATTGTATACTCAACCGCATGAAGTTGCATATGCATATGAAGAGTTAATGAAAGTTTCAAATCGTTTTACAATTGCAGCTTCTTTTGGAAACGTTCACGGTGTATACAAACCAGGAAATGTGAAATTAACGCCAATTATTTTGAAAAATTCTCAAGCATTTGTTCAAGAGAAATTCAATACAGGATTCAATCCAGTGAATTTTGTTTTTCATGGTGGTTCAGGATCGACTTTAGAAGAAATTAGAGAATCTATTACTTATGGTGTTGTTAAAATGAATATCGATACAGATATGCAATTCGCATTCACTGAAGGTTCTAGAGATTATATGGTCAAACACTTGGATTATTTACAAACTCAAATCGGAAACCCTGAAGGAGCTGATTTGCCGAATAAAAAGTATTATGATCCAAGAAAATGGTTGCGAGAAAGTGAATTAACTTTAATTGCACGTCTTGAGCAATCATTTGATGATTTAAATAATAGAAATACATTGTAACTAATAAATAGTAAAAAATGAGTTGGTTTAAAAGACATAAAGAAGGCATTACAACTTCTACAAAAGAAAAAAAAGAAACGCCTGAAGGACTTTGGTCAAAATGTACAAAGTGTAAGACCTTATTTACAGCGGATGATTTAGCAAAAAACAATTTTGTTTGTGATCGTTGTTCGCACCACGAAAGAATTGGTTCAGAAGAATATTTTAATATTCTTTTTGACGATGGAAAATTTAAAGAGTTGGATGCCAAATTAACTTCAGGAGATCCTTTAAATTTTACAGATACAAAAGATTACGTTAGTCGTGTAAATGCAACTCAAAAAAGTACTGGTTTAGTTGATGCTATTCGAACAGCTAAAGGTAAAATTGATGGAATGGATTTGGTTGTTGCAGCAATGGATTTTTCGTTTATAGGTGGTTCATTAGGATCTGTCATGGGAGAGAAAATTGCTCGTGCAATTGATGAAGCTATCAAAATCAAAGCGCCATTCATGATTATCTCAAAATCAGGTGGTGCTCGAATGATGGAAGCTGGTTTTTCATTAATGCAAATGGCAAAGGTTTCTGGTAAATTAGGTCAGTTGGCAGAGCATAAATTGCCATATATTTCATTTTTAACAGATCCTACAACAGGAGGTGTAACAGCTTCTTTTGCTATGTTAGGTGATTTAAACATTGCGGAACCTGAAGCATTAATTGCATTTGCTGGACCACGTGTTGTTAAAGAAACAATTGGTCGTGATTTACCTGAAGGTTTCCAGCGCTCAGAATTTGTTTTAGAACATGGATTCTTAGATTACATTGTGGATCGAACTGAACTAAAAGCAACGTTAGCAAAATCTTTAAAGTTCTTTAAAAATTAAAAAAAAATGAAGCCTTACATAGTGAGGCTTTTTTTTGATAGTTGCGCAAACTTTTCTTTACAATATTGCAATGTTGTAAATTTTTATTTCATCTACAATGAATTTCCATCACATACAATCCATCGTTTCTAATTGGTCAGGTGGTTCAACAACTCAATTATACATTTATCCTGCCAATGCAACCTTGCAAGAATTGAACTTTGATATACGTATAAGCACTGCAGTAATTGAAGTTGAATCTTCTGATTTTACAAAATTTAAAGGTTATCAACGTTTAATTTTCCCACTTGAAGGAATGCTAACGTTACAACACGATCAAAACAAAGCGTATCAATTACAGCCATTTGAATTAGCAACATTTAATGGTGAAAGCGATACAACAGGACAAGGAAAAGTAATAGACTTTAATGTAATCTTCAAACCATCCATTTCGCCTCATGTAACAATCAAAGAGTTGAGCAACCAAGAAGAATACCAATTTGAATTAAATAAAGGTTTAGTATATTGTGTCAATGGGTGTGTTGAAATAGCAGGTGAAATTGTAAGTGAAAAAAATGCTTTTTTTGGAACAGACATTCAACAAAAAATAAAAACAGATCAAAATACTTTGCTGATTATCGTTAAATGGTAATCCTTAAGTGTTGAATAGTTGCGATAAATACTTGCTTATTAAAAATCTTTACCTATATTTGCACCGTCTAATTAAAAGTTGATTAGGCTACATAAGAATCATTTTAACAATATTGGCATGTATATCAATTCAGAAATTAAAAAAGAAATCTTCGCTAAACACGGTGGAGCAGAAACAAACACAGGTTCTACAGAAGGGCAAATTGCATTATTTACTTTCCGTATTTCCAACTTAACTGAACACTTGAAAAAAAATCGTAAAGATTTCGGAACGCAACGTTCATTACAATTGTTAGTAGGTAAAAGAAGAAGTTTACTAGACTACTTAAAAAGAAAAGATATTGAGAAATACCGTGCTTTAGTCAAAGAATTAGGATTACGTCGTTAATTCTTTACAAGTACAATAATTTTAATGGAGGGGACAATCGATACAATCGACTGTCCCTTTTTTGTTAAAAAATTAATAAGCAAATAATAAATATGAATATAGGAACAAGAAAGTCAATGGTAACCGGAGGGAAAGAAATTTCTATTGAAACCGGAAAATTGGCAAAACAGGCAGATGGGTCTGTTGTAGTAAGAATGGGAGATACAATGTTGTTAGCAACAGTTGTAGCTGCTCCTGAAGCAAAAGAAGGTGTTGATTTCCTTCCTTTAACAGTTGATTACCGTGAAAAGTACTCAGCAGCTGGTCGTTTTCCAGGTGGGTTCTTCCGTAGAGAAGCACGTCCTTCTGAAAATGAAATTTTAATCATGCGTTTGGTGGATCGTGCGTTGCGTCCTCTTTTCCCAGATGATTACCACGCTGAAGTACAATTAATGATTCAATTGTTGTCGTATGATGGTGTAAACAATCCAGATACATTGTGTGGTTTAGCAGCTTCTGCTGCAATTGCAGTATCTGACATTCCTTTCAATGGTCCAATGTCGGAAGTACGCGTTGGACGTGTGAATGGTGAATGGATCGTGAACCCTACAATGGCTCAAATTGCAGAAGGTGACATCGATATGATGGTTGCTGGAACAATGAAAGATGTGAACATGATTGAAGGAGAATTCAAAGAAATCTCTGAATTAGAAATGGTTGAAGCGATCAAATTAGCTCATGCTGCAATTATCGAACAATGCCAATTTCAATTAGATTTAGCTGCTGAAATTCCAACAGCGAATCCTAAAAGAGTTTATAGCCACGAAACACATAATGCTGATGTAAAAGCGAAAGTGTATGAATTGGCAATGGACAAATGTAAAGATGTCGCTCGAATGGGCTTGGCAAATAAAGCGAAAAGAACTGAATTGTTTGACGCTATTAAAGCGGAAGTAAAAGCAGTATATTCTGAAGAAGAGTTAGCTGAAGTTGGTGGATTTATTTCAACTTACTTCTCTGAAGTGAAGAAAAAAGCTGTTCGTTGGGTAATGTTACACGAAAACAAACGTTTGGATGGACGTAAATTTGACGAAATCAGACCAATCTGGGCTGAAGTTGATTACTTACCAATGGTTCACGGTTCTGCTGTGTTTACACGTGGTGAGACGCAATCATTAACAACCTTAACATTGGGTGGTAAAATGGATGAGCAGTTAATCGATGGAGTAACTTTCCACGGTACTGAGAAATTCTTACTACACTACAATTTCCCTCCATTCTCAACAGGTGAAGCAAAACCATTGCGTGGAACTTCTCGTAGAGAAATTGGACACGGAAATTTAGCATTAAGAGCATTGAAACCAGTTTTACCTGCAGATAATGCATACACAATTCGTTTGGTTTCTGATATTTTGGAATCAAATGGTTCGTCTTCAATGGCAACTGTTTGTGCTGGAACTTTAGCTTTAATGGATGGTGGTATTCAAATTACATCTCCAGTTTCTGGTATCGCAATGGGATTAGTTGCTGATGATGGTAAATTTGCTGTTTTATCGGATATTTTAGGTGATGAAGATCATTTAGGCGATATGGACTTTAAAGTAACAGGAACTGCAAAAGGAATCACTGCATGTCAGATGGATATTAAAGTGGATGGTTTACCATACGAAGTATTGATCCAAGCATTGGAGCAAGCGAAAGGTGGACGTTTACACATTTTAAATAAAATCATCGAAACAATTGCGAAACCGAATCCAAATTTCAAACCACAAACTCCTAGAATTGAAGCATTCAACGTGCCAAATGATATGATTGGTGCGATCATCGGGCCTGGTGGAAAAATCATTCAAGCAATGCAAAAAGAAACGAATACTACCATCACTATTGAAGAATTACCTTCAGGTGAAGGTCGTGTTCAAATCATGTCAAACAATGGTGATGACATGGCTGAAGCAACGCGTCGTATTCGTCAAATCGCTTTCCCTCCAATGGTAGAAGAAGGTGCTGAATACGAAGGTAAAGTGAAATCAGTGAAAGACTTCGGTTGTTTCGTTGAGATTTTACCTGGAACAGATGGTTTGATTCACATTTCTGAATTTGCTTGGGAAAAAATTGCAAAAATGGAAGATGCGTGTAAAGAAGGTGATTTATTGAAATTTAAAGTTGTTGGAAAAGATCCAAAAACGAAAAAATGGAAATTATCTCGCCGTGTTCTTTTACCAAGACCAGAGAAAAAAGAAGATGCGCCTCAAGCGTAAGCTTTTAA
>JAHENC010000012.1 GCA_024643365.1 Crocinitomicaceae bacterium | reverse complement strand
ACCGAACTTGTCGATTGAATCAAGGTTAAAGCGCTCAATGGTTGACTCACATTCACTGTGTCTGCCAATAAACATCCATTTGCATCCTGTATCGTTACCGAATATTGACCGCCAGTTATCGTTGCTAAATCTTGAGTCGTTGTACCATTACTCCAGCTATATGTATAGCCCGGTACTCCACCTGATACACTTAAATCAACACTACCAGTTGGAGTGCCAAAACACAAAGCTGAGGTTGGATACAAAGTCATGGATATTGCTGAACTTGGTTGCGTTAAAGAACTACTAAAAACGGCAGAACAACCATTGGCATCGGACATCGTAACAGAATATGTTCCTGCCGGCAAATTATAAATATCTTCCGTCGTTGCTCCATTACTCCAAACGAATGAATAAATTGGTGTTCCTCCAGTTAAAGCAAGTGTTACTGCTCCGGTTGTATCTCCGTAACAAAGCACATTCGTTGATAATGAAGTAAAGGTTAATGGAGCGTCCGGTTGAGTAATAGGAAAAGATTGACCCAAAACACATCCAGAGTTATCAGTAACTGAAACAGTATATGTGCCCGCGGATAAATTAGAAAGATCTTGAAGTTGAAGTCCATTAGACCAAGTGGTAATATATCCTGGAGTACCTCCTGAAATCGTTAAATCAATTCCACCATTAGCACCAGCGTAGCAACTTACATTATTTACCACTGATGAAATATTGAGTCCGTTAGCCGGATTATTAATTTCAGCTGTAATAGTATCTGTACAACTATTATTATCTGAAACGATCAATGTGTAAGATCCAATAGGAAGATTCGCTAAATCCTCGATTGTTGCTGCATTACTCCATGAATATGTATAAGGAGCCGTTCCACCTGAAACAGAAACATTGATAGAACCTGTACTATAGCCAACACAAATCAAGTCAACATTCGTTTCACTTGCTGAAATTGCTGAAATAGGTTGAGTAATTGTTGCTGAAATATTTGCAGCACAGTTATTAAAATCTGTGACAGAAACGCTATAGGTTCCGGAGGTCAATCCACCAATATCCTGAGTGCTCGCACCATTTGACCATGCATAAGCATAAGGTGGAGATCCGCCAAGAACGGATAAATTAATTTGTCCAGTCGCACCCGAAAAACAAGCCACATTCTGTTGAACCGTAGAAAGAGTTAACGCGGCATAAAGTTCTGCTAACGCAACATTCAAACTAGTATTACAGCTATTTGCATCCGTAATTTGAACTGTATAACTTCCCGCAGCAATTGCCGAGGCATCTTCCGTCGTTAATCCATTGCTCCAAAGAAAAGAATATGGTGCAGTTCCACCATTCACTGTTAAATTCACAGTTCCAGTTGCAGTTCCTGCACAAATTACATCTGTATGCGTTTCACTCACGGAGACCGATGCTGACGGTTCAGTTACCACAAAGGTTTGATTAGCAGAACACGTATTAGCGTCCGTTACAGTCACCGTATAGGAACCAGCATTTATTCCTGTGATATCTTGAGAAGTTGCATTAACCGACCAAAAATAAGAATAGGGAGAAACACCACCCGTTACATTTAAATCGATTGCACCGGATGTTTGACCAAAACAACCCGCATTTGTAATGTTGCCTGTTAATGATAATGCTGTTGGTCCGTTCGCAATATTTATAGACCCTAAATTAGCTGAACAACCGTTGGCATCGGAAACAGTCACTGAATAATTTCCTGCAGACAAATTTCCAATATCTTGAGTAGTTTGACCACTACTCCACACATATTGATAAGACGGTACACCACCGGTTACAGTCAGATCTATACTTCCAGTACCGTTTGCACAAGGAATATCTATATTCGTTTGAGACAGAGAAATTGAAGATGGTTGGGTTACATTAAAAAAATATGAATTACTTGAATTACAACCCAAATTATCTGTTAAGGTTAATTGATATAATCCTACACTTAATCCTGTCAAATCTTCTGTTGTCGCACCATTTGACCAAGCGAAAACATATGGTTGAACTCCACCCAAAGCAGTAATGTCAACGGCGCCATTTGATAATCCATTACAAGTGATGTTTGTTGTTACATTACCCACAACAATTTGACTATTTTGAAGTATAGTTTTAGTTGTATTTGCTGGACAATTATGTGCGTCAGTTATGTTCACGGTATAATTTCCTGCCGGAATGCCAATTAAGTCTTGTGTTGTTATTCCATTACTCCAACTATATTGATATGGACTCGTACCACCAGACATCGTCAAGTCCAATGAGCCAGTACTTTGACCATAACAAGTAACGTTTATTTGTGTTGTTGTTGCGGTTAAAATTGGAGGTTGTGTTATTTGAACGGGCAGATTTACTTGACATCCTTTATTATCCGTAACGGTAAGATTGTAATTCCCAGCGTCAAGATTAATTAAATTTTGATTGTTGTTATTATTATTCCAAAGGAAACTATAGGGTAAAGTTCCGCCTGTTACATTGGTAGTAATCGTTCCATTGAATTGTCCAAAACACAAAACATTTGTATGTGTTTCAGTTGCTGATAACAACGTTGGTTGAGTTAACGTGTATGCTCCCGAAATTGAACATCCATTATTGTCAATGACCTGTACTGAATAATTACCAGCTGTAATAGATGATAAATCTTCGATTGTTGATCCGTTCGACCAATTATAGGTGTATGGTTGAGTTCCATTTCCAGGGACGATATTTATTGCTCCATTATTAAATCCAAAACATGTTGGATTTGTAATGATTTCTTCTAACGTTAAAATTTGATTGGATTGTATTGTTTCTGTAATACTCACGACACAATTATTTCCATCTGTAACAGTGAATGTGTAAGTACCGTCTATAACATTTGAAATATCCTGGGTTGTAGCACCATTCGTCCATGAATATGAAAATGGTGACGATCCGCCTGTTAGAGAAACATCAATTCCGCCTGTTGATTGCCCGGCACAACTACTTGTATTGACAACAGCGGAAAGTGTCGGACACTGTGCTGCAACATTTCCTTTAAAAAAAAGAATACTGCATACAACAAGTAATCTCCAAACTCCACTCAATTTATTTTTAACGTAATATTGTAACATGTCCTACTATTATTCGTGATACTGATTTATTATCCGTGTACCTTATTTTCCAAGTATAAACTCCAAGTTGTACATCCTTGTTGTCTTTGTATCTTCCATTCCATCCTTCGGATACGATGTCTGTTTCCCAAACCAATTGTCCCCATCTGTTGTAGATCTCCATCTGATAACTCTTCATGATGTCCACATTCGAGAAGATCGGTAAGAATACATCATTGATATTATCTCCATTAATCGTCAAGGTATTCGGTACATAAACATTCAACAATTCAACTAAGCTGAACTCGTAGGATGCCGTATCCACACAACCATTTGTATCAACGATGGTTAAAGTCACTTCGTAACTCGCTGCTTGCTGATCTGGGTAATAATGAATCGGGTTTTCTAACGTTGAGTTCGGACTTCCGTCTCCAAATGTCCATAAGTAATCCGTGATGTCGCCATCTGATGTGTTGAGTAAAACCAATTGTCCGGTGTAATAGTCTATGCCTTGCGTACTTGCTGAAAAGCTAGCGTCAGGTCCTGAAACCACGCATACCAAACTGTCTGTAATCATGGTATCGGCACAGCCTGCTGCATTCGATACAATCAAACTAATGTCATAACATCCCGGCTGGGTAAACGTCGTGATACCATTTTGCGTCGTTGCACTTGTCGCATTTCCAAAGTTCCATAAACTATTCGTGTATGGACCACTGCTGTTATTCGTAAATGTCACATTCAACGGAGAACAACCAAAGGTTACACTTGGATTGAAATTGGCAACAATTGGTGCAGGTTCGGTAATCGTGAAACTCAACGGTGTCTCGCAACCCTGAGCATCCGTGACAAGTACGCTATAGTTACCTGCTACAAGCGAATCTAAGACCGCGATCGTATCTCCAGTTGACCACAAAATGTCATACGATGGAACTCCACCCGTGATGGTTAAAATAATTTCCGCATCACTTCCTCCATGACACGTAACGTTAGTCACTACAGGATTGACGAGCATGGGATCAATTGGATCTTCTACTGTTATCGTGGCATTCAAAATACATCCCAAATTATCTGTAACTGTAACTGTGTAATCACCAGAACCTAGATTTGATATGTCTTCCGTTGTTGATCCGTTTGTCCAGAGGTAATTATAGGCAGAGGTTCCTCCTGTTACGTTGATATCGATACTTCCAGTTGGGTCATTTAAACAAGCTAAATTTATACTACTACTAGTCAACGCTAAAGCCTCTTGTGGCTGCGTAATGGTGACATTCATTGTTTGACTACAGTTTAAACTATCCGTCACTAATACGGTGTATGTGCCTATTGGTAATCCACTAATCGTTGAACTTGTCATTCCATTATTCCACAAGTAATCATAACTCGGTGTTCCTCCTTGACTTTGGGTGTTGATCACACCATTCGTTCCACCATAACAACTCACATTGGTCTGCGTTGAACTGATACTCAAGCCTTGCTGTGGCTGTGTAATCGTCGTTTGATTATTCGTAGTACAACCATTGGCATCTGTCACCAAAACACTATATGTGCCTATAGGTAAATTGAAAAGGTCTTGTGTCGTCGCTCCATTTGACCAACTATAACTGTATGCAATAGTTCCTCCTGTCACATTCAAGTTAACAAAGCCTGTTGAATCGCCATAACAACTAACATTCACCTGACTGATGGTCGAGTTTAATGGCTGAAGTGGCTGAGTAATCGTGTAACTACTATTTACTGTACAGTTATTGTCATCAGTGATTGTTAAACTATACGTTCCCGGAGGAAGATTGATTAAATCTTGGTTGCTCGAACCGATGTTCCAACTGTAATCATAGGTGCCTACACCTCCCGTTACACTAATATCCAAGGAGCCATTATCAAATCCGTAACAACTAACATTCGTTTGAACCACTGTTGGGGTAATCAATGCTGGTTGACTAACAACAATGGTGTCTTGAGTCACACAACCGATGTTATCTGTAATCATCAGTACATAGCTACCCGCAACAATGCCGAATAAATCCTCGTTTGGTGATACAAATCCTGATGGACCCTGCCAAAAATAACTATATGGTAAGGCGCCACCAACTGCCGTAGCGTTGATCCATCCTGTACTATTGCCATAGCATAAAATGTTGTTAACTGTACTCGAAATAACAGCCTCTGAACTTGGTTGACTTACATAATAACTAGACGTTATCACACAGCCATTGAAATCAGTAATGGTAACGGTGTATCCTCCTGCAGCAATATTTTGCAAATCTTGCGTTGTTGCTCCATTAGACCAAGAATAAAAATATGGTCCAGCACCACCTGTTACGGTCAAATCTAGTGCACCGGTATTTTGATTGTAACACTGTAAATTGGTCTGATTAACACTTACTGTAAGTGGCTGCGTCGGTGCAGAAATTGTTATCGAAGTTGTTAACGTACAACCATTATCATCTTGCACAGAAACTGTATAAAGTCCTGCCAAAAGTGAATCCAAATCTTCAGTGGTTTCACCATTATTCCACGAAATCAAATAAGGCGAAATACCGCCATTAACCGTTAAATTTACAGTGCCATCGTTATTACCAAAGCACGTAATATTTGTACCTGTTATGGTCAAATACATTTGACTACCCAATTGATTGATCTGAAATGTGTCCGTCGTAAAACAGCCATTTGCATCGTAAACAAGGACGCTATAAATTCCAGGATTGTAATTTACTAAATCCTCCGTAGTGATTGAATTTGACCATTGATATGTATAACCAGGCGTTCCTCCAATCATCGTTACATCAATGGTTCCCGTTTGATTGTTAAAACAACCTACATTTTGGATTGCACTTGTAATTGTAAGCGGCAATGTTGGTTGCGTTGTCAGTGTGATAAGTGTATCCGTACATCCCAACGCATCTGTAACAACTAATGTGTCATTGCCCGCTGGTACATTCCAAATATCTTGGGTCTGTGCACCTGTATTCCATTGGTAAGTATATGGAGTTGCTCCTCCACTTACAGTAACGTTTACTGAGCCATTGCTTCCTCCGTAACATTGCACAGGCGTACTCACATAAGTAGCGCTCACTCCAATTGGATTCTGTAGTGAAACCGATTGTGTTGCTATACATCCATTTGCATCGGTTACCGTCACAAAGTAGATCCCCGCTGTGATAAATCCAATGTCTTGGGTGGTCGCGGTTGTATTTGGTCCACTCCAGGCATAACCATATGGCTGTGTTCCTCCGTTCACCGTCAAGTCGATGGAACCGGTTGCCGTACTTGGACACAATGGATTACTTGAGCTAACGATTAAACTCATTGCTTGTGGTTGTGTTACCACTGTGCCCGTTGTTACTTGACAGCCGCCTGCATCGGTTACAATCACCGTGTAAGTTCCTTGAGCTACGTTACTAAGGTCTTGGGTTGTTGCTTGATTGCTCCATGAATAATTATATGGCGCATTTCCTCCGGTAACGGTTAAATCTATGCCTCCAGTTCCTGATCCAGTACAGCTCACATTGGTCAATGTTGTACTTGTACTCAATATCGAACTTGGTTGACTCACACTAAAGGTCTGGCTTGTCAAACAACCTAGATGATCGGTCACCGAAACAATGTAACTTCCTGATAGAATGCCACTCAAATCTTGCGTCGTTTGGGAGTTACTCCATGAATACGTAAATGGAGCAGTACCTCCAATAACAGTAGCATCGATCGCTCCAGTATTCTGTCCAAAACAGGCAACTGGTGTTACTTGCGCGGTGATGCCGTAGAAACTTGGTTGGGTAACCGTGTCTTGCAAAGTAGCACTACAGCCATTCGCATCGGTTACGGTTACGCTATAAATTCCGGAAGCTAAATTTTGTAAATCTTGAGAAGTACTTCCTGTATTCCACGAGTATAGGTAAGGTATTGTTCCTCCTGTCACTGTCAAGTTCAATTGACCATTTGAACCTCCATAACAACCACTCGGTATTTGAACACTTGTCAAGGTTAATGGACTCGAACTTTGTTGAACTACATACGTTTGTTGAACGTAACAACCATTGTCATCAAAGACTTCCAAAACATATGTTCCAGATGTTAAACTATCTAGGTCCTCTGTGAATAAGGAACCATTCCATAAATAATTATACGGACTTGTTCCACCAGTAGCGGTGATGTTAATCGAACCTGTGCTATCTCCATAACAGAATGCTTGTCCAACCACCCCACTTACCGTCATCGGAATACTCGGTTGACTGATTAATGCAGATCCACTTATCGTACAACCATTACCATCCGTCACAATAACATTGTATCCTCCCGGACTTAAACCAAAGAGGTCTTGGCTACTTGAGCCATTGTTCCAAAGGTAGCTGTAACCTAAAGTTCCACCGTTTACAATTAAATCAACAGCGCCAGTTGGATTTCCACTACACGCAATTTGTGTTGGATTTAATTGAATGGACAAACCTATATTTGGTTGCTGGATGGGTACATTTAAATTCACGATACATCCCCCTTGGTCACTAACTGATAACTGATAATTTCCAGCAATCACATTTGAGATGTCTTGAGTTCCGGGTCCGTTACTCCAGTTGTACATATACGGAGCTACCCCTCCTGTCACGGTTACATCAATTGATCCTGTTGGATTTCCGTAGCACAATACATCTGTTACCAAGGCTTGTACATTCATTGCCGTGGATGGCTGACCAATGTTTACTGATTGTGTTAACAAACAACCATCATCATCGGTCACTGTAACACTATAAACTC
>JAHENC010000010.1 GCA_024643365.1 Crocinitomicaceae bacterium | reverse complement strand
CCTGTGCTTCGTACGATTCCACCTGCTAATATGAGCACATATAAGCTGATTAAGGTGATTGTACCGAAACGTTGGAAGGTCATGTAGGTAGCTAAAAAAAGGATGCATCCAAATGAAACCATTTCGATGCATCCTTTAGGTTGTTTCTAATTAACGGTTATATGACTCGTTTTGCGCAGCCAATAAACTTTCAATTGCTTTTTCGTTCGCAATTTCTTCGTTTTCCTCTGGTAAGTTAGATTCTGGTGTTGCAGAATATGGAACGTTTTGAGGAATGAAATCTGACTCAGCACCTGGTTTTGAGTAGTCATATGGCCAACGGTATACTGCTGGAATTTCTCCTGGCCAGTTTCCGTGTCCTACTTCTACTGGAGTTGTCCACTCCAAAGTAGTAGAGTTCCATGGATTCTGTGTTGCCTTTTTCCCTTTGAAAATTGAGTAGAAGAAGTTCCAGAAGAAAATGGCTTGTGCAGAGAACGTTAAGATCGCAGCGATTGAAATGAACATATTCAAATCAGTAAATGCTTCCTCGCGACCGTTTCCTAATGCCGTAAATGAGTAATAACGACGTGGGAAACCTGCGATACCTGTGTAGTGCATTGGGAAGAATACGCAGTAAACGCCTACGAATGTTGCCCAGAAGTGAATATAACCTAAAGTCTTATTCATCATGCGACCGAACATTTTTGGATACCAGTGATAAACACCCGCCATCAAACCAAAGAATGAAGCTGATCCCATAACTAAGTGGAAGTGAGCAACTACGAAATACGTATCGTGTAAGTTGATATCTAATGCTGAGTTACCTAAAATGATACCTGTTACACCACCTGAAATAAATAGGGATACAAGACCGATTGAGAATAACATCGCTGGTGTAAAGATCAAGTTACCTTTCCACAAGGTTGTAATGTAGTTAAATGCCTTAACCGCTGATGGTACCGCAATGATCAATGTCAAGAACATAAATACAGATCCCAAGAATGGATTCATACCAGTTACGAACATATGGTGAGCCCATACGATAAAGGCAAGTACTGTAATACCCATCATTGAACCAATCATCGCACGGTATCCGAAGATAGGCTTACGTGCGTTTGTTGCAATGATTTCAGATGTCATACCCAATGCTGGCAACAATACGATGTAAACCTCTGGGTGACCTAAGAACCAGAATAAGTGTTGGTATAAAATTGGAGAACCTCCCATGTTTGGAAGAGCTTGTCCTTGGATATAGATTTCAGACAAATAGAATGATGTTCCAAATGAACGGTCAAAAATCAATAACAATGCTGCTGATAACAATACTGGGAATGATAACAAACCTAAGATTGCGGTGAAGAAGAATGACCAGATAGTCAATGGCATTTTCGTAAATGTCATTCCACGTGTACGCAAGTTGATAATTGTACAGATGTAGTTAATACCACCCATCAAAGATGAAACGATAAAAAACGCCATGGCTGTTAACCACAATGTCATACCTAGTCCTGAACCTGGCATCGCTTGAGGCAATGCACTTAAAGGTGGATAGATTACCCAACCACCTGACGCTGGTCCTGTTTCTAAGAATAAAGAAGAAAACATTACGGCTGATGACAAGAAGAAGAACCAGAAGGATAACATGTTAATGAATCCTGAGGCCATATCACGTGCACCAATTTGCAATGGAATCAAAAAGTTTGAGAATGTTCCTGACAAACCTGCTGTTAACACAAAGAATACCATGATGGTACCGTGCATGGTAACAAGTGCTAAATAAAATTCTTTGTCTAATTTTCCTGATTCGTCAATCCACTCTCCTAAGATCGGGCGTAACCAATCCAATTGCATTTCTGGGAAACCCAATTGTAAACGGAAAAGAATGGATAACGATCCTCCCACAAATGCCCACAAGATACCCATGATAAGGTATTGCTTAGCAATTGTTTTGTGATCTTCAGAGAAGATGTACTTCTGAATAAAATTTGGCTCATGATGCTCGTGTTCGTGATCATGTGCGTGAGCGTGAACTTCTTCAGCGTGTGTTGTAGCAGTTGACATAGGAATATATTTTTCTTTCTACTGTTCTTTTTAAATATTATAAAGCTGCAGCTGTTGCAGTGCTATCTGTTGCAATTGGCTCAGCAGGAATATACTTGCTCGCTTTTGCTTTCAAATTTGCAGGTACTTTTTCTAAATAACTTGGATTCGTTGCCAAGAATGGCTTTTGCTCTGCACACCATTTTTTGTAATCAGCTGGCTCATCTACGAATACCGTAATTGCCATACCGAAGTGACCACGACCACAGATTTCTGTACAGTTTAACTTAAAGTTGAAATCCTTGTTATTTAACTTAGCACGCATTTCATCTGTAGAAATTGTTGGTGTAAACCAAAATTTCGTTGGCATACCTGGTACAGCATCCATTTTAACACGTTGGTATGGTAAATACACTGAGTGTAAAACGTCTTGTGCTTTGATCTTTAAAAGTACAGGCTTTCCTTTTGGAATATGTAATTCTGTAGCCGTAAAGTCATCAAATGAATTCTTATCCGTAAAGTCGATACCTACGCTATTTGTCTCATCGATCAACTTGTAATTTTGATTTCCTAATTGGTTATCATCATTACCTGCGTAACGTACGTACCAACCGAATTGGTGTCCTGTGATTTCAATCACAACAGCATCACTTGGTGCTTGTGAAGTAATATCTCTCCAAGTTCTCCATCCTGTGAAAACCAAGATTGCCATGACAACCGCTGGGATTACAGTCCAGATTAACTCTAATTTGTGGTTAACTGGGTAGAATGTAGCTTTTCTGTTTTTGTTGTAACGGTATTTGAATGCAAAGAATAACAACAAGGTATTTGTTGCAAAAAATGCGAATGTTACAACGGCCATAGAAACCCAAAACATTTTATCTGTATCGATACCGTGTTTTGAAGCTGCTTCTGGAAGGAAATCAGGTAAGCTATGTAAGAAAGACCAAACACCTGCTACAGTTCCTAGCAACCAGAAAATCAACATGCCATAAGCATTTGAATTGTTGCTTGAATCTAATGGAGTTGATTCATCTTCTCCTTCAGCAAGGTTCTTATTTAACTTCATACTCTTTGCAATCACTGAGATTGCCAAGATGAAGAATACTACGGATAAAAGACCAATTAGGTAATTCATATATGTATTTGTTAAAATCGTAATCGCTTAATACTAAATATCGTGATGTAATGCTTCTGGTAAGAATGGGTGATTCTTTGCTACCAAAGACGCTTTCGTTAATTCACCTGAAATCACATAAATGAATGCAGATGCAAAAACGGTTACCATCCCGAATTCAACCAAACCATAACCACCATGCTTTCCTAAAACACCTGGCATAATCATTTGATAGAAGTCAATGTAGTGACCAGCAATGATTAAAAATGCAGCGATTTTCAAGAAAATACGCGTTCTTTTTGCATCACGTGTCATTAGAACTAAGAAGGGTAGCAAGAAGTTTAAGATTACCATCAAAATTTCTGATGTTTTGTAAATCTTGTTGTGACCTTCCCAACGCTCTAAGAAGTAAATTGTTTCTTCAGGCAAGTTGGCATAGTAGATCAACAAGAATTGCTCAAACCATACATATGTCCAGAAGATTGAGAATGCAAACATAAATTTACCCAAATCATGCAAGTGGTTTTCATTCACATAACCCATCAAGCCTTTATCTTTTAAGTAAAGAATAGCCAATACGATTACCGCATAAGTTGTAACATGCCATGATGCGAACATGTACCAACCGAACATCGTTGAGAACCAGTGTGTATCGATGGACATCACCCAATCCCAAGCGAAAATAGAACTAGATGCACCGAAAATTACGATGAATGCAGTACCGATTTTCACCATTTGAGTAAACAAATCACTTCCGCCAACTAAATCTTCTTCCAAAGACTTTTTACGCAACATGTTCCATAAAATGATCCATAATGCTCCAAAGCCTACTAAACGGATTAAGAAAAAGTTCTTGTTTAAGTAACCTGATTTTCCTGCAATGATTTTGTCATAGTTTTCACTTCCTACTTCTGTTACACCGTGGTGCATCCAGTGGAAGATCACATCTCCTTTGAAGAAGAATACCAAGATCAAAATAGGTAATGAGATGTATAAGAACTTAGGGAAAGCCTCAGGAACACGTTTCATAACTGCAGACCAACCTGATTTAGTTAAGTATTGCAAAGAAACAAAGAACATACCCACAACAGCGATACCTGTGAAGAATACAGCGTTCAACCATACGTTAGCCCAGATACGATTTGTCCAATCGTAATGTTCTTCGGCACCTGCTTGGTGAGAAACGGCTCCACCGGAAAGGTGCTCGCCAGCTGCTTCATGTCCTGCTTTAACTGCATCGTGTCCCGCATTCGCTACTTCGTGTCCGCCAGCTTCGCCTTTTGATAAAAGGTAAATACCGAGCGCTAAAGCAGTTAAACCAGCGATGAAAGCATAAATAATACGTTTTTTGCCTTCAGCACTAAATTCAAAATGCTCTTCTACGTTTGCTGGGGAAAAATGTGAATGTCCCGCCATCTTGATCTCTATTTAATTTAAATTGATTGAATTATTGTTTTTGTAGTTCGTGTACATACAACACGATTTTCCAACGGTTTTCCGAAGAGATTTGTGATCCATGTGGCCACATTCTTCCTTTTCCGTGTGTAATGACGTGGTAAATATGTCCGTCATTCATCGTCTTTAATGCATCACTTGAGTAAACAGGAACCCCTTTGTAAGCTTTTGCTACCAAGCCATCTCCTTTACCAGCTTCACCATGGCAATGTTGGCAAAAACGCTCATACTGAGCCTTTCCTGCTTCGATGTTCTCTGGAGTTGCAGCGATCGGGTTGTACAAAGATTTTTCTGAATATGAAATGCTGTCGTTTGGAATCGTTTTAGCAATCATTTCTTGTGCTAAGAAAGCTTGCTTTAAACTATCTGAACCTGTGTAACGCTTACGTGAAACGGTACCTTTTACAGGTAGACGCATATTCATACCTAATGGATTGATGGTGTTCGTATCACCTTGTGTTTGAGTCATTGGCTCATATCCTACTGAATGATACATGTTAGGAGCAAATTCTGTTCCTGTATCGTTCGGGTCTGAACCGCATGACATTAAGCCTGCAACTACACCAGCTAATAAAACGAATTTAATTCTTGGATTAAACATCTTGTTATGCTTCTTCGTGAACAATTGTTCTTGTTAATTATTTAGTATTTACTTCTATTGCGCCAGAATCTTTCAAGACTTTCTTGATGTCAGCTGCACTAACTTTGTTTTTGTCAACATTGATTGCCATCACAAATTTGTCATCTGTGATACGCAAATCCAATGGCTCAACCTTGTTACCTGGGTATAAGTTATTGGAAGCACAAAATGTTGTTACTAAACCAAAGGCTGTAAATAATACAGTTCCTTCAAAAGTTACTGGAATCCAGTTTGGTAACGCAAAGAAATCTTTACCACCGATGATCATTGGCCAATCGAATACCATCGTATAGCTGATTAGTGATAATGCACAAATCATACCTAATGTACCAAACATAAATGCTGCGATTGGTAATCGTGTACGTGCATGTCCTACTGCTACGTCTAATCCGTGAATTGGGAATGGAGTAAATACGTCCTCGATTTTGATTCCTTGGGCTTTTACTGCTGTTACAGCGTGTAAAACCTCGTCCTCATCGTCATAAACACCCAAAATGTAGTTAGTTGTCGAACTCATATTGTTTTAATTTCGAATTGCTTAATAATTATTCTTCCGTTTTTTTAGCTGCTTTCGCCTTCTTCGCTGGGAAGTTGGATGAAACACCTTTCATTACCGATTTCACCTCTGCCATATTTACCACGGGTAAGAATTTAGCGAATAAGAAGAATAAGGTAAAGAATAAACCAAATGAGAAAATGTAATCTCCAATATCATACATCGTAGGAGAGAACATCGCCCAAGAAGATGGGATGTAATCACGGTGTAATGATGTTACGATAATTACAAAACGCTCAAACCACATACCTACGTTTACCACAATAGATAAGAAGAATGAAACCATCAAGTTTGTACGGATCGCTTTTGACCAGAATAATTGTGGAGAGATAACGTTACATGTCATCATCATCCAATATGCCCACCAGTATGGACCCGTTGCACGGTTGATAAATGCATAACTTTCATATTCTACCCCTGAATACCATGCGATGAAGAATTCAGTTAAGTAAGCAATACCTACTACTGAACCTGTCACTGTTACGACAATGTTCATCATTTCGATGTGCTCAATCGTGATGTAATCTTCTAATTTGAAAACTACACGTGTGATTAACAACAACGTTTGTACCATCGCGAAACCAGAGAAAATCGCACCCGCAACGAAATATGGAGGGAAGATTGTCGTGTGCCATCCTGGGATAACAGACGTTGCAAAGTCCATAGATACAATTGTGTGTACAGAAAGTACTAGGGGAGTAGAGATACCTGCCAAAATCAATGACATGTATTCATAACGTGCCCAAGTCTTTGAAGATCCTGTCCAGCCTAAGCTGAATAAACCGTACCAGAATTTACGTCCTGCTGTTGTCGCACGGTCACGAATTGTTGCCAAATCGGGAACAAGACCCATGTACCAGAACAATAAAGAAACCGATAGGTAAGTAGAAATCGCAAATACGTCCCAAACCAATGGCGAGTTAAAGTTAACCCAT
This sequence comes from Crocinitomicaceae bacterium, assembly GCA_024643365.1. Taxonomy (GTDB): domain Bacteria; phylum Bacteroidota; class Bacteroidia; order Flavobacteriales_D; family Crocinitomicaceae; genus UBA952. Next base: position 1,172 of record JAHENC010000010.1, on the reverse strand, counting down.
AATGAACCGAATGCATTTGGTAATGGTAAAGCCCAATGAGCCAACCAAGGACGTCCCATGTGAGCTAAGATAAACGATGCAGCACAAAGTACGGCAAAGATTGTCATTGCTTCTGCTGAACGGTTAATGGAAGTTCTCCATTTTTGACGGAACAATAATAATACGGCAGAGATCAAAGTACCCGCGTGACCGATACCAACCCACCAAACGAAGTTAGTGATATCCCAAGCCCAACCTACGGTTTTATTTAATCCCCAAACGCCAATACCTTGCCACCAAGTGTAGAATAGGCAATAAGCACCATAAATGAATACAAGACATGAGATCCCGAATGCAATTTTCCATTCTTTTGTAGGCTCTCCCTCTACTTGTTTGCAGATATCGTGGGTAACATCGGAATAAGATTTTCCACCAGTAACTAGTTTCTCTCTTATGGGTGATACAACGTGCGACATATTTTTATTTACTGTTTTACGATTAAAAAATTATGCTTTTTTAGCATCCTTGTTACGAACTTTCTTCAAGTAAGAAATATTAGGCTTCACGTTAATTTCTTCAATTACGTGGTAAGCACGTCCTTCTTGTTCAACCAATAACAATTGTGAGATAGCTGATTTTGGATCATTCATATCACCAAATGTGATTGCATTCGTTGGGCAAGATTGAGCACAAGCTACTTGAATTTCTCCATCCACCGGACGACGACTCTCTTTTTTCGCTGTCAATTTACCTTCTTGGATACGTTGAACGCACATTGAGCATTTTTCCATCACCCCACGTGAACGAACTGTTACGTCTGGGTTAATCACCATACGGCCTAAATCGTTGTTGAAGTGGAAATCAAAGTCATCAGTTTGGAAATAACGGAACCAGTTGAAACGACGTACTTTGTACGGACAGTTATTTGCGCAATAACGTGTACCGATACAACGGTTGTAAGTCATTTGGTTCAATCCTTCAGTTGAGTGAGTCGTCGCTAATACTGGACACACGGTCTCACAAGGAGCATTATTACAGTGTTGGCATAACATCGGTTGGAAAACAACCTCTGGATTATCAGATGCAATTTCTAAGCCTTGTAAATCTTCTACTTCCGCGTCTGATGAATAATAACGGTCGATACGCATCCAGTGCATTTCACGACGGTTAATTACTTCTTGGCGACCTACTAC
>JAHENC010000004.1 GCA_024643365.1 Crocinitomicaceae bacterium | reverse complement strand
CTTTATTCGCATAACGGTAAACAGTCCAACTTGCAGTATCTGCAGCATTTCCAGAAGCATTTGCCGTGTAGTCATTGAATTTACATTCAAAGTAACCACTTGCTAAGTTCAATGGATCCACTACTTTGATGTTGATTGGTCCACGACCATAATCATAGGTTGGATTCTCCATGAAACCTTGTTCCATGATTGTTTTTTCCGTTTCAGCTGTCAATTCCAATGAGCGGTTTCCGTTTCCGTATCCATCCAAACGTGTAATCAATGGTGATGAACCGTAAGCAATCATTTGTGCTGTTCCGTCGGCCTCTGGCATTGGGTTGTGTGGAACAGCTGCTACTGATTTAATGGCAGTTCCATCATAACTAATACGAGATGAAATATAAGGCATTTTTTGGCCATCTAATAAAATTGGATCATTTGGATTATATTCCTTGAATTGGTTATATGCATAAGCAACGGCCACATAATAATATGTTTTGTGGTTAACCAATTTTCTTTCTCCCTGTGCGAAAGCATCTTCCTTCACTTGGAATGTGTGTTGGATTCCAACATTTCCACCTTTTACTTTTTCAACTGGAACCGAGAATCCTAATGCCTCATCATAAACGAAGTTGATGATTCTAGAAATATTATTCTTCTTATCACATTGCGCTACCAAACGAGATTTATCTGGATCAGCGATATCAGCGATAGAAACCTCTGCATCTTTTAATTGGAAAATTTGATATCCTTCAAAACGGTAGTAACGATCAACCGTTGGATCTGGAATATTCACTTCATCCATTTCTTCATATGCCTCTTGGTAATTGTTAGACGAAGATGGATTTTCCAACATAAGAATCAATTCATTCTCTAATTCTTGAATAGTTAATTTCGGCGCATCTGGCGGAGAAAGAATTTTAAAACAAGCGTCAAACAACGCTTGTGCCTTTGTATCAGCACGTTTCATTGCATCTACAGAAGCCATAAGGCCACCGGCAGAGCTTCTACCGTAAACGATACCTACTGTAATGTTGTTTGTTGCACCTGGACGCAAAGTAAATGGTCCCGCAGACTGAACAAATCGTCTGTCCCCAGAAGGGTTGTTACTTGTTGACTCATCCCATCCATTAGGAAATTGTCCAGACATATCTTGTCCGCCTGTTGACCAATGTAATGGATCCGAAGTTCCTGGGAACATGTAATCACTCAAAACAGTTCCTTGTGTTCCAGCTCCACCGTAATACATTTCTGCGCCATTTGCCCATTTACCTTCCATGAATCGGTAGTATTCCGATGCCGGACCCGGGTCATTATATGGATATGCCGATGTTGAAGTATAATAAGTAAAACGACGCATACCAAATCGTTCGTTATCGATGATTCCATCAGAATAACCAATTCCAATTCCTTTGTAAACGATCCCTCCGTTAGCAAGTGCATCAACCACTGTTGGTACCACTTCAACCTGAGCCACTTCATCAAAGTATGGACCAGGGTTGTCAATTCCATCTGCATCTTGATATGGTCCTTCAAAGAAGTCACAACCAATTGCTGGCGGATTCTCACCGTACCCTAGACGTCCACCATCACTTTGGTCATTCAAGTCACCATTGTACATGTACCCTAAACCACGTGAAACGTCACATCCAGCATAATCATCTGAGTAGTTTCCAACGTCAGCATCTAAATACTGTGCGAAATAAGTGTTGTAAAGTGTTTGTGTACCACGGTTAATTAATTCGTAGTTGTAAAAAGTCATTCTATTCACTTCATCATTGGTAGCGAAAGAAAAAGCTTGGGCACGAATTTCCATTCCGATTGGATCTCCACTTGTTTCCGTGTGAATGTTTCCTTTATCGTTGAAGACCCACCAATGAGTTTCATCACCGTACAAAGATACGCGACGATCAACACCACACTCGATGTCATCACGTCCAAGAATATCATCATACCAAGGATGATCCCCATTATCAGGATTGTAAGATCCATCCCCATCACGGTCATAGAATGGTGCTAACCAATAATCTTGTCCTCTAGATACGTCACCATGAGCTGGCCAACCATAAATTCTATTTAATTCATCATTTGTCAAAGCCTGAACATCATTACATCCTTCAGTAACAATTCCTTGAGAACATTCCCACCAAATATTGAAGCGAATAACTTCAGCTTTGCGAATAGTATAAAATTTATCGTAAGCGATACATTGGTCTGGATCAATATTCGCTTCACCAAAGTCTCTAGTTACACCTGCACCGACAGAGGCTCCCGGATTGAAATCACCAGATCCTGGATTCACTGTTAAAGGACCAGGCCAGAAATCGTTTCCACTTCTGTAGCGTAAAGCTGCCAATTTCAACTGACCATTTACATCTGTTCCACCCATCCACAGAGCACCAGCGAAAATCGCATAACGCTTACTGTTTTTTGGCACCTCATACGCTGCTACTCCAGCAGCACGGTTTTGGAACATACTTCCTCCCTGTTCAATTAACGCTCTAACGTCATTGAATTCCATGTATAGTTTTGCTGTCGCTGGACTACAATTGGCTCCTTTAGTTGTTGGAGTAGGCTTATCCATTTTGTCGTTAGGACCAAGATAAGCGAGTGCATTAAACACTACAGTAACCCCAAAAAACGTTGCAAGTAATTGCTTTTTCATATCTCTACGTTTGTTGCTTTCTTAAAAATCAAATTTAACTCCTAAACGAATTGTTCTTGGAGAACTAATATTAAACGGATTTTGAATCTTCATCATGTAATAGTCACGGAAAGACTGCTCATCTGTTTGGTTTTGAATAGATGTTTGACTAGATGCTGCTGCAAGGTATCCATCATCATCCCAGTTTCCAGTTGCACGATATACATTTAAACGGTTGAACTGATTAAACATATTCGTCACACGTACATAAACGTTCAAGAATGCTACTTTTTTCTTGTTGTCTTTGTTTCCGTATTGTATATTGATTGTTTTATCCAATTGCATATCCAAACGGTAAGACCAAGGTAATCTAGAGCCATTTAATGTTCCGTTAATTCCTGCTGCCAAATTACCAATTCCTTCGTCTGTGATAAATGTTTGAGACGAATATGGATTTCCTGAATAGAAATTAGAGAAAATATTCAAACCAGTATTTTCCAAAATTTTAGATTTTCCAATTATTGGTCCATTGTAGTCTTTACCCTCACCATAACGGTAATCAAAAGTTACAGCAAATGCATGGCGTTGGTCATAGCTATATGGAAAAATATTTCTTAAGTTAGGAAGTCCAGCATTCACCAGCGCACCCATAGAGGTAGCATCTGAACCTGTTCCATCTGCAAACTGCAAAGTATAATTTGCTGTCATGCGGATGTTTCCTGTTTGTCTTAAATCGTAAGCTATTGTCATACCTTTTACTGTTCCAAAATCTCGGTTTCCGTAAGTTTTGTAGGTTGCAGGGTAAGCTTGGAAAATGTTTACCAACTGTACATTATTACGTTGTTCTCTATAGAACGCAGAAATCTTAACTGAGGAGGTGCGAGTTAAAACTTGTTGGAATCCTAACTCATAATCTACCGTTTTTTCTGGTTTCAAATTCGAGTTGCTGATAACAGCATTTCTGGACTGAATGTATTGGTATTCGTATGGATCAAAACGGTAACCTGAAGTTGGACGTTTTGTCAAGATGTCATAGTGAGCAAAGAAAGAGGCTTCTTCTGAAATAGGGAATGAGAATGCTACACGTGGCATCACGTTTACCTGAGCTTTGTAATCAGTAAAAGCATCAGCTGTAGGTGTTTCTAAAGATGGATCTTGCAACCAAGGAGCAATGCCATTAGGACCCTCAACTAATTTAGGATCTTCAATTGGCGTACCAACAGAATTGTACCAAGTCATTCCTGTTCTAAATCCTTTGATTTCCGTTGGATTCTGTACATCATTTACATAAACGATGTTATCATCAGCCATACCTTCTGGTAGATTAACCCAAGCATATTGGTTTGGATCACTTTCTTTCATAGCGCGAACTTCTTTAACCGTTTTCGCATTGTAGAACAAATATTGGTCTTTCAATACAGGTTGGTTCGCATCAAATACATCTACACGAACACCTACGTTAAATACGATGTCGTTAAATGCAAACTTGTCCATGATGTATCCAGCCATATAAATTGGTTGGAAAGCACCAACGAATCTTTTGAAGTTACGGTTTTCATCGTATTCGTTAAAGTATTTATTAATATCTGTGTTTCCTTTTACTTTTTGGCCTGTATGGTCAAATCCGTAATAGGACACATAAGAATTTCCACTGTTTAACAATTCATCCGGAGAAAACATGTCGTATTGGAACAAATTTGGATCATATTGGTCGATGTCAATGAAGTCATCACCTGATGCATTTAATCCAAGTTTGTTTCTTAAGTTAAAGTCAAAGAATGATTGGTTATCATTGTTTTGTTGTCCACCGAATTCACCAGTACCACTTGTATTTGCATACCCTGAATTCAATCTTTCATAAGTAATCGCTTTAAATGAACCAGAATCTGAAACAACACCACTATTCAAGTCTAATTCCTTGATGTGGAAGTTTGTCAACAAACGTGCAATATTCCAAATTCCTGTAGGACCATAATCACCACTAGACCAACCACGGTCTACACGTTGCTCGTATTCGAACCCTAAAGAGATACTGTGGTCACCAATGATAACAGATCCAGCACCTGTTACACGGAATTGGTCGTTTTCAAATCTTCCGAATCCATTGTATGGCGCACCAATATTACTCCAAATACCATAAACACTTTGAGGAGCATCCCCATTACGAAGTGCATTTCCTTGGTTAATTTGAGTTAAGTTCTCATAGTGACCAAAAGGGGCTCCTTCGTAGATATCATAATATTGTGTAGTGATTGCAGCTAGAGCAGAGTTTGTTTCTGACGGTGTGAAATCAACTTGTACATCTTTGAATCCATCATGTACATACATTTGAGTTGCATCGTTGAATGAATAGGAAGGTCTACGAGTAGTCACGAATTTCCCTACATATCCATAATTGAACAAATTAAATTGATGTTTTGGATCATAAGACTCACTGAACGATTTGGAGTAATCAACCATCAAGCTATAAAGTGCTGACTTGATTTTTGAACTACTTCCTTCGCGCTCGTTATTAAAACGTTGTGTTAAACGACCAAATACACGATAATCGTAAGACTTACTGTATCCGAAATTTGCAAAATTCAACAATGATCCGCCGTAAGAGTAACTATTTCCATTACTATAGTTCATAGAAGCACCAAATTGAAGATTCACGGAAGGCCCTGTATTTACATCAATTTTCGCCTGTCCGGAATACACAGTATTTCTTGCGTTCATTCTCCACGCAGTTTTTTCGAAATCACTTTCACGAAGGAACAGAGAGTTATGGAATGTACCGAAACCTGTAGAGTTTGGTCTTAATGGATTCGCCAACAAATCATCGCGAACATCCTTTTTAATGCGGTAACTACCACCCGCAAGAGGTCGACTATCCAACTGATCTGTTAAATTGGCCGAAATCAAGAATCCTAATTTCGGTTTTGTTTTCTTACCAGTTGAATCACGTTGCATCCAAAGTGGACCAGACAACATTCCTTCTACAAGGTTGTAACCAAATTTATCTAAACCAAATACTTTTCCATCATAACCATCTGGGTCGGCACCTTTGAAGTAAATACCCGAAGATACTCCTTCGATTGAACCGAAATAAACAGCGGATGGTCCACGCGTAGTGATGGATATGATTCCCCCTGTAACATCACCGTAGTTCGCCGGAACACCTCCTGTGATTACAGCTACTTCTTCTAACGCTGATTTTGGGATATTGGCAGAACCACGAACTTTAATACCATCAATATAGTAATAAGTACCATCAGAACGTGAACCGCGAACAGAAATCGCTCCTGAACCTTCATTTGAATTCACACCTCCAACAGATCTTGCAACACCCTCGGCTGAACGAACAGGCATTCTATTAATGTCTTCACGAGTAACTGTTGCTCCAGAAGCACCACCATTTTTATCAATGAGTGGAACTTTATAAATCACAACTTTTACCTCTTGCTCATCTTTTACTTTTTTTCCAAGGGTTAAATTATCCAAAAAGGTAATTCTATCTGGGGAAATGGCAACACCTGTCATTACGGACATGTTATATCCTGATAATGCATTCGAAAAATGCAAATCATAGGTCCCAGGAGGAATACCATTGATTTGAAATTTCCCCTGAGCGTCAGTTGTTGCTCCGCTTTTAATTTGATCTCCCTGTTTCAAAAGGACCTTCGAAAGCTCAATTGGAAGACCAGTTGATTCGTCTTTGATTGTCCCTTTTAGGGTACCAAGACCCGACTGAGAAAATGCATAAGTTCCTGCAAACAGGACACTTAATAACAATAACTTTAGTTTACCCACCATAAGAATGCGTATAAATTTTACTATATCTCGTTTTTTAAAGATTGTAAATATAGAGAAATCCATATTGATTTCCTCACAAATTTGAAAAAAATATATATGAAAATTAATTAGCAACTTTGCAGTATGTGTATGAACTAACTGTTAATTAATTGATAAATGTCCGAAACATTTCATAGAATATTTTTATCAGATCAATTGAGTTCAGTGGTTATTGAAGAAAAAAAGCCATTCGAGGCTTATATGGAGGAGCAGTTATTCCCTGAAGAGATGGAACAATTGAACAACCTCACAAATGAGTCTAGAAAAATTGAATTTTTAGGGGTTCGGCGTATCCGAAACAAATCAACAATATCCACCCCTATTTTCTATTCGAATTCCAGAAAACCTTTTCTGAAAAAGGAGTTAAACACCTATATTTCCATTAGTCATTCCAAGCATTATTGCGCACTTGGTGTGAGTTCAAAAGAACTTGGCATTGACATCGAGGAAATTAGTCCACGTATCGAGCGCATTGCATCTCGCTTTGTGAGTGACGAAGAGAAACAGTTCATCAGCGAGCAAAAAATACTTGATTTGACGAAAATATGGACGATGAAAGAGGCCATGTTCAAATTAAACAATCGTACCGGCATTGAATTCATCACTGAATTAATCATTGAGGGAAAATCAGGTGACATTTACTCGGGTAAAATGTTAACCGAAAATGGCTGGAAACAAGTTAAAATAGAATGTTTTCAACGTGAAACATTAGTGATTTCGGCCTGTATTTACGCCTAAATCCTTCTATCTAAAAACTAGCTTTTAAGCTTAAATCAAGTCCATTCACAGAATGGGTTAATGCCCCAATAGAAATATATTGAACACCTGTTTCAGCATATGGACGAATATTGTCAATCGTTATTCCACCAGATGCCTCTGTTTCATAGGATTTAGGAATCAGTTTTAACGCTTCTTTGAGTCTTTCCGGGGTGAAATTGTCTAACATAATTCTATCTACGCCGCCAATTTGAATAACTTCATGCAATTCTTCTAAACTTCTCACCTCAATTTCAATTTTAAGCGAGCGATTCGTGTCAATCAGGTATTTTTTCGTTTTCTCAATGGCATTTTTAATTCCACCTGCATAGTCGATATGATTATCCTTCAACATCACCATGTCATACAGGCCAAAACGGTGGTTTTCACCACCACCAATTTTAACTGCCCATTTTTCTAAAAATCGGATTCCAGGTGTTGTTTTTCTTGTGTCCAAAATCTTGGTGTGGCAACCTTCGATAACTTGCAGAACTTGTGCTGTTTGTGTGGCGATCCCACTCATACGTTGCATGCAGTTCAGAACTAATCTTTCAGAAGTCAGGATGGACCGTGAAGAACCGGAAACTTGAAAGACAATGTCACCTATTTCGATGGCATCACCATCGTTTTTATAAAAAACTACTTCAAGTGCTGGATCCACTATTTCATAAATTCTTTTTGCGACTTCGATTCCGGCAATAACACCTTTTTCTTTTACGAGCAAATTTGCTTTTCCTTGTGCATCAGCTGGTATACACGCAAGAGTTGAGTGATCTCCGTCACCAATATCCTCTTGTAAAGATTTTCGTATGAATTCATCTAACATAGAACAAAGATAGCATAGCTCGTGTTCTTCTGAAACTTTGTGATTAATTTTATCCGATGAATACTCATTCCCTCCTAGTTCTAGAGAAAATCAAGGTGCTACCAACAGATGCTGGTGTGTATCAGTTCTTCGATTCAAAGGGGGTGATTATTTATGTTGGGAAGGCAAAGAATTTAAATAAGCGCGTTCATTCTTATTTCAAGGCAAATATCACCGATGGAAAAACGCGTGCTTTAGTAAAAAACATTGCAGATATAAAGTTTACCGTGGTTTCTTCAGAGTTAGATGCTTTGCTGCTAGAAAACAACCTCATCAAATCATATCGTCCACGTTATAACATTTTACTCAAGGACGACAAAACCTATCCATGGATTGTTGTCAAAAACGAACCTTTTCCGCGCGTTTTTAGCACAAGAAGGAAGATCAAAGATGGCTCCAAGTATTTTGGACCCTATCCCAATGGAAGAGTGATGCAAACATTACTTCAATTAATTCGGGAATTATTTACACTGCGAACGTGCGCATTGGACTTAGGTCAAGAAAAAATTAAGCAAAAAAAATACAAAGTTTGTTTGGAGTATCACATTGGAAAATGTGCCGGTCCATGTGTGGGTTATCAATCAAAAGATAACTATGACGAAATGATGAATTCCATTGAGTTATTATTGCAAGGTAAAACATATGCGCTGTGTTTAAGCTTGAAAAAAACGATGTTTGAACTTGCGGAGAAATATGATTTTGAAGGGGCACAAAAGGTAAAAGAAATATTAGCGCAAATAGAGAAATACCAATCAAAATCCATGATTGTATCACACACTTTAAATGAAGTGGATGTAATTACTTATGAGCTGGATGAGGAGTTTTTATTTTTTAATTATTTAGTCATTCGTGAAGGGGCAATTGTACATACCTACACCTCCCATTTAGAATTAAAACTAACGGAAAACATTGCATATGTTTTCACTTATGTATTGCCTCAATTAAGATTAAAATTTGAAAGTTGTTCCAAGGAAGTATTGGTTTTTGACAAAGTTGAATCTATTTTTCCCGACTTCCATTTTAATTGTCCACAAATTGGCGAAAAGAAAAAGTTGGTTGAGCTTTCCATGCATAACGTCAAGCATTATCGTTTGCAATTGAAAAAAAGAGAAATGAATAAGGTTTCGGATCATGGTGGTATCGATGCGCTACTTGAATTGCAACAAGCACTTTCTCTACCGTCATTACCGGATCACATTGAATGTTTCGATAATTCGAATTTACAAGGGACCAATGCCGTTTCGTCTTGTGTTGTTTTCAAAAAAGGTGTGCCAAGTAAAAATGATTACCGTCACTTCAATGTGAAAACCGTCGTTGGACCAGATGACTTTAGCACGATGAAAGAAGTTGTTTTCAGGCGATATCGACGATTATTGGATGAAGACATACCCTTGCCTCAGTTAATCATTATTGATGGCGGAAAAGGGCAGCTAAGTGCTGCAATGGAATCCATTGAGGAACTTGGAATTACCGATCAAGTCAGCGTTTTTGGCTTAGCAAAAAGAATGGAGGAATTATTTCGTCCAAATCATTCGAAGTCTATTGTTTTAGATAGGCGTTCGAAGGGATTGAAATTGGTTCAGCATATGAGGGATGAAGCCCATCGTTTCGGGATTACCCATCATCGAAACAAGCGCAGTAAAAATTCGTTTCAAACAGAATTAGCTGAAATCAAAGGAATCGGTGAGAAAACCTGGACACTTTTACTTCAGGAGTATAAGTCAGTAGATAAAATTAAAGCACTTTCTCAGGAGGTAGTAGCAAAAAAAATAGGACAAGCAAAAGCACTTATCCTATTTAATTATTTTCAATCGAAATGATTACTTCACGATAAACGGCAGTGTTTTTTGTCCGTTCGAACTCACAATGACTAACTGGTACATGCCACCTGCAAGTTCTTGTGTATTCATCATCACTAAGTTTTTACCTTCTTTCGCTTTCACCAAGTGTTTCTGAATGATTTTACCTGAAAGGTCGATCATCGAAATCGTTAAATCATCTGTATTCGGAAGATCAAATGAAACATTCAATTCATCATCCGCTGGATTAGGGAACATTTCCAAGTGAGTGATAGAAGAGTGCTCCACGATACCAGTTACAAGTTCGTTGGATGGACTACCATTATACAAATTGATGTCGTCCAAGTAAATGTTATTTCCTCCTTCTCCTTCGAAGCGAAAAAGCACACGGAATTTATCCGTGAAATAGTTGCTTGTTACATTCGTCATGTGAACTGTAGTCCAATCCGTTTGTACTGTTGGTTTCCAAGTTGTCGTAGACGTCAGGGTAGAAAGTTGATTCCCCTGAATCGTTTTGCGTTGAATCCAATCCGCTCCGCAATCTCCGGAAATAAATACTTTTAAGTACTCATAGTTCGTCGTCAACACTTTGCGATACGCATAACGGAAACTCAAGGTAACGGTACCTGTAGAAGGAATGGAAGACAAATCAATTTGAGAGGAAGTCAACTCATCAACATTCGCTGTTCCTTGTCCAAAATTCATCAGTTTTGCACTTTGTGCGCCTGAGTGCCCTGTAGTTGACTCGATTGTCCATGCGTTATTCGCAGAAGAAGAAAACACTTCCCATTCTTGTATATTTGATAAACTTGAATAATCTTCAAATCCCTCCCAGAATGGCAGTGAAGCTGCCGTGTTTAGTACGCGAATAAAGTTGTTTTTAATTTCACTATCGGACAATGTTCCATCCGAAGCAGTTAACTGAACAGTATAGAGTCCAGGTGTATCAAAGATGACAGATGGATTCTGACTTGTTGCAGAAGTACCATTTGAATAAGCCCATCCAGTAGAAGGAGTAATGGTCCATGTCCAAGAATTTGCCACGTTGTATGAATCATCTGAAAAAGAAATTTCATCACCATTACATATCGTTGTTTTATCCGAAGTAAATTCAGCTTTACATAAATAAAGCACTCCGTTTGCGCCTACCGAAGCAAGATTCGCTGTTGTCCAAAGATTCGCACGACCTGTATTGGTTGATTGAAGTGCTGTTCGCATACGCGTGCGCTGACCTTCTGTGAACATTTTAGAACAATAAGAATAGTCCATGTAGTTCTCCACATTGTCACGGATATCAAATCCCCAATACGCATTATCGTTATTACATGTATTGGAATTTAATAGACAAGCTGACACGCCTATACATGTTGGCGTATCCTGAACTTGATCTCCATTACCAGAACAGCTTGCTGCCGTTCCTGGATTATTATTTGATCCCCATGTATGAGATAAGTTTAACCAGTGTCCTACTTCGTGTGTTAAGGTTCTACTTGTTCCGACAGAACTAGTTCCAATCGATCCAACGTAATCGTGTAATACCCAAATACCGTTTGTCATTTGGGTAGCACCCCATCCGGCAGGATTGTATGTGTAACCAGCTGCTCCACCAATTTCTCCACAAATAAATACATTCATGTATTTATTACCCGGCCATTGTCCTTGATACACATCGTTTCCAGCTACAATAGCATCCACTTGGTTCCCACCATCGCTTCCATCATAACTAATGGTATTGTAGGTTCTCGTGATTCCCTTAAAACATGTTCCATTGGGAGCTTTAGTCGCTAAGACAAATTCGATTTCAATATCGGCAGGCATTCCAGCAAAATCAGGGTGAACATTGGCTGTATCTGCATTTTGTTTTCTATAATCTCTGTTTAAAATAGCAAGTGCATCCAATATTTGTTCGTCCGAAATGTTTTCAACACCATTCATGTGTAATACATGGAAAACAACCGGGATTTTATAAATAGTTGCTTTTTCCGATCCACCTTTTTTGGAAAGCATCTCAAATTCTGCATCATCCAATTCCTTTGATTTCACGTAGGCTGGATTCTTCATCAGTTCCGCCTGTTTTTTGTGTTGGGTGCAATACTCAATTGTTTCGCCTTGACGCATATTTCCAGGGTCTAGAACACGTTTTTGTTGAGCAAAAGCATTCATGGAAATGGCGAAGAGTGATAAAAAAGATAGGAGTAAATGTCTTTTTTTCATAGGTGTGTTGTTTTCTAGCAAAATAGTTAAGCGTTAAAATTAGTGAATTATTCATTATTTCACAATTAAATCAACTTACGAACACATCTAAAAGGGCATTTGTTTAGCGGTGCTTGATAATTCACTAATTTTGTACTTATGAAAGCAGTAAAAGCATGCGATACCTTATCGATTTCAACGAAAGTTGTATTGCCAAATGACACGAATACCTTGGGTAATTTATTCGGCGGACAATTATTGGCCTGGATGGATGTCATTGCGAGTGTATCCGCGCATCGACATTGTAAACGCGTGGTAGTAACCGCATCCGTAAACAATGTTTCCTTTCAAAAACCGATCAATCATGCTTCGATTGTAACCTTGGAGGCGAAAGTCTCGCGGGCATTTAATTCCTCTATGGAAATATTTGTCGACGTTTTTGTTGAAGACAACCTAACCGGAGCAAAAGAAAAATGCAACGAAGCTATTTATACATTTGTTGCAGTAGATCAAAATGGAGGTCCTATTCAAGTTCCTGAATTAATCCCTGAAACAGCGGAAGAAATTGAACGTTTTGAAGGCGCACTTCGACGTAAACAACTTAGTTTAATTTTGGCGGGAAAAATGAAGCCTGCAGAGGCAACTGAATTAAGAAAATTATTCTTAGAAGATTAATCCATAATCACACTTGATGCAATCACTTTTGCATCTTGCTTAGTCATGCAATGAAAGTGATTTTTTGGACATTCTTGAAATCCTATTTTCGAACACGGACGACATGAAAGTCCCTCTACTTGAAACAGTTGATCCATATTTTTCCCTTCTGGTCTGTAAGGACTCATTCCAAATTCCGGTGTTGTATTTCCCCAAATAGAAATGATTTGTGTATCAAAACAAGCCGCAATATGCATCATTCCAGTGTCATTTGTAAGTAAACTTTTCGCCTGAGAAACCACGCTTGCGGACTCCAAAATTGTTAATTCTCCACAGGTATTTACCATGACTTTAGTTGGACAATGTTCCACCAGCCAATCGCCAATTTCTCGATCCATCTCCCCTCCTATCACTAGGATATTACCATTGATCTCCTGAAGGATTTCTATCCATTTTTCCTTCGGTACTCGTTTCGTTTTAAACTGTGCGCCAATAGCAATAGCAACAAATGGACCTTTAATGTTCGGGAAACGCTCTTCGATGTTGACGCTATTCGATAAAGGAACAGTGAAAACATTTCTAGTTTGATCGATTGAATGAATACCCAAAACCTTCAAGGTTTCCAAATAACGGTCAACGATGTGCACCTGAGGCATGACCTTTAATTTCCAATTGGTATAAAGCCATTTGCGTATATTTAGCTTGTCGAAACGAGCAATTTCAGCAGAAATACCAAAGGTTAATCTTCTAGTCCTTAGATTATTGTGTAAGTCAATGATGTAATCGAATTTTTCTTTTTTCACCTCTTTCTTGAAGGAAGAAAAGGAATCAGAAAGGAAATGAAATTGGTCAATTCCATCTGCGCCAAGAAGTAATGTTTCAAAGCTTTTTTTACTGGCAAAGTGTATTTTTGCTTCTGGAAAAGATTTTCTTATGGCTTTCACTACGGGAAAAGTGAGGACGATATCACCGATAGAACTGAAACGAATAAGAAGAATTTTCAAGTGTTCGTAGATTAAATGTTACCTCGAAAGTACAAAATTTACTTTTGGCTTGTGTTTTGGAAAAGTACCCGATTGGGGTCCAATTGCGCTTCTAAACTTGTGAAAAATGCCGAACGCTCAGCTTCTTCAACGCAATCAATTGGAAAGGATAATTGAAGGTCTTGAATGTAATCAAAGTAAACTGTTTGTTGACTAATACTCACTTTTCGAAGTCCGGCAAGGTAGATTAAGATAATCTCGCGATCACTCACAAGTACCGCCTTAGAGGTAACTCCGACTCTAAAGTTATTTTTCACATTGATCGCTAAAAACAACATAGATTCAAGTGCGAAAAATACCAAGACACCACTAATGAAAATGGCTTCCTTGGTAACGTAATAATAAGACAATGCGAGGAAAAACAGCACGATTGATTCGATGGAAGTATATAGAATCACACGTTGTTTTCGTTCTCGGCTAATCGTGCCATTCCAAGCAAATTTTGATGTTTTTGCCGTCATAAAAACGCCCATCCATCGACGAACAGAGCGACGCAAGCTGATGATGGCAAAAACCATCCCTAGACCTAAAAAAACCTCGAAACGATACAGCAAATTTGCACCTGTTGTATTTAGAAAATCAATGGGTAAATCGAAGCCAACAAAAACCGACAATAACATGGTTGGAAATGTGACCACCAATAATAAAACATTGATAAAACTATTCATTAGGAATTAATTTAAGTTTTTGCTTTAATTGTTGGATTCGTTCTTGAGCATGCTTAACCTTTTTGTCAACATCTGCTCTCAAGGCATCTGCTCCCTTAGATTTAGCAAAGAATCCAAGGTTGTTTTCTAACAACATGATTTCTTTATTGAGCGTGTCGATTTGCTTACGGATTTCATTTTTCTCTCCTTGAAATAATCTAACGCGGTCAGGACTTGATTCTAAATTGTCTAGTTTCGCTTTGAAGAGAATATTTTCCTTTTCCTGTCCTTCTAATTTCAGTGCAGCATATTTTTCGTCAATCGCTTTCTTGAAATTTTGATAAACAGCATTTTTATCCTTCATTGGAACTTGTCCAAGCTCATTAAACTTGTTTTGGAACGCTCTTAAAGCCGTGATTGCAGCCTGTTTATCACTTGGGACTTCCCAATTTTGAACTTCTGAAATCAACTCATTTTTTGCAGTAAGATTCGATGCATTCGCCTCATCTTGACCTTTAAAGTGAGCTTCTTTTGCTTCGAAAAACACATTACAAGCTCCACGGAATTCCGACCATAATTTATTCTCGAAGCGGTGTCCGGCATTGCCTGACTCTTTCCATCTTTTTTGAAGTTGGATCAATTTTTCCGAAGTGCTTTTCCATTCTTGAGAGTTACTCAATGCTTTCGCTTCCTCGATTAATTTTCGTTTTTTATCCGCTACATCTTTAAACTTACTTTCGATGTCTTTTGAGAATTCTTTTTTCGCTTGAAAAAAGACATCGCAATGCTTACGGAATTCTTGGTAAACCAATTCGTTTTCCTTTCGAGAACCGAATCCAATCTTCTTCCATGCTTCTTGTAAACCTAAAACATCCTTTGTTTTTTGTTCCCATTCTTTAGCCGAAGAAACATTGATAAGTGTTTCATTTACAGCAACTAATTTCTCAATTAGCGCTTTTTTCGCATCAATATTTTCTTTCAGTACGACTCTTTGTTGTTCGTAATGTTCATTAAATTTCTCGTATACTCCACGAACTGTTTCCCAGTATGCATTCTTCAATGATTCCCATTCTTCATTCTGAACTGGACCAATTTCTTCCCACTCATCTTGGAGCGAACGAAGACTTGCCTCTGCTTCACGTACCGGTAAATTCGCCGTGCGCAATTGTTTTAATTTAAAGAGAAGAGCTTCCTTCAACTGCTGATTACGTTTGTAATCATGCTCTTTCAGTTCTTTGTAAATTTTGATATTGTAGAAGAAAATCTCTAATAAACGAGAATATTCCTTTTGCAAAGCTTCTCGTTTATCGCGAGGAATATCACCAACCTTCTTCCAATTTTCATGGATTTCTTTGTAAGCATTGAAGGCGGTTCCTATTTTCTCCTCATTTTCGATGACATCTTTCAAGCGTTCAACGAGCGCTTTCTTTTGCTTTAAATTCTCATTTTCAAGCGCAGATTTTAACTCGACTTGCTTTTTTCTCTTGTCTTGAAATGATTTGTAAACGTCAAAGAAAGCTTCTTTTACGGGAGCGTAATCAAATTCTTCGTATGTCGTTCCTTGATCAGCCGCTTCTAAACGTTTTACTTGTTCAACACGTTCAGCTTCGATCATGAAATCCTCAAATTCTTGACGTAATTCTGAAGCATCTCTTCCGAGCCCAATTAAATCCTCAGACGCTTCTAATGCTTGTATTTTTTCTTGAAAGTTAACGAGTTCCATTATAGGTTCATTTCAAAGTGAGACAATGCCACGAATTGATTGATTCGATGATTAATATCTTGTGTTGTAATTTCTGTAAGTCTTTGTGTACCGAACTTCTCTACGCAAAATGAGGCCAACGCAGATCCAGCGATAATCGCACGCTTCATGTTCTCAAATGAATCGTCATTTGTCGCTGCAAGGTAACCCATAAATCCACCAGCGAATGTGTCACCCGCTCCAGTTGGATCAAAAACTTCCTCTAATGGCAAGGCTGGAGCAAAGAAAACATTTTCTCCGTGGAATAATAATGCGCCATGCTCACCTTTCTTGATGATTAAGATTTTAGGACCCATATCACGAATGACTTTAGCCGCACGTACCAGCGAATATTCTTTCGAAAGTTGACGCGCCTCTTCATCGTTGATTATTAAAATATCTACATGTTTCATGGTTTCCTTCAGGTCATCTAGAGCGATGTCCATCCAAAAATTCATGGTGTCCATTGCAATTAACTTCGGGCGATTCGTCATTCTGTTGATTACAGAAAGTTGAACTTGTGGACTCAAATTACCCAACATCAGGTAATCCGCGTTTTGACATACTGCAGGGACGATTGGATCAAATGATCCAAGTACATTTAATTCAGTAACAAGTGTATCACGAGAGTTCATGTCATTGTGGTACTTTCCAGACCAGAAGAATGTTTTTTCTCCTTTTTTAATTTGGACACCTTCTATATTCACCCCGCGAGATGTCAAATAGGACAATGTTTCATTGGGAAAATCTTCTCCAACTACAGATATTAATCCTTGTTCCTTCGCGAAAAACGAAGAAGCCAATGAAATAAATGTTCCGGCACCTCCTACGATTTTGTCCGTTTTTCCAAACGGTGTTTCGATAGCATCAAACGCTACACTTCCTACAGTTACTAACTTCATATACAAAAAATTCACTGCAAAGATATGGATTTTCAGATAGGGACTCTACAACTATTTTGTTTTCTGCATTCCCCGTGGGTGTGCTTGTGCGTAAACAGCTGTAAGTTGAGCAAAAGAGTTGTGTGTATACACTTGAGTAGCTGATAAATTTGCATGGCCTAGCAAGTCCTTCAAGGTTTCTAATCCTGTTCCACGATTCAATAAATGTGTGGCAAATGTATGTCGAAGGACATGGGGGCTTTTTTTATCCGAAGTCGTTAGTGTTCCGAGTATGGCATTAATTTTCCGATAGACCAAAGTTGGATATAGGTCTTTTCCATTTTCCCGTGTAAAAAGCTTCAATGATTCAATATTCATCTTTGACTTCATTGTTCGAAACAACTGAATCGATTGACTTAATTGGTTAGAAATGGAGATTAAGCGCTCTTTGCTGCGTTTTCCGAGTACTTTGATGTGCTGTTCGCTCACATCTGCATCCTTAAGTCCGATAAGCTCGCTCAAACGAATTCCTGTTTGATAAAAAAGTTCAAACATAAGTTCATCGCGAACTCCATTAAAATCAGTTGAAAATAGTTGGCTTGTTTTTGTTGGATCTAGTTCGGACTCTTTTACAAAAATCGGCAAACGTTTTTCGTTTTTAGGTCCTTGTATTTTAGCAAGTGGATTGATGGTGATTTCACCTTCTTTTCGCAGCCATTTGAAATACGTTCTTAAGGAAGCTAATTTTCGATTGACGCTTCGATTGCTTATTCCATCATCTATGAGTTGGACAATCCAACCGCGAATAAGAAAGGAATTTACTTCTTGAAAGTCTTTTTTTGATGATATATCGGCAAAATGGATGAATTGCTGTATATCGTGCTCGTATGCTCCAATGGTATGAGGAGAGTATCTTTTTTCAAAAGAAAGGTACTGGATGAAATGTTCGAGCATAAAAAAAGGAGCTTACGCTCCTTTTTAACGAATATTTTGAACAAATGTTACAGTTCAGCTGACTGCATTCTTTGTTTGTAAGCAGCTCGGATGATTTCCTGACGACGAGACACAGATGGTTTAATAAACTCTTTGCGTCCACGTAATTGCTTCATCATATTTGTTTTCTCGTACTTTTTCTTGTACTTCTTCAAAGCTCTTTCGATGTTTTCGCCTTCTTTAATTGGAATGATCAACATATGTTATAATTTACATTTAAACTTAGGTGGGCAAAGATAGGACATTAATCCTAATTCACAAAAAATTATTTCAATATTTCTCGAGAAATTACCAATTTTTGAATTTCTGAGGTTCCTTCACCAATTGTCATGAGTTTTGCATCGCGTAAGAATTTCTCTGCTGGATACTCTTTGGTATACCCATATCCACCCATAATTTGTACTGCTTCATTACCACATTTCACTGAAACCTCTGATGCGAAGTACTTTGCAAATGCGCCTTCTTTCGTCATGTGTAATTTTTCATTTTTTCTGAACGCTGCCTGAAATGTCAATAATTCTGCGGCTTCAACTTGGGTTTTCATATCGGCTAATTTGAAAGCAATTGCTTGAAATTGCGCGATTGGATGTCCAAACTGCTCGCGTTCTTTTGCGTATTTCACAGAAGATTCATACGCACCACGTGCAATTCCACAACTTAAGGATGCGATGGAAACGCGTCCACCATCAAGTATCTGCATGGCTTGTTTGAATCCGTCTCCAATATTTCCAATTACGTTTTCTTGAGGCACACGTACATTATCGAAAATCAATTCGGCAGTTTCGCTAGCGCGCACACCCAATTTGTCTTTAATTTTCACAGCTGAAAAACCAGGCATATCTTTTTCTATGATAAACGCAGTAATTCCATTTGAATCTAATAATTCACCTGTACGCACTAAAATAACTGCAATATCACCACTTAACCCGTGAGTTATCCAGTTTTTTGCTCCATTAATAACCCAATCGTTGCCATCTTTCACCGCAGTAGTTTGCATACGCATTGCATCAGAACCCGTATTTGCCTCGGTTAGCCCCCACGCGCCAATGAATTCTCCAGAAGCTAATTTCGGAAGGTATTTTTTCTTTTGCTCCTCATTTCCGTGGTAATAAATATGTCCAGTACACAAGGAATTATGAGCAGCAACACTTAATCCAATGCCACCACAAACTTTTCCAAGTTCCATTAATGCGGTTGCATATTCGAAATATGTAAATCCTGATCCACCGTATTCTTCTGGGATAAAAATACCAAGGAGTCCTAGTTCTCCCATTTTTTTCATGGTTTCAACTGGAAAATGCTCATCGGCATCCCATTGTTTGTAAAAAGGTTTGATTTCCTTTTCTGCAAAATCACGCACCATCTGTGCGATCATTATTTGGTTTTCGTTAAGGGAGAAATTCATTGTTGTTGATTGTTGTTGATTGTTGTTGATTGTTGTTGATTGTTGTTGATTAAGGTTATTTCAATAGGAGATTATTCCATTAATATTGGATGAGTAATTTTTTAATTTTTCTTGTCCTTCTAAAAAGCTAAGTTCTACGAGGAAGCTAAATCCAGCTACCTCTGCCCCACTCTTTTGAATCAACTCTGCAGCTGCGCTTGCTGATCCACCAGTGGCAAGTAAGTCATCGTGAATCAATACACGTTGATTTGCTTGAACCGCATCGCTATGCATTTCGATGACAGCACTGCCGTATTCCAAATCATAGGCGTGTTTAATTTTATTGTAGGGAAGTTTTCCTTCCTTACGAATAAGGATAAACGGAATTCCTAGTTTAATCGCCAACGGAAATCCGAATAGAAAACCTCGGCTTTCTATTCCAGCCACAGCGTCTAACTTCGCATCTTTATAGGTTTCCACTAAATGGTTTAGTACATCAGCGGACAATTCAGCGTCCAACATAATCGTGGAAATATCCTTGAATAAGATGCCTGGTTTCGGAAAATCAGCTACATCTCGAATACATGTTTTTAGTCTATTTTGAATACTCATACCTACAAAGATAAGTAAGGTCTGACTTTTTCGAATGTTTCTTGGTCAATAATTACAGATTCTCGAATTTCATCTATGGATTTAAACCCTCCTTTTTGCATCCGCATTTTAACAATTGAATTAGCTTGATTCCAATTTAGGTAAGGATGGGCCTGTAATTCCTCCGCACTTGCATGATTAATAGATAGCTTTCTAATGTTTGATGCTTCGCAGCTTAATTGTGCTTGAATTTGGGTAAATATTTCTGGTGTCATTTTCCAAACTTCAAGTATTTGCTCTTTTCGAACGAATCCACCTAATTGTTGTTGGTATTTGATGATTTGTCGTGCGTAAAATGGACCGAGTCCTTTTATATTCATGAGTTCCTCTTCGCTTGCTTCATTGGCATTCACAAGTGCAGGAGAATTGGTGCCTTGAGCCGTTTGTTTCTTGGATATTTCACTTTCCTCGGAAGGATATTGGGTGAAATCCTTAATATTATCAAATGTTTTTTGGGGAATGAACTTAATTTTCTGAAGTTCTTCATCGGAATGTATCCCACGTTTCGTGAATTTAAGAACAATGGTCGCCTGTTTTTCGCTTAGTCCGAAATGCATCCATTCTTCCATAGAAAGTTCATTCGGATTAAAAGACTTCGTGGGCTTTTTGAAGACCCTTTTTGAACGAGACCACTTTCTTTTTGAATTTCTAGAATTCCATCGGTGAAATTTTCGTGGAGAGTCCCATCTTGGCTTTTCTTCAACAGGTATCAGAACTAGTTTTGTTGCAGAATCATCCTTTTGAATGAACAAAAAAAAACGTGGCGCGAAAATAATCAGGATGGATGCTATGAGTAGCAACCAAATTCCGCGTTGATGTCGGATAGACATATCGAATGGATTACCTTGAAACATGTACGTTCAAAATTTAAGTCAAACAAACTATTCAAGTAATCTTTTCCCCGAAAACTAAACGATGGAAATGGTAAAAAAGTATATCAATTACCTCTTTTTTCTATCCGCGATAAAATAGATTGGAATACCGAGAAGAACAATCAGCAATCCCATTCCTGCGTTTCTTAAATCATAGACGAGTAAGTCAACACATATGGCCAATGTTACAAGAATGTACAAGGCTGGAATGAATGGATATCCGAAAGCTTTGTATGGTCGTTCCGTGTCGGGTTCTTTTTTTCTCAAAATGAAAATGCCGAAAATCGTTAGTATGTAAAACAATAGACTTGCAAAAGTACTATATACCAAGAGGTCTCCATATTTACCCGACAAGCATAAAATGCTCGCCCAAATTCCTTGAATCCACATAGCAACGCTAGGCACATTGAATTGATTCAATTTTTTAGCCTGTTTGAAGAAGAGTCCATCGGAGGACATTGCATAAAATAAACGTGAACCAGCCAAAATGAGCCCGTTATTACATCCAAAGGTTGAAATCATGATTAATGCAGCCATCATCGTTATTCCTAGTCCACCAAAAATGACGGATGCAGCACCAGCCCCAACACGATCATTTGCTGCGAACATGATGCCTTGACCTAAAGCGTCCGTTGCCATTGGATCTCCACCTTTCGGTAAAAGTGCTAAATAGGCAAGGTTTGCCAAAATGTAAATGATGGTCACGATGGTAGTTCCAAAGAACAGGCTTTTGGGGATATTTTTTTTGGGGTCTTTAATTTCACCCGCAATGAACGTGACATTATTCCATGCATCAGAAGAGAACAATGAATTGATGATTGTCGCTCCTAAGGCTCCCATTAACGCGAATCCTGTTAAGGGAATGGTGTCCAATTCTCCACTTGGTAATTGAATGGTTTTATATGCGTCCCACATGTGATCAAAATTCTGTGTGAACACATCCGATTTTAATCCAATTGCTAGACCTAAAACGATGAGAGCAAACAGGGCAAATAACTTTGCCGCTGTAAAAATTAATTGAAGGATTTTACCATTTTGAACGCCTCTAGAATTTAGAACTGTAAGGACCAAAATACTCCCAATCGCCACTAATTGTCCATAGGAAACATTAACAAAAGATGTTTTCAGAAAGACATCATTCAAGATGGGAAAGAAAACACCTGCATATTTGGCGAAAGCGACTGCAACAGCTGCAATTACACCAGTTTGAATTACAGTAAAAACAGTCCATCCATAAAGAAACGACATCATTTTCCCATATGCTCGTTGAATGTAAACATATTGTCCGCCAGCATTCGGCATCATGCCCGCTAGTTCACCATAACTAAGTGCCGCAAAAATGGTAATTAAACCAGTAAGAACCCATAGGACAATCATCCACGCTGCTGAACCAATATCGCGCATCATAGGAGCAGTTACAATGAAAATTCCAGAACCAATCATGGATCCAGCAACCAACAAAGTAGCATCTAATAGTCCGAGTGATTGTTTTAATTTTGATTCCATAGTAGTTCAATTTAGTTAAAACAAAACTGTCCTCTCCTATGGAGAAGACAGTTTCAATATAATATCAATAAGTCCGACGTTTCGACTATTTTTTCGGGTGTAAATGTGAATTTTTACGGCTGTATGTGAAATAGATAATTAATCCAAGTCCCATCCACAATGCTGCTGCTTGTAAGGTTGCAATGTCTAATGAAACAATCATTGCTGTACATACCAAAATCCCTAAAATTGGAACAAGTGGCACCAAAGGTGTTTTGAATGGACGTTTTAACTCTGGGTTACTTTTACGCATGATTAAAATTCCCACACAAACGAGGATAAATGCGAACAATGTTCCGAATGATGTTAAATCTCCAGCTACACTTCCTGGTACAAATGCGGCGAAAGCACCAACGAATATGAATAACATCCAGTTTGCAATGTATGGTGTTTGAAATTTCGGGTGAAGTTTTCCAAATGCTGCTGGAATTAATCCATCTTGACTCATGGAGAAAAACACGCGGCTTTGTCCCATCAACATCACCAAAATTACCGAGGAGAATCCTGCTAAAATCGCTAAAGTAACACCAGTACCTAACCATTCGTAACCAGCCATGTACGTTTTAATTGCGTAAGAAACTGATGCTTCTTTTCCTGCTGTTGCAAATTCACTCCAATTCGCCACACCTGTTAATACGTGACCAAAAAGGATATAAAGTACTGTACAAATCGCCAAAGAACCGAGGATTCCTATTGGCATGTCTCGTTTTGGATTTTTTGCTTCTTGCGCTGTCGTACTTACGGCATCAAAACCGATAAATGCAAAGAATACAATTCCTGCTCCGCCGAGTACTCCACCCCAGCCCCATTTAAAGAATCCTTCATGTCCAAATGTACCTTCTGGAATTAAATATGGCGTGTGATTTTCTGGTTTGATAAATTGCCAACCGATGATGATAAATACCAGTACGATGGCTACTTTGACAAAAACAATGATCGCGTTTACAGTTGCAGATTCTTTTGTTCCTTTGATTAATAATAAGGTTAATGCCAACAAAATAATTAAGGCAGGAGCATTAATAAATCCGCTTGTAATAGAAACTTTACTCATGATTTCCGCCGGCAAGTTCTCGTATTGAGCAGCACTTAAAATACCTTTTTCAATTCCTTCCCAATGTCCAGGTAAGGCTTGAATTTGAGCCACCATGTCTTGAGAAACCTTGTACATGCTTTCAAATGGTGAGTGACACCATTCATACGGTATGGCATTTCCGAGGAGATTGTTTAGGTATTCACTCCAAGCAATGGAAACGGTTGCGGCTCCAAGGGCATATTCCATAATTAATGACCAACCGATGATCCATGCAACTAACTCACCCATAGTCACAAATGAATATGCGTATGCACTTCCTGAGATTGGAATCATAGATGCAAATTCTGCGTAACACAGTCCAGCCAATGCACAACCTATCGCTGCAATAATAAAGGAAATCGTAACTCCAGATCCAGCGGCTTCAGAAGCGGCTGCTGCAGTACGAACAAATAAACCAGCACCGATGATTGCACCGATTCCTAATGCGATCAAACTTCCTGCACCAAGGGTGCGTTTCATCTGACTATTTTCGGCTTGCGCCAGTAAATCTACAAGTGATTTTTTTCTCCAAAGTGACATAGCATGAATTTAGTGAAAACAAATATATCATTTTCAGTGAAAACAGCAATAGATAAAAGTGTTTCGTCAGATTAAATGAAGAATTCTTTATTGCTTAAAGTAAATCAAGGGTATCTTCCAGTTTTTTTGGAGCATAACCCAATCGAGTTTGAGCTTTCGATAAATTAAAGCCTGTTTTCGGTGGTCGTTTTGCTGGTTGATTCAAGGTAGAACTATCTGTTCTTTTCACTTGACTCATTGGCAATTTATAAAATTGTGCAATGCGTTCAACGAGGTGAAAGATGGACATCGTTTCAGGACCGGCAATATGAAATATTCCCTTTTCATTCAATTCACAAATGCGAATGCATGCCCAAGCTAGGTCATCCGCCCATGTAGGTGCGCGAAACTGATCATCAATGATTGTTAAGTCCTGTCCCTTCTGTAATGCTTCTTTTGCCCAAAGGACTATGTTCGATCGAGACAAATTATTACCACTTCCATAAACTATGATTGTTCGAACGATGGAAAAATTTAAACCTGGTATTTGTTGTACAATCGACTCGGCTTGAACTTTTGATTTCGCATAAACACTTAATGGATTCGGTTTATCCTCTTCCATGTAATTTCCGGTGAGTCCGTCAAACACAAAATCCGTAGAGAGCAACTGGAAATGACAATCCGTTTGTCGGCATTGTTTTACAAGTAGTTGAACAGAATCGACATTGACTTCTTGACAAGATTCAGGGTTAAGTTCACACGTATCGACATTTGTCATGGCCGCTGTATGAATGACATGCGTAGGTTTGAATGAGGTAAACACTTCTGCGATATCTAACGCATTACAAATATCCATTGGACAGTAAACCTCCACTGGACAGTCTTGATTTCTATTTTGCCCTAAAGATGTCGCTAAAAAAACCCTGTCAGATCTAAGCAACTGGGAAACTATTTTTTGTCCTAATAGTCCGTTACTTCCGGTTATAAGAATTCTCATAAGTCCCAAATAGAATTTTTCTGTTTATGTTGGAATTTAAAGTAATGCTTGTGCTCTAAAATCCAAGCCATGATTAAATAGACAATGATGGGTGAACCCAAACCAAGGAAGGAAACATAAATAAACGCAAGTCGTACTTTACTTGTTTTAAATCCGAGTCTTCTCGCCCACCATTCGCATACACCAAAGGATTGCATTTCAAAGAAAAAGATGATTTTCTGCAGGAGTCGTCTCATGATTTCGTTATTTGTTGCCCAACGCTACAATTTAAGCATTTTTTACGCGTACAAAATTGCTGATAAATTTCGAGATTGGCTTGAGACTCTAAGGCATTTTTAGCCACAATCCCTACATCCTCCCAAATTAAACTAATTCGATTAGATTCAGGTGGAAGCGATTGCAAGAATTTCATTGCATGAACGATACCATTCTGCCTGTCATTTTGCAAACGAAAAGTGTACAAATCTATATATGTTTTGGCATTGATTAATAAATTATTTCGGAGCATTTTACTTTTTATTTGGGCTCGTTTAAATCCATCGTTCCAATCACAATCGGATAAAGGTGTGCTGACTTCTTGGAAAAACCAACGTATAAATTTAATCCAAGAAGCGATTCTCGCTTTAAGATTCTTTGTCATATGTAGATTTCTACCCTTCCATCCCTGTTCATTCTCTGGAACAAGATTCAGGATTTCCTGTTCTGTATAGATAAAATGATCCGATAAGGGGATTTGATGTGTCAAAAGCTCAAAAGACAAGCTATTGTTTTTTGTTCCAAACGCCTTTGAAATGAGTGAATAGCTATCAAGAGTTTTGGAATCATAGCAATAATCCGATTCATACTTTCGTTTTAAGCGGGTTTTAATTGCTCGATGTTGCATCATGCGAAATTGCGTCGGAAATTCATTAATTCGATTCTTACAATGAATTTTGGGGTCAATTTTCCAAGTATAGTTGGATGGAAATTTAAATTCGCCAGCCAAATAAGATTTTAGCTCTAGTGTTGGAAGTAAACAATTATTGGAATAAACGGGTTGATCGTATTCATAAACAACATGCAGAATTACATTTTCATATGCTTGATCCGTGTGATGTTGATGTTTGTACCAATCAGATGATTTCAAATGAAACTCTATGGAACCGAACCAAGTCAAACCATCGAAACGAATTTTGGCCAATTGAAAGTCAGGTCCACTTCCTGCCTTATTCCAAATACCTGGCTGACAGATTTCTACCGGACTACCATTGATTAAATGAAAGGCATGAAAAGGAAGTCGCTTATCGGACCAAAGTTGTTGAAGGTGTATTTCGAGCAAAGTAATCTGAATTGATTACTTTAAGTTACAAAAAAAAGGCGTTCAAATGAACGCCTTTCTCTTATCTTGGTAGTGGTTTAAACACTGAATATTCTGGATTCGCCGGTGGCGCAGTTGCAGGATTAAAATCTGTTCCAGTAATTTTAGCGGTTGTGCGTCGATTAATCTGATGTAATTTCTGGAATTTCGCAGGATCACTTGTTTTAAATTGGTTAATGTAAGCCTCCGTTAAAATTACTTTTTGACCGTTTTCATCTTCCCAAGTTGCTGGCTCAGATTCACCTTTACCGACAGGACGAATACGACGTGCGTCTAATCCTTTTTGTTCAACTAGGTATTTGTAAACTGCTTTCGCACGATTCTCAGACAGTACTTGGTTTTTCACATCTGTATCACGAGCATCTGTATGTGAGAATAAATCAATTGTGATGTTTGGATATTCTCTTAACATGCTGTCTAAGAATTTCAATGAATCTAAACTCATACATGTTGCATCGTTGATGAATGTCCATTGACTAACAGGGTAACGAACTTCCGGTGTACGGATTTCACCAATTGGCAATAACGGCATTTCTAAAATGAAAGTTTGACTTTGATCAAGTCCAACCGTGCTAAATTTCGCTCCACGTTTGTCTTCGTAGTAACCTTCTTTTCCTGCTTTCAAGGTATAATCTTTACCAACAAGAATCCATCTGCTTTTTTTGTCAGCTTTTTCATTCCAGCTCACTTTTCCTCTCGCATCCGTTGTTCCTTCCCAAGTAGTACCATCCGAAACAGTAACTGTTACTTTCGCCCCAGCTAATTTTTTCGTTTTCTTACCTGATTCGTAAACAATCACACGAAGGTCATATAAATTTGGTGGAATAGAATAGCTCCAGATGTCAGAAGTATATTCGTTGCTAGAAGAAGTTTTTCGTTCTGAGGTAAAGAATCCAGATCTACCATCAAAGTCACACATTCCGTAGTCGTTTCCTTGTGAATTGAATGGAACACCCATATTTTTTGTTCCAGACCATTTGTTTTCTTCTCCATCACGTTGTGCAACAAAGATATCTAAACCTCCAATTCCTGGAAGACCATCACTCGCAAAGTAAAGTTGTCCTTTTGGACCAATTGATGGGAACAACTCGTTACCAGCTGAGTTAAACATAGCTCCCATATTGTGCGGAACTGAATCCCACATTTTGGAACGCTTGTCGTATGTTACGTACCACAAATCACGTCCACCAAAACTTTTTTCTCCATTTGCACTAACGGTCATATCTGATGCAAAAATCAACATCATGTCGTCTGGCGATAAACAAGGATGTCCGACAGAAACAGTGTCATTCATTTTTAATGAAATTCTCATTGGATTTTCAAAATCCTCACCGCTTAAGTCAGCCGTCCAAATTTCACATCCTAAATCCATCTTTTCAGCATTTGGACAACGCGTGAAATATAATTTCTTCTTTTTAGAATCGAAACAAGCTGTTCCTTCATTTTGAGTCGTGTTCACTACTCCTTTTGTATCGATTGATTTTACATTTGTTGGATTACCGTTTACATCGTACTCAGCGCTGTAAATATCCATGTATTTTTGACCGGAAATTGGATCGCGATCAGAGCCAGTTGCTTCATCACGACTTGTTCCAAAGTAAATTGTTTTTCCTTTTTTGTCACCAAATGATGGAGACATGTCGTATTGTTTTGAATTGATTTTCTCTTCACATTTGATCACGTAATTCGATTCCTCAGATTCAAAGTCACGGTATTTTTCAATCGCTGCCATGGCTGCTTCCAACTCTTTCGTGCGAGAATTTGGAGCGATTCTTTTATACTCACGGTAACTTTTTAAAGAATTATCGTATTCTTTCAACATTCGCTGCATGTCACCACGGTAGAAATACACTTCAGGAACAACATCAAAATACTTCAATTCAATACATGTTCCATACCATTCGTTTGCCTTATCATACACTTGCATATTGCGATAAGAATCAGCGATTTTGTAAGCCATCTCACCTTTCTGACGAATCGTTCCTTTGTATCCAAGTGTTTTATATGCATCTTGGCAAACTTTTATTGCCTCGAAATAGTTTCCGGAATAGTACGTGTCATTTGCTTTTCTAATGTACTTAGGCTCTGGAACATTCTGTCCAAATGCAACTTGTGTAAAGGAAAGCGTAAGAAATGCTAAAATAAAAAATTGTTTCATAAAGCGTGGTTTAAGCTCAGAAGTTCATCCAAGGAAAGCAAAAATAAGAAATATTTATTTAAAATCCGAACAATAGTTCCTCCAGCGTTGAACGAGTTCTGCAAAGCCCTCAGGCAGTTGGGAATCAAATTCAAGATAGGCTTGTGTTGTTGGCTGAATAAATCCAAGAGTCTTTGCATGCAAAGCTTGTCCTGGTAATAAGTCGAAGCAATTTTGAATAAATCGTTCGTAACTTGCAGATCTTGTTCCTTTTACAATTTTATTCCCCCCATATTCCAAATCGTTAAATAAAGGATGTCCTATGGATTGAAAATGTGCACGAATTTGATGGGTGCGTCCCGTTTCAAGCTTACATTCTACGAGTGTAACCAAACCAAAGCGCTCGAGTACCTTAAAATGTGTTATGGCAGATTTTCCATGTGCACCATCGGGATATACAGCCATCACTTTTCGGTTCTTCAAAGATCTGCCTATATGACCTTCAATCGTTCCTCCGGATTCTAAATCACCCCATGCGAGTGCATGATAACGGCGTTCAGTCGTCCGATTGTAAAATTGCTTGGCAAGTTCTATTAACGCTATCTCTGTTTTCGCAATTAACAGCAATCCTGTTGTGTGTTTGTCAATGCGATGAACCAAGCCCGGTCTTCCATAATAGTCTTTGGGTGGTGACGGTAAATTTTGAATATAGTAAACTAATGCATTTACTAGCGTTCCTGAATAATTTCCATAACCCGGATGAACGACCATGTTTGACGGTTTATTCACCACTAGTAAATCCTCATCTTCGTAAGCAACTTCGATAGGGATATCCTGAGGAATAAGTTCAATTTCCCTTACTGGATAAGGAAGTACAATAGAAACCTCATCGCCAGGTTTAACTTTATAATTTTGTTTGACTTTTGTTCCGTTGACAAGAATATTCCCGTTTTTCGCAGCTACTTGGATTTTATTCCGAGAGGTATTTGCCATTCTATCAAAAAGAAATTTATCAATTCGAATAGCCTCTTGTCCTGGATCAGCTTTAAATCGGTGGTGTTCGAAGAGTTCTTCCTCTTCATTCTCGAGGTCAACAACCTGTTCCTCTGTCATTGTTTAATGATCTTAACTGGTTTTGGTGAAATAGTGGGAATGGAAACAAAATAAATTCCAGTCTGAAAACCAACAAATGAAATGACATTATCCGTAGTTTCTAGAATCAATCTTCCAGAAGCGTCATAAATATATTTTCGTTCCGTCTCCAATTGATTTGAGCTTTGAAAATGTAATTCTTCCGTTACTGGGTTCGGAAAACAAGTAAATTCCGACAAATTTTCCGATGCTTTTATTCCTAAAGTATGGTCAAGTGACGTAGAAAAAATTGGCCTCAACATGGCACTTCCTTCAAATGGGGATGTCATCCACGAACCACCGCCATCAACACTGAATTTTATTTTATCCGAATGGTCAATGTTTCTATCCAAGCCTAGGTTTAATCTTTGTTGATCCAATTGTCTCCAGCCCACAAAAAATTTAGTTGGTACGGCAACCTTCATGGTATCAGGGAAATAATATTTTATAAACATGTTTTGATTTGTTCCATAAATAGGATTTCTCGTATTAAAAATATCATCTTCATATAATACTTGACCAGGGTTGCCTGCTCCGTCATCAGCCCAAACAGTCATTAAAAACAACTTGTTACTGACATCCGTTACAGAAGGAACAAAGTGCATGGCGATTCCAATTAAAGAATCTGGTTCATATGCTTCATAAGAAATCGCTAGTCTTGATTGTATTCCTGTAGGACCAAACGCTGCCTCTGCACTGCCATCATCGTAACTGTAGTAATTATAGAAATGTTGAATAAAAGTAGATTGGTCATTATTGACATCATTTGGGAATTGAGCCGAAACAGTAGTATTTACCTCAAATGATTGCTCATCACCCGTTAAATTTCTGGGGAATTCGGCACCGGTAGACAAATCATGGTAAGATGTATGCGTAGTACCCGGAGCGTAATTAATTTGTTGTTCTGCCAAGTTAAAGCCTTGCAAGGTGAAATTGCCATAATTCGTGGCTCCCTGTCCGAAAACAATTGTTCCATTTTGGTAATTTTCCGGGTTTGGACTTCCATTATGCACCATAACTTTTACTGCGTCACTCATCTTGTTTTGGGAAGACTGCTTATAATGATCCCAAGGAACGGATGTGTATGTTTTCAGCAAGGTGTTCAATGGATATACCAAAGCGAAATCTTTAAACAAGGTATCTGCTAAAAAGGATTGTGTGCGAAGGTGAACATAGTCCAAATGAAAATGATCTAATGATCCAGCTAATGATCCATAATTTTTAAACCTAAACTGAAATCCTTTTTTGAAGTACTTAGCGTCTTTTACTGGAATATGAACTGGTTTAAAAACATAGGTAGTATCACCATTGATCGACCATATTCTAAACCATTGATCCAAATCTTTGGCGTATAATTCAAGTACCAACGAATCTCCTGTTTCTGGAATGTCCCCAAGTCCTTCGGGTTGCACTAGGAATGAAAGATAAACGGAATCAGCGGCCGACAGACCACCTAAATTCAATGGTTTACTCGTAAGTCGATCTGCGTAGTTCGTAATTGCTGTTCCGATTTGATATGGATAACCAAATTCATCTAATCCGTCAAAAGTAACAACTCCTAATGACCTTGGATTGTAAGCAAATCGTTCATTTAAGTAAGCTTTGTTATCCAACCAATGTGCGTTTTGATCAGACAACGTTGAAAAAAACACACGTGCAGAATCTTGAAGGTACGTTGGATTCGTTACCCAAATTGTATCTCTCACATCGGGCACTCCCACTGTATCATAAATGTAATATGGTGGATACAAATCTTCTGTTTGATAATTAATTGGATACGAAGAGAAATCACCAACCTTCACCCCAATTGTTGCGAATACACTATCAATAAATGTGTCCGTTGTACTATCATACGTTCGTTTAAAGGTTGCTCCATTGGTGAAACTCGCCAATGAACTAAAAGGAAGCATCGTAACTGGATCCAACAAGTGATAATAAAGTTGACTCGTTACACCAGGGTCATTGAATTGGGCATTGTAAACCTGGAATTTATTTGATGAGAAATCATCATAAAATGGGAGATTCAATGTATCAGAAACATAAATAAACGTACTGTCTATATGACCATTCCCAGATTTTAAAACAGAGGGTTTTTCCGGAAGATTCAAGTTGCGAGTAATTGGTCCCACCTCCATTTGTTGTGCAAAAGAGGTGATAGTCAACAAACAATAAATAAGAAACAGTTTCATGTTATTCAGGGATTTCAATATCTGAAAAATTGCGTTTCATGGAAAGGGTAAATTGCGTCGACTTAAATACTGTTGATCCGTCAATAAATTCAGGTGTTTGACTGAAAATAATCGCAGCTAAAGAATCTTGTCCTGTACTACAATCAGGACATACAAAATTGTACGATGTTACTCCCAACGTATCCATAATGAATCGAGCATCCGCCATTGTGAGTCCGACAAGGTTCGGGATTGTAATAGGCTCGCCTTGATCATTTTGACCAACAACTAAAGTGACTACTGCTCCAATAGGAAGTCGTTCCCCTTCTTTGATTCTTCTTCCGCGGTAAAGCTGATCTAAAACAGAGCCGTTTGCTTCGCTTGTCGGTCTGTATTGTATGCTAAATCTAAGTCCACGTTGTTCGAGAATACTTTCGGCGAACTGTAATTGTTTGTGTACCAAACTTGGCATTTCGACCATTTGAGTCTTTTTCGTTAAACGCAGTCCAATGATTCGGCCTGATTTGACATGAACACCCGATATCCCTGTTGGCTCAACCAATTGTTCTAAAACGGTTCCCTCGGGCATTTTAGGGTTGTAAATACTATCGAGAATTTGATATTGCAAGTCGAGGTCTTCGATTTTCTTTTTCGCTTCTTCTCCATTCATCCCAACAAAATTGGGAACAGCGATTTTTTCTCCGTGATTCGTCGCTAAATCTAAATAGATTACCGTCGCGAAAACAAGGACTAAATAAAACAAAATCACCAATCCGATATGTTTGAGGAAGTGTTTTGTTAGAATAAAATTTTTAATTTTCTGGAACACAGTTTTCAGTTTTCAATAGTCAAAGTTAATCTTTCCTTTTCGTTAAATTATCAGAAATTTGGAGATAGTGCGTGGGATCGATAGAAATCTTCAATGTATTCAACAGCTTCATCGGCAGTATCGACCAATTTATACAAGTCTAAATCGTCTGGGGAAATATTTTTTTCTTTCCACAACATGGTTTCTTCTACCCATTTCAACAAACCTATCCAATAAGAAGTTCCAACGAGTACAATCGGTCTTTTGGTAATCTTTTTTGTTTGAATCAAGGTCATTGCCTCGAAGAACTCATCAAGCGTTCCAAATCCACCAGGCATAATGACAAATGCTTGGGAATATTTCACGAAAATTACTTTTCGAACGAAAAAATAATCGAATTCGAGGTTGTGTTCTTGGTCAATAAATGGATTATGATTTTGTTCAAATGGTAAATCTATATTGAGTCCAACAGATTTTCCTTTTGCTTTCTGAGCGCCTTTATTTGCTGCCTCCATTAAACCTGGACCGCCACCGGTAATGATACCATAACCCAAACTTGCAAACTTTTCAGAAATTTCCTCTCCTAGGGAATAATAGGGATTTTCAGGATTTGTGCGCGCTGAACCAAAAATGGAAATACAGGGTCCAATTTTAGACATCCGATCAAATCCTTCGACAAACTCGGACATTATTTTAAAAATCGACCAACTGTCGTTACTTTTTAACTCATTCCAATCTTTTGATGTCTGCTCCATATTCTTGTTTCCAATTTTTCAAACGAGGAAAACTAAAAAAAATTGCCATCGCGGCACTTTTTGTATGAACGATAACGGAAAGTACTTACTTCAGCACCTTTACTTCAAACATTGTTGGCCAAAATTTACCCGTCATGTACAATTTATTCGTTTTAGCATGATAAGCAATTCCATTAAGCACCTCCCCATTTCCTTTTCCTTCGTTCACTAAATTAGTAGCGTCAATCAAGGCAAGAACTTTTCCTGAAAGTGGATCAATCACTGCTATTTCGTTGGACGTCCATATATTGGCATAAATGAGTCCATTTACATATTCCAATTCGTTCAATCGAGGTATTGCGAATTCATTCGTGTATACTTCAATCGTTTTGATGATATCAAAGTTTTTCGGATTTCGCACGTAAATTCGTTCGGAGCCATCAGACATAAAAAGTACTTTTCCATCAGTACAAATACCCCATCCCTCTGTTGAATAATCGAATTCTTTTAGTAATTCAAGTGTTTCCTTATTGTAAACAAGGCATTTGTGATTTAACCAAGTTAATTGAAATATTTGGTCGCCAAGAATGGTAATTCCTTCACCAAAACGCGTAGCATCTAACCCGATTTTCTGTCCTATTTCACCGGTATTTAAATTCACCTTAGCGACAAGAGATGCACCAGTTTGGTTTGGATCTCCCGTTCCTTCAAACAACTGATCTCCCGAGAAAGCAAGTCCCTGAGTAAAACTACTTTCGTTGTGAGGAAAACGACGAACTATTTCTAATTTCCATTTTTCAGGAGTAACATCCGAGAGAATTCTCACATTACGGATTTCCGTGAAAAATTGTCCTTGCTGATCAATGCCATGCATTTCAATTTCAAAAGCACCGATTTGATACTTTTTTGAATCCAATTCTATACTGAGCTTTTCCTTAGGTTGGGTGATTTTCTGAAGGACCTTTCCTCCAAAAGTGATGGTAATACTTTTTGCTTCTCCATTTGTTTCAATAGGTATAGAAACGACATCTCCATACTTGATGGCTAAATTATCCGAGAAACCAAATTGAAATGGTGCCTCCGTATTCTTCGATTCATTCATGAACATTGGAACCAAATAACTTCCAAGCAGACCGATTACGAGGATAATAACGAGAACTTTTTTCATATTTTCAAGCTATAATTTGTAGAATTTGTTCTGCATCAATCATTCCGTGACTTTCCGAATAACACATTTGACCATCCACGAAAAGTATGGCCTGAGGGGATTGATGTACTACATGTGTTTGATTCGTAATTTCTTCAGAAATCGATCGGTAAGAAAGAAGGTCCAAATACCAGCAATCCACATTCGAACTATCCAAAATACCAGAACCTTCAAAGCGTCTTAATGCCATTGATGAAATACTACATCGGGTGCTGTGCTTAAAGAAAACCTGAGGCTTCTCTTTACTTAAATCAATTATTTTTTGGACTTGTTCTTTATCCGAAATGATATTCCATGCCATAATTATGTTCCTGGAGTAAATTGTTTGAGAAATCTAATGTCATTTTCTGAGTATAAACGAAGATCGGTTACACGGTATTTTAATTGTGCAATGCGCTCAACTCCCATTCCAAAGGCAAATCCCGAATAGATTGTTGAATCAATACCGCAAGCATCTAACACATTTGGATCAACCATTCCACATCCGAGAATTTCAAGCCATCCAGAGTACTTACATACATTGCATCCTTTGCCATGACACAAGGTGCAGGAAACATCTACTTCCGCACTTGGTTCTGTAAATGGGAAATAAGATGGTCTTAGGCGGATCGAAGCTTTTTCTCCAAATAATTCCTTGGCAAAAAACAACAAAGTTTGTTTTAAATCTGCAAAAGAAACATTCTTGTCGATGTACAAACCTTCAATTTGATGAAAGAAGCAATGCGCGCGCGCTGAAATCGCCTCGTTTCTGTATACTCTTCCCGGTGAAATCGTTCGTATGGGTGGCTTTGAATTTTCCATGACACGTACCTGAACACTGCTCGTGTGCGTGCGTAATGCCATCTCTACGTCTCCTTTTTCAACAAAAAAAGTATCCTGCATGTCTCTTGCTGGATGTTCAGGAGGAAAATTTAAAGCGGAGAAATTGTGCCAATCATCCTCAATTTCTGGTCCTTCAGAAACAACATAACCGATGCGATTGAAAATATCAATGATTTCTTTTCTAACAAGCGAAAGCGGGTGATGGCTTCCGATGAGTGAATCCGATCCAGGTTTACTCAAATCCTCTTTGTCGGCCGCAGAAGCAGTTTGAGAAAGTGAACTTTTAAAGGATTCCAATTTGTCTTCAGCGAGTTGTCGTAATTCATTGATTTGTTGTCCGACAGCCCTTTTTTCCTCATTCGGAACGCTTTTTAACGCTCCATATAGATCCTTAATTTGACCTTTTGATCCTAAAAATTGAATTCGAAAGTTTTCTAAATCATTTGCTGATTGAATTTCGAATGCATGAACCGCCTCTAAAATTTCTTTAATATTCATTTTCTTGTGACATAGTGTAACTTTTCGGACCCAATACTTGTTTAACTTGTAGCTAAACAGCCCTAAACATGCAAATGTACAAGAATTTTATTGGTAAAATCAAGCTGTTCGATGGAATTATTACCTCTATTCTACTGAGTTCTGTGTTACTCAGTTCATGTTACAAAAAGGAACCAACCACACTTGAGGTTGCGGTTCAATTTTCCAATGGTGAACTCGTTAAAAACGCTAAAGTAAAGTTAGTTGTTGAACCGACTAATAACTCAACTCAATTGTCAATTATCAACGACAGTACGACCACAAATTCAGGTGGATTAGCGTTCTTTGATATGGACAAATACTACAAATCGGGTCAAGTTGGAGTGGCTGTGCTAAAGGTTGAGGCATTTTATTTTGGCTTAAGCGGCCACCAAGTGATTCAGATAGAAGAGGAAAAACGAAATCGTGTTGTCGTCATGATCCAATGAAGCTATTTGAGCATTTAAAAAAAATAATGTAAATTTGAAACTTTCGAACCAATATGAAAACCTTTTTTAACCTACTTACACTGAGTTTAGTTATCTTAATCAGTGTTTCTTGTGAGTCCAAAGATCCTGCTGTATTGAAGGTGTTTGTTCGCTCATCATCGAATCAACTAATGGACGGAGCTAAAGTTATCGTCATTGGTGACCAACAATCTAATCCAGTAACACTGCCTTTTGTTGATACTGTATTTTCGAATGCTTCTGGATTCGCAGTTGTTGATATGGACCAGTATTTCAACGTTTCTGGTGAAGAAAATACAACTGGTTATTTCGATATCATTGTAAAATACAACAATAAAGTAGCATACGATTATGCGCGTTGTCGTGTTCACACGACAACGGTTAAAACAATATACTTACCGAACTAAATTAAACTGAGATGAAAAATATCATTGTTCTAGCAATCCTTTCTGTTATTGTTTCTACATCTTGTAGAAAAAAATTAGATACTGTTGCTAACATTTATATTAAGGATGAAAATAATGCAAGTGTGAGTAACGCAATGGTTGTTTTATACGGTACAAACACACAAGGAACTCCTCAACAAGTTGCTGTTTTCGATACTGCCTACACGAATCTTAACGGGATGGCAACATTTAACTACAACGAACTCTACCAACTTGGACAAGCAGGTGTTGCAGTTTTGGATATTGATGCAAAAAAAGGCAACAAATCTGGCGCTGGTATTATCAAAATCGAAGCGGAAAAAGTAAACGAAGAAACCGTTTACATCCAGCCTTAAGCTCGGATTTGTTTTAACGGAACCAACGCCTCACCTTCCAACTCTTGCTGTGTAAACATTCGGTTCAGTTCAGCCGGTAACACCACATTGTACTCGGTAACGAATCCCAAATTAAAACAACACATATGGTCGTATAGATCAAATTGATCGTTGTTTTTTTGAAGTAAATTCACCAAAGCATTTAATCGCGTAATTGGCATGTGAACCTTCGTGTCATATTGAAGAAATTCTTTGTGTAATACTCCTGTTAATACAACTTCTGCGTCTGTGTTGTTAAACCACATTTCTTTTAATTCAAATTTCTTTTCCATAGCCGTTAATTTTAAACAAAGTTGAGGGTTAAGGTCGTAAACAATTTACGTTCTAAAAACTTCATTTGTAGGAGAGAGAAAATCACTACTTTTGCATCATGTCAGACAACAAGCAAATGTCCTTTCTTGATCACTTAGAAGAACTAAGATGGAGGCTCATGCGTTCTGCAATTGCTGTAGTTATTTTTGCAATTGTCATTTGGATTTACCAAAAGGAAATTATGGAGAACGTTTTCCTAATTATGGTCGACCCGAACTTTGTGACCTTTAGACTGTTATGCGAATACTTAAACGTTTGCATTGACAAAATTCCTGTCAACTTTCAAAGCATGACCTTGTCTGGTCAATTTTCGTACGCCTTAATGATGAGTATCATGGGTGGTGCCGTTTTAGCTTTTCCTTACATTTTCTATCAACTGTGGTCTTTTGTTAAACCTGGTCTAAAATTCAAGGAGCGCAAAATGGCCAAAGGAATTGTCTTTTATGTCAGCATCCTTTTCTTTACGGGCATTCTCTTTGGTTATTTCGTTGTGGCGCCACTGAGCGTCCAATTTTTTGGCGCGTTTCAAATCACAGATAAAATCAGAAATGATTTTACTATCAGTTCTTACATGAGCACTATTCTATCGACGGTATTTTATACAGGTTTGTTCTTTTTGCTCCCCGTTGTGACTTACTTACTGGTCAAAATTGGACTTTTTACACCTGAATTTCTGGTTAAATACCGAAAACACGCAGTTGTTGTTATTTTGATTTTGGCGGCTGTCATTACTCCTCCGGATGTGATTTCACAAGTGATTGTCACAATTCCCATTTACTTGTTATTCGAAATCAGTGTTCTTGTAGCCAAACGTGTTGCTAAAAATCAGCAAGAATAAGCGAATACATATGAAGACTCGACTGCTGCTTTTTTTGTTGCTTTTCGCCCCAATACTGTCATTCAGTCAAACAACAACGGTGAAGGGAACCGTTTTAGATGAAAAGGGCGAGCCAATCCCCTACGCAAGAGTTCGATTTTCTGGAACGAAAATTGGGACGCTAACGGATACAGTTGGAGCATTTTTTCTTCAAAGTTATTACGCCACGGACTCCATTCAAGTTCAATTCATTGGATTCAAGACACAGTCCATTAAAATTAAAAAGGATGTTGAACAAGCACTAAAAATTCAGTTAGCTGTTCAATCAACCGATTACAAAGATGTTGTGGTGATGATTTCTAGTGAATCGCCGGCAGTGGCATTGCATAAAAAGGTGATTGCCAATAAACCAATAAATAATAAAGAGAAATTAGGTGCCTATCAATACAATCTATACAATAAAATTCAATTAGACCTGAATAATTTAGGTGATAAGTTCCAACAAAATGGACTTGTTAAACGAATGGATCTAGTCATGAATTATTTGGATTCTACAAGCGATGGCAACACCTATTTACCCGTTATTTTAACCGAGTCAATATCTGATTTTTATTTCAAAAATCAACCTAAACAGAAAAAGGAGGTTGTTCAAGCTACCAAAATTACTGGGATAGAAAACGTTCAGGTAAATCA
Source organism: Crocinitomicaceae bacterium (assembly GCA_024643365.1). Lineage (GTDB taxonomy): Bacteria > Bacteroidota > Bacteroidia > Flavobacteriales_D > Crocinitomicaceae > UBA952. The sequence goes on along the minus strand of JAHENC010000004.1, from coordinate 101,929 downwards.
GTTCCTCGGGGATATGTATTTAGATTTAAATGTTTATGACAATATTTATGATCTATTTAATAAATCATTTATCAGCCCACTTGCACCTTTTGCTAGATCTTATTATCAATTTGTACTAGAAGATTCCAGCTTCATTGGATCTGATTGGTGTTACAAATTACGTTTTGAACCTAAAAGAACCGGTGACCTTGCTTTTACTGGTGAAATGTGGATTAATGACACAACCTACGCCGTTAAACAAATTAAAGCGTCTATTTCTCCCGATGCCAATCTCAACTACATTCAAAATTTCTACTTTGAACACGTTTTCGATCAAGTTCAAAACGAAGTGTGGATGCTCACCGAGGAACGACTTATTTTGGAGTTTAGGTTAAATGAAGATTCAAAGGTCTTAGGGATGTTTGGACGAAAATACAGTAAACGAAGTGACTTTGTCATAAATCAAGCAAAGGATAACTCGTTTTACGCCAATAATTCCGTTGAAATCAGCGATAGTGCAAAAGTGAGGAATGCTGATTACTGGCAAAGTAATCGTCCCATTACATTAAATGTGCAAGAAAAACACATTGAAGAAATGGTTGATTCACTTAGTAAAACGAGCTTTTATAAGTCTATGAAAAAATTGGTCTACTTTGCCACAACCGGTTATTTTCCATTACATAAAATTGAATTAGGAAACGCCACTTCCTTAATAAGCAAGAATCCAGTAGAGAATTACCGCGTGGCCTTCGCACTTAGAACTTCAAATGATTTCTCTAAACGACTTGAGCTCGGAGGAAGAGTAGCCTATGGTTTTGAAGATGAGAAACTGAAATATGCAGGAAAAATACGGTATAACATCACACCAAAAAAACGAGGGATGCTTACTGGAATTTACTCGTATGACATTGAACAAATTGGTCAATCTCCCACTGCGGCCTCAATGGGCAGTACCTTCGCAACCGTTTTCAATACAGCACCTTTTGATAAATTGACTTTCGTAAATAAGGTAGGACTGAATTTAGAAAAAGACATTAAAAAGGACCTCATTCTTTATGGTGGATTCGAATGGAAAAGTTACACTCCTCTCGGTTTAGCGAATTATCAACGTGTACTCAATTTCGATACGATAAATGTGTCAAACATTAAAACGTTTGAGTTCATCGGACGCGTTAGATGGACAAAAGGTGAAGAATTTATATCTGGTTATTTTGACAGAACAAGTCTAAGATCGGTATACCCGATTTTTTCGCTTCAAGCAATCATTGGTATGAAAAATATTTTTGGAAGTGAGTACAACTACCAACGTTTAGAATTCCAAATGGAACATAATACGCAATTAGGTGTCTTGGGTCGAATGCGTTATGGTGTTACCGCTGGATATATCTTTGGAACCACTGCCTACCCTTTTCTGAAGGTTCATGAAGGGAATCAATCTTTGTGGTTGTTGACAAGCACCTTTAATAAATTAAACTTCATGGAATTCATCAGTGACAAATACATCACTGGTTTTGTCGAAAATCATTGGGAAGGATTGTTCTTTGACCGCATTCCTTTGGTGAAAAAAATGAACCTCCGTCTTGTATCCACCGGAAGAATTCTTTACGGTGACATCAGTCAGAAACATGAACAAGCCATGTTAATTCCTGATTTTGTGAAACGATTTAATGGTGTTCCGTACATGGAGACTTCCATTGGTATTGAGAACATTGTGAAAGTCATTCGTATTGATTTAGTTTGGCGAATGACCCATCCCATTCCTGGACAAAGTCCATTTGGAATACGTGCGCGTTATGCCTTGAATTTTTAATACCTTCGTATCGTGAAATTGTACACTGAACATATTCGAAAAACCTATAAAGGAAGACCTGTTGTTAATGGTGTTTCGGTAGAAGTGAACCAAGGTGAAATCGTTGGACTTTTAGGGCCAAACGGTGCTGGAAAAACCACGTCCTTTTACATGATGGTTGGATTAGTTCGTCCAGATGAAGGCTCCGTTTTTTTAGATGATGTTGAAATCACGAAACTACCCATGTACAAACGTGCACAAATGGGAATTGGCTACCTTCCACAAGAAGTTTCTGTTTTTCGCAAATTGAGCGTGGAAGATAACATCATGGCGATTCTCGAAATGACTGATCTGACTAAAGAAGAACGATCTGAAAAATTGGAACAGCTGCTGGAGGAATTTAGTCTAACGCATGTTCGGAAAAATCTTGGAAATCGCTTGTCGGGTGGAGAAAAAAGAAGAACAGAAATTGCCAGAGCCTTAGCAACGAATCCAAAATTTGTCCTATTGGATGAACCATTCGCAGGTGTAGATCCAATTGCCGTTGAGGACATTCAAAGCATTATTTCAGAATTAAAGAAACGCAATATCGGCATCCTCATTACGGACCACAATGTTCAAGAAACTTTGTCTATTACTGATCGTGCCTATTTACTTTTTGAAGGAAGTATCCTGAAATCTGGCACCGCGGAAGAATTAGCATCTGATGAACAGGTAAGAAAAGTATACCTCGGTCAAAATTTCGTTTTACGCAAGTAGGCTTACCTAATCAAGGTTACGAATCCATCTAGGGCTTGCCAAATATATGGTTTGTCACAAGAACGGAATTTTAACTTGTAAGTATACAATCCATCTTGACACATAACACCATCCAATCTTCCATCCCATGCTTGCTTTGGATCATTGGTTTGAAAGATCACTTCTCCCCATCGATTGTAAATACTAAACTCCCACGCAACAACCTCAAAATCAGTTACTGGAATAAATAACTCATTTCGATTATTCTCATCAGGAATAAATGTGTTTGGGATATATATTGAAAATGGTTCCACCATTACCGTTCGTCTTGCGGTATCTCGACATCCAAATTGATTGGCTACAATTTGCATCGGGTAATCTGATCCTGAATTGATATAATCGTGACTAAAATTGGCCAGGTTGGAGGTGTATTCCCGATTGTCAAAAACATATTGGTAGTTGGTCGCTCCACTAGACTGATCGAAGAAAGAAACGGTATTCTGACACACATCCACCTTATCCGGATTGACAATAAAACCAGCAGTTGGCGAAGGATTAACCGTGACTAAATCCTGTTGCATTAAATAAAGTGTATCCATACACCCGTATAGCTGATTTAAGGTTAAACCAACACTATAATTTCCCGGGGTAAGGTAAATATGATTAGGATTTACTGAGTTAGACGTGTTTCCATCACCGAAGTTCCAAAGGTATTGAGTAGGCACATCTGATTGACTTAAATTTACGAATTGTGCAAGTGAAGGAGCACATTGTAAGGTATTGATAAACATGAAATCAATCGTTGCATGTCCAAAGATTTGTACCAGCGAACTAACGGTATCGATACAATTGTCATATTGACCAATGAAATATACCGGCATACTCCCTGCCTGTATGTAATTTACATCTTGTACACTTAAATTTGAAGAGGCCGTGGGATTTGCATTCACGCCAAAGTCCCAATAGTAGGTCGCATTATTAGGTCCGGAAACCGTGGCAAGGAAATCGAACGTTTCATCAATGCACAAGGAATCTGAATGACTTATCGACATGATTAACGGTTCTTTTATAGTAACCTGAACTTGAGATGTATCTGAACAAGTGGAAAAAGAACTTGCAATTAATTGAACAGTGTAAACTCCGGGTGCTGGAAAAGTAAAGGTTGGTGTTGGCAGGATACTTTGACCAACACTTGTCGATCCCAAGCTAAAATCCCATGAATAGTTGATTGCTGAGCTAGAATTATTGCCAAATGGTATGGTGAATCCGAGGCACTCAACCAAAGGAGGAACAGAAATACTGCTGGTTGGGACATCAAAGATAAATACGGAGTCTACGTAACTTAATTGACAAAATCCATCGTCGGCAATTACTTCTATTGCATGGTAGCCAGGAGTAGAAAAAGATACATTGAATACAGAGTTCCCCGTTCCACTTGTTTGACTGGCACTTGGATCCAATACCCAAGTCAGACTAGCAGAGGGATTCGACACATTCGCGATAAAATCAAAATTATTTCCTAGAATACACAAGGAATCTTGTGCAGACCAAGAAACACTGAGAGGGTTGTTTACAATCACATTCATGTACGCTGTATCCGTACAAGGCATTCCCGGGTTAACAATTAACTGAACATTGTAATTTCCGGGAGAAGGGAAAGTATAATTAGGAGCAAACTGAGAACTCACATCAGTCGTGATATTTGGTACCCCAAAGTTCCAAGCATAAGAAGTTCCTCCGTATGAATTATTTACAAATGGTACATTCAGTCCTTGACAATATGAAACAAATGTTGGGAGTTGCGTTTGTAGCGGTAACAACGCCTGTAATACGATGTTGCAATCAAAAACACGAAACAAGAAATCACGAATTGTTTGTCCAACCAATACACCATTTCTATATTCTTTGACGCAAACGCCTACAACGAATAATCCAATCATGTTTGGATTAACCGTAAGAATTCCCGTTACCGGATCAATAACGGTGGAAGATCCTGCTCCTAATGGTTGCTGTGAATTAAACGTTCCTCCATTCCATTGTACCGGGAAATATGGCGGTGCAGGAGCTTGTGTTGGTTGGGGATTCGTTGAACTTGCTCCTGACCATGGAGTTACTAAAGAATAGACCAACTGATCACCATCTGGATCTGTCGCAACATGATTAAATACTAGTTCATCATTATTGCAGAGTAACACAGGTGGATAATTCGAGAAACGCGGACTACTATTTGCTGTGAATCCAGTATCTGAACCAGGAACGTGTGTCGTAAGTGTTATTCCGGTATCATCAGGAAACAATAAGTTGGTGATATTTGGTCCTCTGCAACAGCGCTGATAGGAGACATCATAACCACCCGGAGTCGGTGGAAGGGTGACCACCGTTGTATAGATCGCACGCTCAACACAGATGTTATTTGGAGGTGTGGCGCACGGATTATTGAAATTAATTGGCAAAACTACGCTTCCTGGAAAAGGAACAAGAATGTTTTGAAAGAACACATTGTTTGCTTTATAGATTGTTAAAGCAAGAGGGTCATCATATTGCGCCCCAGTTGAATTACAATCACGATATAAAGTAATGAAAAAACGATACTGATTGTTTCCCAAGTAATCATAATAAATATCTCCACCAATAATATGCGACGCATAACTATTCGTGATCATGAAAAAGGAAATAATAAGGTAGAGATTCTTCATGTTGCTACTAATACGCAAAAATAGGTCAAATGTTGTCTTTTCTCAAATCTAAAATATTGATTTCGTGTATTGAATGGCCATAATTAAAGCTTGTTTCTTGGGTGATTTTACTCCCATCAATTTTCTTGCCACCATTACCCTCCAAAAAGGTCAGTTTTTCCTCTCCCATTTCCAGAGCCAAATCACCATAGTACTGCTCTTTTGAGGGATGTTCCGGCCAAGAGAGGTTATATATTGAGTCTTTTTGAGTGTGGTTTAAAAGAATAATAATTGCGGCTATGATGTCAGATTGATGAATCAAATTAACAGGAGCTTGTCCGTTAGAAATGGGACGTCTGTGACGCAAAAAATACCGAATAGGATGTCGATTTGGTCCAATATGGCCAGCCAAACGAAGAATGTGGTGATTAGTTGTTGTAAACGAACGGATACAAGCCTCCATTTGGAGAACCAAATGTGTTTCATCCACAGGTGATGATTCGTTAATCAAGGTGTTCGACTCTAAGTAAACACCTGTTGAACTCGTAAAAACAAGTTGAGTAAACGAAAGTGCATTCAGTAAATTCTTTAAAGATTCAAGAACACCCTCAAATGGTGGTAAAGTAATGATTACTATGTCGAAGTGCCACCCAGGGATTTCTTTCCAAGAAAGGACTTGATTCGATTTAATTAAAGGAATGCCAAAAAAGCCATTCGCTTCTATTTCAATCAATTTATTGGCATCCGAAGTACTCGCCCAAATTTTCAATTCATCACTTTTCAGCTCTTCGGCTAGTGCTTTACCAAGCCATCCATAACCAATAATCAAATAATTTTTCATCCATTTGATAAACGTAAAAATCTCAAAAGAGTTTGTTTTTATTTACGGATATCTCCTTTCCGTTTTTAACTTGTGAATTGTTGTGCTAACTTTGACAAAAATTTGTGAGATGAATGCTTTTGATGTAATTGTAGTAGGATCGGGTCCAGGTGGATATGTTTCAGCACTTCGATGTGCTCAACTTGGTTTAAAAACAGCGCTTGTAGAAAAATACAATACCTTAGGTGGTACTTGTTTAAATGTGGGTTGTATACCATCTAAAGCATTATTGGATTCATCTGAGCATTTCTATAATGCGCAACACAATTTCCAAACACATGGTATCGAAATTACCGGGTTAAAAGCAAACCTGACACAAATGATCAACCGCAAAAATGAAGTGGTAAGTCAAACCTGTGCTGGAGTGAAATTTTTAATGGATAAAAACAAAGTGACTGTATATCACGGTCTTGGTTCTTTTTCTGATGCGAATACGATTTTGGTGAAAGGAGCCGATGGTTCAGAAACTTCATTACATGGAAAAAATATCATTATCGCAACTGGTTCAAAACCAAACTTTTTCCCAGGAATGGAACCAGATAAAAAACGCATCATCACCTCAACCGAGGCTTTGAATATGACTGAAATTCCGAAAAGAATGTTGGTTATCGGTGGTGGTGTAATTGGACTTGAACTTGGTTCTGTTTATGCGAGGTTAGGTGCAGAAGTAGAAGTCGTTGAATTTGCTCCAACGATTCTTCCAACGATGGACGCCGGAATTGGTAAAGAATTTACTAAAATTCTGAAAAAAGAAGGATTCAAATTCCACATGGAACACCGTGTAGTGAAAGTTGAAAATAAAGGCAAAAAAGTTGTTTTAACAGCAGAAAATAAAAAAGGTGAAACCGTAATGCTTGAAGCAGATTATTGCCTAGTTGCAGTTGGAAGAAAACCTTACACGGAAGGATTAAACTTAGAAAACGCGGGGTTAAGTGCAACAGACAAAGGTCAAATCGACGTAAATGAGCACCTTCAAACGAAATTAAGTCACATCTACGCTATTGGTGACGTAGTTCGTGGTGCGATGCTCGCTCACAAGGCTGAAGAAGAGGGTGTATTTGTGGCGGAAATGATTGCTGGACAAAAACCACACATCAATTACAACTTGATTCCAGGCGTTGTTTATACTTGGCCTGAAATTGCTGCTGTTGGAAAAACGGAAGAAGAATTGAAAGCTGCAGGTATTGCCTACAAAGCCGGAAGTTTCCCAATCAAAGCTTTGGGAAGAGCACGTGCAAGTATGGATACAAGTGGCTTCATCAAAGTTTTAGCGGATGAAAAAACTGACGAAATTCTAGGTGTACACATGATCGCACCAAGAGCCGCAGACTTAATAATGGAAGCGGTCACTGCTATGGAATACCGCGCTTCAGCAGAGGATATTGCACGTATTTGTCACGGTCACCCAACTTACTCTGAAGCATTGAAAGAAGCTGCATTAGCTGCTACAGATAATCGCGCTTTACACATTTAAGCAGTTACGCTGAAAAGGCGTCCGCGATATGTTCGATATTTGTTTGATATTGATTATGAACGATTGAAATAATATCGAAACGTACATTTCTGTCAATTTGATTATCTTGAACATAACGATCGGCAACCTTTATTATTTGACGTTGCTTGGACCTCGTTACAGCACGCCATGGCTCGCCAATTTGTGCAGTGCTTCTCGCTTTTACTTCTACAACAACCAATTCTTCTCCGTCCAGAAGGACAAGGTCAATTTCCCATTTCTTAAATCGGATGTTTCGATCAATGAACTGAAATCCTTTTCCTTGTAAAAAATTCAACGCTTCATCTTCTCCCCATGAGCCCAACTCCTCTTTTTTCATTTTCTTTTTACTTAAATATACAATTTTTCCCTCGATTTTCCGAGTGAATGAAACAAGCAAGTATCTTTATATCAAATTCCAGATATGTCTAAAATTCTTATCAAAAACATCAAAGGACTCGTACAAGCGGGTGAACAAATTCCATCCGTTCGGAAAGGTGCTGAAATGAAGCAATTAGACTTAATAGAAGAGGCTTTCTTGGCGCTAGAAGATGGTGAAGTTATTGCCTATGGAAAAATGGCAGAATGGGAAGGAATTCTAGATTGGCGCGATGTTGAAATTGTAGATGCCGACGGCTGTTATGTACTTCCCGCTTTTGTGGATTCACACACACATACTGTTTTTGCAAAAACTCGTGAAGAAGAATTCGTGGACCGAATTCACGGACTTAGTTATGAGGAAATAGCGGCCAAAGGTGGAGGAATTCTGAATTCTGCAAGAAAGTTAAGTGAGCTTTCAGAAGATGAATTATTTGATTCCGCAAAAACACGCATTGAACGTATAATTCAAACAGGAACAGGTGCCCTCGAAATCAAATCTGGTTATGGTCTTTCACTAGAAGGTGAACTAAAAATGCTTCGCGTAATCAAACGCTTGAAAGAATGCATGCCAATTAATATCAAGGCTACATTTTTAGGTGCACACGCTTTTCCTGCTGAATACAAAGAAAATAAACGAGGCTATATTGATTTGATCATTCAAGAAATGTTGCCTGCTATTCATAAGGAACAATTGGCGGATTACATCGATGTCTTCTGTGAACGTAATTATTTCTCTGTCCTTGAAATGGAAGAAATACTAAAAGCTGGCATTGCCCTAGGCCTAAAACCCAAAGTGCATGTGAATCAATTTAGTGTGCTCGGCGGCGTTCAAAAAGCCATTGAACTTGGCGCAATTTCTGTAGATCATTTAGAAGAAATTGACGACCATGACATTGCGGCACTGAAACAAAGTAAGACCATACCTACCCTACTCCCTGGATGTTCTCACTTTTTATCGATACCATTTGGAGATGCGCGACGTATGATGGACGCAGGACTGCCTATTTCTTTAGCCAGTGATTACAACCCAGGTTCTTCACCGAATTATGATTTAATGACCATCTTGTCCTTGGCCTGCATCAAACAAAAGATGACCCCTGAAGAAGGAATAAATGCATTGACAATCAATGCAGCGGCGGCGTTGGAATTGACAGGAACTCACGGCAAAATTGCATTAGGTAGAAAGTCTCCCATTATTTTAACAAAAGAAATTCCATCCTTGGCATACCTTGCCTATGCCTTTGGTGAACAACATGTGAAACGAATATTCATTTGATTCAGTGTAAAAATGTACCTTTGAAGCTAAGATGAAATACCTAGTAATACTTTATGCAATTTGCGGCTCTTGCTATTTAGCAATTGGTCAAAACTACTTTGCCGACAGGGAATTACTTTGGGAGATTTCTGGCAATGGACTAAAACAAAAATCCTATGTTTTCGGATCCTTGCATTCAAATGACAAACGACTATTTCAATTGTCAGATTCCGTGTATTCTGCGATGATCAATACGAATAAACTCATTCTGGAAACAGATGTTTTCGGTTTGTTCAACGATTTAGATACACGAGCAAACTTACCCACAACCCTTTACGATAAAAATGGGCGTCCATACACCTCAGAAACCGATGCAAGTAAAACCTTCTATGGAGATGAGGATGGAATGCCACAGTTTTTGGATGCCTATTTTCAACAGTTTTGTTTCAATGCGGGAAAAGAATTTATTCCGTTGGAAAGCGTCAAAGAGCAATACGATTTATTAACCGATGAATTTCAAGTATCCGATCAACGATTTATCGATGATGCACTGAACAATTTCACCCATGAACGTTTAATTGATCTGTACTTAAAAGGTGATTTAATGGCCATCGACAAATTCATGAAAGCGAACATGTCCATTCAGGAAGGGCTTTATGATGAGGTTATTACCAAACGTAATGTGCGGATGACACAAAAACTTGATTCCATTTTAAAATCCAAAACTACTTTTTTCTGTGCCGTTGGTGCGGGGCACCTAGGGGGATCAAACGGAATCATCAATTTGTTGCGATCGAAAGGTTATAAAGTAAGAATGGTCACTTGGTATCATTCAGAAAAAGCGAGTAACGATGAGGTAAAAGTTCGTTCCTACAAAGAATATGTGTATCACGACCAAAATTCAGGACTTGTAGCAAAATTAGCTGGAAAGCCAATTATCTTGGAAGAGTCTGACGGTATAAAACGTATTATTTACAGGGAATTTGGACAAGGGAATACCTATGAAATATCCATTATTCCAATCGATACGAATTTAACTGCAGAAGAGATTGCAGCGATTTATATCGCTACTCCACCAAATACCACTGCACGAAAGCTATTACTTGACGATGGACGAATTATTTTTGAAGGATTGTCTAACACCTATCCTGAGGGATTGAATTACGTGCAAATTCAGTTTAGCCCAACGTATTTTGCAGTCATCAAAACGTATGGAGGGAATAAATACATGCACTCCAATCGTCCGAATCAATTTTTTCTGCGAGTTTGGTTTGAATAGAATGCTTATCTTCGTTTATACGCTACTACCTATTCTCATCTCATGAAATTTATTGATAATCTAGCCCGAAAAATTCTGGATGACTATACAGAACTAGAGCAATTGGTAGTTATTTTACCATCTGAAAGAGCTGTAAAATACTTAGGAAATTCCTTGTTTAAATTAAATGATGGACCCCTAATTGCACCTGAAATGCTCACTATTGATCGTTGGGTAAGAGCGCAATTCGATCAGATTATTGAACCGACGCGACTACTCATCGTTCTTTTTGAAGCTTACGGACAAACAGACGAAGGTAAAGGTCAAAGTTTTGAGACTTTCCTCACGTGGGGAGCAACGTTGTTAAGTGATTTCAACGACCTGGATCGGTACATGGTCGACCAAGATCAGATTTTCAAAAATCTTAAATCCATCAAGGAATTAGAAAGTTGGCATATCGACGAGGAAAATTACAGCGAATCACAACTGAAATTCATGGCATTTTGGGAGCAAATTCCACCCTTGCACACGAAGTTGATGGAACAATTGAAAAAGAGGTCACAACTCACGCTATCACAAGCCTATCGTAAGTTAGCAGAGGAAACCTTGGCATTGATTCCATCTGATAAAAAATATATTTTCGCGGGTTTCAATGCCCTCTCTAAAGCGGAACTTCAAATCATTAAAAACTTAATAAAACGAGGTGATGCGGAATTTATTATTGACGCAGATGTATATTACCTCAATAATGATCAACACGAAGCAGGTTCGTTTTTACGCGATGATTTAGCCTATTTGGAACAGAAGAATGCGAACTTCATTCAAGATAATATTCAACATTCACCAATTGATTTTACGGTTATCGAATGTTCTCAACATACTGGTCAAATAAAAGTTGCTGCAACGGAACTTGCGAAACTGAATCAAACAGAATTAGATGAAACACTGGTTCTACTTGCAGATGAAACATTGATTCATTCCTTGGTGAAAAACATACCTGCAAACGTTGGGAAGGCAAATATTACACTTGGATTACCCCTTCAACAAACACCTGTGAAGTCTTGGGTTGATTTGTTATTTACCATTCAAGAAAACAAGAAACGATTCCGAACGAAAGCTCTATATTTCAAAGATTTTCAGCGCATTCTAAACCATGTGTTTTGTTTAGCGTCACTTCCTGACGAAGAAAAAAAACAACTTTCGTCCATTGAGCAGGACAGTATCCGTAAAAACAAAGTTTTTCAATTGGTTGAGCGTATGAACCTGCCTCCAAAAGCCAAAGAACTTTTTGAATTAGTGACAGAAGACTGGAACGAAAACTGGCATGCGGCATTGGAAAAAATTAGACGGTTAAACGTTCTTTTTGTAGATTCTTTCGAACCAATACATGAATTCGAACGTACGACAATTCAAGTTTTTGATCAAGCCATGCGTGGATTTGAGTCGCTACTTAAGGAGGGGATCCCAAACATGGAAATGAGAAGTTTCAAGCTATTGCTCAACCAACATTGGTCCACTTCTACTATTGCCTTTCATGGTAATCCAACCAACGGATTACAAATCATGGGCTTATTGGAGACCCGCATGATCGATTTTAAGAACCTCATCATACTTGGTTTAAACGAAGGAAAACTCCCGAATAACAATCCAATTCGTACGCTTATTCCTATGGACTTGCGGGCTGCATTTAATCTTCCGTCTACTCGGGAGAAGCAGGGATTATTTGCGCATCACTTTTATCGACTTTTACATCAAGCAACTAAAGTCTTAGCGACCTATACGGCAGCAGCAGAACAAATAGGCAGCAATGAAGCCAGTCGCTATTTAATGCAAATTGAAATGGAATTAACCAAGGCAAATCCATCCATTCAATGGAAGAAATTGTTTTACCATGTTCCATTTGCTGACAGAGCCACACTGAATACCACCCAGATACAAAAAACACCTGAAGTCCTGAACCGTATTCAAGAATTTTTAGACAAGCCCTTATCAGCTTCAGCGGTAAATAAATACATGATTTGTCCCTTGGACTATTACTACAGATACCTCGTTGAATTTGGGGAAGACAAAGAAGTAGAAGAGGAAATAGAGAATAATACCTTTGGCAGCATCATCCACAAAACGTTAGAAGACTTATTCAAACCTTATGCTCAAAGAGATCAGCAAGGTGCATACGTTCAACCAGCGCCCCCTCCAGTAAGAGAAAAAGATCTATTGAAAATGTTGGATACATTCAAGAAAAGTCTTTATAAAGGATTTTTAGATCATTTTGGTCAAGATGAAACTTTATTTAAAACAGGGAAAAATCGCCTGAGTTATGAAATGGCCATTGAGATTACCAAGAACGTTTTAAAAAAAGAACTTGAGTTTATTCAAGGCCTAGACGAACCATTATACATCGAACAGATAGAAGCAGAAATGCACACAGAAATTTTAGTGCCATTTGGGGACGAAACAAGAAAATTGCAATTTAAAGGATACATTGACCGCATCGATCGAATTGGAAATCATTACCGCGTCATCGACTACAAAACTGGGAAAGTTAAAAAGGAACAGGTTGTTTACGAAACAACAACGAAAGGATTAATTCCTTCCTTTCTCAAAACAAAGCACGCTTTTCAATTAGCGCTTTATTGTTTGTTTTTCAAGGATAAATATGGCATGATGCCAGATGAGGCAAAAATCACTTCGTTAATTAACGTAAATGAAGACTTTAATCTCACGTTAAAGGATGGTGGTAACTTAGCAGATATGATTCCAGTCGTCCATGAATTACTTAGTGAGATTCTCGTCCAAATGTTTGATGATACTCAACCTTTCGAGCATCAACCCGATTCAGATTATTGCCAATATTGCTGATAAACAAAAAAACCTGAAAAGAAAAAAAGGGATTCATCCGCTTTAGCTCTTTTCAGGTTACTGCAAGTTAAATAAAACCAAAACCGAACAAACGTTTTTGTTCTGCTTTTCTCAAGACGATTAAACGTAGAGAAAAGTTGCCTTTACTCTATTAATATAATTCTGCTTTCAATGCAGTTCGGTAATCCTTCATTTCTTCACGATTAATTTTATGATCTGCATTTTTCAATAAGTTCAATAGGTACAATAGATTCTCTTTTTCTTCGATTTCCATTGGATATTCATTTCCTTCTTCGTCTTCGTCATATTGTGCTTGAACGTCAAAGCATTCGTTTTCAGTTAAAAACTCATATGTTAAACGCAATAACTTAACGACCAATGGATCTTGCTCCAACAAAGCCATTTCGCGTAATGCTTTTAAATCCTCCACTAAATTTGAGGCAGTAACACCACTCTTTTCAACATTTGCGATGATAGCATCTAATTTTTGATTCGCTAGTCCAGTTTTCATGTAGTCAATTTTGATAGGCAAATTTAGTGGAAATCATTGAAATATTCACGCTTCCGCAGTGAACATTCTGTAAAAGCCGTTTTTCAAGCAAAAAGAAATCCTATTTTTGTTAAATGGATTTCTTTATACAAGCTTTTAGTATTGGGTTCTTATTAAGTGTAATGGTTGGACCAATCTTTTTTCTTTTACTTGAAACAAGTATAACAAAAGGATTTCGATCAGCACTTGCCTTGGACTTTGGTGTGCTCGTTAGTGACATTGTATATGTGCTCATAGCTGTCATGTTCGTGGAGCAAATTAAAGGCCTAATCGCAGGCAACAAACTTATGTTCAGTATGATCGGAGGAGCGATCTTTGTCATTTACGGAATGATCAGTTTGTTTAAAAAAGTTGCTTTATTAGACAGCCAAAAACTTGAGGGAATTGATGCAAGTCCTGAAAACAGTCGTCAACATAACAACACAAAAGACTATGTATTCCTTGGTTTAAAAGGATTTGTGTTGAATTTTGCCAATCCAATGGTGATCTTTTATTGGGTCAGTGTTGCTTCCGTTGCTAACAATGCGGTACCTGATGAAAACAGCACCACTTGGGCCTTTGTTTTTTTAGGAGTGGTTCTTCTCACTTTTTTTAGTGTCGATGTATTAAAAATTATCGCAGCAAAGAAAATCCGACCTCTCGTTAATCAAACCCTTTTGAACGGATTAAACCGCCTTATTGGAATTGTTTTTACTCTTTTTGGAATATTCTTGATCCTACAATTCTTTCTTAAGAAATAAGTCGCTATGAAAAATCTATTCTTACTTCTGTTATTTCTTACATCAACGTCTCTGTTTAGTCAAAAGGTTCTGAAAGAAAATCTTGGACCTAAAGTTCGCTTATATTGGGATGTAGGCAACAAGCATATTCAAGCTACTGGTTCTTATTTTACGAGTGCGGCAACACCGAAGTCCACTGAGAAACATGGAAAATGGTCTTTCTACACCTATGATGGCCAATTGGAAGAGGAGAGTAATTATTACCGTGATCGTTTATTAGGTAAACGCGTTTTTTATTATCCGAATAAGAAAGTAAAAGAAGAGTCTTATTTCAAGTTTAACGTCCCTGATAGCTTGTTTTTTCAATGGAATGAAGCAGGTAAACTCATCACGAAAGGACAATTTGAATTGGGTAGTCCGGTAGGTGAATGGACCTATTACTTTGATGATGGCAGAGAAAAATCGATGGAAAAAGTCATCAATGATACCGTTTACCTCATGGCAAGTTGGGATGAAGATTCCACTCATCGTCAAACGGTTAAAAACGGAAATGGGCTCATTGAAGAACGTTACGTGAATGGCGTGATTAAAGCGTCTTATACCTTTAAAAACGGATTGAAAAATGGCGTTTTTGAAGAGCGAACCGCCAATGGAGTTTTATCGGTTTCTGGAGCATTTAAAGATGGTAAAAAAGATGGCGCTTGGGAATTTTATGAATACCAAGGAATCCTTGAAAAAAAATTAACCTACAAAGCGGATTCATTGGATGGCCCATATCTAGTGCTTTCCATCAGTGGTGACACAATAACGGCAGGGAGTTATCAGCTTGGGAAAAAGGACGGTTTTTGGATTTGGAAAACACCTGAAAAAAATGTAGAAATGAGTGGATTTTTTTACCAAGATCTGCAAGATAGTATTTGGAATTATTATTTCTCCTCAGGTGAAATCTCGTATATAGCTCATTTCAATAAGGGAAAACGAACAGGAGAATGGAATTATTATTATCAAAACGGCGCATCCTATCGGAAAGGAAATTACCTGAACGATCAACGAGAAGGAAACTGGCAGACATGGTATGAAGATGGCGTTCTTCTTATGAATGGTCAATATCAAAATGGGAAAGAAGAAGGTGTCTGGTATAACTATTGGGAGAATGGTGCACTGAAAAACAAGGCGGAATTCAAAAATGGACTAATGAATGGAAACTGGCTATCATACACACCCGAAAGCATCCTATCCAATGCTGGTAAGTATAAAAAAGGATTCAAAGTAGGAACATGGTATACTTATTACAACAATGGTCGTCTGAAAGAAAAAGTAAATTACAAAGTTTTCACAGAAACAAATGTGACAAATGACATGGCAATTATGGGCTTAAAAGAGACTGTGAGCGATTATCATGGCAAATTTGAAGCATACTCTCAAAAGGATTACCAACTGAAATCAGAAGGGACTTATCGCAAAGGGATGAAACATGGAAAATGGATTGATTACTATCCAGGCGGCGTGGTTCCTACCATTGTTTCTGAATACCGATACGGGAAGTTAGATGGTGTTTTTGAACAACGAGATCCTCGAGGAAGATTAGTGTACCAAATTCACTATAAAAACGGATTAAAACACGGTTCGTTTATTATATTCGGGGAAAATGGAAACATCGTATCCCAAAAAGAATTTCGCTACGGCAAACAAGTTTCGCAAAATGGATCCGGGGAACTATTTACTCCCTAATCCTTCTATAAAAAGGGTTAGTTCAATAAAATCATCTACGCTTAATCGCTCAGGTCTTTGCGTTACAAACTTATCTGGTAATTGTGCATCCTGAGTGAGTGATTTCACTGAATTTCGAAGCGTTTTTCTCCGTTGTTGAAATGCTGTTTTAACAACACGCATGAACAACTTTTCATCACACGGCAATGACTCACGCTCATTTCGAACACAGCGAATTACACCGGATTTCACCTTTGGAGGTGGAATAAAGACATGTTCATCCACAGTGAAACAATAGGTAATGTCATAAAAAGCTTGCATGAAAACACTCAGAATTCCATATTCTTTTGAACCTGGTTTTTCTGCGATGCGAATGGCAACTTCTCTTTGGAACATCCCCATAATTTCGGGGATTTGATTTCGGTGTTCTAAACACTTAAATAAAATTTGGGAAGAGATGTTGTAAGGAAAATTACCAGCAACAATAAATGGCTCTTGCCCCATAATTTCTGTCAAATCTTGGCGCAAAAAATCAGCATAAATGATTCGATCCCCCATCAAGGGATATTTCTGATGCAGATATTCGATGGATTCTGCATCGATGTCTACCAGGAAGAGTTCAATTCCATCGTGGGATTTAAGGAAATCTGTCAATGCACCCATTCCCGGTCCCACCTCAAGTACTTTGCGACAACCACGATGAAAAGTAACTTGTTTTGCTATTTTCTCACAGGTTTCAAGGTCCTTTAAAAAATGTTGACCGAGGTGTTTTTTTGGTTTTACGTTCATGATGCTTTGAATTCTTCGATGACCGTTAAATTTGTTCTAAACGCTGCGAATTTTCCTCCATAACGAATTGCATGATCTTGTTGTAAATCAGGAGCATATTTTGCATGATACTCATCCAATTTCTCCGAAGTTGGTGATAGATACAAGCAAGAATATGCTGATCCCCCGTCTTCTTCACCTTGGATTTTTGAAATTCGACATTCCAAAAAACAACCTGTTTCCATTACCTGAGGAATGTGTGTTTTTCGCATCCATTCAAGCCATTCCGATTCGATTTCACGATCAATGCTTACCGTTACATTATATAGTACCATGGTGCAAAATTAAAAAACTTGAGAAGATACTTCTAGATTGATATACAATAAACGTGAAATTCGTCGTTTAATCAAGATAAATGCAAAAAACCCTATCTTTGAACCTATTAATTAACAGAAACTATGAAAAAACTATTGATTCTCTCTCTTTCAACCTTCTTGTTGAATGCAGTATCTTGGGCACAATCTTGTACTCCAGGAGCAAACTACGTTGATTCAACATACGGTGTTTGGCCAGATACTACTCAAAATTTACCTTCAGCACTTGTGAATATTGCATATTCTGCAGACGTAAACTTTAAAGTTCCAGCTACAGTTACTGCTGAATTAGATGCAACTGGACAGTTTGTTGGTTCTCCAATTCAAGGATTTACCGTGACTGGCTTAACAGGTTTACCTGCTGGATTTAACTATGCGTGTAATATCAGTAGTTGTACATACGCGGGTGGCGCGAATGGATGTGCAAATATTTATGGGACAACCGCAACTGCAGGAACGTATCCTATTACTATCGAAGTGACTGCCACAGTATTGGTCACTCTTTTCCCTGGTTTACCTCCAACTCCGATAACTCAACCCGTTTCTTTCCCTGGATATAAAATTGTTGTCGGAACAGCGGGAGTAATTGAAGGAATCATTTCTCCAATCTCCGTGAGTCCAAATCCTGCGAATGCTAGCATTACCGTAAATGGTATTACGGCAAGTTTGAAGGTTTCAGAAATTAGTTTAACGAATATTGAAGGGAAAACAATTGAAACTAGAAAAATGAATGCTTCGAGTAACTTAACTTTCGATACAAGTGGATTAACTTCGGGAATCTACTTTATTCACGTAGCACATGCTAACGGAGTAGAAATCGTTAAATTTTTGAAAAACTAAGAGGAAATCTTTCAGTATAAAAAAAGGGGGCTTCAAATGAAGCCCCCTTTTTATTTATAGAAATGCATATCTGTAATGTACTTATACACCGGCTCCGTCAATAAGTAACGTACGTCTTTTCCTTCCTTGATCGATTGACGAATGAAACTTGCGGATACCTTCATAATCGGAGCATCATCGCAAAAAACAACATTCGCTGCGTTTCGATATGGATGGTCAATCGTTCCTTTTTGGGCAATTACTTCTGCTTCTTCCGAACTTGTTAACACTCTCGGATAAACGTAAATCGTGTGTTTTGCCAAAATGACCTCATGATTATACCATTTGTGGAATGTTCTTAAATTATCCTCTCCCATGATCAGTGAGAAATGATGGTCTGGGTATCTCTCGTTCAGATGGGTCAGGGTGGAAATCGTATAATTCGGTTTGGGTAAATGAAACTCAATATCTGATGCACGTAACTTCAAATTGTCTTCAATTGCCTCTCGAACAATATTTAAGCGATGTGAATCTTTTAACAAGGTGGATTTATCCTTTAACGGATTTTGTGGTGTCACAACCATCCATACTTGATCCACATCCGTATGTTCAACCATGTAATTCGCAATGATTAAATGTCCGACGTGAATGGGATTAAATGTCCCGAAGTATAGTCCTATATTCATGGATGGATAAAACTTGAAATGGTAGAACGTACAGTTTGAATAGCCAATTCTAATTGATCATTGACTACAATAACATCAAAATCTTTCGCTTGTTCGATTTCTTGTTTCGCTTTCGCTAAGCGCATAGTTATTTTATCGATAGAATCTGTATTTCGAGAAGTTAATCTGCGTGATAGTTCTTCCATAGATGGTGGTTGAATAAAAATACTGAGAGCCTTTTCTCCCATGATTTGTTTTAAGTGAATTCCACCGACAACATCCACATCAAAAATAACCGTTTTTCCCTCACTCCAAATACGTGTAAGTTCAGATTTTAAAGTTCCATAAAACATGCCGTCATACACTTCTTCCCATTCTAAGAAAGCTTCCTCTGCGATACGTTGTTCAAAGCCTTCCCTGCCTAAAAAATAATAATCAATGCCATTTTGCTCGTTTCCTCTTGGTTCACGAGAACAAGCTGAAATCGAGAAAGCAAGTTGAGTCATTTCTTTCAACAAGGCTTGAACAATTGTCGTTTTTCCAGCACCAGAGGGAGCAGAAATGATGATGCATTTTCCTTCCATCGATCGAAAATTAGAGCGTGTTTAAGATTTGTTCTTTCATCTTTTCTAAGTTATCCTTCATGTCAACTACTCGTTTTTGAATCTCAGCATGGTTGCATTTACTTCCAAGCGTATTGATTTCTCGTCCCATTTCCTGACAGATGAAACCTAATTTTTTTCCGTTTCTTGGAATAACCATTGTATTGAGGAAATAATCCAAGTGATTGGTTAAACGCATTTTTTCTTCCGAAACATCCAGTTTTTCCAAGTAGAAAATCATTTCTTGCTCCAAACGATTTTCATCAATTCTTACATCCGATAAATCTGTTAAAGCTTTGGAAATACGCTCACGAATGACCTGAATTCTTTCAGGTTCAAACACTCGTATTTCTTGAATCCCATTTCGAATTGATTCAATTTTCTCTGTGAAATCAGCATGCAAGGCCTCCCCTTCTTGTGCACGAAATTGGGTAAGTTTTTCACAGGCACTCAACGCAAGGTCCATGATGAATTTTTTTTCTTCATCACTTACCTCCGGAGCTTGTTGATTCAAAACTTCCGGCAGACGCAATACTAATGATAAGTAATCGACAGGTGCTTCAGACCAAGATTCGTTGAGTTTTTTTAATTCTTGGTAATACAAAGTGGCAAGTTCCGTATTAATCAATCCGTTTGATTGATCGGATTGACTTTCGATATAAATACCAAAATCAATTTTTCCACGATCTAACTGTTCTCCAAGAAGTTTACGTAATTCAGACTCTAATTCACGGTATGCAGACGGAATCCGTAAGTTTAAATCTAATCCCTTACTATTCAGGGAACGGATTTCAATAGAAACTTTTTTTGATTGGTATAGGCCATTGCTTTTCCCAAAGCCTGTCATCGATTGCAACATATGTGCGTTTTTTTAGCTGTTAAAAGGTGAAATAGACTAGTCTTCAATTAATAAATCGGCATCAATACCTTCATTTTGTTCTTTGATAAACCAGGCAATTTCACTCATGATTTGACGCTTTTGCTCGTCTTCATTCGTTGATTCCTCTACGTACTCTTTCAATAAAAGTTGAGATTCCAATAATTCATGTTCCGCAAAAGGTCCTTGCATGTTTTCTATAATCGTTAAACATTCCAAAGCTTGCATGAAATCACCCGTAGAGGCAAGCATGACAAAGAAAGGCAAATGTTCATCATAGGTCAATTTTGAATTCCAAAGCGTCGTTAACACCTTTTGGCGAAGTGCCTGTTCTTTTTCTTCAGAAAGAAATTGTATAAAAACTGCCTTTGCCTCTATTTTCTGAATGTCCGATAAAAAACCCAGTATGGCTTTTTCGATACTCAATTCACAGCTGCGCAATTTTTCAAAAACAGAAGGTAAAATAGAAATGTCTCCTTGTTGTTCGAATAGTTTAAGCGCCGCAAGGACATCTGTTTCAACATTGGATTGAAACTGTTTTAAGGCCTCGGAAAGCTTCACTTTTTTTGACTGCATGCTTGATTTTTGTGCAAAGTTACAAAATACCAAGGACCACGTCTACTTCCAACGAAGTATGTCAAAGACAATTATGAAATTTTCATTGTTTAAAAGTTCATTCAATCATTGAATTATGCATGATGATCTTTTCGAAATTTGTACCAAATCACTTTTATCATGAAAAATAAGTCTCTTATTATTACTGCGCTATTCATCGTTATTGGAATGAGCTCTTGCGTTGCTCCAAAGAAATACAAAGAATTGGAAGCAAGAGAAAAGGCGTGCTCAGAAGAATTGGCAAAATTCAAAAAAAGCTCAAGTGATTTTGAATCCTTGTCCAAAGATTTACAGAACAAGTATAGCTTAGCATCTAAAGACGTCAGCAAATTAAAACAAGATACTTCGGCAACAGGTAATGCAATGAGACTTTTGCAACGTGATTACGAACAGCTAATGTCTCAACATGAATCCTTAGAGAATTCATTTAACAAAATGAAAAACCTCAGTGCAAAAGAAACATCTGAACTTCAAATTGAATTGGAGAATACCAATAAAGAATTGCAACGTAAGGCCGATGCACTTTTGAAATTGGATGAAGAGTTGAAAGCAAAACAAAAATTGCTTGTAGAGCGCGAAAAACGTGTCAACGAATTGGAGGAAGCGATTCGCAAAAAAGACGCTGGAATTCAATTGTTGAAAGCAAAAGTAGCTAACGCATTGCGTGGATTTGAAAACAAAGGCTTAACTGTTGTTCAAAAAAACGGCAAAATATACGTTAGTTTAGAAGCGAAACTGTTATTCAAATCAGGATCGACATTTGTTGAACCAGAGGGAAGAGATGCGTTAATTCAACTAGGCCAAGTTTTAGAAAGCGAGAAGGACTTAGAAATTGTTGTTGAAGGACACACCGATACGGATAAATTATCGAGTCCAAACTCTCCAAAAAACAATTGGGAACTTTCTGTGCTTCGCGCAACATCCGTAGTAGAAATTCTATTAGCGAATTCTACCATGTCACCTATTCAAGTAATGGCAGCTGGACGTGGGGAATTTCATCCTGTAGATGTGAATGATAAAGCTAAAAACAGACGAATTGAAGTGATTATCTCGCCAAATCTAAACGAGTTGTTCGAGATTATATCCAACGATTAAAATTCCGAAACTATGGGGTCAAAAGAAAAGAAATTAACTGAAGATTCCTCTGTGTCAGGTGTTCGTTGGTACGGAAAATCATCTCACCTCCTTTTACTCGCCTTGTTGGTCATCGCGACTTATTTCACTTTTTCACCTGGATTCTCCCCGGAAAAACAATTCACCAATTGGGATGACTTAGGTTATGTCGTGAATCAACCCTTGATCAAAACACAAGACCCAGATAGTTCGGCTTTATTGTGGAAACCAAGCACGGAAGTGATGTTGAATTACCATCCAATCACCATGTGGACGCTCGCAAAGAACTACGAAGCAGCTGAATTAGCTATTCAACCCTATTTCCAAACGAATTTATTTCTTCACTGCTGTAATGCGATTTTAGTCTTTATTTTTCTCTTCAATATTGCGAATGGCTCGACATTTGTTTCGTTTTTTGGAGCCCTCATTTTTGCGATTCATCCCATGCATGTGGAGAGTGTTGCGTGGATTTCCGAGCGAAAAGATGTTCTGTATACCCTATTCTTCTTATTATCCTTACTAAGCTACCTTAGCTTTCAAAGAAAACAAAATTATGTTTGGTTAATCATTTGCTTTGGATTATTTATACTTTCCTGCCTAAGCAAAGCTATGGCAGTTCCGCTTCCATTTGTCTTCATTTTAATAGATTACCTGAAAGGACGAAAAATTAATTGGAAATCACTGTTGGAAAAAATTCCATTTATTGCCGTTGCCCTCTGGTTCGGTTTAAATGCCCTCGAGATACAATCCAAAGGAGCCATCACAGATTTTGACTTCTTTACAGGTTGGCAACGAATCATGTTTGCATCATACGGCTTCCTTTCCTATTGGATGAAATTTTTTGTTCCAATTGGATTATCCGCATTCTACCCCTATCCCAATTTGGACCGTTTAAACGAGCTTCCCCTTTATTTTACTTTGGCGCCCTTTGTTTTGCTCTTCTTAATGGGTGGAATACTCTTCTTTTCTTGGAGAAAAAACCTTGAGTCCTTTAAAATAAGTCTTTTTGGTATTGGCTTCTTCTCTTTAATGGTTGCGCTTGTCCTACAGTTTATCAGTGTTGGTGCTGCCATTACAGCGGATAGATATAGCTACATTCCCTATATTGGAATCAGTATGATGCTATTGATGTTCCTTGAGAAATGGAAAGTTTTTCAAAGTTTCAAGAACTGGATAATTGGTGGAATGATGCTTTTTTCCATTGTTCTTATGTTTGCCTCGTTTGAGCGAACCAAAGTTTGGACCAATTCCGGTACACTTTGGACCGATGTCATTGAAAAATATCCATTCGTTTTAAATGAAACGAGTGAATCCATTGAAGTACTGCAAACCGGAGCAGAAGTTGCCTATAAAAACAGGGGTAATTTCTACCGTGAAAACGGCGATTCAAGCGCCGCTATGAACGACTATTTAGTACTTGTCAAAGCGCGCGTGAAAGATCCATTAATCTACTCCAATGTTGGAAATATGTATGCCCTGATGAACAAGTATGATTCCTCTCTTCAAATGTATACAATGGCACTTGAGCGAAATCCAAACACATTTGATGTTCATTTAAATCGTGGTATTACCTACATTAAAATGTTGGATTATACGAATGCCTTAAAGGACTTCAATCAAGCACTTAAACTACGTCCAAACGATGTAGGAACTTTAGTGAATCTTTGTGCAGCCTACCTCAATAACAAGAATTATCAAGCGTGTATCAAAACAAGTTTAACACTTTTGAAAGTCGCACCTCAACGATGGGAAGGACATTTCTATCAAGGTACGGCATTTGTTAACCAAGGAAAATTCAAACAAGGTGCGGAATCACTAGAAAAAGCCATTGCAATGAATCAAAATGACCCATATATCTGGTTTAATGCCGGTATTGCCCAACAACAGATTGGCAATAAAGAAAAAGCGAAAAGCTACATTTTAAACGCTAAATCATTGAATTATCCAGTGACCGATGCACTGTTGAATTCACTCTAACGAATAACATTGACGTGACCGGTTACTTCTTCGAAGATACCCTTGCCAATTTCATAGACAAAATACCACGAATAGGTACCAATTTGAACAGGAACACCTTGGTATTTTCCGTCCCATTTAAAGTTTAAATCAGTCGATTCGAAAATTAATTCACCCCAACGGTCGTAAAGGTAAAAATGTCCGCTCATGAGTCCGATGAAATTTCCAAAATAGAATTCGTTGCAACCATCTTCATCAGGAGTGAAAGAATTCGGAAAATAAATATACCGTTCTGGTAGGACTTGAATCCATTTACCCACGCTGTCAATACATCCTTTCTCGTCGGTAGCAGTTAAGGTAACTAAATATGCTCCAGGTGCAGTGTAGATATGTGTTGGATTAACTAAAAAAGAAGAGGTGGATCCATCGCCAAAATCCCAAACATATGCCCAAGCATTTTGTGATTGATTTAGAAATGAAGTAGATAAACCCTGAGTGGGATAGTGCGTCATTACCCAAAAATCAGCGGAAGGCTTAACCACTTGAACGAGAGCAACTCCCGTGACAAAAAAGGATTGACATTCATCAGAAACTTGTACAAAATATGATGTTGTAACTGGCGGATTCACCCAAATACTTGGTGTTGTTTCATTGGTTTGGGTCCATAAATAATAATAGTTACCGAATCCCCCTGATGCTGTTACTTGTAAAAATGCACTGTCACCTGGGCAAATTTGAATCGGTCCGTTTAATTGCAGCGTTAATGGTGGACTAGTAATCGTGTAAAGAATCGAATCTGATGCAAAATTTCCACAATTGTCACTTACTTGAACAATGTAATTCGAAGTAACGGACGGGGAAACAGAAATCGAATCACTCGTACCAATTATGGAGTTATTGACGGTCCAAAGATAATTGTATGCCCCTGTTCCACCACTTGCCAAGACTCCAAAATCTTCAGGTAAATATGGACATATTTCCGTGATATCGCCGCTAACAGTTAAAGTGATTGGTTGGTATTGCGGGACATTTACCACAATTGTGGCGGTAGTCGCTGGACTCGCACAAGCATCGGTCACTTGCACCGAAATTGTTTGTGTAGTGGTCGGTGTGAAATTGATCGTACTCGTTGTTGCTCCTGTGTTCCAAGTATATTGATATGGTGTCACTCCTCCAGTAACGTTGGTCGTTAGGTTAATTGGATCACCGGGACAAGCAATTGTTGCACCGTTAATCGAAACAGTTAGAGGTGTCACATCCTGAATGTAAAGTGTGACTACTAAAGGAGTGATGTTCCCACATGGATCACTTATAGGAAATGTTAAAACCACATTTTCAAGTCCCTCTGTTAGGTTATCGAATAAGGCATTCATGGTAAAGGTGGAAGTGTTTTGACCTGCTCCAAATGAAATACTTCCAGGAATCCCCGAATAATCTAGTCCATTGGTAGCTGTACCGCTTACTTGAACTGGGATTGTTAAGGGTGAAGAAAGGTTATTTTGGCGTGTTAAAGTAACAGTGGAGGAAACACAGCCTTCTGCAAGCCAATCTGGATTAGGATAAACTTGTTGTGACAATGTATAATCAATTTCTATGGGCGTTTTTGTTGATAAGCTATTTGCTTCCAAAAACATTCCAGAGTCCCATTGTCCATCACCAGCATCGGCAATGGCAATAATCAGGTGATAGGTTTGTCCACACTGAACTTTAGATACTGCCTCAAGAACCTTTGTAAATCCATCGTATTGAATATACTGAGTACTATTATTGTAGGGAGGAGAATTTCCATCACCGTTGAAAGTAAAAAATTGTTGATTCGTAATAGCGTTTACATTGTTAATAGATACGATACCACCACCATTTGGTAAACGTGCGATGTTTTGCATGCCGATAATTCCGGGTCCAGAAATAAAAAATCCGAAAACATCATTGTATCCCGAGTTATTTGGTGGTGCGAATTCAGGATATTCATCTGAACCGAAAACGTATTTAAAACGGACTGTATCAGCATATGGAATGAAATCAAATTCTAGGGTTGCCGCATTGAATGTTTGTGTTCCGCCGAGAACTTGATTCGTAAGTAAGGGAGAACCAGGAGCGTTGTTGTCCATTCCGGCATTCGATTGATTATTTGGTCCTTGGGGGCCACTAGAAGTTGCTTGAACCGTACCTGTTGTCATCACAATACCTTGCGTAATGCCGAGTGTGGTATTGTTAGCCGTGAACTGCCCAATAGCACCAGGACTGCCATTATACATCACATTCGAAACCGTGACGCCGCTTCCGAGGAGCACATTTTGAACAAGTCCTTGAGGCGACAATGTGGAACTCGTAATCAATTGACTCCATGTCGTTGTGTGCATCGCCAGTGCGACCAAAACCATCAAAAAACTACTTCTCATCATTGTTGCCAAAGGTTAAACGACTAAATGAAGAAATCGTTGTGAAAAAACGGTAATATTTTTCAAAAAAAAAGGATGCCGAAGCATCCTTTTCAAAATCATAGATTTCATTACTTCGTTTCAAACAACGATTTTAGCGAATACCATGCCAAAAACGGGAAGAAATGCATCGGCATTGCATAGCAATAAAAGATATATTGATGAGCTTCCGTTGTTTCCCCTTTGAAGACAAAACCAAGTACCCCTATCAAACTTGCTGTTGTAAGTCCAGCGAATAATACTGCGAAAATGAGTTCGCCGAATTTAGGTATGAACTTGGTGAATAACCAGTGTCCGATTGTTGCTAAACTTGTTCCGATTATACATGAAACAAAAATAGCCATGGTCGGAACATCTTTGGAATAATCCTCCACCAATTGAGTTTGAATCATGTCACCATAAAGGTAAGATACTACTCCAGCCAACAAACCTGAGCTAAGAGCAAAGATGATTTTTTTTATCATAACTTATTATTTTTTCTGAACAGGTAAAGTTGCTGTTATTTTTAGAATATCCGCAACATCATTTCCCTTTTTTCCAACGTTATATTCTGATCTGCTCACGTTAAATTTAGCGATGAAGGTTCCTTTGTTTCCTTTTTTAGAAAACGTAAAGGGAATCGTCACCTCTTTTTTTACTCCATGCATTTCTAATTTCCCAATGGCTTTGAAACCAGCTTCGGTCTTTTCAATCTTAGTGGATTCAAATTCAATGTAGGGATACTTTTCAGCGTGAAACCATTCGTCTCCACGTGCATGTTTGTTTTGCAAACCATTTCCAGTATTAATCGATTCTACCTTCAACTTGAAGTTCAATTTAGCCGACGTTAAATTTGCCGGATCAAAGACGATTGTACCGCTGATATCATCAAACGTACCACTCACATCTTTGTTGGAAAATGCAACATTGTGTGACTCCAATATTTTCCAACCCTGACAATAAGATGTTAGAGAAATGAATAAAACCAACAAGAAACTAAACGTTTTCATCTGTGGAAGTAAATTAAAATTAGTTTTTAGAAACCTCTAAATCTGCAATTAAGTTCACCTCGTCTGATAAACCAGGACCAGCTTGACCTACTCCGAAATCTGAACGTTTCACAACACCTGTAATTTGTAAACCAGCAACATCATTACCAGCTCTGTTTTTAGCTGACCCTGTATGAGTACCTACAAGCGTAACCGCTTTCGTTACACCGTGCATTGTAAAATCACCAACGATTGTATAGTTATTTCCTTTTGCTTTTTTCACGGATGTACTTTTAAACGTAAGTGTTGGGAATTTTTCTACATCAAAGAAATCTGCTGTTTTCAAGTGATTATCACGCATTTCAAGACCTGTATTCACAGAGTTTGACTGAGCTGTCATTTCAATTGAAGCTCCAACGAAATCTTCATTTGGTGTACTAATTTTCACGTCAAAGTTCGAAAACTGACCACTGATATTTGTGATTCCCATGTGAGTAATGGTAAATCCTAAGCGAGAATGTGCTCCGTCTAATGACCAGTTAGCTACTTCTAATGCTGTAAACGAAAACAATGCAAATGCTGCAAATAACGATAAAACTACTTTTTTCATATTTTAAATTTTTTGTAAAACAATTAACTGAGGACAAAGTTCATATATTATCATGAACTTTCTCTTGACGTAGGTTAACAGATTGATAATTCTTGATATTAATCTTGAGGAAGTTGCAAAGCACTTAATTTCTCGAAGGCATCTTTGATGTGTCGGATGGGCTCAATTACCAAGCGCAGTTTGTCATTTTGCTGAACAAGTCTATAGCCGCTCTGATGTTTCATGATGGCATTGAGCGTGTATGTAAACGCTTCCGTTTCAAAGAAGGTTGACTGAGGATTAGCGATGAAGTATCCTACTAATTTTTCAGATTTAATTACTAATCTTTCCAAACCTAATTCTTCTGCCAACCAACGCAATTCAAAGGAAAACAGCAGTTCTTTTACTGCTTTCGGCAGCGGTCCAAATCGATCGACGAGTTCTTTTGAGAACTGATCTAATTCCATTTTATTTTTCAAACTGTCAAGCGCTTGATATAAGCTTAGGCGTTCGGCGACATTATTCACATAGTCATCTGGAATACGAACTTCCATGTCTGTTTCGAAAATACAGTCTTGAACGTAGGATGTCATGAATTGATCTGTATTTCGGTCATCAAATAATTCTTTGAATTCACTTTCCTTCAATTCCTTCATGGCTTCATTGAGGATTTTCTGGTACATCTCGAAGCCGATTTCCGAGATAAATCCACTTTGTTCTCCACCTAGCATATTCCCAGCGCCTCGAATGTCTAAATCCTTCATGGCAATGTTGAAGCCTGACCCCAAATCGGAGAATTGCACCAATGCCTCTAAGCGTTTTCTCGCTTCGCTGGTAAGCACACTATATTTAGGGGCAATCAAGTAACAGAATCCCTTTTTATTCGATCTACCTACCCTGCCGCGCAATTGGTGTAAATCACTCAATCCAAATTTATTTGCATCATTGATGATAATCGTGTTGGCATTCGAAATATCAATCCCTGATTCAATGATCGTCGTGGCAAGAAGGACATCGTATTTTCCTTCGATGAAATCCATCATGATCTTTTCGAGTTGCTTACCATCCATTTGTCCGTGACCAATTCCGACACGTACACCTGGACACAATCTAGTAATCATTCCAGCAATTTCACGAATATTCGACAAGCGATTATTGAC
Organism: Crocinitomicaceae bacterium; assembly: GCA_024643365.1. GTDB lineage: Bacteria > Bacteroidota > Bacteroidia > Flavobacteriales_D > Crocinitomicaceae > UBA952. Next base: position 72,697 of record JAHENC010000004.1, on the reverse strand, counting down.
AAAAAATACTTGTCCGCCACGAGAAACCTCATAGGCAATAGCATCTCTGATTGTTTCTTCTTGAAAGGTCACAATCTCGGTCAGTACTGGTTGTCGGTTTGGTGGCGGTGTATTGATGATACTCAAATCTCGAGCACCCATGAGTGAAAACTGCAAGGTTCTTGGTATCGGTGTTGCGGTTAAGGTCAAGGTGTCAACAGTTGCGCGAATGGTTTTTAATTTGTCCTTCACCGAAACGCCAAACTTCTGTTCTTCATCGATGATCATGAGTCCCAAATCTTTGAATTTCACTCGGTCAGCGACAACTGCATGTGTTCCGATGAGGATGTCGATTTTTCCTTCTGCAAGTTTCTTCAATGTCTCCGTCACATCTTTTGCTGATTTAAAGCGATTAATGTAATCCACAGTACATGGAAACGCTGAAAGTCGTTCCTTAAAGCTGCGGTAATGTTGCATCGACAAGATCGTCGTAGGAACTAAGACTGCGACTTGTTTTGAATCAGTAACGGCTTTGAAAGCTGCACGAATAGCTACTTCTGTTTTACCGAAACCAACATCTCCACATATTAAACGGTCCATTGGAGTTGAGGCTTCCATGTCGCGCTTGATATCTTGAGTTGCCTTATATTGATCTGGTGTGTCTTCGAACATGAAGGAAGCTTCTAGTTCATTCTGCATATAACTATCCGGAGCAAAAGCAAATCCGGGCTGACTCCTTCTTGTAGCGTATAATTTAATTAAATCAAAGGCAAGTTCTTTGATTTTCTTTTTCGTTTTGTTCTTTAAGGTAGCCCACGCTTGCGTTCCAAGCTTATTCATTTTTGGAATGGAGCCATCCTTTCCGGTGAACTTAGAAATTCGGTGTAAAGAGTGGATACCGACATAAAGCACATCGCCGTCTTTGTAAATAAGACGAATTGCTTCCTGAGGTTTTCCATTTACATCAATTGTTTCCAATCCTGAAAACTGTCCTACACCATGATCTATATGTGTTACGTAATCTCCTTTTTGGAGGTTGTAAATTTCTTTTAAGGTAAGTGCTTGTTTCGCTTGTCTAAATCCTTCTTTTAGTCTGAAACGGTGATAACGCTCAAAGATTTGATGATCCGTGTAACAAACCAATTTTAACTCTGGAGAGATAAATCCTTCATGCAGTGCAAAATTGATGGCTGTAAAACTCACTTCTGCATCGATATCTTCAAAAATCTGGTAAAGGCGTTCGATTTGCCTAGGTTGATTGGAAAAAATCAAGTTCTCAAAACGATTGGATTGTCGTGCAAGCAAATCTGTTTTAAGCAATTCGAAATTCTTATTGAAATTCGGCTGTGGAATGAAGTCAAATTCGAAGGTGCTTGTCGTTTTATAATGAAAAACTGGTCCCCATTCAACTATTTTAATTCGGTCTAAGCTTTTTTGAAGTTCAACGGACGATAAGTACAAGGAACTCGGCAAAGTGTGACGAACAGTTTCATTTAAATTGCTGTATATCTCCACCGAACGATCGTACTCTTTTCTTAGAATACTTTCCATTCGTTCATATGAACTAATCCAACAACTTAGGTCTTGTCCGAGAAAAGTAAAGATGTCTTCTTGAGATTCAATGCTCAATTGTCCCTGAATATTTGGGATTACATTAAAAAATGCATGTGTATTGATGGACAATTGGGTAGCAGCATCAAAAGTCCGAATCGATTCCACTTCTTCACCAAAGAACTCTATTCGAAAAGGGAAATCATTTGCATAAGAAAACACATCAACTATACCACCACGAATTGAAAATTGTCCGGGTTCATACACAAAGTCTACGCGTTCGAATTGATACTCCAATAACAATTCATTAATGAAATCAATGCTATAATTTTTCCCGAGCTCTACCCTGAGCGTATTCTTAACTAGGTTTTTTTGAGTGGGAACCTTTTCAAACAAAGCTTCTGGATAGGTAACAATCCAAGCGTTTGCTCCGCCAGAAATTCGTTCAAGCACTTCAGCACGCGTGACAACATTGGCATTATCCGTTTCTTCTAGTTGATAAGGTACTCGGTAAGAAGCAGGGAAAAATAATACACGTTTATCTTCGGGGAAAAGTCCTTCTAAATCATTTAAAAAATAAGCGGCTTCCTCTTTATCCTCAAGAATAAAAAGATGATTCCCAGGAACTTGTTGCGCTACACAAATGGAAGTCAACGACTTAGCTGACCCAACAAGTCCTTTCCATTGGACGCGCACGTTCCCCTGGCTTAATAGAGAAGCCGTTTCGTCGATTTGCCTCAGTTTGGCAATGGATTTCAGGAGTTGTGCTTGGTCCATGAATAGCGCGAAATTAATCAATCTTATTTGATTGCTCACGTAGAAATGTCAGGGATATTTTTGAAAGTTTAAAGCGCATAAAAACCGACATGAATGGTTGAAACAAGAAAATTGAATAACATGTACCCAAATGAACGCAATTACGTTGTGGTTGTATACGGAAAGTGAAATAACAATTTGATGTGAATATCTAATAGGGCCTTTTCATTTTAACCTGTATTCATTTTTTACTTTTATCCGACGAAAACTAATAAACAATATGAAAAAACAATTGAAATATCTATTTGTGATCTCATCGTTGATCTCGACAGGATTTATGTACGCTCAGGATCAAGCAGCACCAGTTGCTACAACCGCAGCGGAAGAAACGGGTAAAATTGTAGAAGAAATTTCTGCTCTTGAGTTCTTAATGAAAGGTGGATTCTTCTTAATTCCTATCGCAATTCTATTGTTTTACACTTCATACGTAGCAGTCGAGCGTTATTTATACATTAAACGCATGACAAAGCACAACAAACATATGTTGTCTGAAATTAAAAACAACTTGCAAAACGCAAACATCCAAGGAGCGATGGATACTTTGTCACATGACCACACCGCATTCGGAAATGTCGTTCGTGAAGGAGTACAATCGATGGGTAGACCGATTCCACAGATTGAGTCAAACATGGAGAAAGTAGCAAATATCGAAATTGGAAAAATGGAGAAAAACATTGGCCATTTGGGACTTATAGCTGGTATTGCACCGACATTAGGATTTATCGGTACCATTTCTGGGGTAATTAAAATTTTCTATAGTATCTCCGTAACTGAAAATGTTTCCATCGGGAATATCTCTGGGGGATTATATGAAAAAATGATTTCTTCTGGATCTGGATTGGTTGTAGGTATTATTGCTTTCACGGCTTACCACTTATTAAATGGAATGATTGATAACTATGCGTTAGCAATCCAACGAGTTAACTTAGAATTCATCAAATTGAATCGACCTAGCGATGGCAATAAAGCGTAATAGAAGGTTCCATGCGGAGGTAGCTACTTCTGCATTGAGCGACATCATGTTCTTCTTGTTGTTGTTCTTTTTGATTATTTCTACGCTTGCGAATCCGAATGTGATTAAGGTCCCGCTTCCACAAGCAAAGAATAATGAAAAAACGAACAAAGCGCATGTGGCCTTATCGGTGGAAATCGATCCCGTGACGAACGCAAAAAGATACAGTGTGGATAACAAAGAGGTGCCGTACGATCAAATCGGCCCTGTTCTTGTCGAAGAAACAAAAAAGAAAGGCGATAGCACGGTCGTGTTGCGTATTCCTTTTGATTCCAAGGTACAAGAGTTGGTTGACTTATTAGAAATCGGAATGGTGAATCAATTGAAAATGATTATTGCCACGAAAGAACATAGTTAGATTTACGAAACCATTTCGTTTAAACGCAAAGAGAGATTAAGATGAGTGCATATATCGACATATTTGAAAAAGATTACATGGAATCTAGAAGTGAAGTCAAGCGATCCTTGGTTTACACATCTATTTCCTTGTTGCTCCTTTTCATTTTACTGGTGTTTACACAATTCAACATTCTTCCTGCTATTCCAGAGGATGTTCCACCACTAAAATCCGATGAAGTCATTGAATTGTTTGAAATGGAACATGTGGAACTCATTTCAGATGATGGTGGAAGTCGTGGCGGGGGTACCTCAACAGATGCACCTATTGATCAACCGCAAGATCAAACGGAACGCATAGCAACGAGTCATTCGAGTGATTTCACTACGACTAGTGGACAATCGAATAATCACAATTCAGACAACTCAACCAATCCAACATCTACGACGGTTAGAGGAACAAATTACTTTGGTACCGGCGGAAGCGGAGGTGGAACCGGTTCTGGAAATGGTCCATTTGGAGGTTCTGGAAGTGGGCCAGAAGACGGTACTGGGCCTGGAAAAGGTTCAGGCAGCGGAAAAGCGCGTGTGCGTTTAAACAATGTAAGTACACCACAATACGACATCGACGTTGATTGCCGTGTAGGATTAAAATTGACCATTAATGCGGAAGGAATTGTGACAGATTGCCGAAGTATTAAATCCGTTACAACGTGTACGAATCAAACCATCATTAACGATGTGATTCGACTAGTGAAACAGCAAGTTCGTTTTAACAAAGATCCGGGCTCTCCACTTGTTCAAGCAGATTATACCTTAAAACTTAACGCGAGATAAGTTCGTTAGTTTTTGGCTAAAAGATCCATCGCCTTTTCCACCATTAATTTCGATCCTACGTAATACGGAATTCGTTGGTGCAATTTACTTGGTTGAATTTCCATGATGCGTTGCGCACCTGTTGTTGCTAGTCCACCGGCTTGTTCAGCTATAAACGCCAAGGGATTACATTCATATAACAAGCGTAATCTTCCTTCTGGAGCAGAAGGAACCGCTGGATAGATATAAATTCCACCTTTGATCATATGTCGGTGAAAATCTGCCACAAGAGAACCGATGTATCGTCCAGAATAAGGCTTACCTGTTTGATTTTCGTGACTTTGACAATAGCTAACATAAGCTTTTAATCCAGGTTCGAAATCGTTTAGATTTCCTTCATTCACGGCATAAATGCGGCCATTTTCAGGCATTTTCATGTCAGGATGCGAAAGGAAGAACTCACCAATACTTGGATCGAGTGTAAATCCATTCACACCGTTACCGGTTGTGTACACAAGAATTGTTGAAGAGCCGTAAAGCACATAACCAGAAGCTACTTGTGCTGTACCTGGCTGCAACATATCCTCAAGTGTCGCGGATGTTCCTTGTGGGGAAATACGTCGGTAAATTGAAAAAATAGTTCCAATTGAGACATTCACATCGATGTTACTTGAGCCATCAAGTGGATCAAACAACACAACATATTTTCCGTTTTTTGAATTCTCAGATTCAAAAGCGAGGAAATCATCGTTTTCTTCGGAAGCGATCCCGCATACTTCTCCCCCATTAGCAAAAGCTCGAATGAAGGCTTCGTCTGCAACTACGTCTAATTTTTGTTGTTCTTCACCTTGAACATTTTGTCCACCTTGGGCACCCAAAATATGTTCAACAAGTCCTGCTTTACGAACATCATTACTCACTATTTTAGAAGCGAGAACAATATCGTTTAGTAATCTTGAAAGTTCACCGGTAGCATAGGGAAAGTGACTTTGATTCGTCACGATAAACTCGTGCAGCGTGATCAATCTCGACATAAAAGTAGATTAAATTGAGAACATGTTTCCATGCTCATTTCCAATTTGGATTGGGTTTACAATCAAGGTTGGGATGAGTGCATCATTTGTGATGATGTATTGCTCGTAATTTGTAGTCAAAGCCGACAAGAAATTATTGCGATTAAGGTTCATAATTGCAATGAGATCAGCATCAACACTTACGGCATATTTTACCACTTCTTTATCGAATCCACTTCTAGAAACGATAGCAGAGGTCATTTCAATATTTCTGTCCTTGAAAAAGCTTTCTGAAAAGGTAATATTTGAAACGACTTGGTGGCGTAGGTATTCATCTGTTTCATCCGGAGTAACTACGTGTACTTTCGAATTGAAGTACTTCGCTAAGTTAGCAACGATAGACAACTTTTGTTTGGTTTCTTTGTGTAAGTCCATTGGAACAACGATGGAATCATAACCAGTTGCTTTCACCGATTTTTCTTGAACGATGATAAAAGGGACTTGAGAACTTGTCACCACTTTTAATGCATGACTTCCTGTAATATGTTGCCATCCATGAGCACCATGTGTTCCCATGAAAATTAACTCAGCTTGGTGTTCAGCTGCAAAAGCGCCGATATCTTCAAAAATACTACCTATGCGAACATTTGGTTGAAGATTTACTCCTTCACCCGCAAATTTTTCAATGACATTGTGCAATTGTGTCAACGCATCTTGAATCTGATTTTCTTTTGAAACAACATGAAGAAGTTGAACCACTGCATTTAATGGTTTAGCAGTTGCAATGGCGTGTTGTAGAGCGATATCCGCAACCATCGTAAAATCATGAGGTACGATAAATGTTTTTTGTTGCATAGTTGTATTTTTTACAAAATTAAGACAAAGTGACTAAAGAACGCACTAGTTTTATCTTTATTTTTGTGGGGAGGGTATTTACTTTTCACGACTAAAATAGGATTATGCCAATTATCGGAAAACTTATCCGTAAAACGACCGCATTAAGCTTTAAGCGAAATGCAAAAAAGGGGATTGATTACCGTCATCAATTGGAGGCTTTGCGCACGACCATTGAACGAGCAAAAAGCACCAAGTTTGGTTTTGTTTACTCGTTTCATGCGATTTTGGATAAATCAGATGTCGTTTCACAATACCAGAAAATGGTGCCAATTGTTGACTACGACGAATTCTATGAGAAATGGTTGAAAGATTCCATTGCGGGGGTAAAAGATCACACTTGGAAAGGACGGATAAAATACTACGCATTATCATCTGGGACAACTGGTTCGCCCAGTAAGCGCATACCCGTTACAACGGAAATGATTCGATCATTTCAACGGGTCAGTTTGCGTCAATTTTCTATTTTACACGAATTAAATTTACCGGAAGAGTTTTATTCCGCAAGTATTCTAGCTGTTGGTGGATCTACAAAACTCACCAAGAAAAGCACACACATTGAAGGTGATCTTAGTGGAATACTAAAAAAGCATACTTCCATTATAGCTGCGCCATTTACCAAACCATCAAAAAAGATAACCAACCTAAAAAATTGGAAAGAAAAATTACCATTGATGATTGAACAGGCTCCCAAATGGAACATTGGCATCATTGCTGGGATTCCTAGTTGGTGCATCTTGTTAATGGAGGAAATTGTCCAGCATTATCAACTGAATTCCATTCACGACATCTGGCCAAATTTACACGTATATGTTCACGGTGGAATTTATATGGAACCTTATCGAGAACGTCTAGAGAAAATTTGCGCTCAAAAAGTGGAATTACTCGACACGTATTTAGCGAGTGAGGGTTATTTTGGTTATCAAACAAGTCCAGATCGTAAAGGAATGAAATTGTTAATGAACAATGGAATCTTTTTCGAATTTGTCCCATTTAATTCTGACTATTTTGATGAGAATGGAGAATTAATTAACCCAAATAAAGCGTATACTATCAGTGAAGTAAAAGAAGGAATCGACTACGCATTGGTGATTACAACGAATGCTGGATTGTGGCGCTACCTCATCGGTGACTTGGTTCGTTTTGTTGATTTAGAGGCGCATGAAATCATTATTTCTGGAAGAATAAAACAATTTTTAAGTTTATGTGGCGAGCATTTATCCTTGGACAACATTAACCAAGCGCTCATGAAGGTGACTCATTCCAAAGGAGTTCATATTTCAGAATACACCTTGTTTGCGGATGAAGATCAACAGCTACACCATTGGTTTGTAGGTTCGGATGTTCCTTTTGACACAAGCATTATCATAGATGAAATAGACAAAGAGCTTAGCTTGTTAAATGATGATTATGCGTATGTTCGGAAATACAATTTAGGTAAGCCAACTTTAACAATTGTTCCCACTTCAGCATTTTATGGATATTTGGAATCTTTAGGGAAATTAGGCGCTCAAAACAAAATGCCTCGTGTTTTGAATAAGACTCAAGCGGAAAAATGGTTGGCGTTTATTAACGCAAACGACTTCCTTTAAATACAGATTTTTTCATAAAGGTATAGGCGAAATTCACCTCAACTGAATGACGGTAGGCTGTCGAAATGGGACCGATGTCGTAATCATAAGACAAGCCTAAATCTACCGACCCGAACGTTAACGCAACATAGGGCGCTATTGTACCAGTTGAACGAAAATAAAGTCCAGCGACAACAGATTGCGAATTAACCATATTCGTGATTTCCGAATTCCCCCTTAATTTGGATCGGTATAATAGCCCAAGTATTGTCTCTGCGTGTGGACCTTGAATCAATTGAATGACACTGACCTCCATACTTGACTTATCATCAAAAGCATACTTAACTTGCGTGTTAAAGCAATATTTTCTATACAATCGATCTGTATTCAAACTTGTGTAGTTCAATTTAGGGCTATTCGCATGTGCGATGGAAAATCCACCTAAAAAAGCCAATTGTCCAGCGCTCAAATTCGGCTTATTTCCTGGAATATAGCGGTAGTTCAGTCCGAGTCCGGCATCTAAATAGGAAAAGGAGGTGAAATCATTTGCTTCTCCGGAGTATACATTGGGATCCAACGAGCTTCCATTCCATTGGGAGTAATAAAGTAAACGAGAGAAATCTGCGCTACGATTACAATATGCTGTTTGAATTCCGGCTGATAGCCAATGTCCTTTTGCCAATGGCAGGTGTCCACTCACTGAAGTTCCAAAAGATTTCTGTGACATTTTCGAATCACCTCCGACATCGTTACTGAAAAACACACCGATTCCCGCATATGCCTTATCGCTTTTCTTTGTTTTGCCTATGGAGAATTCACCCATTCCGTAACTAGTCATGAATTGAGTTCCCGCACCTAACCATTGATTTCGATTTTGCAAGCTGATTTTCTCGAATCCTTGATTCATCGAAGTTGCAGACGGATTCCAGATGGTCATGGTTTTATCCATCTGTGTCAAATGGTAATCTTGGGCAAAAACAGTGAATCCCAATAAACTGAAAAGTAAGGTTTTGATCTTCATTTCAATTTATCGAATTAGGGTAATGTTTCCGGACATTTTTTTCGTTGTTCCACCGACATACGTTACATCAACAATATAGGCATATACACCTGTATTCAACAATTTACCTTTGTATGTTCCGTCCCACTTAAACGTTTTGTTGTTCGATTCAAACAATAGATTCCCCCATCGGTCAAATACTTTGAATCCAATGGACTCAATATTCTTCCCAACGATGATCTGATAGACGTCATTGTCTTCATTTCCGACGTTATTCGGAGAAAATGCTGTTGGAATATGGATACCGTCAGCGCATTCCGGAGAACTAGCATTCGGGTCACATGGATTCAATGGATCTGATCCCTGAGTAACCTCAAGAGCATCGTTGTACCCATCTCCGTCTGTATCTGGATTATTTGGATTTGTTCCAAGTACTCCTTCTTGTGCGTCCGTTAATCCATCAAAATCCGTATCGATTTGACAACCAGGCAATGTATCGTCAGGATCACATGGATTCAATGGATCTGAACCATTAGTCACTTCTGTTCCATCGTTGATTCCATCTGAGTCTGTATCTGGAATGGTTGGAGTTGTTCCGGCTAATCCTTCTTGTGTGTTCGTAAGTCCATCGCCATCTTGGTCACAAGGTCCAGCATTTGGATTAGGAATACAAGGATTTGCATTATCTGGGTCCAATTCATTCATGACTCCATCACCATCCGTGTCAATAATTATGGATTCAAGTGCATCAATGATACCGTCGCCATCTGTATCAATTGGTGTGGCAGGATTTGGACCAAGTTCAATACAGTCATTTTCACCATCTCCATCCGTATCCACTACGTTCGGATCAGTTCCGGCAGCCACTTCTACTGTATTCAAACATCCATCTCCATCCAAGTCTGGAATATCTGGAACAAAAACAGCGACGATTGTTTCAGGACCATTGATGTTTATAAAATTAGTGTCCTCTGTATTCGCTTGCCCCATTGGACCTGTAGTATATGTCCAATGATCGAAAATATACCCCGGATTCGCAATTGCTGTTACATTGGTCTGTATTCCTCCGAAATAGGTGGTTGACCAAGAATAGTTTGGAGGTGTAATTGAATTCACTTTCAACGTTCCTGCATTCACAGGAGAAACATCAAAGGTAACCGGAAAAGGTCCTGTTAATTGGTAGCAATCGATGAGTCCTTGTGTAAGAGCGGTACAGCGTGTGTTAATAAAGTTATGTAATGCTGTTACGTTAGCCGTAAAAGTTGCCATTGATCCACCCCATTTTGCAATTTGACCTGGCATTTCTGGTCCAATTTCAGCCAACATGGAGTCAAGTAAAGGTATCATAAATGAACAGGACAACTTCGTGTTCAATAGATCAATGTATCTAGCAATATAATATTGTTCCACCACCGGATTTTCATTGATTAACTTTTCCAAAATCTCGGTATGACCTTGACCACCTGGATTAGGTAAATTTTCCACATTACAAGGATCAGCATCTGGAAGCGTACTTGGTACACCCGTATAATTTATATAATGACCAAAGGTTGCATCTTGATCCCACAAGGCATATCCCCATTTTCTATGTTCTCCCGTTGTATCTAAACCTCGCCACCAAGCTGTATTCCAGTTCAGCCAGTCTGTTGTTACGGTAACGGAGTTTAATACGAAGTAATCTACAAGTGATTTCCAATTAAATAAACTATCCACATAGTTGAAATTTGCTGCCACACCCATATTGTTTGTTGCAACATAATTTTTGAGGCTATTCCACGCTGGTGCTGCATTTGGTGAACCATATTCTTGCCAAGTTCCACCCCAGGTTTTCAAATATTGTAGATCATATTTGTATTGGTCAAAATAATAATCTGTAAAATCATGATCATCCGCTTTTTCCCTTATTTCATATACCCCCCAATATGCACCGTTTAAGTACAAAATACAAGGTCTCCATGTTCGTTCATCAAGTTTTAATTCAGCACGAATGGAAAGGGTGTGTACATAGGCATCTCGAATGTGAGCACCTCCAGAAGAGAACGGATAATTATCATTTGCTGCCGGTTTCAAAATCAATTTTTGGAACCCAGTTCGTGTTCTTTCTGGAAAAATTTGATGGTCAATGTCGCCATTTTGACCATATTGGTCTCGGCAAACAAAATCGAAACCACGTTGTTGGTATGCCCAAGAATCATTTCCGTGTTTATTGAAATCACCCTCTGATTCATCTTTAAATGTACCATCTTGTTCAAATAACTCAAATGCTCCAATACGATCTGGTGGATTTTGACTTCCTTGTGCAACGAGGTTGTAAACACCTTGACTACAAATGGAAACAACTGGAATAGAATGTGTTACATTGATGAAATAAGTATTTGTCGCAGTAAAAGATGTTAAGCCTGTCCCGAAAGCCGCTGCTCGTAGAACTTTGGTCGTTGAAACAGTAATTGGTCCTGAGTAAATGGTTGAGGTTGCCACTGGATCTGAACCATCTAACGTATATCGAATAGTTGCACTCGGATCTGCGCAAGAAATCAAAACACTTTGAGTTGAGGGGTAGAATCCCGCTTGTAAACTAAACGTGGGAGTTGGGATGTAAAAGTTTTGAGCCCCTGTATTATTTGCATTTGGTGTTGGCGTAGTGAACAATTTAAAATCTACGGCAGCATTAGTTGATCTTCCAACGGAATGATTTGCTTTTGTTAAGTGAACGATTTTAAAGGAATCCACCACATTTCCGAATGTATTTGAAAGAATTATCCAGTCTCCATCTGTTTGAGAAAGGTTGAAGTTTGGATGGTATTCATTTCCATTTACTAGATCTCTCTTCGTACAGAACACCATTTTAAATCCATTTGCTGCGATAGATCCACTTGGAATCATCCACTTTGTTAAATTCGATGCTTTATCAGAAAGATACCAACCGGTTAAATCGATTGGGGCAGCTGTGACGTTGTACAATTCAACCCAATCTTCTTTTTGTCCATAGGCGTCGGATGGACCCGTTATATTTGAACAAGAATATTCATTGATAACGACTTGACTAAATGCAATTTGATGGAAAGCAAGGAGAATCAAACTGAGTAGTAGTTGTTTCATAGTTTTTGGTTAAGAGCGACTAAAATTAGCGAAAAGACGAACAATTTCCAATCAACCAAACGAGTAATGTTAAAACAAGTTGTTTTTTTTTGTTAAAATTGCATGAATAAAAATTATAAGATTATGAAAAATGTCCTTCTCCTACTTCTTTCCATCCTTGTTTTTAGTACTACTACTTCTTGTAAAAAAGTAGAAGGGCCAGGAGGCGGAGCAACGATAAAAGGAATTATTCAAGAGCAAAAATATAATGCCTTAGGAAATATTATCGCCGAGTATCCCGGGAGTGATCTTGATGTGTATTTAATCTACGGGTCAAGTGATCAATTTTACGATGATGACGTTAAAACAAGTTACGATGGATCATTTGTTTTTAATTACCTGCAAAAGGGGACATATACCATATTTGTTTATGAAGATGATGCTACACAACCAAGTGGTAAGAATGTTGTCAAACAAACTTTTGAAATAACCGAGAAAGGTCAAGTGGTAGATTTGGGTACAATAAACACCCGTAAAATCTGATGAAATCGCTTGTTGCACTTTTAGTTCTGTGTTTAAATTTCAGCGTGATTCACGGTCAGTCAACTGTTTTTCAAGTTTGGAATGAGTTGGGTGTGAGCGGAAAAATAAGCAAAGATTTTTCTTACGGAGTAGATTTAACAACACGTTATGCAAGTGACGGACTCAATACTATTTTCCCACAGTTATCCTTGAAATACAAAGTAAACAAGTATGTTCGTGTTTCCGTTGATTACCGATTGATTGGGAAAAGAGAATTGAACGGGAATATGTTAGCGAGTCATCGCATCAATGGAAACCTTCAATTATCCTATGGAATCAAGCGACATTCATTTGGCTTTAGAACGCGTTACCAGTATTCTTTCAATTCGTTAGGAGGTCCTTATGAGTCAGAGTTTGACCAAGCTTTTCGATTTAAGCCAAGTTATGCGTACGATATAAACAATAGCATTTTTACCCCAAATTTCAGTTGTGAGTTGTTTTATAATCCACAAACTGGGGAGAACGGTCAACAATTTACACGAATTCGATACTTTGTGGGTATTGAAATGGAGTTGAAAGGTCCTCACGGACTTGAATTAGGATACTACTACGATCAGAAAATTCAAGTAGCAAATCCAGTAAACCGAAGTATTTTAAGTCTTTCCTATTCTTATGCTGTAGGTCAAACTAAAAAGAAAGAGCCTAAAAAAGCAAAAGGCGTACGATTTTTATAGGTGTTCAGGCACCTCATCATATTGATCAGCTGCCAATCGATCGATGACAATTTGTAAATTCTCCATTTTCTTTTCTTGACGCATTTGAATAGCTGTTTGCGTAAAATATTGATGTTGTTTCAAAAATTTTACTTGGATTTCATCCCATTGTTTACGTGATTCGAGTTTCCCCATTTCCGTTAATTCACGACGAAGGCGATCGGCGATTTCTTCAAAATCATCTGTTCCCAAGTAATCTAAATCGGCATCGCAGATAATCTCTTGAAGTTTATTAATTGGTTTATGTGGGAGTTCAGTTACGTGGATGAGTTCCACAATTGTTTTCACGTGTTGTTCGGTATAACCATATTTCGGGAGGATTTCAGTGGCCATACGTGCTCCGATTTCTTCGTTCTTGTCATAGCGCTCAATGAACCCAGCATCGTGCAGAATTGCAGCTGTTTTGAGCAAAAAGAGTCCCTCATCCGTAACGCCTTCCAGTAAAGCAATTCGCTCAACAGACTTGACCACATCCTTTGTGTGTTTAAGTGAGTGGTAATATAATTTATCCGAGAGATTTTTCTCCATGAACGAAAGTACATTATGTTCGGTTTTGTAGTATTTGATCGAACTATAATGGTGTAGTTTCTTAATTTCCTCAAAACGATTATTTGGGACAAGTCCTTCACCATTCACAGAAAGCTCGGGTTTTATGCGATTAACGACATAAGTATCCACTTTTGCACGTGATTTCGTTAAGGCTTTTCCCTTGTATTCACATTCAAAATAAGGTTCAATTAATTGAAAAGTATTGCCTGTTATCGTTACTTTTCCTGGTTCACCTAACATCTCCATCCGTTGAGCTAGATTTACTGTTGAGCCCCAAATATCGTAAGCTAGTCGGATATTACCGATAATTCCCGCAATAACCGGCCCGGTATTTATACCCAAGCGAATTTCCCAAAAATCTTCATGATCAGCGATGGCTTCATACTTGAGTTTATCCATAAACGCTTGAATCTGGAGCGCTGCGGTACAGGCATCGATTGGATTAGTAGAGTTTTCAATTGGAACGCCACCAGCACACATATAGGCATCTCCAATTGTTTTAATTTTCTCTAAGTTATTTGCTTGAATGATTTCATCAAATTTTTGGAAAAGAATATCAAGTTTGGAAACAATTCTACTTGGTTGCATTGTGTCTGAAATTCGAGTAAATCCGACCACATCGGTGAACATCACCGATACTTGTTGGAATCCTTGAGCTTTCACTTTACCAGAACGCTTTAATTCAATGACAACCTCTGATGGCAGGGTATTATTTAGCCATTGTTCTGTCCTGTCTTTTTCTGTTTGAAGTAAAGCTTGTTGTTGAAGTACTTTGTTTTTTTCTTCTTCGATTAATCTGTTTTGTTCTTCAATTTTTGTTTTTTGAAGACGTATTTCTCTCGTTCTTTCGGCAATTTTAACTTCCAGTCGGACTTGGTTTCTGCGTGAACGTTCGATCCTACTGCGAATGAAAATGAAAATGGCAAAAAATAAAATGACGCTCGACAATACCCAGAACCACCAGGTTTGCCAAAAATGTATTTCTCGTGTTAACTCAATCATTGAAATTATTGCTCTAGATGTTATCGTTGCTTTGAACAAATTTACGAAATACAAAAGCGCAACGCCTCAAGAATACATAAAAAAAGGGGCCGAAGCCCCTTCTATTAATAGTACCCTTTCTTTGGGGTCGGTTTGTTTATTGGTTGTTTACTTTTTTGGACATTGAATCCAACATTTATTCCGGCAAATCCACCTCCTTTTTGTGAGGTATAAAAAAGATTGACTGGTACATTCAATGACCCTGCTCGGAATGTACGTCCAAATGCGATAACAAAACTGGTACTCAATTTGGCGCTTCCTCGCATGTCTAAGTTCTCTTCCCAGTCATAAAATAAAGTGTCACCAGTTGACATAGAATATTGGGTCCAATCACTACGTGAAAAATATTTGTCTTGTACTCCGTATTTATTGTCCACATCAAAGAATCCTTCACTTGTGTGTTTTACACTTAATCTAGGTCCAAAGGCAAATTCCCATCCATTTTTTCCAAATCGGAATCCATTCATTAAGGTAAATGAAGGTAAAAATTTACCTTGCTCCAATCCAGATACGTTCACGATTCCTTCAACCAATGCAGAGAAGTTCTCCGTTCCAACGTATTGTCCTTCGAACTGATAACCAATCATTGAAACAAATGGAGCAATATCCAAACCACCTTGAGAGGATGGGCGCGAAGCAAATTCCTCCAATGATCCAACTAACGCTGCACCACCAATTCTTGGTCCTGAGTTATTGATTTTACCAATATTGTTGGATGTGATCACTTCATTTTTAAATGCCAAGCGATCAGCCGTTACTTTGTCAACGGTGAAACCATGCATCTCAAATAAAACAATTTCAATCATGCGTTGAATTTCCGTTTCTTGGTTATCAAATTCCTTTACAGCTGATTTATAGAGTGTTTGATTTTTAACATCTACTATTTTAATTGTTAAAGCAATTTTGTTTCCAAGTCCATCGATGCTACCGCACATCACATAATTCACATTTAATTCTGTCCCAAGTTTAATTAAACAGTTTTGACCATAACATTGTGTTCTGAATTCTTCTTTTGCCTTCAACACATCGGCCATGTCATATTCATCATAAACTTTGTACTTATTTAATTTGATGGTTTCAAGACGCATCATTTTTGCCACAGATTCTGGTTTAACTGTTAAACCATTCACGTTTGGATTAGCCACGGCAATCGTGGACTGTTGATCAGTTTGTGCTTGACCCATCATACCAATCAGACAAGCAGTAAGTAGTAAAAGTGTTTTTTTCATCTCGTTTAAATTTATACTGCAAATATTTCTGCATTTTTCACGAATATGAAAACTGAATTAAGCAAGGGACTTAAGTTTATTTGCGAATTTCGCAACTAAGAGTTAAACTCAATATCTGCTTCAATCTTTTTTCGGAACATGTTAATGGTCTTTTCGAATTCAAAGAAGTAATTATTTCGTTCTTTTTCATTCACTACGCTGATCAAACTGGAATTCGCCAATTGTTTATCGAGAACTTGTTTTGTATCCGAGACGTATTGTGGGTCTGTAGTTTGAAGGTAGTTCATGATGTTGTGTGTCACATACAGTCCGCGTTTTTCTTTACTTTCATAATAGAAAGCTGCGTCGGAATTGATCGTTTCATTCAGGTACATTTCAAATTGATTCCCTTGTTCTGGAGCTTGTGTTCCATAAACAAACTTCTTTCCGCAATCTGCTTGTGCTTTTAAATGCTGAGAGAACATGATCGCACGGTCACACAAGAAAAGTGCATAGGAAGGATCTTCGAACATGTTTGACTTGTAATAATATAGGATCTGTCGCAAGAATCCTCGCATCAACTCTGGATCAAATATTTCCACAGATGGAATCGAATTATAGGTGGACACGATATTTTTACCCAACTCGAAAGCGCGCTCTGTTACTTTTTCATGTTTAAATAGAATATTTTGGTATTCTGGTATTTGTAAATGAGTTTTGGCCCAAAAGAATAAACGAAAACGAAGTAATTGCGGGACGTTAATCAACTGAAAAAAATGAACGTTGTTGATTGTCAGAATGATGCGGGGATCGTCCATTGATTTCAAGCGATTAAATGAATCTAAGATCCCTTCTAAATAAGATTCTAGGCTAAAATCATAAGCATTTAAGGGTGTATAACCAAATACGACGTTTCCAGCTTTTTGCTGAATAAGTGCATCAAATGAGATGTCAAATGCCTTACAAATTTTTTGAACCTCGAAAATAGTTAAAGCAGTTTCGCCTCTCAATCTTCGGTAAGCGGCATCTTGACTAACATGCAGAACATCGCTGAGCACGTATCCCATGGAGTCACCGCCATTTAATTTTACACGTACTAAATTTAACAGATCCGATTGTAGTCTGTGCATATTTAAAATTTATAAAACCAAGAACACATCGGGACCGGAAACGAATAACGTTTTGATGTAATAGTACTAGCCTTTTGTATCGTAGCGCTTCCAATAATACCTGCTAATGAAATTTGAAATGCCTTGTTTTCTGTTTTCTGAAAACGCATTCCAGGCATAATTAAGCAGTTTACTGAATTAATCCTTTCCGAAACAGTGCTAATTGGTCCAACATGAATTTGTGTTGTAGCTCCTGTAATTGGATCATAATCAGTATTAATCTCTTGGTAGTGTAAGTCTTCGACTTTTTGACCAAAAACAAACATCATATCAAAGACAAAACTTGCTTTCTTTCCAACCGAAGCAATTCCAGCAATTCCAATAATAGGGGCTTTCATGGTTGGTGTTTTGTAATTAATAGGTGTTAGGGTAGGATAGTCATATAGTCCATTTGTGAAATTAACTGGATAGTTTCCTGGCACATACATTTGTTCTCCCGATTCAATTCCTGTATTCAGATACGAATAACCCAATGAAAAAGTAACGTTGTTTTTACGGTCACCATAAGTTAACATACCCCAATGTAATCCTCCATAACCTTTTCCTTGATTCAAATAACCTGCACTTCCAAGAAGGGTTCCAAAACCAAAGTTCAGTTTTTCATTTCTCGTTGGAATGGTATATTTCAGTGCCAACACAATCGGACTTGCTATCCATGTTGCCATGACACCAACCGATAAATTCTTCGAAACAGAAAAATGTACTTCGGGTCCATATAAGTTTACTAGTGCATAATTATCATGTTTTTGCAGCGGAAAGGCATTTGTGCTGAATTGATAACGCGTCGTAAATACACCAGTCCCGCGGTATTCATTTCCAACAAAATCAATTTCGCGGTGAACAATTGCTATGGATTGAATATCGGATTTTACAATATAGATTTTTCCTAATGTGCTGGTTTCAAGAAGTACTTCGCGGCCATCATCGTTCAAAATTCTTCCTATGTACTCTTGGTTATTGTATTTTACCACACGGTATAAATTCGTATCAGCCGGTGTCACTTGCGCAAGGATTTCACTCCATTGAAAAGCTATAAAGAGGAAAACAAGTAGTGATAAGATTTTTTTCATTGTATTCGATTTAAACAAAAATAAGATTTATTCCTCTTCAAAATAACTTCGGTGAACACGAGGTGAAATAGATGTAAGTATTTCATATGGAATGGTATGGCATTGTTTTGCAAATTGTGTTAACCCTTGATTAGGTCCTATGATTTCCACTTTTGTATTCGCTTCAATTTTTACCTCACCTAAATCGACCATAATCATGTCCATGCAAACCCTTCCAACAACAGTACAAGGTTTATTATCAATAAAAACGGTACCTACCCCATTACTTAAGCTCCGTTTGAATCCATCTGCGTATCCAATGGGAATAATGGCGATGCGCATTTCTTTTTGGGCGACAAAAGTACGTCCATAACCAACACTTTCTCCTGGATGAATCATTTTCACTTGTGAGATGCTACTGGTCCAATCAATAACTGGTTTCAAACGTTTTTCCATCAGTGGGTTAGAACTTAAACCAAATAATCCAATGCCTATTCGTACCATTTCAAACTGTGCATTGGGATAATGTGCAATTCCTTCTGAATTCAGAATATGTCGAAGAAACGGATAAGACAAATAAGACTCAAACTGTTTGCAGATTTCTTCGAATTGAGAAATTTGATGGGTTGTAAATGCAGACTCCTGATCTTCGGCTTCCGCCAAGTGACTATAAACGCTTTTGACCAGTACTTCAGGCTGTGCAGCAAGCACTTCAATTAATTGTTGAACCTGATCGGGATAAAAGCCCAAGCGTTTCATGCCGGTATCCAATTTAATATGAATTGGGAACGCCGTTTTTTCCTGTGCAATTAATACTTTGAGTAGCTCATCGAGTTGATTAAAATCATAGATGGCAGGTTCTAGGTCATATTCCACGCACGTTTCCATTCCTTCTTCTTCCGCATTCATCACTAAAATAGGTGTTTTAATCCCTGATTTTCGCAGTTCTTTTCCTTCATCAGAATAAGCCACTCCAAAATAATGAATGCCCTGTTTCTCTAAAAACTGGGCCATTGTTGTCAATCCTGCTCCATACGACTGTGCTTTCACCATTGCCAACATTCTTGTTTCAGCACGTAGGCTACCCTTGAATTGATTTAAGTTGTGTTTTAAGGCAGAAAGGTTGTAGGATAATTGTGTTTTATGTTGTTTCCATTTTAATCGATTGGCCACACGCTGCATAAACCGTGCGCCTTTTACTAAAACAACTGCATTCTTTAAGGTCAATGGAAGGTCCTCATCTTGTTGTAAAAAATGAACCTCATCTACTCCAAATTGTTGGCAAAGTTCATGGAATTCGCTCCTTTTTAACATCTGCTCGGCGGAAAGTCCGATAAGTACAATTCGGTGTTTTGAACCAGCAATGGATAATTGATAAGACAAGGAGCTTTTAAACGCTTCTTTATCCATAGTATAGGTATCATTAATGATGAGTGAACCCTCATTCCCTTCGAAGGTTTCCAAACGCATGGCCAAATGTGGAAGCGATTTAATTCGTTCTTCGTCAATGGTGGTCCATTCTTGTGCAGCGGCAATTGCTATTTTGGATTGAAGGATACTACTATCGTCTTGAAAAGGAATTAAGTCATCCAGTTCATTCGCTTGTAGAGAAATTGTGTTAACAGATAGTTTAGTTAAACATTCAAATTCCTCTGAAGATATGAGCCATTGAACACCTTGAAACAAAGAACTTATTTCTTGAGAATACTGAGTAAAATCCTTGAACTCGTTCGCATGTGACGAAAGTAAATTCGTTAAAATTCCGTGAGTTGGGCGAAGTATCTCCGTTAGAATTTTCATTTCGCCAGGTTTCGTTGCTGCTACTTCGATGATGGCTAAATCTGCTTTTTTAGGAAGCTGAAGAATGGATAATGCTACGCCTAGTTGCGAATTGTAACTTTTTGGACTTCTAAAAACTTCCAATTTACCCGCGATCAAATGGTAGAGCCATTCTTTTACGGTGGTTTTACCCAAGCTACCAGCAATTGCAAGTATTGGGTAATTTAGTTTGTTTCGGTAATTTTTAGCCAGTAATTGTAGTGCTTCCAAGGTATCTTCCACGACAATAAAACTGGCATCCGACCAATTATTTACCGGAACCTGATGCACCACAAAAACACGCACTCCTTTTTCATAAGCTGCAGAAATGTACGCTTCTCCACGACGAAATGGTCCCTTCAATGCGAAAAAAACCAAACCTGCAGAAGGATTAATTTTACGTGTATCGTAAACAACTTCCTGTATGAGATCAGAATATGGAACACCTTCCACTCTTCCATTCATTTGGGAACAAAAGTCTGTATATGTCAGTTCTAACTTCATTTCTGGTGATAACAGGTTCTACATAGTGGGCGGTATTTCTCAATAGCACCAACTAATACTTGTTCCGTTTGTTGTACCGTTCGTTGAGAGTAATGAGCTAAGTTTCCGCAGGAAACACAAATGGCGTGAACTTTTGTTACATATTCAGCAACGGCCATTAATTGGGGCATGGGTCCAAAAGCAGTGCCTTGGTAATCCATATCGAGTCCGGCAACAATTACCCGAACACCCTTATTGGCCAATTCATTGCACACATCTAAAATGGATGCATCAAAAAATTGAGCTTCATCAATAGCTACAACTTGTTCATTTTGCCATTGACTCAAAATATCGTTTGCATGTTCGACAATCACTGCTTCAAATGTGCTTCCTTTGTGACTCACTACATTTTTTTCACTAAAACGATTGTCAATTTTGGGTTTGAAAAGCAGCAACGCTTGATTCGCAAATTCAGCTCGGCGAATGCGACGAATTAGTTCCTCTGTTTTTCCGGAGAACATAGAACCACAGATCACCTCAATCCACCCATTTGCTCTTCCTTCCATCGGAAATTGCTCTAAAAACATAAATCAATCGTTTGTTAACATTTATTTCAAAAGAATTGACTGTAAAACGTCTCACCAATCAGCATGTTTTCTAATTTTGATACAGCAACGTTTCAGTCAAGCAGTTGAATTGATAACGAAGTTAGTAACTTAAATGAAAAGTCCGAAAAAAGCATGTCCTTATGATGAAAACAATCTTATCTAATTTGACAGAACGACTTTCCCTTTTGGAAAGTGGTCAATTGACCCAAGCAGAAATGGAGCTATTGGTAGAAGATTCCAAAGAATTATACGAGCGTTTGATCATCTTGCGCTATAAATTATACGAAACAAATGTATTCGTTCCGCAGGCAACGGTTGAACCAATGTTCTCTGAAACGACATCACCTATGATGGAAGAAGTGCAAACTCCCGTATTTGATTTATTTGAAATGGGAGAGGAAGAGCCGGTCGCAATAGAAGAGGAAGTTTCAACACTTCAATTCGAAGCAGAGGAACCTGAAATCCCAATGGTTGAGACAAGTTTATTCGACATGGACATTGAAACTCCAGCTGCGGCGATGGATTTCACATCTGAAGAGGAACATGTTGAAGAGCCAATACATGAAGAGCCTGAAATGGAAGAATCTGTTGAAGAATTATTAACGAGTAATGATCGTGTTGATGTCGAGGAAAATGAATTGGAGGACGAGAACCTGATAGAGGAAGTGGTAAGTGTTGAGATTCCTGAACCTGAGGTTTCGGTTGAACCGCAAGCAAATTTCTTAGATGACATCTCCAACCCGGAAACAACATCTATTAATAGCGCTTGGATTTTACAAATCGAACAAACCATTCGTTCTGATCGCTCTGTTTTTCCTTTAGAGACGCTTATTGGCTCATTTTCTTTGAACGAAAAACTGCAATTCATCAACGAATTATTTGATGGTTCTAGCGATGCCTTTTCAACGGCAACGAAAAAACTTGATGTATGTCAGCACATGAGTGAAGCGCGAGAGCAACTGAGCGACTACTCATCCACATACAACTGGGATTTAGAGTCAGAAATTGTGGAGGACTTCATTTTCAAAATTTGTCGTCGTTATGCGACTGCTACTTCTTAGTTTTCTTTTAACGTTTTCTGTTTTTGGACAGGACCAACAGACTAAAACCTATATTGAAACACTTTGTTCTCCTTCTTTTCATGGAAGAGGATATGTCAACGGTGGGGATTCTATAGCGGCCGATTTTATCGCCAAGAGTTTTCAAGAAATTGGACTAAGTCCTTTTGACGATGACTACTTTCAGGAATTTCATTTCCCTGTGCAGACTTTTCCAGGAGCTTGCGAATTAAAAATGGATGGTGAAGTGTTCATTCCTGCAGTTCACTACCTTGTTGCACCAAATTCTGGTCCGTCGTGTGCTGAATTCGATTGTAAAAAAGGGAAGTCGTATCGCGTAGTTACATGTAACTTAGAAACACTGTATAAATCCACCACAAGTTTTTATCCGTGTCCAAAGAATGTCATTTTGGCTGTTCGAGTATTTGGAATAAGTTCGGATAGTTTAAAAGTCATCAAAACACGTTTACGTGAATTAAGTGCATTTGCTCCTGTAATGGAAGTCACTAGAGATAAATTTACCTGGTCTGTGAGTCAAATGGCGAATGCTTATCCATTCGTACAAGTGCAAGATTCGGTATTTGAACGAATGAATGACGGTATTATTGAACTTCACATCGAAACACGTCTTTTAAAGGATCATGCCGCTAAAAATGTAATTGGATATCTACCGGCAAGAAAACACGCCAAGAAGAAGCCTTATTTGTTAATTACTGCACATTACGATCACCTCGGCAGAATGGGACAAGCGAGTTATTTCCCGGGGGCCAATGACAATGCAAGTGGTAATGGAATGCTCTTCTCACTAGCACAAGAATTAATTAAAAAACCATTAGATGATTACAATGTGGTTTTCATTGCTTTTGCTGGTGAAGAAATTGGCTTATTAGGTTCGAAATACTTTGTAGAGCATCCACTTGTTCCACTTCAGAGGATCCGTTTTCTATTGAACTTGGATATCATGGGAAGTGGTGAAGATGGGATTACATGTGTGAATTCAACGAAATTTAAAGTTGAATTTGAACGGTTGGTTCAATTAAACGAGACCTCACATTATTTGTCCCATATAAAACCCAGAGGTCCAGCTGCGAATTCTGATCATTACCATTTCACAGAGGCGGGTGTTCCAGCATTCTTTATTTATACAATGGGGCCAAATAAGAATTACCACGACATTTACGACACGTATGCGGCCTTATCGTTTTCAAAGTTCAATGAAATTCAGCAATTAATACTAGAATTCATCCGTGGATTTTAAGCGTTTAGCAAGGTAAATTGTTTGAGCCGTTATCATGACGAGTGCAATCGCTAATAGATGTAGAACAATTGCATCAGGCTGATTGGTATAAACCAAGGCCATGCAAATCGACATAAAAGATAACAATTGAACCGTAATCAAGATGAGTAATCGAAAAGTATCGGCTTGTGGATCCTTTTCCTTTTTAACGAATAGAATCAACAGTCCAACGAGCGCAATAAAGCCAGATGTACCGATGCAAAAAAGTGCGTCAGAGTTCGATAATGCTGACCATTTCGTTAAGGTGAATAGATAGAAAAAACCAAAAATCAATAGATAAATCGTCCCTAGACGAAAAGCAGAATTAGTCATCATTTTTCTTGGAGATTTCAGTGACTTCGCGAATAATTATGTAAAGACCCATTCCAACACCAGTCAAACCTAAAATGATGGTCCACCAAGGAGTTTCCAATTGAAAGCACTCATCTAAATAGTAACCTAAAAAGGAAAAAGCAGTAATCACACCAGCCATTTGAAGGCTAGCACTTGTTAGACGTAAATAAGGAGAATTGTGAAGCTTGGGATTTTGCTTTCGATTACTCATCGAAATCAAAGTCGGATTTCATACTTGTATTTGAAACAGGTGATTTCATGACACAGGCACCTTCGAAATAAGCACCTTCTTCAATCGTTAATTTCATTGTTTGAATATCCCCTTTGATTCTTGCCGTTGAATGAAGGACTAACAAATTTTCGATTGTTAATTCACCATCCATTGCTCCGTCTACTTCTGCGTTAACACAAACGAGGTTTCCTTTAATTTTTCCTGATGTTCCAATCATGACCTTTCCTGAACAAGAAACGTTACCAATGATTTCACCTTCAATCAACAAATTCGAATCCGAAAT
This sequence comes from Crocinitomicaceae bacterium, assembly GCA_024643365.1. Taxonomy (GTDB): domain Bacteria; phylum Bacteroidota; class Bacteroidia; order Flavobacteriales_D; family Crocinitomicaceae; genus UBA952. Next base: position 48,208 of record JAHENC010000004.1, on the reverse strand, counting down.
GATGTCGCCTGTGATTTCAGTTCCGGATAAAATTTTATTTAATCGATCGCTTTGATCGTGTGTTGCATTACCACCAAATAACTCTTTTCTTAACATAGCGGGCTAATAATTATCGTCGTAAAAAACTTTATATTCATCAAATTTCGACGTTTCTATTAACTTTTTCAAATTTTCTTGATTAATTATGAAAATTTTATTGTTTTGGAACTCATCTAAGTATTCAAATCCAGCCTTGTAGGCATTGATATACTCCTCTGCAATTTTTACAGATTGGAACTCTTGGATAAGGACAAATTCTTTTTCGGCAACGGTCATTTTTTGAGAGACTTTCACTTTTGCCAACTTAAATGCTTTGTTCGAAAAGTCTGAAACAGCATTTCTTGCCTCTTCAATATCCTCATCATCATCGAGCAATACAATGACATATTGTATTGAATTCGGAGTTAACGTAAAAATGGATTTTTTCTCAAAGTTTACAGGCTCCGATTTCGAGTACCCATTTTTAATAATGGAAAGCATTTCCTTTGCTCGTGTCGCTTGTTCACTTGTTGGTTTTTCCTCAATGATTCGATTCAAACGAGGTATTAGGTCTTTTTTGTCTTCGTTCAGCTGTCCAAAGGCAAGTGCATTTAACAACATGTATTCAGCTCTAAACGCATTCGATAGGTCATTATCTACGATTAATTGGCTTTCAGATAGAACTTGAGCATAACTTTCCTGGTTATACTTTTCCAGTAATTTCACGAATTTCTGTTGGTCTTTTAGTGAACTTTCTTTCTGTTTGACATAAAAATCGGGGTCCCTGAAGAAATTAGCTGCATCCGAAGAAGGATAATTTTTAAGAATGTAGTTCTTATACGTATCAGCTTCAGCTGTTCCTTCGTTTAGCTTAAACAACTGAAAAGCTGCAGATAAATCAGTTGGATTTTTCTTAAACATATCGAGAATTGCTTGAAACTGTCCAGCGGCAAGTTCCATCTCTCCTAGCACTTCTTTATATAGGATTCCAGCTGAATAACGAGACTCTAATAATCGTTGTTCGGAAAGCGCAAATGAAGAATCCGTTAGGGGAATGTTTTTTCTTAGTTCGTCAATGGTTAACGAGTCTTTCGCTGGTTGATTTTGAGCAGTGATCGCAGAGGAATCTTGATTTCCTGCCGTTAAAGAAGGGTCATTCATGACGATTTTCTCACTACGTCTCCAATCATCCTCATTTTCGCGTTGTCCCCAGAGTTTACGAAACTCATTGTATCCATCCTCTCTTAACTTCGGATTATTGAAAATAAATTTATTGGCATTATTTACTGTTCCAGTAGTTGCCTGATTTTGTTGTAAGGCTAATAATTTCGCTGCCTCTTGTTCTTTTCTACGTTGTTGTTCCCGTTTAATTTCCTTCAGGGTTTCCTTCAAGAAATCTTCTCTATCGTCCTCAGACATTTTTGCAATTCGTTGAACAGAATCCTCAAAATTTGCCGTTTCGATTGCTTTTACCAAATCAGCTAATTTGGCTGCTTTATTTTTTACTATGTCACCATTTGGATAATCTTCACTGATGAATCTCGCACACGAGTCATAGTATTTCTGTGCGGAAACATAATCTTTCGTGTTAAAAGAAAGATCTCCTAGTTTTTCGTAGGACATTGCCTTTTGGCGTTTGTTCGATGTAGAATAAAAAGCAGATTCCGTTAAGTAGGACTTTGCTTTCGATCTTTCATTTCGATTTAATTCGACCATCGCCATCGAATAATAAATCTGATCTTTGAATCCAGCATTTTTCGCATCTTTCAGCATGCGTTTTAAGTCTTTTGCCAATTTATCTCCTCCCCCAACAACGGCTCTATTCAAGCGTGCATTGAAGGAAATATCAAAAGGAGCAGATGCCTTCATCGCTTTTGAATAACATTTTTCGGCTTCAGGTAATTGATTCGCTTGTTGGTAAAGCTGAGCAAGAATAAAATTTAAGCGGGCCTTCTCTTTGCCATTTTTACATTTATCAATTGCGAGAACTAGTCCATTGATTGCTTCTTCATAATCTTTGCGCTTCACAGCGAGATCGGCATATGTTTTATGAATTTCAAACTGAAGACTTCTATTCATGAGAGGAGCTTCGCTCTTTTCCTTCTTGCTCATAAAAGGAATGTAATCCTTTATGGTTTTTTTCTTCTGTTCTTGAGCGACCTCATTTAATCCGTCAAGAATTAATTTAGCATCCGCAAATTTTCGTTGTTCGATAAAAATTTTGGCTATCCAAACTTCTGCGGCGTAGGTAGAAGGATCTTTAACAAAAAAGCGTTTTACAAATTGAAAGTTGTTCAACGCGCGGTCATAATCTCTACGGTAGAAGAACGCTTGACCAACGGTTAACCAGTTCTCATCAATCCACGTATTGTATTCTGCTTGTTTGTAGAACATGTTTTCAGCACTTGGCATACTGTGATTCAAGATCACTTTGGCGCACTTAGCGACAGCGGTATCGATTGCTGGAAGCATTCCTTTTACTTCCGTCTCATTGGGTAAAGGATTAATCGGAAGGATTCCGTAGAAATCATCTTTACGGCTACCATAATAGGTTTTTAATGAAACTCGCAATAATTCTTGCGCATTAAAATGTCCGTTAAATCGAGCAGTTGTAGAATGATACGTTCTATTTACAAACGTATTGCTCTCTGTAGAGCACGCCCCCAAGAATAGGAGGATGAAAATCAGAAAGTAAGTTCGAGTGTAAAATTTCATCATAAAGCACGTATCCAGAATAATATAACTGAAAATGAACGATTTTATTTTGTCTTAGGCAATATTTGTAAAAACTTGTTGAATATCGTCGTCATCTTCAATTTTATCCAACATTTTTTCAATGTCCACCAATTGCTCTTCTGTGAATTCAACTGGAGTCGTTGGAATGCGTTTTAAGCTAGATTTTTGAACTTCGATTTGCATGTCTTCCAAAGCTTTAGCCAGTGTTCCGAATGCAGTATAATCGCCAGTCACAACAATTAACTCCTCCTCTACTTCAATTCCTTCACAACCAGCGTCGATTAATTCAAGTTCCAGTATTTCAGGGTCCATTTCTGCTGTTTTGACGATTTCAAAGATGCTTTTACGTGCAAACATAAATTCCATTGATCCGTTCGGAACAACCATTCCTCCTGCTTTGTTGAAATATGATTTAACATTCGCAACTGTTCTTGTTGGATTATCCGTTGCACATTCTACGTAAACAAGCACACCATGAGGACCTTTACCTTCATAGTTTACTTCTGTAAATGAGGCAATATCCTTTTGAGCGGCACGTTTAATTGCTGCTTCAATATTGTCCTTTGGCATGTTTTCCGACTTCGCATTCTGAATAGCCGTTCTCAATTTAGCATTCGTAGCTGGATCAACGCCACCTTCTTTAGCAGCCATCGTGATGGCTTTTCCTAACTTGGGGAAAATTTTAGACATTTTGTCCCATCGTTTTTCTTTTGCTGCTCGGCGGTATTCAAAGGCTCTTCCCATAATTTCATTTATTTAGGCAAAAATAGCGAATTCAGAAGGAATTTTCAAGTGTACAACACGGACTTTCGAAGGTTTCGTTCCAGTAAAATTTCCAAAACTTACAAAAAAGAGAATTATAGGATGGGAGAAAGAAATTATCTGTCTAATTTTATGACAAATCCAAGTTCATGAAAACATCTTTTCTATTTGTATTTTTTCTGGTATCCTTTTCATTTCACGCTCAAAATTGGTCGCCCTCAGGAGCTAATTGGCACTATTCATTTTATGGGTTTTTCCCAGGGTATGTAGATGTATCATACACAGATGACACCTTAATTGGCGGGCAAACGGCGAAAATACTTTCTAAAACATTTCATGGGATTGATTGGAACATGACCGCGGTCAGTAATGCCATCGGAAACGAAATCACCTATGAAAACAACGGAGTCATTTACCTCCGTTATCAAAATCAGTGGGACACATTGTATCATTTTAATGCACAAATTGGAGATCATTGGCGTATGGCAAAGCAACCTTTAACAAATGTTTGTCCAGAAAATAGCCGATTGAAAGTGACTGCCATTGGAAATAAAATCATTAACAGTGAAACAAGAAAATACCTTGTGGTGGAATTTTGCAGTCCAGATTTGAGTTCCTTAGGTTGGGGACAAGACACGATTGTGGAAAATATAGGATTCACTGGGTCATATTTCCTTCCTTATGATCAGTTTGATGGAGCCGTAGACGGGAATGAAGGTGGTCCATTTCGTTGTTATTCACACGATAACTTCGCTACCTATGCACCACATTTTTCAGGTGCTTGCGATTTCATTGTCGGTATGGAAGAATTAGCTACCGCATTTACCATTTTTCCAAATCCAGTTGAAGGTGAAATTCATTTATCGGAGGATTTAGTTTCTCGTTATACACATTACACTCTCTTTTCATTGGATGGGAAAATACATCAAACAGGATCCATATCGCAAACGATCAACACACAAAATTTAATGGGTGGAAATTACGTTATAGAAATTGCGAATGAACGTCAGAAGCAATTTGCTAGAATCGTGAAGGTAGACTAGACGAGGATTTGTCCAATGTAGTTCAAGATGGGTTCTTTACCAAATCCAGACGTAGCAGACGTGGTGAATATAGGCGGAAGTTCTTCCCAATATTTCAACATTTCTTTTTTGTATTTCGCTAGGTTCTTTTGAAGGGCAGTACTTGACAGTTTATCGATTTTCGTGAAAACCATGGAAAAAGGTAGATTTTTCTCTCCACACCAATTCATAAACTCCAAATCAATTTTTTGTGGTTCCAGGCGCGCATCCAATAGCACGAAAATGTTTTCAAGTTCTTTTCGCTTCGTCAGGTAATCGGAAATAAATTTCTCCCAATTATTGCGTTTTGATTTAGAAACCTTGGCATAACCATAACCGGGTAAATCGACTAAGTACCATTTGTCGTTGATCACGAAATGATTAATTAGCTGCGTTTTTCCAGGGGTAGAAGATGTTTTTGCTAGGTTTTTCTTTCCAGTTAACATGTTTATCAAAGAGGACTTTCCCACATTTGATCGTCCAATGAAAGCGAATTCAGGTTTTCCATCAGTTGGACATTTTGCGATTTCAGTGTTTGAAATGAGGAATGTTGCGTCTTTAATAATCATAGTGCAAAGGTACTTGAATAAAAATATTTTACATCACATCGAACAAAGTTTGTCTTTTCTTGTTAGGAGTTTATCTAGACAGCCATGGCAGAATATAAAATTAAAGACATAGAAATCCTAACGGGGATAAAAGCGCATACCATTCGTATTTGGGAAAAACGTTACGGGATATTGAATCCTGAGCGTACCGAAACTCAGATACGCACGTATACTGACCAAGATCTTTCTTATTTATTGAATATTAGTCTTCTGAACAAAAACGGACACAAAATCTCGCGCATTGCAGAATGGGACAAGGATGAAGTTCACCGTTTAGTTTGGGAAATAAAAATGAGTCGCAATATTAATTTCACGGAAGAGAAATTAATATTAGCCTTGTTGCACCTAGATGAACAGTTGTTTACAGAAACACTGCAAGTTGTTATTGATGAAAAAGGACTAGCGCGAACGTTTAGCGAGGACCTCATTCCTTTCCTTGACCGGATTGGTGTCATGTGGCTTGTGAATAGCATCAGTGCTGCACAGGAGCATTTTATCTCCAATCTAATTCGTCAGAAGATTATCACTGAAATCGACAAACAAGAAATTCCTACGGATAAATCCAATCCAATAATGCTTTACTTGCCAGAACATGATTGGCATGAAATCGGATTGCTGTTTTACCAATATTTATTGAGAAGTAAAGGATTTCATACCGTCTACTTGGGACAAAGCCTTCCATACGATTCCTTGTTGGATTGCATCAAACGCATTCAGCCAAAAGCGATTATCAGCAGTTGGTTAACCGCCATAGACAAAGCATTTTTGGTTACTTATTTCAAGCAATTGAAACAAGATGCTCCAAATGCAGAGTTATTTGCAGGAGGTGCTCAAATCAATTTACATTCCCTAGATTTAAAAGGGTATGTGACGGAAATTAAAAACTCAGAATCTTTACTTTCCCATTTCGTTAGCTAACGAAATTCACAATTCTTCCCGGTACGATTACGATTTTTTTAGGGGTTTTTCCTTCTAAATATTTTTGTGTTTCTGGCAAAGCTAGTATGTGTTCTTCAATCTCTTTTGAGGTCAACTCGACACTTAAGCTTACTTTAAAACGCATTTTTCCGTTAAATGAAACGGGATATTCGAAATCGGATTCCTTCAAATATTGCTCTTCAAATACTGGATATGTTTGATCAAATATACTTGTATTGTCTGAATGTAATTTTGACCAAATTTCCTCCGTTATATGCGGTGCATATGGCGCCATCAAAATACTCAACTGCGTCAAAACTTCACGGTTGTTGCACTTTTGATCGGTTAATTCATTCACACAAATCATGAACGAAGACACACCAGTATTGAACGAAAAACGATCCAAATCATCTCTCAAACGTTTGATGGTTTTATGCAGTGACTTCATCGCCTCCTTAGAAGCTTCTCCCTCGCTAACAGCAAATTGGCCAGATTGATGGAAAAGACGCCAATACTTTTTCAAGAATCCATGTACTCCAGTAATTCCTTTGGTATCCCATGGCTTACTTTGCTCCAATGGACCTAAGAACATTTCATACATGCGTAAGGTATCTGCACCATATTTATCACACAAATCATCCGGTGTCACTACGTTATACCAACGTTTAGACATTTTATCAACCTCACGTTTAACGATGATTTTACCTTGTTCATTTGTCACAAACTGCATGTCCTCGAACTGTGGTTGCCATTTGCGCAATTCATCCAAATTGATGCTTTCGTCATCGTGAATCAAATCGATTAAGATGCGTACTTCTCTAAAGTTTGAAAGATTATTTTCAATCATGTCGTAGGAATGCATCTTCCCTTCTGAATCCATGTAGGTTATTGCGGATTTACCCAGGATCATTCCTTGGTTAATCAATTTTTCGAAAGGCTCATCAAACGGAATGTATCCTTGATCGAATAGAAATTTCGTCCAGAAACGGGAATAGAGTAAATGTCCGGTTGCATGTTCTGAACCGCCAATATAAAGGTCCACGTTTTGCCAGTAATCTACTTTTTCTTTGCTTACGAATTCCTGTTCGTTTTTAGGGTCCATGTAACGCAAAAAGTACCAAGAACTTCCTGCCCAACCAGGCATCGTGTTGTATTCCATTCGATCACCTTGGAAGTGATTCCACGCTTCTTTATTTGCGCGAGCTAATGGTGGTTCACCATCCTCGGTTGGCAAATATTTATCTACTTCTGGAAGTTCAATTGGTAAAAATTCATCTGAAATCAGCGATGGAATTTCATTTTGATAGGAAACAGGAAAGGGTTCTCCCCAATAACGTTGTCTTGAAAATACAGCATCACGCAGTCTGAAGTTCGTTTTCCCTTTTCCAATGCCTTTTGCTTCAATCGCCTCGATTGCTATCTTCATTGCTGCTTTCGCTTCTAGTCCATCTAAAAAATCGGAGTTGGCAATGCGTGCATCTTTTTCCGTATAGGCTTGCTCACTGATGTCAACGTCCGCAAATATGTTCTTGATTTCTAGATCAAAGTGCTTAGCAAAATCATAATCACGTTGATCACCACATGGAACGGCCATCACTGCACCTGTTCCATACGATGCTAATACGTAGTCACCAATCCAAATGGGAATGCGTTCACCATTAAACGGATGAATTGCGTAAGCACCGAGTGCTTGTCCTGTGATGTTTTTAACATCCGCCTGACGATCGCGTTCCGATTTCAATCCTGCTTCTCTTTGGTAATTCTCTACGGCATCTTTGTAGTCCACACTCACCAATTGATTGACCAACGGATGCTCTGGAGCCAACACCATGAAGGAAACGCCAAAAATTGTATCAGGACGCGTGGTAAAAACTTCGATGGATTCTGTTGAATTTTCAATGGCAAACGACACGCTAGCACCTTGGGATTTTCCAATCCAATTACGCTGTTGTTCTTTAATGGAATCAGACCAATCAATACGGTCTAATCCTTCTAGTAATCTTTCTGCATAAGCTTTTATGCGCATTGACCATTGACGCATGCGTTTTTGCTCAACAGGATGACCACCACGTTCTGAAACACCATTGACAATTTCGTCATTCGCTAGAACGGTACCTAACGCTGGACACCAATTGACCCAGCTCTCCGCCAGGTAAGCAAGGCGGTAGGCTTGGATGATTTCTTCTTTTTGTTGGGCCGAAAAAGCATTCCATTCGGATGAAGAGAATTGTCCTTCGTAATCTGTTACAGCCTGAATATCTGCATTTCCTTCTGATTCAAATTGATGAATCAATTGAGAAATTCGTTCGGCTTTATTTGTTTTTAAGTCGTAATAACAATCAAATAATTGTTTGAAGATCCATTGCGTCCATTTATAGTATTCTGGAGCAGACGTTCGCACCTCGCGAGACCAATCAAAACTAAATCCAATTTGATCTAATTGTTGGCGGTAGCGTGCAATATTTTCTTCGGTGGTAATCGCAGGATGTTGTCCCGTTTGAATCGCATATTGTTCTGCTGGAAGTCCGAAAGAATCGTAACCCATTGGATGCAGGACATTAAATCCTTGTAATCGTTTGTAGCGTGCGTAGATATCTGAAGCGATGTATCCAAGTGGGTGTCCCACGTGAAGTCCAGCACCAGATGGATAAGGAAACATGTCTAAGACATAATATTTGGGCTTGGATGCATCCTCTTGCACGTGGTACGTGCCACGATCTTGCCAATTCTTACGCCATTTACTCTCTAGATTTCTAAAATCGTATTCCATATCCTTTATTTCGAAGGACAAAGATAAAAAGGATTCAAGAGTATACCTTATTCTACACAAGTAAATGAAGTAATCCTATGAGGAAAAGGATGAAATCGAAATAACGGTGATTTATTTTTGGGCTTTTTTTCAAGTAAATGAAATAAACCAAGGGGGCCATTGTGAGGACAACTGAAAGCATTTTGATGTCTATTCTCCCACTAAATAGGTCAATCTTACTGGATAATGCCAAATAAGTGAATAACCAGAGGGAAATAAGTGCATCCGTTTCAGATTTCTTCAGGTACAATGGAATTGTTTTAATGTGGCCTTCATCCACTGCCCTATCCTCTAGATCTTCCACTATTGCCAGTACTAAGAAAAGAAGGATGTGTGAAAAATCTTGATTCGGAATATGACCGTACAAAGCAACCTTTGGAATACCAATACCCAAAGTAAACCAGCAAATCGAAATAAAAATAGGTTTCAAAAAAGGAATTTTCCGCCATTTGATTCCTTTTTCATAAGTAAGAACAAGGAGGCCCAAGGCTATATAAACGCCAAAAGACCAAGATAATGGATGAAGCAATACACCGTATCCTATACCAATTAATCCTGCTAAAACGAGATAGATCCAATGATTTTTCCGTTCATACAGCCACTGGTAAGAAGCAAAAATCGACAAACTGAATAAAATAGCGTAAGGCCAATGAGCTTTTGATAGGATTCCAAGCGAAAAAACGAACGCAAATACGCTTAATAAAACATTGTTTTTAAACGAACTTGAATTCATCCAATCAGCTCTAATACTGTGGACACCTCAATGTTTTCTATGCAAGTACAGTGTGTTCCTTTTTTACATGACTGGCACGTTTGATCAAAAACTAAGTACTCCGCTTTTGGTCCAATGGCACGCCATCTTCCTGGATCTATTGGTCTGCGCATGGAAAACAATCCAATGGCATGGATTCCGGAAAGTCCGGCGATGTGATATGGTCCAGTAGAACAAGCTACCAATGCATTTGAAGAAGATATTAGCGCGATTAATTGCTCCAAGGACAATTTCCCTGTCGTATCGATGATACGCTCGTGGACCGGAATTAACTTTCGAAACTGTACACCTTCTTGTTCGGTTCCGGTAAAACAAACTGTTTTTCCTGAATCCGCCAGTTGGGAAGCAAGGTCCATGTATTTTTCCAAAGGCCATTCTAAAGCACTTCCTTTCGATTTTGGATGTAAGATAATGACATCGTGCTTTGTTGAAGGAGTCCAAGTTGGAAGTTCCGTTGGTATTACTTGAAATTGAACAAACTTTTGAATGTCTTGAAAAGACGGTATTTGAGTAATTCCTAAAGGGGCGAGTAAATGAAAATTTAATTGGGACTCGTGTAAAGTCGAGTTTTTACGTGTAAAGTTTGGACGCTCATTACAGGTGAAAAGATGAAAAACTCGGTGAGATGTACCTATTCTCATTGGTATTTTCGCTTTTTTCGCTAGGAATGCTAGTTTTTTGTTTGGGAAAACATGTATGATGCAATCTGCCTTTAATTGTTCCAATTGACTAGTTATCGGCTGATTGAAAAGTTCGTCGATATCCCAAAAAGCGTCAATGGCCGTAAAACAAGCCACAACTGGACGCGTGTAATTCTTACCGATAAAAATAATTTCTGAACCTGGAAATTTATTTCTCAATGCTTGACACATCGGAAGTGTTAACGCAACATCACCGATGCTATCCGTTCGAGAAATCAAAATGCGTTTCATCGAGTGTGTTGATTTAACATGCGCAATTTACCGTATTTAACATATGTTGCGTAAGCGCTTCGCAAGGAAATGAGGAGACCGGTTTTTCCATCTAAGATACCTAGTTTGATCCAAAAACTTTTAATGAATTGATTCACCACTTTCAAATAAAGAAGTGTCAACGAAATATTCTTTCCTTGGTCAAAAAGCTCCTTAGCTGCTATGTTACCGAAATATTCGATTTGCTTGAAATGATCTTCTTTTGTATAATAAGAATAATGGAGTAAATCCCCCTTTAACAGTACAACTTTACCTTGATCTATTCGTTCGAGACGATCATGTGGATTTACCCCTGTCCAATGAGCTTTTTCCTTTTTCACTAGCCTCGTTTTCGTATCTGGATACCAACCACAATGTTTCACCCAATGTCCACAGTAATTCGTAAGGCGATTAAAGGCATACGCCTCACCACTTGGTTGTTGTTTTACTTTCAAAATCGCTTTTGACAGAGCCTCCGTTAGTGCTTCATCAGCATCCAAGGAAAGCACCCACTCCGTTTCCGCTAATTGTAAAGCGCGATTTTTTTGTTGGATATGCCCATCGAAGACATGCTGCACAAACTTCACGTTATGAGTCCGACAAATTGCTTCCGTTTGATCCGTAGAAAAGGAGTCCAACACAAGGATTTCATCACATACGTTTTTCAAAGACAACAAACACCGTTCGATGTTTCGTTCTTCGTTAAATGTAATAATGACACCCGTTATTTTCATAGCTCCGATTGGTGCTTCTTACGTGAATTACTTAATTCTGATGCGTTGTCCGACTGAAATATTGTTAATATTCACGCCAGGATTTAAGCGTTGAAGTTGACCTTGACTTAAGTTATTTCGTTGGGCTATTTTACCAAACGTGTCACCAGGTTTCACGTTGTAATATTTTTTAGCAGGTTGCACTGGTCGAGGTGCAGGTGTTGGTGTTGGAGCGACCGTTTGCGAGCTAAATAATTTGAGTTTTTGTCCAACATAAATATTGGTTGTCTGAAGTCCATTCCACTCCATAATTTGTTCAATAGTCACATTATACTTTAGCGCGATATTTTTTAAGTTCTCTCCAGTTTTTACCTTATGGTATTGCAGGTTTTCATTCGTTGGTTTTAACGAATCTACTATTGTATTCAATGATGCAGTATCTATATTTTGCAACGAGTCTTGAGGAACAACAAGTACTGGTTTTGGCACTGGCGGTTTCGGAGCATAAAGAAACTTCTCTAATGCGTACAGAGAATCTTCAAAACTCACGAGTAAATTAATTTTATCCATTGGGCCTGTTAAACACCTTGCTGGAGACATTTTGGGAATAAAGGCTGTTTTATAAACTGGATTTAATGCTTTTATTTCTTCTAAATCCCAGCTTGCAATTTGCGAAATCGTGTTCATGTGCACACCATTCTTCATACACATGGTATCCAACTGAGCATTGTGCACCTTCGCCTCCATAGGAATAATATTATGTTCGGCATGATAAGTAATCAGATATGCCGCGGCGATGAAATTCGGAACGTAACCTTGTGTCTCTTGCGGTAAAAATGGACGAACTTCCCAATAGGTTGTTTTTCCACCAGAACGTTTAATGGCATGATTCACATTTCCTGGACCTGCATTGTAAGCGGCAAGTGCTAAATTCCAATCCCCATAAATACCATAAAGCTGCTTCAAGTAGCGACACGCTGCATCCGTTGCTTTTTCAGGATCCATGCGTTCATCTATGTACGAATTTTCTTCTAAGCCGAAGTACAATCCCGTTTTGTACATAAACTGCCAAAGTCCAAGTGCGCCAGCTCTTGATTTTACTTGCGGTCGCAACCCACTTTCAATAACCGATAGGTAACGCAGTTCTTGAGGCAGGCCATATTCGGACAATTTTTCGCCGAATAAGTCGAAATACAAAGCTGAACGACCCATAACGACACGAATAAATCCACGTCTTTGAGCGGCAAAAAACTTAATTGTAGAAAGTGTTGCTTGGTTACAGTCCATGTGGAATGGACTTTTTTTACTCATTTCCTCTAAACGTTCACAATAAACTTCATCAGAGAAAGTCGGAACTTGATTCGGTTCATAATTCAAAGAATTAATGATTGAATCGTAATTTCGTTGATTAGCGTAATCTGCATAGAACATGTTCAAACTTTGTTGAACAGTATTAAAAAAAGCGTCTGGATTCAGTGTATCAGCAGGTCGAATGAGGTGTGCCGGTTTTTGGCTAAACGAAAACCCGGTAAGCATCAATAGGACAAGCAGAACACTTCTCATATCAGCTCCTCCAATTTTTTAACACCATGAAATAACAAGTCTTCTTGGAAGCAATCAGCCATTAATTGAATACCATATGGCAATCCATTCGAATGGACTTTAAACGGAATGCTTATTGCTGGATTTCCAGTTAAATTGGCATGAACGGTGAAAATATCTTGTAGGTACATCTGGATTGGATCTTTCACGGCATTTTTTTCAAATGCTGTCCCAGGGGTCGTTGGAAGTAATAATAAATCCAAGTTCTTAAAGAAATCATCTGTGCGATTTTTAAGCACCCTTCTTACCTTTTGTCCTTGTGTGTAATATGCATCGTAATATCCATGGGATAATACAAAGGTTCCAGTCATGATACGTCGTTTAACCTCGATGCCAAATCCTTCTGTTCTTGATTTAATGTATGTTTGCTCCACACCTTTCGCTTCTAGGCTTCGGTAGCCATAATGCACACCGTCAAAGCGGGATAAGTTTGAGGAAGCTTCTGCTGTTGTTAAAACGTAGTAGGTAGGTACCAAATAATCCATGAATGGGAAACTTACTTCCGTTACTTCATGTCCGGCATCTTTTAACTTTTGAATAACTTCAGTTAAACTCTTGCTTACCTCTGGATCTAATCCTTCGTGATGAATACATTCACTGATGAGTCCAATCTTTAATTTTTCAGGGAATACTTTTTTGTCGCTCGTGACTTCTTTCGAAGAGGTTGTTGCATCCATTTCATCTTCTCCTGCAGACAATTCATAAATCAATTGAGCATCGGATGCTGAATTTGTAAATGAACCAATTTGATCAAAGGAAGATGCGTAAGCAATTAATCCGTTACGGCTCATACGACCGTAAGTTGGTTTTAAACCGTAAGTTCCTGTCCAAGAAGCTGGTTGACGAACAGATCCACCTGTATCGCTTCCGAGCGTGATTGTACACAAATTTGCACTTGCTGCTACGGCACTTCCACCTGAAGATCCACCTGGAACATGGTTTGCTTTCCAATTATTTTCAACAGAGCCAAAAGCGGAAGTTTCATTCGAACTTCCCATAGCAAATTCATCACAATTCAATCGACCGATAACGATCGCATCTTGATCAATTAAACGTTGTAAAACAGTTGAAGTATAAAGGGATGTGAATCCTTCTAATATTTTTGATGAGGCGCTTACACGGTGATCTTTGTAACAAATATTGTCTTTGATTCCAATCACCACACCAGCTAATTTACCAGCCGTGCCATTTTTAACCTTCTCATCGACTTTCTTGGCGTTTTCCAGAACAGATTCTGTAAACACTTCCAGAAAAGCGTTTAGGTGCTTATGATCTTCAATTCGTTGAAGATATGCTTGTGCAATAGACAAGACAGTTTCACCTGAAAGCACAGCTTTCTGAACATCACCAATCGTACGATACATGAGAATCTTATTTATCGTCAGCTTTGATCTCAGTAGAGGAACTTGTCTCTTCTACTTCACCTTTGGAAGCATCCTTAAATTCTTTTACGCCTTTTCCAAGTCCACGCATTAATTCAGGAATTTTCTTGCCTCCGAAAAACAAAAGGATGATCACTAAAATAAGGATGATTTCTGTTGGTCCTAACTTACCCATAAGATTTCTTTTATTGGATGAATAACAAAATTACGCAAAAATGCAGGTAATAATACGCTTCAGCCTAATTTGACTATAATTTTCTTGCAACTTCTACTTCCTCGTATGCCTCAACGATGTCACCGATTTTAATATCGTTGTATTTATCGATGTTCAATCCACATTCGTAGTTGTTTTTCACCTCACGCACATCGTCTTTGAAACGTTTCAATGATCCCAAAAGACCCGTATGAACAACAATTCCATCACGAATCACGCGGATTTTGGAAGATCGTTTGATGATTCCGTCCATCACATAACATCCAGCGATTGTACCGACTTTCGTAATGTCGAACGTTTCGCGAATTTCAGCAGAACCAAGAATTTGCTCCTCGATATCTGGAGAAAGCATTCCTTCCATTGCTGCTTTAATCTCTTCGATAGCTTTGTAGATTACAGAGTAAAGTCGAATATCGATTTGCTCATTTTCAGCAAGTTTACGTGCAGTTAATGAAGGACGAACTTGGAATCCAATGATAATCGCATCCGAAGCGGAAGCTAAATTCACATCGGCCTCAGTAATTGCCCCTACCCCTTTCAGGATAATATTTACTTGGATTTCCTCTGTCGACAAGTTCAACAATGCATCAGAAAGTGCTTCAATAGAACCATCCACATCACCTTTAACGATAATGTTCAATTCTTTAAAGTCTCCGATCGCCAAACGACGTCCAATTTCATCCAACGTAATATGTTTCGTTGTACGCAATCCTTGTTCGCGGTATAATTGCTCACGTTTCGTTGCAATTGATTTCGCTTCTTTCTCGTCATCTAGGATGTTGAATTTATCACCGGCACTTGGAGCACCACCGATTCCTAGAACAGATACTGGACAAGCAGGTCCTGCCTCTTTCAATGCAACACCTTGTTCGTCATGCATGGCACGAACTTTACCGAAGTAACGTCCAACAAGTACCACATCACCTACTCGCATGGTTCCTGATTCAACGAGCATGTTCGTCACGTAACCTTTTCCTTTATCCAAAGAAGATTCAATTACGGTTCCAACAGCATTTTTCTTTGGATTTGCTTTTAGCTCTAATAATTCAGCTTCTAAAAGCACTTTTTCCAATAACTTATCAATATTTAAATTCTGTCTTGCAGAAATTTCTTGTACTTGGTATTTACCACCCCAATCTTCAACCAAGATATTCATTGCTGAAAGTTGTTCTCTGATTCGGTCTGGATTAGCTCCTGGTTTATCGATTTTATTAATCGCAAAAATCATCGGTACATTTGCTGCTTGTGCATGCGAAATCGCCTCTTTTGTTTGTGGCATGACATCATCATCCGCTGCCACGATAATGATGGCAACATCCGTTACTTGAGCACCACGAGCACGCATGGCAGTAAATGCCTCGTGACCAGGTGTATCCAAGAATGTCATTTTTCGACCATCTTTCAAGGTAACCGAATATGCACCAATGTGCTGAGTGATTCCACCTGCTTCACCTTCTGTTACATTCGCATTACGAATTCTATCAAGAAGTGATGTTTTACCGTGGTCAACGTGACCCATTACGGTAATAATTGGTGGACGACTAATAAGGTCCTCTGGTTTATCTTCAACCGTTTGGATTGCATCTTGCACTTCTGCACTTACGAATTCCGTTTCGAATCCAAACTCATCTGCAACGATATGAATTGTTTCCGCATCCAAACGTTGGTTAATAGATGCAAAGATACCCAAGGACATACACACAGAAATGACCTGTGTTGGTTGTACGCTCATCATGGAAGCCAATTCAGAAACCGTTACGAACTCTGTTAATTTCAAGATTTTATCTTCCAATTCAGCAGCCGCCATTTCTTCTTGGCGTCTTTGTTGGAAATTATCTCTTTTCAAACGTCTATTTTTAGACGCTTTTGATTTACCTCCTTGATTGGAAAGTCTAGCTAGTGTATCCTTAATTTCTTTTTGAATATCTGTAGCCTTGATTTCTGGCTTTTCAACTCTAGGACCTTTATTTGCTGGATTATTTCCACCACCTGGACGATTATTATTTCCTGGTGTTGCATTTGGTGCAGGTGTTTCCACCTTTTTAATGCGCTTGCGTTTTCTTTTAGCATCGTCATTTGAAGACGCAACTGGATTTCTTGGTCTTTCGACAGGTAGTTCAATTTTACCTAAAACAGTTGGTCCAGATAAGACTTGTCGCTCGAAACGAATTGTTTCTATTACAGGTGCTGCTGTTGGTTTTTCTTCAACTTTTGGTTCAGCAATTGGTGTTGCCGGTTTTTCTTCTACTTTTGGCGCCGGTGCTGGTGCAGGGGTCGCTTTTGCTTTAGGAGCTGGCTCTTCTTTTCTTTTATCCGGACGCGTACGTTGGTTAATAGCTGAAAGATCAATTTTTCCAATCACGTTTACGTGATTACTTTCCACTGGTGTAATTTCCGGTGTGTGATCGATTTCCTTTACGACTTCAGGCGCTTTTGGTTCTTCAGGCGCGACTGTAACTGGTTTATCAGCAGCAAACACTTGACGTTTTATTTCCTCCAAGTTAATGGCATCACCTTCGTCCTCATCTTCAGATGAATCCGGTGTTTTTGGAGTGTCTGCTGGCTTATCGCTCAACGTGACAGACTCACGTTTTTCTCTACGAGAAGAAGCCTTAGACTGCTCTTTCATAGATTGATCAGCCGCAAATTCTTGGCACAAAAGTTCAAAATGCTCCTGCTCCAAACGTGTGTTTGGATTGGAATCAATTTTAATTCCTTTAGACTCTAAGAACTCCACCAAAGTTGGTAGTCCAACATTGAGTTCACCTGCTGCTTTTCCTAATCGAATCGGTTTTCCCGCCATATTTATCCTTTTACGCTTCTGTAAGTGGAATTAATTTATTCAAATTCTGCTTGTAAAATTCGGAATACTTCCTCAATCGTTTCTTTTTCAAGATCCGTACGTGACACTAAATCAACCACGCCAATTTCCAAAACAGATTTCGCTGTATCACAGCCAATTGCTTTCAATTCATCGATAATCCAACTATCGATTTCATCAGCAAATTCCTCTAAATCAACATCCTCTACATCTACTTCTCCATCACGGTATACATCAATTTCGTAACCGCTTAATTTTCCAGCCAATTTAATATTGTTACCACCTTTTCCGATGGCTAATGACACTTGGTCTGGTTTCAAGTATACTTTTACTCTTTTTTCCTCTTCTAATATTTCCATTGAAGTCACCTTCGCTGGAGACAAAGCTCTTTGGATCAACAACTGGTTATTTGTTGTATAGTTGATCACATCGATATTTTCGTTTCTTAATTCACGAACAATTCCATGAATACGGGATCCTTTCATACCAACACAAGCACCAACTGGATCGATGCGATCGTCATAAGACTCTACGGCAACTTTCGCGCGTTCTCCTGGTTCACGTACAATCTTTTTAATTGTAATTAAACCATCAAATACTTCTGGTACTTCTAATTCGAACAAACGCTCCAAGAATTCTGGTGCCGTACGAGAAAGAATGATCACAGGTGTACTATTTCTCATGTCTACTTTCGCAACAACCGCTCTTACTGACTCTCCTTTTTTGAAGAAATCCGATGGAATTTGTTCAGATTTAGGCAAAATCAATTCATTGTTGTCATCATCCATGACAAGAATTTCTTTTTTCCAAACTTGATATACTTCACCCGTAACAATTTCACCGATACGTTCTTTGTATTTTTTGTAAAGGTGATCTTTTTCTAATTCAAGGATACGTGAAATCAAGTTTTGACGTAAAGACAAGACATTGCGACGACCGAAATCAACAAACTTGAATTCTTCTGTTACTTCCTCACCTATTTCAAAATCTGGCTCAATTTTAATCGCATCAGAATAAGCTATTTCCGTATTTGGATCTTCTACTTCTCCATCATCTACAATTTCTTTATTCAAGAAAATTTGAACATCACCTTTGTCAATATTAACGATGATATCAATGTGTTCATCTGTATTGAACTTTTTCTTAAACATTGCTCGGAAAACATCTTCCAAGACATGCTGCATTGTTTGTTTGTCAATGTTTTTTAATTCCTTAAACTCCGAGAACGAGTCAACTAGTTCCGTACTATTCATAGCGTTTATTTAAAAGATATAACAATTTTAGACTCTTTTATTTCTGTTAAGGGAAGCTCTAGTATTTCTTCCACTTGTATTCTTCTTCTTTTTTCCTCAGATTTCTGAAGAGAAATTTGTTTGATGACGATACTTGCCTCACCTAATTTCATTAACTCACCTTCGTACTTCTCTCCATTATTCATAACTACTTTGAAACTGCGTCCAATGTTTTTAGAATATTGATTAATGTGACGAATAGGTTTGTCTAATCCAGCGGATGAAACATGTAATTCAAAGTCTTGCTTTTCTCTATCTAGGTTGTGTTCAATGTTTCTGGAGACAGAAACACAATCGTTCACCGAAACACCGCCTTTGATTTTGTCTAGTTCAACATTGATCACATTGCTTGACGAGATTGTCAATTCTACGACGTAAAGTCCATTGTCCAGCTCGGCAATGCGTTCGTCGATTAGTTCTAATATGAGTTTTTTATCTAACATTTCTTGTAATAAAAGAGGGGACTTTCGTCCCCTCTCGCTGCATTCGTTCATAAATGTGGTACAAATATACATCCTTTTTATGGAAATACAAAATCAAATGGACTTATCTTTGTGGGATGCTTATAGAAATAGAAAATAAAATCGTTACCACAGAGTTATTTAAACGTAAATTCGTCTGTGACTTAAACGCATGTAAAGGAGCATGTTGTGTTGAGGGTGATGGCGGTGCGCCTCTAACCATGGAGGAAGTTGCGATCATTGAAGAAAACTATGACAAAATCTCTGCTCACATGCGTCCTGAAGGGATTGCCAATGTAGCAGAAAAAGGTGTCTATTACATGGACGATGAAAATCATGCTGCCACAACTTTGGTTAATGGTCAGGAATGTTCCTTTGTTTATTTTGATGAATCCGGTATCACAAAGTGTGCAATTGAAAAGGCCTATTTGCAAAATGAGATTGGATTCAAAAAACCAATTTCTTGTCATCTCTATCCTATTCGAGTGAAACAATTCAATCATATTACAGCATTGAATTATGAAGAATGGCATATTTGTAAACCAGCGTGTGCATGTGGTGACAAATTGGATGTCCCAGTTTTCAAATTCTTAAAAGAACCGTTAATACGTGCATTCGGAACCTCATTTTATGATGAGTTACTTGCAATTGAGAAGGAAATTCAACAATAGTATATGAAATAAAAAAGCCCTGACGAATTCGTCAGGGCTTTTTTTATGTGTTAATGTTCTTCTTCTCCTTCAGCTAATGGAACATCCTGAGGGATAAAGTCAGTATCAGCTCCTGGCTTAGAATAATCATAAGGCCATCTGTGAACAACCGGTAAAGCACCTGGCCAGTTACCGTGAACGTGTTCAACAGGAGTTGTCCACTCTAATGAGTTTGCATTCCAAGGATTTTTAGGTGCTTTAGGACCTCTAAAAATACTATAGAAGAAATTGAATAAGAAGATCAATTGTCCTAGTGCTGCAACAATTGCGAAGATGGTAATGATTACGTTTAAGTCCATCATCATATCTGCGGTTGGAGAATCCGTTTCTGCATAAACTGAATAATCATAGTAACGTCTTGGTGCTCCTGCTAACCCAACAAAGTGCATTGGGAAGAATACTCCATATGCTCCAATTAAAGTAACCCAGAAGTGTGCATAACCCAAACGCGTGTTCATCATTCTACCAAACATTTTAGGGAACCAGTGGTACACACCACCAAACATTCCAAATACAGCAGACATTCCCATTACGATGTGGAAGTGAGCTACAACAAAATATGTATCATGTAACGCAATGTCTAATGCTGAATCCGCAAGGATGATACCTGTCACACCACCTGTGATGAACGTTGATACCAATCCAATTGCAAACAACATCGCTGGTGTCAAGATTAATGATCCTTTCCAAAGTGTTGTTAAGTAGTTGAATACTTTTACTGCAGAAGGAATCGCAATCAACAAGGTTGTAAATACGAATACACTACCTAAGAATGGATTCATACCTGTCACGAACATGTGGTGACCCCAAACGATGAAGGATAAGAATCCAATCGCTAAGATGGAACCAATCATCGCTTTGTAACCAAAGATTGGTTTTCGCGCGTTTGTAGCGATAATCTCTGATGATAAACCTAGTGCTGGCAATAATACGATGTATACCTCAGGATGACCTAAGAACCAGAACAAGTGTTGGTACAATAATGGAGATCCACCATGATTTGCTAACATTTCACCACCTACGATGATATCAGATAAATAGAAAGAAGTTCCAGCTAATCTATCCATTACTAACAACAACGCTGCTGACAATAATACCGGGAAAGATAATACTCCCAAGATTGCTGTTACAAAGAAAGCCCAAATAGTTAAAGGCATTCTTGTCATGCTCATTCCTTGCGTACGTAAGTTGATAACTGTTACAATGTAGTTCAATGAACCAATCAATGAAGATGCGATAAAGATTGTCATAGAGAACAACCATAAAGTCATTCCTAAACCTGAACCAGATACTGCTTGAGGTAACGCAGAAAGTGGAGGGTAAATTGTCCATCCTGCCATAGCGGGTCCTGACTCTACGAATAGAGAAACCAACATTAGCAATGAAGAAAGGAAAAAGAACCAGTAAGATAACATGTTCAAGAATCCAGACGCCATATCTCTTGCTCCCAATTGCAACGGAATAAGTAAATTCGAGAAGGTTCCAGATAATCCACCTGTCAACAAGAAGAATACCATGATTGTACCGTGGATAGTAACTAATCCTAAATACATATCCTCTTTTAACACACCATTTGGTGCCCACTTCTCACCTAAGAAAAAAGTTAAGAAATCTGAACTTTCACCCGGCCAAGCTAATTGAATACGGAATAAGATTGACAAGATCATTGCCACCAAACCCATAAAAACAGCAGTCATCAAAAACTGCTTTCCAATCATTTTGTGATCTTGAGAGAAGATGTATTTTGAAATAAAATTCTCTTCGTGGTGATGGTGATCACCGTGATGATCGTGTCCGTGTCCTTCGTGTGCTACTGAAGCCATTTTAGTTAATTTAAAATATTATACGAATCTTAATTTGTCATTGTTGTGTCCATTGCCGCTGCAGCTACTGGTGCTGCCGGCGCTGGAAAGTATTTATCCTTGAATGTTTCTTTTTTCTTAGATGCCAACCATGCTTTGTATGCTGCTTTGTCTTTCACAACAACAATCATTTTCATTTTGTAGTGTGCTCCACCACAAATCTTGTTACACATCAACGTGTAATTGAATGCAGGATTGTTTTTTGACTTACGCATTTCCTCTGTTGTCATAGACGGAGTAAATTTCAAGCGTGTAGGCATACCAGGTACAGCATTCATTTGAGCGCGCATGTGCACGAAGAAAGCAGAGTGAATAACATCTTTTGCTCTCAATGAAATCTCATATTGTTGACCTTTACACAATACCAAGGTATCTTTTTGAATGATGTCATCCCAAGCAGAAGCATCCAATTTCTTGTTATGGTTTGCTTTCATTTGTGCTAACAAACGATACAATCTCTCTTTTCTTGATAGATCAGCACGAAGTGCATTTGAAGTAGAATCGTTAAAAATCGTATCTCTGTTATTCAACAATTTTTGAATACGACTAATTCCGTTCGATCCATTCAACATATTATTTAATGCTGAATCAATCGTATTACTTGTTAACAAAGCTAACTCATTGTTATCAGTTGTTAATTTATAATCATATTTTCCTAGCGTGTTATCTTGTCCAGCGTAACGTGCCGTCCAGTCAAACTGTTTAGAGAATAACTCAACACGAATTGCTTCTTTACCCGTTGGAGCAACTAGATCATTCCAAGTTTGTAAACCTAAAATGATGATTACTGCTAAGACAATTGCAGGGACCACTGTCCAAATCATCTCTAACTTGTTGTTATGAGGGTAATAAAACGCTTTTACTCCTGGTTTTCTGACATACTTAAATGTAAAGAAAAACAATAAAAAGTTCGTGAAAAAGAAAATCATAATGATGATTACGAAATTCAAATTCAATAACCAATCTGTTTCTTTTCCTTCTACAGATGCAGCTACTCCTCTACCTGTCCAACCATAAGTGGTCATTAAGTAGATAAACCCAATGAACAAAGCGATCATAAAGCCGAGCATTAATCGTGCATTTAAGCGATTATCTCTATTACTGACTTCATGTTCTTCATTCTTTCTCAACTTAGCTGAAATTTCGTAAACACGAACTAGTTGAGCGATAGCAATTGCTCCGAGAATGATGACGATTAATATGATTAATTTATTTTCCATGATGCTTTAACGATTGTATAAATTAAATTTCGTGGTGAATACTTTCATCCAAAAATGGATGGTTGACAGGTGTTAAAGGCGATTTTGTTAAGTTTTTCAACACAGTAAATGCGAAGAATCCTAACATTAACAAAGCCATTCCAATCTCTAATGCTCCAATTCGAGCGTTTGCCCCTAATGTTCCTGCTGAAACCATGATGTAAACATCTAACCAGTGTCCAGTTAAGATAACCATACCCACAAACGTTAAAATTCCGGCATTTCTTTTCGCATCTCTTGACATTAAAATCAACATTGGGAAAGCGAAATTGATAATGAACATTGAAAAGTACAATACTTTAAAGTTTGCGATACGTGTCATGTAGTAAGCTACTTCCTCACCGATATTCGCATACCAGATTAACATGAATTGAGAGAACCATAAGTAAGACCATAAGAATGATGTTGCAAATGTCCACTTACCTAAATCGTGAATGTGCGAGTCATTTACTTTTTGAAGGTAACCTAATTTCTTTAAGTACAAAGTTGTCAATACTAATACAACCATGGTAGAACACCACATCCCTGCGAATGTATACCATCCGTATAGAGTAGAGAACCAGTGAACATCAATAGACATCAACCAATCCCAAGAGGATGTTGAACTAAACACAGCAAAGAATACAAGGAACATTGCTCCTTTTTTGTAATTCTGGAAGTGAATATCAGTTCCACCGATACGATCTTCTTCAGCAGATCTCTTTTGGAAACCACGTAAGAAAATGATGTATGTAGCGAAATAAACGATTGTTCTAATCCAGAAGAAAATTGGATTTAAGTAAGCTGTTTTTCCTTGAATGATTTCATCATGTGCAACCACTTTCGGGTCCATCCATGTATAGATATGTGCACCTTGATTCAAAGTAATTACTAACAAAACAAGTCCAAGAACACCCATTCCGTAAGGAATAAATCCAGCAACTCCTTCAATGACTCTTTTAACTGATGCGTACCATCCGGTTTCTGTTGCGTACTGAAGTGACAAGAAGAATAACGCTCCTAATCCAAGTGCAAAAAAGAAAAATCCACTGATTAATCCACTTGCTAGAAAACGTGTTAAGAAATGATGATCGCCCATGTTCATGAACACTCCGACGATGGTCAATAACAATCCAACTCCCATGAGTCCGAAAGTTACATTTTTTGCTTTTTTGGTTATTTGAAATTCCATTTCTTAAATCGTTTATGGTTTAACAGCTGTTGTATCCGAAACTACAGCAGACATAACTGGTTTTCCGCTTGCATCAAATTTGCCGTAATCCTTATTTTGGAATTGACGAACGTAATGAACGAGTGTCCAAATTTCTTTCTTAGAAAGAATAGAACCGTGAGCACCCATATTCCCTTTACCGTAGTAAATTGAATAGAACATTTGTCCATCTGACAAATTAGCTAAGTTGGCATAATTAGGAACACCTACATATGCACCACTCACAACCATTGGTCCATTACCATCACCTTTTTCACCGTGACAGTGCTGACACATTGCAGTAAATAATTCTTTTCCATTCGCCATTAGTTTTTCTGCATTCAAAGCAGTTATTCCTAAAGCGTTTTTGTCGGCTACAGCCAATGCATACTCATCCGCAAGAGATACATCTACACCGTATAAACCATGAGATTCTCTGAATGCCACATTCGGTTTTCTAAAATATGGAAGCATTAATTTCACTTCTGAAGAATCAGTACCGTAGTAAGGTATTGTGTTTCTTGCTGGAATTCTAGCAGATAATTTTACTTTTTTCGATTCATCAATACGACCTCTTACCTCACCATAATCAACGTATGGTTCGATAGAAGGTGTGCGATACATATCAGGTGCGTATTCTAAACCGGGACTATCAGCATCCGATTTACAAGAATTAAGCATCAATAATGATAACGTTAACGCAGACGTACCTATGATTGCAAATACATTTCTTTTCATCTTACGTTCGTTTCTTAATTAATTTCCTTTTTATCTAATTCGAAGAATCCTGTTTCCTTCAACATTTCATCAAGCTCTGCTTCAGAAATTCCATGATTTTCGTTCAAACGGATTTCCATTACAAACTTATCATCCGTTGTGCGAGGATCTGGATTTTGAGCAGGCATTCCTGGCAATGTTTTATTTCTCAATAAGTATGTGATCGCCATTCCGTGTGCAGCACACAACACCGTGAACTCAAAACTAATTGGAACGAAAGCCAACATATTATCTAAGTAGCTAAAGTTTGGTTTACCTCCAATGTTCATTGGCCAATCGGTCACCATAAAATAGCGCATTCCTAAAGTAGCAACTGTTAATCCAGTTAAACCATATAAGAAAGCCATGATTCCTAGACGCGTATTCTTCACACCAATAATCGGATCAATTCCGTGAATTGGAAAAGGAGAAAACACTTCAGAAATTTTGACGCCTTTCGAAACGAGTTTCTTTGCACTGTCTTTCAATGCCTCGTCGTCGTCATACATTACATAAATTACTTTATCTGACATACCCTAGGGATTAATGGTGTTTGTGATAATCTGGTGATTCTTTGTACGATTGTCCTGATCCTTTCAAGATTGTTTTTACCTCGTTCAATGCCAATACTGGGAAGAAGCGAGCAAACAATAAGAAGAATACAAAGAACAATCCGATTGTTCCTACATACACACCGATATCGATGTGACTAGGGAAGTGCATACTCCATGCAGCTGGAATATAATCACGGTGAATAGAAGTCACGATGATTACATAACGTTCGAACCACATCCCGATGTTCACGACAATCGAAATGAAGAATGTAAACAATAAGCTTCTTCTTAACTTAGGAATCCACATTAATTGAGGAGAGATCACGTTGCATGTCATCATTGACCAATATGCCCACCAGTAGGGACCAGTTGCACGGTTAATGAACGCATAGGATTCGTATTCTACACCTGAATACCATGAAATAAATAACTCTGTGATATATGCTGTACCAACAATAGATCCAGTAACCATGATGACAATGTTCATATACTCCACGTGTTTTGTATGGATGTATGCCTCAAGTCCCATTGCTTTTCTCATGACCAACAATAATGTTTGTACCATCGCGAATCCAGAGAATACCGCTCCAGCAACGAAGTATGGAGGGAAGATTGTTGTGTGCCATCCAGGAATAACGGATGTGGCAAAGTCAAAAGATACAATCGAGTGAACCGAGAATACCAATGGTGTAGCCAAACCTGCAAGAACCAATGATACTAATTCAAAACGGTTCCAGTTTTTAGCTCTACCTGACCATCCGAAAGCCAAGATTGAATACATTTTTTTCGAAAGTGGCTTTTTCGCTCTATCGCGAATCGTAGCGAAATCTGGAATCAATCCAATGTACCAGAATACCAATGAAACAGATAAATACGTAGAAATCGCGAATACGTCCCAAAGAAGTGGTGAGTTAAAATTCACCCAAAGAGATCCGAATTGATTTGGTAATGGAAGCACCCAGTATCCAACCCATAAACGACCCATGTGAATCAAAGGAAACAATCCAGCCATAAATACGGCAAAGATTGTCATCGCCTCAGCTGAACGGTTAATCGCCATTCTCCATTTTTGGCGGAACAATAAAAGTACCGCAGAAATCAACGTTCCAGCGTGACCAATACCTACCCACCAAACGAAATTGGTAATATCCCAAGCCCATCCAATTGTTTTGTTAAGTCCCCAAACACCAATTCCTGTACCAAGTAAGTATAAAATACTACCTACTCCATACAATCCAATAATTAAGGCAATACCAAATAATGTGTACCACATTTTAGGTGCTTTATCCTCGATTGGACGACAAACATCTTCGGTAATATCATGGTAGGTCTTATGACCTAAAATGAGGGGTTCTCTGATTGCTGCTTCCTTTTGCATTTCAGTTATTTAAGTGATTAATGTTGTTTGTTTCCGTGGTGTGCTTCAACTTGCAATTTACTTAACAAGTCATTTTCTTCGTTTCGCACTTTTACTTGGTACCAAACATTTGGTTTAACACCAACTTCTTCTAATGCTTGATATGCTCTATCGTTTTCAGATTTAGAACGAATCAATGATTTCATGTCATTCCAATCTCCAACGGTAATTGCATTTGTAGGACAAGAATCAGAACATGCTGTAGCGAATTCACCATCAATAATTTCTCTTGCTTCTTTCTTAGCAGACAATTTGGTAGATTGAATTCGTTGAACACATAATGAACATTTCTCCATCACACCTCTTGTACGTACCGTAACATCTGGATTTAATACCATACGTCCTAAATCATCTTGAGCTGGATTGACCTCTGTCATCTTTTTGTAAGATGGGTAGTTAAACCAGTTGAAGCGACGAACTTTGTATGGACAGTTGTTTGCACAATATCTCGTACCAATACAACGGTTATACGCCATTTGGTTTAATCCTTCGTTACTGTGTGTTGTAGCTGCAACTGGACAAACCGTTTCACACGGTGCGTGGTTACAGTGGTGACACATCAATGGCATGTGAACTACCTTTGGATTTTCAGCAGCATATTCTGCTTTATCGAAGGAGAATGTATCTTTATCTTTTCTTGTTCCCACCGCAGCTTCTTCATCTGAAGCAAAGTAACGATCGACACGCAACCAGTGCATTTCACGACCTCTTCTTACTTCATCTTTTCCTACTACAGGAACATTATTTTCTGATTGACAAGCGATTAAACATGTTCCACATCCGATACAAGAAGAAAGATCAATGCTGATTCCCCAACGGTGACCAATTTTCTCAACTGGATGCGCATCCCATAAATCAAACTCAGACATTGGAGCTTCCACGTGATTTCCGTGTTCATCCAATTTCTGTAAGGTATGAGGTGGGTTAAATGCACTTCTATCTTTATTTTGGTAGATATCCAATGTTGTTTCACGAACAATTGAATAACGTCCCATTACTGTATGGTGTATTTGTGTTGCCGCAATTGGGTAAACACCTTCTGCAGAACCAATCGTTGCTGCGCCAGCGTATTCAAATGTTGCTCCACTAGCGACCATTGCAAAAACATTAGCTCCAATCGGCAAGCGATTACCAGCTGCGTTTAATTCATGTCCACCGTATTCTTTTGTTTGGAATGCTGCTTTACCAATTTTCTCTCCATTTGCTCCACGACCATAACCCAAAGCGATACCAATCGTTTTTAAGGCTTGTCCTGGTAAAGGATAAACTGGAAGTGTTACACTTTTACCATTTACTTTAACCGTAGTTAAATTTAATCCATGCTCTTGGTCATACGTTGTTACGAAACCTTTCGCTTTCATATCAACTGGATTCATGGTAATGTAGTTATCCCAAGTTACTTTCGTAATTGGATCTGGTAACTCTTGTAACCAAGGATTGTTTGCATTTGCTCCAGTTCCGATACCTGCTTTTTGGTAGAAAGATACTTCCCAATCAGCTGATTTTGGTAAACTTCCGATTTTCGCATCTGCGTAAACCAAGGTACTTGGAACGATTGCTTGAGGCATTACACTATTGTGAATAGCCATCGCGAAATCCGCAGTTGGGAATTTCGCTGCAAACGTTGCCTTAATGTAATCATAAGCAACCGAAGAATCTTTTCCTCCACGTGTTGCTTTTCCGTTCCAAACCAACATAGACTCCAATGCAGAAGCTGTTCCTTCGCCTAATGGACGAATCGTTGGTTGGGACAATGCGTATTCGCCTGCTTTCGCTTCAAAATCCG
This sequence comes from Crocinitomicaceae bacterium, assembly GCA_024643365.1. Taxonomy (GTDB): domain Bacteria; phylum Bacteroidota; class Bacteroidia; order Flavobacteriales_D; family Crocinitomicaceae; genus UBA952. Next base: position 19,556 of record JAHENC010000004.1, on the reverse strand, counting down.
ACCAAGATTCCAATGCATGGAAACCAGGACAAACATAAGAGCAAAGTGCTGCAGTTTCATCTGCATAAGCAGAAATGGCAACAGATGTTTTAATTTTTTTCAATCCTTTTGCGAAAGCATCACCGTTTGGCAATGTATAAACTGGATTCACATCCATCATCAAAAGAACATCTGGACCAGCTCCAGCAACAACATCTTTTACTAATTTGGATACTTTCGCATCTTCAGATTGGAAAAGATTGATTGGATTCGATAAATCGATTGTTGTTCCATAGGTCTGTAACATGTTATTCAACTTGTTGGTTAACTGTTGAACACCAATGTTATTTGAACCAGAAACGACTAAAGATTCTTTTTTAGATTTTTTAAGAGCTTTTATTGCTTGATCAGCGGCTGCTTTCGCAGATGGATTCAAGTCAGTAGAAATTCCAGCGTTTCCGCCTAAACCTTTCATGATGTAAGCTAAAACTGCAGCTTGCTCTGAAGGTTTAATCATTCCACGGTAATCCGCGTTCGAACCTGTAACAGATAATACCGTTTCAAATTGAATGTGTTTCGACATCCATTCTGCATCCGGATTACGCGTAAGTGCATATTGACCAGTATATTCTGTTGACAACAACCAAGAATTTAAAAAGTCTGCGTCAACCGATACAATTGTTTTTGCTTTTGAGAAGTCGTAACTAGGTATCATTCTAGCTCCGAAATTCGACATGTTTGCCTCACGCATACCAGCGTAAGAAACGGCATCGTATTGGATGTGTTGGAATTTACTTCCTTTTTCTCCGTTCAATGAAACCGACATTTCAGCAATCGCGCGCTTCATAGAAGGGCTGATTACTGTGTTTGTCAATAAGGTTACTGATTTAGCTGATTTAAGAGCCGACGAAATCGCTTTGTCTATAGAAGACCAAGCAGCATTTGATCCGCCAGCAGTTGGTTGAGTCAAACGTTCGCTATCGTACAATCCTAAAACAGATGCAACGATTTGTGGGTTTACACCACCTTTGGTAAATCCGAAGTCTTTATTTCCTTTAATAAAGATTGGACGTGCCTCACGTGTTTTCACAAGGATACTTGCATATGAATTACCATCGTAGTATGTACTCGTATACCAAGTTGGCATACCAGGAGTTACATTCTCAGGTTTAATCACATAAGGTACAACCTTTGTAACAGGAGCCTCACAAGCCGCCAACGTTGCTGCAGCAACCGAGAATCCTAAAAACTTAAGGAAATCTCTTCTTGCAGTAGAAGTTTCAGCTAATTTTTCGTCAGATAAGAATTCCTCAACCGTTTGTTGATTCGGAAATTCTTGCTCTTTGTGCTTAATGAATTCAGGAGTCTCCTTTAATTCTTCAAGTCCTTTCCAATATTTTCTAGTCATTCCCATGGTCTTTTCTTCGACAAGAATATTATTAATTTATTAATAGTGGCATTTAGCACATTCCCAACCTCCTAGTTCGCTTACAGATACTTTACCATCTTGGTAGTATTTCTTGTAAAGAGCTGGGTCTTTTTTCAAACGACGGTGAATTTCATCATAGTAAGCATTTTTACCATCTCCAATTTTCACGTCTTTCTTACCGTGACATTCAATACACCATCCCATTGTTAATGTTGGTTTAGTTAATTGAACATTCCCTTCGATTTTGTTTAATTCAGAAACTGGTTGAACTTTCACCGCTTCGTTCATCACTTTCATATCTCCGTGACATTGTTTACAATCTACCCCACCAACAACTACGTGTTGAGAGTGATTAAAGTAAACGTGATCTGGAAGTACATGAACTTTATTCCAAACAATAGGTTTTGTTTTACCCGTATATTTTCCTGCTCCAGATGAAACATCCCAACCAGCTGCAGCATAAATTTTCTTGATTTCTCCAGCGAAAGGTTTTCCTTCACCGTTGATTTGTTTGTGACAATTCATACAAACGTTCACAGATGGAATTCCAGCTGATTTAGATTTAGTTACAGAATTGTGACAGTACTTACAATCAATACCATTGACACCAGCGTGACGGTCGTGAGGGAATGCAATCGGTTGAGATGGTTGGTAATCTTCCATCACATTGATACGATACAATCCTTGGAACAAGGTAACGATTACTGCAATTACTGTAACGAGGGACGCAAGTCCAACCCACAATCTGTATTTCCAAGCAATCGTGCGAAGTTCTTCTCCGTAAGTAAGTTTCTCTTGGTGCTCTGGATTATCAGACGTTGCAATTTTCAATTGACGACGAACACCACCTACTGCAAGAATCACTACAATAAAGATAACACCCATTACAATCCAAATCCATCCAACTGAACCCTCTTCTTCTTCAGGAGTTAGAGGTACATCCGTACCTGTTGGACCACCAGTTGTTGTCGCCATTGCCGGATCTGGCTGCGCATCGATCCAATCAAAAATGGAAATAATTTCCTCTGGTTTTAAATCAGGGAAAGCAGACATTGCTGTTGGAGACCATTTGGAAACTTCAGCAGCATACGGATCCGCAGCTACAGCACTTTGCCAATTGTTTACCCATTTGATGATACTCCCTTCTTTCGCACCACCAGTAGCCCATTTATCGCGAACCTGGAACAATTTTGGTCCAGTGCTATTCTTATGGGTTTGGTGACACGTAGCACATTTTGATTTGAAAAGTGCCTCTCCTTGAGCTTTTGAAAAGTTGGTCAAACCAACAAAGCCTAACGTTAACGTAACGAACGCTACAGATTTTAAACGATTAAGCAACTGAATTCTAGATATTTCCATGTATAAACTACTAATTCACTCTTAAAAATAGTGCGGTCAACCCGCTTTTTATCGGTGTCAAAATTAGGTCAATCATGGCATTTTATGACAAATTCGTGACAAAAAAAGTATAAAAAAAGCTAATTTAAAATCATTCTAAATAGTCTCATTTAATCATGAAGATGGAAATAACTAATTTTGAATGATGAAAACAAGAAATTTCCTATTTGTCCTTTTTCTAGCAACCCCTCTGTTGATAGATCATATTTATGCCCAAGTAAGCATAGAAGCTGACGACAGAATTGAGCAGCAAATTGCTAAAAAAGCTAGTAAACAAATGTCCGGATATCGATTACAAATATGTTTTGACTCCGATAAATCGATTATTGACGAGGCAAGAAATCGCTTTATCAGTATGTATCCAAAAATCGATACCTATGTAACATTTGAAGCACCGAACTTCAATCTAATGGTAGGTGATTTTCGAACGCTTATTGAAGCCGAAAGGATTCAAGCGGAAATTCATGGGAAATTTACGGTGGTTATTGTGCACAAAACACAAATTAATTTACCCCGTATTGACTAAGGATTAAAAATGTCTCCAGCCTTGAGCAGTTAATGTGACAGCAGATCCGTTTTTATCGACAAAATATGTTCCATCTTCTGGATTTGTAATGTGTCCAATTATTGAAAAATTTGGATTTGATTGCACTACCTCAAAATCACTTTGTTTAATGGTGAATAACAATTCATAATCCTCCCCACCATTCAGCGCACAAGTACTTGGATCCAAGTTAAAATCAATTGCCGCCATGGATGTTTTCGCATCGATCGGAATTTTCTCATCATACACATGACATCCAACATTACTCGCTTTGCAGAGATGTAGGATTTCACTTGCAAGCCCGTCTGAAACATCAATCATTGAAGTTGGCTGGACGCCCAATTCCTTTAAATATTTAACCACGTCAACCCTTGCTTCAGGTTTTAATTGACGTTGCATAATGTAATCGTGTCCGTCAAGATCTGGCTGAATAGCTGGATTCGATTTAAACACATCCTTTTCTCTTTCTAATAGTTGCAAGCCCATGTAAGCACCTCCAAGGTCACCGGAAACCACGAGTAAATCGAACTCCTTTGCTCCAGAACGATAGACGATTTCTTCTTTTTTCACACGTCCAATCGCTGTAATAGTAATCATGAGTCCAGCGGTTGAACTTGTTGTATCACCACCAACCAAATCAACATCAAACTCTGTACATGCCAATTTTATTCCAGCATATAATTCTTCGAGTGCCTCGAGGCTAAATCGATTTGAAACGGCAATAGCAACGGTTATTTGTTCTGCTTTACCATTCATCGCGCAGATATCGGAAACATTTACGGCAACTGCTTTATAGCCCAAGTGCTTCAACGGCATATACATTAGATTGAAATGAATCCCTTCAATTAATGCGTCGGTAGAAACGAGTAAATACTCGCCATTTCCAGCATCAATTACAGCGGCATCATCTCCAACGCCAGTTATAGAAGATGCATTTTTTAATTCCACACCTTTTGTCAGTTGATCAATGATTCCAAATTCACCTAGTTCGCTAATATCTGTGCGTGTTTCACTCATCTTGCATTTTTTTTACAAAGATACGTTATAATCAATGGAATCAAATTTAAGATGTCCCACATTCAAAAAAAGGCACGCAATTTGTAACTTTGAGAAAAAGCTTATCATGAAAAAACGACTTCTTTCCTTTGGCATTCTTTATCTGGTTGTTTTACATCCATTTCAATACTCAGCTCAAGCAGGTATTTACAAAGTTCGGTTATTGGTGGACAAGGCACTTACCAGCTCTGTCACATTTACAACTGCAAATCAGTCAAGCAATGCCTATTCAAATTTCAGATTTCCAACCAATTTACAAGATTCGATCAAGTTTTATATACAAAAAACGGTGAAAAGCCAACTTTCAAAGGAAGCGGAATTCATATATGACCTAAAAGCAGATGGAAGCAAACGAAGAACTTTGGAAACCGGGACATATGCCGGCGGCTATCCAAAAATGACTATGAACAGAGCGATTTTCGAATATGAAGAAGAACTTTATGTGAAAGTGAAAATAAAAGTTCAAGCTTACAATGGACCTTCCTTGGGCTTGATGGGGGTACAATATTCAAATATTCATCCCACCGTGAAAGTGAAAATTAAAGCATTCGATATGGATAAAAAGAAAGTTTATTCTCGAAAAATCAGGCTTTGGGATTTTGATAAAATTAGCAGTGTTAGTTACACCGGACAGTTCGGGTCAATTACAAATACAAATGCGCTTAATCCCCAACAAATCTACCAAATGATCAAACATACTTTATTGGTTTTCAACGAAGAGGAAGAAAGAAATCGTTAAAAAACAAAAAACCCTTGAAAGCTAATTCAAGGGTTTTTACATTTTAAAGAGTTGGCCCACTAGGGCTCGAACCTAGACTCTTCGGTACCAAAAACCGACGTGTTGCCAGTTACACCATGGGCCATTCAACATTTTTTCAAATGCGATGCAAAAATAATAACATTTTTTCTTGTTGACAACTAGATTTGAAAAATAATTTTGAACTTCTTTCGTAATTGCTCAAAATGAGTGGGTTTTGAAAGCGAATATTCTTAAATTCGCAGAACTAAAAACAGAACTAATTCGCATACACATGAATTACACTAAATGGAATACCCTACTCGGATGGCTTGTTTTTCTGATGGCAAGCACTGTGTACCTAATGACGATTGAATCCACCGCAAGTTTATGGGATTGTGGTGAATATATAACTGCCGCATACAAATTAGAAGTTGGGCACCCTCCTGGTGCGCCGTTATTTATGGTTTTGGGGCGTTTGTTCTCCTTCTTTGCAGCACCTGAATCTGTTGCTGTTTGGATCAATGCTTTGTCTGCTATTTCGAGTTCTTTGACCATCCTTTTCATGTTTTGGTCATTAACTTTGTTGATCAAAAAAATCATTCTTTCTCAACAGAAAGAGTTGACATGCGGTAATCAAATTGCCATTTTTGCTTCAGCAGCAATTGGGTCATTGGCTTATACATTCTCTGATTCATTTTGGTTTTCTGCTGTTGAGGGTGAGGTGTATGCAATGGCATCGTTATTTACAGCTGTCATTTTCTGGGCGATTCTGAAATGGGACGAAGAAATGGGAATGTTGACATCAGGGGAGCTTTCGGATGACTATCGACCAAACAGATGGATCCTTTTGATTTTCTTCATGCTTGGATTAGCGATTGGTGTCCATTTATTGGGAATTCTAGTAGTGCCTGCGATAGGATACATGATTTATTTCCGAGTAAAGGAAGAAGTTAATTTGAAAGGAATTCTTCTCACAGGTATTATATCGATTTTTGCTCTTGGATTTATTCAAGAAGGTATTATTCCTGGTTCCATTGCGATGGCTTCGAATTTTGAAGTGGCCTTTGTAAACAGTTTAGGTCTTCCGTTCTTTTCTGGAACGGTATTCTTCTTTATCCTATTGATTTTTGCCTGTGTTTTTCTAGTTAGATGGGCGAGAAAAAAAGGGAATACCCTAGTTTACAATTCCATGATGGGCTTGGTCTTTCTATTAATCGGTTATAGCTCATTCGCGGTCATTGTAATTCGCTCCAATGCGAATACCCCGCTTGATGAAAATGACCCAGAAAACTTGGTTACGCTTCACTCCTACCTAAAACGCGAACAATACGGTTCTGCTCCTATTTTCTTTGGAAATTATTGGAATTCATTTCGAAATGGCGAAGAAATGACAGAGAACGGAGCACGTATTTTGAGCAATGACGCGTGGAAAGATTTATCCGCTTATTACTTGCGTCGTTTTGTGATTACTGAAGGTGATATTGAAGTGAAGGCTTTCACCAAAGAATCTGATGCTCAAAAATGGGTGGCTGAACACGATGGAGCTTATTCCATTGAAGAAAAATATTACGAGAGCAATGCTTCCATTCGACATGGAGCGGTCGCAACTTATGCCCAATCAACTATTTTTCCACGCATGTACTCTGGCGATAGTCCTGTTCACAAACAAGGATACGCAAAATGGTCTGGTTATGATGAAAATGACGGGACAAATACCGAAATTGGTCGTGATGGAAAACGTTTGCCAAGTTTTGGGGAAAACCTCACTTATTTCATGCGATACCAAGTTAATTGGATGTACCTCCGCTACTTCATGTGGAACTTTGCTGGACGTCAAAATGACATTCAAGGTCATGGAGACAACCTACATGGAAACTGGATTTCAGGAATTTCTTTCATAGACGAGGCACGTTTAGGAAGTCAAGAGTTTCAACCTCACTATACAACTGAGAATCCAGCTCACAATAAATTCTTCTTATTGCCACTTATTTTAGCAATCATTGGACTTGTATTCCATTACCGCAAAGCTCCAAAAGATGCATTTGTATTAACACTTGCTTTTATCTTTACAGGATTGGCTATTGTGGTTTATTTGAATCAAAAACCAATGGAACCAAGAGAACGTGATTATGCTTATGCTGGTTCGTTCTACTTCTTTGCGATGTGGATTGGTGTAGGGGTATATGCCATTTATAACTTCGTACAAAGTAAAATTAAATCTCAAGTAAATAGTGCAGTACTTGCCAGTGCATTGGGTGTGGCTGTTCCTGTAATAATGGGAGTGCAAGGATGGGATGATCACGACCGTAGTGGCAAAACTTCCGCAAGAGACTTGGCAACAAACTACTTACAGTCATGTGGTAAAAATAGCATCATCTTTACCAACGGAGATAACGATACCTTCCCACTATGGTACCTCCAAGAGGTAGAAGGCAAACGAACAGATGTTCGCGTATGTAACTTATCGTTGATGGGGACAGACTGGTACACGAATCAAATGAAAATGAAGTCTTATGATTCGGACCCACTTCCGATTAAATTCCGTGAAGACCAAATCCTCATGTATGCAGGAAATACCGATCAAGTATACTTCATGCCATTGCTTCAATTATTCTCTATGAATGCAAGTGAAGAAATGATCAATAAGGTATTGAAAATGCGCTTGGAAAATAATCCAACAGAAGCAGTTACAGCTGCGCGTTATTTTGATCAAGAAGTTCAAAAAATCTTTGCTAATGTTTCGATTACAAATCCTGAATTTGAAGCGACACGATCAGCAATTGCAAGCACTGACACAACAAACCTCATTCAGGCAACTATTCAAAAATACCTAGGTGTATTTAAACTGTTTGAAGGAGCAAGAAGTGGTTCGGTTGAATTTAAAAACGGTTCAGCAGAACAACTTCAAGAATTGCTAGAGCAATATGAAAACATCTGGTCATCTGTTGACTTTAAAGATGCCATGGCATTTGTGCGTGACGACAACAACATGTTAACAGACGAAGGAAAAAAATATAGCTTCTTCCCGTCCAATCGTTTTTCATTAAAAGTGAATAAAGAAAATGCACTAAAAGCTGGAACGATTACACAAAAAGAATTGGCCTCTTGTTCAGATGAAATCAATTTTGAATTCAGTACGGAAAGAGATCCTGCTTTAACACGTGATGAAGTCATGATGATGGACATCGTAGCGAACAACGATTGGAAACGTGGTATTTTCTTCTCTAGTAGCAGAGGATCGTCTTTCTCGGTAGCATTGCTTTCCGGTGGACATGTGAAGCAAGTTGGAATGGCCTACGAGTTGAGTCCTGTCAAAGAGGAGCCAATGTTCTACAATGTAGCGAAAATGGTTAAAAACATGATGAGTGTTTATGAATATGGAGACATGGCGAATCCACATGTTTTAACGGATTATTACGCTAGACGTCATACTGTTCAATACCGTTCAAATTTCTTGTTGTTGGCAGAACAATTGTTGAATCGCAAACAAACCGCTAAAGCCATTTCAGTTTTGGATTACTCATTAAAATTGATGCCGGTCGAAAGGGTTCTTGACTTTGGAGAAGTGAATTCATGTGATCCATTCATGTCCCTTAAGTTCAATGAACGACATGGGGACTACAACTACCAGGGTCAAACGTTACGTGCAAAATGCAGCGGTTCATTGCACGAATATGTTCAGTTATATTACTTAGCGGGACAAAAAACCAAAGCAGAAGCGCTTGGAAAGAAATTACTAGCAAACTTCCATAGTGTTATCGCTTATTTTGAACATAGTGATGCGGAATTTGCAGGTAATCCGGAAAATGCGGAAGATTTAATTGCGGCAATTGATGCGTGTTTCAAAATGAACGATTTGGCACAAAATCCGCGTTACGGAAATCCTAATTCTGCTTTTTCGAAATCCCTTAAGAAAGAAATCACACATGTTTACAAAGTGGTAATGCCTCGCATTTACCGTGAATTAGAACAATTGGCAATGGATAATGGGGAAAGTATTGATGCATATTCAGGCGCTTACACGGAAATGATTGGAAACCTTCAAATGTACATGGGTGCGATGGCGGAACATTATGGTTTTATTAAATCGACTCAAACGATTTCTGAACCGGTTGCTCCAACTACATCAACAATAGACCCGAGTGCATTGATGCAAGGATCAAGACCACAGGAAACCCTAGTGAACCTTCAGTAGTTAAGTCAAAGGTGAAGACGTATATAAGCTTGTAATTCGAAAAAAGTAAAAAGGGAAAATTGATGGGTCAGTTTTTCAAGTGAAGAAAAAGAACATTTATTAAAATCTAACGAAGATGATTGATTTACCAAAATTTGAATTGCCGTTTTTTGCCGCTCTTCTTTTATTATTGGTCCTGGCGCGTTTCTTTGGTGAATTATTTGAACGTATGAAGCAGCCAGCAATGATTGGTGAAATCATCGCAGGAATCATCTTAGGACCCACATTGTTAAACTTTATACATCGAACGGAAGAACTAAAGGTTATTTCTGATTTGGGTGTTTTTCTGCTGGTAATTTTAGCTGGACTGGAAATCAACTTTGACGATATATTAAAGTCCATGAGAGGGAGAAACATTGTCATTTCACTTTTGGCATTCATTTTACCTATTGTCAGTGGTTTTATGATTGGAAAACTCTTTGGTCAAAATGTAATGACAACGGTATTTATTGGATTATGTGTGGCAATTACAGCGCTTCCAGTGAGTATTCGAATACTCATGGATTTAGGTAAGCTAAACACCGAAGTTGGACAAAAAATCATTTCTGTGGCCATATTTGACGATGTACTTGCCTTAACCATTTTAGGTATTTTGTTGGATATGAATCACATAGACAAAACATTTTCAGCAATTACGACGGCAACGATTTTCACCGGAATAAAATTAATTGCGTTCATTCTTGTCGTATATGTGTCATACCGTGTCATTCAACATTTTACACAAAAAGAAAACTTCGTAGAAAATCAAATTGATCGTTTACTTGCTGTCCTTAAAGGAAAAGAATCTTTATTTGCTATCCTATTTATGTTCATTTTACTTTTTGCGACCTTAACAGAAAGTATCGGATTACATTTCATTATTGGTTCTTTTTTCGCATCCATGCTTTTGAACAAAAGACTCATTGGAACGAAAAACATCGACCTCTTTCACAAAACAACAAGCAGCATGGCAATGGGATTCCTAGCCCCTATATTCTTCGCTGGAATTGGGCTTGAATTCAAGTTTTCTGCCATCCATAACTATGGATTACTCATTGCTATTATTTTGGTCTCTTTCTTATCTAAAATATTAGGAGGTTATCTTGGTGGTAGATTTGCACACATGGGACATAGACAATCAATGACCCTTGCATATGGATTGAACGCACGTGGAATCATGGAACTTGTGATTGCTAATATTGCATTCCGCGAAGGATTTATCAATGTGGAGATTTTCTCCATGCTTGTCATCATGGGATTGGTCACTACGCTTTCTACTCCTTTTCTTTTAAAACAGTCCTTTCAGCGCTTAAATCCTTAAATCCCCCTAAAATGTCATGAAAAAGCAAGCAAATTTTTTCTTGATTATTCTGGTGATTTATGTATTCCTTCAATTTATTTGGTGGGGAAACTTACTTATTCGCTTAAATGGACAAGTTGCCATTTCTTCAGAAGATTACCAGCGACGCGTGTGGATGGTCATTGGGGAAGGCAGTGTATTCATGGTCCTGTTATTCCTAGGAATTTGGAAAATGCGGAAAGTCATACTCAAAGAAATCGGATTAACACAAAGACAATCCAATTTCCTACTCTCTGTTACACATGAATTAAAAACACCCATTTCATCCGTCAAATTATTTCTTCAAACACTCTTGAAACATGAGTTACCCGAGGAGAAAAAAACAGATTTACTAAAAAAAGCAATGGATGAAAATGAACGATTGAGTTTATTAATTGACAACATTTTACATGCTTCAAGAGTCGAAAACAAATCGCTGAAAGCCGTAAACAGTGATATTCAACTCAATAGTCTCGTTCTAAACATTGTAGATCGCTTTCACAAACGCTACTTACAGGATTTTATTACCATCACTTCATCAGAAGACATCACTCTGCATGCAGATGCATTTATCCTAGAAATGATTTTAGTGAATTTACTTGAAAATGCCTGTAAATACGCGGGTATTGATGCTCATATTAACATTTACATGAACAATCAAGGCACTCAGTATGTAATTGGGGTGAAAGATGAAGGTCCAGGAATACCTTCAAACGAACGTGCATCCATTTTCGATAAATTTTACCGAATTGGGAATGAAGAAACCCGCCAAAAACAAGGAAGCGGTTTGGGATTGTTTATCGCAGCTGAATTTGCTCAATTACAAGGAGCAACAATAACATGTAAAGAAAATTTCCCGAAAGGAACAGTTTTTGAGGTAACTTTGCCCTATGACAAATCACTTCGGACTCATCATTCTTGATGGTTGGGGTATTGGAGACAAATCCACTTCCGATGCCATCTCTGCAGCCAATACACCATTTATGGACTCGCTTTGGAAAACCTTTCCTCATGCGACATTGAAAACATTCGGCGAGGATGTTGGTTTACCAGAAGGACAAATGGGGAATTCCGAAGTGGGGCACTTAAATATTGGTGCAGGAAGAATCGTATACCAAGAACTTACACGAATAAATAAATCAATCCGCGACGGAGAATTCCAAAAAAACCCAGTTCTTCTGGCTGCTTTTGACCTAGCAAAAGAACGAAATTCGAAAGTGCACTTTATTGGACTAGTTTCAGAGGGTGGAGTTCATAGTTCTCAGGTACATTTACATACACTTTGTGACATGGCAAATGCTCACGGATTAGAAAAAGTGTTCGTTCATGCGTTTACCGATGGCCGTGATTGTGACCCTAAAAGTGGACTTAGATTTATTCAAAAACTAGAAGATCATTTAACCAATGGTGTAGCGGAAATTGCCAGTGTTATTGGACGCTATTATGCAATGGATCGTGATAAACGCTGGGAACGAGTAGCAAAAGCATATAACCTACTCACTAAAGGTATTGGAGAACAAGCCTCCTCCGCATCCGAAGCAATTCAAGAATCCTATAAAAAAGGTGTAACGGATGAGTTTATTGAAGGATACCTTATTCAACCAACTGGCATCATTGAAAATGGTGATATCGTCATTTCATTTAATTTTCGAACCGATCGACCAAGAGAAATAACGACCGTTTTAACGCAAGAAGACTTTCCTGATTATGGTATGTTGCCACTTGACATCTATTATTGCACCATGACTAATTATGATGCGAGTTATAAAGGATTGCATGTGGTTTTTGAAAAAGACAACTTAATTAATACGCTAGGAGAGGTTATCTCCAACATGGATCGAACACAAGTTCGAATAGCCGAAACAGAGAAATACCCTCATGTGACATTCTTCTTTAACGGTGGACGTGAAGAGCCATTTCCTGGAGAAACTAGATTGTTGGTTAATTCTCCCAAGGTAGCCACGTATGATTTAAAACCAGAAATGAGTGCTCCAGAGGTACGCGACCGCATTATTTCTAGTATCAATCATGAGAAACCAAATTTCATTTGTTTAAATTTTGCAAATCCTGATATGGTTGGACACACCGGTGTTTTCTCTGCCATTACCAAAGCAGTTGAAACAGTTGATTCTTGTCTACAAGAGGTTGTGAAAGCAGGTATTGCAAACGGTTATGAATTTTTAATCATTGCAGACCATGGAAACGCAGACTTTGCTATAAACTTGGATGGGACACCTAATACCGCTCATAGCTTAAATCCCGTTCCAGTAATATTAGTAACGGAAGATTCTGAAGTTAAATTAAATGATGGGATTCTGGCTGATGTTGCACCTACCATACTCAATCGAATGAGATTAGCGGCGCCAATTGAAATGACAGGAAAATCTCTTTTACAGACTAATTCATAATGGCAACGTACGCATTCAAAGATGCTGCGATAACTAACCAAACAAAATACGGGAATAACAACCACGATTTATTTGTGTAAAACGAGTAGCCCATTAGACGATTGAGTCGAATCAAGGTTAAAATAAGTCCAACTAATATTGGAAATGCGAGCCACGTCAAGTGGAAATAGAAAAAAACTGGATTCCAGGCTATGTTTAAGAGCAAATGCAAAACATAGGTGTTCCTACGCTTAGGTTCGCTTAAAACAAAGACCGAACTCGTTGCTAAATATATCGAAAAGCACAACATGATCGTTGTCCAAGCGAGTCCAAAAACGAATCCAGGTGGAGTCCAAGGCGCTTGATTCAAACTGTTGTACCAATTGTTCTCAACTGGACTAGCACCCATTAAAATTCCTCCAATGGCCAATGCACCGAAGTTCATGACTAAAAAAAGAATAACCACTGTTATTTTTCTCATGAAAGTAGGATTCCCTTATGTCCCAAAAGATCAATCATTTTGAAATCTTCTTGTTTGATACTTCCTGGAATAAACAAAAAGCGTTTATCATACATTTCATCATTAACCCAAAAACTCACCCAATATTCATTCGTTAAATCGAATAATTCAGGCATAATTGGTTCGATACGGGCGGCTTCATTCGGCAGCATTAATTCAATGCCTCTTCTTAAAGTAGATGTTTTGATTTGCTCGCCTGTATTTGGGTTTTCTCCGTATCCTGTGGAAGCGACAATGATTCCTTCCATGATATCATCACGAAGGTTAAGTAAGTAAACGATGTATTCCTTTTCGTTATTCTCTAAAGGAATTTCTACTAAAGCGATGGACACGTTTTCAACCTTCGGTCCTTTTAATTCTTCTCTCATTTTAACGATTATTTTGACATCATGAATCCAAAAATGGAAGACATGTGCTTAACTAATTTTTGTTTGACTTCATCCATTGGTATTTTTCGACCTAGCTCTTTCTCCAAAGAAGTGACCGCTTTATCATCTATACCGCAAGGTACAATGTGTTGAAAATAATTCAAATCTGAATTGATATTGAATCCAATTCCATGCATGGTAATCCAACGTGAGCATTTAACACCCATTGCACAAATTTTACGGGCGTTAGGGGTATTGGGTTCTATCCAAACTCCAGTAAGACCTTCATAGCGATCTGCATCCACGCCATACTCGTTCAAAGTCATAATGACAGCTTCCTCTAGAAACCTTAAATATTTATGAATATCAGTGAAAAACTGTTCTAAATCAAGGATTGGGTACATTACTAGTTGCCCTGGACCATGATACGTAATATCTCCTCCCCTATTGATTTTATAGTATGAAGCAGATACTTCCGTCAATTGTAGGTCATTCAATAATAAATGTTCATGCTTTCCACTTTTACCAAGAGTGTATACATGTGGATGCTCACAGAAAAGCAAATGATTAAGTGGTAAATTCGCTGAATTATTGACGCGATTTGAAACTTTAAGGTCTACAGATTCCTTCAATAAGGATTCTTGTAAGTCCCAAGCTTCTTTATAATCAATTAATCCAAGGTCCTGAACCTGAACCAGAGGTGTTTCCATTAAAATTTAACAATTGCTGATTCATCAGAAATATTCTGAGGAAATAAAACTAAAAACTTTGTCATTCTCTTATTTTGCAAATGTAAAGTTACAAGAATGATTTAAACTTGTTATACAAACTTGATTTTACCTCAAAGTGGTAACATGTCCAACCAGAACTCTAGTCTCTCCTTTGTTATCTGTATACCTTATTTTCCAAGTATAAACTCCAAGTTGTACATCCTTGTTGTCTTTGTATCTTCCATTCCATCCTTCGGATACGATGTCTGTTTCCCAAACTAATTGTCCCCATCTGTTGTAGATCTCCATCTGATAACTCTTCATGATGTCCACATTCGAGAAGATCGGTAAGAATACATCATTGATGTTATCTCCATTAATCGTCAAGGTATTCGGTACATAAACATTCAACAATTCAACTAAGCTGAACTCGTAGGATGCCGTATCCACACAACCATTTGTATCAACGATGGTTAAAGTCACTTCGTAACTCGCTGCTTGCTGATCTGGGTAATAATGAATCGGGTTTTCTAACGTTGAGTTCGGACTTCCGTCTCCAAATGTCCATAAGTAATCCGTGATGTCGCCATCTGATGTGTTGAGTAAAACCAATTGTCCGGTGTAATAGTCTATGCCTTGCGTACTTGCTGAAAAGCTAGCGTCAGGTCCTGAAACCACGCATACCAAACTGTCTGTAATCATGGTATCGGCACAGCCTGCTGCATTCGATACAATCAAACTAATGTCATAACATCCCGGCTGGGTAAACGTCGTGATACCATTTTGCGTCGTTGCACTTGTCGCATTTCCAAAGTTCCATAAACTATTCGTGTATGGACCACTGCTGTTATTCGTAAACGTCACATTCAACGGAGAACAACCAAAAGTTACACTTGGATTGAAATAAGCGACGATTGGTGCAGGTTCGGTAATCGTGAAACTCAACGGTGTCTCGCAACCCTGAGCATCTGTGACAAGTACGCTATAGTTACCTGCTACAAGCGAATCTAGGTCCACGATCGTATCTCCAGTTGACCACAAAATGTCATACGATGGAACTCCACCACTTATCACCAAACTAATTTCCGCATCGCTACCTCCATAACACGATACGTTAGTCACTACAGGATTGACGAGCATGGGATCAATTGGATCTTCTACTGTAAGTGTAGTAATTAAGACACAGCCTAGTATATCTGTAATGGTTACGGTATAATCTCCAGATGCAAGACTATCAATATCTTGTGTTGTTTCACCATTATTCCATAAGTAATTATATGCTGGCGTACCGCCATTCATTGTTAAATCAATCGAACCTGTTGGGTCATTTAAACAGATAAGATTTATAATGGAATTTGTTGTGGTAATTTCAGATTGTGGCTGCGTAATGGTGACATTCATTGTTTGACTACAGTTCAAACTATCCGTCACTAATACGGTGTATGTGCCTATTGGTAATCCACTAATCGTTGAACTTGTCATTCCATTATTCCACAAGTAATCATAACTCGGTGTTCCTCCTTGACTTTGGATGTTGATCACACCATTCGTTCCACCATAACAACTCACATTGGTCTGTGTTGAACTGATACTCAAGCCTTGCTGTGGCTGTGTAATCGTCGTTTGATTATTCATAGTACAACCATTGGCATCTGTCACCAAAACACTATATGTGCCTATAGGTAAATTGAAAAGGTCTTGTGTCGTCGCTCCATTTGACCAACTATAACTGTATGCAATAGTTCCTCCTGTTACATTCAAGTTAACAAAGCCTGTTGAATCGCCATAACAACTAACATTCACCTGACTGATGGTCGAGTTTAATGGCTGAAGTGGCTGAGTAATCGTGTAACTACTATTTACTGTACAGTTATTGTCATCAGTGATTGTTAAACTATACGTTCCCGGAGGAAGATTGATTAAATCTTGGTTGCTCGAACCGATGTTCCAACTGTAATCATAGGTGCCTACACCTCCCGTTACACTAATATCCAAGGAGCCATTATCAAATCCGTAACAACTAACATTCGTTTGAACCACTGTTGGGGTAATCAATGCTGGTTGACTAACAACAATGGTGTCTTGAGTCACACAACCGATGTTATCTGTAATCATCAGTACATAGCTACCCGCAACAATGCCGAATAAATCCTCGTTTGGTGATACAAATCCTGATGGACCCTGCCAAAAATAACTATATGGTAAGGCGCCACCAACTGCCGTAGCGTTGATCCATCCTGTACTATTGCCATAGCATAAAATGTTGTTAACTGTACTCGAAATAACAGCCTCTGAACTTGGTTGACTTACATAATAACTAGACGTTATCACACAGCCATTGAAATCAGTGACAGTGACCGTATAAGTTCCAAAACTTAAATTTGTTAGATCTTCTGACGTTGAACCATTAGACCAAGAATAAAAATAAGGTCCAGCGCCTCCAACTACCGTCACATCGATTCCACCCGTACTTTGACCGTAACATTGAACATTTGCAATGACACCAGAAACCAATAAAGGACTTGGGTTTTGAAGGGTAACTGTGGCTGAATCGAGGCATCCGTTTACATCCTCTACAAATACTTGATAAGTGGCTGCAGGTAAATTAAAAATGTCCTCGTTTGTTGATCCGGTAGACCAATTGATTTGATATGGTCCAACCCCACCTGTGATGGTTAAATCAACAGAACCAGTTGATGAATTAAAACATGTTAATCCAACACCAGTAGTGCTTAACATCATTGGTGTCAACGGAGCGGTAATTGTAAAACTTTGAGCTTGAGTACAACCATTAAAATCTGTCACATTAATTCCATAACTACCCGCACCCAAACCAAATAAATCTTGTGTCGTCTGGCCAGATAACCACAAATATGTATATCCAGGTGTTCCGCCTTCAACAGTAACATTGATACTTGCAGATAAGGTACCAAAACATCCAACATTTTGTATCGCACTTGTTATGGTGATTGGTTGAGTTGGTTGGGTTGTTAGTGTAATAAGTGTATCCGTACATCCTAATGCATCGGTTACAACTAAGGTGTCATTACCCGCAGGTACATTCCAAATATCTTGGGTCTGTGCACCTGTATTCCATTGGTAAGTATATGGAGTTGCTCCTCCACTTACAGTAACGTTTACTGAGCCATTGCTTCCTCCGTAACATTGCACAGGCGTACTCACATAAGTAGCGCTCACTCCAATTGGATTCTGTAGTGAAACCGATTGTGTTGCTATACATCCATTTGCATCGGTTACCGTCACAAAGTAGATCCCCGCTGTGATAAATCCAATGTCTTGGGTGGTCGCGGTTGTATTTGGTCCACTCCAGGCATAACCATATGGCTGTGTTCCTCCGTTCACCGTCAAGTCGATGGAACCGGTTGCCGTACTTGGACACAATGGATTACTTGAGCTAACGATTAAACTCATTGCTTGTGGTTGTGTTACCACTGTGCCCGTTGTTACTTGACAGCCGCCTGCATCGGTTACAATCACCGTGTAAGTTCCTTGAGCTACGTTACTAAGGTCTTGGGTTGTTGCTTGATTGCTCCATGAATAATTATATGGCGCATTTCCTCCGGTAACGGTTAAATCTATGCCTCCAGTTCCTGATCCAGTACAGCTCACATTGGTCAATGTTGTACTTGTACTCAATATCGAACTTGGTTGACTCACACTAAAGGTCTGGCTTGTCAAACAACCTAGATGATCGGTCACCGAAACAATGTAACTTCCTGATAGAATGCCACTCAAATCTTGCGTCGTTTGGGAGTTACTCCATGAATACGTAAATGGAGCAGTACCTCCAATAACAGTAGCATCGATCGCTCCAGTATTCTGTCCAAAACAGGCAACTGGTGTTACTTGCGCGGTGATGCCGTAGAAACTTGGTTGGGTAACCGTGTCTTGCAAAGTAGCACTACAGCCATTCGCATCGGTTACGGTTACGCTATAAATTCCGGAAGCTAAATTTTGTAAATCTTGAGAAGTACTTCCTGTATTCCACGAGTATAGGTAAGGTATTGTTCCTCCTGTCACTGTTAAGTTCAATTGACCATTTGAACCTCCATAACAACCACTCGGTGTTTGAACACTTGTCAAGGTTAATGGACTCGAACTTTGTTGAACTACATACGTTTGTTGAACGTAACAACCATTTGCATCATTCACTGCCACTACATATGAACCGGCAGGAATATTTGTTAAATCTTCAATCGTTTGGGAACCGTTCCATAAGTAATTGTAAGGACTTGTTCCACCTGCAGCAGTGATATTAATCGATCCAGTATTACCTCCATAACACAAAACATTACCAATAACACTAGTTACTGTCATCGGAAGACTCGGTTGACTGATTAATGTGGATGCACTTGACGTACAACCATTACCATCAGTCACCAAAACATTATAACCACCAGGAGTTAAACCAAAAATATCTTGGCTACTTGAGCCATTGTTCCAAAGGTAGTTATAGCCTAAAGTACCTCCCGTAACTGTTAAATCTACTGCACCTGAATTTTGACCAAAACAAAGAATATTCGTTGGTACTAAAGTAGTCGTTAAGGGACCAGCAGGCTGTGCAACAGTTAAAGGATTTGAAGAAAGACAACCATTAAAGTCAAATACGGTTAATGTATAAACTCCAGCAATCACATTTGAGATGTCTTGAGTTCCGGGTCCGTTACTCCAGTTGTACGTATACGGAGCTACCCCTCCTGTCACGGTTACATCAATTGATCCTGTTGGATTACCGTAGCACAATACATCTGTTACCAAGGCTTGTACATTCATTGCCGTGGATGGCTGACCAATGTTTACTGATTGTGTTAACAAACAACCATCATCATCGGTCACTGTAACACTATAAACTC
>JAHENC010000009.1 GCA_024643365.1 Crocinitomicaceae bacterium | reverse complement strand
CAGGCTGCAGCGTTGGTTGTCTTAGATAGTTTGTCGACATGGAAATTAAGAGCCAACAACGAAACTGCCATTGCGCGTTTTTCCTTGAATTTAACAGCTAATTCGATTGCAACACAAAACGTAAGTTGGCGTTCAACAAGCTACAGTTGGGATTTTGGTGATGGTACAACTTCAACAGCTGTTTCACCGGCACATTCTTATTCTTCTACGGGAACTTTTACCGTTCAATTAATTGCCCAAAACGAATGTGGTTCTGATACAGCAAGTATGCAAGTTGCAGTGACCCAATTGGGAGTGGAGGAGCTGAACACAGCCATTCAATTGCATAATAACGGCAATAATACTTACGAATTCTTTTCTCCTGTAAAGATTGATGCCATAGAAGTATACAATGCGCTAGGGCAGCAAATGAATGCTGTGTCATTCACAAATAATACACTTGATTTATCTTTGGTTGCAAAGGGCGTTTATTACATTCGATTTACAAGTTATAACGGGCAAACTTCGCTTAAAATTCGAGTGGAATAACGATTGTTTGGTTAAGTTGAGTTTGAAAAGCAATTAAATAATGCTTTTTGCCTTAAAATTCTACATCAAATATTTAACAGCTAAAAGGTTGAATAATCGTTTATTAATCAATATATTTGCTTCGTAAATTACAACTCAACCAATATGAAATACCTTTTCAGTTTACTCGTGCTGTTCAGTACATTTAGTATGTTTGCTCAACTTCCATCTTATGTTCCAACCAATGGCTTAGTTGGTTACTGGCCGTTTAATGGCAATGCCAACGATGAGAGTGGGAATGCGATTAATGGGATTGTCAATGGTGCAACATTAACAACGGATCGTTTTGGGGTTGCGAATAAAGCATATAATTTTGTTGGTAATAATTGGATTCAATGTGCCTTTAATCAAAACTTAAATGTTGGAACAGGTTCATTTACAATAAGTTGTTGGGCTTTAAAAAACGGAACAAACACTTTTCAACATTTTGTAACAAGAATGCAGATTTCAACTTGGCCAAATGTTTCTGCAAGTTATGCTTTAAGATATGAAGGTGCTGGTTTAGGGATGTATGCATCTGGGAATGCATCTAATAGTAATGGTTCTACTGCTACTAATACAATATCAAATTTGTCAAATTGGAATCATTTTATTGGAGTTTATAATGCATCTGTAGGAACAATGTCTATTTATGTAAATGGAGTATTAAGTATTACTTCACCCATTTCTTCAACACCTCAAAATTACGATAACAATGGAGGTTTGTTTTTTGGTGTAGAGCATCCTACAGTAAGTTTACCTAGTGGACCACAATTTTTAACTGGAAAACTTGACGATATAGGAATCTGGAACCGTGCATTGACTCAACAAGAAATCACAAATTTATTTACTAGTTCAATACCACCTGTAACGTGCAACATCACCACTTCAGATTCTACCTTATGTTTGGGGGAAAGTACCACTTTAACTTCAACAGCTCCAAGTTCTTCCAATGCAAGTTTTTGCACAAGTGCTTCTTTGCCTTCTAATTTACAAACTGGCTTAGTAGGTTATTGGCCATTTTGTGGGAATGCCAACGATGCAAGTGGTAATGGCAATCATGGAAATGTTAATGGCGCTTCGTTGACAAGTGATCGTTTTGGAAATGCGAATTGTGCTTATAATTTTACACAAGGAACTTGGTTCGAAAAAAGTTTAGATATGAATCCCGCATTTACAGTTTCGCTGTGGGCAAATTTTCAAAATTTTCAAAATTCTTATCAATGTTTATTTCAACATAAAAATATATGTGCTGGTGGCGGAGGACATAATCTAGGAACTCAAAATACTGGTTTAAGGTATTTTTCTCATATTTGTGGTGCATGTTGTCAAGGTGTATATCCAAATCATTTGAATATATCCTCTTTAAGTGCAAACAATTGGGGACATTATGTAGTTACTTCTGATGGAATTAGTACAATTCGAGTTTATTTAAATAATGTACAAATTGATTCAATAATAGGATCTGCCGCTACTTTAGATTTTGGCAATGTTCCTTTTTTATTAGCAAAATGGTTAGACGGATCCGATTTATATTTTTCTAACATTAAATTAGATGATGTAGCTTATTGGCATAGAACACTATCTCCTTCCGAAATCCAACAATTATTCACACAAGGTCAAACAACGTATGCTTGGTCACCAGGAAACGCAACCACACCATCCATCACCGTTTCACCAACTACAACAACAACGTATACGTGTACCACTACTGTAAATGGTGTTGCTTGTACAGATGCGATAAACGTAACAGTTGATTCATTGAATTTTTCGTTGCCGGCTACAACAACTGTTTGTGGTACAAGTACAACGCTTTCAGCACCTGCCGGAGCAACCACATACTTATGGAGTACTGGCGCAACAACAGCATCTATTTCTCCTTCAATTAACGGGTTGTATTCTTGTACGGTTACAAAAGGAGCATGTATAAAAAGCGATTCAACACAACTTTATTTGGTGAATTCAACCATTACTGCAACTGATTCTACCTTGTGTTTAGGGGAAAGTACAACATTGAGTGTGGCTAGCACGATCCCAGCAATTAATTGCACTTCTTTACCTGGAACACTTTCAAATGGATTAGTAGGCTACTGGCCCTTCTGTGGCAATGCAAATGATGCTTCTGGAAATGGAAACAATGGGTTAGTAAATGGCGCAACGTTAACGACAGATCGTTTTGGAAATGCGAATAATGCTTATGATTTTAATGGTGTAAATTCTAATATAATAATTCCGCATAGTGAAATTTATAATTTTAACACTACAGATTCATATTCAATTAGTTTGTGGGCCAAAGCTGATGTAATTAACAATGTAAATGATTACTACATTTTTCAAAAATGGAATAATTCTCTCTCACAGCCTTATCCATATTCCATTCGAATGGATTATAATAGAATTAGAGCATGGAGATTTCTCTCTGGAAATTCACCTTTTGATTCATTAGAAGTTAATAGAGGTGATTACATTTCACCAATTGATGTAACTAAATTTTATAATATTACAGTATTGTATAAATCTGATTCATTGGCTTTGTATATAGATGGAAATTTAGTTGCAAAGAATAAAAATTATCTTCCTAGTACTATTACTAAAAATACTTCAAATATTTCAATAGGATCAAGTTTGTTAAATTCATGGTTTTTTGATGGTAAAATAGACGATATAGCTATTTGGAACCGAACACTTTCAGCTTCTGAAATCCAACAATTGTACACACAAGGACAAACAACTTATTCTTGGTCACCAGGTGGAGCAACAACACCATCCATCTCTGTTTCACCAACAGCAACAACAATGTATACGTGTACAACTACTGTAAATGGTGTTGCTTGTACAGATGCGATAACCGTAACTGTTGATTCATTGAATTTTTCGTTGCCGGCTACAACAACTTTTTGTGGTACAAGTACAACGCTTTCAGCCCCTGCAGGAGCAACTTCTTATTTGTGGAATACGAATGCAACAACAGCATCCATTTCTCCAACAACAAGTGGGTTGTATTCTTGTACGGTTACAAAAGGAGCATGTGTGAAAAGCGATTCAACACAACTTTATTTGGTGAATTCAACCATTACTGCAACTGATTCTACCTTGTGTTTAGGGGAAAGTACAACATTGAGTGTGGCGAATGCGCCAACATCAGTATCAACTAATTGTGGAACATTAACAGGTACATTGGCAACTGGCTTAGTAGGTTATTGGCCATTTTGTGGGAATGTGAACGATGTATCAGGAAATGGAAACAATGGGACGGTTAATGGCGCTACACTTACAACAGACCGTTTTGGTAATTCCAATTCATCACTTCAATTAACAAATGGTGTTCAAATTATGTGCACAAATAATTTGGCAAATAATCCTAATCAATTTTCAATTTCATTATGGTTTAATTCTTCTAATACTTCAATAATTTCTGCAGAAGGATTAGGAAGGATTTTTGGATTTGATAATGGACAATGTCAACATATATTTAATCAAGACAGGTATATTGATTTAATGGCTAATGGTCAAGTAAGATTTCATGTAAACCATACAACTGGGAATTATTTTTGTTACTCTAATCCAGGAAAAAATGATGGTTTATGGCATTATGTTGTTTGCACTTTTGGAATAGACGGAATGAAAATATATGTTGATAATGTATTAGAGGGGTCAAATGCAAATAATTTAATTTCTAGTTACAATGGTTATTGGAGAGTTGGTGGACTTAATGATTTAAATAGCCCTAGTTTTATTGGTTCTGTTGACGATATTTCTTTATATAATAAAGTATTAATACCTTCTGAAATCCAACAATTGTACACACAAGGTCAAACAACTTATGCATGGTCTCCTGGAGGAGCAACAACACCATCCATCACCGTTTCACCAACAGCAACAACAACGTATACGTGTACAACTACTGTAAATGGTGTTGCGTGTACAGATGCGATAACCGTAACAGTTGATGCTTTGAATTTTTCGTTGCCAGCTACAACAACTGTTTGTGGTACAAGTACAACGCTTTCAGCCCCTGCAGGAGCAACGTCTTATTTGTGGAATACGAATGCTACTACCGCTTCCATTACTCCAACTTCAAGTGGAATTTATTCATGCACTGTAACAAAAGGCGCGTGTGTTAAAAGTGCTTCAACGCAATTGGTAATGTTAAATCCAATTGTTTCAACTGCAGATTCAATCCTATGTGTTGGAGATAATACAACCTTAACTTCTAATACCACCGTTTCGCCTTCTTCAATTTGTTCGGGTGCGGCACTACCAACGAATTTACAAACTGGTTTAGTGGGCTACTGGCCATTTTGCGGCAATGCGAATGATGCATCTGGAAATGGAAACAACGGAACAGTCAATGGCGCAACCTTAACAACGGATCGTTTTGGAAATTCTAACAGTGCATTTAGTTTTGATGGCAATGATTGGATTTCAGCGACAAGAGCACATCAAGCTGTTTTTACCGCTAGTATGTGGGTTCAAGCAACAAATGCAAGTTGTATCAAACCAATTTTGGATGCAAATGATAAATCATGGGAATTGTACAGTGATTGCTCAAATGGTCAATTAAATTTCAAATTGTGGAATGGCGGTACATTTACCCTTTACCCAACAAACATAGTTTTAGGAACAAATACCTGGTACCATGTTGTAGCTGTTTATGCTAGTTCACAAGTTAAAATTTATGTCAATGGAAGTTTAATTACAACCCAAGTTACCACAGCTGTTCCAGCAATTTCGGGCGTATTAAACATAGGAGCAAGTTTATCTGGGTCTTCTCAATATTTCACTGGAAAATTAGATGATATTGGTATTTGGAGCCGAGCTTTGACCCTTGCTGAAATTCAACAATTGTATGCACAAGGTGAAACAACGTATTCTTGGTCACCTGGTGGTGCAACAACTCAATCTATCACTGTTTCACCAACTACAACAACAACCTATACGTGTACCACAACGGTAAACGGAGCGTCGTGTTCGGATGCAATAGTAGTAACGGTAAATCCATTGCCATCCGTAAATGCAGGAACGGATCAGTCTGTTTGTTTAAATCAACCAGTTACTTTAAGTGGTTCAGGCGCAACAAGCTATTCGTGGAATAATTCAGTCATAAACAATACACCATTTACACCAACTGCTACTGCAACGTATACCGTTACTGGAACCGATGCCAATGGTTGTGTAAATACAGACAATGTTTTGGTTACGATTAAACCTTTGCCAGCTACCAATGCAGGTTTAGATCAATCGATTTGTATTGGGAATCAAGCAATTTTCAATGCTACAGGAGCTTTTAGTTATTCTTGGAGCAACGGCGTAGCCAATAACGTTCCTTTTTTCCCAACAACAACTGCTAATTACATTGTTACTGGTACGAATACAAATGGGTGTACGAAGACAGATACAATGACAATTACGGTCAATGCATTACCAATTGTCAATGCTGGTTCAGATACTTCTGTTTGTTTTGGTCAAAATGCAACCTTAACTGCTACTGGTGCTGTATCTTATTCATGGGTGCCTGGAAATGCAACAACCGCAAGTATCACCGTTTCGCCAACAGTAACAACATCTTACATTGTTACAGGAACCAATGCCAATGCATGTCAAGGAAAAGATACTGTTATAGTGACAATCAAACCATTGCCTTCTATCAATGCAGGTAGTGACAAAACAATTTGTGCAGGCGATTCAGTTGCGTTAACAGCTTCAGGTTCACCTTTAATTACTTGGAACAATGGAATATTAAATGGTGTTTATTTTTACCCAACTGCAACAACAACTTACACAGTTACAGGAACTGGTGCAAATGGCTGTACCAATACGGATCAAGCTGTAGTATTTGTAAATGCCTTGCCGAATGTCAATGCGGGAGCAGATACTGCGGTGTGTAATGGTTCTTTCCTGACACTTTCTGGAAGTGGCGCTGTAAGTTATACATGGAGCAATAGTGTTACGAACAACGTTCCATTTATTCCATCGTTATCAAACACATTTACGGTTGTTGGAACTGATGCCAATGGGTGTAAAGATTCAGATCAAATTCAAGTTACTGTTAATGTTCTACCTCCGGTAAATGCTGGAAACAATGTGGCTATCTGTATTGGCGATTCAATCCAATTGAATGGTTCGGGAGCAGTGAGTTATGTTTGGGACAATGGCGTGATCAACAATACAGCTTTTTATCCAACCAGCACTTTAACGTATCATGTCATCGGAACGAATGCAAATGGTTGTTCGAATTCAGATTCTGTAATTGTTACGGTTAATCCTTTGCCAACAGTATTTGCTGGAAACGATACGTTGTTGTGTGACCAATCAACATATACCTTGAGTGGCTTAGGTGCAACAACTTATACTTGGAACAATGGCGTTACCAATGGTGTGCCTTTCACCGTTACAGCAAATACAACTTATACCGTTCAAGGAATTGATGGGAATGGTTGTCAGAATTCCGACCAAGTTACACTTACCACAAAACCATTGCCAACAGTTGATGCAGGAAGTGATAAAGCTGTTTGTTACGGAGATTCACTCTTTTTTACAGCAACTGGTACAGGTGTTTCATATAGTTGGAGTAATGGATTGATTAATGGAGATTATTTTATTCCAACATCCAATATGACATTAACTGTAACAGCTACAGGTGCAAATGGTTGTACACAAACAGATCAAGTACTTGCGACCGTAAATCCGTTGCCAACTGTTGATGCTGGTCCAAATCGCATTATTTGTAAAGGGCAAGCAATCGCTTTAAACGCAGTAAGCAATGGCTCGATTGTTTGGGGTGGTGGAGTAGTTAATAATTTACCATTTAATCCTTCAACAACAACAACTTATGGCGTAACAGCAACAAGTGCTGCGGGTTGTGTAAATACAGATGACGTAACAGTAACTGTAGGTGATTATCCAAATGCTAATTTTTACACACAAACACCTACACAGTATTCTCCAAATTCAACCTTTGATTTTGTGAACCTTTCAACAGGAGCAGCAACGTATGATTGGGATTTTGGAGATTTAATTGGTACTTCTTCAGTTGCGAATCCTTCGTATACTTACCAACCATTAGTTACAGCTACTTATTTTGTGACCTTGGTTGTAAGTTCAACATTAGGTTGTAAAGATTCACTTACGTCTATTGTTCAATTAATTAATAATTCTCCAGGTTTAGATGTAATTATTCCAACAGGATTTTCACCAAACAACGATTCAGACAACGACGATTGGACGATTTACGGCATTGAGAATTATCCAAATTCTAAGATTTCGGTCTTCAACCGATGGGGTTTAAAAGTGTTTGAGGGAAGTGAATTATTCCCAACTTGGAATGGAATTTATGGTGGCGTAATGCTTCCAACAGCAGATTATTATTACATCGTTGAACTTTCTGACGGCAGAAAATTCAATGGTGTTGTTACATTAAAACAATAAGCATGAAAAAGTTGAGCTTAAGTTTCTTATTATTCGTTGGATTTATTGCTTGTGTAAATGCACAGCAATTACCCATCTTTACTAATTATTTTTTCAATGATTACGTCATCAACCCTGCATTTACAGGAAGTGAACGTTTTTCACCTGTAC
>JAHENC010000007.1 GCA_024643365.1 Crocinitomicaceae bacterium | reverse complement strand
TAACTTTGAATTTTCATAAGAGCTCGAGTATGTTTATTATGTTCTTTTCTTAAAAACGCTGTTTCCTTATTTCTCAATACTTCAAAGAACTTCTTTAGTTGTTAGTAGAACTCTCATTCTAGTTAACTTTAAGACTTTATTACCGCTAGATTAACCGTTGTTTATCTCACTTGCGGGGTGCAAAGATATGTACTCTTTTTGGATCTGCAACACTTTTTTAAAAGTTTTTTTTATTTTTTTTGTCTTAAGACCCGAGGAGTTATAACGGAGAAGTATTTAAAAGGTTTCTTTTTTAATGAAAATAAATCGTAAGTAATTGATTTTTATCCGTCCACAAGAAGACCTGATAAATATTTTCATCCTTTCCAGTAAAATATGTTCTTCAAATAATTTTCAAAAAATAATCAATTTAAACTCCAAATTGCTTTTAGGGCAAACCTCTGGGCAAATATTTAATAAAGAACTTCTCCTATATATAAGCGACAAAACAAAAAGTAAAAGACACTTCTTTTGTGGAAAAGCCATAAATCTTGCATCTTTGTTTTAGATGCTATTAAATAGAAGGTCATATTTGCGCAAATTAAGTGATGAGGATATTATTTCTCTTTACAAGGAAAAGCAATGGACTAATTGTATCGATGAATTATATCAAAGATATGCTCATATGGTATTTGGTGTATGCATGAAATATGTCAAACAAAATGAAAATGCTGAAGACCTTACTCTGTCCTTATTTGCTTCTTTAACAGAAAAGTTATTGCATCATCAGGTTCAACATTTTAAAAGTTGGTTATATGTATCCGCACGGAACAGTAGTTTAATGTTTATTCGTGCCAATAAAATGAATGTAGAATTAAAGGATGATGACATCCTTTATGATGACGGCGATCAACGCTTAGATGAAAAACTGGAAAAGGATGAGTTGATCGAAGGCTTGATTATGTTGTTTGAAGAGTTAAAGCAAGAACAGCGAATTTGCATTCAATTGTTTTATTTGCAAAAAAAGAGCTACGAAGAAGTGGCGATCATTACGTCTTATAGTCTTAAGGAGGTAAAAAGTCATTTGCAAAATGGACGAAGAAATCTAAAGTTGCTTCTAGAAAAAAGAAATGAAGGTCATGAAAAATAATCGAAACGTATTCTTGTCCTATTTTACACGGATGACTTCACGCGAAAAACATGCGCTTGAAGAGCAAAGTTTAAAGGACCCCTTTCTTTCAGATGCCCTAGATGGATTCGCAGAAAACCCTTCCACTTTACATTCCATGAAAAGACTGGATAAGCGTTATTACCGTAAGAGAAATATCAAATGGAAAATTTCGAGTGTTCTTATCGTTTCACTTGCGGCAATTTTGATTTATGTCATCTTGCAAGATCAGACAACGAATAAATCAAAAACCAAACCACATATCGGTTCAATACAAGTTGAACGTATTCCAGTGGAGAAACTTCATTCCTTAATAGTACTACCTAAAGAGAAAGTACTTCTACCTAATGAAATCCAACGAGAATTTAAGGCAAAGGATAAAGGGACTGTTTTTCAAAAGAATGAAAATCCAGTATTCCCCACAGAGGAACTTGTTCAACTTCCATTACGTAGTATTGGAAAAATCGATCACAATCCACTGAAAAGCCGAACATATTTCGCATTGGAAACGTACGTTCAGGATTTAAAAGTATTGGATTACAGGTATTACCGAAAAAAAACTCGACAGGAAAAGCCTGAATTATTGACTGGGACACCAGCGGCACAAGAGAGCCCAGTAGCAAGAGCGAATCAAAAGGACTTTTTAGATGTCAGTTACATGAATTATTTAAGTAACACACTTTTGGATTTTAATCGAGGGGAATACAAAGCTGCGTTAATTAGCTTTGATCAAATCCTATCCTCCTATCCAGATGATGTCAATGCACTTTTTTATTCTTCCCTTTGCCTCTATAATTTGAAGCAATTTAACTTATGTGAACAGCGACTTAAGGTTATTGATTTAGCAAAATTTGATAATTTCGACGAGGAGCAACATTGGTATTTACTACTTTGTTATAAAGCGATGGGGAAAACACGAGACTTCACAGAGTTGAAAGAAGAAATCATTCAATTAAAAGGGTTTTACGCAAGTAAGGCTTCCAGCATCAATCTATAATCGTTAAATATTTCCTACCTTCGATTCATGAAAAAAATACACTTTTTCTTGATGATTCTTTCGGTCTCAACGATGGTCTTTGCGCAAGAAGAGGCAATATATCTTGAAGGTCAGGCACAAGGAACTACCTATCATATTCAATATTTCGACTCTAAAAATCGAAACTTACAAAAAGGCATCGAGCGTTTATTGAAGCGCTTCGATAAATCAGTTTCTACCTATCAAGCCAATTCCTTGATTTCAAAAATCAACCATAACCAATTTTATTGGCGAACGGATCCTTATTTCAATGCTTGTTTTAAAAAAGCGAAGGAAATTTGGAGCTTAACGAATGGTGCATTTGATCCGACTGTTTATCCGCTGGTCAATGCGTGGGGATTCGGTCCAGAAAAGAAAAGCAACATTGAGCAATCGAAAATTGATAGTCTTCTTGCGTTTGTTGGTTTTGAAAAGATCGAATTAAAACTTGGGCGCATTGTCAAAACAGACCGAAGAGTATCGCTGGATTTTAATGCCTTTGCTCAAGGATATTCGGTCGATTTGGTCTCAGAATTTTTACAGTCAAAAGGAATTACCTCGTTTATTGTTGAGATTGGCGGTGAAGTGTTTGCCCAGGGCAAGCGTTTTGAAAAATATCCTTGGTATATCGGTTTAGAACAACCCGTTGAAAATAAAACATCGGTCAATCCGTTGAACGTTATTTTTCAATTGAACAACATCGGTGTCGCTACATCAGGAAATTACCGCAGATTCACTATTGAAAATGGAGTGAAGATTGTTCACCACATTGATCCCAAAACAGGAAAACCAACAAGTAATCAATTATTGAGTGCATCCATCTTCACCGATAAATGCATTTCTTCTGATGCCTTAGCTACGGCGATTTTAGTCATGGGTTTAGACAAAGCAAAACTGTTTTTAGCCGATCATCCTGAAATTCAAGCGTATTTAATTTACAGTGATGAAGATGGAAAATACCAAGTATACATTACTCCCAAACTAATTGATTGGATTGCTGATGAGCAATAAAAAAGGGGAGCAATGCCCCCCTTTTTTAAAATGTGTATTTATTATTTTATTTGTTGATGACCACTTTGTGTTTTGATACAGATGTACCATTCGTTACACAAATAAAGTAAACGCCATTTGTTAAGTTGGATAAATTCACTGTTTTAGAAAGCTCGTTCATTTGTACGTCCTCTGTATAAACTTCTTCACCAGCTAAGTTAACGGCAGAGACTCTGATCGCGTAATTAAACTCAACATTAAAGACTCCATTTAAACTTGGATTTGGTTGAATGGAAACAATCATATCGGACGTTTTTTCTTCAACTCCCACTCCACCCGGATTCCACGCCAAAGAAATTCCTGTGAAATTAGCATCAGAAGCAGGCGTTTGAACGTCGGCAGCTGCTCCTTTCACAAAAGTATATGAACGGGTAGTTGTTGCAGCTGAACCATGATTCCATGTGCTTTCAACGGTAATTTTATACGTTCCGTCAGCCACGACATTTCCCGAGGCATCCGTTCCATCCCAACTAAAGTTTCTAGTGGAAAAATTATTCAATGTCGCACCGGTGATTGCTCCAACTGTGTTGCAACTTGATGTTAAACAATTTCCAGCAGAACCACCTGCATTTACAGCCCAAACAGGCAAATGGTCAGATGTTCCTCCACCCGCATTGCGTGCACGCGTTTTAACGAAAGCTCCAGTACTTGACTGAATCCAAACAGCCATGACATTTTTTGTCCCTTGGTATGATGTGTGAGGAGTTTGAGTGAAAGATAATGTAAGCGTACCTTGTGTTTGAGCGGTCAATAGGTGACAAGCAAATAAGGCGAATGTTAAAAGGGTAGATTTCATGATGGATGTTTATTAATTACAAAGGTATTGAAAATATTAAAGAATAACGTACGGAATGACCATGTTATTGAGGACGTTACAATAAGCGAAACAGTTTTTTTGCTTCCTGATGACTGGGGTAAATCTTCAAGCACTTTTTCAATAACCTCTTGATTTGATACTTATTCTTCTCTAGTATTAGGTATAATTGAGCTGAATAAAAATAAGCATCGGCATTGCCGTTATCTATTCGCGTTACCATTTTAAAATCGAACAATGCTTCCTGGTACATTTTCGTTTTATGGAAAAGGATTCCACGTAAAAAGTAATTATCAGCACTCTTTGGGTCAATTTCTATTTCCATTGTTAAATCAGCAATTGCTCCAATCGTATCCCCCATGTTTTCACGCATAATCGCTCGGTCAAAATAGGCAATGGAATCCTTTGGAAATAAATTGATTACCTGGGACAGGACGTTTTCGGCTTCTTTGAATTGATTTCGGTAGCCAAATTCCGTTGCTTGCTGATATAAAATCGTTCGTTCGCTTTGACCATAAGTCAGAGCTGAGCCAAAAATCAAACACAAAACAAGTAAACGCATAAAAAATCGACTAGTTATCCAATTTTCCTTGGTAAATCCAGCATTCGACGAGTTGAATCGTTGAATCAGGAAGTGCTGGTCCACCTTGAGGCATGAGTTGGTATCCAGCATTACGCATCGAACCTAACACCGCATTTGCATGTGCAGAGATCGTAGCATGATCCGAAAGATTGTATCCTCCCGAAGCATTTCCTGCATCGTGACAACTTGTACATTGTTGCTGTATTATTGGTAAAACGTCATTTGCAAAAGAAACCGTTCCGTTGCACGTTGGTGCTTGAGCGAATGGTGTTTTTTCCTTCGTGCATGAACTTGCAAGAAAAAGGGAACAAAGGGTAATAAAAAGAATTCGATTCATTTTTGAGGATATAATTGGTGAAAAGTGAAAAACATAAGTACTGGCAAAAAGTGTAATGGGATGACGAATCCAGGATAGAATTCTGAGGCATCCACGTAAACCCTCTTCATCATTGGGTACAAAATACTGACAAATGTTATCGAAGAGAACGTCAATCCGAACCAAAACGTTGGGTTTTGTTTGAATAGCTTTAAAAAGGCAAGATGAACATACCACACAATCAACGTAAAGGAAATCAATCCAAAAGCAATCTTCCAAATTGGTAACACTGTCGAGAAATCAAAGAGCAATTGATAATAAGCAAACGTGTAAAGCACTCCAATAAGACTCGCACAAAAAGCACTCGTTAAAGCAAGCCTTACATTCATGACTTATTTTTTCACGGGAACATTAAAAGTAACCTTCATTAAATCTGGTACGACATCGCTTTTGTGTCCAACTTTAAATTCAATGCGATTCACATTAAATGTACCTTTAAAGGTAACTTGCTCGCCATTCTTTGTGTAGCTTGCTGGAATCGTGTATTGTTTGGTGATTCCTTTGATTGTTAAATCTCCAATGATACTTAAGTCAGTTCCTTTCTTGACCACTTTCGTTGACTTGAATTTTGCGAAAGGGTATTTACCTGCGTCGAACCATTCTGCCGTTTGAGACTTTTTATTCATCATTCCGTTTCCAGTTGAGATTGATTTGACGTCGATTTTCAAATTGAATTGTGTTGCATCAATATTTGCTTCATCAAATTCAACAGATCCATCCATTGTTTTAAACGAACCGGAAGGATCTTTACTTTTGAAATCAATTGCGTAGCCATCTGATACTTCATAATGTGCATTTGGCATCCAAGCGATGGAAGTAGAAAGTATTGTAAGAACGATTAGTCCGAAAGTGGAAATTGCTTTTTTGCTCATGTTCATTGTTTTTAATCGTTAGAAAATTTTCTACTCACGCTGAATCCAAATCGGAATTGTCCTTTGCTCCAACTTTGGAAAGTATAAGGTATGAACTGTGTTTCTCCGAGTCCGGCAGCGTTGGTAAAGTTGATAGTGAAGTTATGTCCAAAAGTGAACCACTCTAGTGCGATTCCAAGTGAATTTTTGTATCCAGTTTGACGATATGCACTGTTGCAGAATACTTGGTAATATTCACCAACTAAGGCAAATCGACTCGTTAATTTCACACGAAAAGCACCCCCTAGAGCAAACAAATCGTTTACATCGTCGGCAGCGACATAATTTCGGTGAACATATGTTGGCATTAGTGCGATGGATGCTTTATCACCAAAGTGATGCGCCACATTTACTTGCGTAAAGTAAGAAAAACGATGTGCGACTTTCGGAAAACTATTCACTTGAGAAAGGTCGGATGAAGCTGTCATATAGGTAAACGTTGATCCACCAATGATTGCCATGGAAACAGGCATTTCATTTTTCTTTTGTGTCAAAAAACGGTACTTCACAAATCCATCTAACAATGATCTGTAGGGTGCTCCAGTTCCTTTACAACGACCGAAACCGATCATTAATTTATCCGTTACACCATATTCAAGTGCAATTCTCATGTCGGACAGCATATCAAAACCAAACATGTTTTGTACCCCACCATTTGTTCCGGCAATATCACCAAAACGATGCTCAATTCGAAAATCTGTGATGCCTTTTGCGATCGTTTCAACGGAATGTCCGGAAATAATTCTTGTTGAAGCAAAAGTAATTGGTTCATCCTCCGTATATACTTCTTCAACAATCGTGTCTTGAGCAAAGCTCAGTTGACGAGAAACAAGAACAACAAAGAGTAATAATAGTGACTTTTTCATATTTGCAAGGTATCAAAAAATGTATGGATAATTTTTCGTTTTTAACAATTTTAACAAGGTGTTAACGATTATTTTTTCTTTTATCCGCCAACCATTTAGGAACTTTCTCTTCTTTAGTAGCCTCTTCTCCTAAGAGTTTTTCAATGAGGTCAGGTCGTTTCGCTTTCGTTAAACGTTGTTTGATCCAATCTTTGTTTTCACGTTTGTACCAGAAGAAAAATCGGTTTTGATTTAACTTTTCTTCACGTGTTTTCACGGTTTTAATCGGTTTCAACGTATATGGATGAAGTCCGGTATAATAAATGACTTCGGCAACTGTCATTGGAGTTGGCGTAAAATCTTGTACCTGTTCCAATTGGAATCCCATATCTTTTGTTTCCGCTGCAAGATTGGCCATGTCTTCTTCCTCACATCCTGGATGCGAAGAAATAAAATAGGGAATCAACTGTTGCTTCAATCCATGTTTTTCAGACAGTTTATCGTATTTCTCTTTGAATTTATGGAAGTATTTAAAGGATGGTTTTCGCATGACACGAAGTGTAGCATCTGAGGTATGTTCCGGTGCAACTTTTAATCTTCCACTGACGTGACGCGTAATCACTTGTTCAATGTACCTGTCGTGGTTGCCGTCTTCGTTGTTTTTATTAAAATCATCTACTAATAAATCGTAGCGAATTCCGGAACCAACAAACGCTTTTTTCACTTTCGGATGGTTGTCGATTTTCTGATACAACTTCGTCATCTGTTCGTGAGACGTGTCTAGATTATTACAGATGACTGGGTGGATGCAACTAGGCGAAACACATTTCGCACAAATCGCTTCATCCTTCCCTTTCATTTTGTACATGTTGGCGGACGGACCACCGATGTCAGAAATGTAGCCTCTAAAATCGGGGTGATTTACTAATTGTTCTAATTCTCCTAGGATTGACTTTTCACTTCTTGAAGCAATGAATTTTCCTTGGTGTGCCGAAATGGTACAGAAACTACATCCTCCAAAGCAACCACGGTGCATATTAATGGAGAACTTGATCATATCGAAGGCAGGAATAGCTCCTCGCTTCTTATATTTGGGATGTGGCAAACGCGTATACGGAAGGTCGAAACTTTGATCGATTTCATTTTCCGTCATCGTTTTGAACGGTGGATTGATTACCAATGTTTGATCGCCAACGTGTTGAATAATTCGATTTGCCTCCCATTTATTGGATTCTACCTCTACAATTTTGAAGTTTGTAGCGTATTGGATTTTATCCACTAAACAAGTTTCATGACTGGCCAATTCAACCGTCTCCCAGTTTTTGTTTCTCGGCAATTCTTCCGACTTCGGATTCAAAAAAGCAACCTGGTTAATGGTTTTTGCTTGGTGAAAGGGAACGCCTCGTTTCATCAGTTTAAGAAGTGTTCTCAAAGGTTGGTCTCCCATTCCGTAAACCAATAAATCAGCGCCAGAGTCAACTAGAATTGACGGCATCAATTGATCTTTCCAATAATCGTAATGGGTAACACGTCGCAAGGATGCTTCAATCCCTCCGAGTACCACTGGCACATCGGGATAAATTGATTTTAAGATTTGACTATAAACAGTAGATGCATAATCTGGACGAAATCCTGCTTGTCCACCTGGTGTATAAGCATCCGTTGATCGCAAACGTTTATTTGCTGTGTAATGATTGACCATGGAATCCATGCATCCGGCCGTGACTCCAAAAAACAACTTTGGTTTTCCCAATTTTTTAAAATCGCGCAAATCATCTTGCCAGTTCGGTTGTGCAACGATTCCAATTCGAAGTCCTTCATCCTCAATGATTCGAGAAATTACGGCTGTTCCAAAACTTGGGTGGTCGACGTAAGCGTCTCCCGATATTAAAATCACATCGAATTCTTCCCATCCGCGTTTCTCCGCTTCTTTGTGGGACATTGGAATCCAATCAGAAATTGGTCTTTCTATACTCATGGTTCAAAATTACGCATTAAACGCAGGATAGTTTCATAAATGAAATCTATTCATATATAAAGAACATTTCAACACGCGAACTTGTTTAATGATTAATTTTGTCCTTTAGTAGTTAACATAAAAAATAAAAATATGTCATTCGAATTACCAACTTTGCCATATGCATATGATGCATTAGAGCCACACATCGACGCACGTACGATGGAAATTCACCACACGAAACACCATCAAGCTTATATTACCAACCTAAACAACGCAATTGCGGGAACAGAATTGGAAGGTAAATCCATTGAAGAAATCCTAAAGGTATGCAAAGACATGCCAGCGGTTAGAAACAATGGTGGTGGATTCTGGAACCATAACTTATTCTGGGAATGTATGTCACCAAATGGTGGTGGATTACCAACAGGAGATTTAGCAACTGCCATCAACGAGGCGTTTGGATCATTTGAAAACTTCCAAGCGGAATTTGCAAAAGCAGCGACAACACGTTTTGGTTCAGGATGGGCTTGGTTGTGTGTGACAAATGGTAAATTAGAAATTTGTTCAACAGCAAATCAAGATAATCCATTGATGGGTGAAGGTTGTCAAGGGTCTGCGATTCTTGCTCTAGATGTTTGGGAACATGCATACTATTTAAACTACCAAAACAGAAGACCGGATTACATTCAATCGTTTTTCAATGTGATTAATTGGGACTTTGTTGCAAGTAAATTTGCGAACGCAATCTAATTTCAATTTTCTTTAGAAATAAAAAAAGCGACCGAGGTCGCTTTTTTTATTTTGTTGGAATAGTTTATCTAAAAATTAACTTGTGCTTGAATTCGCAAAAGATTTCCGCGCTGGTAATTATTTTGTTTTGCATAATCTTCATACCTTCTTGATGACATTGTATACATAACAACTAGTTCAAAGTTTTTATTTGGTTGCCATTCTGCACCGATTTCCAATTCCTCCACTTCGTAACTTCGTGCATCTAACTCGTGTTTTTTACCTCCATCGTATTTTTGATAACGAACAAATGGAATAAGTGTTTGTCCTTTAAAATCAACTTTATATGACGCCGTAATAAATCCACCATGCAAACGCTGATTAGTAATTGAGTCCGATAATTTGTCAAACTCCGGACCCGTACCCACATTATATTCAGCGAGAATACCGAATGGTTTTGGATAAAGGACGAATGAACCACCTACTCGCTCATCTAAGTACGTTTTTGTTAAATTCGATTTAACACCTGAGCTAAGAGTTGAAAGTGTAAAATCGCCTTTGTATGCTTGAATTCCTGGTTCGAAAATCTGTTTTTTCCATTCAAATGGGTAAGAAAGTCGTGTAGCAATGTGGCGATTAGCATTTAATTCAGGTTTATTTGCGGTTTGACCATTATAGATACCAAGTCCAAAAACACCATAATCACCGGAGCCTTTTAATCCGTCATTTACTAAAGAAGAATATCGTTTTCTGATTTTGGCAGGTGCATAATAGAAAAACACACCTAAATCGCGCTCATTACTCACAGCTGAGTTAAATGCATCAGCTCGGTCCAGTGGTAAGCGATTTTGAGAGGATTGCATATTTTCAAATCCGTAAGGAACTTTACTTTGACCAATACGAAGTCTGAATTCATTGTCTTTGTCCAAGCCCAAATCAAAATAGGCATCTCTTAATTGAGCAAAATTCAAGTTAGAAGAAGATGGTGCGCTGGCAAAATCCGGCTGTACATAAAAATAAACACGCGGGCTTATTTGCCCGTAAATAATTACGCGCATACGTCTGATAAAAAAGCCATTATCTCCGCCCCAGCTTTTATCACATTGTTCACAACCTAAATCTTCGTTTGTTTGCAAAAGTCCATTGTAACGAACTTGCGCATAACCGCGAATGTTAATTGATTCAAACCACTTTTTAGAAGTCGTTGCAGGTTTTTTAATTGTGTCTTTAACCACCTGTCCTGAGACTACATTTGAATTTAACAAAATGGTTGTTAGCACAATAGCAAATAGATTTATGTGTTTCATGAGTTAAAATTTTGGATGCAAAACTAGTTTATTCATCTTGGCTTAACATTGGGTTAATTTTTATTTAATGTTTATATAATTTTCATAACATTTTGTTAACATTAGATTCGCCAAAATAGATTTGAGCATGATTGAACTCTTGTTCAACATTCAAAAAACCAAAGAAAAAAAAGGATTTTAGAAGGCTCTTTTAACCAATAGCACACTGCCAATGTTATGTTTACGTTATCAAACAGGATAACTTTTTGCATGACCACATCAAGGACCTACATTTGTCAAAAAAAATAATATTATGGCTGGAATTTTAAGTTACTTTTTACCAAAAGACAAAGTATTTTATTCGTTATTTGAGCAAGCAAGCGATAACCTGGAGGCTATTGCGAAAAAATTGGTTCAGGTGGTTCAAGAACCTGATTTCGGTAAACGTGCTGCATACATTTCTGAGATGCAAGACATCGAGCACCAGAATGATAACATTACGCATCAAATCTTTATTGAACTAGGGAAGAACTTTATCACTCCTTTCGATCGCGAGGACATTCACAGTTTGGCTTCTGCTCTGGATGATATTGCTGATTATGTATATGCTTCAGGAAAGAAGATTAATTTTTACCAAATTGATCCTATTTCCGATCAAGGCATTCAAAAGACAGCTGAAGCAATTCTGGATGCGGTTACTGCTGTGAAAGCAGCCGTTATGGAATTGAGGAATTTAAAAAACACGCAGAAAATCATTGAGTGCGTCATCAAAATTAACAGCATTGAAAACAATGCGGATAATATTTTTGACATGAGCATTGAAAAGTTATTTAACTCAGATGTTGACGCCAAAGAATTGATTAAACGCCGTGAATTGTATCAGGTGATGGAAACAGCTACAGATAAATGTGAAGATGCTGGAAATGTAATCGAATCTATCGTAGTAAAATACGCTTAATTTAAATTAACTAGAACAATAAGTCTATGTTTACTTTATTAATTGTGGTGATTGCGATCGCCCTACTATTCGACCTAGTTAATGGTTTTCACGATGCTGCCAACTCCATTGCAACTGTTGTATCAACGAAAGTACTAACTCCATTTCAAGCAGTTGTTTGGGCTGCAGCCTTTAACATCATTGCCTTTTGGGTGTTTGATATGAGTGTTGGAAATACAGTCGCAAAAACGGTAGACAGCAATGCAATTGACCTTTGGGTGATTCTTGCTGGTTTGTTAGCCGCAACTTTTTGGAATTTATTGACGTGGTGGTTGGGAATTCCATCATCGTCATCTCATACGTTAATTGGCGGATTCGCTGGAGCAGCCGTAGCTCACGCAGGCTTCAGTGTTATTGATTCTGCAGAAATACTTAAAGTTGTCTTGTTCATTTTCTTGGCTCCAATCATTGGTGGATTTATCGCCTATTTAATTGCTGTTGTGACAATTAGTCGCTCCTTTTGGAAAAAAATGTTGGTGATTCTAGCCTTATCTGGAGTGACAATTATGGTCATGGAATACATGATTGAATACATCGACATGAAACCAATTATGCTGTACATTGTGATTGGAATGATCAGTATTTTCATCCTTGTTTACATTTGGTTCGAACTTGTTCACGGTAAAAAACCGTCAGCAATGAAGGAGGCTAACATGCACAAAAAACTTCAACTGCTATCATCCGCAGCGTTTTCACTCGGACATGGTGGTGCTGACTCTCAAAAAGTAATGGGTATTATTTGTGCGGCATTACTTGTGTATGGAAACATGGGGCGTCAAGGTAAGCTTGATACTTCTGTACCAAAAGATTTACAGATCACCGAATTGATGCAGATTGAATTTCACA
This sequence comes from Crocinitomicaceae bacterium, assembly GCA_024643365.1. GTDB lineage: Bacteria > Bacteroidota > Bacteroidia > Flavobacteriales_D > Crocinitomicaceae > UBA952. The sequence goes on along the minus strand of JAHENC010000007.1, from coordinate 24,531 downwards.
ATGACGAAGATAAGCTAGAGAAATTTAAACCTGAAGTTGCTTCAATTGATAGTACTGTATACTTTTTAGCGAACAAAGAAATTGTTGATGCAACAACCGGTGATGTCGTTTACAACAAAGAAGGGAAAGTAACAGAGGCTTTTGCTAACAAAACGATTCCAAGCTACGATGAAATTGACGAAAATCTTGGTAAAATTGAAGTCTATACACTAGGTGATGCCTTGTGTGATGCAAAAACCAACGACACGGTTTTTAATGACAAAAAATTAAACCAGGAGTACGTTTATGCTGGAATTTTCTCAAATTTCGTAGATAAGAATTCAGGCGAATTAAAAGAAGGATTTAAGATTAAAACAAAAGTTCATTCAGACACAATGCCATTTTGGATTGCGTTTGGTTGTTACTTGATGATCGGACTTGGGACCTTAATGGGTGGATGGAAGATCGTTAAAACAATGGGAACTAAGATTACGAAGGTCACACCGTTGGAAGGTGTTTGTGCCGAAACCGCAGGGGCATTGACCCTGTTTACCGTATCTCAGTTTGGAATCCCAGTTTCAACGACACACACCATTACTGGTTCAATTATTGGTGTTGGTGCCACAAAACGACTTAGCGCAGTTCGCTGGGGAGTAACCATCAACTTGCTATGGGCATGGATCCTTACCATTCCTGTGAGTGCTGGATTAGCAGCTTTATTTTACTATTTGATTGTTTGGTTGCGCTAAATACATCAAATCAACCTACTAAAGCCGTCCTAACAGACGGCTTTTTTGTTTTCTTAGGGTTTGTTATGAGTTAAAATTATATTAACTTTATCACGAATCATTATAAACTAATCAACTATGAGAAAATTATTACTTACTATTAGTGCTATTGCATTGACGTATATGTCAAATGCTCAAGTAATTGTAGCGGGGGTTTCTCCGCAGTCAATTGTTGCAAATTACACGCACACATGGGCTGATCCGGCAAGCGGATGGGCAACACCTGACTTCAACATCCCTGGAACGTATGTTCAAGATACATTAATGTTGGTAGAAGATGGTAGTCCGGGTACAAACCCTCAAGGACATCCGGTTTCACAAGAGGGATGTAATCCGTTAATCAACAACCTTACAGGTAAGATTGCGGTAATTTACCGTAATACTTGTGAGTTTGGAATGAAAGCATTGAATGCACAAAATGCCGGTGCTATTGCAGTTATCGTGATCAACCGTGACCCTGAAGTTATTTCAATGGGTGCAGGAGCAAGTGGTGCATCAGTAACTATTCCTGTTGTCATGATCCAAAACTCTGACGGAGATGCAATAGTTAATCAAATGGCTAACGGTGCAGTTGTCATGTTCCTTGGAAATAAAACAGGATTGTACGCTAATGATGGAGGTATTTCTCCTAAAGCTGCCTTACTTCCGAAACAAGCAATCGTTCCATCGTTTATCGCACAAAATGGTACAGAATTCAATTTTGACCTAGGAGCGCGAGTTTTCAATTACGGAAACCAAGCGCAAGCAACAGTTTCTTTAAATGCAAAAATTACAAATCCTGCCGGTGCTATTGTTTACGATAATACTGTAAGTGGATTGTCTTTGGCTGCTGGTGACAGTACAGATGTTTATCCTGGAGGAGCTTCTTCATTGCCTCAATTTTCTTTGGCAACTTACCCAACTGGAACGTACACAGTGACGTATACAGTTGATTTAGGTGTCGCTGATGATTACGATGCCGATAACATTTTAACATCAACATTTACCATTTCTGATTCATTGTATTCATATGCACAAGCTGATGCTACAACTGGTTTACCTGCAGGTGGTAACTTTTACCGTCCAGGAACAAATAACCAAACTTTCTCTGCATGTTCAGTAATCAATGATCCCAATGCTAGCCGAATGAGCGTAGAAGGACTTTATTTTGCAGCAACAACAAGTACGGCATCTGCAGTTTTATTAACAGGTGAAGAAATGGCTTTATACCTTTATAAATGGGAAGATGCATTCGCTGACTTAAACGACGCTAATTTAGCATTCACTACATTAACAGAGGTTGCTTCTGGATTCTATTACTACCCTGGAGATCTTCAAGGAGAAACAGTTTACGGTGCTTTTACTACACCTGCTAACTTGGAGGATAACCAACGTTATTTGGCATGTGTTCAAACAGTAAACTTAAGTTTATACATTGGACATGAAAACAAAACTGACTACACTTGGAACGCAGATTACTACTTACAACCAATGAGTCCTAACGAAAGTGACGGAACTTATTTTGCTGTTGGATTTGGTTCAGATGTGCCTAGCTCTATCGCAATGAAAGTTGGAGAGACAGTTGGAATCAACGAACTAAACACAGTTGAAGGAATGGCTTATCCAAACCCTGCTACTGACTTAGTAACTATTTCCATCGAAGGTGAAGGAGTAGCAAACTTAACAGTAACTGACGTTGCTGGAAGAGTTGCTATGACAAACCAAGTTTCTTTGACTGCTGGTCAAGCTGAATTGAACATCGCAAACCTTGAAGCAGGTGTTTACATTTTCAACGTAGTACTTGAAAATGGTAAAACTGCACAATTCAACGTTGTGAAAAAATAATTCGATTTTCGAATCAGGAAAAGGGTCGCTTGTCGACCCTTTTTTTATGCCCAATTTTTAGCACATTGAATTCCATAAAGATGCCCAAGCTTTTATTATCTTTGTCCTAATGAAAAAAGCAACATATACGGTAACCGCAGCATTGCCCTACGCGAATGGACCCTTACACCTCGGACACGTCGCAGGTGTTTACCTTCCAGCAGATATTTTTGTTCGATTCCTTCGCATGAATGAGAACGATGTCGTGTTTATCTGTGGTAGCGATGAGCATGGTGCAGCAATTACCTTACGTGCGAAAAAAGATGGACTCACACCGAAGGACATCGTTGACAAGTACCATGGAATCATCAAAAATGCCTTTGAAAAATTCGACATTTCATTTGATATTTTCCACCGAACATCCAGTGAATTACACCACGAAACATCCGCTGATTTTTTTAAGAAATTACACGAGCAAGGAAAGTTTATTGAGGAAACCTCAGAACAATATTACGACGAAGAATACCAACAATTTTTAGCTGACCGCTACATCACCGGTGATTGTCCGAAATGCCAAAGTACTGGTGCCTACGGAGATCAATGTGAGAAATGTGGTAGTGACTTAAGTCCAACAGATTTAATCAATCCAAAATCTACCTTAAGCGGTAAAACACCTATACTGAAATCAACTTCCCATTGGTACCTACCTATGGATCAACACGAAACGTGGTTGAAAGAATGGATTCAAAACGGAATGTTAGACGGCGTTCAACAACACGATCCAAAGTTGTGGAGAAACCAAGTCATTGGACAATGTATGTCGTGGATCAACGGTGGCTTAAAACCTCGTGCGATGACACGCGATTTGGATTGGGGAGTGAAGGTTCCACTGCCAAATGCCGATGGAAAAGTACTTTATGTTTGGTTGGATGCACCGATTGGCTACATTTCAGCAACAAAACAATGGGCACTTGACAACGGAAAAGATTGGCGCAACTATTGGACAAAATCCGAAGCAGGTGACCGAAAACTCGTTCATTTCATTGGAAAAGACAACATTGTTTTTCATGCCATCATCTTCCCTATTCTCTTAAAAGATCATGGAGATTTTATTCTTCCAGACAATGTTCCTGCCTACGAATTCTTGAATTTAGAAGGAGATAAATTCTCCACTTCTCGCAATTGGGCCGTATGGTTACATGAATATTTGGAGGCATATCCAGACAAGATTGATGAATTAAAATACGTCCTCAGTGCCATTGCACCAGAAAGCAAGGATTCCGAATTTACGTGGAAAGAATTTCAAACACGCGTAAACTCAGAATTAGCAGATATTTACGGGAATTTCGTGAACCGTACGTTGGTATTAACACATAAATACTACGAAGGAACTGTTCCTAGTCCACAAGCATTCAGTGCAGAAGACACTGCCGTATTTGAAGCATTAGAACAAGCACCTAGACGCATTTCTGAATTGATGTACGCCTACAAAATTCGCGAAGCGCAAACCGAGATGATGCAAATTGCCCGTATCGGAAATAAATACCTAGCGGATCAAGAACCTTGGAAACTCATCAAAACGGATCCCGAGCGCGTTCAAACGATTTTATTTGTCGCTTTGCAGATCACCGCAAACTTACAAATTGCCAGTCAGCTATTCTTACCAGCTACAGCACATAAACTTGCAACCATGTTAGGAACTGAGCACTTAACTTGGGGGGCTTTTGGAAGTGCAACGATTCTACCAGCAGGACACCAAATTAGTGAAGCACATATATTATTTACAAAAATCGAAGACACGTTGGTACAGGCAGAAGTAGACAAACTTCACGCAAGCAACGCAGTCAAATCAAACTATCCAGCAATGAAAGAACTGATCAATTTTGATGATTTCACGAAAATGGACATGCGTATGGGAAAAATTCTCAGCGCCGAAAAAGTAGAGAAGGCCGATAAACTTTTAAAGCTTCAAGTGCATACGGGAATCGACGAACGCACCATCGTTTCAGGTATTGCCGAACACTATTCCCCCGAGGAGATCATAGGGAAAACGGTATTGGTTTTATTGAATTTAGCACCACGAAAAATTCGCGGAATCGAATCCCACGGAATGATTTTAATGGCTGAAGATGAGTCCGGTGCATTGAGTTTTCTAGCTGCTGAAAAAGAATTTGGGGAAGGTCCAACAGTTGGATAAATAAAATTTGTTGTAAATCACAATAAATGTCGTATCTTTGTACCCGCAATGAACGCTAAACGTAGCTGAAAGGCATTGCAACTTCAGTTCACCAAAACTGAATGAATAGAATAAGATAGCAATAACTAAAGATATATTGCGGGGTGGAGTCCGCCGCGGCGGAGTAGCTCGTCGGGAACAAAACCCGAAATGAATATAATGAAGCAATAAATAAAGATATATTGCGGGGTGGAGCAGTTGGTAGCTCGTCGGGCTCATAACCCGAAGGCCATCGGTTCGAGTCCGGTCCCCGCTACTAAGAAAAGCCAATCAGAAATGATTGGCTTTTTGCATTTCTAGAAGTGTTGAAAGTTTACTTTCATAAACGAATAGGAATGTAAAAAGGAAGAACGCGCAGCGGACTTTATATATTTAATACACCTAATAAGGTACTATTCTAAAAATCACAAGTTATAGATCTTATCCAATTGTTTCTCATTTACCGATTCAGGGGTATATCGAAGCAACGAAACCAAAATTGATTTTAACATTCCTTTAGTATTGGTGACTTGTCCAAAGCGCCAAGATGTGTTCGTAATATGCGTAGCCTTCTTTATTCTTTTCTGTTCGTAGGCTTTCAGCGCTTTGTGAACATTTTCGCTGTGATGTAACTCATTAGCTATAACGAGGGCATCCTCTATCGCTTGACAGGCACCTTGTCCTAAATTTGGCGTTGTGGCATGAGCGGCGTCTCCGAGTAAAGCCATTCTTCCATTGGTCCAAGAAGTCAAGGGTGGAAAATCATACAAATCATTTCTGAGGACATTAGTTCCTTCCGTGGCCTGAATCATTTCACTAACAATGGTAGGGAATTCTGAACAAAGACTGAGCAATTTGTCTAAAACCTTCGAAGGGTCGTCTGATTCTCCTGACTTTTGATAATTGGTGATGTAAACATAAACTTGATCAGCATTGATTTGAGAAAAGCCAACTCGTAACCCTCTCTTTTTGGACCATATTTCTTGCATTTCGTTTCGGGCCTCATGAGGCAATTGAAAATCAACAACAAAACGCCAACAAGTCTGACCAGTATACCTTAACTTATGTTGTGGAAATAAATTCAGATTAGAAATGGATTTTATACCATCGGCAAGCAAAAGAAAATCTGCGCTTTCGCGTTGACCATCTGCAAAAATTGCTGTGATTTTTTCGCTATCCTGTTCAAAGGATATAAACTTTTTGTTCAAAACTACCTTTTCGACTGGCAACTGTCTGTGCAGGATTTTCTGAAGGCTTGCTCTGTGAATAGCCGTTGTAGCAAATTGATGTTTGGACCTAATTTTATCTCCAATAATGCTTGAAATGGTGCTCCCATTCCAATCTAAAACTTCAATCTTTTCTAAAATTGTTCCCGATTGAATAATTTCGTCGGCAAGTTGAAGTTGTTCAAATACTTTCATTCCATTTGGCGCAACCCATAATCCGGCACCAACTTCATTTAATTGAGCTGCTTGTTCAAAGACAGTGACCTCGATTCCCTTTTTTAACAAAGCAATGGCTGTCGTTAAACCACCGATACCTGCACCAATAATGATTCCTTTTTTCATCTCAACTCAAAAAAATATTTTCGGTTCACACCTTACCTCAAAATTGACGGAATTCGCTATGTAGCAAATTTCGTGTGCCTTGTGGTGTAATTCCATCGCTTTTGCAACCATCGATTCAGTTGCTACGTGTACTTGAGGATTCAATTTTACCTCCTTAAAACTTCCACCGCTATTTGCGTTTTCAATCATTATTCCAATAGCATTGTCGGTATAGGCCGTTACAATTATCCCATCCAATGAACATAAGTACAAATATGAAAGCATATGGCATGATGAGATAGCCGACACCAATAAGTCCTCCGGATTTAATTTGGATTGATCTCCGACAGCAGCATTATCCGTTGTTAGATATAAATCAGGTTTTCCTTTGATCGAAACCGTATGGCTCCTATCATACGTTCGTACATTCTTGTTACCGTCTCCGTTATTTCCAGTCCAGACAGTGGTTAATTCGTATGTGTGTTGGTGTTCCATTTTCTGAAAGAAATTATTGTTCCTCAATGATTGATTTGCCTTTAGATTTATCTCCGGAAGTCCATTCCCATTGTTCGTGAAGTCGAATCTTTCCGTTAGGTAATAGTTTAGGTGTAGATTGGCAAATTCCGGTCATTAATTCGCCTTTGTCATTTACTTGATGGTAACGCATGTCAATATTTCCAAGTTCATCCACCAAACCAATTAAATGACCCTTTTGGATTTGGCCACCCGCATACTCTGCTGTCAAAATATTGCCCGTTTGCTTGTAATGAAAAACGGTTTGCTCAGACGTTTCTCCATTTGCGGAGTTAGAGATTGGCTTAAAAATTTTGTCGTGATAGTTCATAAGGGCTTTTGGCTAAAATTAATAAATTCCCAAATGACTTGTCAGCGTTACATGGTAAATTCCTCTAGCCGTTAAATTTTATATAATTTTAACTTACCTAAGTACTGTGGAAATTCTATTTGCCGAATGTATTGAATTGGGTAATTTAAATCTTATTAAATGAACAACTCAAAAACAACCTACTACTGGTTCAGTATTTTTGCTGTTTGCTTCCTATGCTTTCAGGGAGTTTCTTACTATTTACGCCCCAATTATTCTGGGGAGAGTGCGTTCGTCAGTTATTTCTTGGGAATTGCGCCTAATTTCTTTCCAGCGATTGGAATACCCGCTTTGTTTGTATTGTTTATGATGCAATTAAAGACTTCGAACAAATGGTTAAACGAGAAAAAGGATCTCACGACGAACCTCATCTCCGTGATGGGACTAATTGTTTGGGAATTCATTCAAATGTCCTCAAAGAAATTACATTTTGACTGGAATGACATCATCTGGACCATCATAGGAGCCGCGATTTTTCAGTTGATTTGGAATCTGACGCCGGAAAGGTTGAAATAAAAGTCAGATGCCTACTGCCGAACATCCTCTTGAATTTTTGTACTTTCGATAAATGAAATGGTTGTTCCTCCCATTATTTCTCGTTATCGCTTTGAATGCTTTCTCCCAAAGCCAATGGGAAATCGCATTGTCGCATGAATCGTCTGTACCGCGCATGGGGAAATGGGTCAGAGGAGATTACACCGTTTCTATTTCTTTGGATACGCTTTCTATGCATTTTCGAAGGTGCGAGCAAAGCATTACCAGATCATTGGAATATTATAAAGACCAGGATTCAAACTTAGCGAACTATTTCAGGGCAACTCAAAACAGGTATGGCAGGGCCGCAACACAATTGGAACAGGCGACAAATGGATTCGATTTAAAAACCTTGATCATTTATGAAGGAACGGAGAATTCCAGTCGAAATTTGGAAGATTCCAGGATCCTTGAAAGTTACATTAAACAACGCGTGGAGCAGGGAAAAGACCTTGTTTTCTTCAAAGGCAAACGCATCTTTACGCTATGTGGAAGTTCTGAAATGAGCAATCAAGGTCGCGTCGACACAGTTCAGGATATCTTAAATCGGGGTTACGAAATAAGAACTTTTTACGACGAACCCGACAATTGCCTTTTTTTTGAAGTTCAGATCTTGGGGTGGTAGTCCTCTGCGGCGGAAGTGCGAGAGCGGAGACTACATCTTCACAAAACTTCTCCTTACCAGTTGGTCATTCACAGCAGTCAAGACATAAAATCCCGCAGGAAGCGAAGAGACATCAAAACGGTTGGAACCTGAAGTAGTGAACATCATTGATTTTCCGCTTAAATCGGTTACCTGGATAGAAGTGAATTCCGTTTCGCCAAGAAGTGACAATTCGGTATTTACCGGGTTTTCAAATCTTACTTCAAAAGCTAATTCGTTGATTCCTGCTCCCGGGCCATATTTTAGAACCGTTCCTAATAACACGGTACAACTAGAATCGTAAATCTGGTAGTTGATCAATCCTTTGATGATATCGTCATAACCATCAATGATCATGGCTTCGATTCCAGCTGAATCCAAATCACAAAAACAATTGCTTAACAAAGAGTAATTCATGTTTGTGTTATTGTTCACAGCAAAATTGATGTTCCCACAAAGTTCGTTATTATAGATCTGAGGACTATCCTGTACATTGGTGACATATTCGATACTTACAGCACCCATATTATTATTGATTTGATTGTTGTGGATTTCGGCATTCACAGAAGCTTGAATGGCTAGTTCGTTGTAAAAGAATTCATTGTTTGCGATTTCGCATTTGTATGCGGATTGAATAGCTGTCGCATTATCCGTAAACACACAGTTTTCCACTTTACCTTTATTCGGGTAATTGAGTGCCAAACCATTGTTCAAAAATTGACAATCTGAAACGTACATGGAATCAAAGATGTTTGACACGAAACTAAGTCCGATCTGGTTATCGATAAAATCAGAGTTGGTCATTGTTAAAACCGATGCATATGCATAAATAGAGGTGGTATTGTCCTTAAATAAACAATTATCTATCGTAAAGTTCGCCCAGCCGTATACTCCAACTTCGTTGTCGATAAACTGACAATTGGATAAATTCACTGATTCACCAACGGTTACCGCTTGGAAACATCTTTTGAAGATACAGTTTGTGTAATTATAGTTCGACAATCCAGTCTCGTAAGAAAAGGGGAAATACGCATTGGAAATTTGGAAACGATCGGCATTTAGCACGCCTCCCTGAGAACTCGTGCAGACAAATCCTTGCCAAGCCACATTATTCATCGTGTCGTACATCGCATGGATTTTAATTGGAAGTGCATCTGTTCCAACGCAGTTAATGGTTCCTCTTGTTTCAATGTAGATGTTACTACTCGTTAGGTTGTTGATGCGTATTTCAACTCCTGGTTCAATATTTAGCGTTTTTCCTGGGAAAACCACCACGGATCCGTTCACGATGTAGGGACTTCCCGCTAAACTCCAAGTAGCGTTCTGGTAGATTCCACCGGATACATTTGTTTGTGCAGTGGAGAAAAATGAACTAACAAACAGTAGAACTAAAAAAAATATATTTTTTGTCATTGTAAGGTTTTATTTTAAAACAAAAACTAGGGTCAATTGTTCAGAATTCTAGAAAATGAAACTGTTTTTTGTCATGAAAATGAAAAACCTGTTAATCACTGCGTTTACGTTCATTCTATCTCTCCACTGTTTGAATTTCGTACATGCTCAGTCAACCTTTACACCGAATTGTGATCCAACTGGAAATTGGATATTATTTGCCAATTATGATGGCGGCAATCTGAACATTGTCGTGGATCAAAACATTCCAAACTTAAAAATTGGCATTTGTACCTACGAGCCGGTGAATGTTACTTTCAGTGGTCCGTTTGTCAATAGTGTGACAGAAGTTCTTTACGCCGGATTCAATTCGCCACAAAACAACAACACCTGTGCGTTTCCGATCACGACATCTAGTTTCACGGGAATAAATCCAGCGATTCTAACGGTAAATGTTGCTCCACCAGTGACGATTATCAGTCCACCGAATCCAAATTATTTTAACATTCCGAATGGATGGAACAATGGAATCATCTGTCTATACAGTTGTAATGTCAATGCGAATCAAGGCGGATGCAATACCGTTGATCAAGTTTTAGCGTATTTTCAATCTCAATTTGGTGGTGTCCTTCGAGGACTCAACGTTCAATACAATTGTTGGGATAGCGCTTCACCGTTCACCATTAGTGCGCAAGCTGGAAACTGCTGCGGTGCTTGTGTCCCTGATAATGTGACAGTGAATCAAACAGTTTGTTCTGACCAATTACCATATAATTGGAACGGTCTTACGATTACTGGGCCCGGGACCCAAAGTGTCACTTTAACAAATGCTGGGGGCTGCGATTCCTTGGTGACCTTGAATCTTGCCAGTAGTCCAAATCTCACGGGAATTGATGTTCAATCCGCATGTGATAGCTACACTTGGATTGATGGCGTAACCTACACGAGTTCGACAAACACACCACAATATACTCTTGCTGGCGGAAATGTAAACGGTTGTGATAGTACCGTAAATTTGAACTTAACCATCTATTCGCAAACGACGAATGTCATCACTGTTGAATCATGTGGACCTTATATTGCCGCAAACGGACAGTTGTATTCCGAAAGTACGTCTTTATCGTATATTCTTCCAAATGTCAACGGCTGTGATAGCATCATCACGGTAAATTTGTCTGTCCTTCCGGAACCAATCGCTGCGTTTACCAGCAATCCAGAATTAATCGAATATGGCTTGACAGAAATTCAACTACTTGACCAATCTTTGGGTCAAATCGACACTTGGGAATGGGTTTTCACCACCGAGAATGGAGCGTCAGAAACGAGCAACCTTCAAAATCCAATTTTCAACCTTTCCAATGGTACTATAGGTAGTATTACGTTCCAATTAACGGTAAGTAACGATCAGGGATGCTCAGATAATGTATCCAGTGTACTTTCCATTGTAGAGGATGCTGCCATTTACATTCCAAACACATTTAGTCCGGATGGAGATGCCTTCAACAACTCGTTTCAGGCTGTTGGAAAAAACATTTCTCCAGAACATTTCGAGTTGACTATTTTTAACCGTTGGGGAGAAATCATTTTTTCCAGTCAAGATCCAAACATCGGTTGGAATGGATATGTTTCAAACAGAGGACCAGCTCCTGATGGCGTTTATTCGTATCGACTATCCTATCGTTTTTTAAATCAAGGTAAAAGTGAGGTTATTACTGGGCATCTCCATTTAGTACGTTGATAAATAAGCAATTATCGAAGCTAGCTTAAAACTTCACAAATTCTTAATCGATAAATCGACAGAAAATCGGAGTCTTTTGTGCATTTTTGTTTCATGAATATTATCAATAGAGAATTAAGCTGGTTATCGTTTAATGAACGCGTGTTACAAGAGTCCATGGATCCAACAGTTCCGTTAACGGAACGCATGCGATTTTTAGGAATTTATTCCAATAACATGGATGAATTTTTCCGCGTTCGCGTTGCCAACTTAAAACGACTTTCTGTCCTGAAAAAACAAAAAGTAGAGGGATTCAACGGAGATGCCGAAGAACTCTATAAGGAAATTCGCAAAGTGGTGATGAAGCAGCAGCTTAAATTCGAGGGTGCATTTTCATCGATTCAAGATGAGTTTGAGAAAGATCAAATCTTCATGATTAATGAGCAAGAAGTCAACAAAGATCAACTGTTGATTTTGAAGAATTACTACAACGAACACCTCAAACATGTTGTTTTTCCAATCATTTTAGACAAAAAAAATCCATTACCGAAACTGCGTGACTATGCGATTTACCTCGCTGTAAAAATCGTTGAGAATAAAAACAAAACACGCTTCGCCTTGATTCAAATTCCCGGTGAATATTCACGTTTCTTCCAGCTGAAAGGAGAAAATCGGATCGATTACATCTTGATTGATGACATTATTCGCTTGCAATTAAAAGAAATATTTTCCATTTTCGAGCCTGTCGAAATCTCTGCTTATACATTTAAATTTACCCGTGATGCGGAATTAGATTTAGACGATGACTTATCCCTTTCCTTCTTTGAGAAAATTGAAAAAAGCTTGAAACAGCGTCGCAAAGGTGATCCAGTTCGCTTTGTCTACGACTCAACAATGCCAAAGGATTTATTAAACTTCTTATTGAAATCACTAGACTTAACTTTAGGAAACAACACCATTCCAGGCGGACGCTACCACAACTTTAAAGATTTCATGTCCTTCCCTGACTTTGGGATGGCAAAATACCGTTTCCCAGCACAACCGCCACAAGCGCATCCAGCATTTTCGAAGGGTAAAAGTCACATCGAAGTGGTTTTGGAGAAAGATGTTCTTTTGCACTTTCCCTATCAAAAGTTTGATCATGTGGTTGACTTACTTCGTGAAGCGGCATTGGATCCAAAAGTCAAGGACATTAAAATCAACATTTACCGTGTTGCGAAAAATTCTGAAGTAATGAACGCATTACTTGCATCCGTATTTAATGGAAAACAAGTGACGGTCATTTTCGAACTCCAAGCGCGTTTCGACGAAGAAAACAACCTATGGTGGAGTAATCGTTTAAAAGAATTTGGAGCGAACGTCATTTACGGAGTTCCAAACTTGAAAGTCCACTCCAAATTGCTACAGATTAGAAGAGTCAAGGACGGGAAAGATCAATTCATCACCTATGTCGGAACCGGAAACTTCAATGAGAAAACAGCCACAATCTATTCAGATTTAGCCGTTCTTAGTTCAGAGCGCGAGCTTTCATTAGAAGTAAGTAAAATTTTCAAACTTCTCGAAAACAACCTAGAACGTAATACTTTTAGAAATCTTTTGGTTTCACCATTTAATACACGCAGAAAGTTGTTTGCACTTATCGATAAGGAAATTGCCCATGCAAAAGCAAAGAAACCTTCAAAAATCAAGATTAAAATCAACAACCTTACCGATATAAAAATGATCGACAAACTTTACGCAGCTGGAAAAGCAGGTGTGAAAATCGAGTTGATTGTGCGTGGTATTTGCTGCTTAAAACCTGGCGTAAAAGGACTTAGCGAAAATATTACAGCCATCAGTCTGGTCGATCGATACTTGGAGCATGCGCGCTTTTTTATCTTTGAAAATAACGGAGATCCCGTTCACATCATCACCAGTGCCGATTGGATGGAACGCAACCTAGATCAACGTATTGAAGTCGGAATGACCGTAAAAGATGCTGCGATTAAAGCGGAACTTGACCGTATTTTTGATTTTCAATGGCGCGGAAGTGTGAAAGCGAGAAACATTAGCGCGGATCTAAAAAATCGCTACAATGAGCGTAACTTGCCACCATTCCATGCACAACGGGAATTGTATCTAAGTTATATTCAGGAATAATTTCAGCATACAATTTAGTCTGTACGTTGTTTTACAGAGTATTATTTGCTGAGTACTTTTCACTGTATTCAAAACAAATACTTCAGTACTGCTAATTTTTCGAAAACTGTTTTCTCATCTGACAGACGAGGTGCGTTACTTAGGCGGTTTTTTCGTTCAAAATCTTCAAGTGTCTGTTGCACAATCTGCTCTGTTTGATCTAAGTAATTTACTTGAATACTGGTGCCTTGACTCAACCATAGATTGATCGTTCGGTGGTGCAATAAATTCAATCCCTCAATCATTGTTGCACCCATGTTTTTCGCTGCCACCGCATTGCAGTGTTGTTCGTATTGTCCTTTCATGGGAATAACTAGCAACTTCTTTTGTAAAAACATGGCTTCTGCCGGAAGTTCGAATCCAGCCCCACACAATACACCTTCACAATTCGCGAAACTTTGCGTAAATGTTTCGTTGTCAATCGGATGAAAATCAACATTTCCATGTGTCGTTTTCACCTTTGTGAATTTTGAAAACACCTCCCACTTAACAGGGAATTGATTTAAGAAATGTAATAATACTTCGTCGTGAAATGCGGGAAGGTAAACGGTATAGTGCCCGAGGTTTTTGGCATCAATCGAACGGATGTTTTTTCGAATCACTGGAGTATGGATATTTTCGCCATATTGATCAAAATGGAATCCGATTTTTTCTTTTGCAGGACAGTAATGATTTAAAATATATTCACCGATTCTATTCCGTGATTCCGATTTTGGTGCATTCGGATGAATGACTGCCGCTTGATGACTCATTTCGATACACGGAACACCGTGCATGAGCGCTGACCAGGCAGAAACGGGTTCGAAATCGGTGATCACCAAGTCAAATTGTTTAATTGGGAAAGTCCTTATTTCATTGAAAAAATCAATGGGATGAGATTTGAAAACTGTTCGAAGTAAATCTATTTTACCCGTTTTTCCACTAAGAAAAGTAAGTCCTGTTTTTTGGTAATTCACATCAAAATTTGACTGAATTTGCGATTGGTTTCCACTTACCAAAACAGTCGTGTCAACATATTTATTGAACATTGGGACAATCTCCTGTGCCCTACTCAAATGTCCGTTTCCGGTTCCTTGGATGGCGTACAAGACTTTCATTGCGCATCGAAATTTAATCCTGAGACAACTTCCTGAAGCAACTGATCATAACTCAGTGCATTTTTGAATGATGCAGCCTCTTGTTTCACGAAATCACCAGATTTTGGAACATGCTTGTAGAGTGTCCATTGTTCTTTGTCGTATTCCAAGGCAGTGGAATTTTCCACCCAATCACCCGAATTTAAATACATGACTGACTCTCCGTCAGCATTTGTCATTTTTTTAATTTGTGGATGATGAATGTGTCCACATACCACAAACTGATAGCCATTGTTAATCGCAATTTCCGCTGCGGTTTCCTCGAAATTATTCACAAACTTGATTACGCCTTTTACACTGTCTTTTACTTTTTTGGATAAGGAAATGCGTCCACGTCCAAGTTTTTCGCTAAACCAATTGACAATCGTATTGAGGACAATAAGTAGGTCGTACCCTTTTCCGCCCAATTTTGCTATCCACTTGGAATGCTTCATGGTGGTATCGAACACATCACCGTGGAAGATCCAGGCTGTTCCGGTTGTTAAGGGAAGAATCAGTTTATTTTGAATTTCAAAATTTCCCATGCTAAAGCCTTTGAACTTACGCAGCATTTCGTCGTGATTTCCTGTGATGTAATAGACCTTGGTTCCTTTTGATAGCAAAGAGGTAATCTCTTTAAGGACTTGCATGTGATCAGCTGGAAAATAATGTTTGCTGAATTGCCAGATATCGATGATGTCACCGTTCAGAACTAAGGTCCTTGGTTGAATTGAACGTAGGTAACTTACCAATTCACTTGCACGTGCGCCATATGTTCCTAAATGAACATCTGAAATCACCACTAATTCTACATCCCGTTTTTGTTGCATGACGTTAATTTTATACAAAGTTGCTCATGCGATGTTTCTTTAGTTTTAAGAGAACTTTATGAAGTTGGTTCCTTTTCAATAGCTTGTTGTGAATAGTAATGTTGTGTTTACAGTTTGATAACGTTTAGTTTCAAGAACTCATATAATGAATTAAAAGAAAAAAATCATCTTTTGCGATAACAAAATGGCACTTCTCAAACTGCCTTTTTTTGCAAATTTGAACAACCTCAACTACTATCTGTTTAATGCTTAAATTAGTACACAATAGATCTGTTCTTATGAAAAAGTTCCTTTTAATCGTGGTTGTTTTGCTAAACGCTCAACTCTATTCGCAAATTGATAATACCATGTACGGTTTGTATCGTATTCTAAATCCAAATAGTGTGCAGTTATCAAGCATAGATCCTTTAACTGGAATCATCACCCCTATTGGTACAGCGAATACCTTAAGTACCACAATTAATTCAACTGGTGCGGCGTTGAATCCTTATAACATGAGCTATACTTATCAAGATGAGGACTCATGGCTTTCTGTGGATTTACAAAATGGGACTGTTCTGAACGACGTTACCGTGACGCTCCCGAATACTAATGGCGACTTTAATAATTTTCGATTCAATACTGCTGATACCAACATGTACGGTTTGTATAGCCAAGTCATTTACGATCCGCTTACTGGAACAATAACAGGAGATATGCGCCTTGCGACCTGCGATTTAACAACTGGTGGTGTTTCCGTCATTTCTCCAACTTCGATTGCACAAAGTTACACGATGACCGGTAGTGCGATTGATCCTTATTTAATGGTTTATTACTTCGAATCAGAAGGAAAGTTTGTCGGACTTGACCTATACAATGGCCAGATTTACAGTGATCCTATGATTACCCTCATGGGAAATGGAATTACGTTTGATAATTTCGCGTACAGTTGCGCGGATACTACCATGTATGGACTCATTATGGAAAACGGTGTAAAAGCTCTTGGCAAAATCAACGCATCAACAGGTGTAGTCACACAACTTCCTACACTGCTCAATTTTGATAATTACATCATGAACTCCGGAGGAGCAATTGACCCGGTAAACTTGGTGTATTATTTCCAAACAATGGATAGTACAGGAATTAAATTGGTGGGATTATCACTCAATGACGGTTCCGTTGTTTCTCAACCAGTTATTTCAGCTAATGGAAATTACTTTGATATGTATCGTATTCAAAGCGACTGTTATGAAGCGGAGGCAACACGTGCAAATCCTGCTACTGCTGGCATCACATCCCAAGTAGTTTCCATACAAATGTATCCAAATCCAGCTCAAGAGGAATTAATTATCAATGCAAACAGTCAAATTGAAACGATTGATATTTCACAATTAAATGGCACCATTCTTTATTCGATGATTCCAAATGAAACTTCTGTACGTATTTCTATAGATGGATTGAGTCAAGGAATGTACCTTGTGAATTTGAAAACGAAAGCAGGAAGAATATCCAAACGTTTTAGTAAAAATTAAAAGACTTACGAAAGGATAATTTTCTTTAGTGTTTCATTGTTCATTAAAAAAGTTGAAACATTCTTAGTAAGCTTACCGCACCGCTAACATTTCAATTATCTTTGTCACAAGATTAGGAAATGAAATTTGGAGCGATAGACATAGGAACCAATGCGGCACGTTTACTTGTGGGTGAAGTGTGTTTTGATGGTGACCATGCCTATGTAAAGAAACATTCCTATTCGCGCATTCCATTGCGACTTGGCGACGAGGTTTTTGACCAAGGACGTATTTCTAAAAAGAAAACAGAGCAATTCATTGATTGCATTCAAGCTTTTAAATTGATTGCGCATATTTTCGAAGTAGAGCAGTTACGTGCCGTCGCAACATCCGCCATGCGTGAAGCAAAGAATGGAATGAAAGTACAAGAGAAAATCAAAGAGAAAACAGGAGTGAATATCGAGATCATTACCGGTCAAATAGAAGCGGAATTGATTTTCGGAACCTTCTTTTTGGTAGACTTTGACAAAACACATCCATTTATCGTTATTGATGTTGGTGGAGGAAGCACTGAAATCAGCGTTTTTGAAAATGGTCAAAAAAGAGCTTCTCGCTCGTTCGAACTCGGGACGATTCGCATGTTGCGTGGAAAAGTATCCCAAAATATCTGGACAGATATTAGTGCTTGGATTGAATCCGAAGTAGACTCATCCATTCCACATCGGCTATTTGGTACAGGTGGGAATATTAATAAGATACACAAGATTGTCGGATTAAAGGATAAGGATTCGTTAACCATTTCAAAAATGAATGGATTAATGACTAAACTTGAAAAACTGACGGTAGAAGAGCGTATCGATCAATTCCAATTGAAACCCGATCGTGCAGATGTCATTGTTCCAGCCTTGGAAATCTATTTATTTGTTATGGATAAATTAGGTATCCAACGAATCGATGTTCCCAAAATTGGACTATCCGACGGAATGATCTACGACATGTATCTAAAATCAAAGGTCTAAACAGAACCATTTACAGAACTTCATCCAACAATGTGGGTGCAAGTTTTGGAATCTAAATTAATTTATTGTTATCTTTGCACCCTGAATGCCCCGGTGGCGGAACTGGTAGACGCGCTGGATTCAAAATCCTGTTCTTTCGGGAGTGCCGGTTCGATTCCGGCCCGGGGTACATAAAAGCAGAGTGAGAAACAGAGCGAGAGCAAAGTTTGGAACTCTGCTTTTTTTTGTTGCAATCTTCGCTCCGCTGGATTTGCATAGAAGAGCTTTACAATACTGCGTAAGCAATTAGTCTATTGCAAGACTACCGACTTTTCGAATTTACTCGGCAAAAGGAGAATTACGACTCAAACTTTTAAAGAAATACTCAGCCATTTCAGGATAAATAGAACATGCTTTTTCAAGTCTAATAGTCATTCCTTAGAATTTAAAAAACAAACATTTGGTAATTTGTTCACGCAATCTTGCGTAACTAAATGCATATCTTGACTTTTATTTAAAAAATCATTACTTTTAATGAAGACAGATTCGTGTCACATTTTCAGTTCTCACCAAAATCAAATTTCTATGAAAAAGTTGTTGTTTAAATGGGATAAATACAAATTAGGTCGTCGTCTTCACTACTTACAAAAGCGACTAATTAGGGCTGAAAGCAACGGATATGATGACAAAATCGCCAACTACAAGCGACTCATCAAAGATGTGCAGGAGAAACTAAAACACGTTAGGGAATAAAAACCTCCTCGGATTCGATGATCTGAATCCACTCTTCGATACTTTTCGCATCTTCAATGCGAAATTCACCTGAAACTGTTCGACGCAATCCAATCATTGTAGCGCCTGAATTTAGTTTTTTGCCAAAATCTGAAGCAATACTTCGGATGTATGTTCCTTTCGAACATGAAATCTCTACATCAATCTCTGGAAAACGGGTGGAATCAAATGTGAACGAATGAATGGTTACTTCATTTTGCTTCATTTCCACCTCTTTTCCAGCACGTGCATAATCGTAGGCGCGTTTGCCGTCAATCATCTTTGCTGAAAAGATTGGTGGTGTTTGCATTTGGGTCCCAATAAATGAACTGACTACTTCCTGAAGAAACTCTTCGGTGATGTGATCCGTTGGAAATTCTTGATCGTATTCCGTTTCCAAGTCAAACGATGGCGTGGTTTTTCCTAAAAGAAATGTTCCGGTATATGTTTTATGGTCGTTGGTAAGTCCTTCGATAAGTTTGGTGTGTTTACCAATACAAATCACCAACAATCCTGTTGCCAATGGATCCAATGTTCCCGCATGACCAACCTTGATTTTTTTAACTTTTAACTGTCGCTTCAAGTTCCAACGCAGCTTATTGACAGCGTCGAACGATGTCCATGTATAGGGTTTATCTACTAAAATCGTTAATCCTTCTCCTACTTCTAACATTAGCCTGCCATTTCAAGTGGGATTCCTGCTAATAGCAGGATGATCAAGATTGCTCCTAGTACGATTCGGTAATAACCAAAAACCTTGAACCCATTTCTGTTCAAATAAGAAATAAAGGATTTAATCGCGATGAATGCAACAACAAATGCGACTAAATTACCTACAAGCAATAAGCCCCATTCTTTCCCCTCCGACTGAAGCAACATTTCTTTTTCGTCGTACATGCTTTTTACAGTGGCTGCAAACATGGTAGGAACTGCTAAAAAGAAGGAGAACTCAGCGGCCGCTTTGCGACTTAACTTTTGTGAGAGTCCACCAATAATTGTCGCTGCGGAACGTGAAACACCCGGAATCATCGCAATGCTTTGTATCGTTCCAATGATAAACGCAGATTTAAAGGTTAATGGAACTTCTTTCTGATGTTCATTTTTCTCAAAAATGCGATCGATGAATAATAGAACGATTCCACCTACAAAAAGTGAAATACCTACAACCATCACGTTTTCTAAAAGTCCATCAATGTGTTTTTTCAATAATAACCCTAAGATTCCAGTTGGAATAAAGGCAACAAATAACAAGGTGTAAAATTGAAAACTTTGCAAAAAACGTTTGAAATAAACGATTACTACAGATAAAATTGCCCCAAATTGAATGGCAACCGTAAAGAGTTTGGTGAATTCATCTGAAGCATTTCCCATGATAGTCGATGCAATAATCATGTGTCCAGTTGAGGAAATAGGAAGAAACTCCGTCAATCCTTCGATGATGGCCAAAATAATGGCTTCCAAGAAATTCATAGCTATTTTTTTAAGAAATGATTACGCTTCTTTTTCGGCAGAATTGTCCTTTTTTGGACGTTTCATAATCGCGTAAAAAATAATGATGTATCCAACAACAATCAATACAGGAGAAAGAGTGATTCTTGTGGAACTAAACAATGCATCCCCATCAAATTGACTTGGGTCTTCCGCCCCACCGCCAATCATTAATAAATATCCCAGAATGTTAATGGCTAATCCAATGTACAACCATTTATAGTTCTGTACATCAAATCCGAAGTGTTTAATTGGCTCTTTCATGCTTAATACAAATCATCTAATTTCATACGAAGATACTTGTTTAAGGCAAACCACGTTGAAATTACCGTCATAATTACACCTATCACTAATAAAATTCCAACCAAAAGAACAAAACTTTCGATGGTATAACTTATTTCAATGGTTTCAAGGATATTATTCAATCCATAAAAAACAGTCAATAAAAAAGCTATTCCGATGAGCGCGGATATGAACCCCTGGAATATCGCCTGTAAAAGAAATGGACGTCGAATGTAAGCACTTGTTGCCCCAACCAATTGCATCGTTTTTATTGTAAATCGCTTTGAATACAAGGCCAAACGAATGGTGTTGTTTATCATCGCAACAGCAATAATAATGAGTAATAAAGCAACGGATAAAAAGAGTACCACAAATTGTTTAAATCCAAGATTTACATTCGCGACACTTGCTTTATCGTAATTTACTTCGTCGATTTCTTCTGGGAATCGGTTCATCAATTTTGCCTTGATTTGAGCCATTCCCTTACTCGTAGCATAGGACTCTTTTGGTTTAAATCCGATGGTTGGCGGTAAAGGGTTTTCATCCAAAAACATCGCTTGGACTTCTTGCTCCACTTGGCTATCTCCACTGAATTCTTGAATCGCACGCTCCGGTGACACGAAATAAACATCAGAAAATTCTTTCCAACTGTTTAATTGCTCTTCGATTTGTTTAATGTCGGAATCATTCAATTCAGATTTGAAAAAAATATCTCCTTGCAAACTTTCTTTCGCTTGCTTTTGGACACTTTTCAACCCAAAAATACCACCTAACACCAATCCAATCATGAATAACACGAGTGAAATCCCAATCACGGTTGAAATGTAACTGGTACGCAATCCTTTTTTACTATAATCTTCGGCCTTTTTTGACATGGAACGAAAATAGAAACTATTTAGAAAGAAAATCCACCAAGAAAAACAAGTTTTGAAACGTGCATTGTGTATTTCGATACTCCTTTACATTTTACTTTGAATGGTCCAGCCAATGACAGCCGCACGCTGCTTCGCTAAATCCACTTTCTCACCGATAAATAATTCGTCCAATGTCTTATTGAATAAGAAAAGCCAACGCTTAAAATGTTCATCGGTCAAGCGCATGTGCATGTGTTTATCCGTTACACTGGTCGTATATCCAGATTCATCCAGCAGGACAAAGCGCCAAAAAAATTCCATTTTCGGCATATGTTCTTCAAAATTCAGGTGCTGAAAAAAGGGAGCTAATTGATCATCATTCATGACTTTTTGATAAAAAGTTTGAACTAACTCATGAACATCGCCTTGATTTTTAATTTCCCTCATAACACAAAGTTACGGAACTATTTTTTCTTCGTATCTTCATGCCAAATTCCAAGATGACAAGGTATATTTTTTGCTTTTTGACGTGTTTTCATGTCCTGACTATATCGGCTCAGTCCTACACAAGCACCTACACAGTTAAAAAATCTGAAGCCAAATCTGCTAATTGCGCACCACCAACGACAACCACTTACATGGAGCTCAACAACGTGAGAGCGATGGTGCATACTGCCGGAAATCTTTGGCAAATTCCAAATCAGAATTATTCTCAATACGAAATACCAAAAAACTCAGGAATCAATGCACTTTTTACCGCTGCACTATGGTTAGGCGGAACAGATGTGAACAATCAATTGAAATTGGCTGCTTTACGTTACCGAAATGGGCAAGATTATTGGACAGGACCACTTTCTAAGGTTTATGCAGAAACGACTTACGATAATTGCAATAAATACGATCAACATTTTGTGACAACCCAAGATGAAGTAAAGGAGTTTAATGCTTGGTATGAAGCCGGAATTGCAGATCAACAAAACGGAACAACAACTCAGGATGATCTTTTCCCAGGTTATAAGGTGCCAAAAAGCATCAAAAACTGGCCGGCTCACGGAGATGTTTCACTCGGACAAGATTACTACCTCGCTCCGTTTTTTGACTTTAATGGCGATGGACACTACCACTGGGAAGATGGTGATTTTCCATGGTACGACATAAAAAAAACAAAGTCCTGTAGCATCGACCGCAGTGTCGCACTCTATGGAGATCAAAATTTCTGGTGGGTGATGAATGACAAAGGAAACATTCATACCGAAACAGGAGCAGATCCGATTGGAATGGAAATCCGTGCGCAAGCATTTGCCTTCGCGTCCAATGACGAAATCAACAACATGACTTTTTACAACTACGAATTAATCAATCGTGGAACACAAACACTATACAATACATACTTTGGGTTTTTTACAGATGGTGCACTCGGAGATCCTTACGATGATTATGTAGGATGTGATGTAAACCGTGGGCTCGGATATTACTACAATGGCGATAATTATGATGGTGATAACTCTGGATACAAAGGATATGGTTATTCTCCACCAGCCGTCGGTGTAGACTTTTTTGAAGGACCGTATCAAGACAACGATGGGATCGATAATGCCTTTGGAATTGGAGACAATGAAGCACTGAACGGAATTGGTTACGGTGATGGTGTCATCGACAACGAACGATTCGGCATGCGTCGCTTTTTGTATTATTCAAATACCACAAATGGCGCAAATCCAAATCAAACAGATCCAACAAACGCCTCGGATTATTATAATTTCCTACGTGGATTCTGGAAAGATGGGTCCAAGTTTGTCTATGGTGGAAGTGGACACATTTCCGATCCGGAAGCCGATCCGAATACACCTTGTGAATTCATGTTTCCCGGAAACACAGACCCACTTGGATGGGGGACAAACGGTGTTCCACAGCCAGTTTGGACAGAACAAACAGCGAATAACACCCCCAATGACCGCCGTTTTGTTCAGTCAGCCGGACCCTTTGTTTTGAAACCTGGAGCGGTAAACAACATTACCGTTGGAGTCGTTTGGGCAAGAACATCAGCTGGTGATCCTTTCGCATCCGTGAGCTCTTTGCAACGTGCAGATGACAAAGCACAAGCTTTATTCGAAAACTGCTTTAAGGTTTTAGATGGGCCTAACGCACCTGATTTAACGATTCAAGAGTTAGAAAACGAAGTGATTTTACTCTTAAGTAATCCCGTGAATTCAAATAATTACCGTGAAAAATACGAGGAATTCGATCCATTTATCGTTTCAAGCGAACCAAACGCTGACAAAACATACAATTTTCAAGGATACCAAATCTATCAATTAAAAGATGCGAAAGTTGCATTATCGGACTTAACTAATCCAGAAAAAGCAAGATTAACCGCTCAATGTGATCTTAAAGATGGTGTGGGAAAAATCATCAATTTTGAGTTCAACGAGGATTTGAATGCCTCCATTCCTGTACTTCGTGTACAAGGCGAGGACAAAGGAATCCGCCACAGTTTTAGCGTGAAAAATGACTTGTTTGCTCAGGGTGAATCGCGCCTTGTAAACTTCAAACGATATTATTTCATGGCCGTTTCTTACGCTTACAACAATTATAAGGACTACATTCCTACAGATCCACTCGCTCTTGATGGTCAAAAGAAAAAATACATCATGAGTCGCAAAGCGGCCGTTGGAGAAGTAAAAGTTATGGAAGCTGTTCCACACAACCCAATGCCAGAGGCCGACGGAACAGCACAAATGATTGCTTACGGTTCATCACCATTGATCACACGTCTGGATGGATACGGAAACGGAAACCGTTCATTGGAATTAACGGCGGCATCTGAAAAAACAATCATGGAACAAGGTTTCATGGAGAATCCAACTTATGATTATGGTCGTGGACCAATCAACATCAAAGTTGTGGATCCATTGAACTTAGCAAGTGGTTACTTTGAATGTAAATTCAATGACTACACGGCAAATGCTTCTGGAAATGCTGCAGATACTGCAAGTTGGACTGTTTACCGTTATGCGAATAAAG